>NZ_JARXYX010000031.1 GCF_029893585.1 Streptomyces sp. LBL
GGGTGGGGGGGCGGCCCACGGGGGGGGGGCCCCCGGGGGGGGTTTTTCCCGCCACCCCGGGCGGTTCCCCGGGGGGGGGGGGGGGGGGGCCCGCCCCCCCCCCCCCCCCCCCCCCCCCACGACACCGACCACCACCAGGGGAGTCCCGTTGGCCATGTCCGGCACCGAACTCACTGTCACACTCAGCGGCGGCAGCGCCGCCGACGCGCTCACGGTCGTACGAACCCTTGAGCCCGTCTTCGGCACCCCGAACGAGGTGCCCTCCGATGAGCACGCCACGGTCCATACGGCCACGTTCACCGGCGATGCCCCCGAGCAGCCGCCCCGGCTCCCGCAGAGCGACGTCGGTCACCTGTCCGCGCCGGTCACCGCCACCGTGCAGGGCACGCCGGAGGCCGTCGAGAGCGCGAGCGACGCGCTGTTGCGCGCCTTCTCCGCGCATGACCAGGGAATCGCGTCAGGCGACCAGGAGCAGGAGCGTCAACTGCTCCTTCAGCCCTGACCGGGCCGGCCTCTCTACCAGCCGGCTTCCACCTGGTCCTTGATCCGCCGGTCGTAGAGCGCGCGGATCGCCCCGAGCGTCGCCTCGGGCAGCTCCGGCAGCCTCGCGGCGGCCGCGTTGGCCCGGGCCTGCTCGGGCGAGCGGGCACCGGGGATCACGGTGGTCACACCGGGCTGCTGGATGATCCAGCGCAGCGCCAGCTGGGCCGGGGTGTACCCCTCCGGCGCGAGTGCGGCGAACTCGGCCGCGGCCTCGACGCCCGTCGGGTAGTCCACGCCGGAGAAGGTCTCGCCCACGTCGAAGGACTCACCGTGCCGGTTGTAGGTGCGGTGGTCGTTCTCCGGGAAGACGGTGTCCTTGGTGTACTTGCCGGTCAGCAGGCCCGAGGCCAGCGGGACCCGGGCGATGATGCCGACGCCGGCCTCCCGGGCCGCGGGGAGCACCTCGCGAAGGGGCTTCATCCGGAACGGGTTGAGGATGATCTGCACGCTCGCCACGCCCGGCCGGGCGATGGCGGTCAGGGCCTCCTGGCAGGTCTCCACGCTGACGCCGTAGGCCGCGACGCGTTCCTCCTCGACCAGGGTGTCGAGGGCGTCGAAGACCTCGTCCGTGGAGTGGACGGACGTCGGCGGGCAGTGCAGCTGAACCAGGTCGATGCGGTCGACGCCGAGGTTGCGCCGCGAACGGTCGTTCCACGCACGGAAGTTGTCCAGGACGTAGTTCTCCGGGATCTGCTCGGCCCGGCGGCCCATCTTCGTCGCGACCAGGACGTGCAGGTCGGGGCGGCCGCTGAGGAAGCCCGCGATGGTCTGCTCGCTGCGTCCGTCGCCGTACACGTCGGCCGTGTCGAAGAAGGTGACCCCCGACTCGGCCGCCGTCTCCAGCACCGCCAGGGCGTCCTTGTCGTCGACGTCTCCCCAGTCGGCGCCGAGTTGCCAGGTGCCGAGACCGACGACGGATGCGTGCTGCTGCGACCTGCCGAATGTGCGCTCGTCCATGGCGCCAGTTTGTCATCCGTCTCCCGGCCGCGCGGAACGGGACGCTCCGACTCACCCACGGGCGGTATTTCACCCACACGAGTGAGAAAGGCGGCCCAGGGGCATGCACGTGTCAACGGACGCCTAGCGTGAGCCCGTGACTGATCGTTCACCAAGCAACGACCCGCGTGACGACCCCTCCTGGACCCGTCGCGGCTTCCTCCGCTCCGCCGCCGCGCTGGCCGTCGTACCCGTACTGGTGGCCGCGGATCCGGCGGAGGCCGCCGAGAAACTCCCCGACTTCCCGGCCGGTATCGCCCTGTACCGCTCGGCGTACCGGAACTGGGCCGGGGAGATCACCGCCGACGGGCTGTGGGCCTGCGCCCCGACCGACGCCGGCCGGACGGTCGACATCGTCGACTGGGCCTGGCGGCACGGCTGGACGGTACGCGCCCGGGGGGCCTCGCACGGGTGGTCGCCGCTGACGATCACGGAGGGGACACCGTCGGACGCGCCCGTCCTCCTCGTCGACACGGCCTCCCATCTCACCGGCCTGGCCCTGGAGTCCGGCTCCTCCGTCCGCGCCGGCACCGGCGTCACCCTGGAGGCGCTGCTCACCTTCCTGGAGGGGCACGGCCTCGGTGTCACCGCCGCGCCCGCTCCCGGCGACCTCACGCTGGGCGGCGCCCTCGCGATCGACGCGCACGGCACCGCCGTACCGGCCCACGGCGAACGGCGACTGCCGGGGCACACATACGGCTCGCTCAGCAACCTCGTGCTGTCGCTGACGGCCGTGGTGTGGGACGAGGGCAGCGGCGCCCATGCCCTGCGCACCTTCCACCGCGACGAGGCCGACTGCGCCGCGCTCCTCACCCACCTCGGCCGGGCCCTGGTCACCGAGGTCGTGCTGCGCGTGGGCGGCAACACCGACCTGCGGTGTGTGAGCCGTACGGACATCCCGGCCGACGAGCTCTTCGCCGCGCCCGGCAGCGACGGCCGGACCCTCGCGAGCCACCTGGACCGGGCCGGGCGGGTGGAGGCGATCTGGTTCGCCTTCACCGAGTTCCCGTGGCTGAAGGTGTGGAGCGTGGAGCCGGTGAAGCCGCTCACCTCCCGGCGGGTGACGTCGCCGTACAACTACCCGTTCTCCGACAACATCCCGGCGCCGGTGGCGGAGCTGGTGGGGCGGATGGTGTCGGACGCGGCCTGGTATCTGGCGCCGGTGCTCGGCGCCACGCAGTACGACGTGGCCGCGCTGGGCCTGGTGGCGACGCTGTCGGCCGACATCTGGGGGCCGTCCAAGAACACGTTGCTCTACATCAGGCCCACCACGCTGCGGGTCACCGCGAACGGCTACGCGGTGCTCACCACCCGGGACCAGGTCCAGCGGGTCGTCGCCGAGTTCACCTCCTGCTACCGGGAGCGGCTCGCGGCGTACGCGGCCCAGGGCCGCTTCCCGGTCAACGGCACCGTCGAGATCCGGGTGACCGGGCTCGACGACCCCGCCGACGCGGGGATCGACGGGGCCCGCGCCCCGCTGCTGTCGGCGCTGCGGCAGAGCGCGGAGCATCCCGAGTGGGACACGGCCGTCTGGCTGGACGTGCTGACGCTGCCCGGCACGCCGTACGCGGAGGAGTTCCTGCGCGAGCTGGAGCGGTTCCTGCTGCGGACGTACGACGGCGGGCACGGCCTGACCCGGGTCGAGTGGTCCAAGGGCTGGGCGTACACCGACGAGGAGGCATGGGACGACGACGAGGTGATCGGTACGACGGTGCCCGCCTCGTTCGGCGAGGCCGTGTGGCAACAGGCGGCTGCGACGCTGGACCGGCTCGACCCCCACCGGGTCTTCGACAACGCCTTCCTGGACCGCCTGTTCCGGTGAAGCCGGGCTACTTGCGGGACGCCAGCGCCCGGGCGTGCACGGTCCGCGCCACCTTCGGTCCCAGCCAGCGCTTGAGCCGGCGCAGCGCCTCCGACTGCCCGGCTGCCTTGTCCATCCGGTAGTACAGCTGGGGCGGGACGTACGGCAGCAGCGGCGAGTGGCGCTGGCCGAGCAGGGCGAACATCCGGTCCGGGGGGAGGCGGAGGTAACGGGGCAGGTTCTCGTACCACTGGGCGCTGTAGCGGGCCGCGCTCTGGATGGAGAGCAGGGCCTGCTTGCGTTCCCGCTCGTAGTGGGCGAGGGCCTCCGGGAGGGCGGTGTGCTCGCGCAGGGCGCCGGCCAGGGCGATCGCGTCCTCCAGGGCGAGCGTGGTGCCGGCGCCGATGGAGTAGTGGGTGCTGTGGGCGGCGTCACCGAGCAGGACGAGGTTGTCGCGGTGCCAGGTGCGGTTGGTGAGGGTGCGAAAGTTCAGCCACGGGGCGCCGCCCTGGGCGGTGGAGCGGCCGATCAGGGGGTGCCCGTCGAGCACGTCGGCGAACAGCTTCTCCAGGACGGCCAGACCATCGGCCTCGTTCGCCGTGTGGAGCCCGAGTCCGGTCCAGGTCTCGGGGGCGCACTCCACGACACAGGTGCTGCGCTCGGGACTGAAGGGGTAGCCGTAGCACCAGATCCAGCCGTGGTCGGTCTCGACGAAGGCGAAGGTGAAGGCATCGAAGACCTGGGTGGTGCCGAGCCAGATGTAGCGGTTGCGGCCGGTCCTGATCTTTTCGCCGAAGTGGTCGGTATGGCGGGCCCGCAGGGCACTGTGCACACCGTCGGCCGCCACGACCAGGTCGGCCGGGGGAAGATTCCGACCCGTGATCTCGCGCTCGAACTCCAGCCGTACGCCCAGCGACCGGGCACGTCCGGCGAGAATCTCCAGCAGTCGGTGACGGCCGATTCCGAAGCCCTCGTCGCCGGGGTGGCGCGTGGCGGCGTCCCGCACATGGGCGATGCCGTGGTTCCAGCGCACCGAGTGCTCCTCGACGGCGCGGGCCGACGCGGGGTCGTGCGCGTCCAGCTTGTCGAGCAGCCCGCGCCAGTAGGTGACGCCCCAGCCGTAGGTCGAGCCCTCGGGGCCGCGTTCATGGACGGTGACGTCGTGGGCCGGATCCTGCAGCTTGAGCAGGATCGACAGATACAGCCCGGCGGGCCCGCCACCGACGCAGGCGATCTTCACACGGCACCTCTGATCATCACCGAAAGCGTTCAGTTGGCAACGCAGAGTAGCAGTCGAGTGTCGCGGAACCCGCCCATCCGCCGGACCACGCCCATCCGCCGGACCACGCGCACCGTCGCGGCTTCGGCCGACGATCTCCGGTTCGCGGCTTGTCCCGCAGGTCACGGTTACCCGCGCCGGCAGACCAAGGGTGACCTGGCGCGCTCCAAGGAGTTCATCGAGGAGCGCGGACGGGAGACCGGGGAATGGCGCGGCGCGGTCCTGTGACGGCCGCCGTGCGCTATCCGGCTGCCGCCGTACGGCACTCCGGATGGCCCCAGCCCTGATCGTTCTTGGCGATCGGTTCCCCGGCCGCGTACGGGCGTCCACAGACGCAGCGGCCGGGGAACTTCGCCTTGATGGTCCGTGCGGAGCCGCCGCGCCCGCCGGACGCCTTGGCACCGCCTGAGCGCCCCCGCGCAGGGCGGGCGGGCGGCGTGTCCGGTGCGGCCGGCGGCTCCGGCGATCCGAGGCCGCTGCCCGCGGGCTCCTGAACGATCGCGGCCTGGCTCGCGGCGCGGTCCGCGAAGTCGTTGAGCGGGTCGCCGTCGACCTGGTGCGCGGGCACATACCGGAACTCGACCGAGCGGCCGTCGAGCAGCTCGTCGATACGCACCACCAGGTCCTGGTTGGCGACCGGCTTCCCGGCCGACGTCTTCCAGCCGTTGCGCTTCCAGCCCGGCAACCAGGTCGTGACGGCCTTCATCGCGTACTGGGAATCCATCCGGATCTCCAGCGGCACGTCCGGTTCGGTCGAAGCCAACAGCCGCTCCAGCGCGGTCAGTTCGGCCACGTTGTTGGTGGCTTTGCCGAGCGGCCCCGCCTCCCAGCGCGTCGGGCTCTCCGACGCGTCGGCGACGACCCAGGCCCAGCCCGCCGGCCCGGGGTTTCCCTTCGAAGCCCCGTCACACGCGGCCACCACACGTTCACGCATGCGTCCGATCATGCCATGGCCACGCCCGGCGTTCGGACCCCGCGTCAGGAGACGTCCGCGACCTGCGGCATCTCCCCCGAGGCCGTCGTGACGTCGATCACCGTGAAGCTCGCCCCCTGCGGATCGCTGAGCGCGGCGAACCGGCCGAAGGGGGTGTCCATCGGCCCGAACCGGAGGACTCCGCCGAGCTTGGTGGCGCGGGCGACGGCGTCGTCGCAGTTGTCGACGGTGAAGTAGACGTTGATGTACGGCGCCACCTCGGGCGGGAACTCCTCCGTCATCTTCATGCGGCCGAGCACCATGTTGCCGTTGACCTCGAACATGCGGAAGTCGACCGCGTCGTCCACCATCTGCTTCACGGTGTAGGGGAAGACGGCCGGGAAGAACGCGTCCGACTTCTCGGGCTCGCGGGTGAAGACCTCGGCCCAGCAGAACGCGCCCACCTGCTCGGTCGACGCCTCGAACCCCTCGTGGGCGCCCGCCTGCCACACGCCGAAGAGCACGCCGCTCGGGTCCCGGCCCAGGCACATGGTGCCGAAGTCGCCGACCTGCATCGGCTCCATCACCACCTCGCCGCCGTTCTCCCGGATCCGGCCGGCGGTGGCCGCGGCGTCCGGGGACGCGAAGTACAGGCACCACCGCGACTGCCCCTCCTGGCCGGGCATCGGCGGGACGACGGCGGCGACGGCCTTTCCGTCGACGTAGGCCTGGGTGTAGTTGCCGTACTCCGACGACGCGTCGCCGAAGGTCCAGCCGAGGACGTCACCGTAGAAGCTCTTGGCTCCCTCGACGTCGCTGAACATCGCATCGGCCCAACAAGGGGTTCCCTCAGGTTGTACGGCCATGACCACGACCCTTTCCCACATCGGTGAATGTCCGGATTCTCACGCTAGTCATCCACTCGCCCGGCCGCGCGCCGAGCGGCTCGGTCCGCTTCACATCGGCACTGCGGCCTGGGCGAGAGGGCATCGCACGACTGCAGGGAGAGATGCGGGCGTGGTCGGTGGTGCGGCCCGGTCCCGTCCGGGAGGGTGCCCTCCGGTTCGCGGGAGCCGGGCCGAACGGGCGGCGCGGGGTCGGGTGTGCCGAACCGGGCGCCTACCGCGGGTGAGCCGCGGCCGGTCCCGGTGACGCCGTACGTCTTCCCCCTGGTGCCCTGCTGTGCTTGCCTGAGGAACCGTTTCGGTGTCCGGGGCGGGAGTGGCCGTATGCGCAGAGCGTGGGGCGTGGGGTTACTGCTGGCCGGGCTGCTGCTCGGGGCGTGCACGGACCCGGCGTCCGGGCCTGCGACTCCGCCGTCGTCCCCGGACGTACCGGGCAGGTCGGCCACCACCGAGCTCCGGCGGCCGGCCGCCACCGCTCGCTCCGTCCCGAGCGCCGCGTCGAAAGCGCCCAGCGTGCTGTACCTCGGCGACTCGCTGGCGATGGAGAACCAGCGGGTGCTCGGGCAGGAGTTACGGCGGGACCTGCGCGCGAAGTACGTCAGCGCCCCCTACTCCGGAACCACGCTGTGCGACTACCTGGAGGGCACGGGGGCGCGCTCCCTGGTACCGGACCGGGACAAGGCCGCCAGTCTGGTCCGCTCGCTCCACCCGGACGTCGTGGTCCTGCAGTTCTGGGGCAACGCGTGGGGCTACACCTGGTGCATGGACGGGATCACCTACGCGGACTCCCGCACCGAGTACTTCGAGCGGTACGCCGCCGACGCCGAGCGGCTCACCGAGCAGATCGCCGCGGCGGGCGGGACGAAGCGGCCGCGGATCGTGTGGGTGTCGCAGGGCCCGGACCCGATGACGCCCGACCGGGCCGCGGCCCCGCGCGGGGCCGCGGCCGATCGTCACCGTGCACCGGGTTCACTCGCCGTGCACCGGGTTCACTCGCCCGCGTAGGCCTTCTCCAGGGCGGCGATGTCGAACTTGCCCATGGCCATGAAGGCCTTGGTCGTACGGGATGCCTTCTCCGGGTCCGGGTCGCTGATCATGTCGATCAGGTGTTCGGGGACAACCTGCCAGGACAGGCCGTACTTGTCCTTGAGCCAGCCGCAGGGGCCGGGCTCGCCGCCGGCCTCGGTGAGCTTGTTCCAGTAGTAGTCGATCTCCTCCTGGTTCGCGCAGAAGATCTGCAAGGAGACGGACTCGTTGAACTTGAACTGCGGGCCGCCGTTCAGCGCGACGAACTTCTGGCCGTTGGCCATGAACTCCACGGCCAGCACGGAGCCGGCGGGGCCCGCTCCTCCCTCGACGTTGCGGCCGACGCGTACGACGCTGGAGTTCTTGAAGACCGACACATAGTGCTCGGCGGCCTCCTCGGCCTGGCCGTCGAACCAGAGACATGTGGTGAAACCGTCGGTTGCCATGAGGACCTCCTGGGCGTGCGGAACGCTGTCACCTGTCTCGACCGATCCTCGTCCCGGAACTCATCGGTCGGGTGGCCCATTGATCCAGGTGGCCGCTACACCGTTCGCTCGGCATCGCGACCATGACGCCTTCGTCCGCCCATGGCGGCAGCAGTTTCGATCCGTTCCGCATCGACGTACCCCAGAGCGACCTGGACGACCTGCACGACCGCCTCGACCGGATCCGGTGGCCGGACGAACTGCCGGGGTGGGCTGGGCGTACGTGACGGACCCGGCCGCGCCCGCTCTGCCCGCAGCGAATCTGCCGCGGGCAGAGAACCCGCATTCGGGCACCGTCCGAGGTCAAGAGTGGAGTCGACGGCGTTCCCGCCACCAAGAGGAGAACCGATGACTCCACTCACCGCACTCGCTCCGCGGGCCGAGGAGGGCGACACCGCGCCCACCCGGTTCGACGACCACCTGGCCGCCCAACTGCTCGCCCAGCGCATCGTCCTGCTGGGCACCCAGGTCGACGAGGTCTCCGCGAACCGGGTCTGCTCCCAACTGCTGATCCTGTCGGCGGAGGACCCGCGCACCGACATCAGCCTGTACATCAACAGCCCAGGCGGCTCCGTCCACGCGGGCCTGGCCATCTACGACACGATGCGGCTGATCCCGAACGACGTCTCCACGCTCGCCATGGGCTTCGCGGCGAGCATGGGCCAGTTCCTGCTCAGCGTCGGCGCGCCCGGCAAGCGCTACTCGCTGCCGCACGCGCGGATCATGATGCACCAGCCGTCGGCAGGCATCGGCGGCACGACCGCGGACATCGAGATCCAGGCGGAGAACCTGGAGTTCACCAAGCGGACCATCGAACGGATCACCGCGGAGCACACCGGCCAGAGTCCGGAGGCCATCTCCCGGGACGGCGACCGGGACCGCTGGTTCACGGCCGAGGAGGCCAGGGAGTACGGCATGGTGGACCGGGTCGTGGAGTCCCTCGCGGACGTCCGCCCGGCCGCCTCGAAGCGTCGAATGGGGCTGTGACATGGGGACGTACACGATTCCGAACGTCGTCGAGCGGACCCCGCAGGGCGAGCGGTCGTACGACGTGTTCAGCCGGCTGCTGTCGGAGCGGATCATCTTCCTCGGCACCGAGATCGACGACGGCGTGGCGAACGTCGTCATCGCGCAACTCCTCCACCTGGAGTCCTCGGCCCCCGAGAGCGAGATCGCGATCTACCTCAACTCCCCGGGTGGATCGTTCACTTCGCTCATGGCGATCTACGACACGATGACGTTCGTGCAGGCGCCGATCTCGACGTTCTGCGTCGGGCAGGCGGCTTCCACGGCGGCCGTACTTCTGGCCGGCGGGGATCCCGGGCGGCGGTTCGTGCTGGAGCACGCGCGGGTGCTGCTCGGGCAACCGGCCAGTGGCGGACGGCAGGGGACGGTGTCCGATCTCTCGCTGCAGGCCAAGGAGATGGTGCGGATCCGCTCCCAGGTCGAGGAGGTGCTGGCGCGGCACACACACCACGACGTCGCCACGCTGCGCGCGGACATGGACCGCGACAAGGTGTTCACCGCCGAGGAGGCGGTGGCGTACGGGCTGGCGGACGAGGTACTGAGCCGGCGCCTCGTGGGGGTCTGAGGCGCCGGCCGGCCGGTCCGATCAGGCGGTCAGGCAGCGCCCGGCCGGTCAGGCAGCCAGGCAGAGCCCGTTGTAGGGCGCCGTGGAGCGGCCGCGGCCCCTGTCGGCCCGTGACTGGCGGGTGAGCTCGCCCTGGGCCAGCGACAGCAGATCGCCCAGGCCCAGGCCGAGGGCGCGGGCGGCGGCCGCGAGGACCTCCGACGAGGCCTCCTTGCGGCCGCGCTCGACCTCCGAGAGGTACGGCATGGAGATCCGGGCGGCGTCGGCAACGTCCTTGAGCGTGCGGTCCTGGGCCAGGCGTTCGCGGCGCAGGACATCGCCGATCAGGTCGCGCCAGAGGGGTTCCTTCGGCGCACGGGGTTCGAGGGGAGCGGGGGCCGGCGGCGCCTGACGGAGCGGGGCGGGGACGGGGGCAGGGGCGGGGCGTTCGGACACGGAGCGGGCGGTCCCGGGGCGTTCGGACATGGGGCGGGCGGTCCCGGGGCGGGCGGTCCCGGGGCGGGCGGTCCCGGGGCGCGCGGCAGGCGGGCGCAGGGGGATCACGCGGGCTTGGTTCGGCGCTTGGTTGCTCACCTCCTCAGACTAAATTCCCTGGCCCACAGGGGAAGAGACCGGAATTCCGCCCTGGGTGGAATCGCGATCGCGAAGGGGGACGGGCCGCACGGCCGTGGAGATGTCGGCACGGTGTCGACGTCACCGAGCGCTCCCCGCACGCGCTGATCGTCACCACCCGCGCCCGAGTCACCGCCCGTCCGCCGTCGCCACCCCGGCAGCGAAAGACTCGACCAGCGATTTTCGGCCGCACGGGTACCGGACGAGCATGGGCCTTCACACCCCGGGTAGGCGCAAGACTCAAGGACCTGGAACAGGTTCGCGATTCTGTCGGTCGGCGTGCATACCTCACCGCGTTCCGGGTACTCGCAGCCAGCGAGTCCGGAGCAGGACCCAGAACAACCGTAGGACCGAGACAACCAAGGCCGAAGAGGCAGACGTCGAGCCGTGACTTTCGTGGGAGAGGTAATGGACACCGCCGTGATCCGGTCGGAGGCACAGGTCGTGAAGCAGACCGCCGGGACCAGGACGACGGGCGACGGGCCGCTGCCGGGAGTCAAGGACCCGCGGACCGTGGCGCCGCGTGATGCACGAGAGCTTTCCCGCCAGTTCTTCCGGCGCCTGACGGAGCTCGAAGAAGGCACGCACGAATACCAGTACGCGCGCAACACGCTCATCGAGATGAACATGTCCCTGGTGCGCTTCGCGGCCGGCCGGTTCCGGGGCCGCGGCGACGACATGGAGGACATCGTCCAGACCGGCATGATCGGTCTGATCAAGGCCATCGACCGCTTCGAGTTGGCGCGCGAGGTCGAGTTCACGTCCTTCGCGCTGCCCTATATCGTCGGCGAGATCAAGCGCTTCTTCCGTGACACCACCTGGGCCGTGCACGTGCCGCGGCGGCTGCAGGAGCTGCGCGTGGAGCTGGCCAAGGCCCGGGAGGAGCTCGCCAGCCGGCTGGACCGCGAGCCGACCGTGGCCGAACTCGCCACGCTGATGAACATCCCCGAGAAGGAGGTCGTCGAGGCCCAGATCGCCTCCAACGGCTACAACTCGTCCTCGTTGGACGCCGCGCTCACCGGAGACGGTCCCGAGGGCGGCGAGACGGTCCTCGCCGACTTCATCGGTGTGGAGGAGTACGGGCTGCGGCTCGTGGAGGACTTCCAGTCCCTCGCCCCGCTCATGGCCGAACTGAGTGAACGCGATCGGCAGATCATCCACATGCGGTTCGTGGAGGAAGCCACCCAGGCGGAGATCGGCGAGCGTCTCGGCTGCTCGCAGATGCACGTGTCCCGGCTGATCAAGCGGATCATCCTGCGTCTGCGTCAGGGCATGCTGGGGGAGCTGGGCTGCGCCTGAGGAGGATCCGACCCGCGCGCATCACGAGCGGGTGCCGTCCCCCACGAAGACCGTAGCAGGCCGGCTGAGGGCGGTGCCCGCGATCTGGCGTGATCTGGTCGTCGCAGTCCGAGCCGGAGAAAGTAATTCCGGAGAGAGAATTCCGGAGAGAGCTTGGGCCAGGGGATCACTTCTGACTCAGGCCGACGACGGCCTCAAGCCGACCACGGCGCGGATGCGCTTGCCGACCGGTACTCGGTCCACGGCGATCTCCGCGGCCAGCGCGTGCACGATCTCCAGTCCGTGGCGGCCGATGCGCTCGGGGTCCTTGGGGAAGCGCCGCGGCAGGGCGACGCTGCTGTCGTAGACCACCACCGCCACCGCGGCGCCCGTGCCTTCCATCTCGAGTATGTAGGGCCCGTTGCTGTGACGGTCCGCGTTGGTGACCAGTTCACTGACCACCAGGAGCACCTCCCCCTCGGTACGAGGGTCCACGTCGGCGCACCACTCGGTCCCGAGCTGCTTCAGGAAGGCCGCGGCGAAGGCCCGCGCCTCCGCTATGCATCCCGGTTTGCCGCTGTAGTGCGCTGCCCGCCGTAGCGGGTCCACGGGTACGTCGAAACCAGTCGGTATCACTGACCCGTCCAGGTGCTCGGTCATGCGTTTCTCTCTCGATGCCGGACTGGCCGGAGGCTGCTGCACCAGTGCTCGTACCCCGAGCCGGGCATCACAGTCCCCGAGTCCTCGAGTCCCCGGCACGCCCCTTACGCCGGGCCCTGCGAGCGCGCCCCTCAGCCGAAGCCGATGATGCGGCCGGGGCCCACACCCCCCTCACCGTGAGCCGGTGTCGGTTTCCAGGAAGAGTTCGGGCGCCATCGGTGCGACGCGACCACTCCGCCATGCCCTGATTCTGTCGACACATCCACATGTGCGCCTGACTTGAATCCGGCGGGTGGTTCAGGCGACGGGCGTGAAGAGGGCCGCGCCGGTGCGCTGCATCCGCAGGGCGTCCACGGACTCCGCGAGCAGCTCGTACTCGGTGGTGTCGTCGAAAACGGCGATCCGCACCAGCCGTCCGGCGGCCAGCTCGTCGGCCACCAGCCCCTGTTGGGCCAGGTCTGCGCACCAGGTACGCAACACGGTCGGCACGTCGGGCACGGTGGGGGCCACGGGGACGAGCGCACCCGACGGTAAGTGCTCGACCTCGGGCCGGGGGTCCAGCCGGTCGGCAATCCAGGAGGCGCGGTCACGCAGCCACCACAGGGCGAGGGCGAGGGTGGGGGCGCGGTAGGTCCCCAGAGGTACGCCGATGCGTCGGCCGTCACAGGTGCCGTACCCCGTGACGTGGCACAGGAATTCGTCGTGCACGATCCACTCCCCCGCCGCTTCGCCAGACTGGTCGGCCTGGCCTCGCTTTCGATGCGGCTCATGTGCAGTGCTCGGCTCATGTGCGGTGCTCGGCTCATGTGCGGTGCTCGGCTGATGTGCGGTGCTCGGCTGATGCGCTGTGTGATCGGTTCTTCGCCGGATGTGAAGTGCCCTAGCAGTCGAGTATGTTCACTCTTGAAACACTGTCACTACCCATTTCCGGCCACTCTCCTGGCATATTCACCGCCCGACATGGCCGAAATGTGATCGGCGCCCACCAAAGCTGTCATTACCTGAGGGGTAATCGACCCCGCGGGCCGCTACGGGCAGGGGGGAGCCGCCGGGTCGCCACCGGCACGGACCCGGGGTCCGACCAGCAGATACGTCCCTGATGGAGGCTGATCACCCAGGCCCGCGAACACAGACCGTTACGAGAACGCCGTCGCCCGCTACTTCGAGGCCTGGAACGCCCGGGAGGCCGAAGCACGGGCCAAAGCGGTCGCCGCCGCCTGGGCCGCGGACGGCACGTACACCGACCCGCTCACCGACGCCGGCGGCCACGAGCAGCTCGAGGCCGTGTTCCTTGGCAAGTCGGCGTGTTGAAGGAGTCGTCAGTCAGGACAGCGGCCGCGGCTTCAACGGCATGGGGCCTCCAGAAGAAGGGACGATCCAACGGCACTTCGGATGGGTGATCACCGCCCTCGGCCTGCCGCACCTGATAGGGCGGTCGCCTGGAAGCGGCGTTCCCGGCCGACGGGGCGCAGACGGACGTGGGCGTCCAGACCGCCGCCGGGGGCCGCCCGCAGGGTGATCTTTCCGCCGGAGGCGTGCACGAGGTGTCGGACGATGGGCAGGCCCAGGCCAGTGCCGTCGTGATGGGAGTCGGAGGCGCGCCAGAAGCGGTCGAAGGCCCGCTCCTGGTCAGCCTCCGGCATGCCGGGGCCCTGGTCGATGACGTGGAGATCGGTGCCGGGGGCGCGGGCGAGGGTGATGGTCGTGCCGGGTGGGGAGACCCGCAGGGCGTTGGCGACCAGGTTGTCGATGATCTGTTCCAGTGCTCCGGGGATCGCCCACACCGGGCCGGCTGCCGGTCCGGAGACCGTGATGGTGACGTATTGCTCGGCGGCGAGTGGCTCCCACATGGCCGCCCGCTCGGCGAGGACGGCGTCCGCGTCGACGGGTTCGGGGGTGGTGGCGGTGTTTTCCAGGCGGGCCAGGGCGAGCAGGCCGTGGACCATGCGGCTGAGGCGTTCGACCTCTCCGATGGTCTCTTCCAGGCTGGGATGGGCGCGGGGGTCGAGGTAGGGCTCGAAGTTCTCCAGGCGCAGCCGCAGCGAGGTCAGCGGCGTCTTGAGCTGGTGGGAGGCTTCGGAGGCAAATCCGTGCTGGGCCTGGAGCAGGTGCTGCAGGCGGGTGGTGGTGTGGGTGAACGCGGCGGCCAGGCGGCGCAGTTCGGGCGGTCCGCTGTCGGCGTCGGGCGGGTTGTCCAGACGGCCGACGGCGAGTTGGGTGGTGGCGCGTTCCAGGGTGCGCAGGGGCCGGGTGATCCAGCGGGCCAGGGTGAACGCCACGAGCGCCACGGCTGCCAGGACACACGCGCCGGCCAGGGCGAGGGCGGCCCAGATGCGGTGTTCCCGGTCGGTGACCATGGTCATCGGGTAGGTCACCCGCAGCGCGCCGCGGATCGTGGTGCCGGACGAACCTGGCATCGTTGCCGCCAGAACGTCACCACCATCGGTGCCGGTGCGGGTGGCAACGGTGGTCTGGTTGCGCAGGGCGGCGGCGATGTCCGGCTGGCCGGCGAGCGTGGTCCCGGTGTCGGTGGTGCCGGCGGAGTCGGTGAGCACCTGGCCGGTGCGGTCGACGATCACGACACGGGCGCCCGCGTTGTCCTCGGCGTACTCCCGGGCCAGTTCCGGCAGGGCCGTCAGGTTGCCCTTCTCGATGTTCTCCTCGGCGACCTCGGCCAGCATCGAAGCGTCGCGTTCGACGCTCTGGGAGAACCGGGATTCCTCCCCGCGGGCGTAGAGGTAGCCGAGCGGGATTTCCAGCCCCAGCAGTACCAGCAGCGCCAGCGCGAGGTAGCTGAGTATCAGGCGCCGGGTCACGACGCCCCCTCGGCGGGCTCCGCCTCACCGGGAACCGTGAGGCGGAAGCCGACGCCGCGCGCGGTGATGATCCAGGCGGGGTCGCCCAGCTTGCGGCGCAGTGCCGCGACGTGCGCGTCGAGGGTTTTGGTGGGGCCGAAGAAGTGCGGGTCCCACACGGTGTCCATGATCTGCTGGCGGGAATGTACGGCGCCGGGATCGTCGGCGAGGTAGGCGAGCAGGTCGAACTCCCGCGGGGACAGCGCGATCTCGCGGCCTTGAAGGCGGACCTGCCGGGTGCGGCGGTCGATCTCCAACCGGCCCAGCCGCTGCGCTGCGGTTGTGGGCGCGGATGGCGGTGCTTCCTCGGATGCCTGAGCGTGCGTTGCCTGGGGCAACGCCTGCTGGGCGCCGGTGCGGCGGGTGACCGCCCGGATACGGGCCACCAGCTCCCGCACGCCGAACGGTTTGGCGAGGTAGTCGTCCGCGCCCAGTTCGAGACCGACGACCCGGTCGGCTTCTTCGCCCCGGGCGGTGATCATGATGATGGGGATCGCGGAGCGGGCGCGCAGTGCGCGGCAGACGTCCAGGCCGTCCATGTCCGGCAGCCCGAGATCGAGCAGGACCAGATCGGGAGCCTCACCGGTGTCGCTGAGACCGTCGGTGCCGGTGCGTGCCCGGTCCACCGTGAATCCGTACCGGCCGAGCCCTTCGGTGAGGGGTCCGGCGATCCGGTCATCGTCTTCTATCAACAGCAGCCGCATGGCGACAGGCTCGCACAGCTGCGCAGCAGGAGCCGGAGCGTTCATCACAACCTGCCTGGGACCAGAGGAAACGGACGATGCGACAGATCTGACGGAGCAGATGAAAAGGGGCCGCCCGGCCGCTCAACGCGGGGGTTGTGATCGGCCGGACGGCAGCAGCGGGAGGGCGGTCGACGACGGAAGGTGGTGGGGGTCAGCCGTCGTCGGAGCGGTCGCCGTCCTCGCGTTGGCCGTCGCGGCGGTCCTCGCGCCCGTTGTCCTCCCGTTCGTCGTCCTGGTGATCTGCGGTGACGGGCGGTGCGCTGGTTGGCGGTGCAGCGGTGCCGGTCCCCGCGCCGCTGTCCGCCGGCGGCACGGCACTGGTCGGTGGCCCGGACGGTGTCACCGGCTGCGGGGCGGAAACCTGACCGAGAACGGAGGCGGGACCGGGTGACGGGCTGGAGGAAACCGTGTCGCTGACCATCGACAGCGCCAGGCCGAAGCAGCCCACGATCAGCAGGACCGCGGCCACCAGGAGGACCGGCTTGCGCCGGGCTGCCACCTGCGGCCACCCGCCCGCCGCCTGCCCGCCCCGACGGACCGTGCTGGAGCCTCCGTTACCGGTGTCCACTTGGGCGGAGACGCTGTCCGCGGCATCCGCGGCCCGCGCGGGCGACTCACCCGCCGCCCAGTCCTGCGCGGAGGCCGACGCGGGACAGTCGAAGGAGTCGTCCGCGTAGCGGTCCCCGTAACCGGCCGGCCCGCCATCGGCGGGCAGACGGTCGAAGACCACCGTCTCGACAACGTCCGGCTGCGAGGCCGGCTCTGAACGGCTGGGATCCACCGGCATGACGCCTGCTCCTGTTCGCGAGACGGTTCAGCACAACGGCAGAGCCGTCAGCCCTCGTTCTCCTCGGTGCCCTCCTGCTTGGTGCCGGTGACGTTGTAGCTCTTGTCCAGGTACACCTCGACCGTCGTGCCGTCCGACTTCTTGACCTCCACCGCGAGCATGCCGGGCTTCTCCCTGTCCTCCTCGGACTTCACGACCGTGCCCGGGTACTCGGCCAGCGCCGCCGCCTCGGCCTTCTGCTTGATCTCGCCGGTCAGCGGCGTCTCCTTCTCCTCACCGGCCTCGTCCTCGGCCGCGCCCGCCTGGGCGTCCCCGGCGTTCTGCGCCGACTGCTGGGTGTCCGCGGCCTTCGAGCTGCCGGAGTCGGAGTCGGACCCTCCACCACAGGCGACCAGAGCGAACATCAGTACGACGGCGGGAGCGGCGAGCAGGGCACGACGAGGGAAAGCACGCATCAGGAATCTCCAGAACGAACTCGGGGTGCGGTGGTCCGTGTGGCCGGATCACCGGGGGACACACATGACCCTAGAAACCCGCCCTCCAGAGCACGGCCAACACAGGACAGCAACAGACCAGCAAACCGCCAATGTTTGCCCCGATCGCAAAACGGCAGGTCACAGCCGTCTACTGGCATGGAAGGCGCATGGTGTTCCCCTCCGTGTCGCGAAGCAGCGGAACGAAATCAGGCTCACCGGCAGGGTGTTACCTCGACGCCGGGCGCAGAGGAACGACGCTGCGCCGTGTCGTGGTGGCCGTCCACCGGGCCGACCGGCCGGAAGACGAAGCCCGGGAACTGCTCGTGGACCCCTGCTATGACGAGTTCCCGGGTGCTCGCCGGAGCGTGAGGCAGGTCGTCGGCGATGAGTTCTCCCGCCGTCGGCGGTCTCTTGAGCAGGAGTCTCCAGACAGAGAGACCATCGACAGCGGAGGACGTCATGGCTACGACCGGGAAAGTGGAGGCGGAGTTCACCGCCGAGCTGAGCAGGAGCGCGGAGAAGGGCAGCTGGACCTGTGTCCGCTGGCCCGACTCCGTGGCGTTCTTCGGCACCGGGGGCCTGGTCAAGGTCCGCGGGACGATCGACGGGCACCCCTTCCAGAGCTCCTTCATGGCTCTCGGGGACGGCACGCACATGCTGCCGGTGAAGGCCGAGGTGCGCCGGGCCATCGGGAAGGAGGCGGGGGACACCGTGACCGTGCGGCTTCAGGAGCGTCTCGGCTGATGCCCCGCCATCGAGCATCGACCGGCACCGACGAGCGCGTCTACCACACCGACGCGCTCGTCGGCAGGTGGCCGTCACCCGCGGCGACGCGCGCGCTCGCAGATGGCCCGTGATCTGCGGGCCGCGTTCGGGAAGGACCACGGCTGCCGGGCGCAGACCTGGAGTCCGGCGGCCGGCGCACCCGGCCGCACGAGGCCGTATCGGCCCCGCAGGTCAGGCCTTGACAATGACGTCGTCGGCCCCGCAGGTCAGGCCTTGACGATGGCGTCGATCCGCGCCAGCTCCTCCGCGTCGAAGTCCAGATTACGGATGGCACCGACGCTGTCCTCCACCTGCTGGGCGCTGCTCGCCCCGATCAGGGCGGAGGTCACCCGGCCGCCGCGCAGGACCCAGGCCAGGGCCAGCTGCGCCAGCGTCTGGCCGCGGGACGTGGCGATGTCGTCGAGGGCGCGCAGCCGGCCCACCAGTTCCTCGGTGACCGCGTCCGAGTTCAGGAACGGGCTGTCGCTCGCCGCCCGCGAGCCCTCGGGGATGCCGTCGAGGTAGCGGCCGGTCAGCAGGCCCTGCTCCAGCGGCGAGAAGACGATGGAGCCGACCTGGAGCTCGTCCAGCGCGTCCAGCAGGCCCTCGTCCTCGGGACGGCGGTCGAGCATCGAGTAGCGCGGCTGGTGGATGAGCAGCGGGGTGCCCAGCTCGCTCAGGATGCGTGCGGCCTCCCGGGTCTGCTCCGCCGAATAGTTGGAGATGCCGACGTACAGCGCCTTGCCCTGCTGCACCGCCGTGTGCAGGGCGCCCATCGTCTCCTCCAGGGGAGTCTCCGGGTCGGGGCGGTGCGAGTAGAAGATGTCGACGTAGTCCAGGCCCATCCGCTGCAGGCTCTGGTCGAGCGAGGACAGCACGTACTTCCGCGAGCCCCACTCGCCGTACGGACCGGGCCACATCAGGTAGCCGGCCTTGGTGGAGATGACCAGCTCGTCGCGGTAGGGCGCGAAGTCGGCCTTCAGCGCCTCGCCGAAGGCCGACTCGGCGGCGCCGGGCGGCGGGCCGTAGTTGTTGGCCAGGTCGAAGTGGGTGACGCCGAGGTCGAAGGCGCGGCGCAGGATGGCACGCTGCGTCTCGACGGACCGGTCCGGGCCGAAGTTGTGCCACAGGCCGAGCGAGAGCGCGGGAAGTTTCAGACCGCTGCGTCCGGTGCGCCGGTAGGGCATGTCCGCGTAGCGGTCGGGATGTGCGGTGTACAACGCGACTCCAGAGGGGTTGGCACGGTTTCCTGAGAACCGGTGCCCACTCTCTCGCGACCTGGGCACATTGGTCCAACAGAAGAATCCGATGGAATTCAGCGGATAGGCTTCTCAATCATGGAACTGCGTCATCTCCAGCACTTCGTGGCGGTCGCCGAGGACCAGCACTTCACCCGGGCCGCCGAACGGCTGCTGGTCTCCCAGTCGGGGCTGTCCGCCTCCATCCGGACACTGGAGCGGGAGCTGCAGACCCCGCTGTTCGTGCGGACCACGCGCCGGGTGACGCTCACGCCGGCCGGTCGGGCACTGCTGACCGAGGCGGAGCGGATCCTGGCGCAGGTGCGGTCGGCCCACGAGGCGGTGGCCGCCGTACAGGGAGTGCTGCGCGGCATGCTCGCGCTCGGGTCGGAGCAGTGCATCGCGGGTCTGCATGTCGCGGGGCTGCTCGCCTCGTTCCGGCGCCGGCACCCGGACGTGGAGATCTCTCTGCGGCAGGCGGGCTCGGGCGCGCTCGCCGACGAGGTCGCGGCCGGGCGCCTGGACCTGGCGTTCGCCGTCCGGACGGCTCAGGAGGACACCGACCAGCTGCGCGTCGTACCGCTGACCAGCGAGCCGATGACGGTGCTGTGCCATCCCAGCCACCGGCTCGCGCGCGCGGGTGCGGCCGTGACGCCGGAGGATCTCGGCGGGGAGGTCTTCGTGGACTTCCATCCGGACTGGGGCCCGCGCCGGACCACCGATGCCGCCTTCGCCGCCGCGGGCGTCCGCCGGAGCGTCGCACTGGAGGTCAACGACGTGCACAGCCTCCTGGACCTGGTGGACGAGGACCTCGGCATCGCCGTCGTACCCCGGCACTTCCGGCACAAGCGCGAGTCGCTCACCGCCCTCCCGGTCAAGGGCACCGGTGAGACCGTGTACGAGACCGTCGCCCTGCTGCCGCCCGCGCAGGCCACGAGCCCGGCGGCGCGGGCGCTGATGGCCCTCCTGGAAACAGAGGGCGCATGAAGACAGCGGATGCGCGAGGGTGGACCTCATGCATGCCAAGGACATCCTCATCGACGCGTACGGCCGCATCCAGGAAGAAGTCCACGCCACCGTCGACGGGCTGAGCCCGGACGACCTCAACGCCCGGCCCTCTGCTGACGCCAACTCCGTCTGCTGGCTGATCTGGCATCTCACCCGGGTCCAGGACGACCACGTCGCCGACGCCTCGGGGCTCGACCAGGTCTGGCTGACCGAGGGCTGGGAGAAACGGTTCGGCCTCGGACTTCCGCGCCTTGACACCGGGTACGGGCACAGCTCCGCGAAGGTCGCCAGGGTGCGGGTCGACTCCGGTGCCCTCCTGACCGGGTACTACGACGCCGTGCACGAGCAGACGCTCGGGTATCTGCGCGGGATTGCCGCCAAGGAGTTCGAGCGGGTCGTGGACGAGCGCTGGGATCCGCCGGTGACGCTGGCCGTCCGCCTGGTCAGCGTCCTGTCCGACGATCTCCAGCACGTCGGACAGGCCGCCTACGTCAGGGGGCTGGTGCGGAGCGCGGCCTCGTAGCCCGGCAGCACGACGTCGTCGATGAGGGCGCTGCGCTCGTCGAACGGGATGAACGCGGTCTTCAGCGCGTTCACTGTGACCGTGCGCAGGTCCTCGACCGTCCAGCCCGCCCTCTCGACCAGCAGGGACATCTCCCGGGTCATCGTCGTGCCCGACACCAGCCGGTTGTCGGTGTTGAGGGTGACCCGGAAGCCGAGGTCCTTCAGGGCCGTGATCGGGTGCTCGGCGATCGAGGTGGCGGCGCCGGTCTGGAGGTTCGACGTCGGGCACATCTCCAGCGCGACACGACGGTCGCGTACCCAGCCGGCGAGACGGCCGAGCTTGCCGTCCACTATGTCGTCGGTGATGCGGACGCCGTGCCCGATGCGCTGGGCGCCGCACACCTGGAGGGCCTGGTGGATGCTGGGCAGGCCGTGCGCCTCGCCGGCGTGGATGGTGAACGGGACGTTCTCGCGGCGCAGGTACGCGAAGGCGGCCAGATGGTCGGCGGGCGGGAACCCGTCCTCGGCACCGGCGATGTCGAAGCCGACGACACCCGCGTCCCGGAAGGCGACGGCCAGGTCGGCGGTCTCCTTGGTGCGGTCGAACATCCGCATCCCGCACAGCAGGGTGCCGACCCGGACCGGGGTGCCCGCGGCGGCCGCCTTCGCCATCCCGGTCGCGAGACCTTCCTGGACGGTCTCGACGACCTCGGGAAGGGCCAGCCCGCCCCTCAGCATCAGCTCGGGGGCGTAGCGCACCTCGCCGTACACGACACCGTCCGCGGCAAGGTCGAGGACGTACTCCTCGGCGCTGCGCAGCAGGCCCTCGCGGGACTGCAGCACGGCCAGCGTGTGCTCGAAGGTGGCTATGTAGCGCACCAGGTCACCGGAGCCGGCGGCCCCGACGTACCAGGCGGCCAGCTCGTCCGGGTCGGTGGTGGGCAGCGGGTGGCCGACCGCGTCCGCGAGCTCCACCACGGTGGCGGGGCGCAGGCCGCCGTCGAGGTGGTCGTGCAGCACAGCCTTGGGCAGCCGGCGGAGGGTGTCGGTGTCGATGCGGGGGGCGGTCATGTGCGTGTTCCTCGGCAGTGGTTCTCAGTCGGTGGACGGCTGGAGCAGGTCCCAGCGGTTTCCGTACAGGTCCTGGAAGACGGCGACCGAGCCGTAGGGCTCGTGGCGGGGCTCCTCCAGGAAGGTCACACCCGCGGCGAGCATGCGGGCGTGGTCGCGGGCGAAGTCGTCGGTGTGCAGGAAGAACCCGACCCGCCCGCCGGTCTGGTCGCCGACGCGGGCGCGCTGGGCCTCGTCCTTGGCGGCGGCCAGCAGCAGATCGGCGCCGTCCTGCCTGGTGCCCGGCCGTACGACGACCCAGCGGGAGCCGTCCGGGCGCGGGGTGTCCTCGACGAGACGGAAACCGAGGGCCTCGGTGTAGAAGCGGAGGGCCTCGTCGTAGTCGTCGACGACAAGGGTGATCAGGGCGACGCGTCTCATCGGGACCTTTCGGAGCGGGTGACCGACGGGAGAGGTTATACGTAAAACGTCTGGTGCGCCAGTCAGTCCCGTCGACGACCCCGGGGGTGCTGGGGAACGGTGATTCCGTGCGTGGCAGGCTGGTGATCACGCCGGGGTCACGGGCTCCGGCGTCCCCCGCCCGCCCCGTCCACCGCGCCGAGTCGGCCGCCCGCGCCTGGGAGACCACGGTGCCCTTCCTGCACAAGCAGCTGGGGTGATGTGGAGACCCGGTCGTAGGGCCTGTCCTGGTTGCGAAACGCCGTCGGCCGTAACACCTGACCGTACGGCGCGTGTACGTGCCGCACGGTCAGGTGTACGTGCCGTTCGCCGAGTGTGCGTGCCGCACGCCGCGCATACGTGCCGGACGGCGCGGCGCCGCGGAGATCCACCAGAAGGGCCCTGGCTAGGACCGGGCGCCGGCGTACAGGGCGGCGAACAGCCCGTGAGCGCGCTCACCGTCCGGCTGCTGCCAAGGGCCGGCGACGTGGCCGATCGCTCCCCCCGGGACGAGGGACGCGGCCTCCGGGGCGGGGCGCAGGACCCGGTGGAGGCGGAGTGTCGCGCCCTTTGGCAGGGACAGCTCGGTGCCCTCTTCATCGTCGTCGACGGCGACGGCGCCCGAAGCGAGAGGGACGTCCCCCGCACAGGAGCGGGTGACGTCGTTGTCCGGGGTGTCGCTGACGCTCTGGGCCTGAGCCTGGGCGCTGCCCTCGATCAGGGCGAGCAACTGGGTCACCAGGACCGGGTCGTGGGAGCCGTCGTAGGCCCAGCGGGTGCCGAGCACCCCGTGCTCCATGGTGCCGACCAGGGCGTGCTCCGCCCCGGCGAGCGGGGCGCCGCGATAGGTGAGCGGCACCAGGTAGGCGGCCGGTAGGTTCCCGGAGGTGTCGGTGGCCACCATGAACTCGATGCCGACCTCGCCCTTCGGGTCGTCCAGCCGGAAGCCACCCGCCTTGGCCAGCACGGGTTCGCCCGGGCCTCCCGCGTACCAGGGACGGGTGGGCAGCCAGGCGGTGAGGAGTTCGAGCTTGGTCGGCTTGACGGTGGTGCGGTGGATGACGGCCATGCGTCCGGTTCTCTTTCCGTGGAGCGGATGCGGGCCTTCACTCTGGGCCACCGCCGGTGCCCGGCTCAAGCGGCTTTACGGTGCGGCGCCTTGAGCGCGGCCGGTTCCTCGTCGTGAGCGGCGGTCGCTTCGTACGGCCCGGTCTCGTCGGCGACGCGGAGAACCGTACGAAGACGGACGGAGAAGGCGGCCGTGTCGATGTGCTGCACACCGAGCCCGGCCGCCCTGCGCCGCGGTGATCGACCGCTCGTGCCGGAGGTCATCGTCAGCGCCCGACAGACCTCCGCCGCACCGGCGTACCCACGTGACGCGCTCCGGCGCATCCCCTCAGCAGTACAGATTCCCGCCCGGTGACACCCCGAGGAGCTGCGCGAACTGCTGGTACTTGGTCACCCGGCTCTGCACCTGTGCCGGGTTCTTGCCGTCGCACTCCAGGGAGCCGTTGATGCTGCGGATGGTCTGGCCGAATCCGGCGCCGTTGACCATGGCGTTGTGCGAGGTCATGGTGCCGGGTCCGGACTGGGTGTTCCAGTACCACAGGCCCGTTTTCCAGGCGACGGCCGCGTCGTTCTGCACCAGCCACGGGTTGTTGAGCAGGTCGATGCCGAGCGCGTCGCCGGCGGCCTTGTAGTTGAAGTTCCAGCTGAGTTGGATCGGGCCGCGCCCGTAGTACGCCGCCTGACCGGCGGGACAGCCGTAGGGCTGGCTCGAGTCGCAGTAGTGCGGATAGTTGGCGGTGTTCTGCTCGACCACGTACACCAACCCGCCGGTCTCGTGGCTGACGTTGGCGAGGAAGGCGGCGGCTTCCTGCTTCTTCACCGTGTCGCTGCCGGTCGTGGCGAAGCCGGGGTAGGCACTGAGGGCGGCGGTGAGGCCGCTGTAGGTGTAGAAGGAACTCCGGCCCGGGAACATCTGGTTGAACTGTGCTTCGCTCACCACGAAGGTACCGACGGGCGTGGAGCCGCCGTCGCAGGCGTAGGGCTCCCAGTACCACGTGCTGATCGTCGGGTCGTAGCCCGGGTTGTCGTGTTCGGCGATGTAGGCCTTGCCGTCGGTGTAGCGCACGATGTCGCCGGTGGCGTACGCCCGTCCCGCCACCCAGCTCGGATAGCTGGAGCACGCGGCGGCGGACGCGGGCGGGGCCGGCAGCAGCACCGGGACGGCAGCGCCGAGGACGAGAGCGGTCACCACGGCGGAGATACGGCGTCTCGACACAGGATCAACTCCTTTGCGGAGCACGGCCGCACCCGGACAAGGGCAGGGCGGAGCCGGGCCTTGTGCGCACGTGCCGGTCGGGCCGGCCACGGCGTGGGCGCGGCCGTGGTGGGGGGTGTGGCAGCACACTCAACCCCTTTGGTCTGTACCAGTCAAGGGTGTAGACCAGTCAACTCGCGCGGGCCGCAGAGAATGGCTCCACCCAGGAACGCACCGCCCACAACCACACGGCCCGAGGCGACAGGCCGGACAAATCAGTCGCACACGGGTAGGTCAGACGCAAACGAATAGGTCGGGCGGACGGGCTGGACCGACTGGACCGGACAGACCGGATGGACCGAACAGACCAGGTGGGCCGGACAGACCGGACGGGCCGGACAAGCCGTCGCTCGAAGAGCGTCTCGCGCAGACGGTGGCACTGCGCCGTACGCCACTCAGAGCTCCCGGCGTCGGCGTTCCAGGTAGGCGCGCTCCCCCGGGTTGCCGGACAGGCGGGCTGCTTCCTCGTACGCCCGCACCGCCTCCGGGTCACGGCCCAAGCGGCGCAGCAGGTCGGCGCGGACGGCGTGGAAAACGTGGTAGCCGTCGAGGTCCAGCGCGTCCACGAGGTCGAGGGCAGGCCCCGGCCCGTCGGTCTCGGCGACGGCGACCGCGCGGTTCAGGGCAACGACCGGGCCGGGGGTGAGGGCGAGAAGCTGGTCGTAGAGCTGAAGGATCTGTTCCCAGTCGGTGGCGTCGGCGCTCGGGGCGTCGGTGTGGACCGCCTGGACGGCCGCCTGGATCTGGTAGGGCCCGGGGTGGTTGCGCCGCAGGCAGCGGCGGACGAGCGCCTGGCCCTCGGCGATCAGCTCGCGGTCCCACCGGCCGCGGTCCTGCTCGGGCAACGGTACGAGCCCGCCGTCGGCGTCCTGCCGCGCGCTCCGCCTCGACTCGACGAGGAGCATCAGCGCGAGAAGCCCGGTGGCCTCGGGCTCGTCCGGCATGAGGTCGGTCAGCAGCCGCCCGAGGCGTACGGCCTCCGCGCACAGTTCGGGCGAGCCGCCGTATCCCTCGTTGAAGATCAGGTAGATCACGGCAAGGACGCCCTTGAGACGGTCCGGGAGGCCGGCGTCGCGGGGCACCCGGTACGGGATCCGGGCGTCGCGGATCTTCGCCTTGGCCCGGACGAGCCTCTGAGCCATCGTCGGCTCGGGCACGAGGAAGGCACGGGCGACCTGTTCCGTGGTGAGCCCACCGAGCAGCCGCAGGGTGAGGGCGACCTGCGCCTGCGGGGCGAGGGCGGGGTGGCAGCAGGTGAAGATCAGACGGAGCCGTTCGTCGCGCACGGGGCCCTCCTCGGGCGGCGCGTCGGGGCTGTGCAGCAGGAGTGCCTCGGCGTGGCGCTCGTCGCGCCCGGCCTCCCGGCGCAGCCGGTCGATGGCGCGGTTGCGGGCGGTGGTGATGATCCACCCGGCCGGGCTCGGGGGCACACCGGTCTCCGGCCAGCGTTGCACGGCCGTGGTGAAGGCGTCCTGGACCGCTTCCTCGGCGAGATCGATGTCGCCGAGGAAGCGGACGAGGACGGAGACCGCGCGGCCGTACTCCGCACGGAACACGGCCTCGACGTCGAGCGGCATCAGGCCTCGCCCATGAAGGGGCGCACCTCGATGGGGAGTGTGGTGGCCCAGGTCGCCCGGCGCCCCCAGTGCAGGGCGGCATCGAGGTCGGGGGCCTTGATGAGGCAGATCCCGCCGAGGTACTCCTTCCCCTCGGCGTACGGCCCGTCGGTGACCAGCACGTCGCCGCCCTGGGGCCTCAGCACGGTGGCTGTCTCCGGGCCGTGCAGCCCGCCGGCGAAGACCCAGGCCCCAGCCTCGCGCAGCTCCTGGTGGAAGGTCTCGAGGTTCCGGTTGATCTCCGCGAGCCCCTCGGCGGAGGGCGGCCGGCCCTCGCTGGGCGTGATCACACTGAGCAGGTAGTACTTCATGACGGCCTCCACGGCGTCGTAGGAGCGTTGTCTCACCTCCTACACGAACGGCCCGCCCCCGGATCGACACCGCGCCCCGCGACACCTGAAGAACCTCCCCCCTGACCGCACCGCACCCCCTCGTCACGCGCGCCCACTGCCGCACGGCCGACCTCCTGGCGCCCCACATCGAACGCGTCGACCAGGTGGGCGTGCCCGAGAGTCACATCGCGGCCAGCAGGAGCGGGCGGCCGAGGGCCGTCGAGAACTGGTCGAGTACCTGGGTGAGGGCCTCGATCGCGGCCGGGGCGACGGTGAGAGTGCCGTCTTCGTGGGCGGTGATGTCCTTGTCGAGGGTGAACCAGCCCTGCACGATGTGGCCCGCGCCCATGGAACTGAGCACCGGACGCAGGGCGTAGTCGATGGCCAGGACGTGGGCGGTGGTACCGCCGGTGGCCAGCGGGAGGACGGTTTTGCCGGCCAGCGCGTACTGCGGGAGCAGGTCGAGGAGCGCCTTGAGGACGCCGGCGTAGGCGGCCTTGTAGACGGGGGTGCCGATGACGATGCCGTCGGCGCGCTCGAAGAGCTCGGTGGCCTCGACGATCGCCGGGTGCCGGAAGTCGGCGCCGAGCAGGGCCTCGGCGGGGATGGTGCGGACGTCCAGCGGAATCACCTCGTGGCCCTGGGCGGCGAGGCGGGCGTCGAGGTGACGCAGGAGCTTGCCCGTGCGGGAGGAGGCGGAGGGACTGCCGGAGACGGACAAAACGGTGGCCATGGGCCCTCTTTCAGGGAGGCCGGGGAGCCCGCGCGTGACGGGTGTCCCTGGGCGGGCGGTCAGGAGTACCAGGTGGGTTCGGGCAGTTCGCCTTCGACGATCCAGCGGCCGACCTCGCGCCGCTGGTAGGCGACCGGGTCGTGGAGGGTGTGCGTGCGGACGTGGTCGGTGCGCTGCTCGATCCTCGCCGTACCGGTGACGAGTCCGCCGCTGACGTTGGGGACCCGATGGGTGAATTTCACGGGCGCTGCGGGCATGCGGAACCCCTGCTGCGGAATGCGCGAGAACTTCGGGAACGCCGAAGCGAACGGGCGGGAAAGGGGGCTGGATTCAAACAGCGGTCGCTGGATCAAGGCGGCGATCGCCGAATTCAAGCGGCGGTCTCCACATTCAGGTGGCGGTCACTGGATTCAAGCGACGGTCGCCGGATTCGGGCCTGGATTCAGGCGGCGAAGGGGAAATCACGGCAGGCTGCTGTCCCGGGTCGGGGCGACAGGGCCGGGCGTGCGAAAGGAACGGCGGATCAGACCGCGAGACAACAGGAGGCGCTGGAGACGCGCGCGAGGTCGACGTGGCGTCGCCGCGTGAGGTCCAGTCGCATAGTCATGACGTCGATGGTGGCAGTCGACGGCGAGGGCCGTCAAGGAAAACCCGACCGGTCTCGTATCCCGGACCATTGCATTTGACGAACGGGTGACAGGGAAACCCTTGAACGGGCCGTGGAATCACCGGCATTCTGCTGCCGCGCGCACCGAACAGCGGGAATACATCGCGGCGGTCACCCGGATCGGCTCGCTGCGCCGGGCCGCGAAGGAACTGCGCCTGTCGCAGCCTCCACCTGGTCAACCACCTGGACGGCGACGACGTGCCCGCGGGCTTCGAGTCGACGCGGTGGCACCTGCACGACGCGTTCGTGCGCCGGGCCCCGGGAACTGGGTGGGACCGCGGCCGACCGTCGAAGCGCGCCGAGCGTCCGCCGGACCCCACGGGTCCGCTGGACCTCGAAGGTCCGCCGGGCCCGTATGTTCGCCGCGCCCCGCCCGTCCGGCAGGGCAAGGACAGGCCCTGGTCCGGTCCCAGTCCGCCGTCAGTCCTCGTTCCGCGTCGGGACCACCACGAGGAACGCGTCCGACTTCAGGTCCATCACGACCGTCGCGGGCTCGCCCTCGGCGCGACGCGCCGCCGCGTACTCCTCCGCCGGCCACGATCCGCGCGGAGCTCCCGCTGGAAACCGCTCCAACACCTTCGCGTCCATAGCGGCCGCCACCTCCAGCTCGATTCCGACTCTCAACAACACCTCTCCTACGATGCGGCTGCCCACGAACGGCCCAGGCATGTGCCGCGTTCCGCAACCCGGACGGAAACACGCGACACCCCCCCCTAAACCTCCACAACCGAACCGGGCCCTTCGACGGAAGGGGCCATGGCGCCGGGCCCTGGCCGGCTCGCCGGGACCCTCACCTGTACCGCCCTGCTCTCCTGCCCCTGACCTCTACACATAAGGGGAAAATAAGCGCAGAATGAACCTAGGCGGCGCTTACCGCACACACCGCACCAGACGCGGTCAGGCCTGCAAGTCAAAGGAGACGAGTCATGGCCAACGTCTCGCACAGCAGGGGTGACATCACCACCCACCCCGACGCTTCGGAAATGCGGGAACGCTACGCCCGCATGCTCGGCGGTCGCGATGTGGCGCTCGTGGACGGACCGGTGTTCCTGCTCGGTCTGTACTGCGCCGTATCGCCCTGGATACTCCACTACACGACGAGCCAGCCCAGCCTCGTGACCCACAACCTGATCGTGGGCATCGCGATCGGCCTGCTGGCCCTCGGATTCACCCAGACCCCGGAACGCATGTACGGCCTGAGCTGGGCCATGTGCGCACTCGGCGTATGGATGATCGTCTCGCCGTGGATCGTCGGCGACAACCCGGACGCCGGGGTCATCTGGAACAACGTCGTCGTCGGCGCTCTCGCGGTGATCCTGGGGCTGATGTGCATCGGTACGGCGGCGAGGAGCGCCCCGAGGCCGTAGGAACCGACGGGAAGGGAACAGACACAGACAATACGGCCGGTCCGCGCCCCGTGGACCGGCCCTTTTGCGTGACCGAAGGACACGGCGAGCGTGCTCGACGGCACGGCCCACGTCTTCCGACGGGCGACGGGCTGTCACGGCTCATCCGGATCGGCCTCGCCGCACCGGGCGTGACCGCGCCCGCCCGGTCGCGGGCACGCCGCTGTCGGCAGGCGACGCGGCC
This sequence comes from Streptomyces sp. LBL, assembly GCF_029893585.1. Lineage (GTDB taxonomy): Bacteria > Actinomycetota > Actinomycetes > Streptomycetales > Streptomycetaceae > Streptomyces. The sequence goes on from NZ_JARXYX010000031.1 coordinate 29,239, forward strand.
CGCAGTGCGGCAAGGCCCTCCCGGCTCGACGGGTACGTCGCCGTCCAGCCCAGCTCCTGCTCGGCCTTCGCCGTGGAGACCCGCAGAGTCGTCGACATCATGGTGTGCGCGTACGCCATCGGTCTCATCAGCCACAGCGGCACGGTCATCGGCTTCGGCAGTCCGAACTCCTCGGCCACACACAGCACATGGGCCCGGAAGCCGAGCGGGGTACGGTCCGCGATGTTGTACGCCTCTCCGGCGCGGCCGCGTTCCACCGCCGCGACGACCGCGCGTGCCGCGTCGGTGAGTTCCACCCACGGCAGGACCCGGCCCCGGTCCTCGGGGACGGGCAACTGCCGCTTGCGGAGCAGAGGAAGCAGGGCGTCGGTGCCGCCAGGGCCGTAGAACAGGCCGAAGCGGAGTACGACGCCCTCCAAGCCCTTGGTTTCGAAAGTGAGTTGCTCCTTGGTCCGCATGGCGGCGATGTGCCGTTCCAGCTCGGGTGAGCTGCCGGGCGGGCCGAAGGGGTCGTCCTCGGTGACCGGGCGGTCGCCGTGGTCCCCGTAGCCGTATCCGAAGACCATCGACTCGGTGACGAAACGGCGGGCCCCGACGTTCAGAGCGGCCTCGACGAGGTGCGCGGTGCCTTCGGTGCGCAGTGCGTCGGTGGCGCGCATGTCGCGGTGGCGGACGGGTGCCTTGCGCAGGGCGGTCGCGGCGTGGATCACCGTGTCGAAGCGGTGCCCGTCGACGGCGCGCAGCAGGGCGTCGCGGTCCAGGAGGTCGGCCCGGATGCCGCTCCTGGGCCCCCGCCCGAGCCCGGTGACCTGGTGACCGGCCTCGGTGAGGGCGTGTGTGAGGTGGCGGCCCAGGACTCCGCTCGCCCCCGCGAGGAGGACGCTCCGTTTGCTGTGGACACTGTGGTTCGTCGTCATACTCCTACGACGGACCGGACCGGCGCACATGTGACATCCGGGCCGCGGCCGTCTCCTTCGCACGCCCTCGACCGGTGGCGGGGCTATGGCAGGTAGATGTACGGCGTCGTCGTGGTCAGCGGCTGGAAGCCGAGGCGTTCGAGGATGGGGCGGCTCCGGCCGGAGACGTCGACCTGGAGGTAGCGGTAACCCCGGTCGAGGGCGGCGCGGGCCCGCTGGGCGACGAGCGCGCGGTAGATGCCCCGGCCGCGCCAGCCCTCGACGGTGCCGCCGCCCCACAGCCCGGCGAAGCGGGCGCCGGGGACGAGTTCCATACGGGCGGCGCTCACCGGCGTGTCCCCGTCCAGCGCGACAATGGCGACGACGGAGTCCGGATCCTCCGTCAGCCGGGTGAGCAACTGGTGCCGCAGCCGGGAGCTGTCGGTGCCGAAGGCCTTCTTGTGCACGTCCGCGACGAGGTGGACGCCGACCTCGTCGGTGACCGGCAGGAAGCGGATGTCCTCGGGCGGGGCGGCGTCCAGAGGCAGGTCGGCGACCTCGCCGATCATCAGCGTCTCCTCGGACTCGGCCGTGAACCCGGCGGCTCGGAGTCGCTGCCCGAGGTCCACGGGCAGGTCGTGCCCGTAGAGCTTCCACTCGAACGCGCGGCCCGGCACGGAGTAGTGGGCGATCTGCTCGGCGATCGCGGCGTCGGCGGACGCCTCGTCGAGGTCGGACCAGAGGACACCGTTCCAGCCCTGCGCCGAGGAGACCTGGCGGACCACCCGCCCCACCCTCTCGATCCGGGCATCGGGACCGTCCGGCTGCGCTCCCTCGCGCATGTCCCGGTCGTACAGGGCGAGTACCGCGCTGAGATCCATGCGCCCACTCCATCATCCGGAGGCCCGCGCGGGTGCGGTCAGCCCCGTGTCCGTGCACGGCCCTGGCGTTGTTCGGTTGTGTCCGGCTTCGTGGTAGTTGATCAGATGCCGTAGACGGCGAAGGCGTCGTTGTGGTTGAGGAGATCGCGGCGGGCGTGGGCGATGTTGGCTCGTCCGGCCAGGCGGAACGTGCTGATGCCCAGGTTGCGGAAGCCGGCCAGGGTTCGGGGTGCGGTGCCGGTCCTGACCTGGGAGTTGTCCTCGTGGAAGGTGACGTCCCGCACCCAGTGGATCTTGTTTTCGATGGACCGGTGAGCCCTCTCGTAGTGGTTGAGGTGAGCGGGGCCGGCGAGGTGGGCGGGCAGGCTGGTGACGCCGAAGACGATCTCTTTCCCGGTCCAGGTGGCGTCGAGGCCGCACGAGGAGGAGGCGGGATTCTGGTCCTGGGCGACGGTGGAAGTGCTGCGGCACACCGGCATCCGGATCGAGGAGATGCTGGAGCTCACCCACCACAGCTTCATCGCCTACACCCTGCCCACCACCGGCGAGGTGGTGCCGATGCTGCAGGTCGCACCCTCCAAGACCGATGCGGAGCGCCTGCTGCTGGTCGCGCTGTCAAGTAAGCTGCCGGAGCGGCTGGTTGCCCGGACAGCGCCGTCCCGCCCGGCAGGAGGAGCGTCATGCGTGTCAATGGCTCGTCGCCAGCGGCCGACTCCGCTGCGGAGGGCGCTCCGGCACCTCCCTTCGATGCCGAACTGGGCGCCGCGCTGTCGGCCAAGGGACTCGGGGCGGCCTCGGCGAGGGTGCCGTTGACCGCTGACAACCTTGTGGCCAGGCAGGAGCGCGATGCCGCTGCACGGCCGAGGCCGACGCTCTCGGACCTGCGGGCCGAGGGCAGCTTCGAGGTCGAGGAACTCCGTGTGCCGGGCCGGCGTGGCGAGCCGGACGTCATACTGGTGAGCGCCCGGCCGGCCGGGCTCACCGGGCCGCTTCCGCTGCTGTATTACCTGCACGGCGGAGGAATGGTCATGGGGAACGCGTGGTCCGTGCTTCCGCGACTGCTGGGTGACTGGGCTCTCCCGCTGGGGCTGGCCGTCATCTCCGTCGAGTACCGGCTGGCACCGCGGTCGCGGTATCCCGCGCAGCTGGAGGACTGCTACTCCGGACTGGTCTGGGCCGTCGAGAACGCGCATGCCCTGGGCGTCGACGCCCAGCGCGTCATCATCGGGGGCAAGAGCGCCGGCGGCGGGCTCGCCGCGGCGCTCGCTCTGCTGATCCGTGACCGGGGCGGCCCGGAGCCGATCGGGCAACTCCTCCTGTGTCCCATGCTCGACGACCGCGGCACCACCTTCTCCAGCCACCAGCTGAACGGCATCGGCACCGGGGACCGGGTCTCCAGCGCGACCATGTGGCAGGCGCTGCTGGGTGACGCGTACGGCACCGCGGACGTGCCACCCTACGCCGCTCCCGCTCGCGCCACGGACCTGTCCGGCCTTCCCCCCGCTTACCTGGACGTCGGCTCGGCCGAGATGTTCAGGGACGAGGACATCGCCTACGCGAACGCCATCTGGCAATCCGGAGGCCAGGCGGAACTGCACGTCTGGCCCGGCGCCTTCCACGGCTTCGACACCTTCGCACCCCAGGCGACCCTCAGCCTCGACGCACGCGACACCCGCCTCCGCTGGCTCCACCGGGTCCTTGGCCGGAGTGCGACCCACTGACGTTCTCTCGGCGTGGCCGCCGGTGCCCGCCACGTAATACCAGCCGGAAAGCCCGCGATCGCCCTTGCCCCGGCGGAACCGTCGTACCGGCGGTATGTCCTCGAACCGGACACGCCGCCCGGCACCCGGCGCGGCACGCCGGGGCACTTCCGGAGCCGAAGAGGCCCAGCTGAAGGGCGCCGGGCACGGGATCGCCGGACCGTGGACACCTTGACCGGCTGACCGGCCCGCCTCGGCGTGACTCACCGGAGCCGTGATCCCGGGCCCCTCGGGGCTTCAAGATCGTTCCATGGCTCCTACCAGTAACCAGTATCGTGCCCCTCGTACGGCCGTCGCGCTGCCGTACGAGGGCCACCGGGCTCTCTGGGCCGCCCGGTGCCCGTTGCCGGTGCCCCCAGCGCACGGGAGACACCGCTTGCCGCCGTCCGCACCACGGGCACGACGGAGGAGGCCCCCGCCTCGTTGGGCACGATCACCGCCGGCGCAGCCACCACCTCACCGCGCGCGTCACGCACCGCCTCCGCGACCCCCAGGGCGTCCAGGTGCACGTAACCCGGCACGTACGCGTACCCCTGCCGACGGTTCTCTGTCCTCACCTGGCCATCATCGGTTTTCATCCGGTCACGCCAAGCCCCCGGAAGCGCCGGAGGACCAGCGCGCCGGTAACGGCGGGAGGCACAGGGTAGGGCAGGTGTCGCCGTCCCGCTGGTCCGGAGGCGTGCCCCGCGAGGTCCGCTTATCGTGATCGAGGGCGCCGCTTCCCGGTTCGCGACGGGCGCCCCTGGGAGGCATCGATGCTGGCCAAGCTGTCGGCGCGGCCCACGGCCCGGCGCTGCGCGATCACCTCGGCGGCCGGACTGGCCCTGCTCGGCGCGGGGCTCCCGGCAGCCTCGTCGGACGGCTCCGCACCGGATCTGTCGCGGTTCTACCGCCAGAAGGTGACGTGGGTGAAGTGCGAGGGCGCGGAGATGCCCCCGGATCTCCAGTGCGGGAAGGTCGTCGTCCCCCTCGACTACGCGAAACCGCGGGGGCCCGCCCTCGACCTGGCGCTCGCCCGCTACCGGGCCACGGGGAAGTCACGGGGTTCGGTGCTGCTGAACTTCGGCGGGCCCGGCGGTGCGGGAGTCGCCGGACTCGCCGCCGGGGGCAAGGACTTCATGGGATTGGCGAAGGACTACGACGTGGTGTCCTTCGACCCCCGGGGCGTCGGCCGGTCCTCGCCGGTCAGCTGCGGCGACGGAACCGAGCAGGCCGTCCTGGTGACGGACGGGGACAGGGACGTCACCGGCGATCCACGGACGGTGCTCCAGCAGGTGCGCGAGGTGGCCGCCACCTGTGCGAAGCACTCCGGGCCCGTCCTCCCGTACATCGGTACGGTGAACGCCTCCCGCGACCTGGACGTGATGCGTCAGGCCCTCGGCGACAAGAAGCTCAACTACCTCGGCTTCTCCTACGGAACCCGGCTCGGTGCGGTGTACGCGGCCCAGTTCCCCGAGAAGGTCGGCCGACTGGTGCTCGACGGTGTCGACACGCTCACCGAGCCGCTGTCCGACCAGGGCGTGGCGGGCGCCGAGGGTCAGCAGAGGGCGTTGGAGGACTTCGTCGACTGGTGTGTGAAGGACATCGCCTGTCCGTTCGGCACAGACGCCCGTTCGGCACGCGAGGAGGTCGTACGGTCGGTCGCGTCGCTGGACGAGAACCCGGTGCCGACGGACTTCGGCAGGGACTTCACCGGCCAGGACCTCGTCGGCGCGATCGGACAGGCTCTCTACAGCGAGGAGTTGTGGCCCTCGCTGGAACGGGCGCTCGCCTCGCTGGTCGAGGACGGGGACACCCGGGCGCTCCTCGCTCTCTCCGGCGGCGGCTCCGGTTCCCGGGCGTCCGACTCGTGGGCGTCCGGCTCCCGGGCGTCCGGCTCCCGGCCCGGCGGCAGGGCGGACGGCGGTCTGGTGGACCAGGAGGACGTGCCGCTCGACAACCTTCCGGCGGCGCTGATGGCGATCAACTGCGCGGACGATCCCGACCGCCCCGGTGCCGAACGGATCACCCGTGACCTCGGCCGGCTGCGCACCGCGTACGAGGAGGCATCCCCCGTCTTCGGCCGCTACCGGCTCACCGAGTACCTGATGTGCTTCGGCCGTCCGAAGGGCACCGACTTCATCCGCGAGGAGGTGCGGGACGTAGCCACGCCCAAGATGCTCCTCGTGGGCACGCGCGGCGATCCTGCGACGCCGTACCGCTGGACCGTGGAGACGGCCGAACGGCTGGGCGACTCGGCCGTGGTACTCGACAACAAGGGCGAGGGACACACGGGTTACGCCTCCTCCACGTGCGTGCACCGGACCGTCGACGCGTTCCTGCTGTACGGCTCGCTCCCGCCCGACGGCAGCTCCTGCGGGCCCGAGGGCGACCGCGACTGACGTACCCCGGCCATGGGCGGGACGTCCGGAGCCTTTGCGGTCGGCCAGGGCCCACAGCCCGCCGCGGGCGAAGCGGCCGTGCCGGACGCGGACCGTGTCCGAGTGCAGGCCCATCTCATGGGCGCTGCGCGCGTTGGAGCGTCCCTGTGCCGCATCCAGGACGACCTGCGCGCGTATCCGCAGCCGGTGCTCAATCTTGCGGCCGAGCCATCCTCTTCGACCGCTCACGTTCGGTGGCGGTCGGGACCATCGGGCAGGCCGGGGCAACGGGCACGGCAGACGGGCCGATCGGGAGAAGCGGATCACGACGGGCCGCAGCCCGCCGAAACCCGTGCCAGGATCCGACAGAACTCAGCGTTCCGCGACCGCCGACTCGAGCAGGGACAGGGTCCGGTTGTCCGCGTCCGCGTCTGCGCGGACACCGAGGGGCAGCGGCAGGTTCGGCGAGGTGTGGCCGAAGTCGACCTGGGCGAGGACGGGGATGTCACGCTGCGCCAGGACGTCGAGCACAACGTCGCGCAGACCGACCTGGTCTCCGCCGCCCTCGTAGGGCGTGACCTCACTCGGGATGCCGACCACCATGCCCGCGATCCGGTCCAGCACACCGGACAGCCGCAAGGCATGCAGGTCGCACCAGATCCGCGTGACCGGCCGCTGTACCTCTTCCCAGAACAAGACGGCGCCGTCGAACCGTTCGGCGGCCAGTGCGAAGGGTGTCGCCTGCAACTGGACCAGGCAGTTCAGCAAGCCGCCGACCAGTGGTCCCTGCGCGCGGCCCGGCTGCCAGGTTTCCCAAGTACCCCTTGCCGGCAGCACGCCCGGCGCCTCGGCCTTGGTCAGCACACGGGCGTAGAGGCCGACGAGTTCGGACCGACGGGCCTCGTCGCCCAACGTGTACCAATCGCTGCCGAAACCGCGGACGCCCCCGCCGGCGCCTGCCAGCCGACCACCTCGCCGCCCCAGACCTCTGACGAACCGACACAGAACCGGGCCTCGAAGTCAACCCTCCAAGGATTTCTGGAGCCGACCACTGAGAACACAAGGCCGTCGAACACACAACCGAACCCGCGTCGACCACCAGCCGACCGGTCAAGTCCCGTGCACATCAGACGACTTGACCCACTTGGTGCCGCACCCCGGGCGCCTCGGTCGCCCACACCGTGAAGACTGTGGCATATGCCAGAAGCACCACCGTATCGTGTGTTGCCAAATCCCTTACAGCCCGTCGCGGGCTGTGCCACAGTCGTAACGGTCCTTCCGCCCGCCTTGGTCGTACCGTCCCCCCATCGGAGTGCGTCATGCCGCCCCATCTCTCTGCGGACCACCCCGCCGCACCGCCGCCGGAACGCGGCTCGGTCGACGCGCTGATATCGCAGGCGCGACGGCTCAAGGGCGACGTGGACGCCGTACGACGGGACGCTCGGCCGGACGGATCGGACCCGCAGGACCGATGGCAGCGTGCGCTGTACGACCTGGCGCTGCATCAACTCACCGACCTGGACGAGCACTTGGCACAGCTGCGGGACGGCCCGCCGCCCGTGCCGGCGTCACCCGAGGCGGCGCCCGCCCCCCGAGCCGTGCCGCCCGCTCCCCGGCGCGGCTCGCTGCTCAGCCAGGTCGGCAGCGCGGAGTGGAACTTCCTCACGGATGAGGCCAGTTGGTCCGGCGAGCTCTACCAGATCCTGGGCCGGGACCCCGCCGCCGCTCCGCTGACCCTCGACGAGCTGCCGTCCCTGGTACTCGACGAGGACCGGCCGAAGCTGACGGCGTTGGTCACCGACTGCCTCGTGGACGCCAAGCCCATCGACGGGGAGTTCCGCGTCGTACACGCGGACGGCGGCGTGCGGACCGTGCACATGAGGGGCGAGCCCGTGCTCGACACTGACGGCAGCACCGCCTCGATGTGGGCGGTGCTGCGGGACGTCAGCGAACTGCGCCGCAGCCAACGGACGGTGAGCGAGACCCGTGACTCGTTACAGCGTCAACGGCACCGCGCGCAGACCGAGCACCGGCTCGCGATCGAGCTGCAGGAAGCTGTGCTGCCGCCGTGGCGCGGCTCGCTGCGGCTCCCGCGCCAGGGCCCCGAGACACTCGACCTGGCGGCCCACTACCTGCCGTCGTCGACGAGCGCCCTGATCGGCGGTGACTGGTACGACGCCCTCGAACTCGCCGACGGCGAGACCCTGCTCAGCGTCGGCGACCTCACCGGCCGCGGAGTCGCCGTGACCTCGGGTATGGCGACCCTGCTGGGCGCCGTCCGCGGCATGGCGATGACCGGCACCCAACCGGGTCAACTGATGGCCTGGCTGAACCAGTTGCTCGACGTCACCGCGCAACCGGCGCTGGGCAGCGCGGTGTGCTGCCGCTACCGGCCCGAGACCCGCACCCTGGTCTGGGCGCAGGCCGGACACCCCGCCCCGCTGCTGTTCCGCGGCGGGACGGGGCGCGCGCTGCGCGCACCGGCCGGTGTCCTGCTCGGCGCGACCTCCGGAGCCGTCTACGAGCAGGCCGAGGAAACCCTCCGACCGGGTGACCTGCTCCTGCTGCACACCGACGGGCTGGTGCGCAGGCACAGCCACACCGGGTCCGTGAACCGTCTCCTCGACCTGGCCCCCCGGTTCGGCGAGGCGCGTACCGCACAGGACTGCGTACGGGTGGTCGTGGAGGAGTTCGGCGAGGCGGAGCGCGAGGACGACGCCTGTGTACTCGTCGTCAGGGTGACGTCGTAGCACCACACCGGCGTAGCACTACACCGACACGGTCGTCCTCACGTCGATGTGCTGTTGCGGCCCCTGCCCTTCGGCTTGGGCAGTGCCAGCCTGATCTCCTCCCGCAGCTCGTTGATCTTCGGATACCCGGAGTACTCGGCGGTGAGCCGGTACATCTGACGCAGTCGGTCCCAGGTGCGGTGGGAGGAGTTGGAACCCATCGACACCAGGGCGAGCCGCGCGTACCGGTCGGCCTGTTCGGGGTCGTCGGCGATGAAACAGGCCGAGGCCATCGACAGAAAGTCGAAGATCTTCGACCGCTGCCGTCCGTCGACCCTGAGGGCCAGGGCCTTCTCCGCGTAGTGCCGGGCGTGCACGGCCGCTCCGGGCTCGAACTCCGCCAGAGTGCGGTAGGCCAGGGCCTGCATGCCGTACAGATCCTCCTCCTTGAAGGTCTGCATCCAGCTCGGCGGTGCCACATCGCCCCGGTCGGAGGCGAAGAGGTCCTCCGCCTCGCCGAGCGTGCGGCGCATGGCCTGGCCCTTGCCCATCGAGGCCTGGGCCCAGGCCTCGACGGTGTGGAGCATGGCCCGGGTCCGCGGCAGCACCTCGTCGCCGGAGCCGGACCGGGCGAGCTTCATCAGGTCGAGCGCGTCGTCGGGCCGGCCCAGGTGCACCATCTGGCGAGCCGCCCGGGAGAGCGCCTCCCCGGCGCGGGGCCGGTCGCCGCCCTCTCTCGCGGCATGGGCGGCGATGACGAAGTACTTCTGGGCCGTGGGCTCCAGGCCGACGTCGTGCGACATCCAGCCCGCGAGGACGGCGAGGTTGGCGGCGACGCCCCACAGGCGCCGCTGCAGATGGTCGGGGTGTCGGTAGGCGAGCATGCCGCCCACCTCGTTGAGCTGGCCCACGACTGCCTTGCGCTGCAGCCCACCGCCGCGGGCCGCGTCCCAGGCCCGGAACACCTCGACCGAGCGCTCCAGTTCCTCGATCTCCTGCGACCCGATGGGGGCGGCCTCGTAGCGGTCGAACCCGGCGGGGTCGACCTGCAGGGGATCGTCGAACTGGGGAGCGTCGGCGGTCAGCGCCGGATCGGTGTGCAGCCAGTCATACATGGCGCTGCTGAGTGCGGATCCCGCGGCGAGCGCGGCGCCCGCGCCCACCAAGCCGCGTCGGTTGAGCATGAGGTCCACTCCCGTGAATTCGGTGAGGACCGCAGCAGTCCGCTCGGGCGCCCACGGCACGCCGTCGGGAGGTTCCGCACTCCCGCCGCCCTGCCGTTTCCCCGCACGCCCGTGCCGGACCAGACCGAGGTCCTCGATGGTCACGACACGACCGAGACGCTCGGTGAACAGAGCCGCCAGCACCCGCGGCACCGGATCGCGCGGGATCTCTCCCGTGTCGATCCACCGCCGCACCCGGGAGGTGTCGGTCGCCAGCTGGGGGTGGCCCATGGCCGCCGCCTGCCTGTTGACCAGCCTCGCGAGTTCACCCTTGGACCAGCCGGTCAGGCCGAACAGGTCCGCCAGGCGCGTGTTGGGTTCTCCACTCACATCAAGCCCCCAGGTTCTCGGCTGAGTTGACAGTAGCCCGGCGCGACATGCCGGGCGACTATTCGCCAGGGTTCGCCAGGGCACGCCAGATGGTGTGCCAGTGACCAACGGGTGTCAGGTAGGAACGCGCCACCCCGACCCGGTCACCTTCTTGGACCAACGGAGGCATTCCCCAGGGTGCATCCGAGGGACCGGGCCGGGCAGCGCACTGTCGTCGCAGGCACACGAAGGGATCTGTTTCGCCCATGTACACAGCATCGTCCTCCGTGTCCGCCCCACCCCGGTCGCTGCACCCCCGCCCTGCGGGCGGCGGCCCCTACCTCGATCCCGCGCGTCCGGCGGCCCCCGTGCTCGGTGCGGGCAGGACGCGACGTGTTCCGGGGCTCGGCACCCAACCGCTCAGCGGGAGACTCGACTTGTCCGGCCCTCAGGGCGCCCAGCTGCGTACGGCGATCGCGTCGGTGCACCGGATCTGCCCGGAGTTCGCCCCGGTGCAGGTGTTGCGCCGCAGCGGACGCGCCGTGCTCCTGATCGGCACGACAGGACGCAGCACCGCCGTCGCCAAGTGTTTACTGGACCACTCCCCCGCGTGGGCCGAGCGGATCCGCCACGAGATAGCCGCATACCGCTCGTTCGTCCGGCACCGGCCGCCGGTGCGGGTGCCGAGACTGATCGCGGCGGACCCGGACAACTGCACCCTCGTCATCGAGCGGATGCCCGGACGGGTGGCGGCACTGCACCGGCACCCGGCGGAGGCGCCGCCCCGCGCGGACATCAGGGCGGCGCTCGGCGCGGTCTGCCGGCTGAACGCGTGGCGGCCGCCGAGCGGCACCTTCGACACCCCGCTGGACTACGCGACCCGGATCAACCGATACCACGAGCTCGGGCTGCTCACCGACCGAGACCTCGGTGACCTGCAGAAGCTGCTGCACGGCATCGCGGTGTCCGCGGGCCGGCAGGGCATGGGCCAGTTCTGCCACGGCGACGCGCTCCTGTCGAACATCCTTCTGTCCCCGGCCGGTCCCGTGCTGGTGGACTGGGAGCACGCGGGCTGGTACCTGCCGGGCTACGACCTGGCGACGCTGTGGGCGGTCCTCGGGGACGCCCCGGTGGCCCGCCGGCAGATCAGCCAGATCGCCCAGTCGGCGGGACCGGCTTCACGGGACGCGTTCCTGGTGAATCTGATGCTCGTCCTGACCCGTGAGATCCGTACCTATGAGACGGCCGTGCAGCGTTCGATGCACGACACGGCCCCGGTGCCGGGAGCGGCCCACCCCGGTGCCGCGCCGTCCGGCGAGGAACAGCGGCTGCTGCTGAGGCGGTTGCACGACGACTGCCAGCTGGCCCGCAGGGCCGTGCGCGCGGCGGTCGGCACTCGCTGACGGGGACGAAGGTCCGCGGTGCGCTGGGGGCGCACCGCGGACCTTCGTCCGTCCAGGCCCGTCGAAAAGGGCGTCTTCCCACTCCGTCGGTGTACGCCACTGACGCCCCGCAGGCCCGGGAGCCTCCGCCACGAAACTCCCATGGACCTTGATTGACATGGGGAATCACCTGTCTCTGGGCATGATTGACGGATCGTCGGCAAGCCGGTACCACTGACGCACGCCCGGCGCCGCACGGCTCATCGTCCGTCCGTCCCAGGAGGCTGCATTGCGAAGATCCGACACCGACCGCGACCGAACCGCCGGGCCCAGACGTATCCGCACGACCACAGGCGCCCTGGCCACGGCGTCGCTGCTCCTGCCCCTGCTCGGCGCCGCCCCGTCCGGTGCGCAGGCGTCCGGTGCACAGACGTCCGCGCACCGGCTCCAGCTGGCGTTCGCCTCCGCTTCCGCCGAGTACCACGTGCCGCGGAGCGTGCTGCTGGGCGTCTCCTACCTCCAGTCCCGCTGGGACACGCACGGCGGGGCGCCGAGCGTGACCGGCGGGTACGGCCCGATGCACCTGACCGACGCCCGCACCGCGCTCGCCGACGCGCCGCCCCACCACAGCCAGGGCACGGAGGACGCGCGCGGCGACAGCGCCCGCCCGCCGCTGCACCCGAAGACGAGGGTCCCGGAGAGCTCCGCACTCCCGGCCCGGCTCACGACGCTGCCCAGGGCGGCCGAGCTCACCGGCCTGCCCGCCGAGCGGCTGCGCACCGAGCCCGCCGCGAACGTGGCCGGCGGTGCCGCCCTCCTCGCCGCCGCCCAGAGGGACCTAGGTGAACCGCCGAGCGAGGATCCGGCGGACTGGTACGGGGCGGTGGCCCGGTTCTCCGGCGCCGACGACAGCGCGACGGCCACCGCGTACGCGAACGACGTGTACGACGTGCTGCGCACCGGCGAGGAACGCACCACCGACGCCGGCCAGCGGATCACCCTGGCCGCCCAGCCGGGCTTGGCCCCCGACACCGCGCAGCTCACCCGCAGGGGTCTGCGCACCCTCCGGGCCGACGGCACCGAGTGCCCGAAGACGGTGTCCTGCGAGTGGATCCCGGCTCCGTACAAGGAGTTCGGCGAGGGGGACTACGGCAACCACGACGTGGGCGACCGGCCGGCCGGCCAGAGCATCCGGTACATCGTCATCCACGACACGGAAGGCACCTGGGCGGGAGTCCTCAACCTCGTGCAGGACCCGGCCTATGTGTCGTGGAACTACACCCTGCGCTCCACGGACGGTCACATCGCCCAGCATGTGAAGGCGAAGGACGTGGCCTGGCACTCGGGCAACTGGTACGTCAACGCCAAGTCGATCGGTCTGGAGCACGAGGGCTTCCTGGTGGACCCGGACGCCTGGTACACGGAGGCGATGTACCTGTCCTCGGCACGGCTCGTGTCGTACCTGGCCGAGAAGTACGGCATCCCGCTGGACCGGCAGCACATCCTCGGCCACGGCAACGTGCCTGGCCCGACCACGTCGACCATCGCCGGCATGCACACCGACCCGGGCCCGTACTGGGACTGGCGGCACTACTTCGAACTGCTCGGGCGCCCCTTCGAGCCCGGCACGGACGGCGGGCTGGTGACGATCCGCCCGGACTACGCCACGAACCAGCCCGCGTACACGGGCTGCTCGACCGCGGGCCAGCCGTGCGCCACCCACGGCTCCAGCGAGGTGAGGCTCTACTCCGACCACGACGAGAAGTCCGCCCTGATCAAGGACACCGGCCTGGGCACGGCCCCGACCACGGGCGTGAACGACCTGTCCTCGCGCGTGTCCACCGGTCAGCAGTACGCGGTCGCCGACCGGCACGGCGACTGGACGGCGATCTGGTACCTGGGCCAGAAGGCCTGGTTCAAGGACCCGAAGAAGAACCCGGCCTCGGTGCCCGCGAGCGGCCGGGTGGTGACGCCGAAGGCCGGGCTGACGAGCGTCCCGGTGTACGGGCGGGCCTACCCGGAGGCGTCGGCGTATCCGACGGGAGTGCCCGCGCAGGCGGTCTCGCCACTGCCGTACGCCCTGCTCAAGGGGCAGAAGTACGTGGTCGGCGAAGAACTGCCGGGCGAGTACTACTACGCGGTCACCTTCACCACCGGCTCACACCGGGCCGTGATCGGCAAGGACCTCTACTACGAGATCCAGTTCGGCCACCGGGTGGCGTTCGTACGGGCCGCCGACGTGCTGATGGAGCCGTCCGCCGGGTAGCCGCGCCTCAGCCCTGCTGGAAAAGCTCCGCCGGGAGCGGCTTCAGCAGGGCATAGAGGTCGTCGGTGATGGGGCGGTCCCAGGCGGCGACGGTCACCAGGACCTGGTCGCTGCGGTCGAACTGCACGCAGGAGATCCGGCTCTCGGAGAGCTTCAGCCGTCGCACGACCAGGAGGCCGTCGCCCTGCATCACCGGCATGTCCTCCACGCCGACGACGGTCACCTCCTCTTCGTTCTCCAGGGCCAGCAGGAGCTGTCCGACCTCGAAGGGGATCTCGCCCTCGGCGACGTCGCGGGCCGGTGAGCCCTCCGGCAGATTGCCGATGATCATCGCGGGGCCACGGCCGCCGAACAGGTCGTACCTCAGGTACAGGCCCTGGCAGCTGCCGTCGGGGGCGGGCAGCAGGCCGGCGCTCAGATTGCCGGGCCAGTCGCTCGGGTCCATGGCCAGGACATCGAAATCGGGCCCGGCGGGAGTGGCGCTGCGGCGGCGGAGGAACGACATGTCGCCATGGTACGTGGCCGCGGGGGTCCGTGATGTCCGGGCGGCGCTATGCGCTCGCGCGAGGGCGTTCGTGATGGCTGGCCGCCCTTGCCCCGTTGCCGCAGGACGGCTCGCACCACTCCTGACGCGGGGGTTCCTTGAGGAAGTACCGCACACAGCGCGGCGCGTGGCGGCCCGGCCTTCTCGACGCGTGCGCACCTGGTCGAGTACCGGGTCGTCCACCGCTGCGGGCGGTCCGGCGGCCGACCCGTCGGCCTGCGTCCAGGCGGCGTACTGTCGCACAGGGAACACCCGCAACGGCGCCCCGCGCCGACGGGCGGCGTCGAGGGCCCGGTCCGGGGCGCGCACGAATTTCCTGAAGGTCGCCTGTCCGGGAACCCGCGGGGAACACCGCCGGATCGGCCCGGCGTCTCAGGTGAGGTCGAACTCCCCTTCCCGCGCTCCCGACACGAACGCGCCCCACTCCGCTGGTGTGAAGATCAGGGAGGGGCTCTCCGGGCGGCCGCTGTTGCGCATCGCGATGAATCCCTCGACAAAGGCGATCTGGACATCCCCCAGGCCACGGCTGCTGGAGTGCCAGTCGGCGTTGCTGAGGTCCAGCTCGGGCTTGTCCCTGCCCATGAGCGGCTGCTGCTGGATGGTGGTCTCGGCCACGTCCGTGCTCCTCCCGATTGCGTCGTCCGCGGCCAGCCTAGCGATCGGTTCCTGGCGCCGACAGGCCACGCGAGTAGGACCTTTCAGGAGTCGGGCGGCCGGGCCCCCACGAGCCACATCGAGAAGAACTGGGATCCGCCGCCGTAGGCGTGCCCCAGTACCCGGCGAGCCCTCTCCACCTGGTGTTCCCCGGCCTGTCCGCGCACCTGGAGGGCCGCCTCGGCGAAGCGGATCATGCCGGAGGCGCCGATGGGATTGGTCGACAGGACTCCGCCCGACATGTTGACGGGCAGGTCCCCGTCGAGCTCGGTCACCCCGGACTCGGTGAGTTTCCAGCCCTCGCCCTCGTCGGCGAAGCCGAGGTTCTCCAGCCACATGGGCTCGTACCAGGAGAACGGCACGTACATCTCGACGGCGTCGATCTCCCGGCGCGGGTCGGTGATCCCGGCCTGCCGGTAGACGTCGGCCGCGCAGTCCTTGCCGGCCTGCGGCGACACCGCGTCCTTGCCGGCGAAGAGGGTGGGTTCGCTGCGCATCGCGCCGCCGTGCATCCAGGCCGGGGGGCGGGGCGCGCGGGCGGCGCCGGCGCGGTCGGTGAGGATCATCGCGCAGGCCCCGTCGGAGGAGGGGCAGGTCTCCGAGTACCGGATCGGGTCCCAGAGCATGGGCGAGGTCTGGACCTTCTCCAGAGTGATGTCGTGCTCGTGGAGGTGCGCGTACGGGTTCTTCAGCGCGTTGCGCCGGTCCTTGTAGGCGACCAGCGAGCCGACCGTGTCTGGCGCGCCGCTGCGCCGCATGTACGCGCGCACGTGGGGTGCGAAGAAGCCGCCGGCGCCGGCGAGGAGGGGCTGCTGGAAGGGAATGGGCAGGGACAGGCCCCACATGGCGTTCGACTCGGACTGTTTTTCGAAGGCCAGCGTGAGCACCGTGCCGTGGACGCGGGCCGCGACCAGGCCCGCGGCGACCAGCGTGGTGGAGCCGCCGACGGATCCGGCCGTGTGGACCCGCAGCATGGGCTTGCCCACCGCGCCGAGCGCGTCGGCGAGGTACAGCTCCGGCATCATCACCCCCTCGAAGAAGTCGGGGGCCTTGCCGATGACCACGGCGTCGACGTCCGCCCACGTCAGCTCGGCGTCGTCGAGGGCGCGCCGGGCGGCCTCCCGGACCAGCCCGGCGATCGACACGTCCCGGCGTGCCGCCACGTGCTTGGTCTGACCGATGCCTACGACGGCCACGGGCTCCTTGCTCATCGCGGATCCCCTTCGAGTACGGCGACCAGGTTCTGTTGCAGACAGGGGCCGGACGTGGCGTGCCCGAGGGCCCGGTCGGACTCTCCGCGGTGGATCCGGGCGGCGGCCTCGCCGATACGGAGGAGTCCGGCGGCCATGACGGGATGGGCGGCGAGCGCTCCCCCGGACGGGTTGACGCGTACGTCGTCGTCCAGCCGGAGTGCCTTGCGCAGGACGACCTCCTGCGAGGTGAAGGGCGCGTGCAACTCGGCGGTGTCGACGGGCCTTTCGAAGGCGCCGGCCTTCTCGGCGGCCCGCCGGGTGGACGGCGAGTCGGTCAGATCGCGCACGCCCAGGCTGTGGGCCTCGATGCGGTGATCGATGCCGCGGATCCAGGCGGGCCGGGCGCACAGCTCCCGGGCCCGGTCCCCGGCGGCGAGGATGACGGCGGCGGCCCCGTCTCCGATGGGCGGGCAGTCGCCGGTACGCAGCGGACGTACGAGGTACTCCCCCTGCGGCACCGAACCCCGCAGCTGGGCATGGGAGTTGGTGGTCGCGTCCGTCCGGCTGCGCGCGGCGACGGCGGCGAGCGCGGGCTCGTCCGTGTCGCCCGCGTCGATGAGCGCCTGGGCCTGAAGGGCGGCGAGGGCGACCGAGTCGGGCCACAGGGGGGCCACGTAGTACGGGTCGAGCTGCCGGGTCAGGACGTCCCGTACGGAGCCGGGTGACGACTTGCCGTAGGAGTAGACGAGCGCGGTGTCCGCGTCGCCGGTGAGCAACTTCGTCCATGCCTCGTACAGGGCCCATGCGCCGTCCATCTCGACGTGCGACTCGGAGATGGGGGGCCAGGCGCCGACGCCGTCGAGGGCGAGGGTGAAGGAGAAGGCCCGGCCGGCGAGGTAGTCGCTGGAGCCGGAGCAGGTGAAGCCGATGTCGGCGGTCTTCAGACCGGTCTGCGCGAGGACGTCGTGCAGGACCGGCATCAGCATCTCGACCTCGGAGAACTCCTGGGAGGTGCGGCGGTGGTCGGTCTGCGCGAAGGCGACCACCGCGATCTCTCGTGTCACAGCAGCTCCTTGTAGGTGTCGTACGCCGCGTCGGGTTCGTCGGCCGGCCGGTAGTGGTCGGGGTAGCGGGAGCCTTCCGTCCAGACGGCCTCGACGCGCATGCCCATCCGCACCTGGTCGTAGGGGATGCCGCCGATCCGGCCGTGCAGCGCGAGGTCGGCGCCGTCGAGGGCGATGTGGGCGTAGACGTACGGCACTTCGATGTCGAGGTTCTTCGCCTTGATGTTGACGATGCAGAAGGTGGTGACCGTGCCCCGCGGACCCACTTCCACCTGTTCGGATGTGGCCACACCACAGGTGGGGCACGCACCCCTCGGTGGGACGTACACCTTGCGGCAGGACGGGCAGCGCTCAGCGACCATGCGACGGTCGCCGAGGGCGTGGATGTAGGCGGACTGGGCGCGGCCGGGCGAGTAGGTGTAGTCGAGGCGGGCGGGGGCGACGATGCCGGTGACCGGGTCCGCGAACTCGCCGGTGTGAGCCGCTGGTTCGGGCTGCTGAACGCCGTCATGTTGCGCTTCGCCGTCGTGCTGCGCTTCGCCGTCGTACGGTTCTCCGCCGTCGTACGGCTCGAAGCAGGCGATGTCGGTGATGGCGCCGGAGCGTTCACCGGCCCAGCGGACGCGGACGCGCATGCCGGTGTGCATGGCGTCGGGGCCGGGGGCGTCGAGGGCGTGCAGGAGGGCGGTGTCGGCGCCGTCGAGGCGGACCAGCACCCACGCGAACGGGGTGGACAGAGGTTGACCACGGCGGGGGGCGTGGTTCCAGGCCCAGGTGGTGACCGTGCCGGTGGGGGCGATCTCGACGAGGTCGCGGATCTCCTCGGCGGTGACGGGGTCGTACTCGACGGGCGGGACGAGGACGCGGCCGTCGCCGGTGCGTACGCCGAGGACGACACGTTCACGCAGGCCGGTGAGGAAGGCGCTCTGGACGGGGCCGAGGGAGCGGGTGAAGGGGAACTCGACGACGAGCGGCGCTTCGAGGACTTCGGGCATCCCGGATGTCTCCTTCCGAGGGAGGGTCGGGCGCGGTCCGAGGGAGGCTCAGGCGCGCTTGTACTCGGGGGGCCGTTTCTCCGCGAAGGCGCGGGCGCCCTCCTTGGCGTCGGCGGTGTCGAAGATGGGCCAGCCGCGCTTGAGTTCGGCGGCGAGCCCGTCGGCCTCGGTCAGCTCTGCGGTCTCGTACACCGATGCCTTGACGGCCTCGACGGCGAGCGGGCCGCAGGCGTTGATCTGTTCGGCGATCTCCAGGGCCTTGTCGAGCACGGTGCCGTCAGGGACGACATGCCCGATCAGGCCGATGTCGGCGGCCTCGCGGGCGCTGTACGGGCGGCCGGTGAGCAGCATCTCCAGGGCGTGGGTGCGGGGGATCTGCCGTTGCAGCCGGACCGTGGAGCCGCCGATCGGGAAGAGGCCGCGCCTGACCTCGAACAGGCCGAAGGTCGCGGACTCGCCCGCGACGCGGACGTCGGTGCCCTGGAGGATCTCGGTGCCGCCGGCGACGCAGTACCCCTCCACGGCGGCGATCACCGGTTTACGTGGGCGATGGTGGCGCAGCATCGCCTTCCAGTGCAGGTCCGGATCGGCCTTGAGGCGGTCCCGGAGATGCTCCCCCGCCATGCCCTTTCCGGCGAGGGCCTTGAGATCCATGCCCGCACAGAAGGCGCCGCCGGCGCCGGTGAGCACGATCGAGCGGATGCCGTCGTCCGCGTCGGCCTCGATCCAGCCGTCGTACAGACCGACCAGCATGGACAGCGAGAGCGCGTTCTTGGCGTCGGGCCTGTTGAGCGTGAGCACCAGTGTGGCGCCCTCGCGTCGCACGATGAGGTGTTCCGTCCCAGCCATGGGCCATCTCCCCTCTGACAGAACGAGAACAGGTTGCAGGAGGTGCCCGGGCACTTCAAGAGTTTTCTGACAGTCAGTCAGATTTCTTCGTCGTTGGCCCTTCACAGTTGCGGCGCCCTTTGCTCGAATGACCGGCGAACCGTGGCGGAGCCAGGGCCCCTGCCCGAGGTCAGGAGGAACGGTGGAGTACAACATTGCCGACCTGTTCGAGTCGGTCGTCGACGTGGTCCCGGACCGCGCGGCGCTCGTGTACATCGACCATCCCGGCACGGGCGCGGAGCGCCGTCTGACGTACACGGAGCTGGACGCGGCCGCCAACCGCGTCGGCCACCACCTCCTCGACCGGGGAGTGCGCCCGGGCGAGCACGTCGGGCTGCACCTCTACAACGGGGTCGAGTACCTCCAGACCCTGCTCGGCTGCCTGAAGGCGCGGATCGTCCCGGTCAACGTCAACTACCGTTACGTGGAAGAGGAGTTGGTCTACCTCTACCGGGACGCCGATCTGGCGGGTCTGGTCTTCGACGCGGAGTTCTCGGACCTGGTGGCGGCGGCGCTGCCGCACACGGAGGCCCTGCGGCACCTGGTGCGGGTCGGGGAGCCGGCGCCGGGGGCGGCCGAGGTGGCGGCCGTCGCCTTCGCGGACGCCGAGGCCGGGGGGTCGCCGGAGGGCGGGTTCGCGCCCCGTTCCGGAGACGACCAGTTCATCATCTACACCGGTGGCACGACCGGAATGCCCAAGGGCGTGATGTGGCGTCAGGAAAACCTGTTCTTCTCGGGACTCGGCGGCGGCGCGCCGACCGGGGAGCCGGTGAAGAAGCCGGAGGAACTGGCCGAGCGGGTCGCGGCCGGCGGTGCGGGAATCACCTTCTTCCCCGCTCCCCCGCTGATGCACGGCACCTCCACCCTGACGGCCCTCATCGGGTTCAACTTCGGCCAACGGGTCGTACTGCACCGCAAGTTCGTGCCGGTGGAAGTTCTGCGGACGATCGAGAAGGAGAAGGTCACCAGCATGTCGCTGGTGGGGGACGCGATGCTGCGTCCACTGATCGACGCGCTCGAAGGGCCGATGCAGGGCACCGACATGTCGTCGCTGTTCAGCGTGTCGTCGTCGGGGGCGATCATGTCGGACACGGTGCGCCGGCAGTTCCAGGCGCTCGTGCCGAACGTGATGCTGCTCAACAACTTCGGCTCCTCGGAGTCGGGATTCAACGGCACGGCGACGGCGGACTCCGGACCCGAGCGGGGCTTCCGCGTCCGGGTCAACTCCCGTACACAGGTGGTCGATCCGGCCACGCACGAGCCGGTCGCCGTCGGCGAGGTGGGGCGGATCGCACAGTGCGGCCATGTGCCGCTCGGCTACTACAACGACCCGCGCAAAACCGCCGAGACCTTCTTCGAGAAGGACGGCGAGCGGTGGGTGCTGCTCGGGGACATGGCCACCGTCGACGAGGAGGGCGTGGTCACCGTTCTCGGGCGGGGCTCGCAGTGCATCAACACAGGCGGGGAAAAGGTGTACCCGGAGGAGGTCGAGCAGGCGCTCAAGTCCCATCCGGACGTGTACGACGCCCTGGTGGCCGGTGTGCCGGACGCGAAGTGGGGTCACCATGTGGCGGCCGTGGTGCAGTTGCGCGCGGGCGCGGCGCGGCTGTCCCTGGCGGACGTCCAGGCACACTGCCGTGCCCGGCTCGCCGGTTACAAGATCCCGCGCCGACTGGTGATCACTGAGGCGCTCCGGCGGTCACCGAGCGGCAAGGCGGACTACCGCTGGGCCCGGGAGGTGGCGGCGTCAGCCGACGGATGAAATTCAGTCCCGTTGGCTTGAACCGAAGGTGACGTACAGACGTACTGGTGGTGGCAGGCTGGGCCTTCGGGCCCTGTTCGCCATGCCATCGCACGTCCGTACGGAAGGACCTCCGGGTGTCTCTCTTCACTCGCTCTCGTCACCTGCCCGACGCCGAGGGTGAGGGGGTACCGGACGGCGACAACACCCCTGCGACTGATGGGACGAGAGAGGACGATGCGGCTGGTGAGGGGTGCGGGGACGCCGACACGGCGCAGGAGACGGCCGTAGAGACGGCCGTAGAGACGAAAACAGCCGCGCCGGAGGAGTCGGACGACACCGCCGACGAGCCCGCGGAAGCGGCGGCCCAAGACCGGCCCGACCCCGGCGAGTCCCCTGGCTCCCTGAAACCCGGCTGGTTCGGATGGCGCCGCCGCTATCCCGGCGCCGCTCGCCGTGTGGCCGTAGGAACGAGCGTGCTGGCCGGTGCGGTGGTGCTCGCCACGCTGCTCATGCCCAACCGGCTCGACCGGATCTCGCTGCTCTCCTTCCTCCGCATGCCGGTCGAGGGGATCGTCCTGGCGTGTCTGCTGCTCGCGCTCCCGGGGAAGCCGCGGCGGATCACAGCCGTCGTCTCAGGCGTCTTCCTCGGGCTGTTCACCGTCCTGAAGTTCCTGGACATGGGCTTCCAGCAGTTCCTGGCCCGACCGTTCGACCTCGTCTTCGACTGGATCCTGCTGAACGACGCCGCGGACTTCGTCAGGGACTCGTTCGGCCGCTCGGGCGAGGTGGTCGCGGTAGTCGGGGCGATCGTCCTGCTGATCGCCGTCCTCACACTGAGCACGCTCGCGGTGGTGCGGCTGACGAACGTCATGGCCCGGCACCGTGAGGCGGCCGTCCCCACCATCCTCGTCCTCGGCACCGCGTGGGTCACCTGCTTCACGCTGGGCGTGCAGGTCGGCGGAGTCACGATCGCGACCAAGGGCAACACCGAGTTCCTCGCCAACCGTGTGCAGAACGTGCGCAACGGCCTGGGCGACGCCAAGGTCTTCGAGAAGCAGGCCAGGGTCGACGCCTTCGCCGCCACCCCGCCGGACCAACTGCTGACCGGGCTGCGCGGCAAGGACGTCCTGTTCACCTTCGTGGAGAGCTACGGCCGTGTCGCCCTCGACGACCCGGCGATGGCGCCGAAGATGGACGCGACCCTGAAGGAGGGCACGAACCGGCTCAAGGCGGCCGGCTTCGCGTCGCGCAGCGCCTGGCTCAGGTCGCCGGTGGCGGGCGCCGGCAGCTGGCTCGCCCACTCGACGTTCCTGTCCGGCCTGTGGGTCAAGAACCAGCAGCGGTACCGGGCACTGACCACCGGCGACCGCGCGACCCTCACCAGCTACTTCCAGAAGACCGGTGCCTGGCGCACCGTCGGCATCGTCCCCGGTGTACGCAAGGCCTGGCCCGAGGGCAAGTACTTCGGTCTCGACCACATCTACGACTCCACACACCTCGGCTACCAGGGCCCGTACTTCAGCTGGACGCCCGTGCCGGATCAGTTCAGCATGGAGTCCTTCGAACGCCTGGAGCACGGCAAGAAGAACCGCGACCCGATCATGGCGGAGATCATCCTGGCGTCCAGCCACAATCCCTGGTCGCCCATCGCCCGCATGATCGACTGGGACAAGCTCGGCGACGGCTCGGTCTTCCACCAGATCAAGAAGGAGGGCAAGAACCCCACAGAGGTCTGGAAGAACCCGGAGAGCGTGCGCACGGAGTACCGGCGCGCCGTCGAGTACTCCGTGCGCAGCCTGACCGAGTGGGTCCAGCGCTACGGCGACAAGAACACGGTCCTCGTGTTTCTCGGCGACCACCAGCCGGTTCCGACCGTCACCGCGGGCAGCACCAGCAAGGACGTGCCGATCACGATCGTCGCCCACGACCAGAAGGTGCTCGACCGGATCTCCGACTGGGGCTGGACCGACGGCCTGAAGCCCGCGGCGAAGGCACCGGAGTGGGGCATGGACACGTTCCGCGACCGCTTCATGACCGCGTACTCCAAGTAAGGGCTCACGCCCCCAGGAACGCCCCCCATGTGGTCCCACCACACCGGACCGGGGGCGTTCCGCTGTTCGCCGATGTCTCGCCGGAACAAAGTTCCTCGAAGAAATGCCGGGCCGTCCCCTTGCCTGGGCGAGGAGCCCCCGGATCACTGATCTACAGCAACTCGACCGAATGATCGGTCACCCGGATTGCCGTGACAGGTGGGACAGGCGAGGGAGCGGTGGGCATGACGCGCGGGGCGGAGCTACTGGGCTGATTCTGCCGCTTGTCGCGGCATCAGCTGCCGGAAAACCGGTCCCTGAGCTCCCGTTTGAGGATCTTTCCGCTCGCGTTGCGCGGCAGCTCGTCCACGAACACGATCCGCTTGGGCGCCTTGAAGGGGGCGAGTTTCTCGCGGGCGTGGGCGATGAGGTCCTCTTCCGTGACCTCGCCGCGCGGGACGACGACCGCGGTGACCGCCTCGATCCAGCGGTCGTCGGGGAGGCCGATCACGGCGACCTCGGCGACGGACTCGTGGGAGTACAGGGCGTCCTCGACCTGGCGTGAAGCGACCAGTACACCACCGGAGTTGATGACGTCCTTCACCCGGTCGACGATGGTGAAGAAGCCGTGGGCGTCGCGCACCGCGAGGTCGCCGGAGTGGAACCAGCCGTCGCGGAAGGCCTCGGCGGTCTCCTCGGGCTTGTCCCAGTAGCCCTCGCACAGCTGCGGGGAGCGGTAGACGATTTCGCCGGAGGTGCCGTCGGGAACGTCATTGCCGTCCTCGTCGACCACCCGTGCGTCCACGAAGAGGACGGGCCGGCCGCAGGAGTCCATCCGGCCCTTGTGCTCGTCGGGGGCGAGGACGGTGGCCAGCGGGCCGATCTCGCTCTGGCCGAAGCAGTTGTAGAAGGCCAGCTTCGGGAGCCGTTCGCGCAGGCGTTCCAGGACGGGCACCGGCATGATCGACGCGCCGTAGTACGCCTTGCGCAGTCCACTCAGGTCACGGGACGGAAAGTCCCCACGATTCGCCAGCGCGATCCACACCGTGGGAGGTGCGAACAGGCTGTCCGCACGGCCGTCCTCGATCAGGTCGAAGAGCCGGTCACCGTCCGGGACGTCGAGGATGATGTTCGTGGCGCCGACCGCGAGGTACGGCAGCAGGAACACATGCATCTGCGCCGAGTGGTACAGCGGCAGCGAGTGCACCGGACGGTCGCCCGCGCTGAGGTCGAGGGCGGTGATCGCGCTCAGGTACTCGTGCACCAGGGCGCGGTGGGTCATCATCGCGCCCTTCGGCAGGGCCGTCGTCCCGGAGGTGTACAGCAGCTGCACCAGGTCCTCGCCGCGCGACTCCGGCCCGTCGTACGCCGGCGTCGAGGCCAGAAGTGTCAGCAGCGAGTCGTCGGCGTCGCGCAGGGGCAACGTGCGGACGCCGCCGGGGAGCCGACCGGCGAGGTCCGGATCCGCGAGGACCAGGGAACTGCCGGACTGGCCGACGATGTACGCGAGGTCGTCGCCGGTCAGGTTCTGGTTGACCGGCACATGCACCAGGCCCGCCCGGGCGCAGGCGAGGAAGCCGATCAGATAGGCGTCCGAGTTGTGGCCGTACGCGCCGACCCGGTCGCCGGGGGCGAGCCCCTGGTCGAGCAGGACGCTCGCCGCCCGGGAGACGGCCTCGTCGAGTTCGTCGTACGTCCAGGCGCGATCGGCGTACTCCACCGCCACCCGTGCCGGAGTGCGCCGGGCGCTGCGACGCAGCACCCCGTCGACCGTGCTGCCGTGTCCTGGCGTCATGACACATGATCTTCGGCCCGGCACGCAGGCAGGTCAAGCGAACGCCCTGGGTTTCACCACGGTCCTCGCGGAGGCGGGCGCCGAACCACGGGCGGCCGGCGATCGCTCCCAGCTCGGCTGCCGGCCCGGCTCGCGGCCTGCGGAGCACCAGTTCGTCGTACCCGTACGGGCCCGGCCGATGGCTCCGGTGACGCCCGCGACGGGACACGCGTGACGACTCCTGATGCCGGGCCCCGGCGTCCTGGGTTCCCGGGGCGCTTCGGCATCAGAACGGGTGAGGGCGCCGCCGCGTGACACCTCGATCGGGTATGCCCGTCATACGGGGCGGGTGCGGCCCTCCCAGTACGGTTCCCGCAGGCGCCGCTTGTACAGCTTGCCGTTGGGGTCGCGGGGCATCTCGGCGATGAAGTCGACGCTCTTGGGTCGCTTGTACCCGGCGAGTTGCTCGGCACAGTGGTCGAGGAGCGCGGCGGTGAGGGCAGGGCCGGGCTCGTGTCCGGGGGCCGGTTCGACGACCGCCTTGACCTCCTCTCCCCAGTCGTCGTGCGGGATGCCGAAGGCTGCGGCGTCCGCGACGGCGGGGTGGGCGAGCAGCGCGGACTCGATCTCGGCCGGGTAGATGTTGACCCCGCCCGAGATGATCATGTCGATCTTGCGGTCGCGGAGGAACAGGTAGCCGTCCTCGTCGAGGCAGCCGAGGTCGCCGACGGTGAAGAAGTCGCCGATGCGGTTCTTCTCCGTCTTGGCCTCGTCCTTGTGGTACGAGAATCCGCCGGTGTTCATCTTCAGGTAGACGGTGCCCAGTTCGCCGGGCGGGAGCCGGTTGCCGTCGTCGTCGAAGATCGCGAGTTCGCTGATGGGCCAGGCCTTGCCGACGGTGCCGGGCTTCTTCAGCCAGTCCTCGGCGGTCGCGAAGGCCCCGCCGCCCTCGCTGGCCGCGTAGTACTCCTCCACACAGTTGCCCCACCAGCCGATCATGGCCCGTTTGACGTGGTCGGGGCAGGGGGCCGCACCGTGGATGGCGTGGCGCATGGAGGAGACGTCGTAGCGCGCCCTGATGCCGTCCGGGAGTGCCAGCAGGCGGTGGAACTGGGTCGGGACCATATGGGTGTGGGTGCAGTCGTGGGTGTCGATGAGGCGGAGCATCTCCTCGGGCGTCCACTTGTCCATCAGGACCAGAAGGTGGCCGATGTGCAGGGACGCGCCCGCGAACTGGAGTACGGCCGTGTGGTACAGCGGCGAGCAGACGAGGTGCACGTTGTCGTCGAACGGGCGGATGCCGAAAATGCCGAGGAAGCCGCCGAGGTAGGCCTCCTCGGGCTGCTTGCCGAGCAGCGGGCGCCGGATGCCGCGCGGGCGGCCGGTGGTGCCCGAGGTGTAGTTCATGACCCAGCCGAGGGTGCGGTCGGCGGGCGCCGACTCCGGTTGTCCGTCGAGGAGTTCGGCGTACGGCCGGAAGCCCTCGACCGTGCCGACGGCGTACCGGTGGGTGGCGGGAAGGCCGGCCTCGTCGGCGGCGTGCCGGGCGGCACCCGCGAAGCGTTCGTGGGCGAGGAGCACCTTCGCGCCGGAGTCGGCGACGATCCAGGCGATCTCGGGGCCGACCAGGTGGTGGTTGACCGGGACGAGGTAGAAGCCGGCCTGGGCGGCGGCGAGATACGCGGCGAAGAACTCCGGCCCGTTGGGCAGGACGACCGCGAAGGCGTCGCCGCGTTCCAGTCCGGCCGCGCGCAGCCCGTGCACGAGGCGGTTGGTGGCGGCGTGCAGGCGTCCGGCGGTCCACGGTTCACCGTCCGGCGCGATGAGGACGGTTCGGTCCGGGTCGGCGGTGGCCTGGGCCCAGAAGCCCACGGGAGGTGTACCGGTCACTGGCCGCTCCTTCCGGCGATGCGGTTGATGCGGTCCACGGCCCGCTCGAAGCCCCGGGTGAGGTCGTCGAAGACGGCCTGGACGCTGCGTTCGCTGGTCATCCGGCCGACGATCTGGCCGACGGGTGTGCCCAGCAGTGGTTCGACCTCGTACTTCTGGATGCGTGAGACGGCCTCGGCGACCAGCAGCCCCTGTAGGGGCATCGGAAGGGTGCCGGGCCCGTCGGGGTCGTCCCAGGCGTCGGTCCACTCGGTGCGCAGCTG
Source organism: Streptomyces sp. LBL (assembly GCF_029893585.1). Taxonomy (GTDB): domain Bacteria; phylum Actinomycetota; class Actinomycetes; order Streptomycetales; family Streptomycetaceae; genus Streptomyces. Next base: position 56,084 of record NZ_JARXYX010000031.1, read on the forward strand.
ACGTGCCGGTTTCCCGGTGAGGGCGCGGGAGCGGACGGTGTCGCCGGAACCGGCGGCGAGCAGTTTGCGGGTCAGTGCGGGCGAGTGCATGTCGGCTTCGGTGGTGGTCAGCCACAGGGAGCCCAGCCACACACCCTGGGCGCCGAGTGCCAGTGCCGCCGCCACCTGCGGGCCGCTTCCGATCCCTCCGGCCGACAGTACGGGCAGCGGGTCGACGGCCTCGACGACCTCGGGCGTGAGCACCATGGAGGCGATCTCGCCGGTGTGGCCGCCGGCCTCGTAGCCCTGGGCCACCACGATGTCGATGCCCGCCTCCTGATGCTTGCGGGCATGCCGGGCGCTGCCCGCGAGCGCGGCGACGAGTACGTCCTGGTCGTGGGCGCGGGCCACCACGTCGGCGGGCGGGGAGCCGAGGGCGTTGGCGAGCAGCCGTATCGGATAGTCGAAGGCGACGTCGAGCTGGGAGCGGGCGACCTGCTCCATCCAGCCGGTGATGCGCCACCCGGAGGCCTCGCCCGCGGCGAGTTCGGCCACGCCGTGCTTGGCGAGGGTGTCCTGGACGAACTGCCGATGCGCCTCGGGGATCATCGCCTCGACCTCGGCCTCGGTGACCCCCTCGACCTTCTTCGCGGGCATGACGACATCGAGGCCGTACGGCTTCCCGTCGACATGTGCCTCGATCCAGTCGAGGTCGCGGGTGAGGTCGTCGGGGGCCGTGTAGCGAACCGCGCCGAGCACTCCGAAGCCGCCGGCCCGGCTGATGGCCGCGGCGACGGCGGGGAACGGCGTGAAGCCGAAGACGGCGTGCTCGACTCCCAGGGTTTTGCTCAGCTCCGTCTGCATGGGCGCAGAATGCCGCAGTCCTGCGGACGACGGAAGAGTTTTTCTGATGCTCCGTCAGATTTCTCGGCGCCCGCACGCTTCATCGACAAAGAAGCACCCTCTGACACGGCCCCTGACACGGATGCAGCGAAGTCGTGTACCGATGCGGGGACATCCTCAGTCGTCGCCGGACTCCAGCACCGCCATCGCCGCGTTGTGTCCCGGCACCCCGCTCACCCCTCCCCCGCGCACCGCACCCGCCCCGCACAGCAACACGTTCGCGTGCCGGGTCTCCACGCCCCAGCGGCCGGTGCCCGCCTCGGCGTACGGCCAGGACAGCTCGCGGTGGAAGATGTTGCCGGCGGGGAGACGGAGGTCCCGCTCCAGGTCGAGCGGGGTCTTCGCCTCGATGCAGGGCCGTCCGTCGGCGTCGGTGGCCAGGCAGTCGGCGAGGGGCTCGGCGAGGTGGGCGTCCAGCTGGGCGAGGGTGGACTGCAGGAGTTCGTCGCGTACGGAGTCGTTGTCCCGGTCGAAGAGCCGGGCCGGGGTGTGCAGACCGAACAACGTCAGGGTCTGGTAGCCGTGTTCGGCCAGCTCTGGGCCGAGGATGGTCGGGTCGGTGAGCGAGTGGCAGTAGATCTCGGAGGGCGGGGCGGCGGGCAGTTCGCCGGAGGCGGCCTGGGCGTGGGCGGTGGCCAGTTGCTCGTAGCCCTCGGCGATGTGGAAGGTGCCGGAGAACGCCTCCCGGGGGTCGACGGAGTCGTCGCGCAGCCTCGGCAGCCGCTTGAGGAGCATGTTCACCTTGAGCTGGGCTCCCTCGGCGGGGGCGGGGGGCTCGTCGCCGGTGAGAGCGGCCAGTTCCTGCGGGGAGGCGTTGACCAGGACGTGCCGGGCGGCGACCGTGCTCTCCCCGTCGGCGGTCCGGTAGGTGACCTCGGCGGAGCGCCCGTCCGTGTCGATACGGACGGCCTCGCGTCCGGTGGCCAGGACGGCGCCGGCCGAGCGGGCCGCGGTGGCCAGGGCGTCGGTGAGGGCGCCCATGCCGCCGACGGGGACGTCCCAGGCGCCGGTGCCGCCGCCGATGACGTGGTAGAGGAAGCAGCGGTTCTGCGACAGGGAGGGGTCGTGGGCGTCGGCGAAGGTGCCGATGAGGGCGTCGGTGAGAACCACACCCCGCACCAGGTCGTCGGCGAAGCGGTCCTCGATCGCCGCGCCGATCGGTTCCTCGAAGAGGGTCCGCCAGGCCTCCTCGTCGTCGATGCGGTCGCGCAACTCGTCGCGGGTGGGCAGCGGTTCGGTGAAGGTCGGGAAGACCCGCTGGGCGACGCGGCCGGTCATGACGTAGAAGCGCTGCCAGGACTCGTACTCGTGGGTGCCGCCGGTGAACCGGGCGAAGGCCTCCCGGGTGCGTCGCTCGCCGCCGCCGACCAACAGGCCGGTCGGCCGACCGGCTCGCTCGACGGGGGTGTACGACGAGACGCTGCGCGTGCGGACGCGGAAGTCCAGGCCGAGGTCCCGCACGATCTTCTTCGGCAACAGGCTGACCAGGTACGAGTAACGCGACAGCCGCGCGTCCACGCCGGCGAACGGGCGGGTGGAGACGGCGGCGCCGCCGGTGCGGTCCAGCCGCTCCAGCACCAGCACGGAGCGTCCCGCCCGGGCCAGATAGGCGGCGGCGACAAGGCCGTTGTGGCCGCCGCCGATCACTACGACGTCGTACGTCCGGTGTCCCTCGAGTGCAGGCATGGTTCTTGGTAACACGGAGTGATCCAGATCGGCCAGAGATGCACCGCGTCAGGGCCGACGGGCTCAGGTGCGGCGGCGGCCCGGCGGTCCGCGGCAGGAGGTGCCGCGGGCGCCCCCGAGGTCCGCGGCAGGAGGTACGGCGGCTGCCCCGCACCCCATGGCGGGAGGTACGGCGGCTGCCCCGCGCCCCATGGCGGGAGGCACCGCGGGCGCCCCCGCGGTCAGTGACCGCCCGTCGCCCGTTGCTGCCTCAGGACAGCCACTTGGCGGTACAGCTCCACGGCCTCGGCGCCCCGTCCGAGCTGTTCCAGGCAGTGGGCCTCGTCGTTGCGGCTGGCGAGCGTGTCGGGGTGGTCGGCGCCCAGGACGCGCTCGCGGGCGGCGGCCACCCGGCGGTACTCGGTCAACGCGTCCGTCCAGCGGCCGAGCCAGCCGAGGCCGACGGCGACCTCGCGGCGGCTGACCAGGGTGTCGGGGTGGTCGGGGCCGAGGACCCGCTCACGGATCGCGCACACGTCACGGGACTCGGCGAGGGCCTCCTCCCAGCGGCCGAGGCGGCCGAGGTTGACGCCGAGGCCGTGACGGGCGCGCAGGGTCTCGGGGTGGATGGGGCCGTGGACGCGGGCGCGGTCGTCGATGAGCGCACGGTAGAGCTGGAGCGCCTCCGTGCTGCGGCCGAGGCGGCCGAGGCTGATACCGACCTCGTAGCGGGCGGCGAGAGTGTCGACGTGGTCGGGCCCGAGGGCCTGAGCGCGCGCCTCGGCGACCTCGCGGTAGGTCTGGAGGGCCTCCGGCCAACGGCCCAGCTGACCGAGGGCGTAGGCGACCTCGAAGCGGGTGACCAGGGTGTCGGGGTGGTGCGGACCGAGGATGCGGGCACGGGCGACGGCCACGTCGCAGGCCATTTGGTGCGAGTCCTCCAGGCGGCCGAGTCTGCTGAGGTTGAAGGCGAGGTTGTGGCGGCACCGCAGAGTGTCGGGATGGTCGGCGCCCATGGTGCGCTCCCGGGCGGTGAGTACCGATTGGTAGACCTGGTGGGCGTCGAAGTGACGGCCCAACTGGCCGAGAACGTAGGCCATTTCCTGGCGGGCGGCGAGGGCGTCGGGGTGGTCCGGGCCGAGCGCGATGCTGCGGGAGCGGGCGACGTGCTTGTACTCGCGCAGGGCGTCGGCGGCACGGCCGGTGCGGCTGTAGGTGAAGGCGACCTCGTAGCGGCTGGCGAGGGTGTCGGGGTGGTCGGGACCCAGGAGGTGCTCACGTTCGGCGGCGACCGCGCGGTGCACCTCGCCGGCCTCCGCCCAGCGGCCGAGGCGCCCCAGACTGAGGCCCGCGTTGTGGCGTCCGGCCAGCGCGGTGACCGCTTCCGGGGAGGGGGCGGGCGGTGTCCCGGCGACCGGATCCTCGGGCCGGCCACCGGGCGGGCGCGGGATCCACTCGCCGGTGAGGCCCGCTCCCGCGTCCGCCGGTGTGGTGCGAAGGCCCGCGCCGGTGGCCTTGTGACCGGTGGTCATGCCCCGCGTCCAGGACGGCAGACGCGCCTCGCGGGACGACACCGGCTGCGGCGGGTGCAGGTCCGGCTGCAGCGGGCGCAGGTCCGGTCGCGGGGTCACGACAGTTGGCGCGTACGCCGGTGTGGCGCGGCCCGTGCTGATCCGGCGGCCCAGCTCGCGGGCGTCGTGCGGGCGCTGCTCCGGGCGTTTGGCGAGCAGGTCGAGGATGACCTGCTCCAGGTACTCGGGCAGGTCGGAACGGTGGCTGCGCGGCGGGCGGGGCGGCGTGTCGCGGTGGCCGATGAGGATCGCCCAGGGGTCGTCGAGGTCGAAGGGCGGTGCCCCGGTGGCGATCTCATAGAGCACGCAGCCCAATGAGTACAGGTCGCTGCGCTGGTCGACCTCCGTTCCGCTGATCTGCTCCGGCGACATGTAGTGCGGGGTGCCCATGGCGATGCCGGTGCCGGTGAGGCGGGAGGTGAAGCCGATGTCGTCGCCGAGGCGGGCGATGCCGAAGTCGCAGATCTTCACGGTGCCGTCGGTCAGCCGCACGATGTTCGCGGGCTTGAGGTCCCGGTGCACGATGCCCTGTTGGTGGGTGTAGGCGAGAGCGGCGGCAACCTGGTCGGCGATGTCGACGACGTCGGGGACGGGCAGCGGATGCTGTTTGTTGTCCTCCAGGAGCTGGCTGAGGTTGCGGCCCTCCAGGAGTTCCATGACGAGGTAGAGGACGCCCTCCCACTCACCGAAGTCGTGGACGACGGTCACGCCGCGGTGCTGGAGGGCGGCGGCCACGCGGGCCTCGCGCCGGAAGCGCTCCCTGAGGACTTGGGTGAAGGCCTGGTCATGGTGGACGCCGAGCGGCTTGAGGCACTTCACGGCGACCTGCCGGCCCAGCGACTCGTCCCGTGCCCGCCACACCTCACCCATGCCGCCGCGCCCGATCAGGTCGAGCTGCCGGTACCGGCCCTGGATCAGCCTGCTGTCCCCCATCTCCTGCGACCGCCCCCGTCGTTACTTCCCACCCTCCCCTGGCTTGTCCAGTATGGCGACCCGACGTCCGAGTGTGTACGCCGCCGGGCGGGCTCCCGGTCCGAGGCGGGCCATGGCGCGGAGGATGTGTTTGGGCGGGAGCTGCCAGCGCACACGTGCGGGAACGCAGCGCGGCAGGGTGCCCGTGGCGCGCAACTGGCGGGTGACGGTGGCGGGTTTCGGTGCCGGTCTGCCGTACAACTCGTGGGCGTACGGCGGCAGGGCGGCGTACGCCAGATGTGCCACGCGCCGCCACAGCAGCTCGCGCGCCGGTTCGGGCCCGTCGACGTCGTAGCGCTCGCCGGTGCCGGGGTCGGTCGCGCCGAGCATGCTGTGGATCTTGCGCACACGAGCGCCCGCCTTCTCCGCGGCCTCGGTGGTGCCGTAGGTCGTGGTGCCGACGAAGTTCGCGGTGCGCGTCAGCCGACCCCAGGCGTCCCTCCGGAAGTCGGAGTTCTGCATGACGCCGCACACCGCGCGCGGGTGCAGTGCCTGGAGGTGGAGGGCGCGGACGCCCGCGACCCACATCATCGGGTCGCCGTGCATCTGCCAGGTCACCGAGTCGGGCCCGAACAGACCCGGGTCACCCGTCCGGAGGACCGCCTTCTCAGCCGGCGTGACCACAGCCGCCAGATGTTTCCGGAGCACCATGTCGACCTGCGCTTTTCCCACCAGCCTGAGCAGTGTGTGGAGCTGCCTGCAGAGGATCCCTGGCATATCGGAACGGATTCATGGATCTTCCCGCCCTGCACCGCACAAGACGCCCCTTGCTCTTCCGGCAGCCCGCAACGGCACACCCCCGACCACGACGTCACCCCGGGTCCTTCCCCGACCGCCACCGGATGAACCGCCCCGAGCGGTCCCTGGAAGGCCGCGAAGCCACGGGTCCCTGGAAGGCCGCGAAGCCACCGGGACGGCCCGAGCCGTTCACGGCGTTCTGCGCCGACACCTACGCCGCCGTCCGGGGCGAACAGCGCACCGGTCCTCCCCCGGTCTACGACGGTCGACGACCGTCTACGATCCATCGAGATCATCGACGCACTGCTGCACAGCGCCACCACCGGCGACTGGACCGGGATCTCGGCGGTCGACGCAGCGGTCACCACGGAAACGGAGACGTCGTGACAGAGCAGTCCCGCCACCCGGTCACCCTCTTCACCGGCCAGTGGGCCGACATGCCCTTCGAGGAGTTGGCGCGACGCGCCGCCGAGTGGGGCTACGACGGCCTGGAGATCGCAGCCAGCGGCGATCACCTCGATCTCGTCCGAGCCGACGAGGACGACGCGTACGTGCAGTCCCGGCTCGACATCCTCGACCGTCACGGGTTGAAGGTGTGGGCGATCTCGAACCACCTGGCCGGCCAGGCCGTGTGCGACGACCCGATCGACTTCCGCCACCAGGCGATCCTGCGCGACTACGTGTGGGGCGACGGTGACGCCGAGGGCGTGCGGCAGCGCGCCGCCGAGGACATGAAACGGTCCGCTCGCGTGGCCCGCAAACTCGGTGTCGATGTCGTCGTCGGCTTCACCGGATCGTCGATCTGGCCGTACGTCGCCATGTTCCCGCCGGTACCGGGCGAGGTCATCGACCGCGGTTACGAGGACTTCGCGAACCGGTGGAACCCCATCCTCGACGTCTTCGACGCCGAGGGCGTGCGCTTCGCTCACGAGGTGCACCCCAGCGAGATCGCGTACGACTACTGGACGAGCGTGCGCACCCTGGAGGCGATCGACCGCCGCGAGGCTTTCGGGTTCAACTGGGACCCCTCGCACATGGCGTGGCAGGGCATCGACGTGGTGTCGTTCATCACCGACTTCTCCGACCGCATCTACCACGTGGACTGCAAGGACACCCGCATCCGCAGGGCCAGCGGCCGACAGGGCGTCCTCGGCTCGCATCTGCCGTGGGGCGACCCGCGTCGCGGCTGGGACTTCGTCTCGACCGGGCACGGCGACATCCCGTGGGAGGACGCCTTCCGGGCGCTCGCGTCGATCGGCTACGACGGCCCCATCTCGATCGAGTGGGAAGACGCCGGTATGGATCGCCTGCACGGCGCCGCCGAGGCCGTGCGGTACATCCGCTCCCTGCTGTGGAAGCTGCCCGAGGCATCCTTCGACGCCGCCTTCCGCAACCAATAGGCGCAGGGTGCCGTCGGCGCGGCATCAGGATCAAGGATCTCGGAGAGACGGAGGTCCCGGCGTTTTTGTAGATCTTGGCGGCCCGGTCGCCGCCGTGGCGGCTGTTGACGGCGTAGGTCGTCAGGGCGACGCCGGCTCTCCGGTTTCCGGACGGCCGGGGCCGGTTGGGTCAGGTCGTGCGGGTGCTGCGGCGCCGGCCGCCGTACTCGCCGTCGGTGACGTGTTGGAGGAGTCGATGAACAGCGTCGTGGCCCTGCTGCGCACCGAGGCCGGCCGCAACCCCCACGACAAGCCCCTGACCGACCTCATCGGTGAACTCGTCACCCGCAGCGAAGACTTCCGTGCGGCTTGTGCCCGGCACAACGTACGCCTGCACTACAGCGGCCTGAAGCACTTCCACCACCCGGTCGTCGGCGACCTCACCCTCGCCTTCGACGCCCTGCAGCTGCCGGCACAGCCCGCGCTGAGCCTGACGGTCATGACTGCCGAACCGGGCACGGCCGCCGAGGACGCCCTCAAGCTGCCGGCCGGCTGGGCAGCCGCCGACGAGGCGCTGCCCAAGGAGGTTTCGGGCCCGCGGACCCCGTGACGTCCGCATGCCAGTACTGGCGCAGACCATCGGGGCCGCCACCGGTCGGTGCGTGACGTCGGTGCGGGTAGCCGTGAGTGAGGTCGGTGCCTGTGGCCCGCGATGCGACCAGCATCGCGGCGAGCGTCGCGGTCGGTCGAGCGGGACGCCTGTGTGGGCCTCCCACGCTCGGACGAGCCCGCAGGGTCGTTCAGGGCCTGCGGCCGTGGAAGGTGCGGCGCAGGTCGCTCACCCAGGCGTCGGGGTTCTCCCAGGGGATGAAGTGGCCGCCGTGGTCGTGGGCGTTGACGTTGACGTGGTGGAACCAATCGGCCTGCGGGCCGGTCTTGAACGCCCGGACGCGCTCGTCGGCGGTGTGGATGCCGGGCGGGTTCTCGTACGTGACGAAGGTGAGGCCGACCGGGGCCTGCACGACCGGGGTGCGGTCGTGGGCCGGGGCCCACGGGTAGCGGTTGGCGTTGGCGTAGTAACGCATCGACGTGGCGATGGAGTTGTTCACCCAGTAGATCGTGGCGTGGGTGAGCAGGTCGTCCTTGGTGAAGACGGACTCGACGTCGCCGCCGTTGTCGCTCCAGGCGTTCCAGCGCTCCAGCAGCCAGGCGAGCAGTCCGGCGGGTGAGTCGCTCAGCCCATGGGCCAGGGTGGCGCCGTCGAGCATGTGCACGGCAAGGTGGGACGCCGAGCGGTGGTCCAGCTCGATGATGCGGGCGCGGACGTCGGCGGGCTGGTCGTCGGTGAGGGGCCGGTTCCGGGCGAAGTCCCAGGCGCGGGGGCCGGTGAAGAAGTCGAGCGGCAGCCCGGAGCCGATGTGGATGCCGTACAGCTCGTCGGCGTACTTGTGGCCGAGCTGGCTGGTCACGATCCCGCCGATGTCGCAGCCCCCGGCGGCGTACTTCTCGTATCCCAGGGTCTGGGTCATCAGGGTGTGCCAGAGGTCGGAGACCTTCCAGAAGTTGACGTCCGGAAAGCCGGTGAGCGGGCCGGGGAAACCGAAGCCGGGCAGGGACGGCACGATGACGTCGAACGCGTCGGCGGAGTCACCGCCGAACGCGGCCGGGTCGGCGAGCGGGTCGATCACCTTCGACCAGTGCCAGAACGTCCACGGCCAGCCGTGGGTGAGGATCAACGGGATCGGGCGGGGGCCGCGGCCGGGCTTGCGCATGAAGTGCACCGGGACACCGGCGACGCTCACCTGGTAGTGCTCGTAGACGTTGATGGCGGCCTCAGCCTTGCGCCAGTCGTATCCGTCCCGCCAGTAGGCGACCAGTTCACGGAGATAGCTGTCCGGGACGCCGTAGGACCAGTCCCCGTTCCCCTCGTCCAGCGGCGGACGGGTCAGTGTGAGGCGGGCGCGCAGGTCATCGAGGACCTTGTCGGACACATGGATCGGGGTGGGCTCCAGGTGGAGGGAGTGCGGGGTGGTCATGGCGTGGTTCCTTACTGGGGATGGGACCGGTATATGAGCGAAACGTGCCACACGCCGGAGGCCAGGTAGGTCACAACTGGCCAAGAGGGGCAGAAGCTGCGGCAGATCGTGCGCCGGGCAGCACCAGTTCGGGGCGTTACCGGCGCGCGATGATGTGGCCGGCCTCGGCCGGGGGAACCTGGCGCCGGTGATCGCGATGTTGGGGCAGGCCGACGAGGACACGGTCCGGGACGTGATCCACCGGTTCAACGAGATCGGGCCGGCCTGCTTGGACCCTCGGTGGGCGGGAGGCCGTCCCCGCCTGCTGCCCCGGATCTCCCCCAACAATGGATCAGGGCCCCTTGGCAGCTCGATGTCGCGAAACCGATCCGAGCACCAACGGGCCCTGTTGCCGCTGCGCCGAGCGCCCTGCTACATGTTGATCATGTGGCCTGCGAGGCCGTGGACGGCTTCCTTGACCGCCTCGCCCAGGGTGGGGTGGGCGTGGACGTTGCGGGCGACCTCGTGGACCGTGAGGTCCCACTGCTGGGCCAGGGTCAGTTCGGGGAGGAGTTCGGTGACGTCGGGGCCGATGAGATGGGCTCCGAGGAGCTCGCCGTACTTGGCGTCGCTGATCAGCTTCACGAAACCGCTCGCGTCGCCCAGGCCGTGGGCCTTGGCGTTCGCGGTGAACGGGAACTTGGCCACCTTGACGTCGAAGCCCTTCTCCCTCGCCTGCGCCTCGGTGTAGCCGAAGCTGGCGATCTGGGGCCGGCAGAAGGTGGCGCGCGGGATCATCGGCCCTGCCGCGGGAGGTGCTCCGGCCGGCGTCACGGTCGCGCCCTGAAGCCCGCACCGAGGGGGCGGCCCAGCCGGTTACGGCGGGGCCGCCCCCTCGGCCTGTCCTGCCTTCCAGGTTCGTTCGCCGTGCGGGGTCGTCACACGGTGGTCGAGGCCCCCATTCGTCATCGACGACACAACGCTCGACGTGAGCTGAGCCCCAGGGGGTGGGCCGGTCCGGCCCACCCCCGTCGGGTCAGGGTGCCGGCAGTGTCTGCTCCGGCGTGTTCCACCCGGAGACCCGCACCCGCGGCGCGGAACCGTGCAGATCGGCTGTCCGGTACGTGGCCGTCAACATGACCGACTCGCCGGGCCAGAGACTGACCTCGTTGTCGGACCACCGCACCGGCAGCACCGGCTTCCCCGCCGTGTCCACCAGATGTACGTCCGTCAGCAGCGACGGCGTCCTGCCACCGTCCGTGTTGCGCACGGTGACGGTCGTGGTCGAGGTGTCACCCGACGAGGTGGTCGATGCCGTCGCCGACACCGGAGCCTGCGCCATGGTGCCCAGTCCCTTCAGGTCGGCGTAGCTGGTCGTCGGCGTGTAGTACCAGTCGGTGTTGTCCCAGTCGAGGGTGTCCGGCTTGGTGGAGAGCCAGTAGACGTTGCGGCTCACCTCCTTGCCTGCGGAGTCGCTGAGGACCAGACGCGCAAGGTACGTCGTCGACAGACCGCTCACCGACGAGGGCAGGGTGAGTGCGGTGCTCCGCGCGCCGTCGCCGCCCACCGTCACACCGGTGACGGTCTTGTCGTACTTCTGGGTGCCGTCGGTGTTGAAGAGCGTGGTCCGTGCGGTGAGGCCGGACGCCGAGGCGTGCCGGTTGTTCACCACGACGACCGACCGGTTGTCGTACGAGTACTGGACGTGCAGCGGCTCGTTCGCCTTCTTCGCCCCGAAGTAGGCGCCGCCCTGGTCGAGGTATCGGTCCATCAGCTGCCAGTGGAGCGAGGTCCAGCCGCTGTTGAACATCCAGTAGACGACCCCGGTCGAGGGCTTGGAGGAGTCGGTGGCGTTGCGTCCATATGCCTCGAACTGGGCGCGGACGTTCTCGTACTGGGCGAGCTGCGCCTTGCGCACGTAGTCGGAGAGGCCGGTGGGTGCGCCGTAGCGTCCGGTCAGCGCGTCGTCGTACAGCTTCAGGGTGCTGAAGGTCGACGACGGCGATCGGTGGTACTGCTTGGAACTCGGGCTTTTCCAGAGGGTGTCGAGTTCCGCCTGGCTCATCATGCGGTGCAGGGTGTCGAGCGTCGGGATGTCGGGGCCCGCGCTGGTCTCGGAGTTGAAGCCGGTGGCACCGCCCTCACGCTTGGCGTACCAGTAGTTCGGCGGGATCCAGTCGTACGGGCCGGACATTTTCATGCCCGAACTGCCGCTGACAGGAGAGGAGTTGTCGGAGGCGGCCGCCACCACGGGGGTGGGCCAGTCGGCGGCCTTCAGTGCGTCGAGGTAGTTCTTCTCGATCGTCGCGTCGGGCGCGAAGTCGCTGCCGATGAGGAAGGAGATGACGCTGGGGTGGTCGCGCAGCCGGGCGGCCTCGGCAGCCATCGACGCCTTGGCGACCGGGTAGTCGGCGGCGGTCCACTTGTCGCCCGACTCGCCGCCGTTGACGTTCCCCTCCCACTTGTCGCAGCATTCCCAGCCGGGCAGCGTGAGGATGCCGTAGCGGTCCGCGAGGTCGAAGAACTCGTCCGGCTCGATGTGCCCTTCGAGGCGGATGGTGTTGAGGCCGAGGTCGAGTGCGTACTTCAGCCGGTCCTCGACGTACGTCCTGTCCCAGCGCAGGAACTCGTCGGGCGACCAACCGCCGCCCTTGATGAGCAGCGCGCGCCCGTTGACGCTGTACTGCCGGGCGCCGTCGGAGTTGAGGGGGGCCTTCACGTCTCGGATGCCGAAGCTCTCGTGCGCCGTGTCGGAGACGGTACCGGCGGCCGATGCGGTGAGGTCGAGGGAGTACAGGGGCTGTCCGCCCATGCCCGCCGGCCACCACACCTTCGGCGAGGTCAGGTGCAGGCCCGGGACGTCGGCCGGAGCGAAGGTGACCGTCTTGGCCTCGTGTGCGGCCAGGGAGACGGACTTGCTGAACGAGATCGCGCCGATGCTGCCGGAGACCGTGGCGGTGACGGGGGAGCCGGTGTCGTTGCGGGCCTGGGCCTTGACCGTCAGATCCGCGGCGGAGAGGGACGGCATGTCCAGTTTGGTGACGACGTGCGCGTCGCGCAGGGCGACCGGGCCGCCGCGCCGGACCAGCACATCACGGACGATGCCCATGTTCTCGTCGGGCGGCGGCTGCAGCCAGTCGATCCAGCCCATGGTGAGCTTGCTGCTGGGGTTGTTGGGCTGGATGCGGAAGGCCACCGTGTTCGCGCCCCGGCGTACCAGCGAGGTGACGTCCAGCTCGTGGTGCGTGTACGCGCCCGCCACGTCGGCGGCCTTGGCGACCTGCTGCCCGTCGACGTAGACGTCGGCCGCCGAGATCACGCCGCTGAAGTCCAGATACGTACGCTCAGTGGTGTCGTCGACCGTGAAGTCCGATCGGTACCACCAGGGGACCTGGAAGTCGGCCTTGGGGATCTGCTGCTGGTTGGTGGAGTAGAACGGGTCGGCGTACTTCCCGTCCGCCAGCAGCGCCGCGAGCACTGTGGAGCGGGAACCCGCCGGATACCAGCCGTCCGCCGGATAGCCGGGGGAGGAGACGTCCGTGGCCGAGTCGGTCACCTTCGCCGTCGACTGGATGGTGTAGCCGGAGAGCGCCGTGGTGCTGCCGGCGCGGGAGGTGACGGTCGTGACCTGGGCATGGACACGGGGTGGCGAAGGGGCTCGGGCGCCGGCCCACGCGCTCGTGGAAAGCGTGCAGAGCAGACCCAGGGCGACGGCGGCCGTGGCGAGGCGGCGTCTGACGACAGGGCGGTGGAACACGTCTGTCTCCTAGGGAGGTGGGGGAGCATCCGCGTTACGGCACTGCAAGTTAGGAAACTTTACTAACCGGGTTTTTACGCTAGGGGCCACGGCAAGGCGTGTCAATCACCGTTGCCGGTGTGGGAGTTGGTCAGGGCGCCGATCGGCGTTCGAACACCACGTCCCGAGCGGTTCCCAGGGCCGTGGCCACCGCGCCCAGGAGCACCGCGTCCTCGCCGAGCCGGCTGGGCACGATTTTCGGCCGCAGGGGTGTGAGCGCGCGCAGGTTCTCCCGTACGGGGCGCAGCAGCAGGTCCACGCTGTGGCCCACGCCGCCGCCCAGGACCACGAGATCCGGGTCGAGCACCGCCGCGGCCGCCGCGACCGTGTGCGCGATCCGCTCGCTCTCCAGCCCGACCGCCTTGACCGCGGCGGGATGTCCCTGCCGGGCCGCGTCGAAGACCGCCTTGGCGGTGAGCTGCCCGGTCATCCCGAACCTCCGAGCCGACTCGACGACCGCCACCCCCGAGACGGCGTCCTCCAGCGTCTGGAGCTGCTGCTGCCCGGGCCATGGCAGGAACCCGATCTCCCCGGCACCGCCGTGCGCCCCGGTGAACAGTCGGCCCTCGCTGACCACCCCCATGCCGAGCCCCGTGCCGATCATGATGTACGCGAAGAGCCGGCTGCCCGAGCCGACGCCGTAGGTGTACTCGCCGAGCGCGGCCAGATTGGCGTCGTTGTGGACCTCCAGCGGGACGCCCAGCTCCTCGCGCATCCGGTCGACCAGCCCGGCCCGCCCCCAGCCCGGCAGATGCATCGCGTACCGCACCCGCCGCCGCTCCGCGTCGTACACACCCGGCGTGCCCACCACCGCGTGCGCCACCTCGTCATGGCCGACGCCGGAGTTCCCGACGACCTGCTGGGCCGTGGTGACCACCAGGTCGGCCAGGGCGCCGGATGAGCGCGCCCGGTTGCGCACGTCCGCGCGGGCGACCAGCTCGCCGTCCAGGTTGGCGACCGCCACGCGCAGCCAGCCGCGTCCGATGTCGATGCCCAGCGCGTACCCGGCGGAAGGGTCCGGGGCGTACAGGACGGCGACCCGGCCGCGCTCCGGCGCGTGCGTGCCGACCTCGTGGACCAGGCCGGCCTCGGCCAGGGCCGCCAGTGCGCTGGAGACCGTCGGCTTCGACAGGCCCGTCTCCCGGGCGAGTTGCGCGCGCGAAGCGGCGCCGGCGGAACGCAGCCGGTCCAGAAGCAGACGCTCGTTGGTGCTGCGCAACCGCCGGCGGCTCCACGGCTGATCCGGCTGCGCGCCGACGTCACCGACGGGCATCACATCATTCTCACCCATGTGGGACACCCTCTTGACGCATCTAGTAAGGCTACTTAACTTTATCGCCCAAGCGGGAGTCTGTGCCTGAGTACAGGCTCTCAGCCTCGCCGGGCGAGCCAAGGGGAGCCCAGCGTCGACCGGATACCCGCCGCCCTTGATCCTTCGGCCGCCGAGCAGCGTCGATCGGCCCGTCGTACATCTCCCCGCGTCCCGCTTCAGGAGGACCCATGTCCGGTAGCCCGCCACCAGAGGGTGGCTTCGTCCGCCGTATCGGCCTGTTCCAGGCGACCGCGATCAACATGAGCCAGATGTGCGGTATCGGACCGTTCGTGACGATCCCGCTGATGGTCGCCGCGTTCGGCGGCCCGCAGGCGGTGATCGGCTTCATCGCCGGCGCGCTCCTGGCGCTCGCCGACGGCCTGATCTGGGCCGAAATGGGTGCCGCGATGCCCGGCTCCGGCGGCAGTTACGTCTATCTGCGCCAGGCCTTCCAGTACCGGACAGGGCGGCTGATGCCGTTCCTCTTCGTGTGGACGGCGATGCTCTTCATCCCGCTGATCATGTCCACCGGTGTGGTCGGCTTCGTCCAGTACCTCGGCTATCTCGCACCGGACATGGGAAAGACGGCCGGCGACCTCGTGGGCCTCGGCATGATCGTCCTGGTGATCGCCCTGCTGTGGCGGGGCATCGAGCACATCGCCAGGATCACGGCCGTCATGTGGGCCGTCATGATCACCTCGGTCCTTCTGGTGATCGTGGCCGCGGCCACCGACTTCAGCGCGGACCTGGCCTTCACCTACCCGGCGCACGCCTTCGACCTGACCGGCAACCACTTCTGGCTGGGCTTCGCCGCAGGCCTGACGATCGGCATCTACGACTACCTCGGCTACAACACGACCGCCTACATGGGTGCAGAGATCAAGGACCCGGGCCGTACCCTGCCGCGCTCCATCATCTACTCGATCCTCGGCATCATGGCGATCTACCTGCTTCTGCAGATCGGCACGCTCGGCGTCATCGACTGGCACCGGATGACGGACCCGAACGACATCGCCTCCACCTCTGTCGCCTCGGCGGTCCTGGAGAAGACCTGGGGCAAGGGCGCGGCCGATACGGTCACGGTGCTCATCCTGATCACCGCCTTCGCCTCCGTGTTCACCGGTCTGCTCGGCGGCTCCCGGGTGCCCTACGACGCGGCCCGTGAACGGGTCTTCTTCCGCCCGTACGCCACGCTCCATCCCAAGCACCGCTTCCCCATGCTGGGCCTGGCCACCATGGGCGTGGTGACGGCGATCGGCTTCCTCATCGGCCGCCACACCGACCTGGCGACGCTGATCCAACTCCTCACCACGGTGATGGTCCTCGTGCAGGCTCTCGCCCAGATCGCCGCGGCGACGGTCCTGCGCAGGCGGCAGCCGACTCTGCGCCGCCCGTACAAGATGTGGCTGTACCCCGTTCCCAGCCTGGTCGCCCTGGTCGGCTGGCTGGTGATCTACGGCTATGCCGACAAGAACTCCCCCGGCCGCCATCCCATCGAATGGTCGCTGGCCTGGCTGGCCCTCGGCATCGTGGCGTACGCGCTGTGGGCACGCTTCGAGAAGGTGTGGCCGTTCGGGCCGAGGGAGATCACAGAGGAATACCTCACCGCGCCGGCCCCGGACGCGGAGCCCGCGGGGGCATGAGCGTGGGGCCGGTGCACGCGGGTGCCCACCAGGGTGGCCGGTCCGCCTGGGGTTCGGACCGGCCACCTCCCGTACCCACGCCCCATGTCCGGGGGGAAGCAGGGGCTGGGTGTTCCCCGCAGCGCACGGCCCCGCGAATCACCATCGCCGGGTCTCCCTCGCGGTACGGCCGCTCGAACGGCTCGATGCCGTCCAGGAACTCCTGGTAGCGGACCGCGTACACGAGGTGGGCGAGCGGCTCGGTGACCCCCAGGGCGCGGGCCGGGTCGTGACGAGCGTCCACCGCCCGGGCCGGGGGAAGCCTGCGGACGAGCTGCGGTTCGTCCTGCACGATCACCTGCGCGATCATGCCGCCCATCGAGAAGCCGTGAAGGTCGACATGCTCCAGCCCGAGTCCCCGGATGAAGGTGACGGCATCCTTCGCCATCTCCTCGATGGCCCTTGGTGTCGAGCCGCTGGAAGCGCCGACACCCCTGTTGTCGAAAGTGATGACGCGATGCCTGGCGGCGATGCCGTCGACGACCCGGGGGTCCCAGTTGTCGAGGACCGCGGCAAGGTGGGTGATGAAGACCACCGGGACGCCGGCCTTCGGACCGAGGTCGCGGTAGGCGAAGGTCACTCCCCCGGCGACGAGGGTGCGGGTGGGTGCCTTCTTGTAGGACGTCACCACGTCGCCTCGTGCTCCTTGTGAGTCGCTCGTGGCCGCGCCCCTCTGTGTGGGGTTCATGGACTGCGACTGCAGCCAGTTCGGTCGACAGAAGGCCCGCAGGAGTCGGAATACCGTTCAGTTTTAGTCCTGCGGCAGCAGCTCGGCGTCAAGCAGTGCGAGGGCGTTACGGATGCCCTGTTCGAGGAGTTGGTCGGCGAGTTGCCGGTCGGCGAGGGCGCGGGAGAGTTGCAGGTGCCGGCCATCACGCCGTGGAGGCTGAGTGACTTCAGGCGTGCCGAGGGCGGATCGGGTCAGGTGGGCAGGCGGTTGTTCTTGCGGATCTGCTTGTCGAACACTCCGGCGGGGACGAGGCGGCGCGCCGTGGTGACGCGTGAGGCCAGCGGGCCGGCGGCGTAGCGCAGCTTCGGCTTCTTGTCGGTGGCTGCAGTGACGATCACCTTGGCGACGACGGCGGGGGCGTCGCCGCCCTTCATCGCATCCGCGATCACCTCGTCGAAGACGCGCCGTCGCTCCGCGTACAGAGGCAGCGGGGTGTCGGGCTGCGCGGCGTTGGTGTCGAAGCTGGTCTTGGTATAAGCGGGCTGGACGAGGAGGACCCGGACGCCGTACTCGCGAACCTCGTGGTCCAGCGACTCGGAGTAGCCCTCGATGGCGTGTTTCGCGGCGACGTAGAGGGCCATGAAGGGCTGGGGGGCGACCCCGAGGACGGACGAGATGTTGATGATGCGTCCGCCACCCTGGGCGCGCATATGCGGTAGAACGGCCTTCGTCATACGGATGACACCGAGGACGTTGATGTTCAGGACGTTCTGGGCCTGGGCGACAGAGTTCTCCTCAACGGCGCCCGCCGAGCCGACGCCTGCGTTGTTGACCAGGACGTCAATGCGTCCGAACCGGTCGATCACCTCTCCGACCGCGGCGGTTGCCGAGTCGTCACTGGCCACGTCGAGATCGAGATACGTCACACCGGCGGGCGGGGTGAGCCCGGAGGTCTTGCGGCCGGTTCCGATCACCTCGAAACCCGCCGTGACGAAGGCGCGGGCCGCCTCCTTGCCGATCCCCGATGAGGCACCCGTCACGAGCACCACTGGCCGAGTTGTCGCCATCACGAACTCCCTTAGCTTGAATTACGTTCGTACGCCTTACGTTCGTACGACCATATGGGGGTCGTCGGTCGATGGCAAGGGGTCACGTCCGGCGATCCGAGAAAGTTCCGGGAAACCTCCTTCTGGAGGGCGGAGTGAGGAACTGGAGGGCGAAGATCAGTGGCACGCGCCGCCCAGGGTCGTAGCGCGACGGCTACGACCCGGTGGCCGTCAGAACATCGTGTTGTCGTTGGCGGAGGTCTCCGGCACGTCCTGCAGGGCATCCCAGTGCTCGACGATCTTTCCGTCCCTGAGCCGGAAGAGGTCGATGACCGCCCGGCCGCGCTCGCCCGGCGTGTCGACGTGGTGGCTGTGGACGGCCACCAGATCGCCCTCGGCGATGACCCGCTTCGGCTCGACGCTCAGCTGCGGGAACTGCTCGAAGTACGCGCCCAGTCCGGCCTTCACGCCTGCCAAGCCGTCGGGGATGCTCGGGTTGCGCTGGTGGTACTCGGGGGCCACGTAGGTGTCGATGGCGGCCAGGTCCTTGCGGACCATGAGCAGGTCGCCGAAGGCGGTGACGTGCTTCTTGTTGTACGCGGTGAACCACCGCTGCTCCGGCGACTCGGTCTGCGGCCGGCTGAGGGTGGAGAACATGTCGTTGCCGTTGGCCGTGGTCGCCGGCACCTCCTGGAGGATGTCCCAGTGCTCGGCGATCTTCCCGTCCTGGAAGCGGAAGATGTCGAAGACGGCCATCCCGGGGGTGCCGGGAACCAGGACGCCACTGGAGTGCAGAAGCACCAGGTCGCCCTCGGACCGGGCCCGCCGGACGTCGAACCTGGCGTCCGGAAACTGCTGTCGCATGCCGGCACCGAAGCCCTTCACGGCCTCGGGGCCATCGGGGGCGAGCGGGTTGTGCTGGATGCAGTCCGGCCGTACGTGGCGGTCGATGACCGGTCGTGCCACCCCCCTCGAACACGGTCCTGAGGGCTTGGGCGGCGATCTGCGTCTTCACCCCTCCACGGTCAGCACGATCTTGCCGGTGGTGCGGCCGGTCTCGCCCAGGGCGTGAGCCCTGGCGGCCTCGGCGAGCGGGAAGGCGGCCTCGACGTGGGCGCGCAGGACGCCGGTCTCGACCATGTCGGCGATGGCTTGCATGCCGGCGCGGTCAGCCTCGACGAGGAGGATCTCGAAGCGGATACCCCGCTCGGCGATGTCCGCCAGCTCGTCGGGGTCGACGGGTACCGGAAGGATCGAGACGAGGGTGCCGCCCGGGCGCAGCACGGCGAGGGAGCGGGCACGGGCGGCGGCGTCCAACGAGACCGAGTCGAGGACCACGTCGATGTCCTTGACGGCCTCGGTGAAGTCGACCGCGTGGTAGTCGATAGCCTCGTCCACTCCCAGGGACCGCAGGAAGTCGTGCTTGGCGGCACTGGCGGTGCCGATGACGTAGGCACCGCGAGACTTGGCGATCTGGACGGCGAGATGGCCGACGCCACCGGCAGCAGCGTGGATGAAGACGCGCTGCCCGGGCTGGACATCGGCGGTGTCGACGAGTGCCTGGTAGGCGGTCAGGGCGGCGAGCGGCAGGGCACCGGCCTGGACGTGATCGATACCGGCCGGCTTGTGGACGAAGGCGCGGGCGGGGCCGGTCACGTACTCGGCGTGGGAGCCGACCCCGTGGGGGTAGGGCAGCATGCCGAAGACCTCGTCGCCCGGCTTGAACAGGGTGACGCCGGTACCGACGGCCTCGACGACTCCGGAGACGTCCCAGCCCAGGATGAGGGGCAGACGGTTGACGGTCATGGGCCGAGCGCGGTTCCACCAGTCGGTGGGGTTGACGCCGGCCGCTCGGACGGCGATCAGGATCTCACTCAACCCCGGCTCGGGCCGGGGCAGTTCGACCTCCTTGAGTACTTCGGGGGAACCGTGGGTGTCCTGGCGGACGGCGCGCATGGTGGCGGTATCGGAGTTCGTCATGCCTCCAGCGTCGCTGCCTGCCACTCCTCGGCGCCATGGCGTGAATGCCAACTTTCAACGGGATCACGCCATGGGTTACGTCGTCGATCGGGTGCGGCAGCGGACGGGTACGGAGTTCACGACGCTGTCTTTTCCGGACTCGATGAGAACGTGGAGGCCCTGACGTGCAGCGCGGGCAGGCGACGCTGCGCGTGATACGTCCCAGCGTGTTGCCGTCGCCGTCCAATATCCTGGCATGAATTCCAACTTCCGACGGGATCACGCCATGGCACCCACACACCGAGTTGTCGTTCTGGCCGTAGACGGTGTATACCCCTTCGAACTGGGCATTCCCAGCCGGGTCTTCGAGGCGGCGGACGGTCGCTACGAGGTCCTCACCTGCAGCATCGACGGCCGCCCAGTCCGCACCAACTCCGACTTCTCGATCACCGTCGAGCACGGCCCGGAGGCGCTGCGCACCGCCGACACCGTCGTCATCCCGCCCTTCACCACCACCGCCGCGCCCCCGACAGTGCCGCAAGCCGTGGTCCAGGCGCTCGCGTCCGTGGCCCCGGACGCCCGCCTCGTATCGATCTGCACCGGCGCCTTCGTCCTCGCCGCGGCCGGCCTCCTCGACGGTCGGCCGGCCACCACCCACTGGGTGGTCGCGGACCTCTTCCGCTCATGCTTCCCACAGGTCGCACTGGATCCCGACGTCCTTTTCATCGACGACGGAGACGTGCTGACCTCGGCCGGTGCCGCCTCGGGGCTCGACGTCTGCCTGCACATCATCCGCAAGGACCACGGCAGTGAAGTCGCCAACCAGGTGGCCCGCATCTGCGTCGTCCCCCCATGGCGCGACGGAGGACAGGCGCAGTACATCCAGCACCCGGTACCCGAGGCCACGTCCAGCGGAACGGCCACCGCCCGCCAGTGGGCCCTGGAGAACCTCCACGAGCCGATGACGCTGACGGATCTCGCCGAGCACTCCCACATGAGCCTGCGCACCTTCGCCCGCCGCTTCACCGAAGAGGTGGGCATGAGCCCGGGACGCTGGCTGATCCAGCAGCGCGTCGACCGGGCACGACACCTCCTGGAAACCACCGACCAGCCGGTGGACGAGATCGCCGGCCAAGTCGGCTTCGCCGGCGGCACATCACTGCGAGAACACCTGCATGCCGCCATCGGCATCTCACCGCTCGCCTACCGGCGCACCTTCCGCGGCACCCTGTCCCCCACGCACTGAGCGCCACCGCCTACCGCCCGACCGAGTGCCGGCTGGAGAAGGCCTGACGGTGTCGGGCTGCTCCCCGAAAGGCACGGCCTGACGCCAGGGATGTGGTGCGTCAGTCGCGCTGCCAGGCGTCCAGCAGGGCGAGGGCGTTGCTTATCCCCTGATCGAGAAGTTCATCGGCGAGTTGACTGTCGGTCAAGGCGCGGGAAAGCTGCAGTGTCCCGGCCATCAGACCGAGGAGGCTGAGCGCCTTCACACGTGCGGAGGACGGGGCCTCGGGTGCCATACGGGTGGCAATACCGTCGATGAGGACCAGCACACCGTCGGTGTACGCCTGCCTGGTTGTGTCGGTGCAGCGTCCGATCTCGTCGAGCAGAGCGGCGTTGGGACAGCCATCGCCTTGGGGAAGACCTCTCCCCCCAGGGCGCCCAGGCATGGCCGCGACACACGCCAGCCTCACAGCCAACAGTCACCAAGGGGCAGTGGGCCGCTGCCGAGCGGAATATCGACACACCCCTGGTGTCCCGGCTCCCCCCACGGACCTAAGGGCCCTGTCCGCGGAGTCACACCCGAGGGGCGGGTACCGGGAAGAGCATGCAGCTGCTGGTGGCGTGGGCGAGGAGACGGTCCTGCGCGTCGACCAACTGGGCCTGGGCGAGGGCGGTTTGGCGGCCCTTGTTGACGACCGTACCGATGGCGCGCACCGGGCCGGTGTCCACGGTGACCCGCCGCAGGAACTTCACCGTCAGGTCGAGCGAGGTGTACGCCATCCCCTGCGGAAGGAGCGACTGGACGGCGCAGCCCGCCGCCGAGTCGAGCAGCGTGGCGAAGACACCGCCGTGCACGCTGCCGATCGGGTTGTAGTGCTCCTCCCCCGGCGTCAGCGAGAAGACCGCCCTGCCGGGCTCCACCTCGTCCAAGGCGAAGTCG
Organism: Streptomyces sp. LBL; assembly: GCF_029893585.1. Taxonomy (GTDB): domain Bacteria; phylum Actinomycetota; class Actinomycetes; order Streptomycetales; family Streptomycetaceae; genus Streptomyces. The sequence goes on from NZ_JARXYX010000031.1 coordinate 77,935, forward strand.
ACGGTGTGACCGATCGGCGGCCCCGGAAGCCGCCCCGCCTGCACCTCGCGCAGGAAGTCGATCCCGGCCATGCGCCCGGCGGAATCCGCCGAGATCGCGGGATCGTCCCAGTGATACGTACGCGTTCGACCCACGGCCCAGCGCCCTTCCCTCTGACTGTCAGCTAACTTTTCCAAGTGAAGCTAGGCTTTTGTTCACCTGACTGTCAATGGCGAAGGCAGGCCCTTACGATGGCGGGATGGAGTGGCTTGAGGCGAGCACGGAGAACTGCCCCGTCCGGCGCACGCTCGACGTGATCGGGGAGAAATGGACGCTGCTGATCCTGCGTGACGCCGTCAACGGCGTCCGCCGCTTCGACGACTTCCACCGCCACATCGGCCTGTCGGAGGCCGTCCTCAGCGACCGCCTCCGCAAGCTGACCTCGTCCGGCATCCTGAAGACCGTCCCCTACCAGGAGCCCGGCACCCGCTCCCGTAACGAATACCGCCTGACCCGCAAGGGCTGGGACCTGTGGCCCGTCCTGATGGCGCTGAGCCAGTGGGGCGAGGCATACACCCTCGGCTCCGAGGGTCCTCTACTGGACGTCCGCCACACCGAGTGCGACGCCCCGGTCCGCGTCGTCGTCGAGTGCTCCGCGGAGCACTCGACCGTGACTCCCCGTGACGTCACCGCCCGGCTGGGAACAGGCGCCCGCCTCCGGTCGTGAGCCATCGACCTCGCGGTCGCGGGCCAGACAGCGGTGAGACAGCAGCCGAATGCCGTGCGCTCCGCCGCCGTTGCCCCTCAGCGCACGATCGACTTCGGCGCCGCCGAAAACTCGATGGGCGCTCCGGTCCCAGGGTTCAGCGCCTTCGCCGTCCCCGCCCTCCCCGCCCTCCCCGCCGTCCTGTCCTCGTGTTCCCGCGCGAGGACAGGAGCACAGCCGCCAGCTGGGTGGGCAGCGCCAGGTGGTCGGCCTCGGTGGCGAGCGGGCCGGTGGGGGGCGACGGTGATGATGACACTCACGGTGTCCTCCTGTTCGGGCTGGATCAGGCAAGGCAGGTCAGAGGACGGCCGCCGTTGTAGGTGACCATGTCGGCCATTGCGGCGGCGACATCGATCGGGGCGCCCGGTGCGGCTCCGGTGAGTTCGGCGTACGCCCGGTGGAGGTTGCCGACGATGCGCTCGCTGTCGGCGAGTTCGGCGTGCGGTCCGAGGTCGGTTTCGTATGCCGCCTGCAGCGGGGACAGTCCCGAGGCCATTCCCTCTCGGGCGGTCTCCTGGACGAAGCGCAGGTAGCCGAGGACGTCCGTGATCAGTTCGGGGCCGCCTACCGGGCCGTGGCCGGGCACGATGGTGTCCGCGCCGAGCGGTGCGACGACGTTCTCCAGCACGCTGATCGCGCCGGCGACGGATCCCTGGACGAGGAACGGCGTCCCTTTGTTGAAGAGGAGGTCCCCGGCGAACAGCACCCCGCGTTCCGGGATCCACACGAGGGAGTCGTTGGTGGTGTGCGCCGCCGTCCCGACGTGCCGTACCTCGCAGCGCAGATCGTCGACCCACAGGGTGACGGCGTCGGTGTAGGTGAGAAACGGCGGCTCCAGCTGTACCTGCCCCCATTCGACCTCGGTCCAGAAGGGGGCCGACCGCGGTTCGCCCCAAGCCTGGATGCCGGTGCGGACGGACTCGTGGCCGACGATGGTGGCGCGGTCGAAGAGGTAGTTGCCGAACGTATGGTCGCCGTGGTGGTGGGTGTTGATGAGAGTGCGCACCGGTTGCGGGGTGACGGCTCGGATGGCGTCCAGGTAGGCGCGGGTGCGGCGTTCGGTGGAGCAGGCGTCGATGCTCGCCACGCCTCGCCTGCCGACGAGGAATCCGGTGTTGTTGATCCACCAGGTGCCGTCGGGCTGGTGGTAGGCGTAGATTCCGTCGCTGACTTCCTGGACACGGGGCGGAGCTGGGGTCCTGACATCGTGGCCGGTGCTGGTCATGGGTGGGGTCTCCTGCCTGTCGCGGTGTTGCCCAAAGGCCTGTGACACAGAGGCTGAACCGGGGACGGTGTCCACAAGCCATTGTCCGGTTCGTTGAACCTCGCGGGGATCGTCGCGTCCGTGATCAGACCGCCGGTGCCCCACTGATCCGCCCCCTCCGGCGTGGCCCGGAAGACCCGCGGCTGCCGTGCCGCCTCGCCTGCGGGACCGGGACGAGGTCGTGTGCGTCGCGGACCTGCGCGCCGCAGCAGGCCATGTCGGCGTCCGTCCACCGTCCCGATCCGGCAGGGCGCGCGGATCTTGCAATTGCCGCGCCCGGACTGCGACAGGTTCCGGACGAGCGTCTGTCGCGCCTTCTCGAACGACTCCCAGTCACTGATCTCCGGCAGTGACGGAATGGTGACGGGCTCACCGGCGTCGAGGCCGGCGAGCGCCGCCTACCCTCGCCCCCGACCCCGCACTCGCCGTGGCGCTCATCGCCCAGGACGCCGTCGGCCTGCTTCTGTCCGCCGAGATCCGGCACGTACGCGTCTGTGGAGCCGACCGCTGCGCTCTGCGTTTCCTGGACCGCTCGCCGGCCCGCAACCGCCGATGGTGCTCCATGTCCCGCTGCGGCAACCGCACCAAGGTCCGCCTCCATCAGGCGCGTTCACGACAGAGCGACCGGACGACGGAAAGCTGACCGAGGAGTCCTCAGCTCACTCGGGTGACCTCACCCGAAAGGCCGGGCCGGGGACGCTCTCGATGTCCTTCGCCTGCACCGGATGGCCCTGTTCACAGCGGATCTGGACGTCGACGTGCGCACCGCACTCGCGATGCCGCGCCAGGACCGCCGGTCCCTCCGGGTCGGCACGGTAGCGGTCACCCCACTGCAGCAGCCCCATCACGGCCGGCACCAGATCCATCCCCTTGGACGTGATCACGTACTTCGGCCGGCTTCGCGAGCCCGGCTCCTTGTAGGTCTCGGTGGCCAGGATCCCTTCCTCCACCAGCATCCGAAGCCGTGCCGCCAGCAGGTTACGAGGGCAGCCGAGAACCCGTTCGAACTCGCTGAAGCGGGACGAGCCGTACCAGACCTCACGCAAAATCAGGATCGTCCACTTCTCCCCCACGACCTCAAGGGTCCGCGCGATCGAACAGTTCGACGTGTCCCGGTCGAGCCGGGGATCCATGCCGGTGTCTTGGAGGACTTCGGTCCACGCATCCATGCGAGCGATTCTAACCATTTGAGTTTACTTTCAGAGACTCAGCCTCAGAGGGGAGCATCACCTCGGGTCACAAGCCACACGCAATGTTGCCTCACGGGCGTAATATTATGGACGTCAGACCACTGACTGAGGCTCGGCCTATCTGTCGCCCGAGCACCGTGACCGGCCCGGCACCGGATACCCCTCCGCCGCGCTGCTCGACGAGAAGGAAGTCGAGGGCTTCCCGCACGAACTGCTCGTGGAACTGGAAGATGCCTCCGTGGCCGGCGTCGGGGTAGACGACCAGGTCGGCGTTCGGCAGGAGCCCCTCGAGCAGGTCGCGCAGCACCTCCACGCCCGAGACACGCGTCCTGCGGTTGCTCCCACAATCGCGGGATCCTGCCACTCATACGTACGCGTCCGTCCCACGCCCCCGCCTCTCCACCTGGGTTCGAGAAATGAACCTAGCCGTTGGCAACCTGACTCTCAATGATGAAGCCAGGAGGCCGCGCCGACGGAGCGACCGGTCCGCGCACGGAAGCGCGTCAGTCGCGCTGCCAGGCGTCCAGCAGAGCGAGGGCGTTGTCGACCCCCTGCTCGAGGAGTTCATCGGCGAGTTGACTGTCGGTCAAGGCGCGGGAAAGCTGCAGTGCCCCGGCCATCAGACCGAGGAGGCTGAGCGCCTTCACGCGTGCGGAGGACGGGGCCTCGGGCGCCATACGGGTGGCAATACCGTCGATGAGGACCAGCACACCGTCGGTGTACGCCTGCCTGGTTGTGTCGGTGCAGCGTCCGATCTCGTCGAGCAGAGCGGCGTTGGGACAGCCGTCGCCAAGGCTGTCACGGTGCTGGGGCGACAGATACCCGCGCGCAATCTGCTCGAGTCCGGCACGGCCAGGCTCGGCCGGCGCGACGACGCTCTCGGCCTGCGCCTTCAACTGGTCGGCGATTGCCGTGGTGACGAGGTCATCCTTGGATGCGAAATGAGCGTAGAAGGCCCCATTGGTCAGCCCCGCGTCCTTCATGAGCGTCGAGACGCCGGAGCCGTCGATACCGTCTTGCTTGAACCGGCGGCCCGCCGTCTCGATGATCCGCCGTCTCGTCTCCGACTTGTGCTCTTTTCCGTACCGCACCACTGCATACGCTCCTTCGCCGGCCGGAAGGACCGGTTGCCCTTCACCGACTCAGCCAGTCTATGGTATTGCAAACGTAATCCAAAGAGTTGGCAGCGGCAACGGGCGCGCGTGGGGCTTTCATCCGTGAGGGCACTCGACGGCGGATCTTCATATCAGTTGTGCTGTTCGGCGTCTATCAGTGCGAGGGCGTTGCGGATGCCCTGTTCGAGGAGTTGGTCGGCGGGTTGCCGGTCGGTGAGGGCGCGGGAGAGTTGCAGGGTGCCGGCCATCATGCCGAGGAGGCTGAGTGACTTCAGGCGTGCCGAGGGCGGGTCGTGGGGTGCCAGGCGGGCGGCGAAGCCGTCGATGAGTGTCAGCGCGCCGTCGGTGTAGGCCTGCTTGGTGAGATCCGTGGAGCGTCCGATCTCGTCGAGGAGGGCGGCGTTGGGGCAGCCGTCCTCAATGTCGTCCCGCTGTTGGGGGAGAAGTACCAGCGGATGATCTGTTCGAGTCCGGCGCGGCCGGGTGCCGCCTGAGCGACGATGTTCGCGTGCTGGGCGCGCAACTGGTCGGCGACGGCGGTGGCGACGAGGTCGTCCTTGGAGGCGAAGTAGGCGTAGAAGGTGCCGGCTGTCAGGCCCGCGTCCTTCATGAGGCTCGCGACTCCGGAGCCGTCGATGCCGTCCTGCTCGAGGCGGCGGCCTGCCGTCGTGATGATCCGCCGGCGTGTCTGGTGTTTGCGTTCCTTCGGGTACCGCACGATGCGTTCCTCCATCGTGGCAGCCGGGGCGCGCGCCCCGGCTGCCACCTTGGTCGGGTCAGTGGGCCGCGCCTGCAAGAAGAGCGGGGAAGTTGATCCTGGCGGTCTGCAGTTTCGGGTCGTGGGGCTCGGGGACCCCGCCGTCGGTGATGTACAGCCGCTCGCCGCGCACCGCGGTCGCGGAGGGCGAGGCAAGGCCGTCCGCGCTGGTCAGGACGGGCTTGTAGGTGCCGCCCGGGTAGATGACCACGACCCTGTCCGGGCCGTTGTTCGACACGACCCAGGGCGATCACGACACCGCGCGCGGCGCCCTCATCGACTTCTACCTGTCGACCGAGCACCGCGACCAGCCCGGCGCCGGTTGCCCCACCGCGGGATTCGCAGGGGACATGGCTCGCGAACCCACAGCCGGGGAGGTGCGCGAAACGTACGCAGCCGGCGTCGAGAAATTCGCCGCATGGATGTCCACCGACGCCGACGACGGCCTTCCCCTGGTGGCCACCCTGGTCGGCGCGATCCTGCTCGCCCGCGCCACGGCGGGCACGGAACTGTCGGAGAAGATCCTGGAGTCCACCCACGAAGCCCTGACCGCCCCAGACGGTCCGTGACCCAGAACCCTGGACGCGGGTTATGCGTCCGGGGCCGACACCACGTGATTGAGCGGTCGTGGGGCATCGGACGCCTCACCGCGCACATGCTGCGGATCTGGACGTCGACGTGCGCACCGCACGCGCGATGCCCCATCACGGCCGGCAGCAGGTCCATGCCCTTGGACGCATCCGTGGCGGTGATCCAAACCTCACCTGAGTTCAGTTTTCCATACTCAGGAAGTAACGTCGTGGTCGGCACACCAACTCGACCGCACGCGAACGGGCGCGCAGGGCGACTTGCGCGAGGAATCACATCGAACACCGGAAAACCCCCACAGAAAAGGCGGCCGGGCATGAAGGCATTCGTCGTCGAGAAGTACGGCAAGGACGGCGCACGCGCCGCAGACGTACCCGAGCCCACGGTCGGAGACCGAGACGTCCTGGTCAGAGTGAGCGCCGCCAGCATCAACCCGCTGGACAAAATGGTCCGCGACGGGGAGTTCAAGCAGCTCCTGAAGTACAAACTTCCGTTCGTGCTCGGCCACGACGTAGCCGGCGTCGTGACGCGGGTCGGCTCCGCCGTGCACGGCCTCGAAGTCGGCGACGAGGTCTACGCCCGTCCGCGCGACCTGCGGATCGGCGGCTTCGCGGAGTTCATCGCGATCGACATGGACGATGTCGCCCCCAAGCCGGCCTCCCTCACCCTCCAGGAGGCAGCCGCCGTGCCGCTGGTGGCCCTGGCCGCCTGGCAGATCCTCGTCGACCGGGCCCCTGTGCAGCCGGGGCAGAAGGTGCTCATCCACGCAGGTGCCGGTGGCCTCGGCTCGACGGCCATCCAGCTCGCCAAGCACCTCGGCGCCACGGTCGCCACGACCACGAGCACCGACACGGAGAAGCTGGTCAGCAGCCTTGGCGCCGACATCGTCGTCGACTACACCAAAGAAGACTTCTCGAAGATGCTGTCCGGCTACGACCTGGTGCTGGACTCCGTAGGTGGAGCGAATCTCGAGAAGTCGCTGACCGTGCTGAAGCCCGGCGGTCTGGCCATCAGTGTCGTCGGCCCGCCGGACCCCGGCTTCGCCAAGCAGTTGGGTGCCCCCTCCTTCCTCGGCCTGGTGATGACCATGCTCAGCCGCAAGGTCCGCAAGCAGGCGAAGGCACTGGGCGTGCGCTACCAGTTCTTCTTCATGCAGGCCAACGGCTCCCAACTGCGCAAGCTCGGCGCCCTCTACGACAGCGGGAAACTCCACCCGGTCATCGACAGCACCTTCCCGTTCGACCAGACGCTCGAGGCGATGGCGTACGTCGAGCAGAGCCGCACCAAGGCGGGCAAGGTCGTGGTCTCGATGGTGCCCGACAACGACTGAGACCACGCCGCTCTCAGACCCTTCCGTCCGGCACGGTCACCGCAGCGCGCCCTCCTGCACGGCCGGCCCCCAGCGCGAGGCCAGGCCCTTCTCCCGGCGGGCATGATCAGGACGGCAATGTCCGTCCGCCGAGCGCCACACGCTGCCAGTCGGGACTGCGGTCCTTGTCGACCAGGGCCGCACGGACGCCCTCCAGGAAGTCCGGCGTGCGGATGGTCGTACGTGCGAGGGCGAGTTCAGCGGCGAGGCACTCGCGCAATGTGCGCTGCCTGCCCCGGGACAGCAGCGCGTGAGTGATCTCCAGGCTCTGCGGCGAGGCGGACTCCAAGGCGACCAGTGCGTCTGCTGCCCAGGGGGTGTCGAGGTGACGCAGGCGTTTCTCGATCTCGCCGAGGGTCGCCGCGCCGAACGCCCAGTCCACCTCCCCGCGTACCTCCGCCAGCCTGCTCTCCGCCACCGGGGAGCGGCCGCCGAGACGGTTCAGGACCACGTCCACCGGGTCGCCGGGGTTGTCGGCCAGCGCGTCGCCGACCGCGTCGAGCCCGTCCGCGGGGACGAAGTGCGTGGCCAGCCCCGTGTACAGGGTGTCGGCCGCGTCGAGCCGGTGCCCCGTCAGTCCCAGGTACATACCGATCGCGCCGGGCAGCCTCGGCAGAAAGTAGCTGGCCCCGACGTCCGGGAAGAACCCGATCCCGGTCTCGGGCATCGCCAGCACCGCGCGCTCGGTGACGACGCGGAAGCCGCCGTGGACGGACAGACCGAGGCCGCCGCCCATGCACAGGCCGTCGATGAGCGACACGACCGGCACGGGATACTCGGCGATCCGGGCGTTGAGCCGGTACTCGGAGGCGAAGAACCGCTCACTGGCCTCGGCGTCCCCGGCGAGGCTGTGCTCGCGGATCGCGCGGATGTCTCCGCCGGCACAGAACGCCTTCGTACTGGTACTGGCAAGCACGACAGCGGTCAGTGGTGTGTGCTCCCACTCGGCGAGCACACGGTCGATGGCGACGACCATGCCTGTGGTCAGGGCGTTGAGCGTCTTGGGCCGGTTCAAAAGGATGCGGCCGACACCCCGGTGGACGTCGGCGAGAATCTCGCCCGCAGCGGTATCAGTCATCGGTCGCACCTCGCCATTCACGCGGACCTGTTGTCGTGGCCATCACGTTCCTCACTCGCCGGGTGTCCGGCGTAGATCTGCGCGTAGAGATCCTGGATCTCGTCCACGGGGGGTACGACGGGATTGTTGGCGGGCGATCCGGACGCGAGCGCTTACTCGGCCATGAGGGGCAACAGTCGGAACCACTGGTCCTTGTCGATGCCGTGGGCTTGAGGGGTGGGCACCTCAAGATCCTGACACAGGGCTCGGAGCGCCTCCACGAGCCTATCGGCGGCCAAGGCGTCACTGTCGCCCTCGGTGGCGGCTCCGAGGGCGCGGGCACAGTCGGCGTACCGACTCTCGGCGGGGGCGCGGATAACGCTGTCACCGCGGGGAAGGGCATCGCGTTCGACAGACCGTGGGCGAGGTGGAAGTGAGCGCCGATCGGACGGCTCACACCGTGCAACGACGGTGTCGACCGGCCCGCCCTGCTGCTCGGCGGACTCGGCACATTACGGTTGGACGGGCCGCCGCAGCCTCTCTGTGGCACCAGTGCATCCGCAGCACAGCCCCCCGCCTCCCATACCAAGGCGCCCAGCTCGGCCGCCGCCTCGCGGACTTCAAGCTCACCTCCGAGGTCCTCGATGCCACAAGGAGTGCGCGATGGGAACGTACGAGGATGTCTCACCGGCGACAGCGGCCACATCGACGACGACGGCTACGTCTTCGTGATGGGCCGCACCAACGATGTCATCAACGTCGCCGGACACCGGCTGTCCACCGGAAGTACAGAACACGATGTTCCAGAGACTGTGACGGAGATTGCTAGTTGGCATCGGGCGACCTTCGTGACCTGCGCTGACACCAACTAGCTTCAGCGGCCGGAAGCACAGAATCAGAGAGATAGTTGGCACTTTGGCACAGCGCAGGTCACGGTACCTATGGCGACCGCGCCCCCGACATCGTTGTCGAAGGCGTGGCCTGCCCGAGGCGCGGCCCTACGGGATGCAGCAAGCCCCGAGGGGGCACCGCACGCCGGGGAGTGTGGTCGACCTACGGCGTGTAGTGGGCGTCACTGCCGTACAGCTCCCTGGTGAACGCGGAGACAGCGGCGCTGCGATCGGCGCCGTCGAGGTTGTACGTCAGATAGACGCCGTACCCCTCATCGACCGTGCGGCGGGCAAGGTCGGCGGCCGTGCCTTGCGAGGTCCCGCCGATCTCGACGGCCGCCGGCGACAGCTTCGACTTGGGCAGTGCGATGCCGGGGACCTGCCAGGTGCCGTAGTACGGGTTCCAGGCGTAGTCGAACTTGGACGAGACGTCGACGCCACCGTAGGACAGGCGCGACGCGGCCGGGCCGATGTTGTAGAGGCTGATGATCTTGTCCGGCATGTTGGCGCGCAGTGCCGACACCAGGTACACGAACGAGCTGGCGTTGGGCTGGCCGGTGCCGTTGTTGCCGTAATCGGCGTACTCGTCGTCGAAGTCGATGCCGTCGAGGCCGTACTTGGCCACGGTGTCCGACAGTTGTTTCGCGAACGTCGAAGCCGCCTGCTGGGACGGGAAGTTGGCGAAGCCCGCGCCCTGGTGGTTGCCGAGCACCGAGAGGACGACCTTGATGCCCTTCTGCTGCAACGGCCGTATCTGCGTGGCGGCGTTGTCGAGGACGCGTTGCACGTTCTCGTTGAAGTACAGGGTCGCCGCCTTCGTGCCCGTGTTGTAGTTGATGTTCGCCGCGAAGATCACGGCGACGTCGAAGACGTTGCCGCCGCCGTTGGCGAGGGTGTACTTGCCGACGTTCAGCATGCTGTTGTTGTTCACCTCGACGTACGCCACCGAGGTTGGTCCCTGTTTCGCGGGAGCGGGAGCCGCTGCCGCGCCGGTCGTGGCGGTCGCGCCTAAGGCGAGGGCCATAATGGCCGAGAGCGCGAGCGCGGCCGTCCGTATTCTGCTCCGCACCGGAGTGAACATCGTCGATCGGTCTCCCATCGCATGGAGTGGCGCCCGACCTGTTCGCGAGCGCCGAGTGAGCCCCCCGGATCTTTCCGTTCCCGTGACCGAATCCCCAGAACCATGCGAGAACTCTTCACGACTCCCACGCACGTCGCACCCCAACCTTGAATCCAGGCAAGGGAGTTACTGGAACGCTACGCTGCCACACTCCCAGGCCTGCGACCAACAGAACCCATTGGAGATCGACATCGACGCGATCACCGCCGGCGCGGACGAACCAGGCATGCACGCCGCGGATCCACAGCACTAGCCAGGGGCGATGTAGCCACGTGAGATGGATGACCGCCGGGAAATGCGCCAGCCGTCATCGGTGCGTCGCAGGTCGTCGGCGTAGCCCACCGACCTGCCCGGTTACGCCAGCCGCCTCCATGACTACTTCACCGACCACCCCGACCGCTTCCGGCTCATCAGCTGGGGGCAACTGGAACTCGACGCCGGCGACTCCCTCCCCCACGACTCCTTCCGGGAAACAGTGGCTCACAAGGTCGAGCAACTCCGCCAGGCCCAGGAAGCCGGCCGGCTGGACGCCCACTGGGACCCGGTCGACATCCTGGTCTTTGTCCACCAGATCGCCACCGCCTGGGCTGCACAACCTGACCTGCTGCCCCCGTCCGGCGAGGATCGCGCCACGTTCCTGACGGCGCGCCGAGCCGCCATCATCACGGCCGTGGAGCGCCTGTTTCCCGCGACCACGAAGAACTGACCGCGCCCCGAGCCCTCGAAGTGGCGCCTCACTTCATCGGCGCCCGGGAGACTCGGGCGAGCAACCGAACTGTCGCATCTCGCGCATATCGAGCAGCAGGTGACGGTGCCGCCTCCTCGAAGCCCGGCGCCTGCTCGCGGATGCCCGGTGGGCGCGTCGAAGTCGTCGATGACGCGCAGCGCACCGGCCGCCGCGTCGTCGACGGCTTCCACCTTGACGATGAGATCACGCAACGGAGCCTCCACGGCCGCTGTCGCACCGCTCACCTGTCAAGAGCCCGCCGGATGAACTCCTCACGGGTCACGCTGGCAGCGCGCGACACAGCCGCATGATTCACCGTCATGTCGAACCCGTGGAAGCCCCCGCCCCACATGTGGAAATCGACGCTCACGCCGGCCTCGGAAAGGCGGCCGGCGTAGATCAGGATCTCGTCGCGGAACCCCTCCGCCGAGCCGGTGTCGATGTAGGTGCGCGGCAGCCGGCTGAGGTCCTCGGCGCGAGCCGGCGCGGCGTACTGCGACACGTCCGGGCCGCCGCGCCGCTTGCCCAGCAGGGAGGCTCGCCGGGGAGTGCCGGTGTCGACGCTGATCTCAGGATGCCAGCGGTTGGCCAGGACGGCGCCGGGCTCGGTGAGCTCCAGGTGATCGAAAAAGCGGAGGAGCTCCGCGCGGGTCCGCACCTGCGTGCGGGCCCCCCTCCGCAGGTACATGTCGATGATCGCCTGCCACACCTCGGGGTCGAAGTCTCCTGCGCAGTGGCTCAAGCTCAGGTAGGAGCCGGGTACCAGGCCGTTCATCAGGCCGCGGACGGCGCTGTACGGCTGGGGACCGTTGTCGGGCACAAAGTGCAGCAGCGCGTGAAGACTGAGTGCGACGGGACGTCCGAAGTCGAGGATGTCCTCCTCTCGGATCTTGGCCATGAGCGTTTCGGGAGAGTTGACGTCTCCTTGGACGCAGCAGGTTTGCCCCCGCCCCTTTTGGGACCCGCGCAGAAGCTCGTCCGCGTAGTCGAGGACTACGGGATCGTTGTCGACATACACGACTGTGCTGTCCGGCGCTACGCCCTGAGCTGTGTCGTGCAGGTTGGGGGCGGTGGGGATGCCTGCCCCTATGTCGATGAGCAGAAGGCCCGCTGCCGTTCGGGACCCTGGTAGGGCGCTGCGACCTGGAAGCCGTTGGCCGAGCGCATGCAATCCATCTGCTGTGGCATCGCCGGTTGGGCCTGCAAATCTCTGGCCCTCTGACTGACGCGAGCGCAGTCCGCCTCTCCCCCTCTCGCCGCCCGGCGACCCGGAGTTGGTGATGGTGACCACTGCAGTTGCCTGGGACCTCTCGCCGGGGAACGAGTTCGTCGTGAACGGCGTGCTGTGGACCGTGGAGGCGTTTGAGCCCCAAGTGGGAAAAGTGGTGCTGGTCCGGCCCGAGCATGAGCGATGGAAGACGTCGATACGCCAGTTGATGCACCATCCGAACATCCGGCCGTCGACACGGACGAGGAAGGACCTTCCCGCCGCCAGCCGCGGTAGGCAGCCAAAGGGTGTTCTCGATCTGCCACCGGGCAAGCGGCCTCTGATGATGCTGCGAGTGGACCACCTGCGGGAGGTGGAGACCGGATTTCGCAGCGGTGATCCACTGAACGCGCTCCCCGGAGAGCCGAAGCCGCAATACGACCCGAACTCCACCACGCTGACCGAGCGCCGTCAGGCCAAGGTCCGGGAGCTCCGGCAGGACACGGTACGCAACCCGGATCTGGCCACCGCCCAATGCCTGGACAAGGTCAGCTACCGCACCCTGATCCGCTGGGACCTGGACCGCCGCCGCTTCGGGCCGGTGGGATGCGCCGATGACCGGTGGCTGCGGGAGGCGACCGGCCGCCAGATCTCAACCGCGGTACGTGAGGCCATCTTTGCAGTACGCCACGAGACCCTGCACCGCTCCAAACTGACAGCGAAGGACCGTGAACGGCTGATCCACCAGTACGTGCGCGAGGAGTTCGGGAAGGACGAGCCGGTACCCAGTTACGAAACCCTCCGTGTCGTATGGAAGGAGTGGTTCGGATCATCTGGAGCCCGTCAGCGCTATGTCGTTTCAGCTGCTCGGGCTCAGGCGGTGGCGACAGGCCGACACGTGGTAGTGAGCCGCCCCGGCCAGGTAGTGGCGCTCGACACGACGGTGCTCCCGGTCAAAGTCCGTGAGCAGGTCTTTGGCGATCCGGTGTCAGTACACCTGACGCTGGCTCTGGACGTATACACGCATTCGATCGTCGCTTTCCGACTCACGTTGGTCTCGGACACCTCGGTGGACGTCGCCATGATCCTTCGGGACGTCATGATGCCGCTGCCCATGCGCCCGGACTGGGGCGAGGAGATGGAGTGGGCCTACCCCGGAGTCCCCGGCACCGTGATCGCGGGATTCACTGGCGGCAAGGTCGCCGGGCTGCCGTTCTTCGCCCCGGAGACCGTGACCACCGACCACGGCTCGGTTTACAAGAATCACCACCTCATCGAGGTGCAGCGGGTGATCGGCGCGACGATCCGCCCGAGTCGGGTGCTGCGGCCGACCGACAAGCAGGCTGTGGAACGGGCCTTCGGCGCAATCCAGTCCCTGCTGTTCCGGATTCTTCCGGGCTATCAGGGCATCGACAGCTCGGATCGCGGCATCGATCCGGAAGGCGACGCATGCCTGACCGTGGCGGAGATGGAACACTTGATCGCCACCTGGGTCGTCAAGATCTGGCAGAACCGCAGATTCGGTTCATACGCGCCCAGTTGGGATCCCGCTGGTGATCACAGCCCGAACACCCTGTTCGCGGCATCCATGGCGCAGGGCGGTTTTGCACTGCAGATCCCGCCTGCGGAGTTGTACTACCAACTGCTGCCTACCCATCGGGTGATGATTCACGGCCGCCGCGGCGTGAAGATCAGAAATCTCTGGTACGACGGGGAGGCGCTGGACGAGTGGCGCTTCCGTCCCTCGGGCAGGGGCGGCGCGGCGAAGAACAAGTATGTGTTCCACCGAGATCCACGTGATCCATGTTTCGTTTTCTTTCAGGATCCGCTCACCCATGAATGGCATCAGTTGCGTTGGGTGGGCCTTCCGGACCAGGGCCGAATGCCCGCGTTCAGTGACGCCCGAGTGCGGCAGGTGATGCGCGAGCTGCGCAATCAGGGGCTGAAGCCGAAGTCCGACAAGGATCTGCTGCCCATATTGCTGGACCTGATCGGGGGCAATGTCCCGGTGGAGCAGTGGCCCACTCGCCTGACGAAGGCTCAGCGGACCGAGCACGCCCGCGAAGAGGCCCAGGCCGCGGCAGCGGCAGCGGACCGGCCGAAGCCATCACCTGCCGCTGCCTGTGCTGACGAGGTGGCACCTTTTGTGCCCCGCCAGGGCGGCGAGGTCGACAACGTCGTCGCATTGCGGTGGCGTGAGCGAGCCGAGCAGGGCCAGGCTGCGATCGACGGCGAGCGCCGACGCCGGCGTGAGGCAGTCCCTGTGAAGCCCACCACGACATCCACCCTCGGCCAGCGGTTGCGGGGACCCAGCCTGATGGACCTGCCCGACGATGAGAACGAATCCGCTGCTGAGCCTGGAGGCCAGACGTGAGCAAGGCGCCCAAGCCTCCCACCGGTGCAGTCGCTTCGTTCCTGCCCGGACCGCCAATTGACCGGACCCGCGTGGCCTGGGCGATGATCTCCGCGGTGATGGAGACGGCCGTCTCCTCGGGCGTGCGGGCTCCGAGGTCGAGGCCGATCGGTGAACGCAGCCGCGCCAACTGGTCTGCCGTGACGCCCTCCTCAGTCAGGAGGCGCAGGCGCTCGTCGTGGGTGCGCCGGGAGCCCATCGCCCCCACGTAGGCGACGGGCAGGCTGAGGGCCAGGCGCAGTAGGGGGATATCGAACTTGGCGTCGTGGGTGAGGACGCATACGGCGGTGCGCTCGTCCACTTCGGTGTGTTCCAGGTAGCGGTGGGGCCAGTCGACCACCACCTCGTCGGCGTGGGGGAAGCGTGCGGTCGTGGCGAAGACGGGGCGCGCGTCGCAGACGGTGACCCGGTATCCGAGGAAGCGGCCGGCCTGGCTGAGGGCGGCGGCGAAGTCGACGGCTCCGAAGACCAGTAGGCGGGGCCGGGACGCGTGCACGTGGACGAGGACGGACAGCCGTTCGGGGCATTCGTCCCCTGTCCCGCCGATGTCGACGCGGGCGGTGCGGCCGGCCCGCAGCAGGGCCCGGGCCTGGTCGGCCGCCACTCGGTCTGCCGGGCCGCCGTCCACGCGCCCGTAGGTGGCATGGTCACCGCCGAGCACGCTCAGTGTGGAGCCGAGGAGGCGCTCCGGGCCGTCCACGACCTGTGCCACGGCGACCAGTCGCCCTTGTGTGATCTCGGAGAGGGCCGTGGACAGGTGCGGCTGGGCTGCGGGATCGACGCGCTGGACGAAGACGTCGAGTTCGCCGCCGCAGGTCAGGCCGACCGCGAAGGCGTCGTCGTCGGAGTAGCCGAACCAGGCCCGCTGCGGAGCGCCCCGGTCGTGCAGCACCTGTCGGCACAGTTCGTACACCGCGCCCTCGACGCAGCCGCCGGAGATGCTGCCGACCGCGTGGCCGTCCTCGTCCACCGCGACCGACGTACCGACCGGCAGGGGTGCGCTGCCGTGCACGTCGACGACGGTGGCCAGGGCGAAGGGGCGTCCCTCGCGGCACCAGCGGTGCAGTGTGTCCGCGATGTTCAGCATGTCAGTTCTCCACGGCAGGACCAGGATCGGAAGGTGAGCGGGCCGCTGCCACGACGCCGGGGAAAACGTCACGCGGCGGCGGCCCTGGGAGGTCCGGCAGCCGGACGGGGGCAGGCTGCCGGACGAGTGGTGTGCACTTCGCCGGCCCGAAGCGCACGGGTCAGAGCAACGCCTCCGCGGTGATGGGCAGTTCGCGGATGCGGCGGCCGGTGGCGTTGAAGACCGCGTTGCCGATCGCGGCCGCCACACCCACCTGGACGACCTCGCCGAGCCCCTTGACGCCGAGCGCGTTGCCGTCGTTGTCCTCGCCGTCCAGGTAGATCGCCCTGACCTCGGGGACATCGGCGTTCACCGGCACGAGGTAGTCGGCGAGGTTGGCGTTGACGATCCGGCCGTCGCGGTGGTCGGTGGTTGTGTGCTCCAGCAGGGCGGTGCCGATGCCGCCCACGATGCCGCCGATCGCCTGGCTGTCGGCGAGCTTGGGGCTGATGATGCGGCCCGCGTCGTACACGCCGAGCATGCGCCTGACCCGTACCAGGCCCAGGGTCGCGTCGACGGCGACCTCGGCGAAGGTGGCGTTGTAGGCGTGGTAGGAGTGCCGCGCGGGACTGGGCGGCCCGGTGTAGGAGCCGCCCGCTTCGAGGTGGGTGCGATTGTTGCGGGCCAGTAGCGTCCGGTACGTCTCGCCGCGGGTCGGGTTGCCCTGCACGTGCAGCCGGCCTCCGCGTACGACCACCTCGTCCGCCTCCACCCCGTACAGCGGTGACTGGCGGTCCTCGACGGCCAGCTTGATCGCCTGCCGCCGCACCTGGTCGCAGGCGTCGTGGACGGCGGTGCCGACGCTGGCCATGGTCGACGAGCCGCCGTGCGGGCCGGTCTGCGGGTAGAGGGAGTCGCCGAGCCGGAAGGTGACCGTACGCATGGTCAGCCCGAGGGCGTCGGCGGCGACCTGGGTCTGGGAGGTGTAGGTGCCCGGCCCCATGTCACTGGTGGCCGCCTCGACCACAGCGGTGCCGTCGGCATCCAGGCGGGCCCGGGCCTGTCCGGGGTATCGCCCGGGGTCGTAGACGCCGGCGGCCATGCCCAGGCCGATCAGCCAGTCGCCCTTGCGCCTCGAACGTGGCCGGGCGGTGCGGCGCTGCCAGCCGAACTCGCGGGCGCCGACGGTGTAGCACTCGCGCAGCCGCCGGGTGGAGAAGGGCAGGTTGCTCGACTCGTCCTCGTTCGGTTCGTTGCGCCGACGCAGCTCGATCGGGTCGATGCCGAGCTTGTGCGCGAGTTCGTCCATGGCCGACTCGATCGCGAACGACGCCGAGGCGAAGCCGGGGCCGCGCATCCAGATCGGGGTGTTCACGTCCAGCGGCACCGTCCGGTACGCCTGGCTGACGTTCGGCATGCTGTAGGTCATCTGCCCCGCGCCCATGACGGCCTCGGTGAACGTCTCGTACGAGGAGGTCTCGGCGTCGATGTCGTGGATCGCGGCGGTCAGCCGGCCGCGCCGGTCACTGCCCAGGCGCAGCCGGTACTCGTACGACGGCCTAAAGCCGGTGCCGAAGTACATCTGTTTGCGGCTCAGGACCAGCTTGACCGGGCGCTTCGTCTCCCGAGCGGCCAGGGCGGCGACGACGCTGTGCGGCCAGCAGCGCAGCCCGCTGCCGAAGCCGCCGCCGACGAACGGGTTGATGACGCGCACCGACTCCGTGGGCAGGTCGAACACGGCCGCGAGCTCGTCGTGCGTGCCCGTCACCCACTGCGTCTTGTCCCACACGGTCAGCTTGTCGCCGTCCCAGCGGGCGATGGTCGCGTGCGGTTCCATCGGGTTGTGGTGATTGCGCGCCAGCTCGTAGGTGACATCCAGCCGTACGGGAGCGTCGCGCAGGCCCGCTTCCGCATCGCCGCGCGCGTAGTTCGTCGGCTTGTCCCGCTCCGCGTCGTGCAGGTCGGTCGAGGGCTGCTCGGCGTCGTAGTCGACCTTGACGAGGCTCGCACCGTGCTGCGCGGCCTCGAGGGTGGTGGCGACCACGACGGCGACCGGCTGACCGTGGAAGAGGACCTTGTCGTCCTGGAAGACGCGAAGCCGCCGGCCGGGCAGGTTGTTGGACCCGGCGTTGTCGCGGTACGGCAGCTTCGGTGCGTTGCCGTGGTGGATCACCCGCAGCACGCCCGGCTGGGCATCGGCGGCGCCCGTGTCGATGCCGGTGATACGCCCGCGGCCGATGCTCGCGTCCACGATGACGGCGTGCACCGCCCCGTCGGCATCGAACTCGGCGGCGTACTGCGCCTTGCCTGTGACCTTCAGTCGGCCGTCCACTCTGGACAGCGGCGCACCCACGGCTGCCTGCGGCTGGGGGCTCACTTGGTACCTCCTACGATGCGCAGCTGGCGTTCGACGGTCCGCTTGAGCAACTCGACCTTGAACCGGTTGTGTTGAAGGGGACGGGCGCCTTCCGCCGCCTTGGCGGCAGCGGCCCTCCACAACGCGTCCGAGGGGCGCTCGCCGACGAGGTGCCGCTCGACGGACGGCAGCTTCCACGGCGCCGTGCCCACCCCTCCGGCGGCCACTCTCGCCTCGCGGATCACCCCGCCGCGCACATGCAGGGCGACGGCCGCCGAGGTCAGGGCGAACTCGTAGGACTGCCGGTCCCGCACCTTCAGGTAACCCGACTTCAGCGGACGCGGCACTGCGGGGATCTCCACCGCGGTGATCAACTCGCCTTTTCTGAGGTCCTGTTCACGGTTCGGGGTGCTGCCCGGTCGCAGCAGGAAGTCGGCGAAGGGGACCTGGCGCTCCCCGTCCGGGCCCAGCAGGCGCACCTGCGCCTCAAGCGCCGCGAACGCCACGGCGACGTCGGAGGGGTGGGTGGCCACGCAGGCGTCGGAGGTGCCCAGGATGGCGTGCGTACGGTTGACGCCCTCCAGCGCCGCGCAGCCGGAACCGGGCTCGCGCTTGTTGCAGTCGGCGGTCACGTCCCGGAAGTAGGTGCAGCGGGTGCGCTGCATGATGTTGCCGCCGATGGTGGCCATGTTCCGCAGCTGGGCCGACGCGCTCAGCTCCAGCGCCTCTGAGATGACCGGGAACAGGGTGCGCACCTTGCGGTGGGCGGCGGCCTCGGACATGGTCACCAGCGCACCGACACGCAGCCCGCCGCGCTCGGTGACGGTGATCTCGTCCAGCGGCAGACCGCTGATGTCGACCAACGCCTCGGGGCGCTCGACGGTCTCCCGCATCAGGTCGACCAGCGTGGTGCCGCCGGCGATGTAACGACCGCCTCGACGGCCGGCGTTGATGGCTTCCCGCGTGTCGGACACGCGCGTGTAGGTGAAGGGATGCATGACGGCCGCTCCTTACTTCCGGGCGGCGGTCTGCTCGACGGCGCGCACGATTTTCACGTAGCAGCCGCAGCGACAGATGTTGCCGCTCATCCACTCCCGGATCTCCTGCGGAGAGCCGGTGTGGCCTTCCTGGATGCAGCCGACACCGGAGACGATCTGGCCGGGTGTGCAATAACCGCACTGGAAGGCGTCCTCGTCGATGAACGTCTGCTGCAGCGGGTGGAGTCGGTCGCCCTCGGCCAGGCCCTCGATCGTGGTGACCTCAGCGGCCTCCAGGCGAACGGCCAGCGTCAGACAGGCATTGACCCGCCGGCCGTCGACCAGCACGGTGCACGCGCCGCAGGCCCCGGCGTTGCAGCCCTTCTTGGAGCCGGTGAGGCCGAGGTGCTCGCGCAGCAGGTCCAGCAGCGACGTGCGGTTGTCGACCGTCACGGTCCGGCGAGTGCCGTTGACCGTCAGGGACACGCGGCTGGAGGGCGGCGCCTCGGCGGCGGCCACCTCCTCCGGAGCCGCGAGGAATGATCCTCCGATCACCCCGCCCGCGACGACCGCACCACCGACCGCCGTACTGGTGGCGATGAAGGTGCGCCGAGTGGGCGCCGGGGAGGACTCGCCGGCTCCGGTGGGGGGTGGAACGGCAGACTCAGGTTCAGTGGACATACGTACGCCTTCGTATCGCGGACGGATCGGCTGTACCCACCAGCGGGACGGGAGAACGGAGCGTCGTCACCGCGGGGAACCGGGCCACCGCGCGCCTTGGCGGCGGCGGCTGGTCGCATGGGGAGTCTTGCACCACCGGCAACGCTCGTGACAGGGAGACTTTCCTCCCCCTTTACGCTCCGTCAGGAGCGAATGGCCAACCTCATCGGGGGAATTTTCGCGCGGGGAGAGGCAGGACAGAGCCGCGCTCCCTGCCTGGCCGACGCACCCACAACGGCCCTCCTCCGGGGCGCCTTGACGTCTTGAGTGAGCCCGGGCTGCGTGATCGGGGGCCGGGGCTACTGGTTGCGGGTGCGGGGGCCGGTGTACTGCTGGTCGGTGACCGGCTCGGCCCAGGTGGTCTCGGGGGTGCCGTCGTCTGTGCCCTCCCACATGGCGATGTGCTCCATGAACCGGTCGGGGGCGGCGCCATGCCAGTGTTCCTCGTTCGGCGGACAGGCGACGGTCTCGCCGGGGTGGGCCTCGAGGATCGTGCCATCGCGGGTGCCGATCAGGGCGATACCGGAAACGACGTGCAGGGTCTGGCCCACGGCGTGGGAGTGCCAGTTGGTGTGGGCGCCCGGGGAGAAGCGGACCAAATTGGCGCGCATCCGGGACGGCTCTTGGCCCGCCACGATGACGTCCCACCACACGTCGCCGGTGAACCAGTCCGCCGGGGACTTGCTGCTGGGCTGCTGCTTGATGCCCCAGATCAGCAGAAGTGAGATGACGCTCTTGAAGAGGCGCGAACAAACTCGCGCATGCCTTCGGGGAGGACGGGTTGTACCGCAAATGAGCGTCAGTGTCCCCCTGCGGCAGCGCCGCAGCAGCAACCGCCCCGTCTGGGACGAGGAACCGACTGCGGCCGGACGTGCGGGCAAGGGCGTGGCCCTCACCCTGATGGTCGCCGCGGTCCTGGTACCCATGTGGATCATCGTGGTCACGAGCCTCTCCCCCCAGGGCGCCGTCAACCGCGCCGGCGGCCTGGTGATCTGGCCCGACGGTCTCACCACGTCCGCGTACCGGCAGATGCTCGAAGACCCCACCGTCCGCACCTCCGTGGTGGTCAGCCTGGGCATCACGGTCGCGGGCACGGCTCTGTCCGTGGCCGTGTCGGTACTGTGCGCCTACGGGCTCTCCCGCGCCCAGTCATACGCCCACCGGCCGATCCTCACCCTGCTGATCATCACCATGTTCGTCAGCGGCGGCCTGATCCCCACCTTCCTGGTCGTCACCGGCCTCGGCGGCTACGGAAAGTACTGGGCGCTGATCCTGCCCGGCGCGGTGTCGGTGTTCAACATCCTCGTCCTGCGCTCCTTCTACTCCGGCACCTCCGCGGAACTCATCGACGCCGCCCGTATGGACGGCGCCGGGGACTGGCGGATCCTGTGGTCGGTGGTCCTGCCCACCTCCCGTGCTGTCACCGCGGTCATCACCCTCTTCTACGCGGTCGGTTACTGGAACGCCTTCTTCAACGTCATGCTCTACATGCCCACCGAGAGCCGGAAATGGCCCCTGCAGTACGTCCTGCTGACCTACGTCAACCGGGGCAACGGCCTGCCCGGCTCCGTCAACAACGGGTTCGGCAGCGCCCATGCCAAAACCGCGCCCCTCTCCTTGCAGATGGCCGTGGTCGTCCTGACCCTCGTCCCCCTGCTCGTCGTCCACCGTTCATGCAGAAGCACTTCAGGACCGGCGTCCTCACCGGTGCCATCAAGGGCTGACGGCGCCCGGCTTCGCGACTGGGCGCCGTCAGGGCGTGCCGGGAGGATCGCCAGCCGACGGTGAGGGTGTGACCACCAGCCGAGGAACGAGGTGGTTCGCAGCGGCGGAAGCGGTCCGGTTCCCGGCCAACGATGCCCCGTACAAGCCGGGCCTGTCAGTACCGGCGCGGGCGCCCAGCTCCGGTGATGCGGCACCGGGGCGATGCGTGTCTCAGAGCCGTCCCTGCCAGGAGCAGGCTGCCGTACCCCTGATCGTCACCGGGAAGCTGAGCACCGCGCCGGAGGTCGCGGTCGGGTTGTTCACCCCATACCGGGCCGTGGTGACGAAGAGGCGGTCGGTGTCGGGGGGCAGGCACACCGACGTGGGGTGCGGGGCGGGGACGGTCAGGGTGTGGAGCAGGTGGCCGTCGGGGTGGTAGCGGCGGACCGCGCCGGCGCCCCACAGCGCGACCCACAGGCAGCCCTCCTCATCGACTGTCATGCCGTCGGGGCTGCCTTCGTCATCCCGCAGACGGGCGAAGATCTCCGGGCTGCCCACGAGGTCACCCGAGACGGGGTCGACCGCGCAGTGCAGAACCGCGCCGATCGCCGTGTCGGCGAGATACATGGTGGTGCCGTCCGCGGTGAACGCCGGGCCGTTGGCGATGGTCAGCCCGTCGAGGACACGAACGACCGTGCCCTCCAGGTCTGTTCGGTACAGCGATCCCGCGCCGGGGGTGCTGTCGTAGGCCATGCTGCCGGCCCAGAAGCGACCTGCGGGGTCGGCGACGCCGTCGTTCATCCGGCTGGGGGCCGGGGTGCGGTCCTCGGGGCGGTCCAGCCATTCCAGGGTGCCGTCGGGGGTGAGCAGCGCGATGCCGGTGCCCGCGGCGGCGATCCAGCTGCCCGGCCGGCCTGACATCGGCGCGACGGCTCCCAACGGCACGTCGAGTGAGGCGAGTTGGGTCGGCCCGGGGTCGTCGCGGTCGTCGCGCAGTTCGAAGAGCCGACCGCTGAGGATGTCGACGTACACATACCGGCCGTCGAACCAGCGCCCGCCCTCGGCGAGTTCGTACGCTCCGTCCACGACGACCGCCGCTGTTGATGTCATGTTCCGTCTCTCCTGGTCAGCGGATGGTGGTGCCGTCGGGCTGGTCGAACAATCCGAGTTCGTCCCGCGTCGGAAGGCCTTCCCAGTCACCCCGGGTGGCGACGGCGAAGGCCGCGGTGGTGACGGCCCGGTACAGCCGGGCCGGGATGTCCACGCTGTCGAGGAGGCCGGACAGGTATCCGGACACGAAGGCGTCGCCCGCGCCGACCAGATCGACGGCGTCGACCTGTCGTGCCGCGCGGTCGGTCGCTCCGTCCGCGGTGAAGGCGGTCGCTCCCCTCGCGCCCCGTTTGACGACCACCTCGCCGACCCCTTCCGCCAGAACACTGCGCACGGCCTCCGGTTCGTCCACGCCAGGTCGTTCCAGCACCAGCGGCAGTTCGTCCTCCGAGGCGACGAGCAGGTCGGTCCGGGCCAGCAGCGGCCGGAGCGCGGTGCGTGCGCTGTCGGCGGTCCACAGCCGGGAGCGGTGGTTGACGTCGAGGCATACGGTGATGCCCGCTTCGCGTGCGGCGGTGGCTGCGGCCAAGGCGGCCTCGGCCGCCGTAGGGCTGAGCGCCGGCGTGATGCCGGTCAGGTGCAGGATGCGGGGTGTCGCAGCCAGCGCCGGGAGTACGTCGGCCGGTGAGACGACCGAACCGGCGGAACCTGAGCGGTAGTAACTGACGCGGGTCAGCGTGCCCAGACGGGGTTCGGTGAGCAGCAGCCCTGTGGGGCGGCCGGTGTCGTCGGTGATGGCGTACTCGATGTCGACGCCCTCGGCCCGCAGCGTGCGCAGCACCAGCGCGCCGAGTTCGTCCGCGCCGACCCGGCCGGCCCAGCGCACCCGGTGCCCGAGCCGGGCCAGGCCGATGGCGACGTTGGACTCGGCGCCCGCCACGGACAGACCGAGACTGCCGCCGAGCCGCAGCGCGCCCTGCGCCCGCAGCGCCGCCATCGTCTCGCCGAAGGTCACCACTTCCGGTGGAGCCGGAGTCGTCACGGCGTCCCTCCGGAGGCCACGTTGCGGAACTCGGCTGCACGGGCGCGGAGTTGGTTCAGGTCGCCGCCGTCGGCCGCGTCCCCGACCAGCGGTGAGCCGACGCCGACGGCGAGGGCGCCCCGGTCCAGGTAGTCGCGGGCGGCCTGCGCGTCCACGCCGCCGACGGGCACGAAGGGCACGTCGGGGAAGGGGTCGCGCAGGGCCCGCAGATAGCCGGGGCCGCCGAGTGAGCCGGGGAAGAGCTTGATCGCGTCGGCGCCCCTGGCGAGGGCGAGTTCGATCTCCGTGGGTGTCAGGGCGCCCATCAGCACGGGTACGCCGTACGCCTCGAGTCCGTCGACCAGTGCCGGGGTGACGAGGTACGACGCGCCGGCGTCGACCGCGCGGGCGGCGTCCTCGGCAGAGCGCACGGTGCCTGCGCCGAGGAGCGCGCCGGGACCGAGTTCGGCGCGCGCCTGCCGGATCACGCTCAGGGCGTCGGCGGTGGTCAGCGAGACCTCGACGGCCGCGATGCCTTCCTCCACGAGGGTACGTACGGTGTTCAGGGCGGCGGCGGAATTTTTGCCGCGGACGATCGCCAACAGGCGGTGGGTGCCGAGCGATTCCACCAGGTTCATGAGGGCGGGCTCTCCTTGCGGGTGCGGTGTGCGGGCGGCGGTCACCATTCGGTGAACGCCCCGTCGGCGCCCCGCCATATGGGGTTGCGCCAACGGTGTCCGGTCTCGGCGGCGTGGCGTACGGCCTTCTCGTCGATCTCGACGCCGAGGCCCGGGCGGGTGGCGGCGACGGCGTACCCGTTCTGGAACCGGAAGGGTTCTGGGTCCATCACGTACTCCAGCAGGTCGGCCTGCTGGTTGTAGTGGATGCCCATGCTCTGTTCCTGGATGAGGAAGTTCGGCACGGAGAAGGCGATCTGGAGGCTGGCGGCCAGGGCGATGGGGCCGAGGGGGCAGTGGGGCGCCATCGTGACGTCGTAGGTCTCGGCCATGGCCGCGATGCGGCGCACTTCGGAGATGCCGCCGGCGTGCGACAGGTCGGGTTGGGCCACGGCGATGCCGCTGGCCAGTACTTCGCGGAAGTCCCAGCGGGAGTAGAGGCGTTCGCCGGTCGCGAGGGGGATGCTGGTGGACTCCACCAGGCTGCGTAGGTTCCCCGAGTGCTCCGGTGCGACGGGTTCCTCGACGAACAGCGGGTGCAACGGCTCCAGTTGGGGAAGCAGGCGGCGCGACATCGCGGTGGAGGCACGGCCGTGGAAGTCGACGGCGACGTCCCGCTCGTCACCCAGCACCTCGCGGACGGCCGCGACGCGCTCGACGACCTCGGCGGTGCGCGCCGGAGTGTCGATCGGGGCGAGTTCGGCCGTGCCGTTCATCTTCACCGCGGTGAAGCCCGCCTTCATCTGCTCCTCGGCCAGCTCCGCTACCTCGCTCGGCCGGTCCCCGCCGATCCAGGCGTACATCCGCACGCGGTCGCGTACGGGGCCGCCGAGGAGGCGGTGCACCGGGACGCCGTAGGTCTTGCCGGCGATGTCCCACAGTGCCTGGTCGATGCCGGCGACCGCGCTGGAGAGGATGGGGCCGCCACGGTAAAAGCCACCCTTGGTGAGCACCTGCCAGTGGTCCTCGATGCGCAACGGGTCCCGGCCGACCAGGTAGTCCGCCAGTTCGTGGACTGCGGCGCGTACGGTGTCGGCGCGGCCCTCGATGACGGGTTCGCCCCAGCCGGTGACGCCCTCGTCGGTGGCGACGCGCAGGAAAAGCCAGCGCGGAGCCACCAGGAACGTCTCAAGTCCGGTTATCTTCACGGAAGTTCCTTCGGCAGCGGGTCGGTCGCCTGTACGGCCGCCAGGTCGTCGGAGGCCTGTGCCAGGAGTGACTCGACGGCAGCCACGGCGGCGTCGGGATCGCCGGCTTCAACCGCGTCCAGCAGTTCCCGGTGTACGGGGATGGAGTCGGAGAAGTGCCGGGCGCCGTGCACGATCCGGTCGCGTACGCGCAGGCCGGCCTCGATGACGACCTCCATCCGGCTGAGCAGTTCATTGTGGGCGGCGTCCAGCAGGGCGCGATGGAAGGCCAGGTCCGCCTCGACCATCGCGTCCGCGTCCGCACCGGCCGCGGCCATGGCATCGAGCGACTGCCGCATCGCATCCAGGTCGGAGGTGGTGCGGCGGGTCGCGGCGAGGCGGGCTCCGGCGGGCTCGACGATCGCGCGGACCTCGGCGAGGTCTTCCAGGAAGCCGTCGGTCGGGTCGCTGCTGCCCTGCCAGCGCAGCAGGTCGCTGTCGAGCAGGTTCCAGTCGGCGCGGGGCCGGATGGTCGTGCCGCGTTTCTGCTTCGACTCGAGCAGGCCCTTGGAGGCCAGTACGCGCATGGCCTCGCGGATCACGGTCTTGCTGACGCCGAGTTCCGTCTCGAACCCGACCGGGTCCACCACGGAGCCCGGGGGGTAGTCGCCGCGGATGATGCGTCGGCCCAGTTCCTCCACGGCTTGGCCGTGCAGCCCCTTGGGGGGATGGGTCACCACGTTCTCCGTTTCCGTATCGGTCCACAAGCGTTGTGTGCGTCGCTCATGAGGACTCCTTCATGACGCTCCATCCTCCATCGACCACCAGGCTGGCGCCGGTCACATAAGAGGCATCCTCCGATGCCAGGAAGGCGACGGCGGCCGCCACCTCCTCCGGCTGCCCGAACCGCCGCGCCGCTGTGGCCGCCACACTGCGCTCGCGGTCGGGCTCCGGGATGCCGTCCCACGCGGCGGTCATGATGGGGCCCGGCAGCACCGTGTTGACCCGGATGTCCGGACCGTACTCGACGGCCAACTGCCGTCCCAGCGAGCACAGTGCGCCCTTCGCGGCAGCGTAGGCGGCATGACCCGGCAGCCCGATGACCGCGTGCACCGAGGAAGTCAGGACGACCGAGCCCTTCGACGCGCGGAGCATGGCCGCGAAGGTCTTCATCCCGCGCCAGGCGGGCTTGAGCAGGACGGCCATCTGACCGTCCCACTCAGCCTCGCTCAACTCGTGGGCTGCTTTGTTGAGTTGGGCGAAGGCGTTGCTGTGCAGTACGTCCAGCCGGCCGTGGTACTCGTCGACGTGACGGGCCAGGTTCTCCCAGTCGGCGGCCGAGGTCACGTCGCAGCGTACGTACTCCGCGCGTCCGCCGCTGTCTGCGATGTCTGCCGCGACCGCCTTGCCGGCCGCGTCGTCCACGTCCGTGACGACGACCACCGCCCCTTCGGCCGCGAGCCGGTGGGCCGTGGCGGCGCCGATCCCGTGCGCCGCCCCGGTGATCACCGCCACACGCCCCGTCATCCTGCGGCATTCCGTCGTCACGTGCGTCTCCCCTCGCTACTGCCTACGCACCCACCATAGCTGTTTCAATTAATTATGAATATATCTTGACGACGTGCCGATGTCGCTCCGAGACTGACCGGCACGCAACAAGCAGCTTCGGTACGAAGCCAGGAAGGACCTCCTCCCATGAGCCGCACCACACCCCGCCGCAGAAGCCGGGGCGCCCTCGCCGTGGCCCTTGCCGCCTCCCTGTTCCTCTCCGCCTGCGGGGGTTCGACCGATTCCCAGGACAAGGCACAGGCCCCCGCGAAGCCGGGCCAGAAGGTCGACCTGCGCTTCTGGTCATGGGTTCCCGGTGTCGACAAGGCCGTCGACAAGTGGAACGCCACTCACCCGGACATCCACGTCAAACTGGAGAAGATCCCGGCGGGGAGCAGCGGCGGCTACGCGAAGATGCGCGCCGCGCTCAAGAGCGGCAACGCGCCCGACCTGGCACAGGTGGAATACCAGGACAAGGCACAGGCCCCCGCGAAGCCGGGCCAGAAGGTCGACCTGCGCTTCTGGTCATGGGTTCCCGGTGTCGACAAGGCCGTCGACAAGTGGAACGCCACTCACCCGGACATCCACGTCAAACTGGAGAAGATCCCGGCGGGGAGCAGCGGCGGCTACGCGAAGATGCGCGCCGCGCTCAAGAGCGGCAACGCGCCCGACCTGGCACAGGTGGAATACCAGGAGATCCCCTCGTTCCTGCTGGAGAACGGCCTGGTGAACCTGTCCCAGTACGGCGCGGACAAGGACCGGTCGAAGTTCGTGGACTGGCAGTGGCAGCAGGGAGTCTTCGACAAGGCTGTCTACGCGATCCCCCAAGCGTCCGGCCCGATGGGCCTGTTCTACCGCTCCGACCTGTACAAGAAGTGGGGCATCGATCCGCCCGCCACCTGGGAGGAGTTCGCCCAGGCTGCGCAGAAGATTCACGACGCCAACCCGAAGGCGTACATCAGCACCTTCCCCGCCGGCAACTCCGCCTGGTTCACCGCACTCGCCTGGCAGGCGGGCGCCAAGTGGTTCGGCGTGAACGGCGACACCTGGTCGGTGAACATCGACTCCCCGCAGACCCTCAAGGTCGCCGCCTTCTGGGACGACCTGCGCAGCAAGAAAGTGATCAAGTCCGAACCCGACTTCGCCAACGGCTGGTACAAGGACCTGCAGAGCGGTGCCATCACCTCGTGGGTCAGTGCCCAGTGGGGCGACGCCATCATCAGCGGAAACGCTCCCAAGACCACCGGCAAATGGGCGGTCGCACCCATGCCGCAGTGGACCAAGGGCTCGAAGGTGTCCGCGAACTGGGGCGGATCCTCCACGGCCGTCCTCAAGGGTGCCAAGCACATCCCCGAGGCCCTGAAGTTCGCCGAATGGCTCAACACCGACCCCGCGAGCGTCGATCTGCTGCTGCAGGGCGGCTACGGCTGGCCCGCGGCTGCCGACGGGTACAAGGGCTCCTCGCTGGACAAGCCGTCACCGTTCTTCGGAGGCCAGAAGTACAACGAGGTCTTCGCGCAGGCGGACAAGAGCATCGACAACTCGTGGAAGTGGATACCGACGATCGACGCCACCTACCAGCACCTCAATGACGGTTTCCAGGCCGCCCTGGCCGGCAAGGGCACGTTCGTCTCGGCGGTCCGGCAGGCGCAGAAGCAGACCGTCGAGGACCTGAAGAGGAAGGGTCTGAAGGTTTCCACCGGCCAGTGACCACCTCCGGAGGGCGCGGCACGGCCGCCGCCGTTCTGCCCTCCGGACTCCAGAAAGAACTCCGATGCCCACCCGCACCCGCACCCCCCGCCGCCGCCGCAGAAGTCTGGCGCCCGTCGCCTTCGTCGCACCGTTCCTCCTGCTGTTCCTCCTGACCTTCGCCCTCCCCATCGGCTACGCCGTCTACCAGAGCGTCATGGATGTCGAGCACACAGGAGTCCTGGGGCTCGGCGGCAGCCATACCGTCTTCGTAGGGCTCGGCAACTACTCCGACGCGGTGTCCGATCACGCCTTTGTGCGCAGCATCGGTCGCGTACTGCTGTTCGCGGCCGTCCAGGTGCCGGTGATGGTCGCGTTGTCCGCCGGGCTCGCGCTGCTGCTGGACACCGCCTCGGCCAGAGGCGTGCGGTTCTTCCGCGCCGCCTTCTTCCTGCCCTACGGCGTTCCGGGCGTCATCGCGTCCATCCTGTGGGGCTTCCTGTACGTACCGGGAGTCAGCCCTCTCGTGGACGGCATGCGCCATCTGGGGGTGTCGGTCGACCTGTTGGGAGGAAACACGGTTCTGTGGTCCATCGCGAACATCGTCACCTGGGAGTTCGCCGGCTACAACGTGCTGGTTCTCGTCGCCCAGTTGCGCACCATCCCCGCGGAGCTGTACGAGGCCGCCCGCATCGACGGCGCCAGTGCGTGGATGACGGTCCGGCACGTCAAACTGCCGCTGCTGCGACCGGCGTTGATCCTCACCACGGTCTTCACCATCATCGGCACGCTGCAACTGTTCGCGGAACCGCTGGTGCTCAAGCCCGTCTCGTCGAGCATCGACAGCGCCTACACCCCCAACCTCAGCGCCTACAACGAGGCGTTCACCAACGACAACTACCACCTCGCCGCCGCCGAGGCAGTGCTGCTCGCCCTCGCCGCGTTCGTGCTCTCCTTCGGTTTCCTGCGGCTGATCAACAAGAGAGGTGGGGACGCGTGAGTCTCCAGACACCGGCCCGCACAGTTCCGCCAGGCGACGGGACGCCGGCCTCCGACGACAGCACGACGCCGCGCGGCGGCATCACCGGGGTCACCCCACGCAGTCGCATCCTGGTCACCGGCCTGCTGGTGGCGGCCGCCGGGTACTTCCTGCTCCCGGTGTACTGGCTGGTGGTGGCGTCCACGAAGTCCACCGGCGATCTGTTCGGCAGCTTCGGGTTGTGGTTCTCCCATCCCCAGTTCCTGAGCAATCTGCGCCAGGTGGTCACCTACGACGATGCGATCTACCTGCGCTGGGCCGCCAACAGCCTGCTGTACGCGGGCGTCGGCGCGGGCGTGGCGACGCTTCTGGCCGCGATGTGCGGCTACGCGCTGGCCAAGTTCTCCTTCGCCGGCCGCGACACGATCTTCAACATAGTGCTGGGCGGCGTCCTGATCCCCGCCACGGCACTGGCGCTGCCCATGTACCTGCTGTTCAGCGAGGCAGGCCTGGCCAACACCTACTGGGCCGTACTGCTGCCGAGCTTCGTCAGCCCCTTCGGCGTGTACCTGTGCCGGATCTACGCCACGGCATCCATACCGGACGAGTTGCTGGAGGCAGCCCGCATCGACGGCGCGGGAGAGATCCGCATCTTCACGGTCGTTGCTCTGCGCATCATGACCCCCGCCCTGGTGACGATCTTCCTCTTCCAGTTCGTCGGCATCTGGAACAACTACTTTCTGCCGCTGGTCATGCTGTCCGACTCCAAGCTGTACCCCATCACCCTCGGCCTGACGTCGTGGCAGTCCTTCGCCGACCGCCAACCGCAGCTCTACCAGCTGACAGTCGGAGGCGCCTTGGTCTCCGTCGTCCCGCTGATGATCGCCATGGTCGTCCTGCAGCGCTTCTGGCGCAGCGGTTTGACTGAGGGCAGCGTAAAGGGCTGACGCCCCCGGACCGCACGGTCCTGCCTCCTTGCGGGTGGGGAGCGCGGCAGCGCACGGCGCTCAACGGGCCGCGTCCCAGAGAGGCAAGAGGTTGGCGTACTGGTCGCAGTCGAACAAGTTCCTCGGCCGGTTAGTGCTGCCGCCACGTGGACGGTGTGTGCGGCGCTCACGCCGTTCACCGACCGGACGGCGCCGTGCTCTGGAAGGAACGCCGGTATCGATGACCATCCGTCCGGTGAGTATCTCGCCGGTCGACACCACCCCGACCATGCGGTCCGGGTCCTCCACCGCGAGGACCGACTCAGGGCAGCGTCAAGGGCTGAAAGAGGGGAGGGGCAGCTCGCCCCTCCCCTCCAGGCAACCGCATCTGCTGAAGGTCACCTGCCCCTGGGATTGACCGCCTTCCGGAACCTGTCGTAGACGAGCTTGGGCCGTTCCTCGGCGAAGGTGAGCAGACCCATCACGGAGATGCCGTTGTAGGCCTGGTTGTAGCCGGCACGCTGCTTGTAGTCCTTGAGAACCCAGTAGGTGAAGCCGACAACGAACTCGCTGCGGGCGCTCACCTGGGCCCAGTGGGCGGTCAAGCTCGCCGCCTGCCACTCCTCCGTCCCCTGCGTGGTGGCGGGACCGTGGGTGCCGGCAATGGACCAGGTGCCGTTCTCGGTGATCAGGATGGGCTTGTCGGGGTACTTCGCGTGCACGGCGTCGAGCGTGGGGCCGAGGTCGGAGTCCTCGCCGTAGAAGTAGCCGAAGTACTCGTTGAACCCGATCACGTCGGCGAGGTCGAACGCGGGGTCGTTGCTGGTGTTGGAGGCCCAGGTAACCGGGCGGGCGGTGAGGTCGACCGCATTCACAGCCGCCTTCAAGTCGGCGAGCCAGGCCCGGTAGAGGGGGGCGCCGTTCGCGTCGATCTCCGACTCGTTCTGCAGTCCCCAGAGGATCACCGAGGGGTGGTTGTGCTGGTTCCACGCCATGGTCAGGGCCAGCGCGCGGGCGAGGCCGTAGCGCTCCGTCTGCAGCTTCTCCTGGGCGGTGTTGAGCCACATGGTGTCGATGTCGTCCATCACCAGCACGCCGTGCTCGTCCGCCCAGTCGTAAACGTAGGGGTGACGGTTGTAGACGCAGTTGCGGATGAAGTTGGCACCCAGAGTCGTCACGTGGCCCAGCTCCCGGTCGTACTCGGCCGGCGTCAACGCCCTGCCGTGCGCGGCCGTCTCCTCATGCCAGTTGAGGCCCTTGAGGAACAGCGGCTTGCCGTTCAGCCGCAACTGGGCGTCCGCGATGCGCAGTTCCCGTACGCCGTACACGGTGGACAGCGTGTCCACCCGCGGTCCCGAGGATCTCCCGGCGGCCAGGGTGGCGCGCGCGGTGAGGGTCTGCGGCGCGGCCGGACTCCAGCGGGGCGCGCCGGGTATGCGGACCACGACCCGTACGACGCCCGCCGACCGGGCGGCGATCCGGGCGGCGACCACAGTGGGCCGGCCACCGCTCCCCCGGCCGGGGTCCAAGGTGAGATGTCCGTCGAAGTCGGTGGTGCTGTGGTTCTCGACGACCGCGTGTGCCTCCAGGCTCCCGCCTGCGGCGGCCACGAGCAGTTTGGCAATGGTGACCTGCGGAACCGCCTCGATCCAGGCCGACCGGGTCAGACCCGCGTAGGGCCAGTAGTCGACGGGCTTGTACGGCAACTCGTGGTCGTCGGTGACCGGCTGCGGCGTAGCAGCCGTGTAGTCGGTGTAGCTCGCCCGGCGGAAGACCCGCACGGCGATCGTCTGACGTCGGCCCGGTCGAAGCGCCCCGGACACCGGCAGCGCGAACGGGGAGTTGGCGCCTTCGTGCTTTCCGAGATGTGTTCCGTCGAGCCATACCTCGGCGCTGTAACCGGCGGCCAGGAAGGCGATGCGGACGTGCCGGGCACGCCATGAGGCGGGTACGTCGACGGTGGTGCGGTACCAGGCGTAGCCGTCGGTGAATGCCGTGCCCTTGCCGAAGGGTGTGGTCTGCGATCCGAATCCGGGGGTGTTCAGCAGGTCCCAGGCCGCCGGTACGTCGGCGTGGTCCCAGGTCCGGTCGTCGTGGTGCGGGGACTGCCAGGTCTCGTCGAGTCCCTGGTCGTCGGGGTCGAAGCGGAAGCGCCACCGCTTGTCCAGGGACACGTAGTCGCGGGCGGGCTCATGAGTACGCCAGCCGTCGAAGGCCGGAAGCACCGTGCCGTACTGGAAGACGACGTTGGTGCCACCGACGTCGCGCACGTGGGTGCCGGAGGGCTCGGTGGCGGGGTGAGAGTCGAGAACCGGGCCGCTCGCGGCGGCCATGGCTGAGCCGTCTGCCGCTCGTGCCGTCTCCGGCCAGGCCGGCAGGGCGACGATGGCAATCGCCCCGAGTGCCGTGACGACGGTGCGCCGGGACGGGTGGATGGATTCGGTCATGGCAGGCGGCTCCTCGATGCGCGTACGTGTTCGTCCGCCCCACAGCCTGGACAACCCCGTATTCCTCGTCAAGGATTATTCATAAATAATGAATTGAGTTAGCGTGGTGCCGTCGAGCCGCCGACGGCGTCCCACCGCACACGAACGACGGGTGACCTCATGACCACCGCACAGCAAGCCACCACGAGCGAGACCACGGGCCGACTCGCCATCACCCTGTGGGACTTCAGCTGGTACACACAGGCAGGACCCGGCGAGCCCTTCGCCGACCTCGACCGCGCCTTCGCCGAGACGGTGGACCGCGGATTCAACACCGTGCGCATCTGCGCCATGCCCTTCCTCCTGTTCTCCGGACGCGTCCCCGACCCGGAGTCCATCCAGGTTTGTGGCCTGGGCGAGGACTTCGGACAGCGCACCCGCTGGTACGACGTGCGCGGCGGCTACCCGCTGGACGGCCGGCGACGGCTCGTCGAGCTGTTCGAGGCCGCCGCCCGCCACGACTGCAAGGTGATCGTGTCCTCCTGGGAGTACCAGCAGTCCCCCAGCTTCGCCGACACCGACGCCTGGCACCGCGCCCTGGCCGAGGTCCCCGGCCCGGACCGCGCCGAGGCGGTGGCCGAAGCACTCGCCGATCTCCTCGACTTCCTCACGGAGCGCGGACTGACCGACCGGGTCGCCTACGTCGAGGTGCACAACGAGGTCGACAACTGCTCCCTGGTACCGCGCAACGGCGCCACCCACTACGCCTATCTGCGCGGCCCTCTCGACCGCGCCGTGAAACTGCTGCAGGGACGCCACCCCGGCATCCCCGTCACCTACTCGCTGGGCGAGCCCTGGCCGAGCGAGATCGACGACCTGCCGGAGGGGGCGCAGATCGCGCACTTCCACTTCTACGTCTACGGCGTCCTCGGCGCGCTCTACGAGGCGGTCGGACTCGGCCACGGCACCGAAGCGGCACCCGAGACGGCTGCCTGGCCGACCCCCGAACTGGCCGCCATGCTGCGCCCCGACGCGCCCGCCTTCGCCGACTACCGGCCGGACGAACCCTGGCGGCTCGCGGCCACCGGCATCCCGCGCGAACTGTTCTACGCACACGACTGGGTCGATCCCGACCGCTGGGACCTGTGGCTCTACGAGAACTATCCGGCGCACCGACAAGCCATGCGGGAGACCCTGGCCGGATGGGTCGACGCCGTCACCGCGTTCGCCCGCCGCCGCGGCATCCCCGCCGTCCTCGGAGAAGGCGTCGTGGGCTACACCCCACTGCTGACGCGCTTCGAGGAAGACGCCGTCGGCAAGGACATCGCCGAGTTCGTCGTCGACCGCTGCCTCGCGGCCGACTTCCAGGGCGTCGTCCTGACCTCCAACGCCGCCCCTCACCACCCCATGTGGCACACCGACCGGGACTGGATGCGGCGGGTCAACGCCCGTGTCACCGCGAGCTGAAAGCCATCCCGCGGCGGGCCCGGAACACAGACGCCACGATGCCGCTCCCGGCGCACCGATGCCGAAGGGGGCTGTCGGGTTCGGCGAGCCCGCCACCATGACAGAGGGCGGTCAGGCATCAGGCTGAGCACCAGAGTCCGTCTCACCGCCGCCGATGCCTGGGCAACGTAGCCCTCGACTCCTCTGCAAGGGCCGCCATCGATGCCGGCCATGGCGGCCCTCTAGAGTTCCACGTCCGATGACGCATGCCTGTCGGGTCATGATGGCTCCGACCGGCGCAGCACCGTAGGCGCGAGTCCTGAGTCCGATGGAGGCTGTCCCCTGAACTGGGCCACCGCGGCCGGGCCGTACATGTAGCTGAAGGCGGCCACCTGGACGGCGCCCCAGGCATCGTTTCTGTCGGCGGCGGGTGAATCGTGGTTCTGGATCACTTTCAGTGCCGGAGCCACGGAGGGTCACCGAACCCGCGATCATGAACGGCCTTGAGTGACGTCTTCCTCAAGGGCCTGTGGTTTCACCGGGTCGATGGCGTTCGGATCGAAAACGCATTGGCGGAAGGCGAGTTGGTGGTCGAGCGGGCCCGGGCGACTGCGGAGCGGGCCGGGTGTTCCGGCTGCGGGGTGAGGTCGGCGCGGGTGCACAGCCGGTATGTACGTCGCCTTGCGGACAGTGCGGTCGGGCACCGCCGGGTGGTGATCGAGGCGACGAGAACTCGGAAGGGGCCTCCCACGTGCGGTTCTCGGCGGGCGCCCGGACCGTCTGGCACACCCATCCCGCCGGGCAGCGCCTGCTCATCACCAAGGGCACCGGTTGGGTGCAGGAGTGGGGCAAGAAGCGCATCACCGTTCACAAGGGTGACGTCGTCTGGCTCGCGCCGGGTGCCAAGCACTGGCACGGGGCGACCAGCTACAGCGCGAT
Organism: Streptomyces sp. LBL; assembly: GCF_029893585.1. GTDB lineage: Bacteria > Actinomycetota > Actinomycetes > Streptomycetales > Streptomycetaceae > Streptomyces. The sequence continues at coordinate 113,028 of NZ_JARXYX010000031.1, forward strand.
GGCGCACACCGCCATCACCTATGCCGTCGACGGAACCAACGTGGACTGGCTCGAACACGTCACCGACGACCAGTACCGGGACGGGAAGCGGAGGAAGTAAGCACAATGAAGAAGTTCACAACAATTGCCCTCATCGGGACGGTCGCCGCCGGAACGCTCCTCGTGGGGTAAACGGCCCAGGCCGAGCCGGGGGAGGTGGCCGCGGCCAGTGCGCTGGCGGGGCCGTTCAGGACGTAGTCCAGCTCGTCCACGGCCCGCAGCACCCGCTCCCGGGTGGACGCCGCCCTCGGACACCGCCCCCGCTCCCGCACCGGCCAGATCGAATCGGTCTCCCCGGCACTGGCGCAGAACGACAAGGAGCGGGTCCAGGAGCTCTGGAGCGACGACAGCCTCTCGCGTCGCGACCGGGGCCTGGTCACCATCGCGGTGCTCATCTCCAACGGACAGCAGGCCGGTCAGGACGTCGGGGTCCTTGCGGTCGTGGCCCGGGGTGATGGCGCCGGGAATGATCAGCTGGGCGACGTGGATGCTCTCCTTCGCGAGCTGGTCGTGGAGGAGGCGGGCGTAGGCGCTTTCAGCGGCGAAGGCGATGGATGTGCCGGCGCGTTCGGGGTGGGACTGGACGGCGGAACCGCCGTTGACGAACAGCACGGTGCACCGGCCCAGTTCGTGCATGCCGGGCAGGACGTTGTGCACCACGGTGACCGGGCCGCCGACGGAGAACGCGAAGGAGGCTTGCAGGTCGGCGGCGGTGGTCTCCAGGACGGGCTTCATGAAGTCCTTGTGCGGGACGGGGCTGTACTGGAGGACTCCGAGATCGGGCCCAGGGTGCTGGTCGCCGCGTCGAGTGCGGCGACCAGCGCACTGAGGTCGAGGACGTCGGCGGCGAATCCGCGTGCGGTGATGCCGTCCTGGCCAAGTCGGCAGGCGAGGGTGTCCAGGTGGAGCTGGGAGCGGGAGATCAGGGCGATGTCGAAGCCGTGGCGGGCGACGGCGGCGCCGAGCCCGGGGCCGGCACCGGTCAGGGCGAACGTGGTCGCAAGGGACTCCTGGCGGGGTCGGGTCAGCGGGGGGTGAGCTTGAGGGTGGTGGCGCGGGCTCCGTCGGCGGTCATCGGGGGGACGTAGGCGCCTGCGGCGGCGTACTTGGTGCGGTAGGCGGCGTCGATCCGGTCGTTGAGCGCCGGGTCGGTGACGGGGGTGAAGGCGACGTCCTGTTCGATGGCGCCGCAGCGGATGTGCCCGCTGCCGCCGGCCCTCGCGGTGTGCCACCACGCACCGTCGGGGCCGTTGTAGGAGCGGACGAACAGGTCGTCACCGTCACGGACCACCCAGATGGTGGTGGGCGTGCGCAGCCGGCCATCGGGACGCCGGGGCTGGATGTGCAGTTCACTGGTGTGTTCAACGGTGGTGAGCTGGTCGCTGGTCCAGTGCGTCATCGTGATGTCTCCTTCTCGCGTCGTGCTTCCGGGAGGGGTGGTGAGGCAGGCGCCGGGATACCGGTTGCCTCGCCGTTACGGGGGCCCGCCGATGCGGGGCGCAGGTAGAGGCCGGCGGCGCCGGCCGTCAGGGTGGCCAGGGCGGCGAGGAGAAGGCTGAGGCGTAGGCCGGGCAGGAAGTGCGCCTGGTCGGCGATGAGGGCGCCGAACACGGCGACCGCCAGGGCGCCGCCGAGCTGACGGCTGGTGTTGAAGACGCCGCTGGCGGTGCCGGTCTGTTGGGCGGGGACGCTGTTGACGAGCAGTGCAGTGGTCGGCGGCATGGCCAGCGGCCCGCCCATACCGACCGGGAGCATCAGCAGGGCCAGCGCCCACGTCGGCGTCCCGGCCAGGACCAGGGCCAGCAGGAGCAGGCCGCCGGTCATCAGAAACATGCCGCACACGATCGGCACCCGGGGTCCGTAGCGTTCGGCGGCGCGGGCGGAAAGCGGATTGATGAACGCCGACAGCACCGTCATCGGCACGAACGCGAGGCCGGTGGCGAGCGCGGACAGACCGCGCTGCTGCTGAAGGTAGATGCTGAAGACGAACACCATGCCGTAGAAGGCGGCCATGAACGCGAACCCGGCACCGCAGGCGATCACCACCGCGCGGTGGCGTAGCAGCACCAGCGGCACCATCGGGTGCCGGCCGCAGGCCTGAGCGCGGACGAACACGATGGCCGCCGCGAGGGTGAGCAGGGTGGCGGCCCAGACCTGGGGTGCTGTGAACCCGGCGGAGCCCGCTTCGATCGCGGCGAAGGTGAGGGCGCCCATCGCGAGGACCGCGCTGATCTGCCCGACGGCGTCGAAGGGCACCCGGCGGCTCGGCGAGAGGGCGGCGAACGCCAGCAACACGAGTGCGAGGGCGCCGATGGGCAGGTTGATGAAGAAGATCACCCGCCAGCTGATCAGGGTGGCCGCGCCGCCGGCGACCGGCCCGGCGGCCGAGGCGACCGCCCCGCCCACCGCCCACAACGCCACCGCCCGGCCCCGTTTGACCGGGTCGGTGTACGCCTCGCGGATCAGCGCCAGACTGGTGGGCATCATCGCCGCCGCCCCGGCCCCCTGCACCAGCCGTGCTCCGATCAGCGAGGGCAGGTTGGGGGCCAGCCCGCACGCGGCGGACGCGGCCACGAACACCACCAGGCCCAGGCCGAACGCACGGCGCGCGCCGACGCGGTCCGACAGGGATCCCGCCGACAGCAGCAGGGCGGCGAACATCAGGGTGTAGCCGTCCACGACCCATTGCAGACCGGTGATCCCGCCGCCCAGATCGGTCCGGATCGCGGGCAGCGCGACATTGACGACCAGGGCGTCCAGCGTGATGACGAAGAAGCCCAGCAGTGCTGCCGCCAGGGCCGCACCGGGATGTCCTCGGCGCCCGGTGACAGCACCACCGCGCGGTGCGGAGAAGGCCGGCAACGACATGAGGTGAACTCCAGAACCAGATCGGAGGGGCCCTCCCGCTGACACGGAACGGAACAGCGAAGGAGCGGGCGAGGTTGGGCTTCGAGCAACCGGCCGGCGCGTCCGCTGCCCGGTCGCTCCCAGGAGACCGCCGGGTACGCAGACGTAAAGGACACGGTCATTCTCGGCACCGGCTGTCCCCCGGACCCGCAGCTGGTGCGTGTACCCGAGTTCAGGCACCAGCCCGGCCTGCGCCAGTGCGCGACGGTGGCCCGCACGGCCGGGTCACTTGCCGACCAGGACCATGTGGGTCTCGTTGTAGCGGTCACCATGGACACCGAGACGTCCCGCCACCGCGTCAAGATCCGCCCGCTCATCCGCGGACAGGGCCACGTTTGTGGCGGCAGCGTTCTCCTCGACCCGCTCGATCCGGCGGGTGCCGGGAATCGGCACGATCGAGGGGTGCTGGGCGAGCAGCCACGCCAGCGCCACCTGCCCCGGTGTGGCGTTCTTCGCCTGGGCCAGAGCGGTGACCTGGTCGACCAGTTGCTGGTTGGCGGCGCGATTGTCCTCACTGAAGCGCGGGATTGTGGTGCGGACATCGCCGTCGGAGAACGTGGTGGTGGTGTCGACGGTCCCGGTGAGGAAACCCTTGCCAAGCGGGCTGAAGGGCACGAAGCCGATGCCGAGTTCGGCCAGCACCGGCAGGACCTCGGGTTCGGGGTCGCGAGTCCACAGCGAGTACTCGCTCTGCACCGCGGTCACCGGGTGCACGGCGTGGGCGCGGCGGATCGTGGAGGCCGCCGCCTCGGACAGCCCGAAGTGCCGCACCTTACCGGCCTGCACCAGCTCCCCGACGGCGCCGGCCACGTCCTCGATCGGCACGTCGGGGTCCACCCGGTGCTGGTAGAACAGGTCGATCGTCTCCGTGCGCAGCCGGCGCAGCGAGGCGTCGGCGACCCGCTTCATCTGCTCGGGTCGGCTGTCGAGACCGTTCGAGGCGCCATTCTCAATGCGCCAGCCGAACTTCGTCGCCAGCACGACCCGGTCCCGCACCGGGGACAGGGCCTCGCCCACGAGTTCCTCGTTCACATAGGGGCCGTAGACCTCTGCCGTGTCGAAGAACGTGACGCCGCGCTCGACGGCCCCGCGCAGTACGCCGATCATGTCCGTGCGGCTGCCCGGATTCGGGCCGTAGCTCTGGGACATCCCCATACAGCCCAGGCCGATCGCCGACACCTGCAGACCCTGGCCCAAGGTGCGCGTGTGCATGCTCGTTCTCCCTTGCCGGTGATGGTGCGGGACGCGAGTGGCCCGCGGTTCAGCGACTCGTGTACCCGCCGTCGACGGGCAGAGCGACGCCGACGACGAAGCTGGCGGCGTCGCTGCACGGCCGGGCGTCAGGGCCGACCCGTGCCGACGCGAGGGTGGCACTCGCCTGGCGTCACTTGCCGCTGTAGACGGGGAAGGCGCTGTGCTCGCCGTAGTCCACGTCGCGCAGTTCACGCAGGACGTCCATGTCATCGCCGGAGATCTCGAAGTCGACCTCCGCATTGGACCGCATGTGCTCGGGGTTCGCCGTCTTGGGCAGCGACACAACGCCCAGCTGAAGGGTGTATCGGATGCACAGCTGGGGGACGGTCACGCCGTATTTCTGTGCCATCGCCTGGACTTCGGCGTTCTGCAGGATCGCGCCGTGGGCGATCGGCGAGTACGCCTCGACGAGGATCTGCTTGCTCTCGCAATAGGCCAGGAGCTCTGCGGGGGTGTTGCCGGCGTGGACCAGCAACTGGTTCACGTGCGGGACCACCGTCGCGCCCTGCAGAATGTTCTCGAGGTCGTGCTGCTGGAAGTTGGAGACGCCGATGGACCGGATCGTGCCCACCCGGTGGGCGTCCTCCAGGGCACGCCATGCCTCGCGGTTGCCCTGGGCGTAGTCGCCGCGGAAGTCGTCCCACGGCTGCGGGCTGTGAATCAGCATCAGGTCGATGCGGTCCAGGCCCAGCCCGTTCAGGGAGCCGTCGATCGCGGCGAGCGCCTGGTCGTAGTCCTTGATCTCCGCGGCGAGTTTGGTCGATACGAACAGCTCGTCGCGGGGTACGTAGGCGGTGCGCACGCCCTCGCCGACGCCGCGTTCGTTGCCGTACGCCTGGGCGGTGTCAATGTTGCGGTAGCCGATCTCCACGGCTGCGCGGACCGCGTCGGCCGCCTGGTCGTCGTCGATGAACCAGGTGCCCAGCCCCAGCTTGGGGATCTCGACGCCGTTGGACAGCGTGTAGGTCTCGTCCAGGATGGTCATGCGTTCGCTCCGCTCTTCGGCAGCTTGCCGTACACCTCGTCGGTGACGGGCTCGAGCCATTCGTTGCTGACGTCTTCGCCCGGCGTGATGAAGGCGACGTGGGAAAACCAGGAGTCGGCCTTCGCGCCGTGCCAGTGCCTCGTGCCCGCCGGGACGCGGACCACTGTTCCCGGCTCCATGCTGACGGGCTCCTCGCCTTCGGCCTGGTACCAGCCGCTGCCCGCCGTGCAGAGCAGGATCTGGTCACCGCCGCCGCCTGCGCCGTGGTGGATGTGCCAGTTGTTGCGGCAGCCCGGCTCGAAGGAGACGTTACTGACGGGAACGCTCCCCGAGGCGAGCGGAGCCAGGTAGCTCTGGCCGATGAAGTACTGCGCGAAGGCGTCGTTCTTCTCCCCGAGGGGGAAGACCTGATTAAATTCGTGGACAGCCATCTCATTCTCTCCTTTGAGTCAACACGCCCCACTGACCGTGCGGGGCATCGGCGCGCTGGTCGCGCTGATGGTCAGGCAGACTGCTCGTCCGCGATCTTCTTCAGCAGCGTGATCGCGGTCATGGCGTTGGGCCATCCGGCGTAGAACGCCAGGTGGGTGATGGCCTCGGAGAGCTCTTCGACGCTCAGTCCGTTCTCCAGGGCCTTGCCCAGGTGGTACGGGAGCTGCTCGCTGCGGTAGAGCGCGGCCAGCACGCTCACCGTGACCAGGCTGCGGTCGCGGGGGGGAAAGCCCGGGGCGCTCCCACACATCGCCGAACAGCACATCGTTCGAGATTTCGACGAGCTTCGGCGCGATCTGTGCCAGCTCCTGAGGCGCGGACTGCTTCGCCATGCGATGACTCCTTGCGAGGTACGAACACGGATCCGACACATTCACTCTCTATGAGGGCTGCCTGCCCGGCAGCCGCGACCATCCCCGAGTTCAGGGCCGGGGCGGCGTCGCTGCCTTCCCTATCGGTTCCTAGGCGATGTCCGGGGATACCTGATCACGGTCCTCGGGAACCGCACTCCGCCGCTGAAGGTCACTGAGCGGTGTAGCCGCCGTCGACGGGCAGCGCGATGCCGGTGACGTAGCTGGCACCGTCGCTGCACAGCCACAGGACGGCCTGGGCGATCTCCTCGGCGGTGCCGAGCCGGTTGATGGGCTGGTTGGCCTCGGCCTCGGCGCGGTCCAGTTCTCCCTTGGCGATCATGTCGCTGACCATGGGGGTGTCGATGGTGCCGGGGCAGACGGCGTTGATACGAATTCCGCGCGGCGCGTATTCGAGGGCAGCGCTGCTGGTCAAGCCGATCACGCCGTGCTTGGAGGCGTGGTAGGAGGCACGGCCGGGGAGACCGACCAGGCCGCCGAGGGAGGAGCAGTTGACGATGGCTCCGCTGCCCTGGGCGCGCATGTGCCGCAGTTCGTGCTTCATGCAGGCCCATACACCGCGGAGGTTGATGGCGTTGACGCGATCGAACCGCTCGGCGGGTTCCTCGGCGGCGTCGCTGGGCGGAATCTGGATGCCGGCGTTGTTGTAGGCCATGCCCAGGCGGCCGAAGGTCTCCACGGTGCGGTCTACCGCGGCGGCGACCTGCTCCTCGTCACTGACGTCGCAGGTGAGGGCGAGGACCTGATGGCCCGCGTCGGTGAGTTCCTTCGCGGCCGCGTTCAGGGCCGCTTCGTCGATGTCGGTGAGGGCGACCGCGGCTCCGGACTCGGCGAAGGCGCGGGCGGCCGCCAGTCCCATACCTGCGCCGGCTCCGGTGACGAAGGCGACCTGGCTGGTGAAATCGTATGTCGGGTTCATGTGAGGTTGTCCCTTCGAACGTTGAGCTGTGGGAGCGCGCGTGTGGTGCCGGGCTGCTTGGCTTCCGCCTTGCCGCGGTGGCGCTGCGCCTTGCCGTGGGCCGCCGTCAGACGGTTTGGCCGCTGTCGACGACCAGGGCATGGCCGGTGGCGACGGCAGTGGCGCGGCCGATGCCGGAGCCGGCTCCGGTCACGAAGGCCGCCTTGCCGGTGAGGGCCGCGTTGGTCACGGTCATGGGCGGAGTCCTCTCGCTAGCGGGTACGTCGTCGGGTTCACATTCGGCAGGACGCGGATCGGGACTTGAGTCAGTGCTGGGAGGGCACCTGCGCGGGTTCGTCGCGCCGCGGGTGCGTGGGAGCGGTGCTCCGGCCCACGATCCGGCCCTTGCGGGACGAGCCGTGGACGGCGAGGGCGGTCAGTGGCAGCAGCGTGAGGGCGGCGATGACGGTACCGACCAGGGGCGGTCCGGTCAGGCCGAGGGAGGAGTCCAGGGCCGTACCGGCGATCGCCGAGCCGGCGGCGACGCCGACGTTGAAGGCGGAGGTGGTCAGCGCCGAGGTGAGGGTGGGCGCGTCGCCCGCGAAGCGCATGGCGAGGGCGGTGACGACCGGGTTGACCGTGAAGCCGGTCAGGCCCATGAGAAAGACGAGGACGGTGGCCGTCACCGGGTTCATGGACAGCGGGATCATCAGGAACAGGACCAGGGCGGTGGCCGCGGCGGCCGTGATGGTGGTGACCATCGGACGTCGGTCGCCCAGGCGGCCTCCGGTGGTGGTGCCGCCCAGGGCGCCGACGCCGAAGGCGATGAGGACGAGCGGTACGGCGCCTGCGGGGATGTCGGCGCGGTCGGTCAGCAGCGGGGTGACATAGGTGTACGTCGCCAACACACCACCCATGATCAGCATCGCCGCGCCCAGCGCCAGCCACAGCCGGCCCTGCCGCAGGGCCCGGACCTCGGCCCGCAGGGACACGTCGACGCGCTGCTCCTGGGCCGGGATGAAGCGGCCGATGAAGACGGCGGCGAGCCCGGACAGGACGGCCAAGGCCCAGAAGGGGCCGCGCCAGCCGGTGAACTGGCCGGCGAAGGAGCCGATCGGCACGCCGACGACGTTGGCCAGGGTCAGCCCGCCGATCATGACGCCCGTGGCGCGGGTGGCGTTGCGCGGGCCCGCGGCGGTGGTGGCGACGACGAAGCCGACGGACCAGAACGCTCCGGTGGCCAGGGCCGTGACGACCCGGGCGGCCAGGACGACCGTGAAGGATGTGCTGAGGGCGGCGACGAGGTGTCCGAGGCAGAACACGGACAGGGCAAGGATCAGTGTCTGGCGCTGAGGAAGGCGCAGGGTCGCCATGGCCATGGTCGGTGCGCCGATGATCATGCCGATGGCGAAGGCGGTGATCAGCAGGCCGGCGTGGGAGACGCTGACGCCGAGGTCACCGGCTAGCTCCGGCAGCAGGCCGGCAACGACGAACTCGGTGGTCCCCATCAGGAACGTGCCGGCAGCGAGCACCCAGACGACGAAGGGAAGCTTGCCGGGGGTGGTCCCGGATGCGGAAGGCATACGTGTGGTCTCTCCTTAGGTGGAAATCGGGGGATCATGGTGGCGACTGGGGCCGTCCCAGCGGACTGCGGACAGCGCGGCCACGTCTTTCACGGTTCCATGGAGCGAACCAATCGAAAAGGGGAGGATCTTCTCCCCCCTTCTCGTGAGGGCGCCGCCTGAGGGGCGGGCAGTCGGGCGGGTCAGGGTGCGGCTTCGATGGTGATGCGGTCGGCCTCGGCAAGCCGGTCAGTGTCGGCATCGATATGGCCGAGGATGAGCAGGTCGGCGTTGGCTGAGTCGCCGTCGCGGCAGAAGAGGGCCAGGTTGCCCCAGGGTGCGTAGTAGGTCAGGTCTCCGGCCTTGGGCGCGGCCGGCTCGGGAGCGCCGGAGGTGGTCAGCCTGCGCGGCAGGTCGGCGATCCGCTCCGTCTGGTGGAAGTCCTCCAGGTCCAGGGTGAGCGGGAGCAGGTCGGCGAAGTCACGGGCGGCAGGACTGTCGTTCAAGGTGGCGTCGACGGGGCGGCCGTCGAGGGTGACCCGGATGTCCATATCGGAGTTCCTGTCGGACGGTGTGGTGGGTGCCTGGGCCGTCGGTGTCTGCTGCCGTGCGGAGGATGTCGCGGGCGGGGAGGTCGGCGAGGTGTCGGTACAGGCCGCCACGGTCAGCAGGACAGCGGTGGCCGTGGCGGCGCGGGCGAGGGCACGGAGGGTGGCCGCGTTCATGGATGCCGTTCCCGGGGTCAGTCGGGCAGGGGCTCGGAGTAGTGCCGGAAGCCGTCCCGTTCCTGGTGGATGTCGTACAGGCGCTGGGCCAGGACGTCGGGGCTGCTGTGCTCAGCCTCGGGCCGGATCGCTCCGGGGATGATCAGCTGGGCGGCGTGGATGTTCTCCGGGGCGAGCGCGTCGTGCAGCATGCGGGCGTAGGCGCTCTCTGCGGCGAAGGCGACGGAGGTACCGGCGACGTTCGGGTTGGGACGTACGGCGCTGGAGCCGTTGACGAACAGCAGGGTGCCGTGGCCGAGAGCACGCATGCCGGGCAGGACGGCGTTAACGGCCGTGACGGGGCCCTTGACGGAGAAGGCGAGCGGGGCGTTGAGGTCGTCGGCACTCGTGTCGAGGACCGGCTTCATGAAGTCCGCGCGGGGCACAGGGCTGTACTGCAGGATCTCGATGGGCCCCAGGGCCTCGGCAGCCGCGTACAGCGCCGTGGTCAGCGACTGGATGTCGAGGACGTCGGCGGCGAAGCCGCGGGCCTGGATGTCGTCACGGGCGAGGTCGGCGGTCAGGCCGTCCAGCTTCTCCGCGTCGCGGGAGATGAGGGCGACGGTGTGGCCGGCGGCCCCGAAGCGGCGGGCGGTGGCGAGCCCAAGGCCGGGTCCCGCGCCGACGAGGGCGAAGGTCGTCATGGTCAGTCCTTGCGTGAGCGGTTGTGGTCCCCGGCCCGGGGGCAGCACCGCCTGAGTGCGACCCCCGGTGGGGACGCGTGCGGTCAGGGCTTGAGGAGAGCCTTGATGGCGCGGCGTTCGTCCATCGCCTTGTAGCCCTCGGCGACCTGGTCCAGGGGGAGGGTGAGGTCGAAGACCTTGCCGGGGTTGATCCGGCCGGTCAGGACCCGGTCGATCAGATCGGGCAGGTAACGGCGGACCGGGGCGGGGCCGCCGCGCAGGCCGACGTGGGAGAAGAAGAGTTCCTGGCCGTCGACCGCCACCTCGTGCGGGACGCCGACGAAGCCGACGTTGCCTCCGGGCCGGGCAGAGCTCAGGGCCTGCCGCATCGACTCAGCGGTGCCGACACACTCCAGCACGGAGTCGGCGCCGATCCCTTCGGTGAGGTCCTTGACGCGGGCGATGCCTTCGTCGCCGCGCTCGGCGATGACGTCGGTGGCTCCGAACTCGAGGGCGAGCTTCTGCCGGGAGGCGTGGCGGCTCATGGCGATGATCCGCTCGGCCCCCAACTCCTTGGCGGCGATGACCCCGCACAGGCCGACCGCTCCGTCCCCGACGACCACGGCGGTGGAGCCGGGCTTCACCTCGGCGGCGAGGGCGGCGTACCAGCCGGTGCCCATCACGTCGGACACGGCCAGCAGGCCGGGCACCGCCTCGGCGTCCGGGTGCTCGTCGGTGGCGACCAGGGTGCCGTGGGCGTTGGGGATGCGCACGTAGTCGGCCTGGCACGTGCTCATGAACTCCCGGTGCAGGCAGAAGGACTGCCAGCCGTTGCGGCAGTTCGCGCAGGTGTTGTCCGAGGTGGCGAAGGAACCGACCACGAACTGGCCCGGCCTGACGTTGGCGACCTCGCTGCCCACCTCCTCGACGATGCCGACGTACTCGTGGCCCATCGGGTGCGGGTCGCCGATGGGTTCCGCGCCGCGGTAGGGCCACAGGTCCGAGCCGCACACGCAGGTGGCGACCGTGCGGATCACCGCGTCGGTCGGATTGATGATCTTCGGGTCGTCGAGGTTCTCGAAGCGCACGTCGCCGGGGGCGTGAATGACTGCTCCGCGCATGGGGTGCTTCCTTCGGTACGAGGATCGATGTGCCGCAGCCGGATCAGGATTGGCTGCTCGATATCGAGCCTCACACGCGAGGGCAAGCGCGAAAAGCGGAGAAATTCATCCCAGGAGGGGAACATCCTGGGAGTAAATTCTCCCCCCTTCCCCCGGTGGAATCGGTGCCATGCTGAGAAGCATGACCGCCAACATCCCCCTCAACGAGCTGGGAGAATTCCTCAAGAAGCGCCGCTCGGAGCTGAGCCCGCGCACGGTCGGCCTGCCTGAAAGCGACAGGCCCCGGCGGGTGGCAGGGCTGCGCCGCGAGGAGGTCGCCCAGCTCGCCAGCATCAGCACCGACTACTACACCCGGCTCGAGCAGGGCCGCATGCAGGCGTCGGCGCCCGTGCTGGATGTTCTCGCCCGCGTGCTCCATCTGGATGACGACGAGCGGGGCTATCTCTTCCAGCTGGCGGGCAAGACCACCGGCCGCAGCCGGCGGCGCGGCCGGCAGAAGGTCCAGCCGCAGCTCCAGCGGGTCCTGGACGACCTCACCGCCACCCCCGCCATCGTCCAGGGCCGGCGCGGGGACATCCTCGCCTGGAACGCGCTGGCCGCAGCCCTGGTCACCGACTTCTCCCGCATCCCGGAAAAGCACCGCAACTATCCCCGGATCCAGTTCACCGACCCGGCGATGCGCACCCTGTACGCCGACTGGGAGACCTCCGCGCAGATCTCCGTGGCCCAGCTGCGCATGGAGGCCGCGAAGTACCCGGAGGACCCCCGCCTGATCGAGCTGGTCGGCGAACTGTCCCTGCGGGACAAGCAGTTCGCCCGCTGGTGGGGCGACCACCACGTCGCCGCCCGCACCGTGGGCACCAAAACCCTCGACCATCCCGTCGTCGGCGAACTCGTCCTGGACTGGGACACCCTCACCGCCAACACCGACCCCGACCAGAACCTGACCGTCTGGACCGCCGCCCCCGGCTCCCCCACCCACGAACGACTGCGCATCCTCGCCTCCTGGGCCGCCGACCGACACCTGCCGGCCTCCTCCCCGCTGAGCTGACCGCGATCGGCCACCCCTGTAAAAGCGCCTGGCGAATCGCGCCTGTGGCCTGCACAGGGGCTGACCTGTGCCCTGGCTGGATGGAAGATGATCTTCGGCACTGAGGCCGAGAAGCCCGCATCCCGCTTTCCCACGGCACCCTGGTCGCCGCCCCGGGCCAGCCCGACCCCGACCAGATGCCCGCCCTCCTCGCGGCCTCCGACGTGCTGGGCACCGGCTGGTACGCCGTTGTAACCGCCGAGCCGGCCCCAGCAAGACCGTTGCGGTCGTCGGGGACGGCGCCGTCGGCCTCATGGCCGTCCTCGCCGCCGCCAAGCAGCTGGAGGTGCACCGTCGCCGAGGAACGCGGCGAGGAGGGCATCGCGAAGATCAAGACACCCACGAGCGGACTCAGCGCGCACTCGGAGGTCTCAGCGGTCGGTACCCAGGAGTCCTTCATGCAGGCCGATGGCGCCACCCGCGGCGGCGGCCACCTGGGCTACGTCGGCGTGCACTACGACGTGACCAGCCCCGGCATCGAGCTGTTCTTCGCCAGCATCCACACCCTGGGCAGACCAGGCCCTGGTGCGCCGGCAGGTGCGGGGCTGATGGCGCTGATCCGCCTCGCCGAGCGGGCGGGGCTGCACGGCCCGGCCACCGCGATCCGGATGAGGACGCCGGCAACAGCGGCGGCGCCCATCCGGCGGCCAAGGTGACGCTGCTTATCGGCGCAATGTGGGCCAGGGCGGACTGCATCGACGACGCCGACCAGCCTGCGGCACCGCGCGATGGACCGGGCCTTCGCCCGGGTGCATGCTGTGTCCGCCCTGGGGGCGTTTTTGCGCTCCATCAATCGCGCTGCCGGAGCACGGCATGCGCCTCGTCGGTCGTGAGCGCTGCGATGGGAAGAGGGCTGGGAGTATCGGGACGGAGGCCGTCGAGGAAGATCCCCAGATACCGCCGGTACAGCTCGCCGATGTCGTCGCGGTCGATGCTCCCGGCCCCGTCGCAGACGAACGTCGCGATCGCGGTGAGACCGATCTCGACGAGGATCAGATCCGTGCCGGTGAGGTCCGGTCGGACGACGCCCTGCTCACGAGCCCGCTCGACCAGCGCATTCACGAGCGGGGCGAGACGGTCACGCGACCAGTCGTACTGCTCCGAGGCGACACGACGGCCGGAGAGGATCTGGGCCATGGCCCGGTCGCCGGCCTGAAGCTTGAGCGCGCACTCGAGGTAGGCGACCAGCCCTCTCCACGCGTCAGGCTCGATCAACGCGTCTCGGAGGATCTCCTCGATCTCGGTGACTTGCTGCTCGTAGATGGCGTCGATCAGCTCTTCCTTGTTCGCGAAGCGTCGGTACGCAGTCCCGACACCGACGCCGGCGTGACGCGCAACGTCATTCAGGGTCGCGTCGATGCCGCGCGCGGCGAACAGTTCGCGGCCCGCGTCGAGGAGGCGCTGTCGGTTGCGTTCGGCGTCTCTGCGCAGACGGGGCTCAGCCATGCTCACCATCCTACACATAAGTGGATACGAAGTATCCGGTATCGTGGTAGCCTCGATACCGGATATGCCGCATCCGCTTTGTCGGGCCCGTGCCGTCAGCGCAACGTTCGAGCCCCTCCGCAGGCCAGCGCCTGGGGCGCCAACGTGCGGGCCGCCCGCCACACCTTTCCCGGAGCCGCCGACCGGCTCCGCCTCGGACGATTCCCATGCCATGAGAAAGAAGAAGGAGAACCACGACATGACCGGCAAGATCCCTGAGCTGACGCTGAACACGGGCACGCGGATGCCTGCCCTCGGCTTCGGTGTCTACCAGGTTCCTGCGAACGAGACCGAGCGCGTCGTCACTAGTGCGCTCGAGGCCGGGTACCGGCACCTGGACACCGCCGCCGCATACGAGAACGAGGCCGCGGTCGGCCGGGCGATCGCCGCCAGCGGCATCCCGCGCGGCGAGCTCTTCGTCACGACCAAGCTGTGGGTACAGGACGCCGGCGAGAGCACCGCCCGCGATGCCTTTGGCCGGTCGCTCGACCGGCTTGGGCTCGATTACCTCGACCTGTACCTCATCCATCAGCCCTACGGCGACTACTACGGGTCATGGCGAGCGATGCAGTCGCTCCACGGCGAGGGCCTGGCGCGGGCGATCGGCACGTCGAACTTCTACCCGGACCGTCTCGTCGACCTCATCGACCACAACGAGACTGCGCCCGCGGTGAACCAGATCGAGGCGCACCCGTTCTTCCAGCGTGGCGCGGACCTCGGCGTGATGCGCGAGCGCGGTGTGCAGATGACCGCGTGGGGGCCGCTCGGCCAGGGCCGCGCCGATCTCTTCGGGCACCCGGTCCTCGCGGGGATCGCCGAGGCGCACGGCAAGACCGTCGCGCAGGTGTCGCTGCGATGGCTGCTGCAGCGCGGCATCGCGGTCATCCCGAAGACTGTCAACCCGGAGCGGATGCGCGAGAACCTCTCCGTCTTCGACTTCGACCTCACCGACGATCAGCTCAAGGCCATCGCCTCTCTGGACACCGGTGCGAGCACCGCGTTCGACCACCACGACCCCGCGGGCGTCACCGCCCTCGGCACCACCCGCTTCGACACCTGATACCCGCGACACGAACAGGAGCTGATTGTCATGACGACCACCCACCCCGTCATCACCCTGAACAACGGCGTCGCCATGCCCACTCTCGGACTCGGTGTCTTTCAGTCCCCGCCGGAGGCGACCGCCGCCGCGGTCCGAACGGCATTGGAGACCGGCTACCGGCACGTAGACACGGCCGCCGCGTACTTCAATGAGCGCGAGGTCGGTGAGGGACTGCGACGCTCCGGCATCGATCGCGACGGCGTCTTCCTCGAGACCAAGGTCTGGATCAACGATTACGGCTACGACGCCACCCGGCACGCCTTCGAGAAGTCGGCCGCGAAGCTGGGCGTCGAGACAATCGACCTGCTCATCCTGCACCAGCCGATGCCCTCGCGCTTTGATCTCACCCTCGACTCCTATCGGGGCCTCGAGTCGCTGCTCGCCGAAGGCAAAGTGCGAGCGATCGGCGTCAGCAACTTCATGCCCGAGCACCTCGAGCGCCTCCTCGCCGAGACCGACGTCGTGCCGGCGGTGAACCAGATCGAGGTCCACCCCTATTTCCGGCAACAGGACGTCCTCGAGGCCAACGCGAAGCACGGCATCGTCTCCCAGGCGTGGTCGCCCATCGGCGGGATCACCTTCTACCCCGGCTGGGGCGAGGACCGCAGGAGCACACTGGACGACCCGACGATCCGGGAGATCGCCGAGCGGCACGGCAAGACGCCGGCGCAGGCGCTGCTGCGCTGGCACCTCGACCAGGGCCGCCAGGTCATCCCGAAGTCCACGAACCCGGCGCGGATCGCCGAAAACCTCGACGTGTTCGACTTCTCCCTCACCGAGTCCGAGCTCGCGGCCATCGACGGGCTCGACACCGGACGCCGCGGCGGCCCGGATCCCGAGTCGATCACCATCGCCGCGCACGGCGCGGAGATCCCCGAAGCCTGACCCGCCCGGCCGACGGGGCCGCACGAGCAGGAGGGCTTGTGCGGCCCTCGTCTGCTTCTGTCCAAGAAGGGAACACCATGAATGACGCCCCGGAGGCCCTTGCACGTGCACTGGTCATCGGCGGCTCCCTCGCCGGTCTGATGGCCGGCATCGCCCTCGCGCGTCAAGGACATGAGGTCACGCTCCTGGAGCGTGCCGAGAGGCACCGCCCGTCCGGCGCTGCGCTGGCCGTCAGCGAGTCGGCACTGCGCACGATCCTAGGACCCGAGCACGCCCGTGCGGCCGGGATCCGCGGCGACGGCCGCGCGGACGTCCCGTCCACGTGGGCTGGTCTGTATGAGGGGCTGTGCCGGGCCGCGGAGAGCGAGCCGAAGGTAACGATGCACCACCGCGTGCGTGTCGTCGAGGTCGGGCAGGACCGCGCTGCCGTCTGGGCGCGCAGCCAGGACGGAGGCCGCTTCGTCGCCGACGTGATGGTCGGCGCGGACGGCCACCGCAGCCTCGTCCGGCGCTCCGTGTCCCCTGAGCACCCCGACGCCGCTTTCGCCGGCTACGTACTTTGGCTGGGCGTCACGGCCGAGCAGGACCTGGACTATGCGGGCAGGTGGCCAGCCGGGCTTGACATCCGCGGCAGCGGCGACCGCGTGCTACTCGGCTACCCTCTCGCGGGCGCCGACGGATCGACAGCGCCGGGGGACCGAAGGCTGGGATGGGCGTGGTACGACGGGACTCGCAACGCGCTATTCCGTCGGCTCGGAGCCGTGCGCGGCCAGGTCGCGCAGCACTCTTTGCGGGCCGCGGATCTGGACCAGGACGTGCGCGACGGCTCACCCGGGAAGCAGCGCGGCTATGGCCGACCCCGTGGAGGGACGCAATCCTCGACTCTGTCGGCCGGGCCGACTTCGTGGGGACCCCGATCGCCGAGCATGTGCCGGACCGGCTCGTACGGGGCAGGCTGGTACTCGTCGGCGACGCTGCCCACGTGCCCAGCCCGATGACAGGCCGGGGATTTGGAACTTCCCTCGACGACGCCGCGGCATTGGGTCGTCGTCTCCGCGATGTCGACGGAAACAGTGTTCCAGGTGCGCTAGTGCCGCATCAGGCAACGTTCGCCCTGTCGACGACGGTGCGTAGGCGCTTGTCGTCGGCATGGTGGTTTCGCCAGATGATGTAGCGGCGAATCATGCTGCCCTGTTGCTTGTGGTCGGCGTGGTCGGTGCCGTCGAGGGTGAAGTAGCGCAGGGCGGTGAACTGGGCCTCGATGCGGTTGAGCCAGGAGCTGTTGGTGGGGGTGTAGGCGATTTCGACGTTGTTCGCCGTCGCCCAGGTGCCGACCCGCTGGCATTTCTTGGTGGTCAGGTGCGGGGAGAAGTTGTCGCAGACGATCGCGATGCGGACTTCGGGCGGGTAGAGG
>NZ_JARXYX010000032.1 GCF_029893585.1 Streptomyces sp. LBL
ACCGCAGGGACCGCAGGGACCGCAGGGACCGCAGGGACCGCAGGGACCGCAGGGACCGCAGGGACCGCAGGGACCGCAGGGACCGCAGGGACCGCAGGGACCGCGAAATCTTCGACGAGGAGCAGCGTCGCAAGGCGGAAGCTCAACAAGCCGAGGCAGGGACCAACGTCCCGGAGAACACTGCCGACTCCGAGGCCACCGTTAGTGCGACAGATGTGCCGCAGACGGGTACGGACCAGCCGCGCTTCAGCACTGTCGACGAGGTCCGTGACCGGTGGCGGCGCGGTGAACTGGACACGCCGAGCCACATCACGGTCGTGCCGGAGGAGCGCTTCCGAGACGGCTACGCGGACAATCCGACACTTGAGATGTCCGAAGGCGGTCGCCTGGCCATCGTTCAGGCCATTTCGGGTCCCGGAGCGGGCTGGAGAGTCATGACCACCGGGTCGATGGAAGAGGTAGCCAGAGCCTTCAGCCGCGACGATGCACTCGCGTACGCGAGGGTCCTGGAAGGTATCCGAGACTCGGACGGGCGCCCCTTCCCATGGGATGCGCCAGACGCGGCAGACCGAGCCCTCACCTTCCGCGGGCCCGGCGGGGACAACCTCGGTGAAGCCGTCGCCCGACAGGTCAGCGACCGTGGCCCGGCTGAGGGCCTGAGCGACTTCTGGCAGGAGTACGCGCAGCGCTACCTCGACCGGGAACACCAGCTCGACGGGTACTACGACGCCTGGCGCGCGCAGCAGGAAGCAGACGGCTACACGATTCCCGTCGATGTCGCAGACGTCCAGGCGGGCGACGACATCACCGCTCTCAGCCCCGGGGGCTCCGACCGTCCTGTGACACAGCGCGGCCGCCTTACGGAGCCTGTCCAAGCCCGTCAGGCGAACCTCACCGGTTCGTGGCCCTTCACGATCGGCTCGGACTACGGGGCGAGCACCGAAGACAGGGTGACGAGGACCGACCTTGCACGGAAGAGAGACAAGACCAGGGAAACCCCGTTCAACCACTTGTTTTTCCGGAACACCCCGGACCGGCCCACGGCTTTCCGCCGACCGCGTCCGGGCGAAGAGGAACAGAACGGCCGGGCGGAGACGCCGCAGCCGGAGATGCCACAGCCCCCGGCCCCCGCCGCGGTGGGACATCCCACCCCGGACCGTGCCCCCGCGGAGGCAGAGACCGCAGCGCCCACCGCGCCGGCCAACGAACCGCAGGCCGAGCCTGAGCCCGTGGGAGGCCAGCCCGCGCACTGGGCCCGGGTCAGCGACCTGGTGCCCGGCGACATGGTCCGCGTGGACGGCAGGACGATGAACGGCCGCGCAGTCACACGCTCCGGGTACGTCTACACCGGACCGGTGCGCGTGGAGGTCACCCGCAACAGCCGCACCGAGCACATGTGGCGCACGTACGTCACGGAAAACCCGGACGGCACCGGCAAGCGCGGCAACGTCTTCACGCCGCTGAACGCCACCGCAGCACGAGCCCAGGCACCCGACGACGTAGTACCCGGCTCGCCGGTCAGCAGCGCCCAGAGCAGCATCCAAACCGGGAACCTGCCCGACTCGGTCCCCGCGGACCGCAACGGCCGGGGCCTGTTCCCAGGCAGTACCGTCACGGGCGTTGACGGGCTGCGGACCCGCGAAGGCACCGTCACGGGCGCCACCAGCACCACGGTGTCCGTGCGCTGGGACAACAACGACGACACCGCTGACGGCCTGTCGCCAACCACCCTCACGGTGACCGGCGGCGACCGCCCCGACGGCTGGACCACGACCGGCCAGCGGGTGACGCCGCGACACATCGTCTCCGACACCGACGGCGCCCTGCTCGGGCCCGTCAACCAGGTCAACGGAGACCGCGTCACCATCACGACCACCGAGGGCACCATCACGCGCAGCGCCGGAGACCTCCGTGTCACGGGCGAAGTCCGCGATGACGTTCCCGACGTCGATCCCGTGACCGGCGTCGCCGACCAAGCGGCCGCGGGCCTCAAGGACGGCGACGTCGTGATCCTTGACCTCGACGGCACGCTCACCGCCGTGGTTGTCACAGGGACCAGCCGTGACGGCGACCGCGTCACCATCGACTACGCCGACACCACCACGGGGGAGATAAGCCAGATCGACATGGACGCCGCCACTGTCCTGCCGCGGGCCCAGGGCGTCGACGGAAATGCCCCCGCCCTCGGTTCGGACGACGCCCCCGAGGCCGACGACGACCTGATCGTCCACCCGACGCCTGTCGTCGTGGACCCGGTGACCAGTCCGACCGTCGATCCGGAGCTAACCACGGGCGACCGGGACGTCATCGGTGACCTCGCCGACGGCCCGGACGACGACCTGGACGCCCAGCAGGCAGCCGTTCGTATCACCTCGGACCTCCCCGTCACGCCCGAGCAGGCCGCCGCGCTCGCCGCGCAACTCCGTAACTTTGCCGACCCCTCGACGCCGGAGGGCCGCGCCGTCCTGCGCGCCACTGACCACCTGGACCGCGCCGTCGGCCGGACGCCCCCCGCCGAACTCGGCCGGCCCCGGCCGTCGAACGCCTCCCAAGTGGCGGAAGACGACACGGTCGCCATCCCGGATGACCGAGGAGACCGCGTGCGCGTCTACCGGGTCCGCGGCGTCGAGGACGGGCCCGGCGGGGTGCGCAGCCTCCTCCTGGAAAACGAGGACGGCCGTACGCGCCGCCGCGTCGTCCACGGAGCGATGCCGCTGTGGCAGCTCGGTGAGGCCCGGCCCGACGGTGCTGCCGCGCCGGATACCGACGACACCGCCCTGGTCCCGGCCGGACCGGAAGCCCCGGACACTCCGGCGCCGCCCGTGGCCCGGGCCCGGCCCGGAAGCCTGCGGGTGGGCGACGTCATCGACGCCCCCGTCAGCCGGGCCGGCTACCAGTTCAACGGGCACCGCCGGCTGACGATCATTACGCCCCCGCAGCGTCAGGGCTGGTGGATGGCGCTGACCGGTGTGGACAACGACGGCAACGTGCAAGACCTCGGCCTGCACAGCGGGCGCGACGTCAACGTGTACGAGCGGAACCGGCCGACCCCGAACCTCCCGCCGTCCGGTGCCCCGCGCGACCCCAACCCGGTCCCGCAGTCCGAAGCCGACCGGATCGTCGCCGACCACCCCCGGGCGGTCGCCGCGCGCATCATCGGCGAGGCGATTGCGGGCACCGACCCGCCCGGCGACATCCACGCCCTGCGCGAGCAGATCGCCCAGCGCCTCACCGCCGAGGCTCTGCGCACGGCACGGCAGACAGCCCGACGGGACGCCGTGACGGCCCTCGACGCTGCTGGCATCACCGGACGGGACCGTGCCGCCACCCTGCAGGCCCTCAAGCGAGCCCGCCAGGAGGCCCACACCCACACGGTGCGCGCTGCCCTGCGCACAATCAACGATCTGGAGCCACTACCCGACGAGAGCGACGAGGACCTCGCCGCGCGGGCCCGTGACCTGCTCAGCCTCATCCCCGACGAGATCTCCATCGCCTCAGGGTTCCGGGATCTCCTCCGCAGCCGCAGAGGCACCCCCGACGGCGACCCTGACGTCGCCCACACCGTCGCCGGGCACGCCAACAACGCCGTGAACGCACTCCTGCAGCAGCTCCAAGCGGCAGGCATGGACCCGGGTGACGCCGAGCGAATCACGCGCACCCTAACTCAGCAGATGGACGGCTCCCGGCAGGCCACTGCCCGCCGGATCGCCCAGCGCGTCACCGCTGTCTCGCCGCAGACCGGCCGCCAGCCGGGCCTGCTCGCGCGGATCGTCGCCGCCCTCATCCGCCTCGCCAAGCGCCTCGCGGAGCTGGTGAGGGCCGGAGCCCGGAAGATCGCCGAAAAGTGGCGGGGCGCCAAGGAGCGCCTAGGACGCCTGCGAGCCTTCCTCGGCCGACTCGTTCGCCGGGTCCGTGAGTGGCCGGAGTCCCGGCGCCTGGCCCGCCTGCACCGCGCGCTCGACCTGCCCGCAGTCGACGGCGAGTCCCTGGCAGCCCGTGTCTCCCACTGGGTCGGCCTGATGCCCGAGCCGGGACGCTTCGGCCAGACACAGCGCCGTGTCACCTGGTGGAAGCCCACCACGTGGCGGCAGCTCGCCGCTGGACGGCTCCCGGGACGCAGTGACCGCATCCAATGGTCGCCGGACCAAGCCGCGGACGGTGGCCCTGGGCTGACCGCGCTGCGCCACATGGCAGCGCTGCGGGCAGCCGGCGGGGACGTCGACCGAGAGGTGACCCGGCGTCTCGCCGACGCCCTCGGTGATGACTTCGGCGGCGACCCGCACGCCACGCTGCAACACGCAGACGACTACGTGGCTACCACCGAGCGCCGCCTGGTCAATCTGCAAGCGGCGCGCACCGGCGGCACCCTCCCAGATGACCCGGACCTCGAGGTCGAGATCACCGCTGCACGGGCGGCAGCCGCCGCCGCGCGCCGCGAGTGGGCAGACCTCCGTACCCGGTACGCCACAGCGGTTCCGGGCGTGGTCGCGGCGGCCCTCACAGAGATCCGCGACATGGGCCCCGAGGGCAACGTCGGCCTTGTCTTCGACCCGGACACCACCCCGGACGCCGAGCGGGCTGTACGGGGCGTGCAGCGCCTTGTGCCGCGGTCGTGGCTCACCACCCCGGCAACACGCCGTGTGACGGCCGTGGACGGCGATGAGGGACGCTACGAGCCTGCCGGGCAGCGGATCACCGTCGCCGACCTCGCCGACGAGGGCTTGGGCGCTGCCGGGCACGCCCTGGCGCAGCACCTTGCCCAGCACCTCGGCGACCTGGACGCCGCTCAGCGGGTCTTCTGGTTCACCCAGACCCACACCGGCCGGCCGGGCGCCCGGCGTATGCGGCGCAGCGCCCTGAGTCGTCTCCTGTCGCGGCAGCAGACGCAACCGGACACCGGTGACACCCTCGCTCGATCCGTTCAGGCGATGTTTAACGGCGACTGGTACCTGGATGACGACCTTCGGGCGTTCCTCCTGGGCCTGCTCGCCACACGATGATGAGGAGACAGTGATGCCGTTCACCGTCACCGGAGCGTTCGATGACGGGGCGACCTACACCGTGCAGATCACCGGGCGGTCCGATCGTCCGGTGATCGGGTCGCGCCGCGCCGCCGCCTTGGTCGAGCTCCACCAAGGCGGCCCCATCTTGCTGTCCCCAACAGGACCCCGGCGGTCGGTGGCCGGGGACGATGAGGCGACCGTCCTCGCAGTGCTGCGGGAGTACACGCATGTCGTTGAAGAGGGGCCGGGTGCGCCGAGGAAGGCGCGCATTCCGGGGTGACTCGGGAGCTTGCACAATTATGCAAGAACGATCTTGGTCGGCTGGAGGGCGAATCGTGGCCGGGACACAAGCGGCCGCGCCCGTCATTCTCAACCGTCATGAGATACGGATTCGCCATCAAAGCTCTCCCCAAGGGCGGTAAGCCGTTCGGGGATGAAGAAGACGACGAGAAGCCCGAGGGCACCGAAGAGGAGTCGCTCGAGGACACCGACCCCTCAGCGGCCCTTGAGGACCCCTCCGCCGACATGGCCAAGGACCCGGCCGCACCGCCGGACGACCCGGCCGCGCCCACGGAAGGCTCGGTTGCCGAACCGCCTCCCGAGGGAGTCGAGGCTCCGGCCGAAGGTGAGCCGCCGGCCGATGCGCCAGAACCTCCGATAGACGACGGCCGCCCCTGGGCGGGCGACATGTACGACGAGGGAGACGAGCCCGACCCGGATGACGCCTGGTCCGCCTACAAGGGCAGCAACGGCGAAGAAGCATGGCTGGAAGCGTCCCAAGACGGCACACTGACGGGGTGGGTGAGGGACAGCACGGGGCAGGTGTGGCGCTACACCGACCCGGACGCGTGGGCAGTCGACGTCGACGGCGCCCACATGACCAACATCCATAGGCGGGGCGAGGAAGCCGCCAGTCCGCCCGAGGCCGCCCCGACGGCCAGCCGCGGCGTACAGGACTCGATGTTCCAGTGAAGGAGCTGAAGACGTGCAGTTGAACCGCCAGACAGCCCTGGCGCTGCAGCAGGAAGGCAAGGCCGCGTTCGCGAAGGGCGACCCGCACGACTCCAGCCCGTACGACCGACTCGGCAACTCGGAGCAGCAGTTCGGTTACCAGTTCTGGACCCGCGGCTGGGTCAGCGCGCGTTCCAAGGCTGAGGGAGCCCAGGAGGAGGCCGGAGTCAGCGCAGGACGTTAGGCCAAAGCGAACGGCACGGTGCCCGGCGGCCCACTGTCCATCGCCGGAGGTTTCCCGCCGTGCCGAGCGCTCCACCCACAAGATCGTCACACCCGAACACCCTGCGAGGCACCAGCCGGGCAATCTACGCCGTCACCGGCGTAGTCGACGAGGTCAACGACCTCATCGTCCCTGGCGCCTTCACTCAGACCCTGGCCACCCGTCGCGTCAAAGCGGTGTGGCACCACGAATGGAAGGACGCTGTCGGCGTCGTCCTGGCCGTCGAGGAGTGGATGCCCGGCGACACCAGGTTCGCCGAAGTCCCCGACTGGCCCGCCGAGGCCGGCGCCCTGGTCGCCACTGTCGAGTACAACCGGCGCACCAGCAAGGGGCGCGACACCTACGAGCAGGTCAAGCAGTGGTACGAGCACAACGAGGCCGCGTTCTCCATCGGCTACCGCGTACCCACCGACGGAGCCACCCGCCGCGCTGACGGCGTCCGCGTCATCCACCGCCTCGACCTCTTCGAGGTCAGCCCCGTCCTGCACGGCGCCCACCCCATGACCCGGGCGCTCGAGGTGAAGTCCGCTGCCAACCCCGGCATGGAGTACAAGGCGACGCCGAACGTCGTGGAACTCGACACCGAGCAGGACGCCGACCGGACCAAGGTTGCCGGACTCGTGGTCAAGGCCGACGACACCGGCCGCGTCCTGCTCATCCAGCGCGCCCTCGACGATGACGACCCGGCTGCAGGAACCTGGGAGTTCCCCGGCGGGCACCTGGAGGAGGACGAGGACGCGCTCGCCGCCGCGGTGCGCGAGTGGCAGGAGGAGACCGGGGCAGAACTGCCCGGCTCGACGAGCATCGTCGGCTCCTGGACCGCCCCGAACGGCATCTACCGCGGGTTCGTCGCGGTCGTCCCTGGCGAGTCCTACATACCGCTCAATCCGCCTCACGACGAGCAGCGCGTTGCCAACCCCGACGACCCCAAGGGCGACGCCCCGGAGGTCACCGCCTGGTGGCCGATCACCGCCCTCCCCGACATGTCCCTGCTCCGGCCCGCGTGCCGAGACACCCCCTGGTCCCTCTTGGCGGGCGCCCGCCTCCCCCAGGGCCCAACGAGCAAGAAGCCCAGCGCCGAAGCCCAGCAATTCGCCGCCGGCGTAATGAACACCTACGCCGCACTCGGCGCCGCAGAGGCCAAGTCCGCCCACGCCGCGGTGTCCGCCGCCCGTGCCCTCGTGCCGCAGTTCGAGCACAAGTCCGCCCGCTCCACGGTCGCCGAGGCCAAGAGCCGCTTCACGTCCCACCCGGAGGCTTCTGTGATGCCCAGTACCCCCCTGCCCGAGTCCCAGGAGCAGTTCCGTGCCCGCCTCGGCGACAGCGTCCGAGAACTCCTCGACCAGGACGGCGAGTCGTGGACGTGCATCGAAGGCACCTACCAGGACCGCGTCATCGTGTCCGTGCACAGTGAGGACCCCGGTCGCAGCAACCACTACACCATCCCCTACACGGTCACCGCCAAGGGCGAGATCAGCCTCGGTATGCCTCAGCCCGTCGAACTCGCTACGGTCGTACTGCCCGAGGGGACCAGCGCGCAGCGCGCGGCCACTGACGCCGAGGATGTCCACGCCCGCGTCGTCCAGCCCACCGAGGAAGCCCTTACCGACGCGACCGCCCGCATCAGCAACACCGAGGCCGGGCCGGATCAGCTCTCCGGCGTACGGGACAAGGTGCGCACTCTGATCGCCGCCCTGTCCGCGAAGGGCCTCGACGTCGCCGACGAGGAGAGCAAGCCGAAGCCCGCCCCCGGCCGGGACCGCGCGGCCGGCCCGACCGGCATGGACCTGTGGGACGACTACTCCTTCGACGACGAGGAGGACGAGGTGCCCACAGAGGAGACCCCGCCGCCCGCCGAGGACGACGTCGACGAGGACGACGACGCGGGCTCGGTCCGGCTGGACGAGGACGAAGTGAAGGCTGCACTGGCCCTGATGCGGAGCTGAGTCGCGCGACTCAGCGTCATACACCACCGAGCGCGACCTGAGTCGCCCACAGCAAAACACCAGGTCAAACCCCTATGTATTGCCCGCTCTTGACTACCTGAGCGGGCAGCGCGCGACGTTAACCCCTCTCTCCCTTTTCCATTCGGCCTCGCGTTGAGGCTGTCCCGGTGCTGGCCGGGCGGAGCGACGCACGTCAACCGCACCCCAGCATCAGGGAGAGAGCAGCAATGCCCGACAACGCTCGCATCAGGGAACTGCAGAAGCAGCTCCAGGCCAAGAGCGCCGAGGCCGAGGAGATCAGCAAGTCCTTCAAGGTCGAGGACGGCGGTTTCGTCGTCTCCACCGAGCAGGCCGCGAAGTTCCGCAAGGTCTCTGGCGAGGCGCAGGAGATCAAGGGCCTCATCGACGCAGAGCAGGGCCTGATCGAGGTCAAGCAGTACCTCGACGCCCCGGAGTCCACGCCGGCCGCGGCTGCGCACTACGGCAGGACGCCGACCATGGAGGAGAAGTCCCTCGGCGACCTGTTCGTCGACTCGGACTCCTTCAAGCGAGCCAGCGCGGCCGGCTTCGACGACCGCCCGTACATCCGCGCCGCGATGGAGGGGAAGTCGATCTTCTCCCTGAGCGCAGGCACCGTCACGCACCAGACCCTCGGCAGCGTCCAGAACCTGGGCATCGCCGAGCGGGCCTACCGCAAGTGGCACATCCGGGACCTGTTCCCGAAGTCGTCCACCAAGCAGGCCGTGCTCTACGGCGCCCGGGAGACCGGCTGGACGAACAACGCCCGGCAGGTCAAAGAGCGTTACGCCGCCGACGGCACCAGCCCGGCGACCGGCGCGGACACCGACACCTGGGGCCGCGCGCCTCGGTCGAAGCTGTCCCTGACCCCGGTGATGTACCCGGTCGCCGAGGTCGCGCACCTGATCGACGCGCACAAGAACATCCTGAGCGACGAGCCGAGGCTCAAGACGTTCATCAACGGCCGCATGGTCGAGGGCGTCAAGTACCAGGAGGACTGGGACCTGCTCCACTCCGTCGGTGACGGCCAGTCCCTCACCGGCATCTACAACACCCCCGGTGTCCAGCAGTACACGGGGTTGTCGTCCGACAAGTACAGCGTCCAGATCCGGCGTGCCATCACGAAGGCGCTCCTGGCCGAGTACGAGCCGACCGGCATCGTCCTGTCGCCCACGATGTGGGAGCACGTCGAGGTCGAAGAGGACGACAACGGCGCATTCCGCGTCGCCATCGCCGTCGCCATCGGCGCGGAGAAGAAGGTCTGGAGGTTGAACGTCGTCGAGACCACGGCCATGTCGGATGGGGACTTCCTCATCGGCGCCTTCGGTCTCGGCGCGCAGCTCCACGACAGGGAGAACGTCTCCGTCACCGTCTCCTCGGAGAACGCGGACAACTTTGAGAAGGGCCTGATCACCTTCCGCGCGGACGAGCGCCTGGCGCTCGAGATCCCGCGGCCCGAGTCGTTTGTCATCGGCACCTGGACCACGCCGACCGGCTGACCGGACCGCGGGTGAGGGGGTGCGCCCGGCTGCGGGCGCACCCCCTCCACGTACCACCACCACGACGACGGAGGACGCCGGTGATCGAGAAGCAACCCCTTGGCCTCGCGGATGAGTTGGACGCGCTCGCCAGCGTCCCCACCACCCACCGAGGCCCCCAGTGCAGCATCCGTGCCTTCCTGGCCACCGCAGACGAGAAGGCAGCGGCCTCCCTGCGCGCGGCCCTGGGCTCCGACCGAGTCACGGCGAAGTCCATCGCCGACACCTTGAGCCGGTACGGCGACGCAGTCACCGCGTATACCGTCGCCCGGCACCGGCGCCGCGGGCAGTCCAACGGATGCCGGTGCGAACGATGAGCCTCGACAGCGACCTGCAGGCTCTCCTCGAACCCGCCTCCCAGGAACAGAGCCACCCCGCGCAGACGCAGCGCCTCCAGCCAGCCGTTCCCCGCGGCTGGGAGGCAGGCGTGCGGTACGAGCCGGGCGGCACGATGGTCGTCACCACCCCGCCCACCGAGACCCAGCCCGGCGGCGAAGCCGACTGGCGCGAGCGCGTGGAGGAGATGGGGCTCGCCATCCCAGACGGCTTCCGCGTCCGCCTTGTAGAGGCCAAGCACGACCCGGCCGCGTGGCACCGCGACAACCAGGGCGACGACGCCGTTACCCGCGCCGTGTGGCGCTGCCGCTACCTCATTGAGCCCGCCGCGCCCGCCTGGCAGTCTGCCGGCGAAGTCGACGCCCTCGTACGCGATGCGATGCGCCGCCGCCGCAAACCCCGCCCGGCCGCCGACGCCGCGGACCGCGCCCTGGTGGTCGTCTACGCCGACGCCCAGGCCGGGAAGGTCGGCCGGGATGGCGGCACTCCCGAGCTGGTCGCACGCGTCGCCGATCGCTTCGACAAGCTCGACGACCACCTGCGCGACCTCAAGGCCATCGGCCGCGCCCCCTCAACCGCGTACTGGCTGGACGCCGGGGACTGCGTGGAGAACTACGAGAACACGGCGCAGCAGGCGTACACCAACGACCTGACCATGACCGAGATGATCCGCGTCCACCGCAGGGTGACGTTCGAGGGCCTGGACCGTCTCGCCGGACGCTTCGGCCGGGTCGTCGCTGCGACCTGCGGCTCGAACCACGGTCGGGTCCGCCGCGGCCGCGAGGCTGTCGGTCCGCCCAGCGACGACTGGGGCATTGAGGTCCTATCCCAGATCGCCGACGCATACGCCCGCAACGAAGCCGCTTACGGCCACGTCAGTTTCGTCATGCCCGAGCGGTGGCGGGAGTCGGTGTCGCTGGACGTCGCCGGCACCATCGTGGGCCTGGCGCACGGGCACCAGTATCCGCGGCCGGAGAAGGCCGTGGACTGGTGGCGCGGGCAGACCTTCGGCCGCCAGCCGATCGCCGACGCGGATGTCTTGGTCACGGGCCACTTCCACCACTTCCGGGCCCAGCAGGTCGGCAACGGCCGGTTGTGGATTCAGGCACCCACCCTCGACAACGGGTCCGACTGGTACACCGCCCGCAGCGGAGAGGTGTCCGCCTCCGGGCTCCTCGTGTTCAGCGTCGGCCCCGACGGTTGGGACGACCTTCGACTCCTGTGAGGGGGGACCATGATCGTTCTTGCACAATTGTGCAAGAGCGCCTATCGGTAGGGCGCGACCGTAGCCCTCCCCGTCCCCCATCCTTCCGCGGCCATCACAGAGGAAGCAGCGGAAGGACACCCATGGGCCTCTACCGAGAGAACGGGCAGCGGATCACGAAGGCGGCATTCCCTGCCATCGCCCTCTCCGACCCGCCCAAGCGCATCACCGAGAACGTCTACCTGACCGAGCCGTACGGCCGCGGCGACGGCCGCCCGGAGGGATCCCGTCGTCACCTGATCTACGAGGCCGGCGACCTCGTCCCGCAGTCCGTGATCGACCGCCTGTTTACCGCGGCCACCATCGCCACCGTCGCACCGGCCACCGGCCCGGCCGCGGGCGGAACCACCGTCGTCATCACCGGCACCGCCCTCGACGGGGTCTCCGCGGTGAACTTCGGCGCGACCGCAGGGACCGAACTCAACGTCGTCTCCGCGACGGAACTGCGCGTGAAGACGCCCGCGGGCACGGCCGGGGCGGTAAATGTCGTCCTCGTCGACGACGCCGGCAACGTCACCAAGACCAGCGGCTTCACCTACACCGCCTGACCTCGGGCGCCCGGACGGCCCCCCGCTCGGGCAGGGGGCCGTCGGACGTCACCGTACGCCCGCGCCACCCCGCAGAGGCACGACGCGACACAAGCGCCACCCGGTGGGCAGGGTGCGCGCCGACCGGACCACCACCCCGAGAGGGAGCCACCATGGCAGGCACCACCCGAACCCGTAAGACCACCGCGGCGACGCCCGCAGACGAGGGCGACGGCTCCGTCGCCGAGGCCAAGCTGACCACCGCGGAACCCGCGGGCGATCCTGCCACCGAGGAGACCACCACGGCCGCGGCCGCCGAGGAGACACCCGCCACCGAGAGCGGCCCGAAGGCGCCCGACGCGGCCCCGCTGGAGCCGCCAACCGTCCACGAGGCGCCCAAGCCCCCGACGGAACCCGGCTACGTCTCCCCGACCGAAGTCATCCCCGACGACATCGCCGAGGTCATCCTCGACGATGCCACCAAGCAGCCCCCGGCCGACGTCGACGCCGTGTTCCAGCCCGTCACCCCGTACGGCTCCACCCTTCGATGCACCATCCGCCTGATCGAGCGGACCTACGTCGGACCGCACCGCAACCCGATCGAGCGGCTGCTGCAGCCCAAGGGCGCCCACGTTTCCGAGAGCGTCGCCGCCCGCATCCACGAGCGCCTGGTCGCCCAGGCCGCCGCAACGGACACCGAGAACTAAGGAAGGACCGGGGTGTCGGTCTTCGACTACGAACCCATGTACGCCGGGGCCCACTACGACCCCGAACCGGCCGGCGGAGTCGTCAGCCGCCTGGACCTGTACGGCACGGCCGACCGCAGCGGACCCGTAGTCACCGCAGCGACCACGGTCACTCGGCTGCGACCCGGCGCATACCGGTTCGATCTGCCCGAGGTACCGCCCGGCCGCTACTGGGGCATGGTCACCTTCACCCCCAGCGACGGGGCCCAGCCGGTCAAGGACACAACCGTGCGCCTCGACCTGCCCATGGGCATGGGCCTCGTCACCTCCCCGGAAGCCGTCGCCGACGCACTCGGTGTATCGCTCCCCATCACCGCCGACCAGCGCAGCGCACTGGAGACATCCATCCGCAACGCGCAGGCCGACGTGGTGGCCCACCTCAACCGCCCCCTCGTGCCGAAGGCCGTCACCCTGCGCGCCGCCACGCCGTTCTACACCGCCAACCTCGACGACGCGGACTCCTGGCCCCTGCCTGATCAGGACGACCTCGTCCAGGTCCTCGCCTACCGGCCGCACGGAAATGGCACCTACGACGTCGACTTCCTGGTGGGCCTCAACGGCGCCACCGAGGAAACCATCGTCCGCTACGTCACCGCGCACGCCGCAGAGTCCGAGCGGCAACGGCCCGGTGGAGTGGGCAACTCGGGACGCCGGGTGTCCTCGGTGAGCGCCGAGGGACAGTCCATCTCCTACGAGACCACACCCACCGAAGGACAGGCCGGAGCGCTGCCCACGCTGGACTCCCTGAACCGGCTACGCCGCCGCCTTTACCAGCCACTCAACAGCCCGCCGCGCCCGCCCTGGCCGTACTCCACGTACCGCGGCCGCCGCTGACCCACGAAAGGAGCGCGCCCGATGGGCGACCTCTACCAGTCCTACGGCGAGATGGCCGGCGGCCAGATCGAGGGCATCGACTACCAACGGATCTGGCGCATCTCCCAGGTCTCCACCCTGCTGCACCTCGCCATCCACGGAGGCGGCATCGAGACGGGTACGACAGAACTTGCGGACGCGGCCGCCGCCGACATCCACGACTTCTACAGTCTCGACGCCTTCAAGCCTTCCGGCAGCAATAGCGACCTGCACATCACTTCCACCCGATACGACGAGCCGCAGGCCCTCGCGATGGCGCGGGCCGCCACCCATACCGTGTCGTGGCACGGCGCGACGGGCACCACGGCCTTCACCTACCTCGGCGGCCTGGACTACAACCTCCGCGACCAGATCGGCCAGGGCCTCAAAGACGCCGGTTTCACCGTACGGCTCGCCACCGAGGAGCTGAACGGCAGCGACCCCAAGAACCTCGGTAACCGGAACAGCCGCGGCATGGGCGTCCAGCTCGAGATCAGCACCCTCCAACGCGCGGCGTTCTTCCTCAACGGCGACATGACCCGCGCCAACCGCAAGAACACCACCGCGGCGTTCACGACCTACGTAACCGCGGTCAAGCTGGGCATCTCCAAGGCCCTCGTAGCCGCCGGGGCGGGCTGACCATGGCCGTCGTCCTCCCGAACGCACTGCTGACCGTGTACGCGCTCGCCCACCCCTGGGGGCGGGACGCAAACGGCGCGCCCGTCCCGCCGAACCCCAACCAGAAGCCCACCCCGCGCGGTACCTGGCCCGGATCGGTTCTCCAGCAGGACGACGGCTCATGGACCGTGCGGCTCGACCCGCATGCCTGGCCGGTCAAAGAAGGCGACACCATCAGCGACGAGACCGGCCGGTCCTGGACGCTGACGAACGCCCCCCGCAACCACGCGGTGCCCGGATGCCCAGATGTCAACTACGTCCAGGCCACCGCGACCCTCAACCCGCCCGAGGTGCGGTGATGGCAGGGGCCAAGTTCACGCCCACCCAGGGCCTCGAGGAGGCTCTGGCCCGCATGTTGGCCCCAACGGTGCAGCGCATTGCGCACCAGGTCGAGATCGAGGCGAAGAGGCTGGCCCCGCCCACCAAGCGGTGGGTGACCGTGGGCGACGACAGGGTCCGCCCCACCCACGTTGCCGCGCAGGGCCAGGAGGTCCCCGGGAACCTGCGCTTCTCGATCAACTCCATGCGTTGGGACATCGAACACCGCGGCGTCGGGGGGCAGACCTACATGCTCGAGCCACGCGACGAGTCCTCCCGGGCCGTCGCCAACCTCAAGAACTGCCGCTGCACCACGCACAAGGACCCCGACGGCATCGCCCGGCACATCAACACCGGTCAGCCCATCGTGGCCGGGAAGAAGGTCACCGTCACCGTCTCCGTGCAGGCCCCGAAGGTCGTCGAAGCCGAAGTGGGCACCGTCTACCCCGGCAACCTTCGCGCTGACGGCGCACACTTCATGTCCCGCGCGGCAGCCATCGTCGCCGCCCGCCACTGAGGACGACGCGACACAAGCCGACCGCGTCCGCACAGTGCGCGCCATGGCTACGAATAACACCACCACCAAGAAGACCACCGTCGAGGCAGAAGAGTCCGCCGCGGCCGTCACCGACATTACCGAGGCCCGCCCCCTTCGCAGCACCCGCCGTACCTCGGACGTCGTCGGTCCCGCCCTCGGCGAGGGACAGCAGCCGGAGACCGTCACCCTGTCGCATCACCTGCGCATCGACGGCACCGACTACACCCCTGGCGCCGAGATCACCGTGTCCCCCGACTATGCCCGCCGCCTGCGTGGCCAGGGCTTCATCGCCCGCAGCTGATGACAGAGCCGACCCTCGCCGACGCCGATCCGGTCTCCGTACTTCTGGCGTGGCTCCAGCAGAGCGCCGAGGTCGCCGACGCCCTCGGCGGCCCCGGCCGCGTGTCCGGCATCTCTGAGGCGCCGTGGCCGCACCTGGTCATCGGCCATGGCCCCGGCGGAGACCTACGGGACCTGAACTGGGCGACGGCCCCCGAGGTGACGCTCGAGGTCCACGGCGACCCGGGCGGCTGGCCCGGTCAGGCCGAGCTGCGCCGCACCCTCGTACGGTGCGCTCAGGTTGTCCAGGGCATCGTCGAGGCGCCGCAGGCCCCCGGCCTGCCCGTCGTCAACGGCGTGAAGCCATCCGGCCTTCTGGTCTGGTCGCCGCTCGTCAACGGCCAACCCCGATGGCTGATGCATCTCTCGGTGACCCTGCACCCGTGACGACGCGACGTTAACCACCCCGGCTCTCCAAGGTGTCCGCGCCCTAGCACCGGACACCTTGGAGACCCCCGTCATGGCAGGCGAGACCACCAACAACAACCAGATCGTCATTCCGTCGATCACCCGGCTCTATCTGGCCCCCGTCGGCGCGACCGCCCCGGACGACGCCACCGTGGCGATGCCCGCCGCACTGCGAAGCGTCGGACTCACCACCGAGGACTCGTTGAAGTTCAATTCCGAACCGAACTTCGAGCAGGTCAAGTCAGCCCAGTCCTCGTACCCGACGCGGACCTTCCAGACCTCCGACGCTGCAACTATCGAGGTTGACCTGCAGCAGTGGTCTGGCGCGAACTTCCGCTCGGTGTATGGCGGTGGTGAGATCGCCGAAATTACGCCCAGTGGCGGCGGCACCGGCAAGCACTACAAGTTCACCCCGCCGCGCATCGGCTCCCGCACCGAAGTGATGGCCGTCATCGAGGTCATCGACGGCGGCAAGCACTACCGGTACGTCATTCCCCGCTGCATGCAGATGGAAGGCGTCTCCAAGGACCTCGCCAAGACCAAGGAGGCCGTGTTGCCTCTACGGCTCGCGGTCCAGGGAGGCGACGACCTCGATGCCTGGTACGTCCTCACCGACGACCCGGCGTTCGCGCCCGCGGCATGACCTTTCGCGGCAGCGCGCGACACAAGCCCCCGCGGCTTGGCACTGTCCGTGCGCTGCTGCACCCGGCAACCCAGCTACGCACTTAAGAAGAGGTCACGCACATGTCGTTCGTCATCGACCTGGACGCCGAGCGCCGCGAGGTTCAGTACCCCGACGGCATCCCGGTCAAGTTCGGCGGAGAACAGTTCATCTTCCCGGCAGAGCTGCCGGCCGCAGCCCTCGACCCGATCCTGTCCGACGAGCTGGACCTGGTCGGCCTCCTTGGCGACGTCATCAACTCCGCCGATGGCGACGCCGGCATCAAGGAAGTCGTCGCCGCTCTTTTCCGGCGCCCAGCCCTGCCACGGAAGTTCCTCGAGGCGATCCGCGAGACATACGCGCTCCTCCTCGATGACCAGAACGAGGAGTTCCTCAAGCGGAAGCCGTCCGTGCCGGACTACGTCCGCCTGACGACCGGTCTGGCCCGGGTCTACGGGGTGGAGCTGGGAAAGTTCTTTCGGTCGGCCGACTCCTCCGAGAGCGATGGAGCGACGTCGAGTCCGACCTCTCCCGATTCCACGGAGTCGACGCCCGACGGGTCTGGCTTCGTCCCGGACAGCCCGGATTCCTCGGCCTCCGACGACTGATCTCTTTCGTCGACGGCCTGCCAGACGACTCCCGGGTCCGTTCAGCCCCTCTCGGCGGCTGGACCAAGGTCCTCGAGCTCATGGCCCTGATCGTCGAGGAAATCGGGCTCCTCGCCGCAGACAAGCGGCGCGTGGAGCCAACCACCATCGTTCGCCCGCCTCGCTTCGGCACCGAGCGGCGCATCGGCCCCGGCACGCCGCCCCGGCCCACGCAGCCCGCCCCGGAACCGCAGGCGCCCCGCATGACCGGCCACAGACAGATGCTCATGGCGGCCATGCAGACAGGAATGGTCCGCAGTGGCTGAGGGCCTACAGGCCGGCCGCCTTGACGTGCCGGTCGTCGCCGACCTTTCGGGGTTCGCGCAGCGGCTGCGCACCGCTGTCGAGACGGCGGCCGAGGGCCTGGCCGCCAAGGTCAAAGTCGAAGTCGACTCTAAGGGGCTTCGTCGGCGGCTCAAGGAAGCGGTCAATGAGGCGTCCAAGGGCGTCACCGCGAAGATCCGCGTCGAGATCGACGAGGAGCGGTTCTGGACCACGCTCGACGGCATCCGGCGCCGCATCGACGACACCGACCTGAATATCCCCGTCCGCCCAGACGGGGACGGCGACAGCGGCCGCGGCGGCGGCGGCCTTCTCGCCCGGCTCCGCGGCCTCATCTCTGGCGCCCAGGGCGAGGCAGACCGCAACCCCGTCAACGTCCCGGTCAACATGCGGATGCCGGGGTCGGGCCGCGGCAGTCTGCGCATGCTCGGTATCGGGGCCATCGTGTCCCTGCTGCAGCCCGCGGTTGCCCTCATCGGCCAGTACGGCGCTGGCCTGACCGCCCTCGTCTCCTCGGCCGCACCCGCAGTTGGAGTTCTCGGCGCAATCCCCGGACTGATTGCCGCGGCGGGCACCGCGGCAATCGGAACGAAGGTCGCTTTCAACGGCTTCGGAGACGCCCTCAAGGAGTCGGTCAAGGCGCAGCAGATGCTCGCCTCGGACGGCAAGGTCACCGAGGCGCAGCAGAAGAAGCTCAAAGCTGCTCTGGACAGGCTCGCGCCGTCGGCCCGTGAGGCGGTCTCCGGCGTCTCCTCGCTGCAAGCGGCGTGGGGCAAGGTCCGCATGGCCGTCAGTGAGCGGTTCTTCTCCAAGGTCGCGGACGACATCAAGCCGCTCGCCAAGTCGGTGTTCCCGCTCCTGCAGGAGACACTCGGAGACTCCGCCTCTCAGATGGGAACCCTGGCGGAGCGCGGCGCGAAGTTCATGCAGACCGGCGTCTTCCGCAAGGACTTCAAGACGATCGCGGGCACGAACTCCCGCGTTGTCGGTAACCTGACCGACGGCCTGGCCAACATGGGCCGGGCCACCACGGACTTCCTGGTGGCCGGCGGTCCGTTCGTTGAGCGGGTCGGCCAGGCCGGCGAGAAGTTCACCCAGTGGGTCCGGGCCTCCGTGGCGGCTGGCCGGGAAACCGGAAGCCTCGCCAAGTTCCTCGACCACGCAGGGGACAAAGCCGCGCAGCTCGGCCGGACCACCGGCAGCCTGATCAAGGGACTCGGCGGCGTCGGCAAGGCCGCCATGGACACCGGTAACGCGCTGCTCGACGGGCTCGAGGGCAGCATGCTCCGGTTCGAGCGCTGGGCTAACTCCGGGGCTGGCCAAAAGGCCATGAAACAGTTCTTCTCCGACGCAGCACCCGCGTTCCACGAGGTCAACCTCCTCTTCGGGGACCTCATGCGCGGGCTCGGCCGTTCGATGAAGGATGGCGGCATCACCGACCTGGTGCGGCAGATCCGCACCGAGCTGATGCCTGCCCTGGGGACTTTCTTCAACGCTCTCGGGCAGACCGTCGGGCCCGCGATCATCTCCGTGATCTCGAACATCGCCACAGCGATTGGGAACCTTTCGGCGGCCGGCTCCGGCCTCGGGGTACTGCTCGTAGCGTTCAGTGGCCTGCTCAATGTCTTCAACACGCTGATGAGCATCATCCCCGGGGCGAACACCGTCCTGGCGACGTTCCTGGGCACGATGCTTGCCCTCAAGGTCGTCACGGCCGTGGGCAACATGCTGCGCTCCTTCGGCACTTCCGTCGTGGCCGCGGGCACCTCCGTCCGCACCATGAGCAACACCATGCGCGGCACGACCGGGATCATCGGACCGCAGATCACCATGTGGCAGCGTATGGGCCTCGCTTACCAGGGCGCCGCAGCACAGGGAAACCGCTTTACCGGTGTCATGCGTGGGATCGGCGCGGCCAACCGTGTTGCCTCGAACGCCATCGGCGGCATCACCTCGGCCCTCGGCGGTCCGCTCGGTATCGCGCTCGCCGGCGTCACCATCGGTCTCGGCCTCCTCGCCTCCCGGCAGGAAGAGGCCGCCCGCGCCACCCAGGCGCACCAGGAACGCGTGAAGTCGCTGACGGACGCCCTCGGCGCGTCCGGCGGCGCGATCGACGCCAACGTCAGGGCGTCGGCCGCGCAGCTCCTGCAGGACACGGAACTCGCCGACGGCAAAGGGAAGCTCGTCGACATGATGAGCAAGGCGGGCGTCAGTCTCGGAGAGCTGACGAACGCCTACCTCGGCCAGGGCACGTCTCTCAAGGAGCTGCAGAAGAATCTCCAGTCGACGGCCGACTCGCACGAGGTATGGATGACCACCGCGCAGGGGGCAGCCCAGTCCTGGGACGATGAGGGCCTGGCCGCGATCCGCGCGAAGGACGCCATCGGAACCGTCAAGGGCGAGCTGGAGGACAGCCAGAAGAAGCACAAAGAACTCGCTGACGCCATCAACCAGTCCGGAGCCACCGGCACGAGCGCGTACGGCCGACTGCAGTCCGCCGTGACGACTTTCGGCGACAAGACGAAGTCGGCGGACGAGCGGGTCGACGCCCTCAAGCGGGCGCTGGATGCACTGAACGGCAACACACAGTCGTTCCACGATGCGGAGACGCAGCTCAACTCGGTGATGCTCCAGATCGACGACACGATGAAGTCGAACATCGAGAAGGCCGACGGTTGGGGTCGGTCGCTCGTCGCGAACGACGGTCTGGTCAACACCTCGACGAAGAACGGGCAGACCCTCAACGGACAGCTGACGGAGTTGCGCGACGGCATGCTCGGCGTGGCGACCCGGGCGCAGGAAGCCGCGGATCAGGGCCTGATGCCTATGTCCGACGCGATGGACAAGAGCCAGACCGCGATGGACCGGGCCCGTGCGAAAGCGCTCCAGCTCGCCGCGGATATGGACATCCCGAAGAACCAGGCTAAGGCCCTCGCCGATCAGATGGGGTTCGTCCCGGACACCATCAATACACTCGTCACCGCGACCGGCATCCCGGAGACGACGGCCGAGGTCCTGGGCCTGCGCGGGAAGCTCGAGAGCATCAAGCCGGGCAAGGCCATCCAGATCACGACGCATACGGCCGGTGCACGCGAACAGCTCCAGGCCCTGGGCTTCACGGTGCAGCGCATCCCGGGCAGCAAGAACGTCTCCGTCACCGCCCCGACCGGCGGCGCCCGCGTGAACATCAAGGCCCTGGCGCAGGACATCGCCGCCGCGCCGGACAAGAAGAGGGTCACCGTTCAGGCGATCGTCAGGCAGGCTGCCGGCGACCTGAAGAACGTCCAGCAGAAGGTCGCGGGTTTACCCAAGGGCAAATCGATCGACGTCAAGGCGCCGACGAAGACCGCCCAGGCCGCGCTGAAATCCCTCGGGTACAAGATCAGCACCGTCGACGGGGCGCACGGTAAGACGGTCCGGATCACCGCCCCGAACAGGTTGCCCATCTCTCAGGTGCAGGCGATCCAGGGGAAGATCAACAGCCTCACAGGCAGGACCGTCACCGTCACCGTCCGATACACGACGCAGGGCAAGCCGTACGTCTCCGAGCACGCTGACGGCGGAATCGTCCAGTACGCCAACGGCGGCATCCGCCGTATGGCCGGCCGAGTGAAGGCCTTCGCGAACGGCGCCGAGAACCACATCGCGCAGATCGCGAAGGCGGGTGAGATGCGGCTGTGGGCAGAGCCGGAGACCTACCCCGGAGAGGCGTACATCCCGCTGGCGCCGTCCAAGCGGAAGCGGTCCGAGGAGATCCTCGCCACGGTCGCGAAGTACTTCGGCGGTGCGGTCATGTACCCGCAGCGAGGGCTGTCCACGTTCGCCAACGGCGGCATCAGGACGTCGGCACGCCCCACCACCGTCCGGCAGCGAACGGCGGCAGCGGCCTCCCTCGTCGGCGGTGACCTGAACCTCAACATCGGCGCCGTGGACTCAACGGGCACCGCACTGGACGACGCAATGTTCGAGCTGCGTCGGATTCGCCTGGGAGGCAGCTATGCGTGACGGCGACTGGTACATCGGCTACTACGCCTACAGCAACTACCCGGGCGCGCTGCTGCACTTCGGGCGGGAGGATACGGGCATCTACTGCCTGTCGGAGCCGGATATCGCGTTCGCGGACGTCGACGTCGCGGACGCGCCGCTGCCGGGCGAGGACGGCGTCCGTATGGGCCGCGACTACCAGCGCAGCGCCACCGCCACGTTCGAGCTGGGCGTCGATGGAAGCCACACGCTCATTGACCGGCACTGGCCCCTGCGTCCCGGTCCAAAGGACCGGGTCGGCAAATGGACCGACATGGAGGCCGCGCTGGCGTTCGTGAAAAAAGACGACCAGAGTCCCGCTGTGCGGGGTCTGGACGGCGTGAACCTGCTGCGCCAGGTGTGGCGGGCCGACGCCATCCGTGGCAGGGCAGGACGCGTCTCCTGGCTCGCGCACAAGACCGGCGGCCGCACCCGCCGGCTGTACGGCCGCCCGCGGAAGTTCGCGGTCTCGCACTCCAGGCTCTCGTCCCAGGGGTACACGCCCGTCGTCGCCGATTTCGTCGCGGTCGACGATCGCTTCTACGACGAGACGGCGCAGCAGGTCGAGCTCTACGACCACGTGGCGGTCTCCCTGCCGTGGCGGCCGGGCCGAGGCT
Source organism: Streptomyces sp. LBL (assembly GCF_029893585.1). Classification (GTDB taxonomy): domain Bacteria; phylum Actinomycetota; class Actinomycetes; order Streptomycetales; family Streptomycetaceae; genus Streptomyces. The sequence continues at coordinate 21,976 of NZ_JARXYX010000032.1, forward strand.
CCCGCCCTGAGTGGCTGTATACGTCGAAGAAGACCATCGTGTTCCAGCAGAAGGGCACGATGCACACATACCCCTACATCGATGTCTATGGGCCGTGCAAGAACCCCAAGATCACCATGGGTGGCCTGTGGGCGGTGCAGCTCGACATGACGATCGCTGCAGGGGCCTACGTCCGTATCGACCCGCGGCCGTGGATCCGCACGGTCACCCTTCGCAGCGGGGCGGACTCGAAGTCGGTGGCGGACAAGCTGACCCGGGCCTCGCCCCGCCTGGCGCAGATGTTCATTCCGCCCGGTCTCTGGTCGGCATCGCTGTCGTACACCAAGACCGCCGGTGCCACCTCCCACGACGGGCCCCGCATCCTCATCAACTGGCGGGACGCCTACAACTGGTGGTGAGCGGGCGACAGTAGCCCATCCGGCCGCTCACTCTCTCCCCTCCCGTACGGAGAAGGAGAGCAGTATGACGTGGGACCCGATCCCCTGGTTCGTGGAAAACACGGCAGCGTCTGAGGAGGTGCTGCGCCTGATCGCCGATGTCGCCGCGTGCGGCGGGGAAGGCATCGTCAGCCCCGCGGACCTCCTGGTGACCGCGTTGGACGCGCCGGCCGGCTCGGTGCAGGTCGGGCCGGGCGCTATGGTCGCGAGGCGTCGCGCGGCGGCAGGCGGGGGCAGCCAGAGCTACGCCGCACGCATGCCGACGGTGGAGCAGGTGGACATCGAGCCGACGTCGGTGGACGGCGGCCGCTCGGACCTGATCATTGCCCGCGTAGAAGACCCGTACGGCGGGGAGGCGTGGCCAGCGCCGGAGGACCCGGGGGTCGGCCCGTACGTTTTCACGCGGGTCATTCCTGATGTGCCGGTCGGCACCACGAGCATCCTCGACATCGACCCTGACTCCACCGCGGTCACCCTCGCCCGGGTCGATATGCCGGCGGGGACGACGAACATCACTGCGGCGATGGTCACCGACCTGCGGCAGCTCGCGCGGCCGCGGTCGCAGACCTCTCGCCGATACCTGCCGGGCGCATGGTCGACTCCGGACGACGTCGGCGCGATCACCGACACCTGGGAGGGCTTCCCACTCGGCTCCACCTGGACGGAGAAGGTCCCGGAGTGGGCCACCCACGTTGCGGTGCACGTGTCCATTACGGGCCTGCTCCACCCGGACGCCGTGGAGGCCCGCGGGCAGCTCAGGGTGTCGTTCGCCGACACCCAGCACGGTGTGGGGATGCCGTTCAGCGCGGCCCAGGCTGGCCGCCTCGCGGTGCAGGCGGGAGGCAAGTTCACCCTCGACCCGGCCGACCGCGGGACGATGCTCGACATCGACGTCGAGGCCACCGGCACCGCCGACTACACCGGCGTACTGCGCGCGGACGCCTACACGGTGCTGTCGCTCGAGGTGACCTACTCGCAGGAGCCGGTGAGCGCCTGATGAGCGGGTGGCGTTACATTGCGATGCGCGCGGCCACGGGCGATTTCCTGGACTGGGATGTCCCGTTCGTCGCTGACTCCCCGCCCCGGCGGGAGCTGAACGGACCCGGCCAGATGACGGGGACGATCTCGCCGGAGTACATGCGGCTGACGGGCAAGCCCGACGGCCTGCCCGTCCTGGCGGAGTGGTCGACCGCGCTGTTCGCGGAGTTCGCGGGCCGCATCCGGTGGGGCGGGCTGCTCACGAACGTCTCCTTCGAGAACCAGTCGATGAAGGTCACGTGCGCTGGCTATACCGCCTACCCGGCAGGGATGCCGTACCTCGGGACCGTGATCCGCTCCGGCGCCACCATCGCCCAGAAGTGGGCATACGACGGAAAAGATAAAAATCATGATGGCTACATCGACGGCAGCCACCCGAAGCGGAAGATGCCGAAGAAGCCGAAGGACAAGATCGGCGTCCGGTGGGACGCCTTCGACGTCGTCCGGACCATCTGGACCCACCTCCAGAGCTACAAGATGGGCGCACTGGGCGTCACCCTCGACAAGCACGACTCCGGCTACAAGCTCGGCGCAGCCAGCGGCAAGGACCCGTGGGAGCTGCTGTGGTGGGACAGCCCCGATTGCGGCTCCACCATCACCGACGTGATGAACCTCGCGAAAGCCGACTTCCTCGAACGGCACTACTGGGACGGCAGCAAGGAGAAGATCCTCCACCACATCGACTTCGGCTCCAGGCGCCTCGGCAAGGGCCGCCACGACCTGCGCTTCGCACAGGGCGAGAACGTCATCGAGATCGCGACCCCGTCCTATCAGGGCGACTTCTTCGCGAACAACATTTACGTCCTGGGCAAGGGGTCAGGCCAGAAGACGGCCAGGGTCCGCGTCATCGCCGACGACAAACGCCTACGCCGGGCGAAGATCATCACCCGGAAGTCGACGGCGCACGCGAAAACGCTCACCGAGTACGGCAAGAAGGAACGCGCCAAGCACTCCGAGCAGCTCACGATCCCGTCCATCGCGATCCGCCATCACCCCAACGCACCGCTGGGCTCGTGGGTTCTCGGCGACCGTATCCTCGTCCACGTCGATATCCCGTGGGTAGGTGAACTCGCGATCTGGCACCGCATCACGGCCGAGGAGATCGACCCAGCCGCCGGCACCGCGGTCCTCTCACTGACACGCGCAGACTTCCACGGCTGACCAGGCCGCGACACTAACCCGCTCGACCCTCCACTCTCCGCCTGCCCCGGACATCCCGGCGGCCGCAGGGACACGGAGGGGAGGACAAGTGTCGTCCTTCAACCTGGACGAGCGGGAAAAACGCAAACAGTTCGCCTCCTACTTCAAAGAGCTCGAGGACCGGATTGCAAACCTCGAGCGGGCCAACCAGCTCAACAACGCCAGCATCGAGGGCGGCGCCCTCGACATCTACGACGACGACGGGCTGCTCAAAGGCTCCGTCGGCGTGCAGGGCGACGGCACCGTGGCCCTGGTCCCCGAACCGCAGAACACCGACCCGCCCCCCACGCCGGCCGCACCGACCGTCGATTCCGCCCTGGCAGGACTGGACATCACATGGTCCGGCCAGTGGGCCGACTCCGAGGCCTCACCCGCTGACTTCAGCCTCGTCCAGGTCCACGTCGGAACCCCCGCTGACTTCACTCCGAACGCCGCCACCCAGGTCTCGCAGATCAACGACGTCACCGGCGGCAAGACGACCGTACACATCGAGGGCTACGACCCCGTGTGGGTGCGCCTGGTCGCGGTGAACACCGCAGCGCTGACCGGTGATCCGTCGGACGCGGTGCAGGGACAGGCGCGGCAGGCCGTGGGGCAGGACCTCGTCGACGAGATGATCACAGAGGTCAAACTCGCCCAGAACGCGGTCACCACGGCGAAGATCGCCCTGGGTGCGGTCGGGACCACCACGCTCGCCGACGACGCGATCACCACCCCGAAGATCCTCGCCGGGGCCGTCACGACCGACAAACTCGTCGCCCTGGCCGTGACCGCCGAGAAAATCGCTTCGCTGGCGATCACCACGGACAAGCTGGCGGCCTTGTCGATCACGGCGGACAAGCTGGCAGTGAACTCGGTGACGGCCACGGCCATCGCCGCGGGGGTGATCAACGCCACCCATATCAAGGCCGGAGCCATCACCGCGGACCGGCTCGCGATCGTCGGCGGGAACAACATGCTGCCCGACCCATCATTTGAGGGGCCAGGCGGGGCTGCGCTCGTCGCTGGACAAACGTTTTGGACGATCACGAATGCCGGCAACGGGTCGTCCAAGAGCGTCCAGGTCAACGCGGTGAACCCGAACGCTGTGATCCGCACCCTGACTCTGGCGACGTTCTCGATCCTGCCCGGCCAGCAGCTCCGCCTCGCCACCGACGTGAACCCCTCGACCGACTGGAACGGCAACAGCGTCCGCATCTACGCCCGGTGGTTCGACTCGGCGGGAGGTGTCCTTTTCGGATTTGTCACCAACACCACCCCCGCCAAGGGAGCGTGGTCGACGATGGCGGGTGTCGTGACGGCCCCGCCCGGCACGGTCGCCGTCGAAATCCGGCTGGCGACGTACGACTCGAACGCCGGCACCGTCATGTTCGACAACAGCGTCATCCAGCCCGTGCTGGGCCAGGTGCAGATCGCGGACGGCGCGATCACCGCGGACAAGCTGGACGCGGACGCCATCAACGGCAAGACGATCACTGGCTCCACCGTGCAGAGCGCCTCGGGTGGCCACCGCATCGTCATGGCACCCAGCGGAATCCTGTACTTCTACACCGGGGCCGCGAACGAGTACTCGCCGGGCCGGATCGAGCCGAAGGGCTCCGACACGTCGCTGTCGATCTGGGGTCCGCAAACGGACAGCGCCGTGGACTACGGGCTCGTCCTCAAGCGGATCGGCGCCAGCACCTCGGCCGTGCTCAACACTGACAGCACCACCTTCGTCGGCGACGTGAAGGTCGCTGGCCAGTTCAGCGCAAAAAACATGGCGTGGGGCTCAGTGAGCATCACCCCGTCGGCCAACGCAGATTCGTCCGTCACGATCACCGGCGTTGGACTGGTCGACGCGAGCAGCTACCGGGTGTTCCTGACGATCAACTCCGGCCTTCCCTCCGTTCTCCGCACGCCTACGGCCACCGATGCCACGGCGGACGGATTCACGCTCTGGCTCAACCGGAGTACCGCCACGGCCACCAACGTGTGGTGGTTCATGATCGCCAAGTAGAGGAGACAGCAGTGCCGGAAGAAGAACTCACTCCGACGAAGTGCGTCGTCATCTGCCACACCGAGGGATGCGGGCTTGCGGAAGTGGTCCGGTCCGCCAACCTGTACGCCAACCCGGCACTGCCCATCTACCGCGCCGCATGCGGGCAGTGCGACCAGGCCATCACCGACATCACTCCGATTACCGGGCCGGTGGCCTGAGCGGAAGTCAGGCCGGGACGCTAGGGCGCCCAGTCGTGCAGCGTTCGGGCTGCGGGGAGCCGCGGGCTTTCGTGCCCCGGCTCCCGCGCACCCCAACTGACGACCGATCACTGAGGAGGCGCCCCGTGGAGTGGCTCACCTCTCTGGCGCCTGTCCTCACCCCCATCTTCGGCATGACCGGCGTGCTGGGCGGGGCCTGGATGGTGTACCGGGGAAACCAGCGCAAGACCGACACCGTGGATTCGGTGCAGACCATGACTCAGGGCTTCACCCAGCTCCTGGAACAGCACCGCGCGACGAACACCCAGATGCTCGAGCGGGTCAGCACGCTGGAAAGCAGGGTCGAACGCCTGGAAGAGGAACAGCGGCAGTGGAGGCGCTGGAAGGCCGCGGCCGTCGACTACATCCACCAGCTCCGCGCCCTGGTCGTCAAGCTCTATGAGCGCCCTGCTCCGGCCGCGCCCCGCGAGATCGCCGAGGACCTGGGCGACGGGCCCGACGGTTGATCCAGCACACGACGCAAGGCGCCCGCCGCGCGCACAGTCCGCCCGACTCGCAACCTCATGAAGGGCAGGACCTCATGTCGCAGACGCTCGAATCCCTCTCCAACGGCGCCCAGGTAGGCGCCGTGCTGCCGCTCCTCACCGCGGTTGTACAGAAGCCCGCCTGGTCGGCGAAGTACAAGAAGGTCGTGGCGCTCGTGGCCGCACTCGTCGCCAGCGTCTTCGCCGTGGCGGCGGACGGCGGATGGGCCCAGTTCCAGCACGGGCAGCTCACGGCCGTGACCCTCCTCGGCGTCCTGGCAGCCTCCCAGACGAGCTACGACCTCGTCTGGAAGCCGAGCAAGCTCGCCCCGATGATCGAAGCCCTGACGACCAAGAAAACGGCTCAGCAGGTCGAATAGGGCCCATGACTCCCGACCGGCCCCCGGCCGGCGGGTACCATCAGCACTCGAGGTGGCCGTACCGCTGCCGCGACAACAGCGTTGAGATCGCCGTCAGGCGTCATTGGATATACGGACACCGCGGTGGCCCTTCTCCAGGGACGCGCCTGACACCAGGCATCGAGAGCACCGGGTGCGTGCAGAGCACTCGGGGCCGGGGAGCACTGCTCAGCGATGAGCCGGCACACGCTGTCGCAAGGCTCGGTACGGCCACCTCTTGCTGCCCCGACAGAAAGACGTGCACTTTGGGCCCGAGAGCAGCGGGCCCAAACCGAGGAGGAACAGACCGCATGGCCGAAGCGCAGGAAATCGAGGCGGAGATCAAGCGCCTGTCGGGCATGTCTCCCGACGGCCTGATGAACGCGGTCGTCCAGTACGTCACCGGCGGGTCCAGGACCGGCGCCCCGCGCGACGTACAGGGCACGGCACTGGCCTCGCCTCGGATGGCCCCGTGGACCCTCGATGCGCTGGAGCTGGCCATCAAGCGGGTGCGCAGCTTCACGCCTCGCCACGAGGGCGAGAGCAAGAGCCAGCAGGCGGCCCGCATCGCTCGGTTCCGGGCAGCTCTCCAGGCTGCCACCCGCCCGTACGAGGACGTCCTCGACGACCTGGCGCACGAGGAGGCCAAGCAACTCGCGGCGCTCGACGACGAGACGTTCGCCCGCCGATGGACGGCGTTCGTCCGTGACGAGCCGATCACCGGACCGGTGCCGCGGCGGGTGCAGGCCCTCGCCTTTCGTTCACCGAGAGTAGCGGGCAGGGCTGAGGCGGTCTGCCGCCTCATGATGGAGGAGCCGGCCCGGTTCCTGCCGAAGGCCGAGGACGGCGAGAGCCGCAAGGTGCGCGACGCCCGAGTCAAGGAGTTCCGCGACCGGGTCCTTGTGGAAGCGCGCTTCCTGCGGTACGGCATCCAGTACGCCGAGGCGCGCCACGGCCGGATGCCGAGTGAGCCGAACGTCCGGCTGCGTGCTCTGCGTCTCCTCGGCCAGCGACACCCGGAGGAATTGTCGAGCCTTCTGCGCGAGGTCCGCGCGGAACTGAAGGACGGGAAGAAGGCGGCGCGCCGGGACGCGCGCGCAGTCCGTCGGGCAGAGGGGCAGGGCGCGCGGTAGGCGCGCGCCGCGTGGAGCGGATCGGAGGAAAGGGCGCGCCTGGGGGGCGCGCCCTTCGTCGTCTCCGGGCGCGCCTCACGCGCGTCGCCAGGCGCGCCGCGAAGGCGCGCTCGAGCGAATCAGTGCGCCCCCGACCGGGTTCGGGCCGTGCGGCGCGCGCCCGCCCACGTGGTCGACGGCGCGCGCTCAAGGACCGCGCCGAGCCCGCCGCGCGCCTCCCGCCTGGCCACGATCGTCCGCGCCCTGCACGCGCGCGCCAGCGACCGGCAGGGGGCGCGCCTTAGTGAATTCACAGGTCACGGGGCGCGTGCTGTCCCTCGCATGGCGCGCCCTCGTGGGCGCGCCATGCCGAGCGGCCGCGGGGGCGCGGCGCGCGCTCGTCCCCCATCAGGCGCGCCGCGCCGCGCGGATCGGTGCCCGCGCCGCGCGGCGGTCCGGGCGCGCGGCCGTGGGTCGGGGCGCCCCATCGCGCGCGGATGGCGCGCCCATGATCGGCGCGCGGCGCGTCTGACGGGGGCGCGCCGTGATCAAAAAGGCGCGCGCCGAAGGGTGCGAGCGCGCGGCGCGGGCGCGCTTCGAGCGGCGATCATGGGCGCACCGATCGCCGGGGCCGGGCGCCCGCACGAGGGGCGGGAGGGCGCGCGGCGCGTCTGTGAGGTGAGGTGAGGTGACGAGAGGAGGGGAACCGCGCCGGGGCGGTGGGCGCGCCCGGGGGCCCCGGGCGCGTATCACCTCACGTCACCTCACTGCGCAGACGGCGCGCGGTCGAGGTAGGCGGCAAACTTCTGCTTGATGCCGAGATCCGGCACTGGTGCCCGGCGGTAGACGTCGGCCAGGACCGGCTCGTCGGCTTCCTCCAGAAGCGTGATCACTTCCGCGCGGTGAGCCCGGATGTAGTCCCGGAGCTGCCCCAGGCCGGGTTCTCCGGCCTCAGTGATCGGCCCCAGATGCTCACCCACCGTCACGAACTTCACCCGGGCCTGGATGTCGGCCTCATCGAGCAGCGCCTGGCGCGCCTGGTCTTCGGCCGCCTTCTTCCGGGAGGTTGGGGCCTTCGTTGCCCGCTGAGGCGGGAGCGTCTGCGGCTCCTCGGCCGCGCTGGTGTCCTCCGGGGACTCGGCGGGCGGAGGCTCCTCGCCCTCGGGGTCCGGCGGTGGAGGCGCGCCGCGCTCGTCCGGCGGCGTCTGCTCGTCCGGCGCCGGATCGGGAGTCTGCTGATCGGACGGCTCCTCACGGTGCTCGCGCGCCTGGTCCTCCTCGACCACGGCCGGCGTGCCGGTGCCCGGTTCGCTCTCGCCTTCCTCTGTGCCGGTGCCGTCCTGCTGCCGCTGCTGGTCTCCCGTCGCCTGCTGACGCTTCTCGGCCTGCGCCTTGATGTAGGCGAGGGAGCGGGTGATCAGGTCGTCCGCGCTCATTTTCCCGAGCCGGGACTCGGTGGGGACCTGCGCGAGGGTGCGGATGCCCCACTCCCCTCGGATGCCTTGCAGGGCGGCCTCCGGGTCGGTCGGGTCCTCCAGCGCCTTCTTGATGAGCGCAGCCGCCTTCGGGCCGGTCAGCTCGTCCTCTCGGGGCCGCTGCTGCTGGCCACGCAGGGGCTGTTGCTGCATGCTCTGCTGGTCCCGCTCCTGCAGGTACGCCTCGGGCTGTGCTTCGGTGACCTGCCGGATCTGGACGGCGTCTTCGAAGCCGAGACGGCGCAACAGGGTGTCGACGCTGAAGTCCGGGAAGGGGACGGTCTCGCCCGGCTTGGCGTCCCAGTGGAGGGTGCGCACGCCGGTCAGGTGCGCTTCGCCGAACCCGTGCAGCTCGACGATGGCGTCGACGGCGGCGGGAAGGTTCCGTTCGGCCTTGATCTTCCTCGTCTTGTCCCGGGTCGGCTTGTCGTTCTCGAACGCGGTGACGATCTCCTGGCGGGCGAGCAGGAGGGTGGGGCCGGAGTGACGCCGGAGCATCCACAGCACCTCGCCCCAGCGGTCCTTGGCGCGGTTCCAGAGGTCGGAGTCGATGACAATCGGGTCGTCGAGACTCGGGGCGCGGCGCCGGTTCTCCTGGGCCTTGCGTGCCGCCCGGCGGCGGGCGAAGAGGGCCTGTTCGTCGCTGAGCATGTCCCACAGGACCGTCATGTTGTCGACGACGATCATGTTCGGCTTGCCGTTCGCGGGCGGCTGCGCCACAGCCCACCGGATGGCGTCGAGGATGTCCTGGTAGCTGCCGTCATGAGGGACGATCTCGTACCGGGCGCCCTTGATACGGCCGTAGTAGTCGGCGGTGCCCTCGGAGCCGCCGATCTCGATCCAGTACGTCATCCCGATCAGGTTGGAGCCGGTACCTGCGGCCGCCTCGTAGCTCTTGCCGGACTTCTCCGGCCCAACCAGCAGCATCATCGGAGGGTTGGGGAGACCGGTCGGCTTCCGGGACTTGCGCTCACGCAAGGGCGTGGTGATACCAGGCATCGGTGATCCTTCGTTCGGGACGCGCGGGTTGCTCTCCCGCGCAGAATGAGACAGCGACAGCCCTAAGCTCTCGTCGTCTCATTGCTTCACTATTCTACCCGCACGAAGGTCCGACTCAATGCCTGTTCAGTAGATCAGCGACAGGTTTCTCGAGGTCAGGGTCGTGGTCCTCGCGGTGCCGGGCATACCAGGCGTCCAGGTCTTCAGAGTCGGCGGCCGCCCCGTTGGCCTCCTCCTCGGGGAGGGCGCCCCGGCGACTGCGAACTCCTCCGCGACCGTGCCCGGGTCCCGCCGCCCCAGAGCCTCGGCGATCTCGCGCCAGTCAGCACCGGCCAGAGCCTCGGCCAGGACGACGAGGTCGACGTAAGCGTTGAGCATCGTCCGCATGCGGCGCGCCCTCTCGATGCGCTCGGTGGGGCTGGTGGTCTCTGCTGTCGTGCCGACCTCCTGACGGGCCAGGTCGGAAAGGTCGCGGGCGGCACGGGCGGCGGCGATCCGGGCCAGGATCTCCGGTGTCATGGTGGGTCCGATCATGCAGGCGGCGGGCACCCTGGGGAGGGGCCCGCCGCATCGTTACGGGTGGAGGCAAGATGCCCTACGGCTGCGCTACGGCCATCACGTCCTCGACCGTGAAGTTGTCGGGCAGGGTCTGACTCGCCTCGTTGGCTGCGTATGTGGAGAGCAAACGGCGACGAACCTTTCGCCCGTTCTGCGCGGTCTGGCCCATCGCTCGCCCGATGGCGGAGCCGGTCAGGTCCCCCGCATTGAAGCGGTCCGCGTCACGGACTCGGATCGCCTCCTTGATCATCTCGTATACCTGCGCCTCTGTGAGAGGCGTAGGCGTCGATGCCGTCGGGACCGGTGCAGGAGCGGGACCTGCCACAGCCGGAGCAGCAGTGGGTGCGGGGGCGGGAACGGTCGCGGCCACCCTTCGGGCTGGTGCCCGCGTTGCCGGAGCGGCAGGCAACGTCTTCGCCGCGGAGGCAGACGCCGCGGGCAGGATGCGAGGCAGATGGAACGGGTCAATGCCGGCGGCGGCCAGCCCTGTTGAGGCTGTCTCGGCCAGAGGGATGCCGTTGCGAGCCAGCCGCAGAGGAAGCAACGCCTCGACCGGTGCCTTCCGGCGCCAGGCCCGGCCGAACCTGCCGCGGAGCTTCGCCTGGTACACCAGTCGCTCCTGCTCCAGATTGAGGACGGTGTCGTACGACGCCAACTCCCACAGGTTCATGCGGCGCCACAGCGTGAACGTGGGCCACGGGGCGAGCAGCCAGCGTTTCCATCGGACCTTGTCCAGGCGGCGGCGCCGGCCGGTCGCTGCACCGATACGGACGGCGTAGATGTGCGCGGCGATCTCGGAGACGCCGACCCACAGCAGCGAGATCACGCCGTGCGCGACCTTCGCCCACAGGGAGTTGCCAGCGGCGACGTTCAGCGCGCAAGTGATCAGGCTCAGCGCCCAGGGCACGAACCGCACCCATGCCAAAGCCATGTCCATACGGATCAGGTAGAGGTTGGCCGCGGTGAACACGGGAATCGCCGAGTCGATGGACACGGGCAGCACCCATGGGTCATCGAACCCCCACGACTCGGCCTTGAGGGAGACCGCGTCGAAGGACGCGTAAAAGCCCAGGGCACCGACAGCGACGGCGAGCAGTGCGGTGAGGGCAGCGCCAAAGCGCTCCCATCGGGTGAGCGGCGGTACGCCAGCCTCGGTGAGCGGCTCCGGCGACTCCTGCTTGCTGCCCTTTCGGGCGCGGGCAAACCACTGCTTCGACAAGACACCATCCCTTCGTTCGGGTCGCCCCGGTCGGCTTATGCTCATGGCCGCCCGGGTCGATCAAACGATATAGCGTCTTTCATTCCCCTGCTCTGACGTCGCTCACACCACGTCAGTTTCAGCCCGCTATAAGCGGATTCGCTCAAGAGGCGGGGTTACCAGTCGAGCGGCTTCGCCGGCTTCCGCCGGTCCGGCCCCTGAATCTTGACCAGGTGCGCGGATGCCTCGAGCCGCGACAACAGCCGCTCTCCGAGGATGTCCACGATCCCGAGCCCGGGATGCTCTGGCGTGCGGCGGCTGCGCAGGTTTGTCGAGAACGCCGTAGCGCGGCCGGCCGCCAGCCGGGAGTCGATCAAGTCGACCGTCTCTTTCCGCGCGAACTCCGTGGCGGTCATGTCCATCTCGCCGCACAGCTCGTCGAAAATGAGCAGATCGCAAGTACCGAACCGCTCCCGCACCTGGTACGCGGTCAGGTTGTGCGGCGCGGAGTCCGGCCTACGCCACGTCAGGTAAGTGGCGTGCTTCACGAACCGCACGACCAGGCCCTGCTCCGCGGCCTCATTGCCCAGGGCGCACACCGCGGCGGTCTTCCCGCTGCCGATGTTGCCAGGCACGATCAGGTTCAGGACCTCCGGCCGCGCCCCGCGCTTCTTCGCCTCCACGAGGGAGCCGAGCCAGTTCCGCATGGTGTTCGGCTTCTGGCTCGGGTCCAGGTGCTCGAAGCGGAACTGCAAGTACTCGTCGTGTGCTGCGTCCGTCATGCTGCCCTTCCACAGATTCCGGCGCGCGCGGGCCTGCGGCACTGCCACGTCGGTCCAAAGTCCGTCTTCTGGTTCCGGCTGAGCGGGGACCCCGATCTTGGCCATGTCCGCGCCGCCACGCTCCAGCACCGCGAGGATGTGCGCGCTGAGGTCACCGAGCGGGTTGAGGCCGCGGGCCGGGGCGTCCGTGGTGAGAGACATCGGGGTCACGCTCCTTACAGTCGTTCGAGGACGCCAAAGGTGGCGTCGTCAGCGTCGTCGTCGGGGACAGTCGTGGTCGACGAGTCATCGCCCTGCATGGTCCAGGTGGACGAGTCGCTATACGGGATGCGGCCGTGCGGCTGCTTCGGCTGGATGTGGTTGGTGACGACGCCGAGGGCGTTCTGCCACTGCTGCGCTGCCGGGAAGTGCACGCAAGCGTGCTGGAGGGCCTTTGCGCACTCCAGCTGGCTGTAGCCCGCGTCCAGGGCACGGCGGACCATCTTGCGGACAGCGACGAACCCGCCCTTCTGCCCGACGTACTTCCCCAGGTGCTTCTCGGCGTGCTCCCACCACCAAGTGGCGACCGTGTGCGCGGCCTCGTCGAGGGCCCTCTCCTGGGCGGCCTTCTCCTCGACCTCGGCCGCCTTCTCCTCCGCGGTCTTCTTCGGTACCGCGGCCTTCTTCGCGGCGGGCTTTGGCTCCGGCGGTGCGGCGACGGCCGGGGGCTCCGGCTCCTCCTCGACGGCCTGCGGCTCCTCCTCGCCCTCGGCCGGGGGCTCGACGTCCTCGGCGGGCGCGTCGAATCCGTCGCTGCCGAGGGTGCCGTCCGCGTACTTCACGAGGAAGGTGCCGTCCTCCTGCTCCACCACGGGGATATCGAGTTTGTTGCCGAACGTCACATAGTCGGCCGCCCACTGCTCGACGGGGTGGTCGGAGATGGCCGTGCCCATGGCGGTCTTGCCGTTGCGGTACCGGCGGCGCTCCAGACGGTAGTACCCGCACCAAGCGAGCTTGTGTAGGGACTTGCGGACGGCGTCCCGCCCCTCGCGTCCCTCGCCCTGCGAGAGCTGTTCGGAGCGGACCTGCCAGTCCTCGCTCTGGTCCAAGAGGTATGTCAGCAGGCCGAGTTCGCGGTAACTGAGACGGGCGTCCCGGGCGGTCGCCGACTCGATGATGACGAACGGTGTACGCCGCTTGTGCCGGACTGAGCCGGGGGCATTGTTCCGGCTCATGCGGCGACCTCGGCAGGGGCGTCGTCGACCAGGCGGAGGTACGTGTGCCACGTCTTTCGGCCGGTGTCGCCCGGTTCATAGCGGCGTTCGGTCTCGACGATGTCGGCAGCGCGGAGTTCGGCGAGGAACATTCGGATCTGGTGGGACGTCATCCCGCACATCGCCGCGAACCGTGGGACGGGGACCCAGCCGCCGTCGGTGCGGAGGACGAGAACGCAGAACAAACGGAACGCGCGATCGGAAATGCCGCCGGCAAGTGCCGGTGCAAGCACGTCAGTGGGAGTAGCCATCAGGGGAATCCTTGGGAGCAAGGCCCGGTCGCCAGGGACCGGGCCCGGGGCGGTCAGTGCTGGGCGTCCTCGGCGGCGGGCCGGGGCCCGGCCATCAACTGCGGCATGTCCGTCAGGAGGTGGTTGAGGGCACCGTCCTGGTAGTGCCGCATGAGCCGCTTCTTGCCGACGTCCTTCTTCTCCCACGTCCACGTCAGGCTGCCTGTGGGCTGCCCACCCGGTTCATACTTGAGGCCCGGGACCACTTCGCCGGTCCGGGTGTCGATGATCAGGCCCGTGTCCTCGTCGTACTCCGCGAACTCCAGCAGCGCCTTCTCCCAGGTCTCGTCACGCATGATGACGACCTTGGTGCCGCCGTGCTTGTCGGCGTACTCGTTAAGCGCGGCTTCGTTGTCCTCGTCCACGACGACCTTCGGCTGCGACAGGTTGACTCGGTATCGGCCGATCAGGTCGCCCCCGACGCGGACCGCAAGCTCGGACTGCCCGGTCTCGTACGCCTTAAGGAGAGGAACCTTCGGCCCGTCGATCCGCGGCTTGATCTCCTTCTTCACCATCTGCTCGTCCAACAGACGGGCGAGGGCTCCGACCAAGCCAATGTCGGAAAGAGACGGTCCGGCCGACTGCTCAGCCCGAGATTCCTCGGTGGCGGCGTCGTTCGCCATGCGGTGATCCTTCCTTTCCCCGGACGCCAGAGCCCAGGGGTTTGGGACTGTCCCGGGCGGGGTGTCTCGGGGGCGTCGCACAGAGGTACGACAACCGCCGATTTTTGTTACACCTAGGCCCAGGTAGCTGAGTCGCTCTCCCAGCCACTCGAATAGTACAGCAATGAGACGCGCGTGTGTAGAAGGCGACGCTAGGGGTGTGGCTTCCTACCTTCCTCGGCGGCCCCACCATCCCGGCGACGTCACCGGGAACCGGCGGAGCCCCGGTGCTGCCCCATCCGGAACGAGGGCGGCACCGGCCCGGCGACGGGCGGGGATCGGCCATGACGGCATGTCCCGCTTGCGAGGCGGGGCGCCGCGGTTGAAGTCCGCGGGCTCGCAGTCCCCGCCCGTTGCCGGCACCGACGCATGGGAGAGGACCGCACCAGCCGTGACCGAGACGATCGCCGCACCGCGCTACGTCGCCTACGTGCCACTCACCGATCTACACCCGGCCGCCCGCAACCCCAAGCGCCACGAACTTGAGCTGATCATCGACTCGATCGCCATGCACGGCCTGGTCGAGATACCCGTCGTCGACGAGCGGACACAGCGCACCCTCCACGGCCACGGCCGCCGTGAGTCCCTGATCGAGATGCAGGACCGTGGCATGTCGCTGCCCAGCGGCATGGTCGTTGACGAGGACGGCGGTTGGCTCGTCCCCGTGCTGCGCGGCTGGGCCTCCAAGACCGAAGCCGAAGCCGAGGCCCTGGCCATCAAGCTCAACCGGCTCCCCGGGGAAGGCGGCTGGGACCCCCGCGAGTTCGCGGAAGTCCTCGAGGACCTGGCGACGAACGCGGCGGAGCTGTTCGACTCCCTCGCCATCCCACACGAGGAGATCGACAAGATGCTCGGCCAGGTCGACCCCGAGACGCTGCCCGGCGGCATCCGCGAGAACGAACCGCCCACCCTCCACCTGCCCGACGACGGCGACCACGGGGACGGCCTCAGCCCCGACGACGACGGCCGGGCCGCACACACCACCTGCCCCGCCTGCGGCCACCTGTTCAACACCGGCCGCTGAACCCGCCGCTGAGGTCCTGCCATGTCCACTCGACGCAAGGCCCGCCGGCCACAGAGCCGCGCCGGCCGCCCGCGCCTCCTCTCCGACGAGGTCGAGGCGCGCCTCGTCAACGCCTCACGCACGGGCATCGCCGTCGAACTAGCCGCGGAGATGGCCGGCATCTCCCGCACCAGCTTCCTGCGCTGGATGGCCCAGGGCCGCGCCGAGATCGAGGCCCGCGAGGCAGGCGAGGAACCCGACGCCGAGGCCGAGGAGTACGCCGCCCTGTACGAGAAGGTCCGCACCGCCCGCGCCCACGCGGCCTCGCGCGCCATGGCGAACATCCGCAGGGTCGCGGACGGCGGATTCGTCACCAAGGTCACCACCCGCCGGTTCCGCGACTCCGTCACCGGCGAAATCGTCGAGGAGACCGTCGAGGACCGCACCTCACCGGACTGGCGCGCGGACGCCTGGTACCTCGAGCGCCAGCACCGCGAGCACTACGGCAAGGACGCCGCGGTGGCCATCGAGATCACCGGCCTCGGCGGACCGGCCGGCGACGACGAGCAGCCCATCGACCTTTCGGCGCTCGCCGAACGGCTGGACAAGACCCTGTACGCCGTCGAGTACCCGCCGGAGCTGGAGGACCGAAGCGTCGTCGACGCCAAGGTCGTCGACCCCTGATCGGCAGCACGCGACGTTAACCCCGCCCGCCCTGCACCGTGCCCTCCCTGATCACCAGAGCGGAGGGAACACCACCCATGACCACGATCATCTCCCGCGCCACCTGGGGCGCGAAGCCGTGGAACGGCACCCCGGCGTCCGTCCCGCTGTCGAAGCGAACCGAGTTCTTCGTGCACTACGACGGCGGCGCACACATCACGCGTACCGGCTACGCGATCATGCGTGCCATCGAGGCGGAGCACCTGGGGAACGGCTGGAGCGGCGTCGGCTATCACTTCGTCGTCGACCAGGCGGGCAACATCTACGAGGGCCGCGGCTGGAACCTGCAGGGCGCGCACTGCCCCGACCACAACGTCAGCGGCATTGGCGTCCAGATCGCCATCGGCGGCGACCAGGAGCCCAGCGCCAAGGCCCTGGCGGCATGCCGCGCGCTGTACGAGGAGGCGTGCAAGAAGACCGACCGCACCCTCGCGAAGAAGGGGCACCGCGACGGGTTCGCGACCGCGTGCCCCGGCACCAAGCTCTACGCGTGGGTCAAGGCGGGCATGCCCGCCGGCGACTACGCGCCCGCCCCGAATCCGGGCGGCTCCCTCCCCAGCGGAGGCGGCTCCACGGTGGCCCGATACAAGGTCACCATCCACGACCTGGAGTACGGCTACGGCGCCAAGGGCGACCACGTCACCAAGGTCGGCAAGGCCCTCATCAAGGCCGGGTTCGACAAGCACTACACCAGCGGCGCCGGCCCGACCTGGACGGACGCCGACACCCTGAACTACCAGGACTTCCAGAAGTCCCTGGGGCTCAGCGGCGACGCCGCGGACGGCGTCCCCGGCGAGATCTCCCTCAAGAAGCTCCTGGGCACCATCCCCGGCACGGTCACGCCGAAGCCGACCCCGCCGAAGTTCCCCGACCAGGACAAGTTCGGCCCGGGGAAGTCCAACACGTACATCACCCAGCTCGGTCAGCAGCTCGTCCGCAAGGGCTACGGCAAGCACTACACCGACGGCCCCGGCCCGAAGTGGAGCGACGCGGACCGGAAGAACGTCCAGGACTTCCAGCGCGCGCAGGGCTGGACCGGCACCAACGCCGACGGGCTTCCGGGCCCCGAGACCTGGTCCCGCCTGTTCTCCTGATCCGCCCCAAGCCGGCCCGCACCCGCGGGCCGCCCCACCCCCGAAAGGCCCGCCCGTGGCAGGCGAGACCGTCATCACCGTCGTCGGCAATCTGGTCGACGACCCCGAACTCCGCTTCACCCCCTCCGGCGCCGCGGTGGCCAAGTTCCGCGTCGCCTCCACGCCCCGCACCTTCGACCGGCAGACCAACGAATGGAAGGACGGCGAGAGCCTGTTCCTGACCTGTGCCGTGTGGCGGCAGGCGGCTGAGAACGTCACCGAGTCCCTGACACGAGGTATGCGTGTCATCGTCCAGGGGCGCCTCAAGCAGCGCTCCTACGAGGACCGTGAGGGCGTCAAGCGCACGGTCTGCGAGCTGGACGTCGAGGAGGTCGGCGCCAGCCTGCGCAACGCCACCGCGAAGGTCACCAAGACCGGGGGCGGCGCGCAGCGTCCCGCCGCCGTGGCACAGGACCGTCCCGCAGCCAACGACCCGTGGGCCACTCCGCACGGGGACGAGCCGCCGTTCTGATCTGTGCATGCGGAAGGGGCCCGGACCGATGTCCGGGCCCCTTCCGGTTGTTCAGGCAGCCGCGACGGTCCAGGCCGAGTCCAGGATCAACAGATCGTCCCCAGCCTGTCCCGTGTCGGGGTCCGCGGAGCCCGCCGAGGTCGACTCCTCGGCGGGAGCGGCAGTGTCTGCAGGCAGATCCGTAGGGGCCGGAGTCTCCGCCACTGGGGCGGAGCCCTCGTCGGACGGCGCCGGGCTCTCAGGAGTAGCCGGAGAGCCCTCGACTGGTTCGGAGACACCGGCTGTCGGGGCCTCCCCGGCAGCCGGTGTCTCCGCGGCAGCGGGCGTCTCCTCAACCGGATCGGAAGCCGGGGGCGTTGCCGGCTCGGGGGGCGACGTCTGTGGAGGCGAAGGCTGTTCCGGCGCTGCTGGCTCGACCGGAGCAGGTGCAGACGCAGGCTGCTCGGTCTGGGGGGCTTCCGCGTCCGGTTCTGGCGCAGGAACCGGCGACGTCGTAGTCGGCGGCGTCCCTGCGGGGCTCGTGGTCGGCGTGGAAGGAGTGCCCTCGTCCGCGATGGGCACCACCGGGGGGTCCATGTCCGCGGTGTGCTCGGGCGGCGGCACCGCCGGCGGCCGATCCAGACCAGCGGCAATCGCCACAAGGTCGTCGCCGCCTGTGAACCACGGAACGGTTGTCCGGACACCGAGCACCGCTTGCGCGGCCAGGAGAACGGGCTCGTCAACCGGCGCGCTGTGCGGCGAGTAGAAGATGCTCTCCACGTCCCGTGCGTCCAGCCCCAACGTACCCAGGGTGAGCGCGGCCAGACGAGGTGGGAGCGGCGTCAGGGCACTCATCTTGCTCACGGTCGACGACTGGCGGGTCGCCTCTGCATGGAGCAAATCCGCGTACTCCGACAACCGCGATTCGTCCGTGCCCCACAGCACGTACCGCCCGGAGCGGGAAAGGTTGGGGTACAACTCGGTCGTGCCCTCCTGTCGCGCCCACGTCGCGGCGTAGCGCGCGTCACCGAAGATCCTTAGTCCGATGCGCTCTGAACCGTACGAGAACGTGAAGATCGTGCTGTCCGGCCCTGTGGCCGCCTTGCTCGCCATCACCATGCCGTCCGCGTCGGTGCACTCCGCTTCCAGGTTGGCGATCGGCTTGCAGTCGATCTGCCCGGCCTTGGAGAAGTCGAGGAACTCCGGGCCGACGAACGGCTTCGCCGCGGGCTCCACGCCCGACGGGCTCACGTCCGGTGCACTCGCCGCTGTGCCAGCCGGACTGCTGGCGGTGAAGTAGCCCAGCGCCCAACTCCCCGCGAGCGCAGGCACCAGCGCTGCGGCGATCATCCACCGCTTCGCGCGGCCGTGCGGACGCGCGGATTGGATAGGTCCATTTGGCAACGGCGTGATGTCCAGGGGCGGCGCAGGCTCGATCGAGCCCAACAGCTCGTCGAAGTCCTTGAAGTCCTCGGGGTGCTCCCGCAGCAGGCGCTCGACGTGCTCCATCGGGAGATCAGGCATCGCCGAACTCACTTGCCGTACGGCCGATTCGAAGCGCTGAGGCTTCAGGAACAGGTGGCGCTCGCCTGCGAGGTTGGCCAAGCCCACGTCGGTGAGTTCATCGTAGTCCTCGTCCCCAGGGCGCACGATGTGGATCTGGACGGACGGGTGCGACTCAGTCACGGCCACTCCTGGTGCTGGGGCCGCCGGGTAATGCGCTGCTCACCTCTGCCGGTCTCTTTCCTTGCTCTCCAGAATGCGAGCGATGCGGGCAGCCGTCGTCGCGGCACGCTTGGGCGTGATGTCCTCGATATCCGTGAGGATGAGGTGACCGCCGTCGGGCAGCTCAATCTCCTCACGGTGGATCACGGACTCGTCCAGACCGTCACCCGATCCGGCGTCCTCGCGGGCTTCCGGCGGCTTCTGGGCGCGCGCGAACTCGCGGAGCATCGCGTCCTTGGTAGCACTCACCCGCTCAGGGCTCCGTTTGTAGCCCGGTTGCAGCGCGCCCGCGGCAGCCAGCATCTGACGGGTGGCCTCATCGTGAGGTATGGGTCCGCCATCGAGCGCCCGCTCCAAGCTCTCGCTCTGGTCAGCGCGTCGAGACATGCGCCCTCGCCTCTCGTGTCTTAGCCCGCGTTCCGACAACTCTGCTCCTGGCCACTGCCGCCGTCAGCAGCTCCTCGACCAACTGGGAAGACGACTCCCCGACCGGCATGACCTCGGCGAGCCTGCGCAGTGACCGTACCGTCAATGTACGGACAGCGCCGTCCGACTTTCCCATGATCTGCGCAGTCTGCCCCGGACTCAGTCCGTCGAAGAACCGCAGGATCAAGACCTGCCGTTGCTGGGGCCGCAGTTTCTGCAGGTGAGATGCAACAGCTTGGGCCAGTACACGCCTTTCGGCGTACTCTTCCGGACTCTGGTCAAAGCGCGGCCGGTCGAGTTCGAGGTGATCGGAGTACAGCGCTTCCGACGGGCGTCGCTGCATGGAGCGCAGGTAGTCGAGCGCGGTGTTCTTCGTGATCGTGCGCAGCCAGCCCAACAGGTTCGTGCCCGGTCGGTACTTGCTGACGTTCTGGGCGACCTTCAGCCAAACTTCCTGGCTCAGGTCCTCCGCGACGTGCCCGTCGCGGATGTAGAACCGCACCCAGTGGTACACGGTGTCGTTGAGCTCGTCATATAACGCCGCGATGGCGTCGGCTCCGTCCTCCCCGCCTGCTGCGGCGCGTGCGACGAGAGCCTCCAGAACGTCGGTCACGGCGTGATGTCCCCCCCAAGCCGGTGCTGCGGATGTCAGCTACAGCGCCGCGCTCGGGCGTACCTCCACAGTCTCCCCACCAATGGAAGATCACGTTCCGATGCGGCGCTGAGGCAGCATAACCAATCCTTCACGGACTCCATCGAACAGGTCAGCGATTCCTCGCAACGCTCTGGCGCCCATGGTTCGGACAGGCGCTGGGAGAGCAACGCGGTGCCACAAGATCCGGAGCGCGAGCACGAGCGGCCATGCTCCGTCCCATGGCGCGGCTTTCGTCGACGGAACCACCAGCGGGCAACGGTTTGTGCGCCCAGGGCCGTCGATGAGGTCGCCAACGTTCAAGGCCTCAGCCGCCGGCCCGACCAACGCCAGCCAACGATGACGCCACCCGCCGGACCGACTTCGTCGTACGGCAGGCGCGCTGGACTCACCCGGGTGTAACAGATTCGGCCGATCCACGTACTTGTCGGTGCCGGCCTGGACGCAACCGGCTCCATCCGGACGGATCGGTCCGCCCGGGGGCACCTACGAATGAACAAGGACGGATATGCCTCGCGGTGGTTCAAATGTGTTGCTGAGTTTCGAGACGATTGCCGAACGCATGGAAGTCCCAAAGCGCACCGTGCTCGACAACTACAGGAGTTGGGACATCCCTGTCATACGCATCAGCGATCGAATTCTCCGCGTGCGGGAGCGCGATTTCGAGGCATGGCTGGATGCACGTGCGGAATGAATTTCGGGCGCTGGCACTCGAGTTATTCCCGTGCGTACAGGGCGTCACGTCGACGACACCGCCCCTCTGGTGACGGCTTGACGAGTCATGGCTACGCCTACGTAAAGTCCAACTCCCCTGGCCAGGGAGTACCGACAACCGACCGCGATCACGAGAGGCGTCCCGTGGCACGCAAGCCCACTGTCTACAAGCGCTGCGACTGCTCCGATCAGAACAGGCCCAAGAAGGTGGGCGGATGCCCCCATAGCTGGTCCTACAACCGCACGAGCGACGAAGGCAACCGCACGCGCGCGGCGATTCCCGAGTCAGTTGGCCTAACTCAGGCACAGGCTCAGGCCATTCTCGACGGCATGGCCCCAGGTGTGGCTCCCGAACCCGTCGAAACGAACCTCACCTTTCGCCAGTGGGCAGCCGACTGGCTCAGTAGACGCCGGGCGAAGGAGGTCAGCGTCCAGGCCTACGAGTCGGCCATCCGCGTACACCTCAATCCCCGCTGGGGCAGCAAACGCCTACGGACCATCAAGAAGGCCCAGGTCGAAGCCTGGGTTCTGGAGATGGAAGCCAACAAGACCATCGCCAACTCCACGGCGGAGGGTCACTGGAAGGTCTTCAAGATGGTCATCAAGGATGCCCTCCAGAACGGAAAGATCGCCTCGAACCCCACCTACGAGGTCGATGGACCCTACGTCGAAGAGTCGGCCTCGTACGTCTTCAGCGCGGACGAGTGCTGGGCGATCTACGACGCGTTCCCAGAGCAGTACCGCGCCATCCCCATGCTCGGCTTCGCCTGCGGCCTCCGACAGGCGGAGGCACTCGCCGTGTGCGACGAGGTGATCGACACAGACAGAAAGCTACTCACCGTTCGTCGCCAGGTACTCAGAACCAAGGAAACGAACTACAGACCCACCATCGTGGACCGACTCAAGACGAGCCCGCGGCTCAGTACGAAGGACGTGCCGATCCCTCCGTACCTCCAGGGCGCCTTGGACGAGCACATGGAGCGGCTCCCGCCACGGCCCGCAAAGAACGTCCTGTGGGAGCACAAGAAGACGATGGCCGACTGTGAGCGCGGCTCGGTACGAGCGCTCTTTTGGTCGCGCCGCATGAACCTCGTCTGCCGGAACCACTTCAACGACGACGCGTGGAAGCCGACGCTTCTCAAGCTGGGCATCAAGGACGAGGAGGGAAACCTTCCGACCTTCCACGACCTCAGACACACCTTCATCTCCACATGCCTGCAGAACGGAATCCCAGAGCACACCGTGGCCGCGTGGGTGGGCGACTCCGTCGAGGAGCTGCGCCGTACGTACAGCCACCTCTTGAGGGACCACGCCGACACCCACGGCGCGATAGCCGCCGACCTGACTGCACGGCCGAAGCTGGCCCTCGTACGCGACGCGGCGTAACGACTGGAGCAATGGCGATGGCCTGCGGATCGTGCGATCCGCAGGCCATCGCCATTGCTCCAAACTGCGAAGGGATGTGCATGCCTTCGAAAACCTCGACCGCCAGGTGCCGGGCCAGTTCGGTCAGCTCCCCGATCGCCTCGCCCCACGCTCCCCACGAAGCGGGATTGTCGAAGAGGTACAAGCTCACGAGGCTTCGCGCTCTGCCCTGGCATTGCGGCCGGACCATTCGAATCACGCAGGGCAGAGGCCGCTTGCCGCAGGTCAGAACCCGGCGCTGCCAATCTCCACCCTCGCGGCCCATGGCTACTTTCATGGCTACGTACGTAGCCGTGCGACCCCGTTTGAACCGGTGCGGAACGGGGTTTGATCAAGTCTTCTGACCCACAAAAAATGGCTGCTGACCAGCATGTTCACTGATCAAAGGCCCCTAGGGGCAGACGAGTCGGGCTGTACGCCGGGTTCTGTCGCCCGGGTTCCTCGCGGAGCCCGGGGAGACGGCCATCCATCTAGGGCCGGCGTTGCCGCCGGCCTCGTGCGGTCTACCCGCGGACTCGGGCGGGCAGCCCTCGAACGTCCGCGCAGAAACACCGGGGTGTTTCCTTTTGACCTTGCTCCGGGTGGGGTTTACCTAGCTGCCCAGGTCGCCCTGGGCACTGGTGGTCTCTTACACCACCGTTTCACCCTTACCCAGCGCCGAAGCGCTGGGCGGTCTGTTTTCTGTGGCACTGTCCCGCGGGTCACCCCGGGTGGCCGTTAGCCATCACCCTGCCCTGTGGAGCCCGGACGTTCCTCGGGAAGTGTCCCGTCAGGGTCACTCCACGCGGCCGTCCGCCCGGCTCGTCTGCCGTGTCGACCATGCTACCGGGCGTGTGCCTTTGCCCGGACCGCCAGGACCGGCAGGACCGGCAGGCACGGCAGGCACGGCAGGCCCGGCGGCCGTCGCCAGTACCGAGCCCGCCAGGATGAGGGTGAAGGCGACCGCGATCCCGGCTGTGAAGGGTTCGTCCAGGAACGCGGCTCCCGCGGCCACCGCCACCGCCGGGTTGACGTACGTGAAGACCGTCGCCCGGGTAGGGCCGACCTCCTTGATCAGTTCCAGGAAGGCGACGAACGCGAGCGCCGTGCAGATCACGCCCAGTCCCGCGAGGGCCGTGAGGACCGACGCAGAGGGCGTCTCGCTCGCCCGGGTCACTGCCGCCGCCGGCGCATAGACCAAGGCCGCCAGGGCCAGGCAGGGGGCTGTCAGCTGGAGCGTCGGAACGTCCTTCAGCCACCGGGCGGCGATCAAGGGCGCCGTCGCATAGCCCACCACCGTCAGGAACACCTCCGCCAGGGAACGGGCGTCGCCGCCGGTCAGGTGGGGGACGGTGAGTACGGCGACGCCGGCCAGGCCCAGCACCAGGCCGCTCACCCGCCGTGCCCCCAGGCGTTCCGTGTCGCCGAAGAAACGGGCCGTGACCACTCCGACGATCGGGACGCCCGCGATCAGCAGACCGGCTGTCGAGCTGGACAGGTGGCGTTCGGCGTCGGTGAGGGTGAACCAGGGGCCGATGATCTCGATGCACGCGAAGCCCAGCATCGGCAGCCAGTGGGTGCGGACGGTCCGGATCAGTCCGCCGCCGCGTATCGCGAAGGGGAGCAGGATGGCGGCGCCCAGGGCACAGCAGGCCGGACTCCAGGAGTCCGCGGGCCCGGGTCACCCGGTACTGGGCGAGCCAGGCGTACGGCGGTATCCCCATCGTCGTACGGAAGGCGCGCAGGAGTTGGTAGCGGGACAGGCCCAGGTCGGCGGCGAGGTCGGCGAGGGAGGGGGGTGCCAGGAGGTCGTCGGCGAGACGGTCGCGTACGGCGTGGGCGATACGGTCCGCGCCGGGGATCGTATCGCCGGCCGGGCGGGCAGTGGAGTGGCGCCGGGTCAGCGCCGTGAGCAGCCACGGCAGGCGGGACTCCGCCTCCAACGGGTCGGGGCACGCGCTGAGTTCGGCGTGGGCGCAGCTGAGGGCGGCGGCCAGTTCGGGGTCGTCGACGAGCGGCTCGCGGAAGTACGGGTGACCGCCGAGGGCGCCGTCGGCGAGGAGGGCGGGATCTGGGTACAGGGCACGGTAGGCGTAGCCGTCGGACGCGGCGGGGCCGCCGGTGTGCATCTCCCCGGGGGCGAGTACGACGATGGCGCCCGGGCCGGGCCGGAGGCGGCCGCCCCGGTAGTCGATGACCTCGGAGCCGTCCACGCACACCCCGATGCTGAACTCGTCGTGTGCGTGGGAGGCGTAGACGTGCCGGTCGAAGCGGGCGGTGAGGAGGTCGAGGGGCGGTCCGCAGCGGCCGAGGCGGGCCCTGGTCCACCGGGCCTGTTCCCGTGCTCTCATCGTCGTCCCCCTGACGTCCTCGAATCCTCGGGGATGCAACGCTTTCAGGTCCCGGTTTCATGCCGTGCGGCGCGGCTCAGAGGAAGTCGCTCGTGTCCAGGTCGAAGGCGAAGGGCTCGGGGAGGGCGAGGGGCTTGCCGAAGGGGAGGGTGCAGTGCTGGCGGTATTCGTCCTTCTGCGGGTCACTGAACAGCGTGATCGAGGAGTCGTCGCGGTCGACGAGCAGATAGAGGGGGACGCCTCCGCGGGCGTAGCAATGGCGCTTGGCCTCGCGGTCGGCCACCGGCTTGGTGGAGGTCACCTCGATGACCATGGCGACGCCCTCGCACGGCATCCAAGCGTCGGCGCCCCGGAAGAGCAGCAGGTGCGCGGGCGCGAAGGTGACGTCCGGAATCGCATGGTTCTTCGGGCAGGCGCCCCCGCTCTTCAGCCTCAGGCCCTTGTTCCCGGAGAAGTCCATGTCGGTCCCGGACCGCCGGATCACCTGCTTGGCGATCCGGCTGATGTAGTCCTCGTGATCCCCGTCCGGCAGCGGCGTCACAACGATCTCCCCCTCGACCAGCTCCGCCCGGAATCCCTCCGGGGTGTGCAGGGCGAGGAAGCCGCGCGCTCGTGCCGCTGTCGGATCGCGCTGCGTGAGCCGCATCCGCAGCCGTTCCCCCAGCGGCAGCCGCTCTCCAGTCCGGCGGGGCCGTGCAGTGCAGTGCAGTGCGGTGCGGTGCAGTGCAGTGCGGTGCGGTGCGGTGCGGTGCGGCGGAGGGCCGGGGCGGGGTGGTGGCACGCCGCCGTACGCTGTCCGGAGCTCAATCGAAGGAGATCGATCCCGTGCTTGTCCTGCTGCCGCCCTCCGAAGGCAAGGCCTCGTCCGGACGCGGCGCCCCGCTGAAGCTGGAGTCGCTGGCGTTGCCGGAGCTGACCGAGGCGCGTGCGGCGGTGATCGAGGAGCTGGTGGAGCTGTGCGCCGCCGACGAGGACAAGGCGCGCGAGGTGCTCGGGCTGAGCGAGGGGCTGCGGGGCGAGGTCGCGAAGAACACGGAGCTGCGGACGGCCGGCGCGCGGCCCGCCGGCGAGATCTACACGGGGGTGCTGTACGACGCCCTCGACCTGGCGTCCCTGGAGACGGCGGCGAAGCGGCGCGCCGGCCGGTCCCTGCTGGTCTTCTCGGGGCTGTGGGGCGCGGTCCGGGTCACCGACCGGATCCCCTCCTACCGTTGCTCGATGGGCGTGAAGCTGCCCGGTCTCGGCGCGCTGGGCGCGCACTGGCGTACGCCGATGGCGTCGGCGCTGCCGGAGGCGGCCGGGGGCGGGCTGGTGCTGGACCTGCGGTCCTCCGCGTACGCGGCCGCGTGGAAGCCGATGGGTGAGGTCGCCGGGCGGACGGCGACGGTACGGGTGCTGCACGCGCCGACCCGGAAGGTCGTCAGCCACTTCAACAAGGCGACGAAGGGGAAGATCGTCCGCAGTCTGCTGTCCGCCGGGGCCGCTCCGAAGGGCCCGGCGGAGCTGGTGGAGGCGCTGCGGGACCTCGGGTACGTGGTGGAGGTGGCGCCGCCGGTGACGGCGGGGGCGGTGTGGGCGCTGGACGTGCTGGTGGCCGAGGTCCATTGAACCTCGCTCGACGTCGCTGAACCCGCTCGACCTCGCACAACCGGCCTGTTGCAGCATGCGCAACACCCTTTGCGTATGTTGCTGCTCCAGGGCACGATGAGGCCATGCCCGCCTCCGTGCCTTCCTCGCCCCCGTCGTCCACGCCCGCGTCCGCGTCCGGGTCCGTATCCGAGTCCGGGTCCGGGTCCGGGTCCGGGTCTCTGCTGGATCTCGCGCCCGTCATCCCTGTCGTGGTCGTCGAAGACGCCGCCGACGCCGTACCGCTCGCCCGCGCGCTGGTCGCCGGCGGGCTCCCCGCGATCGAGGTGACCCTGCGGACGCCCGCCGCGCTCGACGCGGCCCGGGCGATCGTCGCGGAGGTGCCGGACGCCGTGGTCGGCGTGGGCACCGTGATCACGCCGGCGCAGGTGACCGAGGCCGTGGCGGCCGGGGCGCGTTTCCTGGTCAGCCCGGGCTGGACGGACGTACTGCTCGATGCCATGCGGGAGTCGGGGGTGCCGTTCCTGCCGGGGGTGTCGACGACGTCCGAGGTGGTGGCGCTGCTGGAGCGCGGGGTGCGGGAGATGAAGTTCTTCCCGGCCGAGGCGGCGGGCGGCACGGCGTATCTGAAGGCGCTGGCCGGCCCCTTGCCGCAGGCGCGGTTCTGCCCGACCGGCGGGGTCGGCCCGGGAAACGCGCCGGAGTATCTGGCGCTGCCCAACGTCGGGTGCGTGGGCGGGACGTGGATGCTCCCCCAGGACGCGATCGAGGCGCGGGACTGGGCGCGGGTCGAGGCGCTGGCCCGGGAGGCGGCAGGGCTCAGGGACGGTTCACGGACGCAGGTGTGACGTGTCGTTGAGGAGCCGGACGCTCGCGTTGCCGTCGGCGTAGTACGCGACCACCGACAGGGAGGCCGCCGACAGTTCCATGCGGAACAGGGACTCGGGCGGGGCGCCGAGGGCGAGCCGTACGAAGGTCTTGATCGGCGTGACGTGGGTGACCAGCAGTACCGTACGGCCCCCGTGGGCCGCGACCAGCCGGTCCCGGGTGGCGGCGATCCGGGCGGCGGTCGCCACGAAGCTCTCACCGCCGCCGGTGGGTTCGGCGTCCGGGTCGGCCAGCCAGGTGTTCAGGTCGTCCGGGTGACGCTCGCGCACCTCGCCGAAGGTCAGCCCTTCCCAGGCCCCGAAGTCGGTCTCCCGCAGTCCGTCGTCGATCGTGACGTCGAGTCCGAGCCGGGCGGCGACCATCCCGGCGGTCTCGCGGGTACGGGCGAGAGGCGAGGCGACGATGCCCTGGACGGTGCCCTGTCGGGCCAGCGCCTCACCGGCCCGCCGGGCCTGCTCGCGCCCGGTGTCGGAGAGCGACGGATCGCTGCCCCCGCTCCCGGAGAACCGCTTCTGCGGCGTGAGCGGCGTTTCCCCGTGCCGAAGGAGTACGAAAGTCGCGGGCGGTCCCATGTCGGCGGGAGCCCACCCGGGGGCGGCCACGGTCCGCGCGGCACGGACATCGGCCCCGGCTTTGGCCCCGGTCTTGGTCCCGGTCTTGGTCCCGGCTTCGGTCCCGGCTTCGGTCCCGGTCTTGGTCCCGGTCTTGGCCCCGTCCTTGGCGGCTCCTCCCCCGGCAGACTCCGCCACACCCACGGAGCCGTAGCCCGCGGGCCCCGGGTTGCCCCGGGACCCGCCGTCGGCCTCGACAATGAACTCCCGCACCGCAGCAGCCCCTACAGGCCGGACTCGGACGTGCGCACCAGGATCCGGCCGCAGTTCTCGCAGCGCACCACCGTGTTGGACGCGGCCGCGCGGACCTCGTTGAAGTCGGTGATCGACAGTTCCTGGCGGCAGCCCTGGCAGGTGCGCTGGTACAGCTTGGCCGCGCCGACGCCGCCCACCTGCTGGCGCAGCTTGTCGTAGAGCTTGAGCAGGTCGGCCGGGATCGTGGCGGAGACGACCTCGCGCTCCTTGGTCACCGTGGCCGTCTCGCCGTCCAGCGACTCGGTGGCCGCGTCCCGGCGGGCGGTCGCGTCGTCGATCTTCGACTGGACGGAGGCGACCCGCTCGGTCAGCTCGGCGGCCCGCTCCTGCGCGGACTCGCGGCGCTCCATGACCTCCAGGACGATGTCCTCCAGGTCACCCTGCCGCTTGGCGAGGGAGACGATCTCGCGCTGGAGGTTCTCCAGGTCCTTCGGGGAGGTGACCGCGCCGGAGTCCAGGCGCTGCTGGTC
Organism: Streptomyces sp. LBL; assembly: GCF_029893585.1. GTDB lineage: Bacteria > Actinomycetota > Actinomycetes > Streptomycetales > Streptomycetaceae > Streptomyces. The sequence goes on from NZ_JARXYX010000032.1 coordinate 50,494, forward strand.
GCGGACGGCACGCTGACGCACCTGGTCGACGTCCTGCTCCGCCTTGATCTGCTCGCGGGCGGTGTCGCTCTCCTCGGTCTGCGCGGCCACGAGCAGGTCGCGCAGCTGCGTGAGGTCCTTGGCCAGCGACTCGATCTCGGCGTGCTCGGGCAGCGACCGGAGCTTGTGCGCGATCTGCTGGAGACGGACGTCGAGGTCCTGGACGTCGAGGAGGCGGATCTGGTCGGCGGGCTCGGCGTTCAGTTGGGGGCTCCCAGTGGGTCGGAGTCAGAGGGGGCGCGCGAAGCGCTCCTCGGAGGGGTGGTGGCGGGTGACGGGTGGGCGGAGGACGCCGCGTGGGCGGTCCAGGGGTCGGTGACCGTCTTGGAGACGTGGACCCTCAGGTCCCATCCCTTCCGGTCGGAGATCTCGTCGAGCTGGGCGGCGGCCAGTTCACACCAGGGCCACTCGGTGGCCCAGTGCGCCGCGTCGATCAGCGCGAGGGGACGGCCGGCGTCAGCCGCCATGAACTCCGCGGCCGGGTGGTGGCGCAGGTCCGCGGTGAGGAAGGCGTCGACGCCGGCCGCGCGGACCTGGTCGAAGAGGCTGTCGCCGGAGCCTCCGCTGACGGCGACCGTGCGGACGGTGGCCTCCGGGTCGCCGGCCACGCGGATGCCCTGCGCGGTCGCGGGCAGGCGTTCGGCGGCACGGGCCGCGAAGTCCCTCAGCGGCAACGGATGGTCCAGCTCGCAGACGCGGCCCAGGCCCCGGCGGCCGGACGGATCGGTCGGGTCCGGCACCAGCGGCCGTACGACACGAAGGTCGAGCGCGCCCGCGAGGGCGTCGGAGACGCCCGGGTCCGCGGTGTCCGCGTTGGTGTGGGCCACGTGCAGCGCGATGTCGTTCTTGATCAGGGTGTGCACCACACGGCCCTTGAAGGTGGAGGCCGCGACCGTCGTCGTACCGCGCAGGTAGAGGGGGTGGTGGGTGACCAGCAGATCGGCGCCCAGCTTCACCGCCTCGTCCACGGTCTCCTGGACCGGGTCGACGGCGAACAGGACCCGTGTGACCTCCTGGCCGGGGTCGCCCACGACGGTGCCGACCGCGTCCCAGGACTCGGCCCGCTCGGCGGGCCACAGGTTCTCCAGAGCGGCGATGACTTCAGGCAGACGGGGCACGGGGCTAGGCTACCTGGCTGTTCTCTTTCGCTGAACCGGTGCCGCTCTCCCTACTGAACCGGTACCGCCTTCCCTACTGAACCGGCGCTGCTCTGCCCCTGAACCGGGGCCGCTCTCCGGCGCTGAACCGGGGCGGCCGCTCTCCGGCGCTGAACCGGGGCCGCCGCCGGTGCCCCCGCCCAGCACACTCGCCCCGACCTCCTCAGGCGAATCGTTCCTGGGCCATCCCTTTGTGTGAAGTGACCGCCCGTCGGTCCCGCGTCCGTGCGTACGAAAACTAGCTTCTTCGCCGGAGGTGACCGAACAATGACGGTTTGTGCGGCCGAGCCCGCCATGGCGGACGAAGACGGACGGACCCCGCAGGCAGGGTGCGCGATCACATTCGACGGCTGCTACGCCGCCCGCCTCGCCCGCAGCGGCGGCTCCCTGTTCCCGGAGCGCTGGACCCTGGACGGCCCCGAGCCGTACGCGGTACCGCTGCCCGGCAACCAGCCGGAGGAGCCCGGAACCGAGGTGCAGCCGATGGGCGACGGCCGGGTGCTCATCCGGCGGCTGACGGACGGGCGGCACACCTTCTCGCTGCTGTACCCGACCGGCCCGGACACCGGTGAGCTGCCGCTCGGCGCGGTCGAGTGCCCGGACGAGGGCACCCGGCTGCGGCTGCTGCCGCCCGCGCCGGGCGGTGCCACCGCGTACGCCCTCGCCGTCGGCCGGCGGTCCAGCGCGGTGTGGCAGGTGGCGGGCGGTGCCTTCGGGCCGGAGCACCTCGCGGAGGTGCCGGGCCGCTGCTCGGGCGGGGTGTGGCTGGACGGCACGGGACGGATGCTGGCGCTGGACCGGGAGATCGGGGGCCGGACGAAGACGGTCGTGGTGGACCTGGAGCGCGCCGGTGAGGTCTCGCCGCTGCTGCAGATCGCGGCGGACAGCGATGACCGGCTGCTGCTCGCCGACCCGGACAGCGGACTGCTGCTGATCCGCTCGGACGCGCCCTCGCCGGGGCGGGAACGGCTCGGCTGGGGCGTGCTGGGCAGCACGCTGCCGGTGCGTTTCCCCGAGTGCCTGCGAGTGGACGGCTGCACGGTCACGCCGTTCGCGATCCAGCCGGGGCAGATCCTGGCGCCGGAGAGCTGCGCGGTGGCGCTCAGGATCGACGCTCCCCTGGGCGGCTGGATCGGCGTGTGGCGACCCGCGGCCCGGCAGATCCAACACCTTCGGGCGCCCGAGGGGTGGCTGGCGGGGGCCGGCCGCTGGACCGAGGACGAGGTGCTCCACCTGCCGTACGCCACGGCCGAGGCGCCCTGCGGACTCGCACGGGTGTATGCCCCTTCGGGAGAGACAGGAGATAGGGGTGAGACGGGGGAGACGGCGGAGACGGTGGAGACCGGGGGAACAGGGGGCGCGGGCGCGGCGGGGGGAACAGCGTGGGCGAGAACCGTGGGCGCGAGGGCCGTGGGCGCGAGGGCCGTGGGGTTTGGAGCCGCGGGGGCGGGAGGCCCGGTGGGCGGTGGTCCGGAGGAGCCGGTCGAGGGTGGCGGTACGGCCGTACGGACGGGGTCGGGGGGTTACTTCCCGGAGTGGGGCGAACCCTCACCACCGGAACCTCCGGCCCCGGTCGCACCCCGCCCTGTGCCCTTGCAGCAGGCGCCGTTGGGACGTCTTGTAACGAACTAGTGCCAGTTGGCGTGGCCGCCTGGATCCGGTCCGTGGGGGGCTGGATAAACTCGCCCGGCTGTAAGAAGGATCATGTTGACGGGGTGAGTTACTTCCGATGAACGACGCCAGCACGAACCAGCCGACCGCCGACGTCCAGGATTCCACGGGACACGGCAAACACCGGGGTCCGGTCGCGGACCACGACGGCGAGAGGGCGGCCAGCGGCCGTCACCGCAAACCGGCCGAGCAGGCCGAGTCGGCGGCCTGAACGGCACCCGGCCCCGCCCCTCGTCGAAGGGGCGGGGCCGGTTTGTGTCCACTCTCGTTCGAGGCCTGCTTTCGAGGCGAAGCCTGCTCGCGAGGTTTGCTCCCGAGGCCTACTCCCGTTTGAGGCCCAGCACTTCGGCCGCCGCGAAGGTCTCGCCGTCCGGGCGTCCCGCATAGTGCGGGGTGAGCAGGGCGTCCAGCTCGTCGTAGCTGAAGGTGTCCTGCTTGCTGTCGAACTTCGCGGCCACGCGCGGTCGTTCGACGACCGCCACCATTCCGCCGTGGACGACGAGCAGTTGTCCGTTGACGCGGGCCGCGGCGGGCGAGGCCAGGTAGCCGACGAGCGGGGCGACATGCTCGGGGGCGAGCGGGTCGAGTCCGTCATCGGGGCGGGCGAGGCCGTTGAAGACGTCCTCGGTCATCCGGGTGCGGGCGCGCGGGCAGATGACGTTGGTCGTCACGCCGTACTTGGCGAGCGCGAGGGCCGTCGACGTGGTGAGCCCGACGATTCCGCCTTTCGCCGCCGCATAGTTGGGCTGTCCGGCCGATCCGGCGAGAAACGCCTCCGAGGAGGTGTTCACGATCCGCCCGTACACCGGCCCGCCGGTCGCCTTGGACCGCTCCCGCCAGTGTGCCGCGGCGAAGTGGGTGGTGTTGAAGTGGCCCTTGAGGTGGACCCGGATCACCGCGTCCCATTCGTTCTCGGTCATGGAGAAGACCATGCGGTCGCGCAGGATGCCCGCGTTGTTGACCAGGATGTCCAGCTTCCCGAACTCCGCGACCGTCAACTCGGTCAGTTGGCGGGCTTGGTGGAAGTCGGCGACGTCCCCGGTGTGGGCCAGGGCCGTTCCGCCCGCGGCGCGGATCTCCGCGGCGACCTGTTCGGCGGGCGCGGTGGAGGCCTCGCCCGAGCCGTCCCGGCCGGGCTGCCCGTAGTCGTTGACGACGACGGCGGCGCCGAGCCGGGCCAGTTCCAGCGCCTCGGCCCGGCCGAGCCCGCGTCCGGCGCCGGTGACGATCGCGGAGAGCCCCTCCAGTGGCAGCGGCGGTGGCGGTGACGGTGACAGCGACATGCCGGCCTCAGATCTCGATGCAGGTACGGAGGGAGGCCCCCGTGCGCATCTGGTCGAGGGCCTCGTTGATCTCGGCCAGCGGCACCCGGTGGGTGATCAGGCCGGCCAGATCGACGCGGCCCGCCCGCCACAGGGCGATGGTCCGCTCGTAGGAACGCAGGACGTCGCCGCCGCCGTACATGGACGGCAGGATCCGCTTCTCGTCGAAGAACAGCTCGAACATGTTGAGCTGGAGGAAGTCGTCCATGGCGCCCGCGCCGACCACGACGAGCGTGCCGCCGCGCCGGGTGTTGTCGTATGCCGTCCGGGCGGTGGCGGCCTTGCCGACGACCTCGAAGACGTAGTCGAAGCCCTCGCCGGCGGTGACCTGTTGCTTGGTGGCGGGCAGCTCGTCCGGTGAGACGGCCCTGGTGGCCCCGAACGTGAGGGCGGCCTCGCGCCGTGCGGCGACCGGGTCGACGGCGACGATCTCGGCGGCGCCCTTGAGCCGCGCCCCCTGGATGGCGGAGATGCCGACCCCGCCGCAGCCGATGACGGCGACCGACGAACCGGCCTCCACGTCCGCGGTGTTGAGCGCGGCGCCCAGCCCGGTCGTCACCCCGCAGCCGATGAGGGCGGCGATGTCGAAGGGCACGTCGTCGGGGATCGGCACCGCGCAGCCGGCGTCGACGACGACCTCCTCGGTGAAGGTGCCGGTGCCCGCGAAGCCGAAGAGGTCCCCGCCGGGGCGCTTGAAGTTGGGGGTGCCCGCGTTCATGAACCCGGCCAGGCACAGTTCGGTCTGCCCCCGCTTGCAGGCGGGACACGTCCCGCAGGCCGGCAGCCAGCACACGACCACCCGGTCGCCGGCCTTCAAGTGGCCGACGCCTTCGCCGACTTCGAGGATCTCGCCCGCGCCCTCGTGCCCCGGCACGAAGGGGGCCGGCTGGGGCAGGACGCCGTTCATCGCGGACAGGTCCGAGTGGCACAGCCCGGTGGCCCGCACCCGGATCCGCACCTTGCCGGGGCCGAAGCCCACCGCCTCGACGTCGTCGAGGATCTCCAGCTTGTCCTGGCCGATCTCGTGCAGTACGGCTGCGCGCATGGTGCGGCTCCCCTCGGAAAGCTCAACGGTTCAGCGGCTCAACGGTTCAACGACTCAAACACTTTCGACGACTCAAGGCTCGATGGATCGACGGCGCTCGATGGCTCAACGGCTCAAGTGCTCACGACGACTCAAGTGCTCTCGACGACTCAAGTGCTCTCGATGGCTCAGGTGTGTTCGACGACGGTGTCGGCGAGGACGGGTGCGTCGTCCCGATCGACAGCACTGACCGCCACCCGGATTGCCGGCCGGGGCGCCGCCGGGGCTACTGCCGGGGAGTCCTGCCGCCACATGCGGATGCGCAGGGTCTCCCCCGGATACACGACCCCGGCGAACCGGGTGGCGTACGACCGCACCCGGTTCACATCCCCGCCGAGCAGTGTGTCCACGACCGACTTGAGCGTGATGCCGTAGGTGCACAGCCCGTGCAGGATGGGCCGCTCGAAGCCGGCGAGCTTGGCGAACTCGGGGTCGGCGTGCAGCGGGTTCCAGTCGCCGGAGAGGCGGTAGAGCAGGGCCTGGTCCTCGCGGATCGGGCGTTCGACGGTTCGGTCGGGCTCGCCGGTGGGCGGTTCCGGGCGGGTGGAGGGGCCGCGGTCGCCGCCCCAGCCGCCTTCTCCCCGTACGAAGATCTGGGCGTCGTTGGTCCACAGCGGGCCGTCGGCGTCGGTGACCTCGGTGCGCATCACGAGGACGGCGGCCTTGACCTTGTCGTACACGGCGGCGATGCGGGAGGTGGCGGTGGCGGCTCCCTGGGCCGGGATCGGACGGTGGAGGGTGAGCGCCTGGCCGCCGTGCAGGACCCTGGCGAGGTCGACGTCGACGCCCGGCATGGACAGGCCGCCGATCACGCCCGGTGAACCGGCGCCCGCGACGGTGGCGAAGCTCGGCAGGACGTGCAGCCGGGACTCCAGGGTGTAGCGCAGTTCGTCGGGGCCGGTGGCGGGGATACCGGCTCCGACGCCGAGGTGGTAGAGCTGCACGTCCTTGTGGTCCCAGGCGATCTCGCCGGTCCGGGGTTCGGCCCCGAGGGCCTGCGCTGCGTCGATGGGCATGGGGCTCCTGACAGTGGCGGCGAAAGACCCCGGTGCGGCCGTCCGCACCGTCGGCCGCACCGAGGTCGTCACGGGCCGATCTAGAACGCGTTCCAGTCCGGCGCCCTCTGTATAGCCGAGCGTCCGCCACTTGTGAAGGCTACTGACGGTGCGTCAGTTCGCGGGCTCGGTGACATTTGTCCTGCCCGAGTCCGTACAAGCGCATCTGCCGGGCGGGGGCCCGGGATCCGTAGCGTCGTAGGCATGACGAAGACGACGGGGACGACGAAGACGACGGGGACGAAGGGGACACCACCGGCTGTGTCCTTCACGGGGGCAGTCAGGACGTACGGCGAGGTACGCGCCGTCGACGGGATCGACCTGCGGCCGAGGGCAGGCCAGATGCCGGATGGGTGGGCCGACTTGAAGACCGCAACAGCGCCTACGCGGACCTGCTGCTGTCGTCGGGGATGCGCCTGACCGAGGCGGCCTCACTGCTGACATTCGAAGTTTCCCGCACGCGACTGGAGGGAGGCCGCTACTACAGCGGCCCGGCTGACCCGAGCGGTGACCAAAACGAAGAAGGCCCGCACGTTCTACGCCTCCGCCGTGGTGCTGGGCGAGATCGAAGGCTACGTGGAGTCCTCGCGGACGGACGTGATACGCCGTGCTCAGGCCCGGGGCCGCTACGACCGGCTTGCCGAGTGCCGGCTTGTGACGCACCAAAGCGGGCGGCTGCGGCGGATGCTGCACTGGCGCGACCAGGACGATGTCGTCGGCCAGACCCCGCTGGGCGAAGCCACCGTCGCTGAGCGGATGACGTACTTCACCGAAGGGCCGGATGGGCCCGAACCGCTGTGGCTGTGGCTGAATGAGTCCGGATTGCCGTTCCGCCCGGCGCCGTGGGAGAACGTCTTCCGCACGGCCTCGCAACGGTGCGAGACGGTGCTGGCGGATGTCATGGCCGAGCCACCGTTCGCGACCCCGCACATGGCCCGGCACATTGGCCTGGCACATCGCTCGCCGCCCCGGCGGGCTCGTCGCCCTCGCCATCCAGTACGGCCATATGCGCACTGCGGTCAGCGCTGGCTACGCCGCGCGAAGCCGCGATGGAATCCACGACCTCCTCGACATCGAGACCAGGGCCATCCTGCGCAACCCCAGCCTTGCCGTCTGCAACAACCCCCACGCCTTCCTGATGTGCGTCTACAACCGCGACAAGGCCCTCTGCCACCGCGTCGGCACCAGGGACACCCCCACCTTGGACCGCCGCGTGTCCACTTGCGCGAACATCGCGCGCACCGACCACCACGCCGCCCAGCTGGGCGCCCAGGCCGAGAACGCCCTCGTCAGAACGCTGCACCAAGCAATGGTGGAGAATCGCCAACTCCGGCAACAACTCACCGAACACCCCCCGCAAGGTCCGCATTCTGCGCACGCACCCCCAACCACCCGCTGTTTGACGAGCGGGCGGGGCCGCCTCGGCATGAAGGAAGCAGCCCCTTCCACCGCCACTGACGCAGGGTCAACGCTCGGCGCCTTTCACGTCGCGTCCGCTGCGGCTCCGCAGTGTGCTCAGGCGGGGTGTCCCGCGTCCCTGCACCGGCTCACACCGTCTACAGGTCGTAACCGGACACCTCGCGATCACGCCATGCCCCTGGCCTCGCTGAGGTGAGCCTTCACGTCCCGCTCGGCGTGCCTGGCAGGCACCTCATCCCCGGCTTTGTTGTGCCGTTCTGCCGCCTTCGCCGAATCTTGCGCCGCGTCCAACTCTCGCTTGATCTCCCTGGCGCGGCTCGCTCCACGACAGTCAGTTTGCGCTGAACTGATCTCGGCCTGCGTCCTCCGGTTGTACCTTGCGGCTTCGTCCGCGTCAGGCCGCTGACCGTCGGCTGCCAGGGCTTTCTCATTGAGAGCGATGGCGGTTTGGATCCTCGAGCGGCAGACAGAACCGGTAGCCCGGGGCTGCCGGGCCGCGTCCCACGGTGTCACTACAGGCGTGTGGCCCTCGTCCAGTGGTGTCGCCACCGGCATGGCTTCGTCCAGCGGAGCAGCGACAGGAGGGTGGCCTTCGGCTGCCGCAGGTGATGCGGCGCCGCCACCTGCGATGGCGACGGCGATACCGATGGAATACAGGAGACTCTTTGCGCGTTTCATGATCACCCTTCTTTAGGTATGGCGCATGATTCGGCGTCACGGTCGTGCGCCGAAAATGCATACCAAAGTGTCGACATGCGGTCCTTCTGATACTGACGAGTGGCCTGCCGAGGCGTCGTCAGCAGTGAATCCGCGCCACCTTGAAATTCCATAGCGCGCGATCCATTTTTCGCCTTTCGCACACCTAGCCCAGAGCTCACGGATCGCAATTCACCTTGGCGTCATTACGGTTACGCCAGCAGGCGTCATCTTCGCTACCGGGAACGATATCTCCGTCGCCATCCAGAAGATACATTTCGAACTTGAAACAGTGATTCTCTGCTAGGTTTAAATAACTCCCGCGTAAGGCGCTGACCTTTGTGTATTTTCCATAGCAGGAAGCTTCTATCTCATACTTGGTGAAGAAACCAGTCTGGTCGAAGACGCCGAGTTTCGCACTTCTGCCATCACGCAAACCGTCACACAGCTCGACGACGTCACCGACCGGCCAGAAATCGACCCTTCCTCCCTTACCTACGGTGCTGAACTCGTTCGCGTACATCCAGTAGTGCGGACTACTGGCCGCCTGCGCTGGACTCGGCACGAGCGTCCATGAAGACAGACAAGCAAACACTGACGTGGCCGCCCCCAACAATCGCCGCCCAATCGATTCTTCCTCCTGCGATCGGATTCATTACGATACGACTCGGCCTGCCGGTCGGAATGGCCGAGAGTCCGTTTCGGATTCACCAACAGGCTGCCGTACGAATCATGGGGATGTCGTTAGCGCTGAGTCGTCGGTGACTTGGAGATGCGTCTACTCGAGCTGAAGAGACTGCGCCGCTTGCAGCAGCGGGCTGGGTCCGCGGGCAATAGGAGCAGCCGCTGGTCGATGCCGGTTCCCGCCGCGACGCCGGCTGCCGGACGGGCGGCAGCCTCACGGCTGGCCATTTTTGGCGCCTGCGGGCCGACATCCGTTGACACGGTTGCTTGGGTAAATTTAGCCTCCACCCCAGGGCTTTACCTGCGGTTTTTGCTAAATAGCCAGTGCCGACCAACGTCTGACTAGTGTCCCTCGTCCCTGCTCGGCCGCATCCAAACGGGGTTTACGATGATCGAGAAGGTGTTCCGGAGCGACAACGTGCCCTCGGCCGATCGCTTCAATGCGTGGCGCAAACGACTAGGCAGGGACGTCTCCCCCTCTCGGCTCCAGCAGTAACCAGGGGGACGGTTTCCGGGCGGAGACACGCTTGCTCAGGCTCGGTGGCTCACGCGTGTGGTCCACGGTCGTGGACCCCGCGACCATCCGGCGTACACGGGAACTCGTCCGTCAGTCCGATCCTGGGGTCTACACACTGCTCCTGCCGCTCAGTGGCAGAACCGAAGTGGCCCAGGCCGACCGGGAAGCCGTCCACGGCCCCTTCGACATGCACGTCCTGGACTCCTCCCGGCCCGTTCACCTTCGTCTCCTCGGCAGCCCATCGGTTTCCCTGATCGGGGCCGACGTTCCCAAGGCCGGATTTCCGCTGCCCGCTCCTTGGATGGACCGCCTCCTCACCCAACGAATACCGGGCCGGGAAGGCGTCGGGGCCCTGCTGTCGGGATTCCTCCTGCAACTAACCCACGACACCGCCTCCTACCGCTCGTCCGACGGCCCGCGACTGGAGGCGGCACTCCTCGAACTGCTGACCGTGCTGTTCGCCCATCACCTCGACGCGGACGCCAGCAGCGCGCCCAACAGCGCCCGGCGCGCTCTGCTCCTGCAGATCCAGTCATTCATCCGCCAGCACCTGCAAGATCCCCAACTGGCCCCACCGGCCATCGCCGCCGCGCACCACATCTCCGTCAGCTACCTGCACCGCGTCTTCCAGGGAGAGGGCATCACCGTCTCATCCTGGATCCGTGAGCAACGTCTGGCGAACGCCCGCCGAGACATGACCGACCCCATATTACGCAGCACCCCCATCCACGTAATTGCCTCTCGCTGGGGTTTCCCACGAGCCGCCGACTTCAGCCGTACGTTCCGCAACACCTATGGCATACCACCAAGGGACTACCGGGACCACGCTTCAACCCAGCTCCCACCGCCTCCCGCTCCGTGACACTCGCCAGGTAGACCCAATCCACCGCCCACTAGTACTACCACCGGCTGTAGTACTAGCCTCGGCTGCCATGGTGTTTGCGGCCGTTGGACGTGGCAGAAATCGCTAGATAGATGTGCGTCGGCAAGCACCGGACCACGCCAGACGAGGAAGCAGAGAGAGCGCCAGGGGGCTAATCGCGATGGAACAGCAGGAAGTCGACCAATTCGCATCTTGGGAGCGCGACCGCTATGGAGTGCCCTTCCTGACCAAATGTGCAGCCAGACTGCGCGCACTTGGGAGAGATGCTGACGCCGAAGCAGTCAAACTGCTGAGCCAGGGTTCTTTGACGGAGGCAGAGACGTGGTTCCGTGCCGCTGCCGCAAAGGAACCGGAGATAGAGAGCCCGAGCAAGTTCATGTTGGCCGAATTCCTGGCCCGTCAGGGGAGGGATGGTGAGGCCGAAGGCTGGTACCGCCGGGCCGCGCTGGCGACCGACGGCAGCTACGACGTGCGGCCGGCCGCGGAGCATCTGGGTGACCTCCTCTCAGCGCGTAGGGCGTACGAGGAAGCCGAGACCTGGTACTGCCGGGCCTACTACGGTGACGACCCGCCCGGTTCCACCTGGAAGCCACCTCTGGGAGAGCGGATTCGACCGATCGACTTTGCGAGCAGGCAGCCCGGGGTTGCTCACAAGCGTGCTGCCGCCCTGCTGGCCATGGGGAAGGTGGCTGAAGCCGATGCGTTCCTCGCCGAAGCCGAGGAGGATCAACGCCGGAACCCGCCCGCCGGGCTGGCGGAAGTCGTCACGACAGCGGTACTCACCGGCGCGCTGGTTCCCTTTCTCCAGACCATGGTGAGCAAGGCGGGAGAAGACAGCTACCAGGCGGCGCGGGCCATGATCCATCGGTGGGCCACGACGCTCCGCCGATCACCGACCCCGGAAAGTCCCCCGGAACAAGCAGGCATGGAAGGCGTGGTGCTGCGGATATCCGCTCACGTCTCCAACGAGGCACTGCGGCAACTGGCCGATCTGGACTTCGCTGTGATCCGACAGACCATGGGGAGCGCTGTCGAAGTGTCCTGGGACGAGAGCTCGCACGAGTGGAAGATCACCCCAGTCCACCGGTGACTGCACGTGACTTCCAGGGTGTAGCGGCTCGATGTCCCGCCAGCCTCACCGGTCTTCCCGGAGGCAGCTGAGCGGGGATCAGTAGTACGGGTTGTATGTCTCACCGGCATCGCGACACCGCCGATCACGAAGATGGCCGCGTACGGCGCGGTCGGCTCGGCCCTCAACACCGGCCGCGGGGTCGCCGAAGACCGGGCGACCGGCTGGCTGCGGCAGCTGCGGGTGACGCCGATGACCTCGCACCAGGTCGTGATCGGCCGGGCGCTGGCCGGCTCCGTGACGGTGCTCCCGGCGATCGTCGCGGTGCTCGAGGCGGGCGGGCTGCTCAACGGCGTACGGCTGGACGTATGGCAGTGGGCGCTCGTCGCGGTGCTGCTGTGGCTCGGCTCGACCCCCTTCACCCTGCTCGGGCTCGGCAACGGTTACCGGCTGACCGCGCAGACCACGGGCGTGGCGAACATGGTGTGCAACCTGGGGCTGGCGGTGGTAGGCGGCCTGTGGTTCCCGGTCAGCCTCACCACGGAACTGGACCGGGCCCGCTCGGCGCTGTCCGCGGCGGGCGTCGAACTGGTCCTGAGCCAGTCGGGCCCGCCGCTGCCCCCACAGACGGAGGTCCTGCTCGGGTGGGTGGTACGCGAGGCGGTCACCAACGTCCTCCGGCACAGCGAGGCGAACCGGTGCAGGGTCGCGGTGGCGGGGGTGGGGGCAGGCGCGAGCGCAGGCGCAGGCGCCGGGGAACGTGTGCGGTCGACGGTGACGGATGACGGGGTCGGGGCGGAGACGTCGGCTCAGGCGCCGGTATCGGTGTCGGGTGCGGCACCGGTGTCGGGTGCGGCACCGAATACAGCATCGGCACCGGCTTCGGCATCGGTATCGGATACGGCATCGGCATCGGCATCGGCTTCGGCTTCGGCATCAGTTGCGGCCTCGGGGGGCGTGGGCTCGGGCGTCGGGTTCCGGAGCGTTCTCGGCGGTACCGGGCTCAAGGGGCTGACGGAACGCCTGGCTGCGGCCGGTGGCTCACTGACGGCCGGGCCGGGGACACGGGGCGGGTTCGTGGTGAAGGCGGAACTGCCGGTGGAGGCACTTGGGCCGACGGAGACTGTCGGGCCGGTGGACACGGTGGGGGCATCTGGGGCGACGGAGGCAGTCGGCGCGACGGGGCCTTGAGATCGGTGGACACGGCTGAATCGGCGAGGCCGGTGAACAGGGCCGCAGGGCCTGGGGCCGACGGGAAGAGCGGAGCCGTCGGAGTCAGCCGTGGCGGGTGGAGACACCCGGGTCAGTGGGGTGGGCAGAACCGCTGAACACGACGGGCTCCGGCCTGTCGCTCGCGCTCTACCCTTGGGCCGTGAACGAGATGCCCCGGGAGCGCCGGCCCGCCAAGTCGATCAGGGTTCTGCTTGCGGAGGACCAGGGGATGATGCGCGGGGCGCTCGCGCTGTTGCTCGGGATGGAGGACGACATCGAGGTCGTCGCTCAGGTGGCGGCCGGGGACGTGATCGTGGACGCGGCCCTCGCCCACCGCCCGGACGTCGCGCTCCTCGACATCGAACTGCCCGGCAAGAGCGGTCTGGACGCCGCCGCCGAACTGCGCGACCAGACCCCCGACTGCCGCGTGCTGATCCTGACCACGTTCGGCCGCCCCGGCTATCTGCGGCGGGCCATGGAGGCGGGCGCCGCCGGTTTCCTCGTCAAGGACGGCCCCGTGGAGGAGTTGGCCGCGTCGATCCGTCGCGTTCTGACCGGCGAGACGGTCATCGACCCGGCGCTCGCGGCAGCCGCGCTCAGCGCCGGACCCAACCCGCTCACCGCCCGCGAGTGCGACGCCCTCAATGCCTCCGCGGACGGCGCGACCGTCGCCGACATCGCCGTCCGCCTCCACCTCTCGGAGTCCACGGTCCGCAACTATCTCTCCTCCGCCATCGGGAAGACGCACACCCGCAACCGCATGGAGGCAATGCGGGAGGCCCGCCGCCAGGGCTGGCTGTAGGCACCCGAAGGACACCCTGATCAGCCAGAACTCAGCCCTCCCCCGCCCGGAGACCCGGAGATCCGGACCCCCGATCCCCAAGAGAAGCTAAAAAAATCGTTAGTGCGCCAAAGCATCGGAATAGTTGCCCGGGCGCACGTGGTTCACCCTGCACATATCCCGTTACGGATCAGCGGCACGACGTTCGACAGCACGACTCCGACGCCGGCTCCGTCACGGATCAGCAGTAAGCAGTACGAATCCGTTCCCAGGCCTGGAGGCCTCACTTCATGACGCACTCGTCGACCGACCAACCCGCACGCGGAGCGAGCGGGGCCGTCGTCCCGGTGCTCGCGTTCGCGGGCATCGTGGTCGCGGTGATGCAGACCCTGCTCGTCCCGGTCATCAAGGACCTGCCGCAACTGCTGGGCACCTCGCCCAGCAACGCCACCTGGGTCCTGACGTCCACCCTCCTGTCGGGTGCCGTGGCCACTCCGATCATGGGCCGCCTCGGCGACCTGTACGGCAAGCGGCGCATGCTGATCTTCAGCCTCTCGGTGATGGTGGCGGGCGCCCTGCTCAGCGCTCTCACCAACGACCTGCTCGCCATGATCGCGGGCCGTTCCCTCCAGGGCTTCGCGATGGGCGCGATACCGCTCGGCATCGGCCTGATGCGGGACATGCTGCCCCGCGAGAAGCTCGGCTCGGCGATGGCCCTGATGAGCTCCTCGATCGGCGTCGGCGGCGGCCTCGCGCTGCCCGGCGCGGCCCTGATCGCCCAGCACGCCGACTGGCACGCACTCTTCTACGGCGCCGCCGGCCTCGGTGTCCTCGCCATCGTCCTCACCCTCCTCGTCGTTCCCGAGTCCCCGGCGCGTGCCGAGGGCACCTTCGACGTCCTGGGCGCGATCGGCCTGTCCGTCGGCCTCGTCCTCTTCCTGCTGCCGATCACCAAGGGCAGTGACTGGGGCTGGACCTCCGGCACCACGCTCGGCCTGTTCGGCGCCGCGGCGGTCGTGCTCGTCCTGTGGGGCGTGATGGAGCTGCGCCTCAAGGCACCGCTGGTGGACCTGCGCACCACGGCCCGCCCGGCCGTGCTCTTCACCAACCTCGCCTCGATCATGGTCGGCGTCTCGTTCTACGTCGTCTCGCTGGTTCTCCCGCAGCTGCTCCAGCTGCCGAAGGCCACCGGCTACGGACTCGGCCAGTCGATGGTCACCGCGGGCCTGCTGGTCGCGCCGCTCGGCCTGACCATGATGCTCACGGCTCCCGTCTACGCCCGGCTGTCCGCGAAGTACGGCCCCAAGTTCACCCTGATCCTCGGCATGCTGATCATCGCGATCGGCTACGGCTCCGGCCTCGTCCTGATGAGCGCCGCCTGGCAGAGCCTCGTCATCGCGGTGCTCCTGGGCGCGGGCATCGGCCTCGCCTACTCCTCGCTGCCCGCGCTGATCATCGGCGCGGTCCCGGCCTCGGAGACGGGCGCGGCGAACGGCCTCAACACCCTGATGCGGTCCATCGGTACGTCGGTCTCCAGCGCCGTCATCGGCATGGTTCTCGCCAACACCGCGAACAACGTGAACGGCGTGGCGATCCCGACCATGCACGGCTTCCGGGTCTCCTTCATGATCGCGACCGGCGCCGTCGTCCTCGGCATGGTCCTGGCCTTCTTCCTGCCCCGCACCCGCCCGGCTGCCGGCCCGCAGCTGCGGGCCAGCAGCGAGGAGGACGCCAACCTGGAGCACGCCGAGGAGGTCCTGCGCGGCTTCCGCGGCCGGGTCCTGTCCGCCGCCGGCACCCCGGTCGCCCGCGCCAACGTCACCCTGATCGACCGCCGCGGCCGGCAGGCCGGCGCGACGCTCTCCGCCGAGGACGGCACCTACGCCCTCACGGTCCCGACCCAGGGCGCGTACGTCCTGGCCGCCCGCGCCACCGGCCACGGCCCGCTCGCCTCGTCCGCCACCCACGCGGGCGACGACCGGCCGGTCGACCTGGACCTGGCGCTGCCGGGCCAGGCGGTCTCCGTCTGACGTCCCCGGGCTCCCGTACCCGCCGTCCCCTCCCCGCACCCCCTGTCGCATCCGCGGCAGGGGGTGCGGCAGCATTGACTCCCACACGCTCATGCACCGTGCACCGCCGTGCACCGCCGTGCACCGCCGTGCACCGCCGTGCACCACCGGCACCCCCGTACGACCGAAAGGACCCCCATGCCCGCGGCCCCCAAGCCCGAGATCCTGGCCGCCTTCGAGGCCGCGAAGGGGTTCATGCCCACGGGTGAGGGACTCGCCCTGTACGCGGCGGCCGTCGAGGCCGGGCGGCTCGGGCTGCCGCTGCTGGAGGTCGGCACGTACTGCGGGCGTTCCGCGGTCCTGCTCGCGGACGCGGCCCGTGCGGCCGGGGTCGTCGCGCTCACCGTCGACCACCACCGCGGCAGCGAGGAGCAGCAGCCGGGCTGGGAGTACCACGACCCGGAGACGGTCGACCCCGAGACCGGCCTGATGGACACGCTTCCCACGTTCCGCCGCACGCTGCACCGGGCGGGCCTGGAGGAGCACGTCGTCGCGCTCGTCGGCCGCTCGCCCCAGGTCGCGAAGGTCTGGGGCGCCCCCCTCGGGTTCGTCTTCATCGACGGTGGGCACACCGACGAGCACGCGAACGCCGATTACGAGGGCTGGGCGCCGCATGTCGCCGAGGGCGGGCTGCTCCTCATCCACGACGTGTTCCCGGACCCGGTGGACGAGTTCACCGGCCAGGCCCCCTACCGCGTCCACCTCCGCGCCCTCGCGTCCGGCGCGTTCACGGAGGTCTCGGCGACGGATTCGCTGCGCGTGCTGCGGCGAACGGGGACGGGGATCTGAGGGCCCGGTTAGAGTCGCAGACGTGTCGTACGTAGGCCCTGACTTCGAAACGTCCGAGTCCCGCCGTCCCCGGCGCGGCCCGTTGACCGTCGCTCTCGCCGCGCTCGTGCCGGGCGCCCTGCTGGGGTGGCTGGTGTATGAGGCGGTGGGCGGCACCGGCGGGGGCTCCGGCAGTTCCGCCGGCGCGGTGGGAGCCGCCGCCTCGGCGAGCGCGCCCGCCTCCCCCACGACGCCCACGCGTGACGACGACAAAGCGAGCGTCTCCGCGAAGCCGACCCTCGCCCCGTCGGTCTCCACGCCCGCCGCCCGTTCCGGCTCCGGCTCGCTCAAGGGCGGACTGACGGGCAAGGTGATCGTCATCGACCCGGGGCACAACCCGGGCAACTTCCAGCACACCGCCGCGATCAACCGTACGGTGGACATCGGAACGAACTCGAAGGAGTGCGACACCACGGGGACGGCCACCAACTCCGGGTACGAGGAGGCCAAGTTCACGCTGGACGTGGCCCAACGGATGCGCACGCTGCTCCAGCGGCAGGGCGCCACGGTGAAGCTGACCCAGGACGGCGACCGGCCGTACGGCCCGTGCGTGGACGAGCGCGCCCGGCTCGGCAACCAGGCGCACGCGGACGCCGTCGTGTCGATCCACGCGGACGGCTCGGCGGCCGGCAACCGCGGTTTCCACGTGATCCTGCCGGGCGGTGTCCACGCGGGCGCCGCCGACACCCGTACGATCGTCGCTCCTTCGCGTGAGCTCGGCGAGCGCGTGGCGGGCAACTTCGTGCGCGTCACGGGCACTGCGCCGTCCAACTACATCGGGGACGGTTCCGGACTGGTCACCCGCACGGACCTCGGCGGTCTCAATCTGTCAACGGTGCCCAAGGTGTTCATCGAGTGCGGCAACATGCGCGACAGCACGGACGCGGCACTGCTGACCAGTGGCGCCTGGCGGCAGAAAGCGGCGCAGGGGATCTCTGAGGGAATCGTGAGTTTCCTGCGCGGGTAGTCATCAGCGCGCTGATCCGGGCGGACACCCTGTTCGGGCGGACGATAGTGTCGCCCCTACGATGAGGGGTCATCCCCACGCTTCGCACCGGGGCCTGACGGCAGCATGGTGACAGCGACGCCTCCACCGATGACGAGACGACTGAACCGAAGGACCTTGAAGTGAATATCCGCTCCCTCACTAGAGGCGACGGCGTGGTGATCGGAGCAGCGGTATTGCTGTTGATCGCGTCGTTCCTCGACATCTACTCGGCCGACGGAGCCCCGGACAGTTATGCCTTCCCCAACGCCTGGGGAAGCGGTCCGATCCTGATGGGTGTCGTGCTGGCGGGCATCTTCGGCGCCGCGCTCGTCGTCGTGTCCCGGGGCCTGCCCCAGTTGCCGAAGCCGGCCGGTCTCGACCTCGGCCAGTTCGGGGTCGCGTTGACCATCTTCGCCGCGTGGAGCGCACTCGGGAACCTCTTCGACCCGGCCGGCGGCTTCGACAACATGCCCGGCTTCAACGACGACAGCCTGAGCGCGGGCGTCGGTCTGATCCTGATGCTGATCGCCACCCTGATCATGGCGGCTGCGGCCGTCGCCGGTCCTCTCGTCCCGGCCCTGAAGGGCGCTCTCATCCCCGCCCCCAAGCCCGCCGCCCCGCAGCCCTACGGTGCCCAGCCCCCCGGTGGTTACGGCTACCCGGGCGCCCCGCAGCCGGGTCAGCCGCACGCCGGTCAGCCGTACGGCGGTCAGCCGCAGCCGGGCCAGCCCTACGGCGCCCAGCCGCAGCCCGCGCAGGCCCAGCCGCCGGCGGCAGCGGCGCCGGAGTTCTCGCCGTTCTGGTTCGCCGTTCCGGTGCCGCGTCCGCTGTTCGCGGAGGACGGTTCGCCGGCGCCGATCGCCGAACTCGCCCCCGGTACCTGGTACCTCGCGGTCGAGCAGCGCGGTCAGGCGCTGGTCGCGCAGACGCAGGACGGCCGTCGGGGCGTGCTGCAGGACACCAGCGGGATCCAGCGCGGCTGAGGCCGCCGCCGGCCGTCCGCCGGTGCGTCCGCCGACGGCCGCCGTTCGCCGTTCGTCGGCCGCCGGTGGGTCCGCCAAGGTCGGTACGGCCCCTCGCCCTTCCGGGCGGGGGGCCGTTGTCGTACAGTCGCAGCCCGTAACTGACGTACCGTCAGACATCTGGAGGGCGTATGCGGCTCGGGCTCGCACTCGGCTACTGGGGGCGCGGCCCCGGCGCGGACCATGTGACGCTGGCGCGGGAGGCGGAGCGGCTCGGCTACGACTCCGTGTGGACCGCGGAGTCCTGGGGCTCGGACGCGTTCACTCCGCTCACCTGGATCGCCGCGCAGACCTCGACCGTCAAACTGGGCACGGCGGTCGCACAGATGGCGGCCCGGTCTCCGACCACCACGGCGATGCACGCCCTCACCCTGGACCACCTCTCCGGCGGCCGGATGATGCTCGGGCTCGGCCTGTCCGGCCCGCAGGTGGTCGAGGGCTGGTACGGGCGGCCGTTCCCGAAGTCGCCGCTGACCGCGACCCGGGAGTACGTCGACGTCGTACGGCAGGTGCTGCGGCGGGAGGCTCCGGTGCGGCTGGACGGACGCTTCCACCCCCTGCCCTATCGCGGCCCGGACGCCACGGGCCTCGGCAAACCCCTGAAGTCCATCACGCACCCCCTGCGCCCCACGCTCCCCGTCCTGCTCGGCGCGGAGGGCCCGAGGAACGTGGCTCAGACGACCCGGATCGCCGACGGATGGCTGCCGTTGTACTGGTCGCCGGGCCGGCCCGAGGCGTACGGGGACGCGGTGGGCGATCTGCCGGACGGCTTCCTGGTCGCGCCCATGGCCCAGGTGCGGGTCTGTGACGACGTCTCCGAAGGGCTGCTGCCCGTCAAGGCGATGCTCGGCTTCTACATCGGCGGAATGGGCCACGCGGCCCGCAACTTCCACGCCGATCTCATGGGCCGCATGGGGTACGAGGAGGAGGCCCGGCGGATCCAGGAGCTGTTCCTGTCCGGCCGCCGGGAGGAAGCGGTGCTCGCCGTGCCGGACGCCTTCGCCGACGAGATCTCCCTGATCGGGCCACGTGAACGCATCGCCGAACGGCTGGAGTTGTGGCGCAAGGGACCGGTGACGGACCTGCTGGCGCTGGCCCCGGACCCGGAGACCTTGCGGGTGCTGGCAGAGCTCAACTCCTAGAACATTCCCTGCCCCTGGTTTCAAACAGGGATTCGAGGTCACCTGGTAGGCATGTCTCGACATCGCAGCGGCTCCAACTCCGCCGGTACGGTCATCGCCGTCGTCGCGGACATCATGGCCGTCATCCTCGGACTGTGGATCCTGATGTATCTGCTGGACGCCAACCGGGGCAACGACCTGGTGCAGTTCGTCCACGACGCGGCCAACTGGCTCGCCGGCTGGTCCCGTGACCTGTTCACCTTCGACGACGCCTGGGCCCGCGTCGTCGCCGGCTACGGCCTGGCCGCGGTCGTGTACCTCTTCATCGGCCACGCCATCGCCAACCGCGTACAGCGACACTGACAGCCCGCCCCGACAGTTCCCACCTCACACTGACCGACCCGCCGACTGGTCCCGTGATCCGGGGGTCTGAGGGTGCTCGCCGACGTGTTCAGGCGCAGCAGTCCGGGTCGAGACCCTTCGGCAGGTGGTGGCCGCCGAACACTCGGCAGGTCGCCTCGTCGCCGCCCAGCGCGGCGACGGCGAGGAGCAGGGAGCCGGCCGTCCAGGTGGTCAGCTCCTGTGGCCAGACGGCTTCGTCGTCGAAGACGTAGCCCGTCCAGTACAGGCCGGACTCCGCGTCACGCAGGCGCTGGATCCACTGCAGGATCTCCAGCGCCCGGTCGGACTCGCCCATCGCCCACAGCGCGAGGGCGAGTTCGGCGGACTCCCCGCCCGTGACCCACGGGTTGGGTACGACACAGCGCACGCCGAGCCCCGGCACCACGAAACGGTTCCAGCCCTCCTCGATACGGGACTTGCCCTCGGCGTCGGTCAGCGCGCCGCCGAGCACCGGGTAGTACCAGTCCATCGAGTAGCGGTCCTTGTCGAGGAACCGCTCCGGGTGCCGGCGGATCGCGTGCCGCAGCGCTCCGACCGCCAACTCCCAGTCGGGCTGCGGCTCTTCACGCTGCTCGGCGATCGCGAGGGCGCAGCACAGCGCGTGGTGGATCGAGGAGGAACCGGTCAGCAGCGCGTCCGTGACGGGCGTCCCGTCGTCCTCCCGCTTCCAGCCGATCTGCCCGCCGGGTTGCTGAAGCTGCAGCACGCACTCGATCGCCGCGTAGACGGTCGGCCACATCCGGTCGAGAAACGTGTCGTCGCCGGTGGAGAGGTAGTGGTGCCACACGCCGACGGCTATGTAGGCGACGAAGTTCGTCTCCCGGCCCCGGTCGGTGACGTCCGTGAAGTTCCCGTCGGCGTAGGCCGCGTACCAGGAGCCGTCCTCGTTCTGGTGCCGCGCCAGCCAGTTGTACGCCCGCTCGGCAGCCTCGTGCTCCCCGGCCGCGTCCAGCGCCATCGCCGTCTCGGTGTGGTCCCACGGGTCGAGGTGGTGCCCGCGGAACCACGGGATCGCCCCGTCCTCCCGCTGCACGTCCAGCAGCCCGGCGACGGTGGCGGCAGCCTGCTCGGCGGTGAGGACCCCGGGCAGGACGAGGTGTTCTGTCCGGGGGGTGGTCACTTGGCGGCCGCCTCGGCTTCGTTTTTGGTCTGGGACTGGGGATGGGGTTGGGTCTTGGTCGTCGCGGTCCCGGAAAGACGCGGCAGGTGCGGCTTGGTCGCGTACGCCACGAAGCTCTTGCCCATCAGCGGGTTCAGCGCCTGTTCGGCGACCCGGGTGGCCAGCGGTTTCTTCATGATGTCCCAGACCAGCAGCTTGTGGTACGCCCGCACCGGCAGCGCCTTGTCGTTGTCCACGCCGAACGCGCACTTGAGCCACCAGTACGGGGAGTGCAGCGCGTGCGCGTGGTGCGTGCCGTACGGCTTGAGGCCGGCCTCGCGGATCTTCGCCAGCAACTCGTCCGCCTTGTAGATGCGGATGTGGCCGCCCTCGACCTCGTGGTAGGCGTCGGACAGCGTCCAGCAGACCTTCTCGGGGCCGTGGCGCGGGACGGTGATCGCGATCCGGCCGCCCGGCTTCAACACCCGTACCATCTCGGCGAGTACGCCCTTGTCGTCCGGGATGTGCTCCATCACCTCGGAGATGATGACGACGTCGAAGGACTCGTCCGGGAAGGGGAGCGCCAGGGCGTCCCCCTCCATCGCCGTGGCGGTCGCGCCCTCGGGGGCCTCTCCCGCCTCCTGCATGGCCGCGAACCACTTCGCGACCTCGCGGATCTCCTCGGCGTTCTGGTCGAGGGCCACGACCCGGGCACCCCGTCGATAGCACTCGAACGCGTGCCTGCCGGCACCGCAGCCGAGGTCCAGGACACGGTCACCCGGGGCGAGCGGGAACCGGGAGAAGTCGACGGTCAGCACGTAGCCCTGCTTTCGCGATCGGATACAACGTCAGCACCTTCCGCGGCCGCCGAGCGGTCGGGAGGCTGGGCCGCGGAGCGGTCGGGAGGGCGGGGCGCGGAGCGGCTTACGGCTGTGTCCGCGGAGCGGGTCATGGCCTCGCGGTACCGGGCCACCGTTCCCTCGGCGGCCTTCGCCCAGGTGAAGCGGGCCAGGACCCGTTCCCGGCCCGCCGCGCCGAGTCGGGCGCGCAGCTCCGGGTCGGCGAGCAGTCGGCTCAGGCCGGCGGCCAGGGCTCCGGGGTCGCCCGGGGGGACCGCCAGGCACGTCTCCCCGTCCGGGCCCGCGACTTCGGGGATCGCGCCGCCGGTCGTGGCGAGCAGCGGGGTGCCCGTCGCCATGGCCTCCGCGGCCGGCAGGGAGAAGCCCTCGTACAGCGACGGCACGCACGCGACCTGTGCCGAGCGCACCAGGTCGACCAGTTCGGCGTCCGAGATGCCCTTGACGAAGTCGACGGCGCCTTCGAGGCCGTACCGCTCGACGGCCTGGGCGACCGGCCCCGCGGTGGGCCGCTTGCCGACGACGACCAGGTGGGCGTCGGGCCGCTCGGTACGCACCTTGGCGAGTGCCTCGACGAGGAAGACCAGGCCCTTGAGCGGTACGTCCGCGCTGGACGTCGTCACGATCCGGCCCGGCACGACCGGCACCGAGGGGTCGGGCGAGAAGAGGTCGGTGTCGGCGCCTATGTGGACGACGTGGATGCGTTCCCCGCGTACGCCGAGGTGGTGGACGATCTCCTGGCGGGAGGTGCCGGAGACGGTGAGCACGGACGGCAGGCGGCGGGCGACGCGCTTCTGCATGCGGGTGAAGGCGTACCAGCGGCGTATGGAGTACGAGCGCCGCAGCCCCTCCGCCGCGTCCAGCTCCAACTGCCGGTCCACGGTGATGGGGTGGTGGATGGTGGTGACGAGCGGGGCTCCGACGTCGCCCAACAGGCCGTATCCGAGCGTCTGGTTGTCGTGGACGACGTCGAACTCGCCGCGCCGGGCGCGCAGATGGCGGCGGGCACGGAGGGAGAAGGTGAGCGGCTCGGGAAAACCGCCGGTCCACATCGTCGCCACTTCCAGCGCGTCGATCCAGTCGCGGTACTCGCCGCGCCCGGGGGTGCGGAAGGGGTCCGGCTGCCGGTAGAGGTCGAGGCTCGGCAGCTCGGTGAGGGTCAGGCGGTCGTCGTGGCCCTCGTCGAGGACGGGGTAGGGCTGGGAGCCGATGACCTCGACGCGGTGGCCGAGGCGGGCGAGTTCACGCGAGAGGTGCCGTACGTAGACACCCTGCCCCCCGCAGAACGGGTTCCCCTTGTAGGTGAGAAGTGCGATGTTGAGCGGTCGCTCGCCGTCCGCAGCGAGGTCGGGTCGGGACCCCGCCTGACTGGCCTCAGCGGTCACTCCTGGCCCCCTTCTGCCTGCACTGTCCCGCGAGACTACGACGGGACGCTAATCTAGAACAAGTTTCAGACTTGATCGTTAAGTCGGCTCCGAATCTACCGGCAGGTAGGGGCAGTGTGAGCAGTGGATCAGGTGATTCACGCCACGACGGGCCGCGCCTGCCATGCTGTGTGATCACCGACTGTCACGGAACGGGACCCATGCCTACGGAAGTCAAGGCGAACAAGGCGCTGTCCTCGCCCCTCACCGAGCGTCAGGAGGCGCGCCGCCGCCGAATCCTGCACGCGAGCGCGCAGTTGGCGAGCCGGGGCGGCTTCGACGCGGTGCAGATGCGTGAGGTCGCGGAGTCCTCTCAGGTGGCGCTCGGCACGCTGTACCGCTACTTCCCGTCCAAGGTGCATCTGCTGGTCGCCACGATGCAGGACCAGTTGGAGCACATGCACGGCACGCTGCGGAAGAAGCCGCCGACGGGCGAGGTGCCGGCCCAGCGGGTGGCGGAGACCCTGATGCGGGCGTTCCGCGCGTTGCAGCGCGAACCGCATCTGGCCGACGCGATGGTCCGCGCGCTCACGTTCGCCGACCGGAGCGTCAGCCCCGAGGTGGACCAGGTCTCCCGTCAGACCACGGCGATCATCCTGGACGCGATGGGCCTGGAGAACCCGACCCCGGACCAGCTCTCGGCGGTCCGCGTCATCGAGCACACCTGGCACTCGGCGCTGATCACCTGGCTCTCCGGCCGCGCCTCCATCGCCCAGGTGAAGATCGACATCGAAACGGTGTGCCGTCTGATCGACCTGACGGACCCGGGGCGCGAGGGTTAGCCACGCCGCAGGAGCACTGCTCTCCGGGCGCGCGAAGAACCTACGAGACGGGTTCCCTTCGCCGGTATTGCCCGGATCAGGTACTGGGGGTCGCCTTCTGGCCCGACTGCTGCCGTCCAGCCTCTCAGCCCGACCGTCGACGTCGGCCGCGGCGGATGCCTGAGCGTCTCGCCACAGTCGGCTACTCCGGTCGAACTCCCTCACTCGTCCCGTAGGCCACTTCCCACGATAGTACGTTTACGTGGGGGAGGAACCCCCCTGAACCATGATTTTCCACCATGATTTTCCGCCCTCAGGGAAGGCCCACAAGGGGTCCCCTACTCCTCCGGCGGGAACACCGGCTCCCCGCTCCCCAGCAGCGTGATCATGATGGCCTCCACCGGGCAGGCCTCCGCCGCCGCGAGGACCTTCTCGTTGGCGTCGGCCTCCGGCTCGGCGGGGTGGGACTGGCGGGCCGTGTCGAGGTGGAAGCCGTCGGGAGCGTGGTGCACGCAGCTCGCGGAGCCGATGCACAGGGAGCGGTCGACCTCGATCCGCCAGCGGTCGCCCATCCGCTCAGCCCTCCCAGCCCGCCGGCAGGTGGATCATCTTGTGCTCCAGGTACTCGCCGTAGCCCTCGGGACCGAACTCGCGCCCCAGCCCGGAGCTCTTGTAGCCGCCGAACGGGCCGAGCATGTCGAGGCTGAAGGTGTTCACCGAGTAGGTTCCGGTGCGCACCCGCCTCGCCACCTCGATGCCCCGCTCGACGTCCGCGGTCCACACGCTGCCGCTGAGGCCGTAGTCGGAGTCGTTGGCGATCCTCACCGCCTCGGACTCGTCGCCGTAGGGCAGCAGACAGATCACCGGGCCGAAGATCTCCTCGCGGGCGATCCGCATCGAGTTGTCGACGTCACCGAAGAGTGTCGGCTCGACGTACCAGCCCCGGTCCAGGCCCGGCGGTCGCCCGCCGCCGGTGAGGATCTTCGCGCCCTCTTCCTGGCCGATGCGGATGTAGTCGAGGTTGCGCCGCTGCTGGCGCTCGGCCACCAGCGGGCCCACCTGCGTCGCCGGGTCCAGCGGATCGCCGACCACCAGCGCGCCGGCCGCCGCCGCGAAGGCCTCGGCGAACTCCTCGTAGCGCGAACGCGGCACCAGGATGCGGGTCTGGGCCACGCACGCCTGCCCGTTGTTCATCCAGGCCGCCGGGACGATCCCCGCGACCGCCGTCTCCACGTCCGCGTCCGGCAGCACCACCGCCGCCGACTTGCCGCCCAGCTCCAGGGTCACCCGCGTCAGATGGCGGGAGGCGACCTCCATCACGCGTTTCCCGGCCGCGACCGAGCCGGTGAAGGAGACCTTGTCCACGCCCGGATGCCCGACCAGGTACTCGCTCACCGCACGGTCGGCCGGGAGGATGGAGAGCACCCCCTCCGGCAGACCGGCCTCGCGCGTGATGTCGGCCAGGATGTAGGCGTCCAGCGGCGATTCCGGCGACGGCTTGAGCACCACCGTGCAGCCGGTGAGCAGCGCGGGTGCGAGCTTGGCGGCGGCGACGAACTGGGGGACGTTCCAGGGGACGACGGCCGCGACGACCCCGACCGGCTCGCGCCGCACGAGGATCCTCCCGAGCGCTCCGGCGCGTGTCTCCTCGTACGTGAAGTTCCGGGCGACCGTGATCGCGGAGTCCCAGACCATCATCGCGCCGAGCGCCTGGGCGAGGACGCTCCAGGAGTACGGCGACCCGTTCTCGGAGGAGATCACCCGGGCGATCTCCTCGTGCCGTACGGCGATCGCGTCCTTGATCCGGGTGACCACCTCGATCCGCTCGTCGAGCGACATCCGCGGCCAGGGTCCCTCCTCGAAGGCGGCGCGCGCGACGGCGACGGCCCGGTCCACGTCGGCCGTCGAGGAGTGCGGCACGCGTCCGATGACCTCTTCGGTGTGTGGCGAGACCACCTCGATGACCTCCGCGCCCAGCGGGTCGGTCAACTCCCCGCCGATGAACAGCTGTCCGTGTTCCACGAGCTCGGCCATGGCGACCGCCTTCCCGGAGCGACTGTCTCTGACGGTTCGTCAGATAGTGAACTGATACCAGTTCCACTCGGAGGAGTCCACGGGCGGGACGAGGAGTCCACGGGCGGGACAGGGGAGTCCACGGGCGGGACAGGGGAGTCCACGGGCGGGACAGGGGCGAGAAGATCACCCCGGAAGGAGAAGGTCGTCCCGGGCTCCCATCGAAACGCGTTCTAGTTATACTCGGCCTCGCGTGGCCGGACGACGGCGATCACGCGGCGATTGGGGAGCCCATGACGCAGGTGCACGACCACGGCGGCGGCGTCCGCTCCCTCCGGGTCCCCATCCCGGACAACCCCCTCGGCCACACCCTGGTGTACGTCGTCGACACCGACCGCGGACCGGTCCTCGTCGACACCGGCTGGGACGACCCTGCCTCCTGGGACGCCCTCGCGGACGGACTGGCCGCCTGCGGCACCTCCCCCGGCGAGATCCACGGCGTGGTGATCACCCACCACCACCCCGACCACCACGGCCTGTCGGGCGCGGTCCGGGAGGCGTCCGGCGCGTGGATCGCGATGCACGCGGCGGACGGCGCGATCGTGCGGCGGGCCCGCTCGACGAACCCCGACCGCTGGCTCACCTACATGAGCGCCAAACTGGAGGCGGCCGGCGCCCCCGAGGAACACCTGGCGCCCCTGCGCACCGGCCTCCCCCGCTCCGTGCCCGGTCTGGCGCCCGCCCTGCCCGACCGGGAGATCGTCCCGGGCGAACTCCTCACCCTCCCCGGCCGCCGACTGCGCGCGATCTGGACGCCGGGCCACACCCCCGGCCATGTCTGCCTGCACCTGGAGGAGGAGCACCCGGCCCGCCTCCCGGGCCACGGCCGCCTGTTCTCCGGCGACCACCTGCTCCCCGGGATCACCCCGCACATCGGCCTGTACGAGGACCCCGACGACGCCACCGTCACCGACCCCCTCGGCGACTACCTCGACTCCCTGGAACGCGTCGGCCGCCTCGCCCCCGCCGAGGTCCTCCCGGCCCACCAGCACGCGTTCACCGACGCGGCCTCCCGCGTACGGGAGTTGCTCACCCACCACGAGGACCGGCTCACCGGCCTCCTCTCCCTCCTTGCCGACCCCCTCACGCCGTGGCAGCTCGCCGAGCGCATGGAGTGGAACCGTCCCTGGGAGCAGATCCCGTACGGCTCCCGCAACATCGCCGTCTCGGAGGCCGAGGCGCATCTGCGGCGACTGGTGAAACTGGGACGCGCGGAGGCGGTGGCGGGGAGCGAGCCGGTGACGTACATGGCCGTGTAAAACGGTCGCGCCGGATGCCTCACCACTGATACCAACGGTTCCGTGGACCTGATGGACTGCGTGCGGCGGGAACCGGTGTTGTCGGCTGATCGTCATGCAGGGCATGCCTTCCGCATGCACCAGACGCCGCGATCGCGTTCAACACCAGCGGCGGCGACAGCGTCGAGGCAGCCAAGCGGTGGCTGTGACGCCCAGGACCAGGAGCCGGGAGCCCGGAATCGACCCCGCGCAGGAAGAACGGTGACACCCTCTGGCCGGGTGACCACACAGGCACGGGACCAACCCTGCGGACACTGTGGGTAGCTGACTCGGCCGCATGTGCGGGACGTATCGCCCGCTCACAGGCGGACAGGCGGCCCTCAGGGCGCTTGCTACGGCCCGGTAGAGTGGCAAGGTCGTCATCACGCCCGTACGGGGGGAAGCCGGTGCGAATCCGGCGCTGACCCGCAACCGTGAGCCGTCCGTCGCGGACGGCGAGCCGGATTGCCCCGCACGGGACGTGACCGGCTCACGCGCACCGGCAACCGGCCGGTGTGCGGCACCGTCGAGGGATACGGAGCCGAGCCGCCGGGGGTGTCCCGTGCTGCCCGGCTCCCCGCAGGGAGAGGCACCCGCCGATCATGAACGTCCGCCGCAGCACCGCGGTCCTGGCCGCCGCCACCGCCGTGATCGGCGCCGCCTCCGCGCCCGCCTCCGTCGCCGCCGGCCCGTCCCCGTCTCCCGTGCTTCCGTCCGAGCTCTACGGCAGTACGGACCCGACGTACGACGGTGTCTGGCGCCAGTCCCTCGCCCTGCTCGCCCAGCACACCGTGGGGGTGAAGCCCGCCGCGAAGGCCGTGGACTGGCTGACCGGACAGCAGTGCGCCGACGGGGCGTTCGCCCCCTACCGCGCCGACACCGCCAAGGCGTGCGACGCCAAGCTGATGGTGGACACCAACAACACGGCCGCCGCCGTCCAGGCCCTCGCCGCGCTCGGCGGTCACCACGCCGCCACCGGCAAGGCCGTCGCCTGGCTGAAGTCCGTGCAGAACACGGACGGCGGCTGGGGTTACACGCCCGGCGGCGCCAGCGACACCAACTCGACGTCCGTGGTCATCGGCGCGCTGACCGCCGTAGGAGAGAAGGCGCAGGATGTGCGCAAGGGTGACCGGACGCCGTACGACGCCCTGGTGAAGCTCGCCCTGCGGTGCGACGGCGACGGTGCGGGCGCGTTCGCGTTCCAGCCGGACAAGAAGAACAGCCTGGCCGCCAACGCGGACGCCACGGCAGCGGGTGTGGTCGGGGCGCTCGGCAAGGGGCTGGCGGCCACAGCGGGCAAGCAGGGCGCAGCGAGCAAGCAGGGCCAGGCGGGCAAGCAAGGCCAGTTGGGCGAGCCGGGCGCGGTGGCGGGTTGCGGTGAGGGCCGGAGTCCTCAGCAGGCCGCCGCCAACGGTGTCGCCTACCTCACCAAGGCGCTCGCCAAGGACGGTCACCTGAAGTCCGCCCTCCCCGGCGCCACCGACCTGCCCGACTACGGCAACACCGCCGACGCGGTCGTGGCGCTCGCCGCGCAGGGCGGTGCCGGGCGGGCCGCCGGACCGCTGACGTGGCTGGAGAAGAACTCCGCCGCCTGGGCGAAGCAGAGCGGGCCCGCCGCCTACGCCCAGCTGATCTTCGCCGCGCACGCCACGGGCACGGATCCGCGTGACTTCGGCGGCACGGACCTGGTGACGCAACTGAACGCGACGGGACCGGCTCCGCTGGCGGCGACGGCCGAGTCCACCGACGGCTCGGACTCGGACTCGGCCTCGGCCTCGGACTCGGGCGGCTCCGGCAACGTCTGGTGGATGGTCGCCGCGGGCCTTGCCGCCGGGGCCGGTATCGGTTTCCTGCTCAGCGGCCGCAACAAGAGGCGGCGGCCGTGACCCGCCGCCGTGCCGCCACGCTGCTCGTGACCTTCCTGGTCCTCCTGACAGGAACCATGACCATCGGCCAGGCACAGGCCGCCGGGTACCGCTACTGGTCCTTCTGGGACCGCGACGGCAACCGGTGGGCCTACGCCACCCAGGGCCCCTCGACCGCCCGCCCCGTCGACGGCGACGTCCAGGGCTTCCGTTTCGCGGTCAGCGAGGACTCCGGCGACGCGACCCGGCCGCGCGGTACGGCGGACTTCACGACGATCTGCGCGGACACTCCCGCGAAGGCGGCCCGTAAACGGGTCGCCCTGGTCATCGACTTCGGCACGGCCTCGGACGCCCCGCCCGGCGAGACACCCCCGGCGCTCCGTACGGCGTGCGCCCAGCTCTCCCTCGACGCGACGGCGGCCGATGCCCTCGCCTCGGTCGCCGAACCCCTCCGCTACAACACCAACGCCCTCCTGTGCGCGATCGCGGGTTACCCGGAGAAGGGGTGCGGGGAGCAGGTGACGTCGGGGAAGACACCAAGTACGCCGACAAACCCGACGGAGCCGACGGAGCCGACGGACAAGGGCGGCGAGGGCGGGGGCCCGTCGGTGGGCCTGTGGGCGGGGGTGGCGGCCGTGGCGGCGCTGGGTGCGGCGGCGGTGTGGCAGGCAAGGCGGCGCAGGGATGCGTCGTAACAGCGATAACAGCGATAACAGCGATAACAGCCGTATCAAGCAGACAGCGGCCGATTCACGTCGTGGTGAGCTACGAGAAATCCCGCCCGGCGAAACCCTGCCCAGCAAAACCTGGCGCAGAGAACCCCGGCGCACCGAAACCCGGCCCATTGAAAGCGACGCCCCGTCAGCGCAAGCCGGCGAACCCGCCCCCCGGCAGCAGCGAAGGGGAACGTCCCTGCACCCGGGGGCCTGGTGGCTCTGGTCCCTCTCCCTCGGCACCGCGGCCACCCGTACGACCAACCCCCTCCTCCTCGCGCTCCTCATCGCCACCTCCGCCTACGTCGTGGCCGCCCGCCGTCCCCGGACCCCCACCGCCCAGTCCTACTCGGCCTTCGCCGAACTCGCCCTGGCCGTGATCGTGATCCGCCTCCTCTTCGCCGTCGTCCTCGGCTCCCCGATCCCCGGCACCCATGTCCTCGTCACCCTCCCCGAAGTCCCCCTCCCTCACTGGGCCCAGGGCATCCGCCTCGGCGGCAGGGTCACCACAGAGGGCCTCCTGTTCGCGCTCTACGACGGCCTGAAGCTCGCCACACTCCTGATCTGCGTCGGCGCCGCGAACGCCCTCGCGAACCCGGCCCGCCTCCTCAAGTCCCTCCCCGGCGCGCTGTACGAGACGGGCGTGGCCGTGGTCGTCGCGCTCACCTTCGCCCCGAACCTCATCGCCGACGTCCAGCGTCTGCGTGCCGCCCGCCGTCTGCGCGGCCGCCCCGACCACGGCGTCCGCGGCCTGCTGCAGGTGGGACTCCCGGTCCTGGAGGGCGCCTTGGAACGCTCGGTCTCCCTGGCCGCCGCGATGGACGCCCGCGGCTACGGCCGTACCGCCGACGTTCCCGCCCCCGTCCGCCGTACGACCGCCGCCCTCACCCTCGGCGGACTGCTCGGTGTCTGCGCGGGAACGTACGGACTGCTCACCGCCGAAGGCGGCAGGTACGGCCTTCCCATGCTGCTGGCCGGACTCGCCGCGGCCCTCGCCGGCCTGCACCTCGGCAGCCGCCGCTCCCTGCGCACCCGTTACCGCCCCGACCGCTGGGACCTACGCGCCTGGCTGGTCGCCGGTTCCGGCGCGGCGGTGGCCGCACTGCTCACCCTCGCCTCCGCCCACGACCCCGGGGCACTGCACCCCGGTGTGGTCCCCCTCGTCGCCCCCGCCCTCCCGCTGTGGCCGGCGGCGGCCGTCCTCCTCGGCCTCCTCCCCGCCTTCCTCGCCCCCCAGGAGACGTCGTGATCCGCTTCGAGAACGTCTCCGTGACGTACGACGGCGCTCCTCAACCCGCCGTTCAGGGCGTGGACTTCGAGGTGCCGGAGGGGGAACTCGTGCTCCTCGTCGGCCCGTCCGGCGTCGGCAAGTCCACGGTCCTCGGCGCGGTCAGCGGCCTCGTGCCGCACTTCACCGGCGGCACCCTGCGCGGCCGTGTCACCGTCGCCGGCCGGGACACCCGTACGCACAAACCTCGTGAACTCGCCGACGTGGTCGGCACCGTCGGCCAGGACCCGCTCTCCCACTTCGTCACCGACACCGTCGAGGACGAACTCGCCTACGGCATGGAGTCGTTGGGCATCGCCCCGGACGTGATGCGCCGCCGCGTCGAGGAAACCCTCGACCTGCTCGGTCTCGCCGGTCTGCGTGACCGGCCCCTCGCCACCCTGTCCGGCGGCCAGCAGCAGCGCGTCGCGATCGGCTCGGTCCTCACCCCGCACCCGCGGGTCCTGGTCCTCGACGAGCCGACGTCCGCGCTCGACCCGGCGGCGGCGGAAGAGGTCCTCGCGGTCCTCCAGCGGCTGGTCCACGACCTCGGTACGACGGTCCTGCTGGCCGAGCACCGACTGGAACGCGTCATCCAGTACGCCGACCAGGTCGCCCTCCTCCCGGCGCCGGGAGCCGCGCCGGTGCTCGGCACCCCGGCCGAGATCATGGCCGTATCGCCGGTGTACCCACCGGTCGTGGACCTCGGCCGCCTCGCGGGCTGGACCCCGCTGCCGCTGACGGTGCGTGACGCGCGACGTCGGGCGGCACCGCTTCGGGAGCGGCTGGCGCGGGATGCGGCGGAGCAGCGCGGCACGCAGCCCGACGCCGCGCAACCTGACACCACACGGCCTCACGCCACACGGCCTGACACCACACGGCCTCACGCCACACAGCCAGACGCCACACAGCCTCACGCCACACAGCCAGACGCCACACAGCCAGACACCACACAGCCAGACACCACACAGCCTCACGCCACACAGCCTCACGCCACACAGCCGACCGCCGCACGACCTGACGCCACCGAGCCGACCGTCCGCCCCGCCCCCTCCCGCTGGAGCCTGCGCAGGCGCCCCCCGACCGCACCGCCTCCCCCACAGGTCGCCGAAGTCCGCTCCCTCGCCGTCCGCCGGGACCGCGTCCACGCCCTGCGCCACATCGACCTCACAGTCGCCCCCGGCGAGACGATCGCGCTCATGGGCCGCAACGGTGCCGGAAAGTCCACGCTGCTCGCGGCGCTGGTCGGGCTGGTCGCACCGGCCGCCGGATCCGTGCGGGTCGGCGGGGCCGTACCGCATCGCACGGCCCCGCGTGATCTCGTACGCCGGGTGGGTCTCGTACCGCAGGAGCCTCGGGACCTGCTGTACGCCGACACGGTCGCCGCCGAGTGCGTGGCGGCCGACCGGGACGCGGGCGCCACGCCCGGCAGTAGCCGGGCCCTGGTCTCCGAGCTGCTCCCCGGCATCACCGACGACACCCACCCGCGCGACCTCTCCGAGGGACAACGGCTCGCACTCGCGCTGGCCGTGGTGCTCACGGCCCGCCCTCCCCTCCTGCTCCTCGACGAGCCGACCCGCGGCCTGGACTACGCGGCGAAGGCCCGTCTGGTGGACCTGCTGCGGGGACTGGCGGCCGAGGGACACGCGATCGTGCTGGCCACGCACGACGTCGAACTGGCCGCCGAACTGGCACACCGAGTGGTCCTGCTGGCCGACGGCGAGGTGATCGCGGACGGCCCGACAGCGGACGTGGTGGTCGCCTCCCCGTCCTTCGCCCCGCAGGTCACCAAGATCCTGGCGCCGCAGAAGTGGCTCACGGCGGCCCAGGTGCGGAAGGCGCTCCCATGACCGATCCGGAAACTGATCCCTTGACCGATCCGACGACGGCTCCAGTGACCGCTCCGACGACGGCTCCGGTGACCGATGGGATGACGGCTCCAGTGACCGGTCCAGTGACCGCGCCGGCGAGAACCGTCCGCCAGGCCCGCGCCGTCCGCCTCGGGCCCCGCTCGCTCCTCGCCCTCGCCCTGGCCAGCGCGGTCGGTGCGGTCGCCTTCTGCTGGCCGTTCCTCGCCCCGCCGACCTCACAGGTCAGCGCGCACGCGCAGGACGCCCCGTGGCTGTTCGCGGGACTGCTGGTCCTCCTGGTCGCCGTCGTCGCTGCGACGATCTCCGAGTCGGGGCTCGGTCCCAAGGCGGTGGCGATGCTAGGCGTGCTGGCGGCGACGGGCGCGGCGCTGCGGCCGATCGGCGCGGGTACCGCCGGTATCGAACCGATGTTCTTCCTGATGGTGCTGAGCGGACGCGTCCTCGGCCCCGGCTTCGGCTTCGTGCTGGGCTCGGTGACGATGTTCGCGTCGGCGCTGCTCACGGGCGGGGTGGGCCCGTGGATGCCGTTCCAGATGCTGTCGATGGGCTGGTTCGCGATGGGTGCGGGCCTGCTGCCGGGCCCCGACCGCCTGCGCGGCCGCGCCGAACTCGCGCTCCTCGCCGGGTACGGCTTCCTGGCCGCGTTCGCCTACGGCACGGTGATGAACCTGGCCGGCTGGCCCTTCATGCAGGCGAACGCGTCGAACATCGCCTTCGACCCGGACGACGCGGTCCCTGCCAACCTGGCCCGCTTCCTCGCGTACTGCCTGGCCACCTCGCTGGGCTGGGACCTGGGCCGGGCCCTGGTCACCGTCGTCCTGACCGTCCTGGCCGGCCCGGCGATCCTCCGGGCCCTGCGCCGCGCCACCCGCCGGGCCGCCTTCGAAGCGCCGGTCACCTTCGACGCGCCCGCTGCGTCCCCCGAGCCCGTGGTGGACTTGGGTGCACCCTGCCCGTCCAGTCCACCCGGCGACCGGAGACCGTATGAAACCCGTTGAGGAGCGTGCGGAGTCTGCCGCGGCGCGGCACTCGGGGCGTGGCTGGTGGTCCACCACGGGCTGGGGATTCCGTTGCTGGTGACGGCGGTGGTGGTGGGGGTGTTGGCCGTGGTGGCGTCGGGACGGGAGTAGGTCCTGTCGGGCCGGGTCACGGCACGAGGACGATCTTCCCGTTGGTGCGCTTCTTCTCCAGCTCTCGGTGGGCCGCGGCGGCCTCGGCGAGCGGGTAGGTGCCCTTCACGGTGACCTTCAGCCGACCGGTCTCGATCCGTTCGGTGATCTGCTCCAGCACCGCGGCGGAAGGCTCGGCCGTGACCCACAAACCGCAAACCGCAAACCGCAACCCGCGTGCCGCCGCTCGGCGTTCCACGGCTTCGTCCTTGGCAGACGAGCTCGGCCTTTCCGGTGCCACATCTTGCACCACTGCCAGGAAATTCGCTCTGCGTATTACTCCATAGCGGGGAAATCTGCTGATTCACCGGTACGTTCGCCTCAATATGCTTCCGTTCACCTACGTTTCGGGTAAGGAATGGACAGTTCTATTGCTTTCCAATCGAGGAGGGTCGATGGCTGAACGCACCGTTCGCCGACGCGGTTATCGAGAAGGCACCGGCGGCGAGATGCTTGCCGAGTTCCTGGGCACGTTCGTCCTGATTCTGCTGGGTGTCGGGTCGGTGGCTGTCGCAGTCGTCGGTCTGCCGGGATCAGGTCGGCAAGCCGTGGAGTTCGGGCCCGCCAACTGGCTCATCATCTCTTGGGGCTGGGGCCTCGCTGTGGTATTCGGCGTATACGTGGCAGGAGGCGTCAGTGGCGCCCACCTCAATCCTGCGGTGACACTCGCCTTCGCGGCGCGACGGGCTTTCCCCTGGCGGAAGGTCCTGCCCTACTGGCTGGCACAGGTGGTGGGCGCCTTCGTCGCCGCCGCGCTCGTCTACGCGACCTACAGGTGGGCCATCGACGCGGCCATCACAAAGTCGGGTGTCCCACGAGACAAATCGTTGGCAACGTACTCGATCTTCGCCACGTTCCCCGCCGAGTATCTCGGAGATTCATGGTGGGGTCCCTTGCTCGACCAGATCGTGGGAACCGGAATCCTCCTTCTGTTGATCTGCGCACTCATCGACACGCGCAATACGGCTCCGATGGCCAATCTCCATCCGTTCATCATCGGCCTGGTGGTCGTCGCGATCGGCCTGACCTTCGGCACCAACGCCGGGTACGCGATCAATCCGGCACGTGACTTCGGCCCGCGATTGTTCACATACTTCGAAGGCTGGGGCTCTATCGCTCTGCCCGGCACGTTCCAGTGGTTCAGCGGCTACTGGTGGATCCCGATTGTCGGACCGCTCATCGGCGGACTGGCCGGTGTCGGCGTGTACGACCTGTTCATCAGTCCGCTGATCAAGGCCAGGCATGGAGAGGCCGAAGAAGGTCCCGCCACCGAAGAGCTCTAGAACACCGAGCAGGCTCCGTCCGGCAGTTCATCGGATGGTTCGGAGCGGGCGACAGCACTGCCCGACCCACCGAAACGTCGCCCCAGAGCGTAACGACACCAGGACCACGAGAAGAGGCGGTACCGATGCCCGAATTCGTCGGCGCGGTGGACCAGGGGACCACCAGCACGCGCTTCATGATCTTCGATCACGCAGGCAACGAGGTGGCCAAGCACCAACTCGAGCACCGGCAGATCCTGCCGCAGTCCGGTTGGGTCGAGCACGACCCGGTGGAGATCTGGGAGCGCACCAACACGGTGATCCAGAACGCCCTCCGCAGCGGAGGGCTGTCCGCCGCCGACCTGAAAGCCATCGGTATCACCAACCAGCGCGAGACGACGGTGGTCTGGGACCCGCGCACCGGCCGCCCCTACTACAACGCCATCGTCTGGCAGGACACCCGCACCGACAGCATCGCCGCCGCCCTCGAACGCGACGGCCATGGCGAGACCATCCGCCACAAGGCAGGCTTGCCGCCTGCCACCTACTTCTCCGGCGGCAAGATCAAGTGGTTGCTGGAGAACGTGGACGGACTGCGCGAGGCCGCCGAAGCGGGGCATGCGCTCTTCGGCAACACGGACGCGTGGGTGCTGTGGAACCTCACGGGCGGCCCCAACGGGGGTGTGCACGCCACCGATGTCACCAACGCCAGCCGCACCATGCTGATGAACCTGGAGACCCTGGACTGGGACGACGAACTGCTGGGAATCTTCAACATCCCACGCGCGATGCTGCCGGTCATCCGCCCCTCGTCCGATCCTGAGGCGTTCGGCCAGGCCCGCACCTCGCGACCGTTGAACGCCGCGGTCCCGATCGCCGGTGTCCTCGGCGACCAGCAGGCGGCGACCGTCGGTCAGGTCTGCTTCGCCCCCGGCGAAGCCAAGAACACGTACGGCACCGGCAACTTCCTGGTCCTCAACACCGGTACGGAGTTGGTGCGTTCACAGCACGGCCTGCTGACGACAGTGGCGTACCAGTTCGCGGGCAGCCCCGCCGTCTACGCACTGGAGGGGTCCATCGCCGTCACCGGCGCGGCCGTGCAGTGGCTGCGTGACCAGCTGAAGGTGATCGGGAGCGCCGCGGAGAGTGAGCAACTGGCCCGCTCGGTGGACGACAACGGCGGGATGTACTTCGTCCCGGCCTTCTCCGGTCTGTTCGCCCCGTACTGGCGCTCCGACGCGCGTGGCGCGATGGTTGGTCTCGCCCGCTACAACACCGGCGGACACGTGGCCCGGGCCACGCTGGAGGCCATCTGCTACCAGAGCCGCGACGTGGTCGACGCCATGGAGCAGGACTCCGGCGTGCACCTGGACGTGCTCAAGGTGGACGGTGGTGTGACCGCGAACGACCTGTGCATGCAGATCCAGGCGGACGTGCTGGGCGTGCCCGTCAGCCGGCCGGTGGTTGCTGAGACCACTGCGCTGGGCGCCGCCTACGCGGCCGGGCTCGCCACCGGCTTCTGGCGCGATACCGACGAGCTGCGCACACACTGGCAGGAGTCGAAGCGCTGGAGCCCGGAGTGGAGCGAGGAGCAACGCCAGGACGGGTATGCGGGCTGGAAACGAGCCGTGGAGCGCACGCTGGACTGGGTCAAGGTCACCTGACGACCGACACCCCGTGCGACTCCGGAACCCCGGCGGGACCGGTCCTCACCCTCGGCCCCGCCGCGTTCACCAGCTTCGCCGACTGCACTACGGCTGCACGACGGCTGTACGACGGCTACGGACGCTTAAGCCGGTCCAGCCGCTACAGCCGCTACAGCCGCTACAGCCGCTACAGCCGCTACAGCCGCTACAGCCGCTACAGCCGCTGAATGATCGTGCCGGTGGCCAGGCCTCCGCCCGCGCACATCGTCACCAGCGCGAACTCCTTGTCCGTGCGCTCCAGTTCATGCAGTGCCGTCGTGATGAGCCGGGCCCCGGTGGCTCCCACGGGGTGCCCGAGGGCGATCGCGCCGCCGTTGACGTTGACCTTCCCCAGGTCCTGTTCGAAGACCTGGGCCCAGCTCAACACCACGGACGCGAAGGCCTCGTTGATCTCGACGAGGTCGATGTCCTTCAGGGACATCCCGGCCTTGCCCAGCACGGCGCGGGTCGCGTCGATCGGGCCGTCGAGGTGGAAGTGCGGGTCGGCTCCGACCAGCGCCTGGGCCACGATCCGCGCCCGGGGGCGCAGCTTCAGCGCGCGGGCCATCCGTTTCGACGCCCACATGATCGCCGCCGCACCGTCGCTGATCTGCGACGAGTTGCCCGCCGTATGGATGGCTTTCGGCATGACCGGCTTGAGTCCCGCGAGCGCCTCCGCCGATGTGTCGCGCAGGCCCTCGTCGCGGTCGACGAGACGCCACATGCCCTGACCGGCGCTCTGTTCGTCCTCCGTCGTGGGCACCTGCACCGCGAAGGTCTCGCGTTTGAACCGTTCCTCCGCCCAGGCGACGGCGGCCCGTTCCTGGGAGATGAGCCCGAGGGAGTCGACCTTCTCGCGCGTCAGGCCGCGATGACGGGCGATCCGCTCCGCCGCCTCGAACTGGTTGGGCAGGTCGACGTTCCATTCGTCGGGGAACGGCTTGCCCGGGCCGTGCTTCGATCCCGAGCCCAGCGGCACCCGCGACATCGCCTCGACACCGCAGGAGATGCCGACGTCGATGACCCCCGCCGCGACCATGTTGGCGACCATGTGCGACGCCTGCTGCGAGGAGCCGCACTGGCAGTCGACGGTCGTCGCCGCCGTCTCGTAGGGCAGACCGACCGACAGCCACGCCGTGCGCGCGGGGTTCATGGACTGTTCGCCGGCGTGGGTGACCGTGCCGCCGACGATCTGTTCGACCGCGTCGGCGGGGATGCCGGTGCGGCCGAGGAGTTCACGGTAGGTCTCGCCCAGGAGATAGGCGGGGTGCAGGTTGGCGAGCGCGCCGCCGCGCTTGCCGATGGGGGTGCGTACGGCTTCTACGATCACGGGTTCCGCGGCCATTCGGAGTTCCTCTCCTCCGGTACCCGCGCGGCGCGGGGGCGTCCCGGCCCAGCCCGCCACGCGGAACTAGTACGTGTTCTAGTTCCACCTGCAGTCTGCTGACCGCTCGCCCGCAACCGCAAGGGGTATGCAGGTAATTGGGCACCCCCTGCCCCTTGCTACTTCTGGAACCCGTTACTACCTTCACGACACCTCATTCCTGATGGACCGTCAGAATCAATGCGGCCAAGAGTCTCAGCCGGAGTCGCTCATGCCCTGTCCAGCTTTCCCCGACGGGTTCGACTTCACCGATCCCGACCTGCTGCAACACCGCGTCCCCCTCCCGGAGTTCGCCGAGCTGCGCCGGGCGGAACCGGTTCGCTGGATCCCTCAGACGAGCAACCTCGCCGGGTTCCGGGACCAGGGGTACTGGGCCGTGACCCGGCACGCGGACGTCAAGTACGTCTCCACGCACCCCGAGATCTTCTCCTCGTACCTCAACACGGCGATCATCCGCTTCAACGAGCACATCGACCGGGACGCGATCGACGCCCAGCGGCTGATCCTGCTGAACATGGACCCGCCGGAGCACACCCGGGTCCGGCAGATCGTGCAGCGGGTGTTCACGCCGAGGGCCATCCGGGCGCTGGAGGACAAGCTGCGCTCCCGCGCCCAGGCGATCGCGGCGAAC
Source organism: Streptomyces sp. LBL (assembly GCF_029893585.1). Lineage (GTDB taxonomy): Bacteria > Actinomycetota > Actinomycetes > Streptomycetales > Streptomycetaceae > Streptomyces. The sequence continues at coordinate 89,851 of NZ_JARXYX010000032.1, forward strand.
GCCCGCGCCCGCACCGGCTCCTTCGACTTCGTCACGGAGGTCGCCTGCGAACTGCCCCTCCAGGCCATCGCGGAGCTGATCGGCATACCGCAGGACGACCGGGCCAGGATCTTCGACTGGTCCAACAAGATGATCTCGTACGACGATCCGGAGTACGCGATCACCGAGGAGGTGGGCGCGGAGTCGGCCACCGAAATCATCGCGTACGCCATGAACATGGCCGCCGATCGCAAGCAGTGTCCGGCGAAGGACATCGTGACCACGATGGTCGCGGCCGAGGACGAGGGCAACCTCAACTCGGACGAGTTCGGGTTCTTCGTGCTGATGCTGGCGGTGGCGGGCAACGAGACCACGCGCAACGCCATCACCCACGGCATGCACGCCTTCCTCACCCATCCCGAGCAATGGGAGCTGTACAAGAGGGAGCGGCCCGCGACGACGGCCGAGGAGATCGTGCGGTGGGCGGCGCCCGTCAACTCCTTCCAGCGCACCGCCACCCAGGACACGGAACTCGGCGGCAAGCAGATCAAGAAGGGCGACCGGGTGGGGTTGTTCTACGCCTCCGCCAACCACGACCCCGAGGTCTTCGAGAACCCGGACACCTTCGACATCACCCGCGACCCCAACCCGCACCTCGGCTTCGGCGGCGGAGGCCCGCACTACTGCCTCGGCAAGTCCCTGGCCGTGCTGGAGATCAACCTCATCTTCAACGCGATCGCCGACGCCATGCCGACCCTGACAGCGACGGGCGACCCTCGCCGGCTGCGCTCCGCCTGGATCAACGGGGTGAAGGAGCTCCAGGTCAGCACCGGTTGAGGCCCCCGGGTTACTCGGGCCGACGGCTTCCCGGCGCCGTCGGCCCGTCCGTGTCAGGCGGTGCCCCCGGCACGGCCGTGCCCGAGGGTCGTCGGTGCCTGAGGGCCGACAGCACCCACGGGCCGACAGTGTCCGAGGGCCGACAGTGCCCGAAGGCCGACAGTGCCCCGGGTCTGCCGTGCCGGGACCTGACAGCCCCGGGACCTGCAGCACCGGGAGCTGGCAGCGCCCGGGGCGGGCGTAGACGAGGACCTGCGCGCCGAGTAGTGGGACGCGCTCGCAGACCTCGAAGTCCTCCCTCAGGACCTGCCGTTTGGCCTTCTCCTGAGGGAAGGGGTCGAGTGGCTGCCCCGGTGGGTCGGTGAGGGCGATGACACGGTCCGACTCCAGGATGCGGCGGCTGATCTCGGCGGCGGGGAGTTCGATGCCCTGGAGGGTGTGCGAGGACGCCGGTGACTCGGCGAGAGCGAGGTCGTCGAGACGGCCGTAGACCTTGGGGTACGACAGCAGCCACTCGCGGCGGCGGGCGGGCATGAACAGGACGCCGTCGCCTTGGCGCGCGGTCCGTTCCACGGCGCGGGCGACCGCGACGACGTCGTCCTCACGGCTCTGAGGCGAGCGCACCAGCGACGACCACGGCAGCAGAACGGCGACCGCCGCGCCCGCCAGCAGACCCGCGGCCAGCGCGCGGGGCACGGGGGCGAGCCGGTGCCGCTGCCCGATCGCCCATGCCAGCGCGGCCCCGGTCGGCAACGCCAGCCCGGTCATGCCGTACAGCACGTACCGGTCGACGTACCAGGGTTCGACCAGCGAGATCACCATCAGCAGACCGGTCGGCGCGATCAGCAGCGGGAGGGCGAGGCGGGCGAGGGCCTCGCCGGAACCCGTGCGCACCAGGAGCAGGCACAGCAGCGCGCCCGCCGCCGAGAGACCCAGGAACAGCAGCCACGCGCTCGGGCTCGGGCGGCCGAGCCAGCCCAGCTGCCGCTCCGCCTGTCCGGCGCCGGCCACGGCCAGCGGCAGCAGGCTCACCGTGACGCAGGTCGCCGCGACCCCCCACTTCCGCCACACCTGGCGGGGCACCCGCGACCGCCACAGCGTCAGCGCGTGGGCCACCAGTGCCAGCACCGCGAACTCGTGCAGCCAGCAGGCGAGAGCGAGAGCGACGGCGTACGCGGTCCACCAGCGGGCGCGGGGGTCCGCCATGGCCCATACGAAGAAGTACGTCGCCCAGGTCACACCCGCCGTGACCAGCGCGTACGAGCGGCCCTCCTGGGCGTACTGCTGGGTGATCGGGATCACCGCGAAGACCAGGCCCGCCAAGGTGCCGGAGCGGCGGCCCGCCAGTCGCGCGCCGATCGCGCCGACTCCCGCAGCCGCCACCGCTGTCGCCAGGGCCGAAGGGAGCCTGAGGGCCGCCAGGCCGCCGTCGTCCCAGACGGTGAACACGGCGTGCATGAGAACGTAGTACAGGCCGTGTACGGCGTCGATGTGGCCCAGCAGGCCCCACAGGTCGCCGAGCGAACGGTGGGCCACCTGATAGGTGACCGACTCGTCGCGCCACATGCTGTTCCGACGGTCGATGCCTGACAGGCCCAGGGCGAGGGCGACCAGCGCGGGGACCACGACCGGCACCGATCGCGTGCCGCGACGGCCGGCCCGTCGGAGCGTGCCGGAGGTCACGGGCGGGGCTCCGCCGTCGTCCGCGAAGGCCCCCCGGTGTTCAGGTGCTGAGTGATGACGTCCTCCCGAGAAGCGGCGAGCTGGTCACTCCCCACGCGCGCGGCCGGCGATCCCGTCATCCTCCGGTGGGTGACCGCTCCCCCGCCGGTACGCCACGGTCGTCGGAGAACGGCTTGTCCGCGGCGGCCGTCACGGCGACCGCGCGCGGTCCTGTCAGCAGGTGCGTCAGGCCGAAGCCCGCGCCGACCACGACCGCGCCGCCGGCCGCGTCGAGGACCCAGTGGTTGGCGGTCGCGACGATCGCGGACGCGGTGAACAGCGGATGCAGCAGGCCCAGGGCCTTCATCCACCGCTTGGGCGCGAGGACCGCGATGACGATGCCGCACCACAGGGACCAGCCGAAGTGCAGGGAGGGCATCGCCGCGTACTGGTTGGTGAGCCCGGTCATCACGCCGTAGTCCGGCCGGGAGAAGTCCTGGGCGCCGTGGACCGTGTCGCTGAAGCCGAGACCCGGCATCAGGCGAGGCGGCGCGAGGGGGTAGAGCCAGAAGCCGAGCAGGCCGAGCAGGGTGGCGAGGCCCAGCGCGGAGCGGGCCCAGCGGTAGTCCAGGGGGCGACGGAGGTAGAGCACGGCGAGGATCGTCAGCGGGACGACGAAATGGCAGGACGCGTAGTAGAAGTCGAAGAAGCTCCGCAGCCAGTTCACCTTCACCACGGTGTGGTTCGCCCAGCGTTCGATGTCGACGGACAGCCACTTCTCCAGCGCGTGGACCTGGTGGCCGTGGTGCTCGGCGGTGGCCCGGTCGGCGGTCACGCCGAGCCGGACCTGCTGGTAGGCGGCGTACGTGACGCGGATGAGCAGCAGCTCCAGCAGCAGGTTCGGGCGGGTGAGAACCCTGCGAAGGAGGGGCAGGAAGGGTGGGAGGGGCAGGAAGGGTGGGAGGGGCAGGAGCGGGACGCGCCTGGAGCGGGCGGGCGCCGGGGGCGCGTACTCGGTGGGGACCGGTGCCCGGTAGTACGGCGAGGTGCGGGAGAGGAAGGGCACGACGGTGGCGGCGACGACGGCGGCCAGCAGCACCGCGTTGTCCCGCAGGGGATACAGCGCCGGCATGTCCGGCAGCATCATCCTCGCGGGCAGCGTCATCACCAGGACGACGGCGACCGGCCACACGAACCGGTCCGAGGCCCGCTTGCCGACCCGGCCGACGACCGCGAGCAGCACCCACAGCAGCTGGTGCTGCCAGGTGGTCGGCGAAACGGTGATCGCGGCGCAGCCGGTGATCGCGACGGCGAGCAGCAGCTGTCCGTCCCGCGCGTAGCGCACGGCGCGGCGCAGGCCGAGGGCGGCGACGCCCGCGCCGAGCAGCAGGAAGAGCGTGACCTCCAGCGGTCCTGACAGGCCGACCCGGAGCAGGGCGCCGTGCAGGGACTGGTTGGCGAGGCCGTCGGCCTCGCCGCCCAGGCCGGTGCCGGCCATGTGGTGCACCCAGTAGGTGTACGAGTCCTGCGCCATCGCCGCCCAGCCGACCGCGGTGCACGCGACGAACGTCAGCCCGGTGGACAGGGCCGCTCTACGACGGCCGGTGAACCACAGCAGCGGGGCGAAGAGCAGCACAGCGGGCTGCAGGGCCGCCGCGAAGCCGATGAGCAGGCCGCCGGCCCGCCGGCCGCGCACGGCGAAGCAGCCGAGCAGTACCAGCAGGACCGGGATGATGCTGGTCTGCCCGAGCCAGAGCGTGTTGCGCACCGGCAGCGACAGCATCAGCAGGCTGATCGCGACCGGCGCGGCGAGCAGGGAGGTGCGTCTGCTGACCGGCTGGGGCAGGGCGCGCGCGGCGACCAGGCCGAGGGCGACGACCAGCAGCAGCGTGCCGAAGGTCCAGCCCCAGCCGAGGGCCTGCTCGGCGGCTCTGGTCAGCGGCTTCATGACCAGGCCGCCGAAGGGGGTGCCGGTGAACCGCGTCGAGTCGTACAGCGAGCCGTTCACATGCAGCACGCCGGCGGGACCGACCCAGGTCTCCAGATCCGTCAGCCGCTCACCCCGGGGCGTCCCGAGGACGACGGCCACCTGCCGTACGGCGAGTACGACCGCGACCAGCCACAGAGCCAGCCGGGCCGCGTGCAGACGGGCCTGGACAGCTGTCGCCGGGCCGACGGCCGTCGCTCCGAGAGCTTCCGCCGGTCGTCGCCCGCTGTGCTCCGCATTCGCCACGCCTCGTCGGCCTCCCGCTGCGTTCGTCCCACGCGTCGCGCGCATCGGAGTGCTCTGCCAACCCGATGGGGTTCACACCACCCCCGGAGAGGTCGCAGGCAACCCCCACTCCACCTGACCCCTTTTCCTCCTTTTGTCCGAATGACGATAGTGGGCGGACGGTGCGATTGCCTCCGCAGAACACGACAAGGTTCATAAATCGGTCTGCGCGTGGGCGTGCGGGCGCGGCCTCCTGACAGGTGGCCGACGCGCGACTATATTCGTTAGTGCAGCTAGTTAGCGGATCTAACTAGACACACGAAAGGTACAGGTGTATGAGCGAGCCGCAGCTCTGGGACGCCGTCGACGACTACTTCACCGCCCACCTCTCGCCCGACGACGAGGCCCTCGTTGCGGCCCTGCGGGACAGCGAGGCGGCCGAGCTCCCGCATATCGCCGTCACGGCACCCCAGGGCAAGCTGCTCCAGCTCCTCGCCCAGATCCAGGGCGCCCGCACCATTCTGGAGATCGGCACCCTGGGCGGCTACAGCACCATCTGGCTGGCCCGCGCGCTGCCCGCCGACGGCCGGCTGGTCACGCTGGAGTACAGCCCCCGGCACGCCGAGGTCGCCACCCGCAACATCGCCCGCGCGGGCCTCGGCCAGCTGGTCGAGGTACGCGTCGGTCCGGCACTGGAGTCGCTGCCGCAGCTGGCCGACGAGAACCCGGCCCCCTTCGACCTGGTCTTCATCGACGCGGACAAGGGCAACAACCCGCACTACGTGGAGTGGGCGCTGAAACTCACCAGCGCGGGCAGCCTGATCGTCCTCGACAACGTCGTACGGGGCGGCCGGGTGGCCGACGCCGACAGCACCGCGCCGGACGTCCAGGGCACCCGCACCGCCCTCGAACTGATCGGCAGTCACCCGCGGTTGACCGGCACGGCGATCCAGACGGTGGGCGGCAAGGGCTACGACGGCTTCGCGCTGGCCCGGGTGCTCGGGTAAGGGCGTCGGACGGGGTGCTCGGGCGAGGGCTTCGGTCCGGGAGTTCGCGTGAAGCCGTCGCCAGGACGCTCGTGCGACGGCCTCGTCCAGGACGATCGCGTGAACGCGTCGCCCTGGACGCTCGGGTCACTCCTCGTGATAGAAGACGACGTTGACGCTGCGCGGGGCGGTGCGGTCCTGGATGATGATCTCGCCGCTGCCGCTCCTGGGCAGCGGGACCGTACCGCCGTACGACAGGGGCTGCGCGTACTCCCCGACGGTCAGCCGGACCTCGGAGGACGGGTCGGGCTGGGAGCCCTGCAGCCAGGTCACCTGCCAGGTGCCCTCGGGGCCGCACAGGAACTCCAGGTGGACCCGGGAGACGAACAGCCAGTCGTCGGGCGTCCAGAGCCGGCACACCGATCTGTCCCGGCCCACCCGCAGCACGGCGCCCGGGTCACTGGGCGAGTCGGCCATGAGCATGCCGGCCGTGGCGCCCGAGTCCGCCGCGGATACGGCGGCCATGGTGAGTTCGAGCACGTGCGCTCCTTCTGAAGTGCCTGAAGTGTCGTTGGTACAGCCGCCGCATGATAAATCGCCCGGCCCCGACACGTCCGGCACACTGGACCCATGACCGAGCGAAAACCACCCGGTGTTCCGTTCGAGTCCTGGGTGGACAAGCAGATCCGAGACGCCGAGCGCCGCGGTGAGTTCGCCCGACTCCCGGGCGCGGGCAAGCCGTTGCCGCAGGGCACCGACACGACGTACGACGAACTGTGGTGGATCAAGCAGAAGATGGCCCGCGAGGGTCTTTCCGTGCTGCCGCCGACCCTGGCCCTGCGCAAGGAGGCCGAGGACACGCTCGCGGCGGCGCTGCGGGCACCCAGCGAACGGATCGTCCGCAAGCTCGTCGAGGACGTCAACGTCAAGATCCGTGACGTCATGTTCAAGCCGCCGCCCGGGCCCCCGCTGGGGATGAAGCCGTACGACGTCGAAGAGGTCGTACGGCAGTGGCGGGAGCGCCGGGAGGCGGCTGAGTAGAACGATGGTGCCGGCGTCGCAGAGATGCCGGCCTCTCCGTGGGCGGTTTCTCAGAGGTGCAGCAGCCGGTCGGCCAGTTCGCGGTAGTCCTGCAGGGCCAGCCGGAGCTGCTCGGTGTCGGTGCTGGTCGCGGGCTTGCCCTCGTCGCCGCCGTCCGTGGCCTGCCAGGACCTGCGGAGCGTACGGCGGCGTCGGGTCACGGCCTCGGTGAAGCGGGCGGCCGCCTCCTCCAGTACGTGGTCGGCCTCGGCCACGGAGTCCCGCGGCCCGTCCACGAACCCGGTGACGGCGTGCTGCAACTGCTGGGCGAGCTTGTCGCACTCGTCCCGCGGAAGCAGCCGACTGTCGTGACCGCCCGCCTCGGCACCGGTGGCCTCACGGCCACGGCCACGAGTCCCTGCGGAGCCGCCGTGCGTACCTTGCCGGTCGCGGGTGGTCGCCAGGTCCGGGGTGGTGGTGGTGATGGTGGCGGCGGCTTGGCTGTCCCGGGTGCCGGGGGCCTGGTTGCCCCGGGTGCCGGGGGCCTGGTTGCCCCGGGTGCCGGCGGCCTGGCTGTCCTGGGCGCCGGCGGCCGGGTTGCCCCAGGTGCCGGCAGCCTGGCTGTCCTGGGCGCCGGACGAGTCCGGGACGCTGTCACGCCCCGCGAGGGTCTCACCACCCATCGGGTCGGCCCCGCCGCGGGCGGTGTCGGCGCCCGGTACCTGCTCACGCCCCCGGGCGGTGTCGGCGCCCGGTGCCGCGCCTGTTCCCGTGCCGGTCTCGCCGTGGCGGGATGCCGTCGGCGGCTCCGTCGCCGGGTCGTGGCCGGGGGGTGTGGCCGGGAACGTTGCCCGGCCCCTCTGCTTTCCGTCGCGCGGGGCGCCCTCGGCGCCCGGGCCGGTCATAGCGTCCGTCATGTCGCTCAACTCCCCTTCGCGTGGCGCCTGGTGAATCCGCCCGGCAGGTGGGCGCGGGCGGGCGCCGTATCCCGGTCGGACCTTTCGAGCGACTTCCGGGACTCCGCCCGGTCGTCACGGTGGTCACGGTGGTCGCGGTGGTCGCTGTGGTTCTCGTGCCGGACCGGGCTCACCAGGTCCTCGAACAGGGCCCTGGCCTCGACCATGGCCTCGCGCATCTCCTCGGTGCCGGCCCTGCCGTCACCGTCCTGACCGGCGACGGTGCCCGCGTGGGTGACGCGGTGTACCCGCTGGTAGCCATGTACATGGTGTGCGTGGTGGACGGACAGTGCGGCGAGCTGCTCCTCGTACTGCCCGCCGTCCGGGAAGCCCCGGGCGCCGGCCAGATCGGCGAGCAGCCGGTCAGCCTCGGCCACGGCCTCCCGCGGCGAGTCGACGAAGCGCTCCTGGGCGGCCGTCCAGCGCGCCTCGTACTGCTCGCGCTGGGCCGGCTCCAGCGGCCGCTCGCGCAGCGAACCGTGCCGTTCCACGCGCTCGGCAAGCTCGCGCTCGGCGGCTTTGGCGTCCCCGTCGTGCCGGGCCACGGCCCGGTCGTACTCGGGACCGAAGCGCCGCTTCAGGTTCTGGCCGCCGGGCCCACGCCGGGCCCTCATGGCCAGTACGGCCGCGATGACGAGGACGGCCGCGACTATCACGATCAGAGCGATGATCACGCCAGTGGACATGAATGCCTTCCGGGGTTCTCGAGCCAACCGGCCCTCCGTGCGGGCCGGTTCCCCGACCGGGTAGCCCCAACAACGGTCCCCCAAACGGTCCGAGAATGCGTACATGACATAAACCATCGCCCCGGAACCCTTCGACTCCCCCGCCGCCGCGGCACTCTGGCGGGCGTACTGCACGGAGGTCAGCGACCGCTGGTACCTGCTGCGCGGGCGCTCAACTGCGCCGGGTCACCGGCCGCCGGCGGCCGGTCGAGGTGAACACTCAGCTGAACCGGGTCGCCGGGCGCCCGTCGTGCGGGCGCTCCGCGTCCGAGCCGCACAGCTCGGCGTTCAGCTCCTTCACCAGCTGGATCAGGTCCGTCGGCCGGTCCGGGCCCCACCAGTCACCGAGGAGTTCGGCCAGCGACTCCTCACGGACCTGGGAGAGGCGGTCGGCGACCTCGTGTCCCTGCTCGGTCAGGATCAGGTCGAGGCCCTCGCGGACGGCCAGATGCCGCTCCTCGACCTGCCGGGCGGCCTCGATGATGACGGTCAGCGGGACGGTGGCGCGCTCGGCGAGCACGGCCGGTTCCGCATGGCCGTACTTCTTGGTGCGCAGCAGCAGCCAACTCGCCGCGGGGAGCAGGTCGTAGTCCGCGCGTGCGGTGATCTTCCGGTAGATCTCGCGTCGGCCCTCGCGGGTGCCGAGCACGGACAGCGCACGGCACACCTCGTCGTACGACGAACGCTCCACCGGGTTGCTGGCGAGGGTCTCCGTGATGTCCGGTGCCGTGACCGAGCCACGCAGCCGGTCCTCCTTGAGGAACCAGGCCAGCACGAAGCCGAGGAGGGCGACGGGAGCGGCGTACAGGAACACGTCGGTGATCGAGGTCGCGTACGCGTGCAGGGCCGGTGGGTGCAGGGCGGCCGGCAGGGCGGCGATACCGCGCGGGTCGGCCTCCAGGGCGCCGACGGAGACGCCGGGCGGAAGCCGGGTGCCGCTGAAGGCGTCGGTGAGTTGGTCGCCGAGGCGGTTCGCGAAGACCGTGCCGAAGATGGCGACGCCGAAGGAGGCCCCGATGGACCGGAAGAAGGTCGCGCCGGAGGTGGCGACGCCGAGATCCTCGTACGAGACGGCGTTCTGCACGATGAGGACGAGGACCTGCATCACCAGGCCGAGCCCGACTCCGAAGACGAAGAAGAAAGCGCTCATCTCGAGAGTGGAGCTGTGCTCGTCGAGTTGGTGGAGCAGGAGCAGACCGAGGGTGGTCACGCCGGTGCCCGCGATCGGGAACACCTTCCAGCGGCCGGTGTGGCTGACGATCTGGCCGGAGGCGGTGGACGCCAGCAGCAGTCCCAGCACCATCGGCAGCATGTGCACACCTGACATGGTCGGGCTGACGCCCTGGACGACCTGGAGGAAGGTCGGCAGAAAGGTCATCGCGCCGAACATCGCGAAGCCGACGACGAAGCTGATGACCGCGGAGAGCGCGAAGGTACGGATCCGGAACAGCTTGAGGGGCAGCACGGGTTCGGCGGCCCGGTGCTCGACGGTCACGAACGCGACGACGAGTACGACGCCCAAGGCCGCCAGGCCGGCGATCTGCGGCGAACCCCAGCCCCAGGTGGTGCCGCCGAGGGACGCCACCAGGACGAGGCAGGTGGCGACCGAGGCGATGAGGAAGGTGCCGAGATAGTCGATGACATGCTGGGTGGACTTGCGCGGGATCCGCAGGACGACGGCGATCACGGCGAGGGCGACGACGCCGATCGGCAGGTTGATGTAGAACACCCACCGCCAGCTCAGGTGCTCGGTGAACAGCCCGCCGAGCAGCGGACCGAGGACGCTCGTCGTCCCGAAGACGGCGCCGAACAGCCCTTGGTAGCGGCCACGTTCGCGCGGCGGGACGAGGTCCCCCACGATCGCCATCGACAGCACCATGAGGCCGCCGCCACCGAGGCCCTGCAGGGCGCGGAAGGCGATGAGCTGGGGCATGTCCTGTGCGGCGCCGCACAGCGCCGAGCCGGCGAGGAAGATCACGATCGCAATCTGGAAGAGCCGCTTCCGCCCGTACTGGTCGCCGAGCTTGCCCCACAGCGGGGTCGCGGCGGTCGAGGCCAGCAGGTAAGCGGTGACCACCCAGGACAGGTGGTCCAGCCCTCCGAGTTCGCTGACGATCGTGGGCAGCGCGGTCGACACGATCGTCTGGTCGAGGGCGGCGAGCAGCATCCCGAGGAGCAGGGCGCCGAGGGAGACGAGGACGTTGCCGGGCACGTGCTCGTCCCGCTCGTCCCGTCCGTCTCGCACATGCCCCGGCACAGCGCGCGCGTCCCCGGCCATGAAGACCTCCTGAGGCTCCGGTTTCCACTCCATCGTGATCGGTGTGACCGATTATGGCCCGTTGAGTCCTTTTGGAAGCCCTGCCTCCGGGGGCTTTCCACGGCTTTCGGGAGACGTTGTGGAGGAGATCTGCATAATCTCTGAAGGTCGCGAGGGGAGGGACGAACACGTGAACGAGCCGAAGCCACACCTGTGCCCGGAGTGCGGAACGCCGCGGGGAGCTGACAACACGTCGGCCTGCGGCTGCACCCAACGAGCGTCCGACGCCCTGCGCGACGCCCGCACGGCGGACGCAGCGGCGGCGGAGGACTTCGATCCGCTGCGGATACGGCCGTATGTGGAACTGGAGCCGGATTCCGAGCCGGCAGCCGAGTCGACACCGGAGCGGGAGCCGACGTCGGCGCCGGAGCGGGAGCCGACGTCGGCGCCGGAGCGGGAGCCGACGTCGGCGCCGGAGCCGGGGGCCCCGGAGCCCGAGCCGGAGGGGGAGCGCGGGCGCGGCACTGGAGGCGACACCGAGTGGCCTTACGCGACTGACGCCGACGGGGGCGGGGAGCCGACCGGGGGCGGGTCGGGAGCGACCGGTCCGGCGGGAGCGTCGAGGACTGCGGGACCGGCGGCAGTTGAGGCCACCATGGTGCTGCGGGCGGTTGATCCCCGCACCACCGACTTACCCGGCGCCACCGACGCGACCACCGTGCTGCCCGCGGTCGACGCCACCGCCGCGTCGCCCGTCGCAAACCCGGGCAGGGGGCCGGGCGGAACCACCGACGGACCGGGGGCAGGCCACGCGGGCCACGCCGGCCCCTCGGCATACGCGGCTGACGCCCCAGGCGCGTCCGGTGCGTCCGGTGCGTCCGGTGCGTCCGACGCCACCGTCCTGCTGCCCACGGCCGGCACGGCGCCCGGATCGCCCGGATCGCCCGGGGCCGACGCGACCATGCGGTTGCACGTGGCGGATGCGACCACCGTGCTGCCCGGCGCGGGCGGGTCCCGTACATCTCCTACGTCACCCACCACACCGCCCGCCGACGCGACCTCCGTCCTGCCCACCCCCTTGGCTCCCCCGGCCACCTCCCCCAGCGCCACCGATCTGCGTATGTTCGACGCGGGCGCGGGCGGGCGCGGGCCCGCCGTGTCCGGGCCGGGCGGCGAGGGGCGGCCGCCGACCGGTCGGCGGCGACGTGGCGCCGTGCTGGCTGTCGGTGGGGCCGTCATCGCCGTCGTGGCGGCCGCCGGGATCGCCAGCGGACTGTTCTCCTACGAGGCGCCCGCCCGGGAGGGAGCACCGCCCAAGGACGTACGGGCGGCCGTCCCGGACACCTCGACCAGCGCGGCGTCCACGTCCCCGGCCACTCAGAGCGCGTCGGAACCGTCGACGTCCACCACGCCGTCCCCGTCCAGCGCGAGCCCCACGCCCACCTCGTCGTCGCCTTCGGCGTCCGCGTCCAGCGCCTCGCCGAGCCCCTCCACCTCGGCCACACCGACCGGGACGCCGACGAGCAGCGCCGTCGGTCCCACCCCGAGCTCGGGCTCCACCGAGGAGGGCGACGACAGCGACCAGGACACCCTCGCCCCCGTCCTGCGGCGCGGTGACCAGGGTCCCGAGGTCACCGAACTCCAGCAGCGTCTGCACCAGCTGTTCCTCTACAACGGCGAGACCGACGGCAACTTCAGCAACCAGGTCGAGGACGCGCTGCGCAACTACCAGTGGTCCCGCCGCGTCGGCACCGACAACCTCGGCGTCTACGACCCGGAGACCCGGACGTCCCTGGAGGCGCAGACGTCAGAGCCGTAGGGCTGCGCGAGCCGAGCCGAGCCGAGGCAGGGCGAATGCCGGGCCGGGGCAGAACGGACGCCGAGCCGACGGCACGTACCGACACGTGCCGGGCCGGGCCGTGATCCGGCGTCCGCCCCTGCCGGGCCCGCCCGTATCGCCCCCTAACCCACGTACACCCTCACCGCCCCATCGCCCACAGCCTCCACCCGCACCGCCGTCAGATCCCGCACCACCGCATCCGGTCCATGGAACCCGGCCCGGGGCCCGACCCCGACGACCCGCATCCCCGCCGCCCGCCCCGCCTGAATGCCCGCGCCGGAGTCCTCGAAGACAATGCAGTAGGCCGGAGCCACCCCCAGCTCAGCCGCCCCCTTGAGGAACCCCTCGGGGTCCGGCTTGCTCGCGCCGACGGACTCCGCCGTGACCCGGACGTCCGGCAGGTCCAGTCCCGCCGCGGCCATGCGCGCGGTGGACAGGGGAACGTCGGCGGAGGTGACCAGCGCGTGCGGCAGCCCCCGCAGGGACGCGAGGAACTCCGGCGCGCCGGGGATCGCGACAACGCCCTCCATGTCCGCCGTCTCCTCGGCGAGCATGCGGGCGTTGTCGGCGTGGTTCTGCTCCACGGGGCGGTCGGGCAGCAGCAGGGCCATGGAGGCGTGGCCCTGGCGGCCGTGGACGACCTTCATGACCTCGTTCCCGTCCAGCCCGTGCCGTACGGCCCAGCGGCGCCAGATCCGTTCGACCACGGCGTCGGAGTTGACGAGCGTGCCGTCCATGTCCAGCAGAAGGGCGCGGGCGGTGAGAACGGTGGGCGCGGTGGTGGCCGTCATCGGCAAGCTCCAAGGCACGGGAACGAGGGGGCGCAGGGGGTTTCCGGCCGCCCCCGGAGGGCCGTCCCCTGGAGGGACAAGGTGGCCCCGCCCGCCGGTCAGGGAAAACAGGCGGGAACCACTTTGTTCCTACACGGTACAAAACCAGTCCGACTTCCCGCCACCCTTCCCGGAAACAGTTCACCCGCCATTCAGCTCACCCGGTCCCGGAGCCGCCCGACCGGTCAACCCCGAAGTCGACCGGCCGACCCTCCGGAGCCACCCGACCCGACCACACCGAAGTCCCCCATCCAACCAACCCCGGAGCCACCCGACCGACCACACCGAAGTCCCCATCCAGCCAACCCCGGAGCCACCACCCGGCCCACCCCGAACCCGCTCAGCCGGCCACCGCCTCCCAAAGGCTCCACACCCCGAGCCCCAGCATCAGCACGGCCGCGATCTTGGTGATGAGGCGCAACGGCACCTTCTTCATCAGTGCCTTTCCGCCGACGATGCCGAGCCCGGCCACCGCCCACAGCGCGAGCACCGCGCCGAGGCCGACGGAGAGCGGGTCGTCGTAGCGGGCGGCGAGGTTGGCCGTCATGATCTGGGTCAGATCGCCGAACTCGGCGACCAGGATGAGCATGAAGCCCGTCCCGGCGACCTTCCAGAAGGACTGGTTCTCCGGCTTGCGGATCCCGGCGTCGCCGTCGTCCTCGTCCTTCGCCATCAGCAGCACGGCCGCGCCGCCCAGGAACAGCACACCGGTGAGCGCGTGCACGATCTGTTGCGGCAGCAACGTCAGCACGCTGCCCGCCGCTACGGCCAGCGCGACATGGAGTGCGAAGGCGGCAGCGACGCCCGCGAAGACGTAGGAGGCGCGGTAGCGGGTGCCGAGGACGAGGCCGGCGAGCGCGGTCTTGTCCGGCAGTTCGGCGAGGAAGACGACGCCGAAGACAAGCGCCGTCACGGTGAAGCTGATCAAGGTTCCTCAATCGGTCGGGCCGCCCCGCCGAGAGTCATGAGCCTTCACACCAGACGCCTCGGCACGGCAGCACACGGTCCACCCGTGCCGTACGACACGGTTGTGCACTGCTTGCCGAAGGTCTCGCTGGCCGACCCACACCGATGGGCCTACCTCCGGGCGCCGGCTCAGACGAGCTGAGCAGTATGTCGACGGTCCGGCGAAGAGCTACTCCCCTTCTGCGCCGTCCATCGTACGCGACGCCTCCCGATGACGCGCCTTCGCAGGCGAGCCCCCCTCACCTGCCCCGCGCGCGAAGCCCCCTCGCCTGCCTCGCGCACGAGAACTCCCCACCGCACGTCTTCACACGCGAAGTTTCCACGTCGCACACCTTGTCATGTCATGCACACGTCACTAACTTCTCACCGTACGCACATCTCCCGGCAACACGGCGTGGCGAGCATTTCTTCGCTCGCACTCCAACGCCCCCACACCCCAAGGGAGTTCGCATGCCGAAGTTCTACGCGCGTCGACGACTCAGCATACTCGCGGCGCTCACCGGAGTCATGGCCTCCGTCGCCGTTCTCAACGGTCCGACGGCCTCCGCCGCCCTCCCCACCCCGGTCAGCGCCGCCACCGCCCGCACCTACCTCGCCTCGCTCACCGTGGCCACCGAGGACCGCACCGGCTACGACCGCGACCTCTTCCCGCTCTGGATCACCCAGTCCGGCACCTGCAACACCCGTGAGACGGTCCTCAAGCGCGACGGTACGAACGTCGTCACCGACTCCGCCTGCGCCGCCACCAGCGGCAGTTGGTACTCCCCGTACGACGGAGCCACCTGGACCGCCGCCTCCGACCTCGACATCGACCACCTCGTCCCGCTCGCCGAGGCCTGGGACTCGGGGGCCGACGCCTGGACGACCGCCCGACGCCAGTCCTTCGCCAACGACCTGACCCGCCCGCAGCTGATCGCCGTCACGGACAACGTCAACCAGTCCAAGGGTGACCAGGATCCGGCCACCTGGATGCCCTCGCGCACGGCCTACCGCTGCACCTACGTCCGCGCCTGGGTCCAGGTGAAGTACTACTACGACCTCTCCGTCGACTCGGCCGAGAAGAGCGCGCTCACGAACTACCTCGCGAGCTGCTGATCTTCTCCTCCCGTTCCCGTTCCCGTTCCCGTTCCCGTTCCCGCTCCCTTTCCTCCTCCGGCTCCGGCTCCGGCTCCGGCTCCCGCGAACCGCTGCCACAGGATCCACACACCGGGATTCCCGAACCGTGACCTGCGGAACCTCCCCGCCCACCTCCGTCGTTCCGTACCGTACGGGGCGACGGAGGAAGGGGATCACGTGGCGGGACTGCGCCTGGGGCCACTGCTGCGGTACGTCGACGGCACATCCGCGACGGTGTGGGTCGAGACGAGCCGACCCTGCACCGCGGAGGTGCGCTGCGCCGACGGCACCGGTGGGGAGGCCCGCACCTTCCAGATCGAGGGCCATCACTACGCGCTCGTCCCGGTGACCGGCCTGACCCCGGGCACGACTCGGGCGTACGAGGTCCACCTGGACGGCACACGCGTGTGGCCGCTGCCGGACTCCCCGTTCCCGGACTCCGCCATCCACACCCCGACCGACCGGACACCCGTCCGCGTCGCCTTCGGTTCCTGCCGGTGGGCCGCGCCCCCGTCCGGCGAGAAGGACCCGGTCGGCCCGGACGCCCTGGACACCCTCGCGACCCGGATCGCCGCCGACCCCGAGGGCGAACGACCTGACGTGCTGCTGCTGTTGGGCGACCAGGTGTACGCCGACGAGACCTCCCCCGCGACCCGCCGCTGGCTGGCCGCCCGCCGCGACCTGAGCGACCCGCCGGGCAACGAGGTCGCGGACTACGAGGAGTACACCCACCTCTACTACGAGTCCTGGCTCGACCCCGAAGTGCGCTGGCTGCTGTCCACCGTGCCCAGCTGCATGATCTTCGACGACCACGACGTCGTCGACGACTGGAACACCTCCGCCTCCTGGCTCGCGGACATGCGGGCCACCGACTGGTGGCAGGAGCGGCTGCTGAGCGGCCTGATGTCCTACTGGGTCCACCAGCACCTGGGCAATCTTCCCCCCGACCAACTGGCCGCCGACCCGCTCTACGCGGCCGTCCGCGCGGCACCGGACGGCACGGCCGTCCTGCGCTCCTTCGCCGCCGAGGCCGATGCCGACGCCACCGCGGCGCGTTGGAGCTACCGGCGCGACTTCGGCCGCGTCCGGCTGCTGATGGTGGACTCCCGGGCGGCCCGTGTCCTCGATGAGGAGAACCGCTCGATGCTCGACCCGGGCGAGATGCGGTGGCTGCGCGAACAGGCGCTGGACGCGCGGGAGTCGTACGACCACCTCCTCATCGGCACCTCGCTGCCCTGGCTGCTGCCGCACCTGGTGCACGACGCCGAGGCGTGGGACGCCGCCCTGTGCCGGGGCGACAAGGGCGCCCGCTGGGCCCGTTTCGGGGAGAAGCTGCGGCGGGCGGCCGACCTGGAGCACTGGGCGGCCTTCCCGGCGTCCTTCGAAGCGCTGGCGGACCTGATCGCCGAGGCCGGTTCGGGACCGGACGCGCCGGCGACCGTGCTGGTGCTGTCCGGGGACGTGCACCACGCGTACGTGGCCGAGGCGACGTGGCCCTCGAAGTCACCGGACGCGCGGGTGCTCCAGCTCACCTGCTCCCCCGTCCACAACTCCATCCCGCTGTCCATACGGCTCGGCTTCCGCTTCGGCTGGAGCGCCGCGGCCCGGGCCCTCGGCCGGCGCTTCGCCCAGCACGGAGACTGCGCCCGGCCACCGGTCAGCTGGCGGAAGACAGGCGGCCCCTGGTTCGGCAATCAGCTGATGACCCTGACCCTGCACGGCCGTTCGGCCCTCCTGCGACTGGAACAGGCGCGGGAGGAGCGGGGGGAGCCGGAGGAACAGGGTGCACGCGGAGAGCAGGGGGCGCGCGGAGAGCGGCGAGCAGCTGCCAGGCTGCGGACGGTCATGGAATCCGAACTCGCCCCGTAGTTCACGGGGCCGCGGGGCCACGGGACCCCTCCCTGAGCCGCGGATTCACGGAGCCGGGGGACACACGGACCCGCGGATTCACGGAGCCACGGGTTCACGAGCCCACGGGTCGACGAGCCCACGGATTCACGAACCCGCGGGATTCACCGCGTCCACGAGTACCCGTCGGACAGTTGTCCGCGTACGTCATGGTCCGCCCCGCATGCCCGGCGGGTACGGCTCTGGAGGGCAATCCCCCCGTTGCGCCCCTTTGTTGCACAGGTGACCCGTGATGCTCGTGACGCCTCCCACACTCCGTACCCTCAGGGGTCGGCTCCCGCTGCCGCCGACGGCATGATGAGGCGGACCGTCCGCTTCCAGTCGCACGCCCGCCCCGAACGAGCTCCACCACGCGCCCCACACGCCCGGGAGTCCCACCCTTGTCCGCACCGACCACGGACCACGCGCCCGTCTCCGTCGCCCTGGTCGGCGCCGGTCCGCGCGGCACCAGCGTCCTCGAACGCCTCTGCGCCTCCGCACCGGAACTCCTCCTTCCCGGCACCCGGCTGACCGTCCATGTCGTCGACCCGGCCCCGCCCGGCCCCGGCCGCGTCTGGCGCACCGCTCAGTCGTCCGAGCTGCTGATGAACACCGTGGCCTCCCAGGTGACCCTGTTCACCGATGACAGCGTGGACTGCTCGGGACCGGTCCGGCCGGGTCCCAGCCTGCACGAGTGGGCGGGCGGCAGGCTGGGGCCGGACGAGTACCCGACCCGTGCCGAGTACGGCCGGTACCTGGAGTGGGTGTTCGCCCGGACGGTGCGTGAGGCGCCGCCCGGGCTGTGCGTACGGACGCACACGGCACGCGCGGTACGGCTCGACGACGCCCCCGACGGCCGCCAGACCCTCGCCCTTGACCACGGCGGCGTCCTGACCGGCCTGTCCGCCGTCGTCCTCGCCCAGGGCCATCTGCCGGTCGCCGCGGACCCGACGGTGCGGCGGCACACCGCGTACGCCGATCGCCACGGCCTGCGCCACATCCCGCCCGCCAACCCGGCCGACGTCGACCTGTCCGCCGTATCCCCCGGTGAACCGGTGCTGTTGCGGGGCCTGGGCCTCAACTTCTTCGACCATACGGCCCTGTTGACGACGGGCCGCGGCGGCCGTTTCGTCCCCGACGGCGAGGGGCTGCGTTACCTGCCATCGGGCCGCGAGCCGCGGCTGTACGCGGGTTCGCGGCGCGGCATCCCGTACCAGGCGCGGGGCGACAACGCGAAGGGCCCCTACGGCCGTCACCTCCCGCAGGTCCTCACCGACGAGGTGATCGCCCGCTTCCGTAAACGCGCCGACTCCGGCGAGGCCCCGGACTTCCTCGCGGAGATATGGCCCCTGGTCGCGAAGGAGGTGGAGACGGTCTATTACGAAGGACTGGTCGGGGACAGCGAGTTCGGCGCCACGGACCTCTGGGCCACCAAGGTCGGCCCCTCCGTCTTCCGGGACCGTTTCCTCGGCACCGCGCACGGCAGTCCCGAAGAGGCGTCCGTGCTCGACGAGTTCGGCGTGCCGGAGAACGACCGCTGGTGCTGGGACCGGATCTCCCGCCCGTACACGGAGCACGCCTTCCGCGACCCCGATGCCTGGCGGGAGTGGCTGCTCGGACACCTTCGCGAGGACGCCGTCCAGGCGGCCCTCGGCAATGTCTCCGGGCCACTGAAGGCGGCCCTGGACGTGCTGCGTGACCTGCGCAACGAGCTGCGGCAGATCGTCGACCACGGCGGACTCGGGGGCGCCTCCCGCCGCGACCACCTGGACCGCTGGTACACCCCGCTGAACGCGTTCCTCTCCATCGGACCGCCCCGGCGGCGCATCGAGGAGTTGGCGGCGCTGGTGGCGGCGGGCGTGGTGGAGGTGCTCGGGCCGCGTCTGGAGGTGCGCGAGGAGGACGGGGCGTGGGTGGCCCACTCGCCCGAGGTACCGGGTTCCGCCGTACGCGTGACGACCCTCGTCGAGGCGCGGCTCCCGGAAGCCGACGTGCGCAGGACCGCCGACGAACTGCTCGCCCACCTGCTGAAGACCGGGCAGTGCCGGCCACACACCGTGGACGGTTACGAAACCGGGGGGTTGGACGTGACCCGCCGCCCATACCGTCTGATGGACCGTCAAGGACGCGCGCACTCAAGGCGGTTCGCCTTCGGAGTCCCGACGGAAGGTGTGCACTGGGTGACCGCGGCGGGAGCCCGGCCGGGTGTGGATTCGGTCACGCTTTCGGACGCGGACGCGGTGGCCCGAGCCGTTCTACGTGCGACGACAGGCGAGACGGAAGGGAAAGCGGGGGCGACCCCGCGGCTGAATGTTGAACTTGCAAGCATCGATTAGGCTCACCTAACGTAGGTGCTCCACTCGGTTCGTCCCCCGACCGGCCCCCCACGGGCCGGCCAACCGAAGGAGTGCCCCCACCATGACCATGACCGAACGCCTCAACAGAGCCCAGCCGTACGCCGTCGGCCTGTTCCGTATCGTCGTCGGCCTGCTCTTCGCCTGCCACGGCGCCGCCTCACTCTTCGGCGTCCTGGGCGGTGCCGACGGCAGCGGCGGCACGGCCGAGACCGGCGCCTGGCCCAACTGGTACGCGGCCGTCATCGAACTCGTCGGCGGCTGCCTCGTGTTGCTCGGCCTGGGCACGCGGGTCGCCGCGCTCATCTCCTCCGGCTCGATGGCCTACGCGTACTTCAAGGTGCACCAGCCCAACGCCCTGTGGCCCATGGAGAACAGCGGTGAGGGCGCCGCGATGTTCTGCTGGGCCTTCCTGTTGCTGATCTTCACCGGATCCGGCGCCTTCGGCCTGGACCGCCTGTTCACCAAGGACTCGGCCGCCGCGGAGCAGCCGTCCACGCAGCAGACCCCGGTGGCGGCCTGACCCGGCCGGCCCACCCGTGACGACGGCGCCCGTTCCCGCGGCTCACGCGGGGGCGGGCGCCGCTCCGTGTCGCCGATCGCCCCGGCTCCCGGGCCCCGAGCCCCGGTGAAGGGACTGTCAGCCTCCAGGCGTACGCTGTATGGCTGTTACAGGACGCCCCTGCCGCACCCCCGCGACACCCGCGGCAGCGCAGCACGACCGGCCACACCGGGATACGGGGAAACGGGGATACGGGGAGTCACGGTGTCAGAGAGTGTGGGGGCGTTGACCGGCAGTCCATGGATCTACGCCATGGTGGCGCTGTCGGTGCTCCTGGACGTGTTCCTGCCGGTCCTGCCGAGCGGTGTCCTGGTCATCACGGCCGCCACCGCCGCGGCCGCGGGCTCCGGCGCGGCGGCCGGCGAGGTACCGGACAAGGTGCCGGACATCCTGGCGCTGATGTTCTGCGCGACCACGGCATCCGTGCTGGGGGACCTGGTGGCGTACCGGCTGGCCTGGCGAGGCGGCGAACGTCTCGACCGCGCGATCTCCCGCTCCCGTCGGCTGAGCGTCGCGCAGGAACGTCTCGGCACGGCCCTGGCCCGGGGCGGGGGCACCCTGGTCGTCCTGGCCCGATTCGCCCCGGCCGGCCGCTCGGTCGTCTCCCTCGGCGCCGGCGCCGCCCACCGCCGGGTCCGCGACTTCCTCCCCTGGTCCGCCCTGGCCGGCCTCTCCTGGGCCGCCTACAGCGTCACCCTCGGCTACTTCGGCGCCCGCTGGCTCGGCACGACCTCGGCCTGGCTGGCGACGGGGGTGTCGGTGCTGGCCCTCTTCGGCGCGGGTGCGGGGGCGGCGTACGTGATGCGACGGCAGCCGGCAACGGCGGAGGCGTCGTAACGAGGGACGACCACGCTCGCCCCGCCACCCGCATGCACCACAGCACCAGGTCAGGCCAGGTCAGGCCGGCACCAGGTCAGGGTCGCGCCCCCCACACCGGCCCTTGTCACCCGGCCCTCCGTGCGGTCGCCCCCCGGACCTCCAGTCCGGCCAACAACTCGGCCGTGGCCTCGGCGATCACGTCGACCGCACGGTCGAACACCTCCTGGTTGTGCGCGGCGGGCGCCCGGAACCCGGACACCTTCCGCACGTACTGCAGGGCAGCGGCCCGAATGTCCTCCTCCGTCGCCTCCTCGGGCAGAACCGGCGGACGGAGCGTCTTGATACTGCGGCACATACCCCCAGTCTCACCCCTCAGGCCGACACCTGTCCCCTCACCGGAACCCGACGCCTGCGGTGATCGCCCGCGAGGCGGCCACCGCGAAGGGCCGACCGACGAGAGGCACCTCCACCTGGACGACGACCCGGGGGTCCGCACGGCTTTGCCGAACTGGCAAAAACGCTCGCGGCCCCTCCCCGGACCGTCGCAGGATCGGCGTACGAGACGCCGTAGCACCGCCGTCCGGACCCTGTCCCGCGGCCGGTGCGCCCGACCCACGGAGGACGAGGCAATGCCGCAACCGGACCCCCGCTCCACAGACCTCACCCACCACCTGGTCCCCGGACCCGCCGGCCGGATCCACCTGGTGGAACAGGGGACGGGGCCGCTGGTCCTGCTGCTGCACGGGTTCCCTGAGTCCTGGTACTCGTGGCGGCACCAACTGCCGGTGCTGGCCGCCGCCGGGTACCGCGCGGTCGCCGTGGACGTGCGGGGATACGGGCGCTCCTCGAAACCGGACGCGGTGGACGCGTACCGGATGCTCAACCTGGTGGCGGACAACGTCGCCGTCGTCGAGGCGCTGGGTGGGCCGCTGGGTAGGCAGCCCGCGGTGGTCGTCGGGCACGACTGGGGCGCGACGATCGCCGCGCACTCCGCCCTGCTCCGGCCCGACGTGTTCCGCGCCGTCGGCCTGCTGAGCGTCCCGTACACGCCGCCCGGCGGCCCCCGCCCCACCGAGATCTTCGCCCAACTGGGCGGTGGGGAGGAGGAGTTCTACGTCTCCTACTTCCAGGAGCCGGGCCGGGCCGAGCGGGAGATCGAGCCCGACGTACGCGGCTGGCTCGCCGGTTTCTACGCCGCCCTGTCGGCCGACACGATGCCCGCACCCGACGCCTCTGATCCGCATTTCGTGAGCCGGGGCGGCACCCTGCGCGACCGCTTCCCGCACGGCCGACCTGCCTGGCTCGGCCAGCATGAACTCGACGCCTACGCCGAGGAGTTCGAGCGTACGGGCCTCACCGGCGCCCTGAACCGCTACCGCGCGATGGACCTCGACTGGAAGGACCTCGCCGACCACACCGGCGCTCCGGTCTCCCAGCCGTCACTGTTCCTCGGCGGCACCCTGGACGCCTCCACGACCTGGCTGTCCGACGCGATCGACGCCTTCCCCACCACTCTGCCGGGCCTGCACGCCTCCCACCTCCTCGAAGGCTGCGGCCACTGGATCCAGCAGGAACGCCCCGCGGAGGTCAACGGCCATCTGGTGGAGTGGCTGGCATCCTTGCCCGCCGAGGCCGACAGTCACTAGCGACCGGGCCTGGGGGCGATCAGGTCAAGTCGATGTCGATGTCGATGTCGATGTCCAGCTCGGCCGGCCACTGGGCGTTCTGGTTGGCCGGCCCTGCGGGGAGGGTCGGCGGCTGGGGTCAGTGGCTGCGGGGCGCGTACATGATCACTGCCATCCCGGCGAGGCAGACCAGGGCGCCGGTGACGTCGTACCGGTCGGGCCGGTAGCCGTCGGCGACCATGCCCCAGGCGATCGACCCGGCGACGAAGATCCCGCCGTACGCGGCGAGGATGCGCCCGAAATTGTCGTCATGCTGCCAGGTGGCCACGACCCCGTAGAGACCGAGGGCGATGACGCCGGCGCCGATCCAGATCCACCCCTTGTGCTCGCGGATGCCCTGCCAGACCAGCCAGGCGCCACCGATCTCGAAGAGGGCCGCGACGACGAACAGGGCAAGGGAACGAGCGACAGTCATGGTCGGTGAGACTACCGGCGGCCCGTGCCGCTGATTTTCGCGGCCAGGGCGGTGCGATGCGATGCGGATGGTGGCCCGATCCGCGATCTTCGCGACACCCTCGGGGAGGTTGGCCGCAACCCGTACCTGGAGCCCCGCCACAGGGCGGTCATGGCGGGGCCGGCCGACCTCCAGGAGCTCTGCGGGCTCCTCCAGCGTGAGCCCGACCCACTGGGCAGCCTTGATCACCCGCAGTGCAGTCACTTGGCCGTTCCATCCTGAATGTCACGACTGTCGCGCCTCGGCGCATCCGGCCAAACGGTGTCCCGTGCCACTGATCCTTGACCGATTGCCATCGAAGATGGATCACTGCGCGGTTCGTGCCAACGAACTTCGATCGGCCTGGTCAGGCTGATTCATGGGTGACGGGTCGTGTCGCAGATCGTTGTCAGCGCATGAAGCTGATCTTCACGAATCGAAAGCGGTCGGCGGCACTGTGTACGGCCGGTGTGGTCCTGGCAGGCGGGGCGCTCTGGGACGGTGGTCCTGCGACCGCGGCAGCAGCGTCGACCTGCGCACTGGGCACTACCTTCAACCCGACCACCTATAAGGACTCGGGGACGTACACCTGCGCGGGGCCCGCGGGCAAGCACATCCTGACGGTCTCTCTGATCGGCGCTGGTGGTGGCGGCGGTGGCGGTGGCGGAGGCATGGGCGGTTTCGGCGGTGGGGGCGGTGGCGGAGGTGGGGGCGGAGGCATCATCACCTGCAGCGGTCCGTACATCGCCGGCCAGGACATCGTCATCAAGGTGGGCAGCGGCGGCAGGGGTGGCAGCGGCGGAGTGGGCAGCGGCAGCGGTATCAGCCCCTCGGCCCACGGTCTGGACGGCGGCTCGGGCGAGCCGACCAGCGTCACGTTCGGCGAAGGCACCGCGGACCCGTCCTTCGTAGAAGCCAAGGGCGCCGTTGGGGGCAACGCAGGCAGCAGGGGCATTTTCATCGGCGGTAACGGCCAGGGCTACGAAGGCAGGGGCCAGGCGGGCGGCGACGGCGGCGGCACCGCCTGCACCGTCGGCAGGTGGACCAGTGCCGGTGACACCGGCAGCGACGGCAAGAGCGGTACCGACGGGACCACCAACGACTCCGGCGGCTCGGGCGGCGCCGGGGCCACCGTCTCAGCCACCACCTCCCTGCCCTACAGCGCCTGCGGGTCAAGGGCCGGGGCCGGCGGCGCGGGCGGCGACGGCGGCCGTAGCACCGCCTACAACGGCAGTGGCGGTGGCGCGGGCTGCGTCGTTCTCAGCTTCAGTAACTGACACCCGGCTGCCCCCTGCGGTGTCCCGGACCGGCGCCCAGCAGGGGGCAGTGCACGGCGAGGCCCTGACCAGGGCGATCAAGATTCGATGGCACGAACCGAGCGGTGACCCACCTTCGATGGCAATCGGTCAAGGATCAGTGGCACAGGACAAACGGGCTCACACCCTTCGAAGAACCTCCCTGAGCAACTCGCAACTCAAAATCGAACAGGCGTAGCATTACCCTGTGGCTACGCCCTATGACTTTCCGAGTGACCTCCTCGCCGGTCAGGAGGAGCTGCATCAGGTCCGGACCGAGCTGTCAGCCCTGCTGAAGCGACTCCCCTGGTCGGTCGAACCGCTGGACGGCTTCAGCGACGACAACGGCTGGCGCAAAGTGGAGCGCCCCGCCTCCCCCGGCTGGACGGCCGACGAACAAGCCGAGGTGGAGAAGCTCCGGCAGCGCGAGCACGAACTCGCGGTCTTCGTCAGCGGCCACCGTTTCTGGGCGGAGGTCGTCGCGGCGGGGCGGGTGGGCGCCCGTATGACGCTGAAGCACGCACACGCGCACGGGGATCGGGAGTAGCCGGAGACGTGAGTACGCCACGCGCTAGCCACGTTCTCCGCAGGTCACCCATGCGGGAAGATCAACTGATCACAGCTGGTCAGTCACTGATCAGTGCAGCGGTCCGAGTTACAGAACCCACCGAAGCACGATCAGTTCCGGACCGTGATCAAGCTCGGAGGCTGTGCAAAAGAGTGACCCGCGGAGGATGGAGCCAGCTGAGCCGGGCCTGGCGTATACCGAGCTGGAGCAACAGGCCCGACCATCGCGAGGGCGATTTCGTATCGGCGCGGCTCAGATCTTGTGGGTGTCGATCGGTGACACCGTCACGGCGGAGGAGCCCGGGGAGCAGCCAGGCCGGCTCGACGACCTCGGCCCGTACCGCCGCCGCCCACTCCGCCCGTAGCCGCTCGTACACTCCCCGGCCGTCCGGTTCAGCCGGCTGCCCCGCCGCCGCAGCAGGAGCGCGCGGATGTCCTCGTTCACGGCCGCAGCCGAGCACACGGACCCGGAGGCCGAAGAGGAGGGGGACATGATCCCAGGATCTCGGTGAGCCGTGTCAGCCGACACCGAGCACGGCCGCCACTCGCTCCGTGTCCGCCAAGTCGTCGAGCACCATCTCGGCGCCAGCAGCCCGGAGTTCATCCGCCGAGGTCCGGCCCGTGGCGACCGCGACCACCGGCACCCCTGCCTCCCGCCCGCCCGCCACATCAGCCGACGTGTCCCCAAGAAACACCGCCTTCTCCGGCGGTACACCCGCGTGATCGAGCGCCGCCAGCAGCAGCTCCGGCCGCGCCTCCCCGTCCTCCGCGTATGCCCCGTCGTCGAGCCGCAGGTAGGTGTCCAGGCCGAACACGGCCAGCTTCACCTCAGCCGCCTGCCTGACGTTGCCAGTCACCACGGACTGGCGCACGCCTCTGTCCGCGAGCGTCGCCAGCACCGCCGCCACGCCGGGCAACGCATGCCCGCGCTCCCGCAACTCGGCCGCACGACGGACGTGCGCTGCGCCAAGCGTGTCAGCGAACCGGGTGAACAATTCATCGCTGTACGACACCCCATGCAGGCGCGCGGTCTCCCGCAGGATGACCCGCTCCGTCGACCCGGTCACCGAGGCCTGCTCTCGCAGCACCATGCCTGTCACCTGCTGGAACGCATCGGCCCACAGTTCGCCGCCGAGGCCTCTCGTCGCCATCAGCGTATGGTCGACGTCCCACAGCACCAGCTCCGGCACCGGCGTCTCCTCTCTCCACGAACACGGAGTCCCCACGCAGCGTGCACCCTACGCTCGACTCAGCGAGCAAGGAGCAGGCGCATGGTTGCAGCAGACCTTTCCATCGGGGACAGGATCAGGCACTACCGCGGGGGCCGCCGCCAGGACGCGGTGGCTGGGCTGGTCGGCATCACACCGGACTACCTGTCCCAGATCGAGCGCGGGCTGAAAGTCCCGTCGCTGCACATCCTGTACTCGCTCGCGCAGGAGCTGGGGGTGCCCACCGCGGCGCTGCTGTCGGAGCGTCCGCCCATCGAGGAGGAGGCAACGGACACCGCGGAGGCCGCGGTCGGGCGCGCGCTCCTCGGGTACGGGCCGGCCCGCAGCTCCCCACCCGTAGCAGCGGGCTTACTGAGGGACCGGGTGGAGGCCGCGTGGGAGAGCTGGCAGACCAGCTCCCTGCGATTCACCGAGGCCGCCAAGACGCTGCCCGCCCTGGTCGCCGACGTCGAGCACGCGGCGCGTATCGCGCGCACCGGGGCTGATGCGGCCGAGCGGCGTGCCGTACTCCGGGCAGCCGCGGACCTGTACTGCCTGCTCCGCTCCTACCTCCGCCGCACCGGCCGTGTCGACCTGGCCACCCTCGCCGCCGATCGGGCAATGCGGGCGGCGGAAGACGCGGACGATCCGCTGCGCATCGCGGCAGCCCAGTGGAACTTCGGGCATGTGCTCCTCGCTGCCGGTCAGCCGGGCGAGGCGGAGGAGCTGTCCCTCCGAGCTGCCGAGCAGGTGGCCGCTGCGCAGGTGCCGGAGTTGGAGCGGGCAGCGATGGAAGGTGCCCTGCAACTTGTCGTCGTGGTGGGCAACGCCCGCCGCCGACGGTGGTGGGAGGCCCGCGAGCGATTGCGGGAGCATGCGGCACCGGCCGCCCGGCAGGTCCCTGACGGCAGCAACGTTGGCTGGACGGTGTTCGGGCCGACGAACGTGGCGCTGCACGCCTTGTCGATCGAGATGGAAGCGGGTGAGACGGGCGAGGCGCTGCATACTGCGGACGCCGTCGACACGAGCGGACTGCCGTCGCTGGAACGTGAGTTCACGTTCGGTCTTGAGGTAGCGGCTTGCCACAGCCAGCGCCGCGATGACGCGGCGGCGCTGCTCTCCCTACTCGGCCTTGAGGCGATCGCCCCGGAGGATTTGGCGCGAACCCCGTTGGCGCGGCAGTTGGTGCTGACGGTGATCCGGCGGGCGCGGGCGATGCATGCTCGGCAGGCCGAGCAGCTGGCAGTGCGAATCGGCTTGGTCTAGGAGCCTGTGGTTCACCCGGACTGTGAGTTCGGGTGAGACGGGCGAGGTCTGCCTACGGTCACGTGGTGAGACGGATCACCGTGACCGTGGAGGCCGGACCTATGCCATCAGAAGCCAGCACCACCGCCAGCCCGCTCTTACTGCTCCCTCTCCCCGCCCTTGACGGGCTGTCACAGGAGCAGGTACGCGGCGCGGCATGCATCTGGTGTGGCGTCCGCCTTGTCACCACCACGGCGGTTGACCTGGGCGAGCGCCGTCACAGGCGTTTGGACGGGGTCTACTCGACGTTCCCCCGGGCCTGTCGCGGCTGCGCTGGAGAGGCTGCGGTGCGGGCTCTCCGCGACCACGCCGGGCAGTGCGAGCAGTGCGTTGACGACGCCTCGCTTTGCGAGATCCGGACCGCGCTGGAGCCGATCGCACGGGAGGGACGATGAGCACCGAAACCCTCACCCCGGTCCAGGAGGCGTTCATCGCCCTCGTCGACCACTGCACCGGGTGTCCCGACTGCAAGGCGACCCCGGCCCTGCCGGACAAGACACCCGAGTGCCCGAAGGCAGAGTCGCTGTACCGGGCCTGGTTCATCCTCTGGCGCAAGGAGACCCGGCGGTGAAGATCTGCGCACGATGCGACCTCCGCATCCTCCCCGGCGACGAGAAGCCCGTCGACAACGCCGCACCCACCGGAGCCGGCACGACGGTGTACATCCACAAGCATCTGTGCCGGAAGACTCCTACCCAGACCTCTCCCAGGCCCTGGAGCCGGGAGAGCTGAACACCGGTGGGAGGTGGATTCCCTATGGACTCCGGCCACAGGAACGGCCCCCCGGAGATCACTCCGGAGGGCCGCCGACATGCCGCTGACCTGGATCTTGACGGTCAGTGGGCGCGGACGGTTTCGAACCGCCGACATCCTGCTTGTAAGGCAGGCGCTCTACCCCTGAGCTACGCACCCGAACGAGTCGACAGCCTACCCTGCCCGGGGCGCCCTCCCGCAAACCCGTATCGATCCGGATCAGACCTGTATCAGGCCCGTACCTGCAGCCGTCCACGACGTCATGTGCGGGGGTTAACCCCACTCGTGATCCGGGAGGTCACAGGATCCCGCGGTGGGCCCCGGGTCCGTACGGTCGAAGGGCGAAGAGCGGGGAAGAGCGGGCGCGTGGAGCGTCCGCCGAGCCTTCGCCAGCCGTCCCAGGGGGAGATCGTCATGGCCCGTTCCATCGCCGCCCGTACCGTCGCCGCGACCGGTGTCGTCACGGCGCTCGTCATCGGGGCCACCGCGTGCGCCTCCGCCGGGGACGACAAGGACCCCGACCACCGGTCCTTCGCGTTGCAGGGACGTACTCTCACCATCGACTCCGACGACTCCGCGCTGGAGATCGTCGCCACGGACGACCAGCCGACGGGCAAGGTCGCGGTGACCCGCTGGTTCCAGGGCACGGTCACCATGGGCAAGGATCCCAAGGTCACCTGGTCCATGAAGGACGACCGGCTGACACTGCGGATGAAGTGCTCCGGTGTGGTCGCCGACTGCGCGGCCGATCACCGCATCGAGGTGCCGCGCGGGATCGCCGTGAAGGTCGAGGACGGCGACGGCAACGTCCGGGCCCGCGGCTTCGAGGACGCGCTGAGCATCCGTACGGGCGACGGCTCGGTCCGTGTCACCGACACCACCGGCCCGCTGGACCTGCGCACCGGCGACGGATCCGTGCGCGCCGAGGTCTCCTCGCGGCAGGTCCGCACCCACACCGGTGACGGCTCGGTACACCTCGAGCTCGGCGCCGTACCGGACCGGGTGGACTCCCGCTCCGGAGACGGCTCCGTCACGATGGTGCTGCCCCGCGCCACCTACCGCGTGACGACCCGGACCGGCGACGGCGGCGTGGATGTGTCCGTGCCCCGGGACGACTCCAGCTCCCATGCGGTGTCCGCGCAGACCGGGGACGGCAAGGTCACGGTCCGAACCGCGAACTGACCGGCCCGTGTGTTCGTCCTCAACCGGTGGGAGAATGGCACTGGGCAGGATGGATCACAGCACGGGAGAGGCATGTGACGGCGACACCACCGCAGTCGGACTCGCCGTCGGTGCCGCGCGCACCCCGTCCCGTACGCCTCGCACTCCGCGACACCCTCGCCCTGATCGTTCTGCCGCTGGTCGGCGCGCTCGCGCTGCCCGCCGCCTTCGCCGGAGGTGGCACCCGGCGCTGGTTCGGCGGCCGCGCCGAGAACCAGCGCGCCGAGGCGCAGGCCGCGAAGGACGCCGCCGCGGCCGCGTTCTACGAGCTCGACACCGCCCAGCGTGACCTGCAGATCTCGATCGAGACCATCACGGCTGTCGACGACTCCCCGGCCGCCCGGCGCACGGTCGCCGACTTCGACGCGATCGGCCGCCGCATCGACGAGGCCAGCCGCCAGTACATCGAGGCCGTCGACGCGTACGACCTCGACCACCATGACCTGGAGGCCTCGGCCGCCGCCCAGGCCCGCACCGCGCTCACCCGGGCCAAGGACGAACTGGCTCGGGTCAAGCAGGAGCTGGACCGGTTCACGGGCGGGCTCGGACCACTGCTCGGCAAGGCCGAGACGCAGCTGGCACGCCTCGCCCCCGCCGTCGAACGGGCCCGCCAGGGTCTGCTCGCCGCGTCCAACGCCCTCGATGCCGTACGAGGATCAGGACTGAAGGCGGACGATCTCGCCGCCCGTCTCGCCACCCTCGCCCCCGAGCTGACCAAGCTGAACCAGGGCGCCGGACAGCACGGCGTCCCGCAGACACTGGAACGCGCCGAGAGGGTGGCCCGAGAGGCCGAGACGGTCCGGGCGGAGGCCGAACGGCTGCCGGAGCGGGCCGCCGAGAT
The DNA here is from genome assembly GCF_029893585.1 of Streptomyces sp. LBL. GTDB lineage: Bacteria > Actinomycetota > Actinomycetes > Streptomycetales > Streptomycetaceae > Streptomyces. The sequence continues at coordinate 120,167 of NZ_JARXYX010000032.1, forward strand.
CGACCACCGGCTGGTCTCCCTGCGTACCCGCGCCCAGGCCCTCACCACCCGCGCCGAGCAGGTCGAGCCGGTCCTGAGCGAGCTGCGGCGACGCTTCACCGCCGCCTGCTGGCAGGACCTCCAGCACGTCCCGGACCAGGCCGAGCAGAACGTGGCCCAGGCCGAGCAGAAGCTGCGCGAGGCCCGCGCCGCCCGTGACGACCAGCGCTGGCCGGACGCGACCGCCCTGCTGTCGACCGTTCGCGCGCTGCTCAACACGACCGACGAGTCGGTGTCGGCCGCGCGCGACCGGCTGGAGCGGCTCAACGCCGTGCAGAAGGACCCGCGGCAGGAGATCGACAGGACGCGCTTCGCGATCCGGGACGCCCAGCGGCTGGCGATGACCGGCCGGACGACGCCCGAGCCGCGGCACGCCCGACCGCTCGACGACTCCGTGGGCCGCCTGGACCGGGCGATCGCGGGCCTGGAGGGACGGCACCCGGACTACTGGCACTTCCTCACCGAGACGGAGGCGGTGCGCCAGTCGGTGGCCAGGGTGGTCGCGCAGATCCGGGAAGATCGCGGTTCTGCAACGCCGTAAGGCGCGGGGCTGTCTCGATACGCCGGGCTGTCCCGATACGCGGCTCCCCGCGCGGCCGCGACCAGCCATGGTGGTGCCGCGGACAAGAAACGACACCACCGGAAACACGGCACCACCGGGAATAACGGCACCACCAGCGGAGCGTCTAGCTGCGGTAGCCGTAGTACGCGGAGTTCGGGTACGACGCGATCAGGCTCGACAGCGACCGCCGGTAGGTGTCGGTGTCGTGGTAGGTCAGGTACGGGACACCGCTGGAGCTGCGGTACGTGGTCATCATGGAGTGGTCCTTCGACCCGTCCTTGTCGAAGTCCACCTGCAGCACGTCACCAAGGTCCATCTGGTACGCGTTGGGCAGCGCGGTCGTCCGCTTGGCGGTCTGCGTGAACCAGGACCACTCGTTGACGCCGATCCAGGTGTCGGATTCGCTCGTCTTGGAGTACCAGGTGTCGTAGTCCTCCGTGGAGCTGGTGACCTGCTTCCAACCGCCGGCGAAGAGGGACTGGCTGAGGAAGTTGGTGCAGTCGCCGCCGACGCTGTTGTAGCGGCGGTAGGCGGAGTTGTAGTTCTTCCAGTACTTCTCGGCGTACGTCACCATCGCCGCGTAGTTGTACGGGGTCGTGGTGGCGAGGTTCTTGGGCTTGGCCGGGGCGGGGTACGTGATGGCCGACTTGGGCGCGTCGATGACGGCGTTCAGGTGGACGGTGGCCGCCGCGGTGGCCGGGGCGGGCTGGTTGACCGGGCGGGGGCCGCGGTCGGTGAGCCGTTCGCCGGTGAGCTGCCAGGTGCCGTCCGGGCGGGCGGCGAAGGTGAGTTCGTGGTGGGCGGTGAAGCCCGTGGTGGCGGGTTCGTCGCCGCGTATCTTCGCGTACGTCAGCGTGGTGGCCTCGGTGACCTGGACCGTGGCCGTGCTACCGCTCAGGCGGGTGCTGTCGACGGTGACCTCGGTGTCGCCGTCGGTGTAGGCCTCGCCGAGCGCGGCGAGCCGGGAGCGGGTGTTCCGCAGGGACGTCAGGGCGGTGTTCTCGGTCGTGGCCTGCGCGGCGGCGAGCTGGACGCCACCGGTCGCCTTCAGGGCCGTACGACCGGACGAGGACCCATCGAGCAGGGCTGCCGTGCGGTCGGTGAGCAGGGCGTCCGCGACGCGGCCGAACGCGTCGGTGGTCGCCGCGGTCACGACGGGGGACGGGGTGCCGGCCGCGTGGGCGGCGGACACGGGGAGCAGTGCGGCGGAGAGGGCCGACACGACCACGGCGGCGCAACGGGCCCTGCTCGTACCGGACATGCTTGATCTCACTGGGTGTCTCCTTGAGGCGGGGGGTGGTTCAGCGCACGACCGTCGACCAGTCGGGGGGGGGGGGGGGGGGGGGGGGGGGGGGGGGCCCCCCCGGGGGGGGGGGGGGGCCACACCACCCCACGGCCCCCGCCGTGAAGGGAAAGCCCATTCACTGCAAAAAAGTGGGGACCTTAAA
>NZ_JARXYX010000033.1 GCF_029893585.1 Streptomyces sp. LBL
GGGGGCGGGCCCGGGAAACCGGGGGGGGGGGGGCGCCTCCCCCCGGGGCTGCCGCTTATACCCCCCCCCGGGGGGGGGGGGGCGGTGGGGGGGGGGGGGGGCGCGGGGCCCCCCCCCCCCCCGCCCCTCGGCCGTCGAGGCGGACTCGCTGTCACGCCCTACGCACCAGTGAGCCCGTTCGAGGGGCTTGTCCGCGCGGGTGCCACGAGGACGGGACCGATGCCGCGCGAGTGACCGCGCTGCACGAGGCCGTCCTGGAGCCCAGGGCGGCCAAGATCGGGTGGACCAGGCGGGGCGTCTGGACCGACAGCCCAGCGCTGCGCCGACGCGGCGGCTGTCGCCCGCTGACCGCGTAGTCACCCGCCTGGTCCGACGACCTCGAACTCGCAGGGCGTCGGGACGACGCCGGGACCTCGTACCTCGTCCTCTCGACCTGCCGAGCGATGTGAGGCGGCGTGGGCGGGCCTCGCGGACGAAGCCGGCGGGCTGATATGGCTCGCTGATCTCGTGGCGCCGTAAACCCGGGCTGGGGGCCGTCCACGCCGTCCCGTCGAGGGCCGGGGGACAGGACCGCTCACGGGTGGCGTTCGCGTCTCCCCGGCCTGACGGTCAGGGGTTGTGCGGCCGCCCCATGGTCGCCGTGAAGGTCGCGGGGTCGTCCTCGAAGCCGTGGAGGCCGGGGTGGAAGTCCCAGGTGCCGCCGTCCTGCCGTACGAACACGGCGACCGTCGACGCCGTCGCTCCGAGTACGCTGCCGAAGTCGTCCTCGGTCAGAACGGTGTAGCCCTCACGTATGCGCAGAGCCGGATTGATCACGCTGACGAAGGTGCGGTGGTCCGTGCGCTGTTGGATGACCACGCCGACCACCACGCGCGCGTAGCGGGCGTCGAGCCGGTCGAGTTCGATGGTCATGACCTCGTCCCAGCCGAAGCCCTTGCCGTCCGTGCTGTCCCGATTGAGGTAGATCGTGCCGTCGGGGGAGCGGCTGTCGAAGTGCACGACATAGGCGGGATCCCCATAGGGATCACTCGCCAGATAGGTCGCCGCCACAACGTCCAGATCGGTCGGCGGCTCCCCTGCCGCACTCGGGTCCCACTTGAGTGCGATCTCGACTTTGCGGATGCCCTTGCTGAGGCCGTTCACCAGACTTCCCCTTCCCCCTGTGGTGCCGACCCGAACTTCCGGGCAGGCAAGGCAGGTTGTCCATCCTGCCACGCGCGCGTGCCGTTTCGTGGAAGAGCACTCCGTACGAGCGTGACCACCGCCACGCTCCGTGGCCTTACCATGGCGCGGTGCTGGTCAAGTGGATTCGCTGCACCGTGGTGGACCGCCGCGGTTTCGAGCGGGGGCAGCGAAAATGGGCGGGGCTTCTGGGGGAGCCGGGGTTTCGGGGACAGGGGGGCGGCTGGAGCCGGGGGCGACAGGGTGTGGCGCACATCTTCGCCTTCTGGGAGAGCCGTGCCTTCTACGACTCCTTCATGGCCCGCTCCCATGACCGGCTGGCGGCGGCCCAGTCGGGCACCTTCAAGGACATCCAGGCCACGCTGTTCGACTACCGCTTCGATGTGAAGACCGGTTTCGAACCCCGGTTCACGGACGCCGACCTGGTACGGGTCGCCCACTGCCGCGTCCACGAGGAGCGCGCCGAGCACTTCACGCTGATGCAGGAGAAGGTCTGGAACCCCGCGATGGCCGGCTCGCCCGGCATGATCCGGGGCATGTTCGGCGAGGCGCCGGGACACGAGTTCCTGGTCCTGTCGATGTGGCGGTCAGCCGCCGAACACGGCAAGTACCGCACCGAGCGCGTGGAGCGGCTCGCCCTGCGAGCCCAGACGGAGGCGGACATCGCCTCCCTGACCGGCGACATAGTTGAGCTCGAACCGAGTTGGACGGTCTGACATAACCGCTTTTTGTGCATCCTGGTGGTGCTCATGGCGCGGGAAGTGTGTGACCTACGCTGTATGGGGCCCATACGGGTGCTCGGCGGAGCCTCATCCGATCTAGGGTTTTGGCATGGCACGACCACGGCGCATCGTCCTTGTCCGGCACGGCGAGTCAACGGGCAATGTTGATGACTCCGTGTACGAACGTGAACCCGACCATTCCCTCGCCCTGACCGAGCGGGGCGGGCAACAGGCAGAGGAGAGCGGAAAGCGGCTCCGTGAGGTCTTCGGCCGCGAGCGTGTCAGCGTGTACGTCTCCCCGTACCGCCGTACGCACGAGACACTGCGCGCCTTCCACCTCGACCCCGAGCTCATACGGGTGCGCGAGGAGCCCCGGCTGCGTGAACAGGACTGGGGGAACTGGCAGGACCGGGACGACGTCCGCCTCCAGAAGGCTTACCGGGACGCGTACGGACACTTCTTCTACCGCTTCGCGCAAGGCGAGTCCGGGGCCGATGTGTACGACCGGGTTGGTGGCTTCCTGGAGAGCCTGTACCGCAGTTTCGAAGCCCCTGACCACCCGCCGAACGTGCTGCTGGTCACCCATGGTCTGGCCATGCGCCTGTTCTGCATGCGCTGGTTCCACTGGACGGTCGCAGACTTCGAGTCGCTGTCGAACCCGGGGAACGCGGAGATGCGGATGCTCGTTCTCGGGGACGACGGCAAGTACGCGCTGGACCGGCCCTTCGAACGCTGGCGGGATCCGGAACCGTACGGGATCACCGATTAGAGGGGCAGGGCGATGACCGCTGACTCCGCTCCCGAAGGGCGCCTGGACCGCGCCCTGGCCAGCCTTCGCGGACTGGCGGTGGGGGACGCGCTGGGGTCGCAGTTCTTCGTGCCGGTGAACTACCTGCTGCTGAAGGGCCGCGCGCTGCCGCCCGGCCCCTGGCAGTGGACCGACGACACGGAAATGGCCGGCTCCGTGGTCGCCGTCCTGGCCGCCCACCACCGCATCGACCAGGACGCCCTGGCCCGTTCCTTCGCAGCCCACCACGACTTCGACCGCGGCTACGGCCCCGCGGTCAACCGCCTGCTGCGGCTGGTCCGCGAGGGCGGCGACTGGCGTGAACTCGCCTCCGGGCTCTTCAACGGGCAGGGGTCCTGGGGCAACGGCGCCGCGATGCGCATCGCCCCTCTGGGTGCCTGGTACGCGGACGATCCGCAGCAGGCGATCCACCAGGCGGAGATCTCCGCCTACCCCACGCACCAGCACCGCGAGGCAGTGGTCGGTGCCATGGCCGTCGCCGCCGCCGCCGCGCTGGCCGCCGCCACGGGCGGACCGCCGAGTGCCGAGGCGCTCCTCGACGGCGTCATCGCGCTCGTCCCGAAGAGCGCCGTCGGCGCGGGCCTGCGTCGGGCCCGGGACATGCTCGACTACGCCGACGCGGCCACCGTCGCGGCCGTGCTCGGCTGCGGACGGCGCACGACGGCCCATGACACGGTGCCCTTCGCGCTCTGGTCGGCAGCCCGGTCCCTGGGGGACTACGAGCAGGCGTTCTGGACCACCGCACAGGTCGGCGGCGATGTGGACACGAACTGCGCCATCGTGGGCGGAGTGATCGCGTCAGGGAAGGCGGGGACGCCACCCGCCGAGTGGGTGGCGCGGACGGAAGCCGTTCCGGAGTGGGTTACCGCCACTGTCTGACAGATCCCTCTGCCGTCTCGCACTCATCCAGGGGGCCGTCCGCCGGAACGCGGGTGGAGAGAGGCGCTGAAACTCTCCGTGCGCGCCGGGAACTCTGTGTGACCAGTCGAGCGTTCTTGTGTCATCGGCTGTGTGGGGCATGAGCTCACACAGGTGATGGACACGAGGGACGCAGGAGGTGGCCATGCAGTTGGTACTGGGTCTCGTGGTGTTGTGGGCCTGGCCGGCCGCGATGGCCGCGTCGACGACAGCACCGCCTCGCATGCGGATGGCCGGACCGGCGTCCTCGTCGTCGGCCCCCCGAACGAAATCCGGCCATCCGCACCTTTTCGTGGGGCCGCCCGGTTCAGCCGAGGCCCGGCCCTGCCGTGCCGGCGAGGGCCTCCAGATCGCTCTTCCGAACCTTGATCACCAACCATGCGGTCACGAGGGCGAGTACGGCCATCGCCGCGGCCGCGATGAAGCCCGTCGAGATGCCCTGAGCCAGCACTTCATGACCCCAGGGCGACGGCAGCTGCTGCGTCTTGGTGAACTCCGCCTTCTGCTCCGCCGATCCGTCGGCGAGGAACTTCGGCAGTTGCTTCTCCGCCTCGTTCTTGCTGGCCGAGCCGAACACCGTCGTCAGGATGGACAGGCCGAGCGAACCACCCACCTGCTGCATGGCGTTGAGCAGTCCGGACGCCGCACCGGCCTCGTGCTGGGCGACTCCGGAGACCGCGGCGAGCGTCAGCGTCACGAAGTTCAGGCCCATGCCGAAGCCGAACACCAACATCGGCCCGAGGACCCCGCCGACATACGAGCTGTCGGAGCTGATGAGGGTCTGCCAGGCCAGCCCGGTCGCCGCGAGCGCCGAACCCACCAGCATGAACGGCTTGGGACCGAGGACCGGCAGGAACCGCTGCGACAGGCCCGCCCCCAGCGCGATCACGACCGTCACCGGCAGGAAGGCGAGACCGGCCTTGATCGGGCTGTACCCCAGCACGTTCTGCACGAAGAGCACGATGTAGAAGAACAAGCTCAGTACGGTCGGCTGGAAGGGGCTGACGATGGAGGGGGTCGCCGCCGGGGCTCAGACGGGCAAGGCTGCGGTCTACCGCCGCTGGCCCTCCAAGGAGGACCTCGTCGCAGATGCCCTGCAGGCCGGGCTGCCGCATCTTGAGGAGGCACCCGATCTGGGAGACGTGCGCGCGGATCTGCTGGCCCTGTGCCGGTGGGTCCGCGAGGCGATGTTCTCCCGCCCCGGATTCGCTCTTCGTGCGGTGATTCACGAATGTGACCCCGCAGAGGCGGATCGCCTCCATGACGTGATCGTCAAGGGTGTCGTGGAGCCGACCGTCAAGCTGCTCCGCGATGTCATCAACCGAGGTATCGTGCGTGATGAGGTGCGACCCGACGCCGCGAACGGATATGTCTTCGACGCCATCCCGGCGATGATGATGTATCGCTCCAAGATGTGCGCAAGCGAATGGAGTGATCGGGATCTTGAGGAGATGATCGACCAGTTGATGCTTCCGCTGGTTCGGCCGATGCGTGCGTAAGCAAGGTGCGCGGCGCCTCGTGAAGCCGTTCCGGGAAGCCGGGGTGTCGGACGATGATCCCGGCGGCGTACGCTAAGGGCGCCATGCCGTACGAACTGCCTACTCACACCGTCGAGCGCTCCCTCCGCGCCACGACTGGAGCGAAGATCATTGCCGGTGTCGACGAGGTGGGGCGCGGCGCCTGGGCGGGCCCTGTCACCGTCTGCGCGGCGATCACCGGACTGCGTCGGCCCCCCGAAGGCCTCACCGACTCCAAACTGCTCACCGTCAAGCGGCGCACAGAGCTCGCCCCGACGTTGCAGGGATGGGTGACGGCGTACGCCTTGGGACATGCCTCTCACGAGGAGATCGACCGGATGGGGATGACGGCTGCCCTGCGTACAGCGGCCGTGCGTGCCCTGGAAGCCCTGCCGATCCGTCCGGACGCGGTGATTCTCGACGGTAAGCACAACTACCTGGGGCCACCCTGGAACGTCCGTACGGTGATCAAGGGCGACCGTTCATGCGTGGCCGTCGCGGCGGCTTCCGTGATCGCCAAGGTTCAGCGCGACAAAATGATGGCCGAACTGGGTATCGACCATGCAGACTTCGACTTTGCGGCCAACGCCGGATATCCGTCCCCCGTGCACAAGGCCGCACTGGAGGAGCGGGGCCCCACTCCGTACCACCGGTTGTCGTGGGCGTATCTTGATGCGCTGCCTCAGTGGCGGCACCTCAAGAAGGTTCGCAGTTGGGCGGACGGAAGCGTTCCGGAGATCGAGGGTCAGCTCGGCTTCGATTTCTGACGATTCCGCTCGCACTCACGTGCCACCCGCCGCCGCGATCCGTACTAGCGTTTGATGGATATAAACTCATGCCTCTCATTCCCGAGGAGCCTCAGATTCACGAGAGTGCCCAGGGTCCCCGCGCCACCCCGGCCAGTGGCCGTACCGCGCCGACCCCCCGTCCTGTACCCGGTCCCCGCCCCGCGGCCCACCCTCGCCCCGGTCGCCCCGGCCCGTTGCGGCCGGCGCCGCCGGTGCAACGTGCGCCGCGTGGCGTGGCCGTGGCCAAGCCCGGAACGTCGGGCCCTGCCACCCCTGTCGCCGCCGCTCCCGCTGCGGCTGCCCCGCAGGTCCAGCTGGTTCCGGCCTCCGCCGAGGGCGCGCTCGATGCTGCCGAAGAAGCCGTCGACCTGTTGCTTGACTCAGGAGGTGCCCCCGGCGAAGTGCTGGTGATCACCACCGGCGAACAGCACCCGTGGGCTGCCCACGAACTGTCCTTCGGTGAGGCCTCCTACTGGGCGCAGCACGACGCGGGGGACGACGTCTTCTACACCGACGCCGCTGCCATCTCGCGTGCCGGGTCCCGTCCCGTGGTCGTGGTCGCCGTCAATGGTGGTCCCGCCGCGGCTGCCGTCGACGTCCTGCCGCTGGCTCACGCCCGGGCCGGTGCCCTGCTGATCGTCTGCGGCGACCCGCAGCAGATCAACTCGGTGCTGGTCGCGGGCGTCTGACCCGTAATCGGTATCTCCCGGGGGCGTCGGGGGTGACGAGGGTGCCGCCACGGCGGCACCTGCACAGCGGAGACTCCACCAGCCTGCGCGCATGCGCTCTGTACGCGTGCTGTATGCGTTCCGTCTGTGCTTCGTCGTCGGGAAAAGACGAGGTTGTCCGTGTGCTCGTGATGGAGAACTTGCCCCGTGCGGATCATCCCGCGGTGGTGAGGCAGGCAGGGGATTCCGCTGCCTGCAGCGCGACCGTATGTCGGGCGGGCTGGGTTTCGTATGGCTGCATCAAGCCCGTACTGGCGAGTGGCCCGGTCGTCGTAGGAAACGTACCCGCGTCGCCGTGGAGTGGCGGGAGTACCAGAGCAAGGGGGCGCAGTCCGAGCGGCGAGGCCTGCCGGCGTCAGCGAGCCGCTGCGCGCCGGAGGACCTCCGACGTGGCGCCGCCTGTGCGCCGTGGCGGGGGCGGCGCCTCGGACAGCCCGAAGGGTTCCGGCGCGGAGTCCGCGTTCGGGCGGCGCCCGCCGCGGCCCTCGCCCAGAACCTGCCAACCGTCTCGGGTCAGCGTGATGTACGCCCCGCAGCGCAGTCCGTGCAGAGTGCAGGCGTCACGCAGTCCCCACATCCACGCGCCGTCCTCCTCCGTCCAACGTGCTTCGCCCTCGCGGCAGTAGAGCAGCACGGCGGTGCGCACGGGTGTCCGGCGCCGTAGGTCGTGCGGGATCACTTGGCGGAGTTGGGCGAGCAGCACGTTGCGGAAGATCCAGCCGTCCGCCGGTGCCGCTCCGCGGGTGAACGAGGCGCTCGCCGCGAGACGTTCGTCGGAATCGAGGACCGCTACGACCGCCGTCGCCCGCTTTGGGTGATGACGTGTGTGCAGCCCGCTGACGACCTCACGAGGATTGCGCAGCAGGGGAATTCCTGCGGCGGCCCACTCCGCGGGTTCGAGCAGACGGGCCAATGGGTTGGCGGGTGCGGCGGACAGATCGGCAGAGGACGACGTCGGTGCTGCCGAGGACGGAGCGAATCCGAAGGTCACGGTCCTCCCTTCGGCTACGCGCCCACACTGCGGGCAGGGTCGGATTCGGGGAGCGCGCACCGCAGCGAAGTCCTACCGGACCACGGCGGGCGTGCGGGGAGCGAACCTCAATTCTTCCTGTCGAACTGGGTTGCGGCAACGAGCAATTAGGCTCGCCGACCCTTATTTGGCAATTTGCTCTCTATATCCCTACCCAGTGTGTTGGACGCGACGCGCCGGAGGTTCGAGCGAGGCACGTTCGTACGGCTGGACGGGCGCCCGAAGGGTGGTGCGGGCCTGCCGAGGCGAGGCCATGAGTCAGCCCCGTACCGCCAGAAACGGGCTCGCACCCTGCGCAAACCAGGTTGCCGCCACCGGGTGCCTTTCGGGCAGGGTCCTCACGTGAGTCCGGCAAGTGATCAGGTCACTGGTAGCGCCAGCAGTTCTAGCCCTGTACAAATGCGGACACAGTCCAGCGTTCAACCATGGCGCAACACTGTCATCGGAGATGCGTCGGGAACCAAGCTTCTCGCTGTGCCGTCACCCGTGGCGCTCCCCATTAATCGAAATGTTGTTCGAATTTTAGATTCTGGCCTGCCCTGTGTCAGTAGCCGGTCCGCAGCCTATGAGGATCCCGGTCTGGGAACAGGCCGGCAGACCGTTTGGGCACGCCCCTTTCATCTGCCGCTGATTCCCCAGCAGTTGTTACGGCTGCTCTGAGCAATCGTGGCGCCGCTCGGTGCGGAGCAAGAGCGGTTTCTGCTCATGCCGGCAGGTGCTTGCCGGGCGCTCCGTGCGCGAGGTGACCGCCACGCTGGGTGGATTCGCTGATTGTCAGTGCCATCGGGTTGCATGGGGGCATGGACAACCTGGAGCTCCGTGCTGAAGCCGATGCCATCCTCGCTGAGCTCGTCGGTGCCCCTGGGGGGGCGGCGCGGCTGAGGGAGGACCAGTGGCAGGCGGTGTCGGCCCTGGTGGAAGAGCGCCGACGGGCGCTGGTGGTCCAGCGCACCGGTTGGGGCAAGTCGGCGGTGTATTTCGTGGCCACCGCTCTGCTGCGTCGGCGTGGCGCCGGCCCGACGGTGATCATCTCGCCGCTGCTGGCGTTGATGCGTAACCAGGTCGATTCGGCGGCGCGGGCCGGTATCCAGGCGCGGACGATCAACTCGGCCAACCCGGAGGAGTGGGACACCATCTACGGGGAGGTGGAGCGCGGCGAGACCGACGTTCTCCTCGTCAGCCCTGAACGCCTCAATTCCGTGGATTTTAGGGATCAGGTGCTGCCCAAGCTCGCGGCCACGACCGGTCTGCTCGTGGTCGATGAGGCGCACTGTATTTCCGACTGGGGACACGACTTCCGTCCCGACTACCGTCGGCTGCGCACGATGTTGGCGGAGCTGCCGGAGGGCGTGCCGGTACTGGCCACGACGGCGACCGCGAACGCGCGGGTGACCGCGGACGTGGCCGAGCAGCTGGGCACGGGTGGCGGCGATGCTCTGGTTCTGCGCGGACCGCTCGACCGGGAGAGCTTGCGGCTGGGGGTGCTGGACTTGCCGGATGCGGCGCACCGGCTGGCGTGGCTGGGGGACCGGCTGGGGGATCTGCCGGGTTCGGGAATCATCTACACGCTGACGGTCGCCGCAGCGGAGGAAGTCGCGGCGTTCCTGCGGCAGCGCGGGTATCCGGTGGCTTCCTACACGGGGAAGACCGAGAACGCTGACCGGTTGCAGGCGGAGGAGGATCTGCTCGCCAACCGAGTGAAGGCTCTGGTCGCCACCTCGGCGCTGGGGATGGGCTTTGACAAGCCGGACCTGGGGTTTGTGGTGCACCTGGGATCGCCCTCGTCCCCGATCGCCTATTACCAGCAGGTGGGGCGCGCGGGGCGTGGGGTGGATCATGCGGATGTGCTGCTGTTGCCGGGGCGGGAGGACGAGGCGATCTGGGCGTACTTTGCTTCGGTGGGCTTCCCGCCGGAGGAGCAGGTGCGGCGGACGCTGGCGGTACTGGAGGAGGCGGGTCGCCCGTTGTCGCTGCCAGCGCTGGAGCCGTTGGTGGATCTTCGGCGTTCGCGGCTGGAGGCGATGCTGAAGGTCCTGGACGTGGACGGTGCGGTCAAGCGTGTGAAGGGGGGCTGGACCGCCACCGGGCAGCCGTGGGCGTACGACGCGGAGCGGTACGCCTGGGTCGCGAAGCAGCGGGCGGCCGAGCAGCAGGCCATGCGGGACTATGTGGCGACCGCGGGGTGCCGGATGGAGTTCTTGCAGAGGCAGTTGGACGATGAGAAGGCGGTCCCGTGCGGACGCTGCGACAACTGCGCCGGACCCTGGCTGGAGGCGGTCGTGTCTCCCGCAGCCCTCGCGTCAGCGACGGGCGAGCTGGACCGCCCGGGGGTGGAGGTCGAGCCGCGCAAGATGTGGCCGACTGGACTCGCCGCGGTCGGCATGGATCTGAAGGGCCGTATCCCTGTGGGCCAGCAGGCCGTCACCGGGCGCGCGTTGGGCAGACTGTCGGACATCGGCTGGGGCAACCGGCTGCGTCCCCTGCTGTCGGCGCAGGCTACGGATGCGCCGGTCCCGGACGACGTGCTGGCCGCCGTCGTGACGGTGCTGGCCGACTGGGCCCGCTCGCCGGGCGGCTGGGCCAGCGACGCCCCGGACGCGCTGACTCGGCCGGTGGGGATCGTCGCCATGCCGTCCCGCACCCGCCCGCAACTAGTCGTCTCACTGGCTGAGGGCGTGGCCCGGGTCGGTCGGCTCCCGCTGCTGGGCAGCCTGGCCTACGCTCCGCAGGCGGATGAGTATGCGGCGCACCGCAGCAACTCCGCCCAGCGGCTGCGCGCCCTGGCCGCCTCGTTTGCTGTGCCCCACGAACTCGCCGCAGCCTTGGCCGGCACTCCCGGCCCGGTCCTGCTCGTCGATGACTACACCGAATCCGGCTGGAGCCTGGCGGTAGGCGCCCGCTTCCTGCGGCAGGCCGGTGTCGAGCAGGTGCTCCCGCTGGTCCTTGCCCTGGCCGGATAGGCGTCCAGGGACCTCAACTTCCGGGCATCCTGAGGGCGGTTCAGCGTGGCGGCCGCGGTGTCGGAGTCGCGCTCAGTCAGCGGCTGATGCGGGAGGGGTCGTCTCGAAGAGGGTTGCCAGGCGGGCGCAATGCTCGGTGAGTAGATCGGCGATGGCCACGACACGTCGGGCGGTCCAGCGGTCGCCCGGCCTGGAGATGGCAACGGAGGCTCCCGCGTGCCGAAATGTGGTCGCGGCGCACACACTCGTTCTGCCGCGGCTTGAACTCGAAGGCGTCACCGCCATGGCGTCACGACGGTTGCAGGCGGCGCCCAGCGCCGATCTGGTGCTTCGGGCCGCCGAGCTGAGGAGGGCCTACCCAGTTGTAGGCGGCAATGAGCTTACGACCCAAGAACAATCACATCACGAAGACCTCCGAGTCTGCTGGGCGCGCGAAACAGCGAGGCTAGTAGCAATACCGGTAATTTAGGGGCAATCCGGTCGTTGTTGTTGGTGTGGCAAGAGCGGGTCAACTGAAGTCATCTGGTGAGCGGTTGTCGGACCGGGTCGCGGTCGAGGTGCTGACACAGGCGTTTCCTCAGTCGCTTGTGGACGAGGTGTTGGCGGAGACCGGTCGGGTGCAGCAGCGGAACCGGCTGTTGCCGGCCCGGCTGGAGGTCTACTTCGTGTTGGCGATGTGCCTGTTCTCCGGGCAGAGCTATGAGGAGGTCGCTCGGCTGCTGACTGTGGGTTTGCAGGGTGCGCGGCGTTGGCGTACGTCGTGGGTGGTGCCGAGTACGGCGGCGATCTGGAAGGTCAGGTCTCGGCTGGGTGTGGCGCCGCTGCGGCAGCTGTTCGCGCGGGTGTGTCGTCCGGTTGCCACACCGGACATTCAGGGTGCCTTCTACCGTGACTGGCGGCTGACCGCGATCGACGGCACCACGTTCGACCTGCCCGACACGAAGGCGAACGTGGAGGCGTTTGGTCGTCCTCCTCGCTCCGGGCGCGGCGAACAGGACGTCGGCTACCCGCAGTTGCGCATGGTGGGCCTGGTGGGCCTGGTGGAGTGTGGCACCCACGCTGTCTTCGATGCTGCGATCGGAGCTTTGCGTACTGGAGAGCAGGCTCTGGCCCGGGCGGTCTTGGTGTCCCTGCGGCCGGGGATGCTGCTGGTGGCCGACCGTGGTTTCTACGGCGTGGACCTGTGGCGCACAGCCGCGGCCACGGGGGCGGACCTGCTGTGGCGAGTCCGCAAAGACCTCGTACTGCCGGTGGTCGAGCAGTTGTCGGACGGCTCCTACCTCACCGAAATTTTCGACCGGAGCGACATCCACCACACCCGTCGTGGGGTGCCAGTACGCGCGGTGGAATACACGATCGCCGGCCATGAGGGCGTCTACCGGCTCATCACCACGATCCTCGACCCGGACAAGGCCCCAGCCGCGGAACTGGCCGCCCTCTACGCCCAGCGATGGGAGTTCGAGTCCACCCTCGACGAAATCAAGACTCACCTGTGCGGGTCGCACCTGGTACTGCGTTCGCAGCACCCTGACGGGGCCGAGCAGGAGCTTTACGGCTTTCTGCTCGTCCACCACGCCATCCGGCGCCTGATGCACCAGGCCGCCCGACAAGCCGAACGCGACCCCGACCGGATCTCCTTCACCCGCTCACTGCGCGTCGTGCGCCGCCAGGTCACCGACCAGGCGGCATTTTCCCCCCGGTCGACTCGCCCGCGCGGTCAAGGCCACCCACGCTGAACTCCTCGAACGCCTCCTGCCACGGCGACGCCGCCGGGCCAACCCCCGCGTCATCAAACGCAAAGTCGCCAGCTGGCCCCTCAAACGCGCCGCCCACCGGGCTGCAGACCGCCCAGCCATCGCGGCCATCACCCTCGCTGGTGCCACCAAACCCACGTCGCGGTGGCGGCTGAGCCCGCCGTTTGTCGGCGACCAGTGCCTCGATCCCCCGCTATTGGTTCCCGTGCGGCCGGGCCGACCCAGTGGGGTCCCCGACCAGCCGGGCGAGGACCGTATCGGCTACCGCGTGCAGTTCCGCTTTGCTTGTGTGCGTCATACGTCCATACAACAGGACGGCCCTGACAGACGGACTCGGCGCCTGTGGAAAGGTCAGCGCCACGAGTTGTCGTTGATGTGTCCCTGATCGGACTTATCCACAGGTGCAAGCGGAACATCGCGATCCGCGAGATCGTCTGCGCATGACGAATCACAGCGAAACGACTGGATCCGCTGGTAACGGCGACATCGGTGGACGAGACGGATACGAGACACCGGGGGCGCGGGGCGCCGACGGCGGAAGTGCCGGAGCCGACGAGCACGTCGAGTGCGTCACGTACGACGCACACGGAAGCGATCATCAGATCACCCTGCGCACGCCGGGCGAACTGGCCGACGCCCTGCCGTATCTTCTCGGGTACCGACCCGAGGACAGCATCGTCCTGGTCGCCCTGCATGATCGGGGCGGGCGGGGCCGGTTCGGTGGACGGGCCCGGCTCGGCATCCCCCCGAACGAGGACGACTGGGAGTCCGCGGCGCGGCAGCTCGCCCACGGTCTGATCACGGGCAGCGAGCGGAGGGGTGTCAAGCCGGAGCAGATGGTTGCCTACCTGTGCCAGGAACCGGCACAGGGCGAGTCCGGGCAGCAGGTCATGCAGCGGCTGGCCGGCCTCGCCGGGCTGCTGCGCAGGGAGTGCGGTCGGCTCGACGTGCCGGTCATCGAGGCGCTGTGCATTTCCGGCGGGCGCTTCTGGTCGTACTGCTGCCCGAGCGAGGGATGCTGCCCCGTGGACGGAATCCCGATGGGGCTGCCCGGCACATCCGTGCTGGCAGCAGCCGCGACCTACGCCGGGCTTCAAGTGCGCGGCACACTGCGCGAGTTGCGGGCCAGGCTGCTGCCGTGGGAGACCGCCGCGGCGCTGGAGCAGGAGATCGTTCTGGACACGTCGAGCATGGCCCGGGTTCCCAGGATGCTCGACGAAGCCGACCGCTTGGCCGTGGCCGAGGAGACGGTGGAACTCGCCGAGCGGATCATGACCCGGCTCGCCGAGGTTCCGCCGGTCTCCGGCGCCCTCCAGGCGGACCTGCGGGACGACGCGCTGCTCGGACACGAGGAAGCAGCCACGCTGATCCTCGGCCTCCAGGACCGCACGACCCGCGATCGGGCAGCCGAGTGGATGGAGGGTGACGAAGCTGGCCCCGCTCTACGCCTGTGGCGTGCCCTGGCCCGCCGCTGCGTCGGGCCGTACGGCGAACACGCGGCGGCGCTGCTCACTCTCGCCGGCTGGGTCGCATGGTCGGCCGGCGACGAGATCGAGGCGAGGGAAGCCCTGGCCATGGCACTGGGCGCCGACCCCGACTACGTTTTCGCTCGGCTCCTGCACCAGGCCTGCAACGAGGGCCTGGATCCGGAATCGATCCGCTCCTGCCTCCGCGCGGAACGCGAGGCGCGCACGGCGCGTGCGCGCCTCGCCGGCGAAGGGGCGGATGCTGCGGCGCAAGCTGAAGTACCGACACATCGCCACTCCGCAGTATCCGCCGAAGAGGAAACCCAGGTCTTCGCGCAGCAGGATGTGTCCCGTGGCGACGTGCCCTGTGGTGACGCGGCGACTTCGCCGCCTACATCTGAGGCGGCTTCCCGACGCCGACGGCGGACACGCGCCGGTTCACCTCCGGAAGGCCGCCCTCGTCCTGCAGAGGCAGGAGGACGACCGTCCGGAAGGAATGAGCCCCGGGCCCGTACCCGGCCAACGGCCGGCACCCGCCGTGGCACCGCCGGGGTGGGAGAGTCACGCCTCCGGCCTCCGGGGAAGGACGGCGCGGGGCAGCGCTCCTCGGGGAAGGGAAACGCCCGGCGCCGAGGAGCCTGCTCCGATGGCGTGCTGTCGGCAGGTGACGACACCGAGGGAACGCCGTGATCAGCCACAGGCGGAGGAGCGGCCTGCTCGACGGGCTCACCTGCCGACTGCGGCGCACGGCGCGTGGACTGCGACGGACGGAGTGCTGGGCGTCCTTGGAGATCCGGGGGAGAGAGACGATCTCCCGGTTGACCTGGCCGTCCCGGGCGAGGGCAGCGGACGGGCTGCGATGTGTAAGGGGCGGACTCAGCCCGCGGTGGGCGCCTGCGAGAAGTTCTCCCGCAGACGTCCGTCCCGCCATTCGGTCGGCTTCCAGGACCCGGGGGCGTGACTCCGCAGGGGCGCGTCCCGTTCACCTGAGTGGCGGAACGCCTGGCCGTACCGCACCGTCATACCGCCCTCGCTCCTCAAGAGCCCCCCCACCCGGCGCCGAAGACGCCCGAGGCGCACCGAGCGCAGAGGAAGCCGCCCTTGCATCAGCCGACTCCGCCCTCCGCAGTCGACAACGACCGTCCACCCGTCGGTACGCCGACATCGACCTGGAGAGGAGGAAACTCCCCGCTGCCGGATGACTCCTCCTGCCTGCCATCAGGCCAAGTGAAAGGGCAGCAGTCCGATCAGCCTGTGGATCAGGGGCACTTGCCCACCGGGCAGGATCAGCGGCCGTTTCCATGGGAGGGGCCAAAACGGCGCCCACCCGCACCCACGGGGCAGAACCAGCCCCCGCCCGCGGACCAGCCTCGCCGACCGGCTCCGCCGACGACTCCCGGGCGGCCGCCGAGGAGCCAGGGTGGCCCGCTGACCCGCCAGAGCGCGGCTTCGTCCCCTGCCACGGGCCGTCGCCCGCCTCCGCCCGTTTTACCAGGCCACCCAGCGCCGGTCCCGGCTTTCCGTCGGCCGGGCGAAATCCCCCCGGCACACACCGCCCTCATCTGCGTCGCGCTCCCCGGTCTCGCCATTTCCACTGAGCAGGGGCAACTGACCGGGCAGGGGCTGGAAGGGTTCTACCGAGCGGGACGACGCGTGCTCTCGCGCTGCCAGGTCCGCATCGCCGGACGTGAACCGACCGCGATCCAGGCCCGGACGGTCGCAGCGGACCGTGCCCGCTTCGTGGCAACGCTGCGCGTGTCCCCCGGCTCCGGCCCGGATCCGGACGTCGTGGTTGAACGTATCCGGAACGCGGACGGCACGGAACGCATCACTCTTCACAGCGCGGCTTCCCGCCCGCTCCGGCTGCCGGTGGAGGTCGCGCTGGGCACAGATTTGGTGGACCTGGGAGCGATTGCGTCCGGCCGAGCGGGGCCCGAACTGCCCGCCACCGTTTACGCCTCCGGCCTGCGGTGGTCCGGCCTCGGCGGCACCGCGTCGGTCACGGCCGACCCCCCGCCCAACGACGCCCTGGCCTCCGCGGGGCTGCTGCGCTGGGAGTTCGACCTGGCCCCGGGCGGCACGGTGAGTGTGGAACTGCGCGTACATGTCGAAGGCGCCGGACCCGTTCGCGCCGCCGGGCGGACGGCGACGAGCCCCCTTGCCCCGGCACGCGCGGCCGGCGACCACCCCGGCGTCCGGGCGCTGCTGCACACGAGCGTCGAGGACCTCCAGGCCCTTCTGCTGCGTGACCCGGTTCACCCGACTGACACACATGTGGCGGCCGGAGTGCCCTGGCGCTGTGGCATGGCCCCCGCCGAGGCGCTCGCCGCCGCCCGGATGGCGCTGCCCCTGGGCACCCGCCTGGCGGCGGGCACACTGCGTACCCTCGCGCGTGCACAACTCCGGGGCCCGGCACCGCAGTCGGGCATGATCCCAGGCCCACGACGGGACGCCGGACCGCATCTGCCGCCCAGTTATACGGGCACGGAGGCGACCCTGCTGTTTCCCGTACTGCTGTCGGAAGCCCGCCGCTGGGGTCTCTCGCAGCAGGAGACGGAGGAACTGCTGCCGGCGGCCGAGCGCTGTCTGGCCTGGCTGCGGACCACCGTGGGCGACGGGACGTATCTGGGTGACCCGCACCCAGGTGGCCCCGTTCGGTGCGAGACGCAGGCACACGCCCACCGGGCGGCGCTCCTCGGAGCCGACCTGCTCGACGCGTGCGGCCGACACGGTGGCGAGGAGCTGCGGCAGTGGGCGGGGCGGCTGCGGACGGCCTTTCGTGAGGAGTTCTGGATCGAGGCCCGCGGCGGCGGTCGGCCGGCGGCAGCCCGTGCCTCCGACGGGCGCCTCCTGCCGCACCTCGGCTCCGCGGCCTCGCATCTGCTCGACACCGGGCTGCTGGGTGGAGGCAACCAGGCGTCAGGCCTGCTCGACCGGGCGCAGACCGAACAGGTTGCCCGGCTGCTCGGGGGCCCGGCAATGGATTCGGGTTGGGGCCTGCGCGGACTGGGCGTGAAGGAGGCGGGCTACAACCCGTTCGGCCACCGCTCCGGGGCCGTACGGGTTCACGAGACGGCGGTCGCCGTGGCGGGCCTGGCCGCCGCCGGATACGAGAAGGAGGCCACTTCGCTGCTGCGGGGTGTCCTGGCGGCCGCCGAGACCTTCGGCCACCGGCTCCCCGAGATGTACGCGGGAGAGCAGCGCACCGAGGGCAGCACCCCGCTTCCCCACCCGGCGGCCTGTCGTCCGGCGGCCACGACGGCGGCCGCAGGAGTCCTGCTGCTGACGACCCTCGCAGGTATCCGTCCCGACGCCCCGACCGGCACGATCACCCTGCGTCCGGTGCGCAGCGCACCCCTCGGCGAGATCGGTCTGACCGGTCTGAGGATCGCGGGCGCCCCCTTCTCCGTACGCGTCAGCCGGCTCGGTCTCGCCATGGTCGAGGAGGCGGCCGAGGGACTGCAGCTGGGGGCGTGACCTCGGACGACATGCCATCGGACGACGTACGTGAGCGACCACGACGCGCCGACGGACAGCAGTGGACCTGTACCCGCACACGGCTGACGAAGGGAGTGTTTATCGTCAAGCAGACGACTATGATCACCGCATGCCCTACGACCCGTCAGCCTTCCCGCCCTTTGCCGTCACCGTGGACCTGGTCGTGCTGACCGTGCGCCGCCACGCCCTGTGCGCGCTGACGGTGCGCAGGGGGGAACCGCCGTTCCAGGGGCGCTGGGCGCTCCCCGGCGGCTTCGTACGGGCCGACGAGGATCTGGCGCAGGCGGCGGCGCGTGAACTGGCCGAGGAGACCGGGCTGCGCGCCCACGATCCGTCCGTCCCCGTTCAGGACAACGGTGCCCATCTGGAACAGCTTGCGACCTACGGCGACCCCAAGCGGGACCCCCGGATGCGGGTGGTCAGCGTTGCGCACCTCGCCCTCGCTCCCGACCTGCCGGCTCCCCGGGCGGGCGGTGACGCCAGCAACGCGCGGTGGGCACCCGTCGAGGAGTTGTTGCAGCAGGGCGGCTACGGCCGCGACGGCGAACCCGTCGCGCCGCTCGCTTTCGACCACGCCCAGATCCTGGCGGACGGCGTGGAACGAGCCCGCTCGAAGATCGAGTACTCCTCTCTGGCCACCGCCTTCTGCCCGCCGGAGTTCACGGTCGGCGAGCTGCGCCGTGTCTACGAGGCGGTGTGGGGCGTAGCGCTCGACCCGCGCAACTTCCACCGCAAGGTGACCGGCACGCCCGGCTTCCTCGTCCCCACCGGCGGCACGACCACCCGTCAGGGCGGGCGCCCCGCCCAGCTCTTCCGCGCCGGCGGAGCCACCCTGCTCAACCCGCCCATGTTGCGCCCCGAGGTGTGACACCGGGGCAGACGAGACGAGCGTCCGACTGCCTTTGCTCCCCCCGCTGAACCGTCCTTCGTTCCGAATGGCGTACAGGCATCCGAAGGCACCGCTCGTCCGCTGCCGTGCAGGCCTTCGGATGCCCGAAAAAACGGACATAGCACGCTATCTTGCTTCAGGTGATCCAGGCCTTCGGACTGACCAGTAACTCCCGCAAGCACTGCCCGCCCGCGGTCGACGACCTCACCTTCGAAGCGCGCGCAGGCTGTGCCACCGCCCTCCTCGGAGCGGAGGGCGCGGGCAAGACGACCACGCTCAGGCTGATGCTCGAATTTCAACAGGGCCGTGGCATCACCTACTTCCGAGGTCGTCCCCTGCATCGCATCGCCCACCCGTCGCGCGAGGTCGGCGTTCTGCTGGGCGACGTGCCGGGCCATCCCGCCCGTACCGTGCGCGGTCATCTGCGCATGCTGTGCGCCGCTGCGGGCGTCTCGGTCCGGCGGGCCGACGAAGTCCTCGAAGTGGTAGGCCTCGTCAGCCTGCGCGACGAACGGCTCGGCACCCTCTCACGCGGCATGGACCGCCGCCTCGGCCTGGCCTGCGCGCTGCTTCCGGGCCCCCACACACTCGTGCTGGACGATCCCGCCGACGGACTCTCCCCCCGCGAGTGTCACTGGCTGCACGGCATGCTGCGATCCCACGCCACCCAGGGGGGCACGGTCCTGTTCACCACCGCGGACCCCAAGGAAGCCGCGCGCACCGCCGACCGGGTGGTCACCCTGGACAAGGGCAGGCTCGTGGCCGACCAGGACGTCACGGACTTCGCCCGCACCCGGCTGCGCCCCCGCGTCGCCGTCCGTACCCCCCACGCCGTTCGCCTCGCTGCCCTGATCACCAAGGAAGCCCGCACCACCCAGCGCTCCGTCGAGGTCGTACGGGAGGGCGGCAATCGACTGTCCGTGTACGGCAGTACGTGCGCCGACGTCGGTGAAGCCGCCTTCCGGCACGGCGTCCTCGTCCACCAACTCGCAGACGAGACCGGGGACATGGGACCGGAGGCGGGACCGCTCCTCTCGGAGGCCCGGTACGCGCCCGAGGGGACACAGCCGGACGCAAGGGAATCGGAATCCACCGGGAGCGCTGCTCCCGCGGTCGGCAGCGCCGAGCCGCCCGTCGCCGTGATCGAGGGGGAGGGGCCCGTCCAGGCAAGCGCACGCGCCGCCGAAGAGCTCAAGGCCGCCGATCCACTGTCGCCCCTCCCGCCTCCCATTTCCGTCCGCTCCGCACCCAGCCCGATGCGCCCGCTGCGCTACGAACTGCGCCGCGCCGCCGGAATCGGTACCGGGTTCCTCACCGGGGCCGCAGTCCTTGTCACCTCCGCCCTCACCGCCGTACTTCTGGCCCGTTTCGGACACACTCCGCAGCCGCGCCTGCTGGCCGCGTGGCCGCGGGAGCTTCCGCTGCCGCCCGCGGCCCTCGGTGCGGGACTCCTCGGGGCGCTCGCCTTCGGCGACGAGTTCCGGCATCCCGCCCTGGCAGCGGACCGCGGCACCGTGCCCCGCCGGCTGGGGCTGCTTGCCGCGAAACTCGTCGTCACCGCGGCCACCGCGCTGCTGCTGGCCTTTCTCACGGTGGGCTGCGACGCTGAAGTGCTCTATCTCGTCTACGGACGGGAGCTGGCGGATGTTCCCGCCGACTGGCTTTCCCTGGGCGCCAGTTGGATCGGACTCGTTGTCGGATGCGCCTGGGCGGGCGTGCTTGCCGCCGGCGTCTCCCGGTCCACCACGGCCGGGCTCGCCGCGGTGGTGGCCGTACCCGTCGTCGTCGTACCACTCGTACAAAAGGCCTTGGAGGGGCCGTCCGTGCGGGTCGTGGCAGGGTTTTCCACCCGGCTGCGCGAGGTGTTCCTGCTGCAGTGGCCGTTCGGTGGAGAGCGTTATGTGTCCGCTGTCGCGCGGGTGCTCGTCCAACCCGTCGGGAGCGCGCTGACATTGTCGCTCAGCGCCCTGCTCTGCGCATATCTGCTCACGACCCTGCGCAGCAGGGTCCGCTGACGACCGCCCGCGCCCTTCCGGTCTCGACCTGCGCACAACTTCCCGGAGAAAGCCCATTTCTTTCCGATAAGGCGTCAATTGCGACGGGGTGAGCGATCACCCTTTCGTGTGCTTTTCACCAAAGACCTCAAGGGAGTTGGGGTCAACGCCGACAAAGGATCCGTGAGTACCCTTGCGCACACCATGATGACCGCCGCCCGCGCCGCAGACTCCGGCCTCGCCGGCCCGGGCGAACTCGACCGCTACCCCTACGCGGAGGCCACTGCGGTCGACCGTGTCGGAGTCACCTCCTGGGGCGGCGCGGACCCGGAGCTGGGCCGTGTGGGCCGACGTGCCGCCGGCAGCCGGGGACGCGGACTGCATGGCCAACTCGTCCAGCAACTCGGCCAGATGATCGTTTCCGGAGACCTGGGCGCGGACCGCCCATTGGTGCCCGAGGAGATCGGCCAGCGTTTCGAGGTCTCCCGCACCGTCGTCCGCGAGTCGCTCCGGGTCCTGGAGGCCAAGGGCCTGGTCAGTGCCCGCCCGAACGTCGGCACGCGCGTGCGTCCCGTCAGTGACTGGAACCTCCTTGATCCGGACATCATCGAGTGGCGGGCCTTCGGCCCGCAGCGTGACAACCAGCGCCGAGAGCTGAGCGAACTGCGCTGGACGATCGAGCCGCTCGCTGCTCGGCTCGCCGCGGGGCATGGGCGTGAGGACGTCCAGCAGCGGATCACCGACATGGTCGAGATCATGGGCCGCACGATGGCTCAGGGTGACGCACTCACCTTTTCCCGCGCCGACGCGGAGTTCCACTCTCTGCTCATCCAGGTCGCGGGCAACCGCATGCTGGAGCACCTTTCCGGGATCGTGTCGGCCGCCCTTCAGGTCTCCGGCGGCCCGGTCGCCGGTTGCGACCGGCCGACCGAGGCGTCGCTGGCGCACCACGGCCGGATCGCTGACGCCCTCGCCGCCGGCGACGGCACGGCGGCCGAGACGGCCATGCGTCAACTGCTCACCGTCCACCCAGAGGTGGAGCGCGTGGTGCCCGCGCCGCGCGAGCACTGACCGCGCACCACGGGCGGTGCGGCCAGGAATACCGCCCCCTCCTGGGGCATCGCCTGGTCGGCGAACCGCTCCCGTCGGGCCCCGCAGAATCTTCAGGGATCCTGCGGGGTCCGACGGCACGACGCGTCGGCGGGCCCGTCGTCGCGTGCAGGTCGCAGCCATGGTTGGCCACCTTTGCCTGTATTTGACCGCTTTGATCGCTTACGGGGTGTGACTCGGGCCACGCAGATTGGGCGTAACGCTCGCGGGAACAGCGCGATGACCTAAGAGGTGACAGCCGCGGAGGGAATACGGACGCCGTTCAAGGCGCTGTGCATCTTCCCGGCCCCCGCCCGCACCGTCGGTCCATCCCCAGGCCGGTGGTCGGCTCCTGTCCGCCGTGGACGGGGCCGGAAGCCGTTTTCCAACGTTCCGAGAGGTTGTTCGTGTCGGCCAGCACATCCCGTACGCTCCCGCCGGAGATCGCCGAGTCCGTCTCTGTCATGGCGCTCATTGAGCGGGGAAAGGCTGAGGGGCAGATCGCCGGCGATGACGTGCGTCGGGCCTTCGAAGCTGACCAGATTCCGGCCACTCAGTGGAAGAACGTACTGCGCAGCCTCAACCAGATCCTCGAGGAAGAGGGTGTGACGCTGATGGTCAGTGCCGCGGAGCCCAAGCGCACCCGAAAGAGCGTCGCAGCGAAGAGTCCGGCCAAGCGCACCGCTACCAAGACGGTCGCGGCGAAGACGGTGACCACCAAGAAGGCCACCGCCACCGCCACGCCTGCGGAGTCCGCCGTCGAGGACGAGACGCTCGCCAAGAAGGCCGCCGCCAAGAAGGCGACGCCCGCCAAGAAGACGGCCGTGAAGAAGACTGTCGCTACCAAGAAGACAGCGGCCAAGAAGACGACCGCCAAGAAGGACGACGCGGAGCTGGTCGAGGAAGAGGCCGTCGAGGAGGCCAAGCCCGGCGAGGAGGCCGAGGGTACCGAGAGTGCCGGTTTCGTGCTCTCCGACGAGGACGAGGACGACGCGCCCGCTCAGCAGGTCGCCGCCGCCGGTGCCACCGCGGACCCGGTCAAGGACTACCTCAAGCAGATCGGCAAGGTCCCGCTGCTCAACGCGGAGCAGGAGGTTGAGCTCGCGAAGCGCATCGAGGCCGGTCTCTTCGCCGAGGACAAGCTGGCCAATGCCGACAAGCTGGCGCCGAAGCTCAAGCGCGAGCTGGAGATCATCGCCGAGGACGGCCGCCGTGCCAAGAACCACCTCCTGGAGGCCAACCTCCGACTGGTGGTCTCCCTGGCCAAGCGTTACACCGGCCGCGGCATGCTCTTCCTGGACCTTATCCAGGAGGGCAACCTCGGTCTGATCCGCGCGGTCGAGAAGTTCGACTACACCAAGGGCTACAAGTTCTCCACGTACGCCACCTGGTGGATCCGTCAGGCGATCACCCGTGCCATGGCCGACCAGGCCCGCACCATCCGTATCCCGGTGCACATGGTCGAGGTCATCAACAAGCTCGCGCGCGTGCAGCGTCAGATGCTCCAGGACCTGGGCCGCGAGCCCACTCCGGAGGAGCTGGCCAAGGAACTCGACATGACCCCCGAGAAGGTCATCGAGGTCCAGAAGTACGGCCGCGAGCCCATCTCGCTGCACACTCCGCTGGGCGAGGACGGCGACAGTGAGTTCGGTGACCTCATCGAGGACTCCGAGGCCGTCGTCCCGGCCGACGCGGTCAGCTTCACGCTCCTGCAGGAGCAGCTGCACTCCGTCCTCGACACCCTGTCCGAGCGCGAGGCGGGTGTCGTCTCGATGCGCTTCGGTCTCACCGACGGTCAGCCGAAGACCCTGGACGAGATCGGCAAGGTGTACGGCGTCACGCGTGAGCGCATCCGCCAGATCGAGTCCAAGACCATGTCGAAGCTGCGCCACCCGTCGCGTTCCCAGGTGCTGCGCGACTATCTCGACTAGGTCGCGGTCGTACGACGTCGAAGGTCCGGCCCCCACCGCGGGGGACCGGGCCTTCGCTGTGCCGCGCGACTGCCTGGTCCGTGCTGCGGGGAACGGTGCCGTGTATGACTCTGGGTGTCTGTTCAACCTCCCGGAGTGAGGAACACGCATGCGAAATCGTATGGCCCGGGCAGTGACCCGGCCGTTGGTGCTGGCGACCGCCGCAGTTACCCTGTCGCTCGCCTCCGCCGCCCCTGTGGGCGCCGACAGCATCGTCGTCGGAGGTTTCCCGGTCGACGTGTCCGAGAGTCCGTGGGTGGTGGCGCTGTCCAGTCGTGACCGGTTCGGGGGTGCACGCGCGGGGCAGTTCTGCGGCGGTGTGGCCGTCGACCGGTCCACCGTGCTCACCGCGGCCCACTGTCTGGGCGAGGACGTCCTCGGCGGTACACCGGACAGCGTGCGCGACTTCAAGGTCATCGCGGGCCGTACCGACCTCCTCTCGAACGAGGGGCAGGAGGTCTCCGTACGCGATACCTGGGTGAACCC
Organism: Streptomyces sp. LBL; assembly: GCF_029893585.1. GTDB lineage: Bacteria > Actinomycetota > Actinomycetes > Streptomycetales > Streptomycetaceae > Streptomyces. Next base: position 23,800 of record NZ_JARXYX010000033.1, read on the forward strand.
GAACTACAACGATATGAGCAACTCCGGGGACTTCGCTGTGCTCACCCTTGCCGAGCCGCTGCCCCAGGGCTCGGTCCTCGCCATGGCGGCGGCCGGCGATACGGCGTACGAACCGGGAACGACAGCCGTGGTGTACGGCTGGGGTGACGCCACCGGCGGCGGGGACTATGAGCACAGCCTGCGGGCCACCCAGGTGCATGTGCTGTCTGACGCGCTGTGCGAGCAGGCCTACCCCGGCGCTACCGGCGGTAGGTACCTCTCCGACACCATGCTGTGCGCGGGGGAGGAGGTAGGCGGCCGCGATGCCTGTCAGGGGGACAGCGGGGGGCCGCTGGTCGCCCGGGGGAAGGTGATCGGGCTCGTGTCCTGGGGGAGCGGCTGTGGCCGCGCTGGGAGCCCTGGCGTCTATACGCGGGTGTCCGACGCCCTGAGGGTGCTGGGCTGGGGTCGCAGTGCTGCCGGCACTGGAGGCCATGGAACGGCGTCCGGCGCCGGCTGAGAGCGCGCCTGGTGCAAGCACGGGCGGGTGCCCCTCTGAGGAGGGGCACCCGCCCGTCAACCGGCCTGTGCCGGAGCTGGCTCGTCGTGGGACGCGAGTATCAGCGCTCTTCTTCGGAGGCGGATTCGGGAGCGGCCGTCAGTCGCTCCGTCTCGTCCTGTATCTCAGCGGCGATCTTCTTGAGTTCCGGCTCGAACTTGCGGCCATGGTGGGCGCAGAAGAGCAGTTCTCCGCCGCTCAGCAGGACGACGCGCAGGTATGCCTGAGCGCCGCAGCGGTCGCACCGATCGGCGGCCGTCAGTGGGCTCGCGGGGGTCAGAACAGTAGTCACGTCGCCTCTTCTCTAGCTCGACGAGCTGTCGTACCAGGGTCAACATCCAACCAGCCCGAAAACGTTCCCGCTCGTGGCTTTTCCTGGAAAAAATCTCTCCGGGCGGCTGTCTGTTGCCGGTTGGCGGCGAATGTGCCGTATTGCGTGTCTTCGTGTCTTACGGGTTCGCACTGTCGGTCGGGGTCGGTCCTCCCGGCTGGATTGCCGGTTGTTCATGAGGACGTGCCCGGAGCCTAAATGGTTCATGCCTGGAAGGGAACGTGATATGTACTTCACTCCATCGAGGGATCGAACAAGCATACGACCGTGGACTAGTGTGAGTTCAGATGAGGGTGGCGTTACATCGGCTCTACCAGGCCTCGGTACTCTCTGAGCGGCGACCGAAGCCGTGCCCTTACCCAGAAGGGCCCCACCTGAAATTCAGCGAGGAGCGAACCGCGTGACCGCCGAAACGTCCGTGCCGTCCACAGCACTGCTGGCAGGAGCAGACCGGGACGGTTCCAACTACACCGCGCGGCACCTGCTCGTCCTTGAAGGGCTCGAAGCCGTGCGCAAGCGCCCGGGCATGTACATCGGGTCCACGGACAGCCGTGGCCTGATGCACTGCCTGTGGGAGATCATCGACAACTCCGTCGACGAGGCCCTGGGCGGTTACTGCGACCACATCGAGGTGATCCTCCACGACGACGGCTCGGTCGAGGTCCGGGACAATGGTCGGGGCATCCCGGTCGACGTCGAACCCAAGACGGGCCTCTCCGGTGTCGAGGTCGTGATGACCAAGCTGCACGCCGGCGGCAAGTTCGGCGGCGGCTCGTACGCGGCCTCCGGCGGTCTGCACGGCGTGGGCGCGTCAGTCGTGAACGCCCTGTCGGCCCGTCTCGACATCGAGGTGGATCGCAGCGGCCACACGCACGCCATCAGCTTCCGGCGTGGTACGCCTGGCGCCTTCGCCGTGATGGGCCCCGATGCCAAGTTCGAGGCCAAGAGCGGCCTGCGCAAAGCCAAGAAGATCCCCACGACCCGCACGGGTACCCGTGTGCGGTACTGGGCCGACCGGCAGATTTTCCTCAAGGACGCCAAGCTCTCCCTGGAGAACCTGCACCAGCGGGCCCGGCAGACCGCGTTCCTGGTACCTGGCCTGACCATCGTCGTCCGCGACGAATACGGCCTCGGTGAGGGTGGCAGCAAGGGCGAGGAGTCGTTCCGCTTCGACGGTGGAATCAGCGAGTTCTGCGAGTACCTGGCCACCGACAAGCCGGTCTGCGACGTCCTCCGCCTCTCCGGCCAGGGCATCTTCAAGGAAACCGTCCCGGTCCTCGACGACCACGGCCAGATGACGCCCACCGAGGTCACCCGTGAGCTCGGTGTGGACGTCGCGATGCGCTGGGGCACCGGCTACGACACGACCCTCAAGTCGTTCGTCAACATCATCGCCACTCCCAAGGGCGGCACGCATGTCGCCGGCTTCGAACAGGCCATCGCCAAGACGATGAACGAGGTGCTGCGCGCGAAGAAAATGCTGCGCGTCGCCGAGGACGACATCGTCAAGGACGACGCCCTCGAGGGCCTGACCGCGGTCGTCACCGTCCGCCTCGCCGAGCCTCAGTTCGAGGGGCAGACCAAGGAGGTCCTCGGTACCTCCGCCGCCCGCAGGATCGTGAGCACCGTGATCTCCAAGGAGCTCAAGGCGTTTCTCACGTCCACGAAGCGCGATGCGGCCGCTCAGGCCCGAGTGGTCATGGAGAAAGCGGTCTCCGCCGCCCGGACGCGTATCGCAGCGCGTCAGCACAAGGACGCCCAGCGCAGGAAGACGGCCCTGGAGTCGTCGTCGCTGCCCGCCAAGCTCGCCGACTGCCGCAGTGACGACGTGGACCGCAGCGAGCTGTTCATCGTCGAGGGTGACTCCGCGCTCGGTACGGCGAAGCTCGCCCGGAACTCGGAGTTCCAGGCGCTGCTGCCGATCCGCGGCAAGATCCTCAACGTTCAGAAGTCGTCTGTCACGGACATGCTGAAGAACGTCGAGTGCGGCGCGATCATCCAGGTCATAGGAGCGGGTTCCGGACGCACGTTCGACATCGATGCGGCTCGCTACGGCAAGATCATCATGATGACCGACGCCGACGTCGACGGCTCGCACATCCGGTGCCTGCTCCTGACCCTGTTCCAGCGCTACATGCGGCCCATGGTCGAGGCCGGCCGGGTGTTCGCCGCGGTGCCGCCGTTGCACCGCATCGAGGTGATCCAGCCGAAGAAGGGCCAGGACAAGTACGTGTACACGTACTCGGACCGTGAGCTGCGCGACAAGCTGCTGGAGTTCCAGAGCAAGGGGGTCCGGTACAAGGACTCCATCCAGCGGTACAAGGGTCTCGGTGAGATGGATGCCGACCAGCTGGCCGAGACGACCATGGATCCGCGTCACCGCACCCTGCGCCGGATCAACCTCGCCGATCTGGAGGCCGCCGAGCAGGTCTTCGATTTGTTGATGGGCAACGACGTGGCACCCCGCAAGGAGTTCATCTCCGGCTCGGCGGCGACGCTGGATCGGTCGCGTATCGACGCGTAGCCGCATCGCTTGGCCCTGGGGGAGCGGGCGGGTGTGGCGTCGGGTCGGCTTGGGTGGGTTGGTTCAGTAGGCCCGTCGGCGGAAAGCGGCGCCGGCCCAGTCGGCGAGGTGGTGGGGGCGGACAGGCGACGGATGCTCGGCGCCGGACAGGTGGTGTGGGCCCGGTCGTCTGATGTCCGGGTTGTCGGGCCAGGGGCTCTCCACCCACGGGTGGACGTGCCGGTGGCGGGGATCCACCCATGATCCACCCCGGCTCCGATCTCCCGACCCGTTGATTTCCGTAGCGTCGAAGGCGTCGGCAGCGCTCGCTGTCCATCTCGCCCTTCTTCGCTACGGAGGCTGTGATGCCCGGGATCGTCAACACGTTGGTGATCGTGGCCGTGGTTGTCCTGGTGATCGTCCGGCAGTTCCGTCCGAGCCGGATCGACACCGAGAGGCGTTGGTGGCTCCTGCCCGTGGTCCTGGGCGTCGTGGCGCTCCGTGAGCCGGAGATAGTGGACGCTCACCACCAGACAGCGTCGGTCGGCCTGCTGATCGCCGAGCTGCTCACCGGCCTTGCCACCGGAGCCGCCTGGGCCTGGACGACCCGCATGTGGGTGGAGCCGGACGGTGCGGTGTGGAGCAGGAGCACCAAGGCGAGCGGGGGAGTCTGGGCCGTCGGCATCGGACTGCGCGTCGGCCTCTTCACACTCGGCGCGGCATTCGGTCTCCACCAGGACTCCTCCGCACTGCTGCTCGCTCTGGCGGGCACTCTGCTGGTCCGCTCCGGAACCCTGGCCTGGCGGGCCCAGTCCCTGCGCCCGGCTCCGGCTGCCGCGACGGGCACGGAGCACCGGGACAGCATGTCCCGGCCCACGTGGAAGGAACGTGTGTGACGGAGAACTCCTGGACACGCTGGCCTTCACGCGAGGCACTCGGACGCGCGGAGTCCTCGGGCGCGCGGCGAGTGCTCAGCTGGGTGGTGCGAGGGCTGGTCCTCGGCATGCTGCTCTGGGGTGCCTTCACCGGCAGTCACGTGCACGGCTGGGGTGCGCTCGCAGCCGTGTCGGGCGTTCTGCTGGCCGCCTTCCTCGCCTGGGCCCTCTATCGCACGACCCTCGCGCACCGGCTCCTGCCGTCCCTGGCGCTCATGACCCCGCTGCTGGGGATCGCGGTCGTCGCCCAGGTGGCGGGCTTCAGAGTCCCCGCCCTCGTGCTCTGGTGCGGGTGCGCGGTCACCGCTCTGGAGCGACTGCCCGTCGCGGCCGCCCTGCCCGTTGCCTCGGTCGCCCTCGCTTCGTACGCCGCGGTCAACGACGACGTATGGCTGACCACCGCAGCCACGACGGCCGGGCTCGCCCTCGCCGGATACGTGCTGCGGCTGGATGCCGAGGCCCGTGGCAAGTCCCAGCAGTTGCTCGCGCAGGAGCGGGCCGCGCGGGCTGCCGAGGCGGAGTCTGCGGCACTGGCAGAGCGGGCCCGCATCGCTCGGGAGATCCATGACGTGCTGGCGCACAGCCTCTCGGCGCAGCTCGTGCACTTGGAGGCGGCCCGACTGCTGATCGAGCAGGGTGCCGACCGGGAGCAGATCCTCGAACGGGTCGTGGCGGCACGCGGCATGGCCCGCGACGGTCTCTCCGAGACCCGCCAGGCGCTGTCGGCGCTTCGTGGCGAGCTGACCCCGCTGGAGGACTTCCTCACCCAGATGGTCAGTGCGGCCGAGGGCGCCGAAACCACCATTACGGGTGACCGCAGACCCCTACCGGCAGAGGCGTCCCAGGCCGTGCGCAGGGTGGCCCAAGAGGCGCTGACCAATGTCCGCAAGCACGCTCCCGGGGCCAAAGTACGGATGCGGCTCGAGTACGGAGAGCATCAGGTGACGCTGGTCGTACGCGATTCGGGCGGGTCGCCGGGCGACCTCGCCGCAGCGGGCTCCGGGTACGGTCTGCTGGGTATGCGCGAGCGCGCCGAGCTGCTGGGCGGGTCGCTGGAGGCCGGGCCGGACGAGGAGGGGTTCGTGGTGTCGCTGAAGGTGCCCGTATGACGGAGGAGGCGCAGTTCCCGGCGCGGGTGGTGGTCGTGGACGACCAGACCGTGGTCCGCGAGGGAATCGTGATGCTGCTCGGGCTGCTCCCCGGAATCGAGGTCGTCGGCTCCGCGGGGGACGGGGACGAGGCGGTGCGGCTCGTCGCCGAACTCGCTCCGGACGTGGCGCTGATGGACCTGCGCATGCCCCGTTGCGACGGGGTGGAGGCGACCAGGCGTATCCGGGCGCAATATCCCGGGACGCAGGTGGTGGTACTCACGACATTCGCGGACGACGAGTCGCTCTTCCCTGCTCTGAGAGCGGGGGCGCGTGGCTATCTGACCAAGGACGCGGGGGGTGACGAGATCGTGCGGGCCGTGCGGAGCGTGCTGTCCGGGGACGCGGGGCTGTCCCCGAGCATCCAACGGCGGCTACTGGAACGACTGTCGGCTCCCGAGCCGCAGCCGACAGCGCCCGTCGAGCCGCCGGACGGGCTCACCACACGGGAGACGGAGGTGCTGCTCCTGATCGCGGACGGACTCAGCAACCAGGAGATCGCCCACAGGCTGCATGTGTCCACGGCGACCGTGAAGACCCACATCAACAACCTCTTCGCCAAGACGGGGCTCAAGGACCGAGCGCAGGCGGTGCGTTACGCATACGCGAAGGGCCTGGTGCGGCCGCCGGCTGGCTGAGTCACCTGATGGAGTGAAGAGCGTGGAGAAGAAGAGTCAGGGATCTTCCCGTTCTGTCCATCCTTGAGCATGCAGTCAAGCAATGGTCGCCCCCGCGGAGGCGGCGGTGGTGCCGAGAGTTGGTTCGACGACCATGACGTTCATGATCCGGCGTCCGCGGAGGCAACCGAGGGTGTGAAATACGACGACCCCTGGTACGACGCACTCGCCTCCGGCTGGGGCGAGTCGGCGGGTACCCGGACATCTGGGTCCGCTGACTCGTCGGCGCGGGAGTACGACGCCCCGGCCGCAGCCGCGGCCGACGTGTACCTGGAGGTGCAGCGAAGTGACGCCTTTCAGGAGGTGCGAAGGCGGTACCGGAGGTTCGTGGTGCCGGCGGGCGCGGGGTTCTTCGTCTGGTACGTGGCCTACGTGGTGACAGCCACGACCGCGCCCACGCTGATGGCGCGGCCCGTGGCGGGCGCCGTGAACGTGGCGATGCTGGCAGGGCTCGGGCAGTTCCTCACGACCTTCCTGCTCACCTGGGCGTATGCCCGGCATGCCAGGCTGCGCCGGGACCGGGCGGCCCTCGAACTGCGGTGGGACACCCAGGAACTGACGCGTGGCATCCGGGGCGGTGTGTCGTGACGGGCAACCATCAGACGCTGGCCTTGCTGCTGTTCAGTGCGTTCGTCGCTGTCACCCTGGGGATCACGACGTGGGTGAGCCGGCAACGGCAGGGTTCGGCGGAGGAGTTCTACGCGGGCGGTCGGCTCTTCTCCCCGATAGAGAATGGTTTTGCCATCGCGGGCGACTACATGTCGGCCGCTTCCTTCCTCGGGATCTCGGGACTTATCGCCCTGTACGGGTACGACGGGTTGCTGTATTCGGTGGGGTTCCTGGTGGCCTGGCTCGTGGTGCTGTTCCTGGTCGCCGAACTGGTGCGCAACTGCGGACGGTTCACGCTCGCCGACGTGGTCGCGGCACGGATGAGCGAGCGGCCGGTGCGGATCGCGGCGGGAACCTCCTCGGTCACCGTGTCCGTTCTGTATCTGGTGGCGCAGATGGTGGGCGCGGGCAGTCTGGTCGCGCTGCTCCTCGGAAACACCAACGAGGCGGCGCAGTCCTGGACGGTCATCGGAGTCGGCGCGCTCATGGTGATCTATGTGTCGTTGGGCGGGATGCGGGCCACCACCTGGATCCAGATCGTCAAGGCGGTCCTGCTGCTCGGCGGCACCATCGCGCTGACCGTGCTCGTCCTGGTGCGATTCCACGGCGACTTCAACCAGTTGCTGCTCACGGCGGCCGAGCGCAGCGGTCACGGCAAGGCGTTCTTGGTTCCCGGCCTGAGGTACGGCGGGGACTGGACGGCCCGGTTGGATTTCATCAGCCTGGGGCTCGCGCTGGTGCTGGGCACCGCCGGGCTGCCGCACATTCTGTCCCGCTTCTACACCGTGCCCACCGCGCGGGCCGCACGGCGTTCGGTGGTCTGGTCGATCGGGCTCATCGGCGGCTTCTATCTGATGACGATCGTTCTCGGGTTCGGTGCGGCGGCCATCGTGGGACCGGACGCCGTACGTGGATCGAACGCGGCGGGGAACACCGCCGTTCCGCTGCTCGCGCTGGACCTGGGTGGCGGGGTCGACTCCACGGGAGGGACGCTTCTCTTCGCGATCGTCGCCGCGGTCGCCTTCGCCACGATCCTGGCCGTGGTCGCGGGGATCACGCTGGCCTCCTCGGCGTCGGTGGCCCACGACCTGTACGCCTCGCTGCGTCGCCGGCACACCAAGCCGCGCAGCGAGGTGGCCGTGGCCCGTGCCGCCGCGGTCGGTATCGGCGTGGTGGCGATCGCCCTGGGGCTGCTGGCGCGGGATCTCAACGTGGCGTTCCTGGTGGGCCTCGCGTTCGCGGTCGCCGCGTCCGCCAACCTGCCGGTGCTGCTCTACTCGCTGTTCTGGCGCGGCTTCACCACACGCGGCGCAGTCTGGTCCGTCTACGGGGGGCTGATCCCGGCCATGCTGCTCGTGGTGCTTTCACCGGTGGTTTCCGGCAGCCCGGAGTCACTGTTCCCCGACGTCGACTTCCAGTACTTCCCGCTGCAGAACCCCGGGCTCGTCTCGATCCCGCTGGGCTTCGTCGCGGGCTGGTTCGGCACGGTCACGTCGGCGGAACTGCCCGACGAGGCCAAGCACGCTGAGACCGAGGTGCGGTCGCTGACCGGGGCGGGGGCCGTGTAGATCGGCGCCTTCTTCGGCGTACGGGTCCTCGGTGTCGTACGACTGGATCCTTCGGCGTCGTACGACTGCTGCGGGGCGCGAGGAAGACGTTGTGGACCCTGTCGGGGGGTTACTCACCGCCGTCCGGGGACTCGATCTCACGGTCCGGCGGGAGGGGAGTGCGTGGCGGTCGTCGGCCCATGGGGCTGCGGCGAGTCGACACGCTGACGCTTCTGGTGGATGGCCTGGACAAGGTCATCCGTCTGCCCGTGATACTCACTCAGCGGCTCGGCTCCTTCGACGCGGAGGGCTCGTGCCGGGCTGCTGAGCGCACCCGCCCGCGTCCAGGCCGAGACGGCGCTCGTCTCCAGGCCCAGGGTGCCGTCGGGTCGAGGTCAGCAGAACACGTTGCCGAGGTTCGCCAAGGACGGCGTGATGTCCGCGGAAGTCCCGCAACAGTTGACAAGGTGGTCAAGGCGTTCAACCCCACCATCCGGAACGCCAAGGTGGACGTGAGCAAGACCTGCACACCCGAGTCTGTGAAGAAGGCGGGCCGGCATCCGTATGTAGGGCGGGCATGGTTCCTTCCCCGCCCCCACGGGCCGTGCCCTCAGGCGCGGGTCGCCCACACGTAGCGGTGTTCCGGGCGGCCCGCGTCACCGTACTTGAGGGTCAGGCGAGCCCGCCCCGTGCGCTCCAGGAGCTTCAGATAGCGCTGGGCGGTCTGGCGGCTCACGCCGGTCCGCTCGGCGATCTCCTGGGCCGACAGGGGGCCTTCGGCGTTCATCAGGGAGCGGCGGACCAGCTCCGCCGTGGTGGGGGAGTGCCCTTTGGGCAGTTCGGGTTCCGACGGCGCGGACAGGGCGCCGAAGATGCGGTCCACCTCGGCCTGTTCCGCCTCGCCTCCGCCGTCGAGGGTGCGGCGCAGTTCGGCATACGCCTCCAGCCTGGCGCGCAGGCCCGCGAAGGCGAACGGCTTGACCAGGTACTGCAACGCGCCGTGCCGCATCGCTGCCTGCACGGTCGAGACGTCCCGCGCCGCCGTCACCATGATCACGTCGGTCTGTTGGCCGCGGCGGCGCATCTCCTGGACGACCGTGAGGCCCGTCTCGTCGGGCAGGTAGTGGTCCATGAGGACGAGGTCCACGTGCGGCAGCGCCTCCAGTTGCCGAAGAGCCTCCGCCGCGCTGTGCGCCTCGCCGGCCACATGGAAGCCCGGCACCTTCTCCACATAGGCGGCGTTGACACGCGCCACCCGAATGTCGTCGTCCACGACCAGGACCTCGATCAACACGACTCCTCCTCGGTGCCGGGCTGTGCGGCCGGCGGCGCGGTCAGGGCGGGTTCCGGTTCCGGTTCCAGAGCGTCGGGCAGGACGACGGTGAACTCCGCGCCTCCGCCGCCCGCATCGTCGACGGTCGCGATGCCCCCTTGCCGCTCGGCGAGCCTGCGGACCAGGGAGAGTCCGATACCGCGCTCCCGGTGCGCCGGTGGCTTCTTCGTGGACCACCCCTCGGTGAAGATCAACTCGCGGTGCTCCTCCGGGATTCCCGGTCCTGTGTCGCGCACCGTGACGACGGCGGTACGGCCCTCCGTGCGCAGTTCGACCTCCACGCGCGCGTGCTGGGTCCCCGCGACGGCGTCCAGCGCATTGTCCAGCAGGTTGCCGAGGATCGTGACGAGGCCACCGGGGTCGACCAGCCGGTCCGGCAGCCAGGTCCCGTCCGAGACCCACAGCGCCACTCCACGCTCGGCGGCGACGGTCGCCTTGCCGACCAGCAGCGCGGCGAGCAGGGGGTCCTGGATCTTCTCGGTCACCTGTTCCGCCGTGGCTCGGTGATCGCCGACGACCTCTCCGACGAACTCCACGGCGTCCTCGTACATCTCCAGTTCGAGCAGCCCGAGGAGCGTGTGCATGCGGTTGGCGTGTTCGTGGTCCTGGGCGCGCAGGGCGTCGATCAGACCGCGGGTGGAGTCGAGTTCGCGGCCGAGCTGATCCAGTTCGGTGCGGTCGCGCAGGGTCGCGACCGCACCCCCGTCGTCGGTGGGCATGCGGTTGGCGACCAGGACACGTTGGCCGCGCACGGTGAGCAGGTCGGTGCCGGTCACCCTGCCCGCCAACACGTCAGCCGTACGGCCCGCACCGAGTGCCTCGTCGGGGGTGCGGCCGACGGCCTCGTCCCGGATGCCCAGCAGCCGCTGTGCCTCGTCGTTGAGCAGGCGGACGCGGCCGGTGCGGTCCAGGGCGACGACGCCCTCGCGGATGCCGTGCAGCATCGCCTCGCGCTCCGCGAGCAGCCCCGAGATGTCCGAGAAGGCCAGGTCACGTGTCTGCCGCTGGACCCGGCGGGAGATGAGCCAGGCGGCCAGCGCGCCCACGGCGAGGGCGCCTCCGGCGTAAGCGAACAGTCCCGGGATCGCGTGGATCAGCCGTGCCCGGACGCTGTCGTACGCGATGCCGACCGAGACCGCGCCGACGATCTTCCCCACGTTGTCGCGCAGAGGCACCTTGCCGCGGGCGGAGCGGCCCAGCGTGCCGCTGTCGATCTCCATGACCTCCTTGCCGGCCAGGGCCTGGCTGGGGTCGGTGGAGACGGTCCTGCCTATCTCGCTCGCAGTGGGGTGCGACCAGCGCACGCCCCGGCGGTCCAGCACCACGACGTACTCGGCCTTGGTGGCCTTGCGGATCCGCTCCGCCTCCCGCTGGACGGGCCCGTCGGCCGACGGAAGCGTGTCCTTGACCTCCTCGGCGATCCCTGGCTCGGCTGCGGCGGTCTGTGCGATCGCCAGCGCGCGGCGCATCGCCTGGTCGTCCAGCTGGTCGCTGAGCGGAGCGAGGAACAGCCCGGTCGCGAGCACCGCGACTCCCGCTGCGATCGCCAGCTGCATCAGCAGCACCTGCGAGAACATGCGTCGCGGCAGTCCGAGACGCAGGCGGCGGGCGGGGGGAGCGGGGCTCATACCCATGACGGTACGTGGGGAGGCCCGAGCTGCCGCTGAGGGTGTGGCATGGATTACTTGATCAATATGTGAGAGCCAGGACGGTCCGCCCAGGGAAGCAGCGACGCAGGGACGGCCCAGCCGACGAACGGCAAGCCTTCGGTGTACGCCGCCGGCCTCAGCCCACCAGCGCCATCGTGGTCGTCAGCTCGCGCACCGCCACCACGTCCATCCGCGCGGGCGAGCCGAGCACCGAGGCCCCGCAGCTTTCCGGGCGGGCCGGCAGCGAGGCGCCCTGGGCCACGACGACGTGCCAGCGGCGTCCGTCGGTGTGGGCGACGGTCACCTCCCAGCGCGGTGCGGCACCCTCCGTGCGGACCACGGCCAGCGTGTCCGCCGCGTACTCGCCCGCGGCCCTGCGCACGGCCAGCTCGGCCGCCTGGCCGGGGCGCTCCCAGGCGGAGTTCCCACGGCATCCCTCCACGACGATCCGGCCCCTCTGGGCGCTGTGCAGGACGTCCTTGACGGCGTGGGCCTCGGCCCGGCCGTAGGCGTAGCCGTACGGCAGGACGAGCAGCGTGGGTGAGAAGCGATGCCCACCCAGATGGGTGACCTCCCATACGCCCTCGACACCGGAGGAGGCCAGCTTCGCCGCGAGGGGGCGGCCGAGGAGGGCGCAGCAGCGGTCGCGCTTGCCGTTGGTGCACACGAGGGCGAGCGGATCACCGGTGTGGGGTCGCCCGCCGAGTGCCGAGTCGAAGGTGCTGTGGTCCCCACGGCCAAGTGCGGCGAAGTCGATGTCCGACAGGCGCCGCGGATCGCGGATCGTGGCGGAGCGCAGCCACCCGTTCCCGGGCACCGTGTGGGCCACGTACACCTGGCGTATGGTCGGCGGGCCGCTGTCGGCGTGCCGCCCGGGGCGGCGGATGAGTGCGACCCGTACGCCCGTGCCCTTGGCCGCCGCCTCCAGGGCGCGGCCGAGCGCGGGGTCCAGGTGGCTCGAAGTGAGCGCTTTGGCACCCCAGGGGCCGGGCTGTTCCAGCAGCAGCCAGGTCGTCGCGGTGGCCGCTGTTCCGGAAATGGGCTCGTCGAGGTCCCGGGAGGCGGTTGAGCACGTACTCACACAGGTGAGCCTAACCTGACTTGAGGCGCGGGTGGCTTCTGGGCGGTCGCGTTCAGCTACTCCGGTACTCCGGCAGGGGCTGAGGCGGCCTCGGGCCCACGTAGTGGCCGCTCGGGCGCATGCGCAGCGGACGCTCCCCGTACTCCTCCAGGGCGTGGGCGATCCAGCCCGCCGTACGGGCCACCGCGAAGATCGTCTCGCCCGCTGTGGCGGGCATGCCGGAGGAAGCGGTGAGCACGGCCAGGGCCAGGTCGACATTGGCGTGCAGCGGGGTGTGGCGGGCCGCGGTGGCGACGACGTCCCGAGCCGCGGCGAGTGCTGGGGCGGCCCTGGGGATGTCCTCCAGGAGCTCGAAGAGAGCACGCGCGCGTGGGTCCTCGCCGGGGTAGAGCCGATGGCCGAGCCCCGGAATGCGCCGGCCGGCCCGCAGCTCGTCGGCGATCACGGGGGCCGCGTCGCCCTGGTCGAGTACCTCCAGCAGCAGCTTGTGGGCGAGCCCGCTGGCCGCGCCGTGCAGGCGCCCCTCGATCACGCCGAGCCCGGGTGGGCCCTGCTGGTCCTCTACCAGCTGCTGCGTCGGGTCATGGTCGAGGCGGCCTGGACGTCGGCTACGACTCCGACAGGACCCGCGCCCTGCTCGACGAGCGTGGCCTGCACGGCCGCATCGCGCAATAGCGGTCATGGTCTGGGTGCCGATGACGTTGAGAAGCTTGAGGCGGTCGGCGGTGCCGCTGCCGGTGGCGGCGGTGTAGGCGACGATGCGCAGTTCGTTGTCGGGGGTGAGGAGCACGTCGCAGTCGAAGGCGAGTGTGCCGACATCAGGGTGACGGACGGTCTTGGTGTCCGACTGGAGTCGCCGATCGCGCTGGACTTCCTCACTCGCTACCCGACCCCGGCCTCCGCCGCCGCGCTGGGTGAGAAGCGAAGCCGTCGAACACCAACGGCCGGCCTCATGTGTAGTCGCCGGAACGGGCCGGTGCACACGACCCGCTCGCCCTCGGCCCCTCCGCTCGCTCCGTGCCCGTTACTCCTTGCTGCCCAGGTGCTCGAGAGGAGAGGCCCGCAGCAGGCGCCCGATCGGCAGGATCGTGGTGAGCAGGGCCAGCAGCGTCGCGCCGCAGAGGACTGCTATCCAGCCCAGCGTCGGCACGTACGGGACCGGGGTACCGGTCAGTGCGTTGACCACGAGGGTGAGGGCGATTGCCGCGATGCTCGCGCCGATGACCAGGGCTACACCGAGGAGCCCGGCCTGTTCGGCGTGGACCATGTTCTTGATCTGGCGGCGGGTGACGCCGACGAGCCGCAGCAGGGCGAGCTCGCGGCGGCGGGCCAGCGCGGCCATGACCATCGTGTTCGCCGCGGCCAGGGCCGCGTAGCCGACCATGACGCCGATGAGCAGCTTGTTCAGCCAGGCGCCGAGGGCGAGATCCTTGGAGAGCCGGCCGGTGAGGTCGGCGGTGCTGACCACGCTGCTGCCGGGGTAGCGGGCCGCGACGTGGGTGAGGTTCCCCTCGACGGAGGTGCCCGGTTTCGTGCGGATCAGAAGCTGGTCGTCGAGGTTGATGCGGGTGTGACCGTCGATGGTCGATCGGCTCATGATGACGTCGCCGAAGCCGAGACCGCGGTCGTAGATCGCCGCGACCTGGGCGTTGAGCGGGGTGCCGTCGCCTAGCCACAGTTCGACCCGGTCGCCGAGCTTCCACTTCTGTGAGGAGGCCCGCAGCGAAGAGATCGCGATGTTCTCGCTGTTCAGGGCGGAAAGGCTGCCCTCGACGACGTCAGGGGCGATCGTCTCGGCGGCGTCTCGGGGGTCGATCGCCAGCGCGTCGACCGGCGTGCCGTCGCCGAACATCCGGACCAGCACGGAGGTGTGGCGCAGTGGGGTGACGGCCTGGACGCCGGGGATGGCGCGGACCCGGGCGGCCGCTGACGCGGGTAGCCCGGCCGGTGAGACCAGCGCGCGGTCGGCCAGGGTCCCGTCGGCGTGCTGTGTGAGCGTGCTGTGCTGCAGGTTGTCCTGCAGGAACCACACCGAGCCACCGAAGCCGACCGACAGGACCAGCGCCGTGAGGACGGTGGCCATCCCGCCGGCATTCGCCCGCAGGTTGGCGCCGGCCAGGTACCCGCTGCTGCCGAAGACCGTGCGCAGTACCGGGGTGAGCAGCCGGGCCGCGAACCCGTTGATCCACGGCGCGAGCAGGGCGACCGCGAGAACGAACAGGTAGAGCATGCCGATCGCGCCCGTGAGCGCCGTCTGCCCGCCGCCGGCGACCGCGAAGGTGCTGGACGATCCGGCTCCGACGAGCGTCAGCAGGCCGAAGACCAGCCGGACCTTGCCGCTGCGCGGAGGCTCGATCGCGGCCTCGCCGAGGGCCTCGGCCGGGCGGATACCGGTGACCCTGCGGGCGGCGATCAGCGCCGCGCAGACGGCCACCAGCGCCGTGAGCAGGACCGCGGCCAGTGCGGGCAGCAGACCGTTGCTCATCGGGAAGGTCGCCGCGACGAAGCCGCGGGTGACCAGCTGGTCGTGCACGAACACGGTGGCCAGCAGCCCGGCGGGGACACCGACCACCGCGGCCACCAGGGCCAGCAGTGTGGACTCGGCCACGAGCATCCGGCGGATCTGGCCGGGGGTGGCGGCCACCGCGCGCAGCAGGGCCAGATCGCGGCGGCGGTGCCGGATGGACAGGCCGATCGTGCCGGCGACGACGAAGACGATCAGCATGGCGACGTAGCCGCCGAAGGTAGCCCCGATCGTCATCAGCAGCACCCGGGTGCTGGCGCCCTCAGGCTGTTCGAGCAGCCCGCGGTCGTTGCCCGTGTAGGCCTCGACGTCGGCGGCCTGGGCGAGCTTGGTCACCTCGGCGATGGCCTTCGGGCCGTCGGCGACCACCTCGATGGTGTCCACCCGGCCGGGATGCCCTGCGGCGGGCTCGGTGCCCACCTTCGTCACCCCGGTGACGTCGCGGATCCGGTCGACCAGATCCGCCGGAACGGTTCCCGCTTCGGGCAGGGGCACCGTCGACTTCGAGATCTCCCCGTCGATGTCCTTCGAGGTGAAGATCATCTCGCGGTGGGCCACCACAACGGTGCTGGCGGCGTACTTGTCGGGTGCGGGTGAATAGCGCAGGCCGGACTCGACCAGAGTGCCCATCGACATAAGGATCATGACGCCGACGGCGAGGGCGACCAGAGTGGCGGCCGCGCTGCCGATGCGGTGGCGCAGGGAACGGACGGCAAGGCTCAGCATGATTCAGGCCCCCTGCGCGACGTGGCTGCGGCGGCCGAGGGCCGCGAGTTGCTCGGCGATACGCTCGGCGCCCGGTTGCGCCATGTCCTGGCGGATCCGGCCGTCGGCCAGTACCACCACCCGGTCGGCGTACGACGCGGCGACCGGGTCGTGCGTCACCATGACCACGGTCTGTCCTTGGTCGTCGACCACCGAACGCAGCAGCGTCAGCACGTCCGCGGCGGTCTGGGTGTCGAGGGCGCCGGTCGGCTCGTCGCAGAAGATGACCTCGGGGCGGGTGGCCAGGGCCCGGGCAATCGCGACTCGCTGCTGCTGACCGCCGGAGAGAGCCGCCGGGCGGTGCCCCAGCCGGTCGCCCAGGCCCACCCGGTCAATGACCTCGGCGATCCAGGCGCGGTCCGGCCGTATGCCCGACAGACGCAGCGGCAGCAGGATGTTCTCCTCGACGGTCAGCGCGCCGATCAGGTTGAACGCCTGGAAGATGAAGCCGATCCGGGTCCGCCGCAGCTTCGTCAATTTCGTCTCGGACAGCTGGGAGAGCTCTTCGTCCCCGATCCAGACGTGGCCGGACGTAGGCCGGTCAAGTCCGGCCGCCGCCTGCAACAGCGTGCTCTTGCCGGACCCCGACGGACCCATCACGGCGGTGAAGGTGCCGCGCCAGAAGGTGGCGTTCACGGCGGCCAGCGCGGTGACCGACTGGCCGCCGGTGGCATACGTACGGGTGAGTTCTTCGACCCGCACAACAGCGTCGTTCGTCTGTGTGTTCACGGGGCAAACGCTATGGACGAGATCACCGCGGAACCATGCAGTCCTCAGGTGAGTCGAGGTACAGCAGGCTGTACCTTCTTCCGCTCCGGAGCGCCGCCGCCGAGCGGATCCGGTGGTGACCATCGCGGCCCGACGGATCACGACCGTCGGCGCCGGTGCGACCGTCCAGGGCCAGATGCAACTCGGCGAGTTCGGCCCCCTCGGCGGGCGCTGCGGCGCCGTAGGGGTAGAGGTCGCCGAAGACGCGGTGGGCGAGCTCGTCGCAGTGGTGCTCAGCCGTTGTGAGCGTCCACCGCTCACACGGCGGCGTGGCGTGCAGCCGACGACGTACAGCGAGCCGGTCTCGCCGGGATCGATGCCCGCTGCGCGGACGGCCATGACGACCTCGCCCGGCGCGGGTTCGGGTATCGGCACATCGGTGACGTCAGAGGACGGCCCGCCCGCCGTAGCGGTCGAAGCGAACGGCGCGGGCTCCGGCGTCGGTCATCTCATGTTCCTGTCGAACGGACCGGCGACGACGGGGCCCGGCCCGCGGAAGACGGTGCCCGGTCCGGGGCGAGGACGTCGATCAACTCGTTGAGAAATTGCCGCAGTTGCTTGCTGCGCTCGGGTCCGAGGGCGTCGGTGATCACGCTGACGCGTGGTGAAGGACGACGGCGTTCGTCAGCGAACTGAAGTCCTGTCAGCCGTGACACGGGAGGGGGCGTCTGCCGGGGCGGACGCTCCCCTGGCGGCTCACTCAGGATGAGCTGACCGCTACCTCGCCCGTCCTGACCGCGACGCCAACTCCCAGGAGGGCGGCATCGGTTGTTCCGAGGTGGACGAGACTCGACGAGTCGAAGACCCAGGCGTAGCCCTTCGGGGCGCCCTTGAACGTGAGGCCGACGCCCTCCCGCCCCGCGGTGTCCTTGACGTGGTCGACAACGCTCACACCCGGGAGCTTGGCGGTGGCACGGTAGATCGCGGCACTGAGGTCGGGGATCAGGGTGGCCTCGTCGACGATGGCACCGAGGTTCTCGACCACTCGGCCGAATCGCGTCGCCCACATCGGGTCGCGACCTGCGCGCGTCGGTATGACAGTCCGTCATCCATAGCCCCACAGCACGAACTTGACGGTACGTCTGAGGCTCTCTCCGGAGAACTACCGGGGAGAGCCTCTGACGTGCTGTCAGTGCAGGCTGTTCCGCCCGTCTCACATCGTGTGTTCCATCACCGGCCCGGTCGATGTGATGTGAGGGGTGTGGATCGCCTTTTCCGGGGTGTGGAACTCCGGTCGGCCTTCGATGTTGAAGTCGGGCAGTTTGCGGTTGATGCTCGTCGGCAGCCACCAGTTGGCGCGGCCGAGGAGTTGCATGATGGCCGGGACGAGTAGCAGCCGGACCACTGTGGCGTCGATGAGGATCGCGCTGGCCAGGCCGATCCCGATGACCTTCAGGTTGACGCTCGGCGACGGGATGAACGCGCCGAACCAAGCTCAGCGAGTTCAAGCGCGGCGAACTCCGCGGCAAGATCGCCGACAAGCCCGGCCTCAACCGCTACCTCCGCACCACACCGGCCGGCAAGCTCCGTATCGACACCGCGAAGATCAAGGCCGAGGAGAACCTGGACGGCAAGTATCTGCTGCGATGCTCCGACCCGCACCTGTCCGCCGAGGACATCGCGCTCGGCTACAAGCAGCTCCTCGACGTCGAGCGGGGCTGGCGGGACATGAAGCAGATCATCGACCTGCGGACCGGCTATCACCGGCTCGAGGAACGCATACGCGCACACGTCATCCTCTGCCGGCTCGCCCTCCTGTTGATCCGCATCATCGAAACCACCACCGGCGCGACCTGGACGACCCTCCGCCGCGAACTCGACCGGCTCCACCTCGGCACGTTCACCGGCCCCACCGGCCTGTTCCGGCAGGTCACCGCCCTCACCAAGACCCAGACCGACCTCCTGGCCAAGCTCGGCATCCCCACACCGAAGCAGATCATCGCTCTCGAACCCACACCCCGATGACCAGCACGAACATCAGCGCCTAGAGAAACGCCTCTCAGGCGTCCTCACTCATGTCCGCGCAGGTCAGACCCCAGATTCGTGACTCTGTGCCGCTGAATTACGCGGAACGCAGGCAAGGGCGGGGAGCGGCAGGTTCTCCTGTAGGAAGCGCCGTACAGCAGTGGCCCCTCGGATCTGCCGATTGTCCGGGGGCCACTGCCGTTGCTTCCTACCGCATCACGACGCGGGCTTGTAGAAGGCGTAGGTGGCGGAGTAGGGGACGCCGACCTGGTCGGTGCCGGTGCAGGCGGTTGTGGGGGCGACGCCGCCGTGGGTGTTGAGGCGTTGGATGTAGGAGACGTCGGCGAAAGCCCCGGTGCCGCGGGTGGCGGTGGACTTCAGGAGAAGCTCGGGGATGGTGCCGGTCTTGGGGGAGTTGGCGACAGCGGAGGCGTTGACGGCGCTGCCGTCCAGCGTGGACACCCAGACGGGTCCGCGGGAGTGGAGGGCGACGGTGCGGTGGGAGCGGTCTTTCTCGTCCCAGAGGGTCGCGGCGGGCTCCAGGAGCGTCCAGGCGCCGTTGCTGCAGGTGTAGGTCTGGACGCCCTCGGCGGAAAGGACAGCGGTCAGCCGGTTACCGTCCGGGACTTTCAGCGCGGCGGGAGCGTCGATGCCGGTGTGGGCGGGCCGCGAGGTTGCGGCTTGGCCGGCCGTTGCGCTTAAGAGGGAGCCGGCGGTCACGGCGGCGAGAGCCGTGGTGGTGAGGATGAGACGCTTGGCAAGCTTCATCGGTGTGCCTCCAGAGCAATTTCTGAACGTGCTTTGCGATGTGGACGCGGATACCGTGCATGCCCCTGTGCCGGGACGGAATGGGTCCACATCTCAGGGTTGGTCAAATGATCTTCAACCCCGACGCCGCACTGTACGCGGGACACTGGTGGCTGGGCTACCAAACTCTGAATTACTTCCGTCTAACTCTGCTCATCTGCGCATCTGCCCGCGCGCCCATTCGCTCGCTGATCAGGCTGCCGCTGCCTGGTTCAGGTCCTCAACCGTCGGGGGTTCTTTCGTCGGCCTCGTCCAGGCTTTCCGGCTCGTCGTGTTCGCCTTGTTCGCCTTGTTCGTCGTATTCATCGAAGAGGCGGACAGAACCGCCGCAAAAGCGCAGACCGCCAAGTTCGTTGCATCTCGCGGTAGTTGACGACGTACGATCGCTATGCGCTCCGCTATGCTCAGCTACGTTCGAGCCAACATTCACCGGCGGGCGCACAGATCGCCGGAAGGAAAAGTGAGAGAGCGCGTGACATCCGGAAATGGCGATCACCAGGCGGGGACACGTTCACCACACGGCTCAGAACGACTGATCGCCAGTCGGTATCTGCTCTACGACATCCTCGGCCGGGGCGGCATGGGCACGGTCTGGCGGGCCCACGACCAGCTGCTGGACCGCCCCGTTGCCGTCAAGGAACTGCACATCCTCACCCACGGCGACGAGGAGCACCGCATCCGGGTGCGCCGCGCCATCCGTGAGGCCCGCGCGGTCGCCCGGGTGCCGCACCAGCACGTGGTGGGCGTCCACGACATGGTCGAGTACGAGGACCGGTTGTGGATCGTCATGGAGCTCGTCGAAGGGCCCTCGCTGGCGCACCGGGTCGCCGAGTTCGGACCGCTCACACCGCAGCACGCCGCCGTCCTCGGTCTGCAACTGCTCGACGCGCTGGAGGCCGTGCACGCGGCCGGCACCCTGCACCGCGACGTCAAGCCCGCCAACGTCCTGCTGCGCCGCGATGACAACGCTATCCTCACCGACTTCGGTATCGCGGCCCTGGACGACGGCGAGTTCCTGACGACCACCGGGGAACTGGTCGGCTCCCTCGAGTACATGGCTCCCGAGCGGGTCATGGGATCGGAGGTCGGCCCGGCGTCCGACCTGTGGTCACTGGGTGCGACCCTCGCTACGGTCTGCGGCGGTCAGTCCCCGTTCCGCAGACCGGCACGGCCCGCGACGCTGCACGCGGTGGCGTACGAGGAACCCTTCCTTGCGGAGCGGCTCGGCCCGATGCGCCCGGTCGTCGAGGCGCTGCTGCGCAAGTCTGCGGACGAGCGCCCTTCGGTGGCCGACGTGCGTTCCGCGCTGCGGCGCGTCGCGGCGGGTGAGGCGGACGCCGGACCACTGCCGACGCCGACCATGCGCGTGTTCCGGCCTTCGGCCCCGTTGGCCGACGCGGACACCGTGACCCGTGGCCAGGAGTGGCTCGTTCCGGCCGGGGAGACCGGTGCGACAGCCCTCCACACCACGTCACTCAGACCCTCAGACCGGCAGTCGTCCCGCCCGGGGGATCGGAAGCGGCTGTGGTGGGCACTGGCCGGCACAGCCGTGCTGGCGGCGGGTGTTGTGGGGAGTCTCTTCCTCACCGGGGTGCTGCCTCTCGAAGGGAACCCGAAGACGACGACCACCAGTCAGGTCGTCCAGTCGGCGAGCGGCTGGCAGCGGGCGACCGGTATGTCCGTCCAGCAGGGAGACCGGGTGACCGTGCAGTTCACATCGGGGGAGTGGACGGTCGACTACCGGAACATGCCCATGACCGGGCCGGCCGGTTATGACGCGAACGCCGACAAGCAGTTGGACGGGGCGAAGGACTGCAAGATCAAGCCCGCGGCGCGGTTCGGCACCCTGCTGATGCGTGTCGCCGGTGAGCGGAACCTCCCCGTCCACAGCGTCGGGCGGAAACTGACTTTCCAGGCTGCCGGGAACGGCACCCTGCAACTGGCAATCAACGACGCCGCGGGGTCCTGCTCCCAGGACAACCGGGGCGCGCTGACCGTGCAGGTGAGCGTCACACACCGACCTTGACGCGCGGCTGTTGCGCCTCGGCGGCGCTCAGCCCCTGGTCAAGCTCCTCGATCCCGATGGTGGACCCGTCGTAAGGGCCCGCACTCGTTGGTCGGAAACAACTGCTGGGGCGGACGGCTCAGCGGTGCCGGCCGCGGTGGGCTGGGCAGAAACCCACCGCGGCCGGCCGGCTCGCGCCCGGCGCCCGGGCCCGGGAGACCCGTTGTGCTCAGGCGGTGGCCGGTGCCTCGTGCGCCAGGCAGTCACGCAGCCGGCGCGCCTGCTTGGCGGCCTGCGAGGAGCCACCGCTTTCGGCCGGCTGTTCCAGTCCGGGTATCGCGCCGGTCGCAGCGCCTCGTGCTCGGGTGTCATCGTTGTCATCGCGCATTCCCCGTAGTGGTCGTGGGCGTCGCCGTCCGCGGCGCGGCGTCGCCGGTCCCGCCCTGCCGTGTCATGCGCACCGCCAGCACGTGCTTGCACGGCCCTCGCCCGCCGCGGTACTCCGCCCACCACTGGCAGGTACAGCTCAGCCGCGCGTCCACGTCCCGTACCCGGTACGCGGAATCCCCGGAGATGACTGTGGCGAAGTCGCCGTCCAGGGTGACGGCATCCGCCGCCACGAGCGCCCGGGCGTCCCGCAGCCGCGGGTTGTGCCGCTCCGCGCGGTCGGCGTCGTACGGCAGCTCGCGGTGGAAGTACGCGGCTTCCGCGGTGTCGTAGCCGACCCGGCCCGCGGTGCCCAACCGGGTCAGCGCCGCCCGCACCCGCTCGACGGTGAGCCCGGCCCGCGCCGCGAGGTCGGCCACCTCGATACGCGGCTCCCAGGAGAGCAGTACGGCGACCAACTCGGCGTCGGACGCCGCCTCGTCGGTGGCCAGCGCCTCCAGCACCGCGCCCTCGCCGGAGAAACCCCGCACCGCGTCCGGCGAGAGGGTCAGGGTCAGCCGCATGCCGGGCAGCGCCACCTCCCAGGCGCTGGAGACGGCGGTGCTGCCGGACGCCACCGCCGGACCGTACAGCCGCAACGCCGTGGCATACCGCAGCACCCGGTGCAGGGCCACGAGCCGCTCCGGACCCGGCAGGCACACCGCACCCGGCACCGGACGGGTCACGGGCCGCAGCGAGCGACCTGCGGGCACCACCCACTGGGCCGCGGCCGCGGTACGGGACCTGCCGCGCGGCAGGGACCGCAGGAAACGCACCGCCTCGGCGGCGGGCAGTTCGGCCCGCAGATCGAACCCCGAAGCGATCACCTGCGTCTCGGCGAAGCCGCGCAGCCGGCGCTGCGGCAGCGGCACCTTCTTCTCCACCACCGGGCCGTCGAGCGTGGTGACCGCCAGCTCCTCCGGGCCGATCCGCAGGTGCAGCGGGTCGTGGGCGCCGATCCGTGACAGCGCCTCCCGCAGGGGGTTGTTGACGTCGACGTTGGTGGTGCCGTGCCCGATGTCGTCGCCGTCCAGGCCGTCGTGCAGTACGTCCAGGCGGGCGTACACCCCGCAGCAACCGGAGAAGGACCGAAGCGCAGCCGCTCGCCGTTGCCGGTCACCACCGGATCCAGGGACCCGGTCAGTGTCCGCTGGTAGTAACGGGCGGTGGCAACGTGGGCCACCGACAGCAGCGCCGCCGACGCGGTCTGAGGAGACGTCAGGAACCCGGAAAGAACCGGGGATGGGCCTCAGCCCCGCGCGGGGACAGTCCACCGGAGGTCTGCAGGCCGAGCAGATTGCCCTCGCCGGTGGACCGCACTGCCGACGGCTGGGCGTATGCGTATGCCTGTAACGATCGCGTCATGGGCCAGAAGGTAGACCATGGCACCGACAATCGATCCCAGAATCAGACATAAGTTCGATCTGTGAGGCAAGGGGCCAGGGAGCGGCTCGTATCCTGGGTCGGCAGTCCATTCCTCGTACGTGCGCCCGGGTCGTGAGCCGGTGCGCGCTTCGGTGTGAGAGAGGTCGCACGTTGAGCCAGCCGAGCCCGCATCCGAGCGCAGGCCAGCAACCCGGTATCGGTACCGGCGTCAGCACCGGTACCAGCACCGGCGCCGACGCTGGCACCGGCATCCACGCGGGCACCACCACCGGCATCCACGCCTACGCCGCCTCGCGCATCCACCCCGATGCCAGCACCCGCACCACCGCCGGTATCCGCGTCGGGACAAGCACCGGCACGCAGACGACCCCGACCCCGACCCCGATTCCGGCCCCAACCCCGGTGCCGGCGTCGTACGGCGGCCTGGACCCGGGCCCGGAATCGAGCGTCGGCCCAAGCCCCCGCCCGCGTCAGATCCCCGTCATCGTGCTCGCCGGATTTCTGGGTTCCGGCAAGACCACCCTCCTCAACCATCTGCTCCACCACAGCGGCGGCAGCCGTATCGGTGCCGTCGTGAACGACTTCGGGGCCATCGAGATCGACGCCATGGCCGTCGCCGGCGCGCTCGGGGACTCCACCGTGTCCCTCGGCAACGGGTGTCTGTGCTGTGCCGTCGATGCCAGTGAGCTCGATGTCTATCTCGAACGGCTTGCGCATCCCTCCGCCGGTATCGACGTCATCGTGATCGAGGCCAGTGGGATCGCCGAGCCGCGGGAACTCGTGCGCATGGTGCTCGCCAGCGGGCATCCGGGGATCGTGTACGGCGGGCTCGTCGAGGTCGTCGACGCGGCCGAGTTCGACGACACCCGAGCGAAACATCCCGAGATCGACCGGCACCTCGGCCTCGCCGACCTCGTCGTCGTCAACAAGCTGGACCGGACAGGGGACGCCGGACGTGTTCTCGACCTCGTCGGCTCCCTGACCGACCGAGCCGCCGTCGTGCCTGCTCGCTACGGCCGTATCGACCCCGAGTTCCTGTTCGACTGCCGGCCGAGCGAGGAGCGCGTCGGGCAGCTGTCCTTCGATGATCTGCACGATCACTCGGAGGGGGAGGAGCACGCCGACCATCTGCACTCCGCCTACGACAGCCTGTCCTTCACCTCCGAAGTTCCCCTCGACCCGCGTCGATTGATGCAGTTCCTCGACAGCAGGCCCGAGGGGCTGTACCGGATCAAGGGGTACGTCGACTTCGGGCCGTACGACTCCCGCAACCGGTACGCCGTGCACGCTGTCGGGCGGTTCCTCCGGTTCTGTCCGGAGCCGTGGGCCGCCGCCGAGGCCCAGCTCACTCAGCTCGTGCTCATCGGCTCCGGCATCGACGCCGGAGCCCTCGGCAAGGCGCTGGAGGCGTGCGAGAGCGACGCCCCACACGCCGACGAGCACGGCATGTGGGGCGTTCTGCGCTACGTACAGGACCCGGACGACCCGGACGCCCCGGAGGAAGAGGTCTTCCAGGAGGCCTAGCCCCGCCCCAGGGCCCTAAGTCTGAGGGCGCTGGGTCCGGGCTCCAAGACCCAGGGCCCTGAGACCTGGTGCCCTGAGACTCAGGGCCCTAGAAGGGCCCGGCCACCACCGCCACCGTCTTGGCCAGAGACACGCCCGAGCCGTCGCGGCGCGGGTCCATCTCGGGGAGGTCGGCCGGTGTGCCGTTCTTCTGGGCCGCCTTGGCCGGCGTGGCGCCCGCCCAGGCCAGGGACAGGCAGTCCTCGCCCTTGAGGAAGCGCTGGCAGCGGACACCGCCGGTGGCGCGGCCCTTGCGCGGGTACTGGTCGAACGGGGTCAGCTTGGCCGTGGTCTGCACGGAGTCGTCCAGTGTGCCGCGTGAGCCGGCCACCGTGAACACCACCGCCTCCGCGGCCGGGTCCACCGCCGTGAAGGTGATGACCTTCGCGCCCTCCGTGAGCTTGATGCCGGTCATGCCACCCGCCGGGCGGCCCTGGGGGCGGACCTGCGAGGCCTGGTAGCGCAGCAGTTGCGCGTCGTCGGTGATGAAGATCAGGTCCTCCTCACCGGTGCGCAACTCGACCGCGCCGACGATCCGGTCGCCCTCCTTGAGGGTGATGACCTCCAGTTCGCCCTTGTTGGTCGGGTAGTCGGGGACCACGCGTTTGACCACGCCCTGTTCGGTGCCGATCGCGAGGCCCGGGGACGACTCGTCGAGCGTGGTCAGACAGATCACCGTCTCGTTTCCCTCCAGGGAGACGAACTCCGAGATCGGTGCCCCTCCGGAGAGGTTCGGCGCGACCGCCGTATCCGGGAGCTGGGGCAGGTCGACCACGTTCACCCGCAGCAGACGCCCGGTGGACGTCACCACGCCGATCTCGCCGCGCGCGGTGGCCGGTACCGCCGAGACGATCACGTCGTGCTTGGCTCGCCTGACGTCGGCGTCCTCCGGGAACGGTTCGCCGTTGGCCGTACGGGCCAGCAGATCCGTCGAGGACAGCAGCACCCGGCACGGGTCGTCGGCCACCTGGAGCGGCACGGTCGCCGCCGGAGCGCCGGCCGACTCCAGCAGGACCGTACGCCGCTCGGTGCCGAACTTCTTGGCCACCGCGGCCAGTTCGGCTGAGACCAGCTTGCGCAGCTCGGCGTCCGACTCCAGGATCCGGGTCAGCTCCGCGATCTCCTCGTTGAGCCGCTCCTTCTCCGCCTCCAGCTCGAGGCGGTCGAACTTCGTGAGGCGGCGCAGCGGGGTGTCGAGGATGTACTGGGTCTGGATCTCCGACAGCGAGAAGGCCTCCATCAGGCGCTGCTTCGCCTGGGCGGAGTTGTCGCTGGACCGGATGAGGCGGATCACCTCGTCGATGTCGATCAGCGCGGTGAGCAGGCCCTCGACCAGGTGCAGCCGGTCGCGCCGCTTGGTGCGGCGGAACTCGCTGCGGCGGCGCACGACCTCGAAGCGGTGGTCGAGGTAGACCTCGAGGAGTTCCTTGAGGCCCAGGGTGAGGGGCTGGCCGTCCACCAGCGCCACGTTGTTGACGCCGAACGACTCCTCCATGGGCGTCAGTTTGTAGAGCTGCTCCAGGACGGCCTCCGGCACGAAGCCGTTCTTGATCTCGATGACCAGGCGCAGGCCGTGCGCGCGGTCTGTGAGGTCCTTGACGTCGGCGATGCCCTGCAGTCTCTTCGAGCCGACCAGGTCCTTGATCTTGGCGATCACCTTCTCCGGGCCGACCGAGAAGGGCAACTCGGTGACGACCAGCCCCTTGCGGCGCGGTGTCACGTCGTCCACCGCGACCGTCGCGCGGATCTTGAAGGTGCCGCGGCCCGTCTCGTACGCGTCACGGATGCCGGTCAGGCCCACGATCCGGCCGCCGGTGGGCAGGTCGGGGCCCGGGACGTGCCGCATCAGGGCGTCCAGATCCGCGTTCGGGTAGCGGATCAGGTGGCGCGCGGCCGCGATGACCTCGGCCAGATTGTGCGGCGGCATGTTGGTGGCCATGCCGACCGCGATGCCGGAGGCGCCGTTCACCAGGAGGTTCGGGAAGGCGGCAGGCAGGGCTGCCGGCTCCTGCTCCTGGCCGTCGTAGTTGGGTGCGAAGTCGACGGTGTCCTCGTCGATGGACTCCGTCATCAGGTCCGCCGCCTGGGCCATCCGGCACTCGGTGTACCGCATGGCGGCCGGCGGGTCGTCGTTGCCCAGCGATCCGAAGTTGCCGTGGCCGTCGACCAGGGGGACACGCATCGAGAACGGCTGGGCCATGCGTACCAGGGCGTCGTAGATCGACGTGTCGCCGTGCGGGTGCAACTTACCCATGACCTCGCCGACGACGCGGGCGCACTTCACATAGCCGCGGTCGGGACGCAGGCCCATCTCGTTCATCTGGTACACGATGCGACGGTGTACCGGCTTCAAGCCGTCCCGGGCGTCCGGCAGGGCGCGGGAGTAGATGACCGAGTACGCGTACTCGAGGAACGAGCCCTTCATCTCGTCCACGACGTCGATGTCGAGGATCCGCTCCTCGTACGAGTCGTCGGGCGGCGGGGTCTTCGTGCTGCGGCGGGCCATCGCTGCCGGCTCCTCCTGTTTGCTGGTCGCTCGCCTACGGGGCACTCACGTCGGTGTAGACAGGGCGATCGTGCTCAGCCCTGCGGGCTTCCGCGCGATCACCCTCTCGGCACCGACGCGTCCCTCCGGCTCACTCTTGCTGAAGCGTGAACGGGATCTGACGCGGACCATTGTGGACCGCGGCACTGACAACGACGGACCGGACCCGACGTAAGCCGCCCGGCCCGGCGGCGGGACGTGCCGCCCGCGCCGCTGCGTGCCGCCCAGGCGCGGCACAACTGCCCGCAGGCTACGGCACCGCGACCGCCGCCCGCCTCCGCCTCCCCTCCGCTGCCCGTCCGGGCCCCCTCTCGCACCGCGCGCTCCGTCCGCCCAGGCCTCCCTCCCGGCACCCGCCCACCGCCCGCTCCGATCTCGCTCAGGGCGTACGCGGTGCGGGAACTTCGCGGAGGGTCCGCACGCTTGCATACAGTGGCAGGACCGGCAGGAAAACCGCGGTTTCCAGGACCGCGACCCCGATCGAAGGGACGTACATGCCCATGGGTCACACGGCCACAGCCCAGGCAGGCTCCGGGGGCCTGACAGCGAGCGAGCACCGGCTGGCCAACGGCCTGCGCGTGGTGCTCTCCGAGGACCATCTGACCCCGGTCGCGGCGGTGTGCCTCTGGTACGACGTCGGCTCGCGCCACGAGGTCAAGGGACGTACCGGTCTGGCTCACCTTTTCGAGCACCTCATGTTCCAGGGCTCGGCACAGGTCAAGGGCAACGGTCACTTCGAGCTGATCCAGGGTGCGGGCGGCTCGCTCAACGGCACCACCAGCTTCGAGCGCACCAACTACTTCGAGACCATGCCGACCCACCAGCTGGAGCTCGCCCTCTGGCTGGAGGCCGACCGGATGGGCTCCCTGCTGACCGCCCTCGACGACGAATCGATGGAGAACCAGCGCGATGTCGTCAAGAACGAGCGCCGGCAGCGCTACGACAACGTCCCCTACGGCACGGCGTTCGAGAAGCTGACCGCCCTCGCCTACCCGGAGGGCCACCCCTACCACCACACCCCGATCGGCTCGATGGCCGACCTGGACGCGGCCACCCTGGAGGACGCGCGCGCGTTCTTCCGCACGTACTACGCGCCCAACAACGCCGTCCTGTCGGTGGTCGGCGACATCGACCCGGAGCAGACACTCGCCTGGGTCGAGAAGTACTTCGGGTCCATCCCGGCGCACGACGGCAAGCCCACACCGCGCGACGGCGCGCTGCCCGACGTCATCGGCGAGCAGCTGCGCGAGGTCGTCGAGGAGGAGGTCCCGGCGCGGGCCCTGATGGCCGCCTACCGGCTGCCGCAGGACGGCACGCGCGCGTGCGACGCGGCCGACCTGGCCCTCACCGTCCTCGGCGGCGGCGAGTCCTCCCGTCTCTACAACCGGCTGGTACGGCGTGACCGTACGGCCGTCGCGGCCGGCTTCGGCCTGCTGCGGCTGGCCGGGGCGCCCTCCCTGGGCTGGCTGGACGTGAAGACCTCCGGCGACGTCGAAGTCCCGGTCATCGAGGCGGCCATCGACGAGGAGCTCGCCCGGTTCGCCGAGGAGGGCCCCACGGCCGAGGAAATGGAGCGGGCCCAGGCCCAGTTGGAGCGCGAGTGGCTGGACCGGCTCGGCACGGTCGCGGGCCGCGCCGACGAACTGTGCCGGTTCGCCGTCCTGTTCGGCGACCCGCAGCTCGCCCTCACCGCTGTCCAGCGTGTCCTGGAGGTGAGCCCCGAGGAGGTCCAGGAGGTCGCCAAGGCCCGCCTGCGAGCCGCCAACCGCGCGGTGCTCGTCTACGAGCCCACTGCCGCCGAAGCCGAAGCCGAAGACGCCGCAGCCACCGACGAGAACGACGAGGAGGCGGCCCAGTGACCGAGCTCGCCGCGATGGAATTCCACTCCCAGCCCCAGGCGGGCGAGGCCAGGCCCTGGGCGTTCCCGGCCCCCGAGCGCGGGGCGCTCGACAACGGCCTCACGCTACTGCGCTGCCACCGCCCCGGCCAGCAGGTCGTCGCGGTCGAGGTGCTGCTGGACGCGCCCCTGGAGGCCGAGCCGGCTGGTCTGGACGGCGTGGCCACGATCATGGCGCGGGCCTTCTCCGAGGGCACCGACAAGCACTCCGCCGAGGAGTTCGCCGCCGAGTTGGAGCGCTGCGGCGCCACTCTCGACGCGCACGCCGACCACCCCGGCGTACGGCTCTCCCTCGAAGTCCCCGTCTCCCGCCTGACCAAGGGCCTGGGGCTGCTCGCCGACGCCCTCAGGGCGCCCGCGTTCGCGGACAGCGAGGTCGACCGGCTCGTCCGCAACCGCCTCGACGAGATTCCGCACGAGATGGCCAACCCCTCCCGTCGGGCCGCCAAGGAGCTCTCCAAGGAGTTGTTCCCGGCGACCTCCCGCATGTCGCGTCCGCGCCAGGGCACCGAGAAGACGGTCGAGAGCATCGACTCCGCGGCCGTACGTGCCTTCTACGAGAAGCACGTCCGTCCGGCGACCGCCACAGCCGTGGTCGTCGGCGACCTCACCGACGTCGACCTCGACGCGCTGCTCGGCGAGACGCTCGGCGCCTGGACCGGTTCCTCGGCCCAGCCGCGTCCGGTGCCCCCGGTGACCGCCGACGACACCGGCCGGGTCGTCATCGTGGACCGCCCCGGTGCCGTCCAGACGCAGTTGCTGATCGGCCGCGTCGGCGCCGACCGGCACGCGCGCGTATGGCCCGCTCAGGTCCTCGGCACGTACTGCCTGGGCGGCACCCTCACCTCCCGTCTGGACCGTGTCCTGCGCGAGGAGAAGGGCTACACCTACGGAGTGCGGGCGTTCGGGCAGGTCCTGCGCTCGACCTCGGACGGATCGGGCGCCGCGATGCTCGCCATCAGCGGCTCCGTCGACACCCCGAACACCGGTCCCGCCCTGGCGGACCTGTGGACCGTGCTGCGCACGCTCGCCGCGGAGGGCCTGACCGACGCCGAGCGCGATGTGGCCGTGCAGAACCTCGTGGGTGTGGCGCCGCTGAAGTACGAGACCGCGGGGGCCGTCGCGGGCACGCTGGCCGACCAGGTCGAGCAGCACCTGCCCGACGACTTCCAGGCGACGCTGTACCGGCAACTCGCGTCGACGGGCACCGTGGAGGCCACCGCGGCCGTCGTGAGCGCCTTCCCGGTGGACCGTCTGGTGACGGTCCTCGTCGGTGACGCGGCGCAGATCAAGGCGCCCGTCGAGGCCCTGGGCATCGGCGAGGTCACGGTCGTGTCCGCCGAGTAGCGCCGCGCGCGTGGGGCCCTGGTGACCTGTGAGTCGCCAGGGCCCCTGATGTCCGAATTGAGGGAGAGGTTGCCTGTCTGCCCTGTGGTGTGCGCTACAAACGCCACGATCCGTTTGGGAATTGAAACGTGCCCGTTTAGCGTCGTCCAGGCTGTCCGTCAGGCACCGCGCCGCACCCGCGGCACCGGACAGTCATCGCCGAGTCCCCGCATGGCGCGAGCCAGGGGAGCCGGGGACCCACACCACAAGTCCCTGGGGTGAATCGGACGCCCGCGCGCACCGCGAGGGGGTCCGTAGGAGACCTTCCTGCTCCGAACCCGTCAGCTAACCCGGTAGGCGAGAAGGAAGGAAAGGATCAGCCACCACATGGCGTTCATGTGCGCCGCCGGGAAACACCGTCGTGCCAGCCGGATGAAGCGCGGCACCGTCCGCGCGGCGGGCGTCGCGGCCCTCACCACCACCGGCGTGATCGGCACCCTGGCCGCCCCGGCGCTCGCCGCCGAGCCCGCGGTCGAGCAGACCGGACTCACTCCCGTCATCACCATCGGAGACTCGATCGCCGACGAGATCGGTGTCCAGGCCGCCGCCCAGCAGCAGGCCGCCGACGAGGCCGAGGCGAAGAAGAAGGCCGAGGTGGCCGCGCACATGAAGGCGCTCGCCGAGGTCCAGCAGGCCCGTGCGGCCAAGGCACGCGCCGCCCGCGCGGAGGAGCGCAGGCGCCTCAACGCCTACGTCGCCCCGATCTCCGGCTCGTACGTCTCCACCGGCTACCAGTCCAGCAGCTCCCTGTGGTCCTCCGGCAGCCATACCGGCATCGACTTCCACGCCTCGACCGGCACCTCCGTCCACGCGGTCGGTTCCGGCACCGTGGTCGAGGCCGGCTGGGGCGGGGCGTACGGCAACCAGATCGTGATCAGGATGAATGACGGGACGTACACCCAGTACGGCCACCTGTCGTCGATCGGTGTCTCGGTGGGCCAGAGCGTCACCCCGGGCCGGCAGATAGGTCTCTCCGGGGCGACCGGCAACGTCACCGGCCCGCACCTGCACTTCGAGGCCCGCACCAGCCCGGAGTACGGCTCGGACATCGACCCCGTCTCCTACCTCCACGCGCACGGTGTGAACGTCTGACGCACCTCCGCGCGCACGGCGTGGACGTCTGACGTCACGCGGCGGGACAAGCTGCGGCCCCGGCTCCCCGAGCCGGGGCTTTCGTCGTTTCAGAAGCCCGCCTGTCCAAAAAGTATCCATGGATTCCGGCCCGCCATCGGAAATTCCGGCTCATTGCAATAGAGTCACTGAACACACGTCAATCGTCGACGTTTCACGGGGATTAAGGCGGAGGTCGGTCATGCGTATTCCGGCGCACTCGGTATGCACCGCGATCCGGGACGACATCGTCGCGGGTGTCTACGAGCGCGGCAGCCGGCTCACCGAGGAACTGCTCGCGCGCCGCTACGGCGTCTCGCGTGTCCCCGTCCGGGAGGCCCTGCGCACGCTGGAGGCGGAGGGCTTCGTGGTGACCCGGCGGCACGCGGGCGCGTGCGTCGCGGAGCCCACCGAGCAGGAGGGCGCCGACCTCCTGGAGATGCGCATGTTGCTGGAGCCGCTCGGCGCCTCCCGGGCCGCCCAGCGGCGTACCGACGCCCATCTCAAGGTGCTGCGGGGCCTGGTCCGGCTGGGCCAGGAGCGAGCCAGGCGGGGCAACAGCGAGGACCTGCGCTCGCTGGGCAGCTGGTTCCACGAGACGCTCGCCCAGGCCTCCGGCAGCCCAGCGATGACGTCGATGCTGACCCAGTTGCGCCACAAGATCGCCTGGATGTACGCCGTGGACGCGCCGGCCGACCCGGTCGAGTCCTGGGTGGAGCACGGCGCGATCGTGGACGCGGTGGCGCGCGGCGACAGCGAACGCGCCCGGGCGGTCACGGCGCTGCACACCGAGCGCTCGACGGGCGCGCACCGGCTGCGTTTCCCTTCTCGGACGGATCGCCCGGACCGTGTGAGGAACTCGCAACATCCCGTAAACATGCCGAGCCTGCGGCATTAACACGGGCGCCGTATACAAAGTAGGGGTAATTCCTGGGGGATTATTTCTGCTGCCCGTCACCGGGAAATGCAAAGGGCTCGCCCGATAATTCGGACGAGCCCTTTTGTCGTGCTTACGGCGTCTGCGCTCAGACGGTCTCGGGAAGTTGCTCGAGGCCCTCGGAAACAAGCTTCGCGAGACGGTCGAGGGCGGCGTCCGCCCCCTCGGCGTCGGACGCGAGGACGATCTCCTCGCCCCCCTGGGCGCCCAGGCCCAGAACGGCCAGCATGGAGGCCGCGTTGACGGGGTTTCCGTCGGCCTTGGCGATCGTCACCGGGATACCTGCGGCCGTGGCGGCCCGGACGAAGATGGAGGCGGGGCGGGCATGGAGACCCTCGGCCCAGCCGACGTTGACGCGGCGCTCAGCCATGTGATGCTGCCCTTCGATGTTCAGGGTTGTCTAGACCAGTTTCCCCTACGTGAAGCATGCGGAGCGGTCCTTCGTCCCGCCCCTTGATGCCGTCGGACCGCGGCCTCGGTCCGACGTCCGTCCTCCACAGACTGCCCCGCGCCGCTGTCGCACGCGAGCCGTACTCTGGGGCCCATGCAGACCTCGTCGGACCGGCACGAGTACCCCGCCCACTGGGAGGCCGACGTGGTGCTGCGCGACGGTGGTACCGCGCGCGTCCGGCCCATCACCGTCGATGACGCCGATCGCCTCGTCAGCTTCTACGAGCAGGTCTCGGACGAGTCGAAGTACTACCGCTTCTTCGCGCCCTACCCGCGCCTGTCCGCCAAGGACGTCCACCGCTTCACGCACCACGACTTTGTGGACCGGGTGGGACTCGCAGCCACCATCGGCGGCGAGTTCATCGCCACCGTACGCTACGACCGCATCGGCCCCGACGGCATGGCCGCGTCCTCCTACCCGTCGCCCACCGCCACCCTTGCCGGAGAGCGCGTCGCGCCCGCCCCTCCTGTCGCCGACGAGGCCGAGGTCGCCTTCCTCGTCCAGGACGCCCACCAGGGGCGCGGGGTCGCCTCCGCCCTCCTCGAACACATCGGAGCCGTCGCCCGCGAGCGGGGCATCCGCCGGTTCGCCGCCGAGGTCCTCCCCGCCAACACCAAGATGATCAAGGTGTTCACGGATGCCGGGTACACGCAGAAGCGCAGCTTCGAGGACGGCGTCGTACGCCTGGAGTTCGACCTGGAGCCGACGGACCGCTCCCTCGCCGTGCAGTACGCGCGCGAACAGCGCGCCGAAGGCCGGTCCGTGCAGCGGCTGCTGATGCCCGGGTCCGTCGCCGTCGTCGGGACCGGCCGTGCGCCCGGCGGGGTGGGCCGCAGTGTCCTCGACAACATCAGGGACGCCGGGTTCACGGGCCGTCTCCATGCCGTGAACAGGTCCCTGCCCGAGGGGCAGAAGGAACTCGACGGGGTGCCCGGGTACCGCTCGGTGCGCGACATCGACGGGCCGGTCGACCTCGCCGTCGTCGCCGTGGCCGCGGAGCACGTTCCCGACGTCGTCGAGGAGTGCGGCCGGCACGGCGTGCAAGGGCTTGTCGTGCTCTCCGCCGGGTACGCCGAGAGCGGGCCCGAGGGGCGCGAGCGACAGCGCGAACTCGTCCGGCACGCGCGCGCGTACGGCATGCGGATCATCGGCCCGAACGCCTTCGGGATCATCAACACCTCGGTGCGGGTACGGCTGAACGCCTCCCTCGCCCCCGAGATGCCCCGGCCCGGCCGCATCGGGCTGTTCTCCCAGTCCGGCGCCATCGGTATCGCCCTGCTGTCCCGGCTGCACCGGCGCGGCGGCGGAGTCACCGGGGTGACCGGCGTGTCGACGTTCGTGTCGTCCGGCAACCGGGCGGACGTGTCCGGCAACGACCTCCTTCAGTACTGGTACGACGACCCGGACACCGACGTCGTGCTGATGTACCTGGAGTCCATCGGCAACCCGCGCAAGTTCACCCGCCTCGCACGCCGGACGGCGGCCGCGAAACCGCTGGTCGTGGTGCAGGGCGCGGGCTCCGCGCCGCAGGGCCACGCCGTACGGGCCACGCGGTTGCCGCACGCCACGGTGTCCGCGCTGCTGCGCCAGGCCGGGGTGATCCGGGTGGAGACGATCACGGAACTGGTGGACACGGGGCTGCTCCTCGCGCGCCAGCCACTCCCGGCCGGCGCCAGAGTGGCGATCCTCGGAAACTCCGAGTCGCTCGGGCTGCTCACGTACGACGCGTGTCTCTCCGAGGGACTGCGACCGCTGCCCCCGCTGGACCTGACGACGGCGGCCTCGCCGGCGGACTTCCACCGGGCGCTGGCGCGGGCGCTGGCGGACGGTGCCTGCGACGCGGTGGTGGTGACGGCGATACCGGCTCTGGGGGAGGACTCGGCCGGGGACGCGGCACTGGCCGAAGCCCTGAGGTCCGCCGCCGAGCAGGTCCCCGGCAAGCCGGTGCTGGTGGTCCACGTGGAACTCGGCGGGCTTGCGGAAGCCCTGTCGGCCGCGGCGAGCACCGCACCTCAGCCGGGTTCGACCAGCTCCGGCGTCGCCGTCCGGCCCCACCCGCTCCGCCCCCTGGACCGGCTGGCGGTGAAGGCGACGGACGAGGTGCCTGCCGCCCAGAGCTGCTCCCGCCTCATCCCTGCCTACCCCGCCGCCGAACGCGCCGTGAGAGCCCTCTCCGAAGTGGTCCGGTACGCGCAGTGGCGGCGGGACGCCGCCGACCCCGGCAAGGTGCCCGATTTCGAGGACATCGACGAGAAGGGCGCCGCCGCACTGGTCCACGGACTGCTCGCGCGCGGGCAGGGCCTCACTCTCGGCGCCGAGGAGACCGGCGAGTTGCTCGGCACGTACGGCGTGCGGGTGCACCGGTCCCTGCCCGCACCCACCCCCGAGGACGCCGTCCGGGCCGCCCGCGACCTCGGCTACCCGGTCGCCCTCAAGGCCACCGCCCCGCATCTGCGCCACCGTGCCGACCTCGGCGGCGTACGGCTGGATCTCGCGGACGAGGAGCAACTGGGGCGGGCGTACATCGAGTTGACCGAGCTGTTCGGGAAGCCGGAGGAGCTGCGGCCGGTGGTGCAGAGGATGGCACCGCGGGGAGTCGACACCGTTGTCAGGGCCGTCATCGACCCGGCGGCCGGAGCCGTCCTGTCGTTCGGGCTCGCCGGGGCCGCCTCCCAGCTGCTCGGGGACATGGCGCACCGGCTCGTCCCGGTCACCGACCGCGAGGCCACCTCACTGGTCAGGTCGATCCGGACGGCACCCCTCCTCTTCGGCTGGCGCGGCTCCACCCCCGTCGACACCCCCGCGCTGGAGGAACTGCTGCTGCGGGTGTCACGGCTGGTCGACGACCACCCGGAGGTCGTCGCGGTCACCCTCGAGCCGGTCGTTGTCGCCCCGCACGGCCTGAGCGCCCTCGGCGCCTCCGTGCGCCTGGCGACCCCACCCGCCCGCGACGACCTCGGCCCACGGACACTGCCCGTGTACTGACCCGTGTACCGAGACGTACCCGAGACCCCCATGAGCGTGCCGCGCAGTCAGTGGGCCACCGTAGAATGGACGTCATGGCCAAGACCAGTACGACGACCCAGGGGCTGCGAACGGCGATCGAGCGCAGCGGCTACTACCCGGCCCTCGTGGCCGAGGCAGTGGAGTCCGCCGTGGGCGGCGAGCCCGTCCAGTCGTACCTGGTCCACCAGGAGACGACGTTCGACCAGAACGAGGTGCGGCGGCATGTGACCGTGCTCGTCCTCACCGGCAACCGCTTCATCGTCAGCCACACCGACGAGCAGGCCGAGGACACCACCTCCCCGACGCCGTACGCCACCACCTCCACCGAGTCCGTGAAGATCGGCCGGATCTCCTCGGTCGTGGTCAGCCGGGTGGTCGCCAACCCGGAGCAGTACCAGCCGGGCACCCTGCCCCGCGAGGTCGTGCTGACCATCGGCTGGGGCGCCGTGTCCCGGATCGATCTGGAGCCCGCCGCCTGCGGCGACCCCAACTGCGAGGCCGACCACGGCTACACCGGCAGCTCGACGGCGGACGACCTCAGCCTTCGGGTGAGCGAGGCCGGGGACGGCCCGGAGACGGTGCGCCAGGCGCTCGTCTTCGCGCAGGCCATCTCCGAGGCGACCGCGGACGCCACCCACTGATGGCGCAGCCCGCCTCCGCCTGGGACCACCATCCGGAACCGCTCGCCCTCGACTCCGCACCCGTCCCCGCGTACGGCTCCGGATCCCTCGCCGACCTGCTGCCCACCCTGGCCGCCGGCCTGGCCGTGCCCGGGACGGTCGCGACCCTCCCCGAGCTGCCCCCCGCCGACCGGAACTGCGTGTTCCTGATCGACGGGCTCGGCTGGGAGCAGCTCAAGGCGCACCCGCACGAGGCGCCGTTCATGACCTCGCTCCTCGGCAGCTCGCGCGGCGGCACCGGACGGCCGCTGACCACCGGCTTCCCGGCGACCACCGCCACCTCGCTTGCCTCCGTCGGCACCGGGCTGCCGCCGGGTGCCCACGGCCTGCCCGGCTACACCGTGCGCAATCCGGCCACCGGCGAGCTGATGAACCAGCTGCGCTGGCAGCCGTGGACGTCGCCGGCGGCCTGGCAGCCGTACCCCACCCTCTTCCAACGCGCCGAACAGGCGGGTGTGCACGCCGCCCAGGTCTCGTCCCCCACCTTCCAGAACACCCCGCTGACCAAGGTCGCGCTCAGCGGAGGAATGTTCCACGGGCGGCAGATCGGCGAGGAGCGCATGGACGTCGCGGCCGAGCAACTGGCCGCCGCCGATCGCTCCTTGATCTATACCTACTACGCCGAGGTCGACGGCGCCGGCCACCGCTTCGGCATCGACTCCGACACCTGGCGCGGCCGCCTGATGTACGTCGACCGGCTGGTCCAGCGGCTGGCCGAGCAACTCCCCCCGCGCAGCGCGCTCTACGTCACCGCCGACCACGGCATGATCGACGTGCCGTTCGACGAGCAGCACCGCATCGACTTCGACGAGGACTGGGAGCT
This sequence comes from Streptomyces sp. LBL, assembly GCF_029893585.1. GTDB lineage: Bacteria > Actinomycetota > Actinomycetes > Streptomycetales > Streptomycetaceae > Streptomyces. The sequence continues at coordinate 61,195 of NZ_JARXYX010000033.1, forward strand.
GCGCGCCGGGGTCGCCCTGCTGGGCGGCGAGGGCCGCGCCCGCCATGTCTACGCGGTCCCGGGCGCCGAGAACGACGTCCTGACCTGCTGGCGCGAGGTCCTCGGCGAGCAGTTCTGGGTGGCCTCGCGGGACGAGGCGATCGCGGCGGGCTGGTTCGGGCCGCCCGAGCAGGTCGAGGGACGGGTGTACGGCCGGATCGGCGACGTGGTCGCCGCCGCGTGCGACGACGTCGTCATCATCGCCTCGGAGCGGGAACCCAAGGAGTCGGCGATGGTCGGCAACCACGGTTCGATGACCCCCGCCGAACAGTTGGTCCCGCTGCTCGAAGTACGCTCCTGACGCCTCCGGGCCCATCTCCGTCCGCAAACCGAAAGGTGCTCGACTCGCCATGCCCGAGCTGGTGTTCTTCTCCGGAACGATGGACTGCGGGAAGTCCACACTTGCTCTCCAGCGAATCTACAATCGGTCGGCAAGGGGTCTACAGGGCGTGATCTTCACGCGCGATGACCGGGCGGGGGAGGGGAAACTGTCTTCGCGGCTCGGTCTGGTGACAGATGCTGTCGAGGCGGCGCCGGAGATGGATCTGTACGCCTATGTCGTGGGTCGGATGTCGCAGGGCGACAAGGTCGACTATCTGATTGTGGATGAGGCGCAGTTCCTGGCGTCGGAGCAGGTCGATCAGCTGGCGCGGGTCGTGGACGACCTGGACCTCGATGTCTTCGCCTTCGGTATCACGACCGACTTTCGGACCAGGCTCTTCCCGGGCTCGCAGCGGCTGATCGAGCTGGCGGACCGGGTGGAGACCCTTCAGGTGGAGGCGATGTGCTGGTGCGGGGCGCGTGCCACGCACAACGCCCGCACGGTGGGCGGCGAGATGGTGGTGGAAGGTGAGCAGGTCGTCGTCGGTGATGTGAACGGCCCTGCCGCGGAGGTCGGCTACGAGGTGTTGTGTCGACGTCATCACCGCCGCCGCATGACGAGCGCCGCCGCGCATGCCGGCGCGCTCTCGCCGGACGTTCTGCCGTTTGCCCCCGCTTGAGCCTCGAACCTGCCTGCCGCGCCGTTGACGGCGGCCACGGCGACGACACGGGTTGACACAAGACCAAGTCCACGGCGGCGACGACACCGACCCGCGCCGACCGCAGCTGAGCCCGTCTCCACAGGCGGAGACCGTCGGCTACGACCTCACCGGCAACCGGCACGCGGGTATGCGCACCTCCCGACCCGCGACACAGGGTGCGAGTCCGTGGCGCCCAGGGCGTGTCGCGGGGCGGCCAGATCGCGGAACGGATGGACTCAGCCGCCGCTCTTGCGCCGGAACGACCGCCGGCTCGCAGCCGGGCCATGCGCCCCACGGACCTTCGACGCATCGACGTTCGCGGCAAGGTCAGCGGCGTCCGCCTGCGCACCGCGCTTGCGCGCCAGGGCCTCCCGGAACTTGCGTTTCAGGTCGTCGCCGTCGCTGTCGGGCACCGGAGCGGACGTCTCGGGGCCGGTCGGCTCCGAACCTTCTTCGGATGCAGATTCTGCGGTCATGGCGACCTCCTGGGTTCGGGCAGTGGGAAGCACAGCTTGTCATGCCGGACGCAGTGCGGGGCGCAGGCGACATCATCCTGGCTCCGGCTTCGGCGGGTATCGCCTCGCGGCCGGGCACACCACGAGGTCGTTCATCTCGTAGGTGTACGCATAGGTGTACGCACAGGAGGGTTTCGGGCCGGGCTGGAGGTTCCCCATTCTGCCCGTGGTCGGACGTATTCGATCATCAGGGCAGCAGCTCTCAGCCGCCGCGACGTACCTGGGCCGCCTTGCGGGCCTCGGCGAGCTTGCGGGCCTCACCGGCCTTTCGGGACTTGCCTCCGGCGCCGCGGGAGGCGTCCTTGCTGGTGCCCAGGCCGCGGAAGGGAGCGTTGGTGTTCTTGGGCCGGGGTGCGGCGGGCCCGCCGTCGAGCGGGATGCCGGAGGGGGCCTTGGCCCCGGTGATCCGGCTCAGTGCCGCCTCGCCCGAGCGCACCTCGGTGACGATCGGCTCGATGCCGGCGGCGGCCATCAGTCGGCTCATCTCGCGGCGCCGGCCCGCCGACACCAACGTGACGACGCTGCCGGACTCACCGGCCCGGGCGGTACGGCCCGCGCGGTGCACATAGTCCTTGGGGTCGGTGGGCGGGTCGACGTTGACCACGAGATCGAGGTCGTCGACGTGCAGGCCACGGGCCGCGACATTGGTCGCCACCAGGACGCTGATCTGGCCGTTCTTGAACTGCGCCAGGGTCCGTGTGCGCTGCGGTTGGGACTTGCCGCTGTGCAGGGCCGCGGCGTGCACTCCGCTGGCCCGCAGATGCCGGGTGAGCTGGTCGACCGCGTGCTTGGTGTCCAGGAACAGCAGTACGCGGCCGTCGCGGGCGGCGATCTCCGTGGTGACGGCGTACTGGTCGTGGCTGTGGACGACCAGGACATGGTGGTCCATCGTCGTGACCGCGCCCGCGGACGGGTCGACCGAGTGGACGACGGGGGCGTGGAGGTAGCGGCGGACCAGCTGGTCGACGTCGCGGTCCAGGGTCGCCGAGAACAGCATCCGCTGACCGTCGGGGTGCACCTGGTCGAGCACCTCGGTCACCTGCGGCAGGAAGCCCATGTCGCACATCTGGTCGGCCTCGTCGAGGACGGTGATCGCTACCCGTCCCAGGCGGCAGGCCCTGCGCTCGATGAGGTCGTGCAGACGGCCGGGGGTGGCGACGACCACCTCGGCTCCCTCACGCAGCGCAGCGGCCTGTCGGCCGATCGACATGCCGCCGACGACCGTGGCCATCCGCAGCCGCAGTGCCTCTGCGTACGGCGCAAGCGCCTCGGTGACCTGTTGGGCCAGCTCTCGGGTGGGCACCAGGACCAGAGCGAGAGGCTGCTTCGGTTCCGCGCGCCGCCCGGCCGTCCGTGCGAGCAGCGGCAGGCCGAACGCGAGCGTCTTGCCCGATCCGGTGCGCCCGCGCCCCAGGACATCGCGTCCCGCGAGGGCGTTGGGCAGCGTGGCTGCTTGGATGGGGAAGGGCTCGCGCACACCGAGTTCGCTGAGCGTTCGCAGCACCTCGGCCGGCAGTTCCAGGCTGGCGAAGGAAGCGACCAGAGGCACCGTTGGGGAAGTGGCCATGAGCGGGGCGATATCGCCGTGCGAGGTGCCGGGGCGGTCAGGGTGATTCATGAAGAGCCTTCCGCATGCGAACGTACCGAGGAAGGCCCGGTAGGAATGAGCAGCCGACGAACAGGAGGAACCAGACAGGCTGGATCGCCAACCGTCACGAGCACGCAAAAGGATGAGGCTAACACAAAGTGACAGCCCCACGCCCCGGGACGGTCCTTCACGGAAGCGCGGTCACACCCGATTGCGGGACGTTCCACAAGCGCACGTCCTGCCGGTGTCGACGGCCTGAGGAACGGCCCGTCCGCCCTTGTCCACCCGTCTCAGCGTGGGCTGTGGATGAGGGAGAACCGAGCCCCCTCGGGATCTGCCACCGTGGCCACCCGACCGTGCTCGGAGTCGTGCGGAGGTGTGAGGACGTGACCGCCGAGGCCGACGAGGAGGGCGGTCGCCTCGTCGGTGTCGGACACTTCGAAGTACGTCATCCAGTGCGGGCCCAGGTCGTGGGGCAGGGCGTGGCCGACGCCGTGGATGCCGGCGACGGGGCGGTCGCCGAGGCGCAGGGTCACGTAGTCGAAGTCGGCGGAGACCACCGGCTCCTCCTCGTAGCCGAACAACGTTTCGTAGAACTTGGCGACGCTCGCGGTCTCGAAGGTCAGCAGCTCGTGCCAGGCCGGTGTGCCGGGCGCCCCGGTGAGAGACGTTCCGAGGTGCGCGGCCGCCTGCCAGACGCCGAAGACCGCGCCGGACGGGTCGGAGCCGATCACCAGTCGCCCGGCTTCCTCGGCGTCCAGCGGTCCCACCCCGACCGTGCCGCCGCACAGCCGTACGGTCTCGGCCGTCAGGTCCACGTCGTCCGAGGCGAGGTAGGGCGTCCAGGCGATGGGGAGATCGCGGTCGGCCGGCAGCTGGCCGATGCCGGCCACCGTGTGCCCGTCGAGCAGGGCCCGGACGGAGGGACCGAGCTGCTGCGGGCCCGGCCGGAACTCCCAGCCGAACAGTGAACCGTAGAACTCCTGGGTCGTGGCCACCTCGTGCACCATCAGGCTCACCCAGCAGGGCGTGCCCGGTACCTGCCGGGCGGGCGGGCCGGCCGGCCCCCTTGCCTCGGTCATCGTCACTCTCTTCTCGGCCTCTCACGGCGGCCGTGTCGTTCGCTTCCGCTCGGACGGACCCGTGCGTACGGCCCCATGCTCACGGACCCGTGCATAAGGCCCCATGCCCATGGCCCTGTGCCGATGCTCGCAGCACTCGTGGCGCCGCACGCTTCGGGCACGCCGTCGCTCGGCGGCTCCCCTGTCCGTGTCCGGAGAATGCCCGTCGTGCGCCTTCCCGGCCATGGCCATGCGATGACCGACGGGTGTCGATCGGTTGTACAGCATGTGCCTGATCCCGTACGCCTCGTGATCGGGCCTGCCCGGCGGAGCAGAGTAGCCGGACCTGGACGCTGCGGCCACCCCGTGCGCGAGGATGGTGGCCATGAACGCCATCATTTCCGCATCAGAACTCGCCGGCGACTTGGCGGGACAGAACCCGCCCGTCCTGCTCGATGTCCGTTGGCAACTGAGCGTGGCCAAGGCGACCGGGGAGCCGCCGTTCGACGGCCGGGCCGAGTACGCGGCCGGACACCTCCCCGGCGCGGTCTTCGTCGACCTGGACAGGGAACTCGCCGCCCCGGCGTGCCTCGGCGGCCGGCACCCGCTGCCCGACCTCGCGGAGTTCGGCGCCGCCATGCGCCGCGCGGGTGTCTCGGCCGGGACGCCGGTGGTCGTGTACGACGGCGGACAGGGCTGGGCGGCGGCCCGAGCCTGGTGGATGCTGCGCTGGACAGGTCACCCGGACGTGCGAGTCCTCGACGGCGGGTTGCCGTCCTGGCAGGGCGAACTGTCGACCGGCCTTCCCGAACCGGCCGAGGGCGACTTCCAGCCCGCGCCGACCGCGGCAGGGCTCATCGACGCGGACGGCGCGGCGGCGCTGGCCCGCTCCGGAGTGCTGCTGGACGCCCGGGCAGGGGAGCGCTACCGGGGTGAGGTGGAGCCCATCGACCGGGTCGGCGGACACATTCCCGGCGCGCTGTCGGCGCCCACCACCGACAACGTGGGGGCCGACGGCCGCTTCCGCCCCGCCGAGGAACTGGCCGCCCGCTTCAAGGCATTGGGCGTCCTGGACGACTCGACGGTCGGTGTCTACTGCGGCTCCGGCGTCTCCGGCGCCCATGAGGTGCTGGCCCTGGCGGTCGCGGGCATTCCGGCCGCGCTGTACGTCGGTTCCTGGTCGGAGTGGTCGTCGGACCCGTCGCGACCGGTCGCCGTGGGACCGGATCCCCAGTAGGCCCAGGACCCGGCACAGAACGGAAGGGTCCCCGGCGCGCGAACGCCGGGGACCCTCCGGATGTCGTACGACCGGCTACTCCTGCTTCTTCCGCCGCGTCCCGAACACGATCTCGTCCCAGCTCGGGACCGCCGCCCGACGGCCCGGGCGGACGCCGTCCGCCTCGGCCTGCCGGTCGGTGGAGCCGATGAGCCGGTCACGATGGCTGCCGACGGAACGGGGCATCAGGATGTCCGCGTAGGCGGAACCGGCCGAGGCCGCGGGCGCCGGGGGCTCCTCCTCCTCGGGCTCCGGGGCGGGGTCCTCCGTGTCGGGCTCCGCCGGGCGCTCCGGGACCACCAGGTCGCCCCGGAAGCTCGGCACCGCCTCCAGGAGGCTGGTCAGCGAGTCCCGCTCGTCGGCACTCTCCTCCGCGGACTCGTCGAACGACGGCCCGGGCAGGCTCGGCCGTTCCCGGTCGAGAGCCCGGTCAAGGGCGCGGTCCAGCGGACGGTCGCGTGGCAGCCGTGCGATGCGCGGTACGAAGGGAAAGCTGGGCTCCGGGGCGGCGGCGAGGTCGTCGGATTCGCCGATCAGCGAGCGCGCCTCCTCGTCGACGGCCTGGACGAGCCGCCGGGGCGGGTCGTACGTCCAGCTCGCCGAATGAGGTTCGCCCGCGACCCGGTAGACCAGCAGGACCTCCCAGGTGCCGTCGTCGCGGCGCCAGGAGTCCCACTGCACGGACTCCTTCTCGGCGCCGCGCACCAGCAGCCGCTCCTGGACCGTCTCACCGAGCTGGGGGCCGGCGTTCTCGCCGGGGCGGCGGACCGGGGTCTTGCGGGCCCGCTCGGCCATGAAGGCGCGCTCGGCGAGCACGGGACCCTCGAAGCGCCGCACGCGATCCACAGGGATGCCGGCCATCTGCGCGACCTCTTCCGCGGTCGCACCGGCGCGTATACGCGCCTGGATGTCGCGGGGGCGGAGATGGCTTTCGACTTCGATCTCGATCTGGCCGAGACGGGGACGATCGCCGCGCACGGCGGCGCGCAGGCGTTCGTCGATCGGGAGCGTGTACTCCGTTGCGTCGGCAGCCTTCAGCACCAGTCGTGTGCCGTCATTGGAGACGGCCACGACACGCAGTTCGGGCATGGGGACCTCCCGGGTGGTGCCTGCCGACGTCACGTGCGTCGCTGCTTCCGCTAGTCGAGTGTGGCCTGCCCGGGTGCAGCCTGCCACAACCTTGCCGAGTTGCCCGGCGTGTCGGGCACGGGCCCTGGATCGCCGTTATGGCACGGTTACCTATTCGCAACGCTAAGTGACCAACTCCGTCACCCTGTGCAACTAGCCCCCTCCTGGCGGTCCTTGAAGGCCACGGACGCCCTGGCGGGAGACCTGACCCAGGGCTCGCAACAGTACTCCATTTGGGCCACGTGCGTGGATTGGCGCGCCACCCAACTTCTTCCAATGGAGGGGACTTGGCCGTCCTGGAGCAGTTTTCGGGATCTTGAACGTGACGTACTTCACGCAATCACCGAAAACGGAACTATGGGATTCGTTCATGCGTGCCCCGTACGGCCTTTCGCTCCCGGGGAGTTCGCCGGAACCCGTCCGCTATGCGCCCAACACCCGCCGCAGATAGTCGTTCTGGAATCGCCGGTCCGGATCGAGCCGGTCCCGCAGCGCGGTGAACTCGCCGAAGCGCGGATAGACGCCGGCGAAGTACTCGGCGTCGCGCGTGTGCACCTTGCCCCAGTGTGGCCGCCCCTCGTACGCGGTGAAGATGCGCTCGGCGGCGCTGAAGTACGCCTGGTAGGGCGTCCCCTTGAGCAGGTGGACGGCGATGTACGCGCTGTCCCGGCCCGAGGCGGTGGACAGGGTGATGTCGTCGGCCGGGGCCGTGCGCACCTCCACCGGGAAGCTGATCCGCAGGCCGGAGCGGTCGACCGTCTTCTTCAGCTCGCGCAGCGCCTCGCCCACCGCCGCGCGCGGGACGGCGTACTCCATCTCCACGAAGCGCACCCGGCGCGGCGAGGTGAAGACCTTGTACGGGATGTCGGTGTAGGTCCGCGAGGACAGCGCCCGGCTGGAGATCCGCGCGATGGCCGGGATGGTGGCCGGCGCCGCGCGGCCGACCCACTGGGCCACCTGGAAGACGCCGTTGGAGAGGAACTCGTCCTCGAACCAGCCCGCCAGCTGCCCCACCGGCTGCTCCGGGCCCGTGCTGCGGTTGTTGCGCTTGGTGTTGGTGCTGTCGGTGTGCGGGAACCAGTAGAACTCGAAGTGCTCGTTCTCGGCCCACAGTTGGTCGAACTCGGCGACGACCCGGTCGAAGGGCATCGACTCCTCGCGGGCGGTGAGCAGGAAGATCGGCTCCACGGCGAAGGTGATCGCGGTGACGATACCGAGCGCGCCCAGGCCGATCCGGGCGGCGGCGAAGACCTCCGGATTCTCCTTCTCCGAGCAGGCCAGGATTGTGCCGTCTGCGGTCACCAGCTCCAGGCCCCTGATCTGGGCGGCGATCGAACCCGACTCGCGACCTGTGCCGTGCGTGCCCGTACTGGTGGCCCCGGAGACGGTCTGCTCCATGATGTCGCCCATGTTGGTCAGCGACAGACCTTCCCGGGCCAGGGCCATGTTGAGCCTCTTGAGCGGAGTCCCGGACCCGACCGTGACCGTCATGGCGTCCCGGTCGATGTTGCGGATGCCGGTCAACAGTTGAGGGCGGATCAACACGCCGTCGGTGGCGGCGATGGACGTGAAGGAGTGCCCGGTACCGACGGCCTTCACCTTCAGCCCGTCCTCGGCAGCCATCCGGAGGGCATCGGCCAGCTCGTCGACCGAGGCGGGAGTGACCTCCCGCGCGGGCCGGGCGGCGACGTTGCCGCCCCAGTTACGCCACGTGCCGATCTTTCCGCTCGCTGTGCTGCTCAACGACGCCTCCCCGACGCGGAGCCGGCCTGCTGAGCCGGCGGTACCCCAGGAAACCGACCGCGACCGCGACGGCTCCGGACACCGCCGGAACCCCGTACCCGGCCTGCGCACCCGCGGCGTCGATCACCCAGCCGGACACGGAGGAGCCGAGCGCGACCCCGACGGCCGGCCCGGTACTCACCCAGGTCATGCCCTCGGTCGGTTGCGCGCGAGGTACGTGCTGCTCGATGAGGGACATCGTCGTGATCACCGTGGGAGCGATGGACAAGCCCGCAACGAACAGCGCCACGGCCGGAAACGGCAAGCTCCCGACCAGTAGGAGGGGGATCATACTCACGGCCATCGCACAAACGCCCAGCAGCAGGCGATGTTCGGGTGCCCCTTTGACGTGCGGCAGCCCAGGAAGCAGGCGGCCAGCAGCGAGCCGACCTCTGATCGGCTCGGTAGCGCGTGAGTACGGCGGCCCGGTAAGGCGCCAGTACCGCTGACACCACTGATACCGCTTACGAGTCAGGTGACCCTGATGCACCTCGTCGGAGCACCGGGAACCCGGGTGGTCACCCCGCCGTTTCCCGGCTGTCAGTACCTGATGACAGGATCGATCCATGCCAGACGCGCTCGAAGCCACCCCCTACGACGCCCTGCTCCTGCTCTCCTTCGGCGGTCCGGAGGGGCCGGACGACGTCGTCCCGTTCCTGGAGAACGTGACGCGCGGGCGCGGAATCCCCAAGGAACGCCTGAAGGAAGTCGGCCAGCACTACTTCCTGTTCGGCGGGGTCAGCCCCATCAACGACCAGAACCGCGCCCTGCTGGACGCCCTGCGCAAGGACTTCGCGGAGCACGGCGTGGATCTGCCGGTCTACTGGGGCAACCGCAACTGGGCGCCGTACCTGACGGACACCCTGCGCGAGATGGTCGCCGACGGCCGCCGCCGCGTCCTGGTCCTCGCCACCAGTGCCTACGCCTCGTACTCGGGCTGCCGCCAGTACCGCGAGAACCTCGCCGACGCGCTGGCCGCCCTTCAGGCCGAGGGCCTTCAGCCGCCCGCGGTCGACAAGCTGCGGCACTACTTCAACCACCCGGGCTTCCTGGAGCCGATGATCGACGGGGTGGTCGCGGCCCTCGCCGACCTCCCCGAGGACGTCCGGGACGGTGCGCACATCGCCTTCACCACCCACTCGATCCCGACCGCCTCCGCGGACACCTCCGGCCCGGTCGAGGAGCACGGCGACGGTGGCGCGTACGTGAGGCAGCACCTGGACGTGGCGCGACTGGTCGCCGACGCCGTCCGTGAGCGCACCGGCGTCGACCACCCCTGGCAGCTCGTCTACCAGTCCCGCTCCGGTGCCCCGCACATCCCGTGGCTGGAGCCCGACATCTGCGACCACCTGGAGGAGCGGCACGCGGCCGGGGCCCCGGCCCTCGTCATGGCGCCCATCGGTTTCGTCTCCGACCACATGGAGGTCATGTACGACCTCGACACGGAGGCCAGGGCGAAGGCCGAGGAGTTGGGTCTGCCGGTGCGCCGTTCGGCCACCGTCGGCGCCGACCCGCGGTTCGCCGCCGCGATCCGCGACCTCGTCCTGGAGCGTGCCGCCGTCGAGCGCGCGGGGCAGGTCACGCCCTGCGCCCTGGGCGCGCTCGGCGCGAGCCACCACCTCTGCCCGGCGGGCTGCTGCCCCGCCCGCGCCCCGCACCCCGCCGCCGCGGGCGCCGACAGCCCCTACGCGTGAGGAGCGCCGTGACCTACCCCCTGCACTCGGACCCCCTGCACTCGGACCTGCTCGCCCTCGCCAAGGAGGCCGCCGGTCGCGCCGGCGCGCTGCTGCGGGACGGCCGTCCGGCCGATCTCGCGGTCGCCAGGACCAAGTCGAGCCCGATCGACGTGGTCACCGAGATGGACATCGCGGCGGAGAAGCTGATCACCGACCTGATCTCCGAGCACCGCCCGGACGACGGCTTTCTCGGCGAGGAGGGCGCCGCCACCGAGGGCACCAGCGGCGTCCGCTGGGTGATCGACCCGCTCGACGGCACGGTCAACTATCTGTACGGTCTGCCCACTTGGGCCGTCTCCATCGCGGCCGAACTGGACGGCGAGACCGTCGTCGGGGTCGTCGCGGCCCCGATGCGCGGCGAGACGTACCACGCGGTCCGGGGCGAGGGCGCCCGCGCCACCGGGGCCTGGGACGGCGAGCGGGAGCTGGTCTGCCGCCCCGCACCGCCCCTGGAGCAGGCCCTGGTCTCGACCGGCTTCAACTACGTCACCGAGGTCCGCGTCCACCAGGCCGAGGTGGTCCGCAAGCTGATCCCGCTGCTGCGAGACATCCGGCGCAGCGGCTCGGCCGCGGTCGACCTGTGCGACGTCGCCGCGGGCCGGCTCGACGGCTACTACGAACGCGGTCTTCACCCCTGGGACCTCGCGGCGGGCGACCTCATCGCCCGCGAGGCGGGCGCCGTGACCGGTGGACGCCCCGGAGAGCGCCCCGCGCACGCTTTGACGGTCGCAGGCACTCCGGGGGTCTTCGAGCCTCTCCAGCGCCTTCTGGAGGACTTCGGCGCCTGGCACGACTGACCCGGCCGTGACGTCACGCAGCGGGACCCCCGGCGCTGGATTCGCCGGGGGTCCCGTTGTGCCGCGTGACGATCCTGGTCAGACGCTCGTCACACCGACCTCCACACCGTGCTCGGCGGCGAGGCGGCGCAGGTCGTCGAGCTCGGCCTGCTCGACCTCGACGAGGAAGTCGTCGCCCTCGTCGCGAGCCCGTGTCAGGTCGGACTCGGTCGCCTCTATACGCTGCAGAAGTCCTGCGGTGAATGCGTCCATGCTGCGCCCCCTCGTCCTGGGTCGTGGGTCGGTGGCACGGGGGTGTGCCGTTCGGAAGGGGCGATCACGTCTCCAACAGATGCCCAGCGCGCTGCCCTGCTGGGCGGCGACGGTGCCGGACACCCACGCCCACTCTGCGGAAGGGGACGCGCAGTGCCGCATGGTGGTACGGCACATGCAGAGCGTGATCGCGGGGTGTAAATCCGTCCTCCCCCCGCTCCCTTCCAGGGAAACCTCAACCCGGCGAGAAAATCTCCCCTCCCCGGACCTCACACCTGTCCTTCAGGTCGCGCTCACCCGTCTTACAGCCGACTTATGGCCGAAAAGGGCAGGATGGGGAGTACACACACTCACCCGAACCCCCTGCTCGCGTGGCCTGGATCAGCTATGAAGCGCTACGCGGGTGGACACAGGAAGGACAAGCGACGTGCGCGTACTCGTCGTCGAGGACGAGCAGCTGCTCGCCGATGCGGTGGCCACCGGACTGCGCCGGGAGGCCATGGCCGTCGACGTCGTGTACGACGGTGCGGCCGCTCTGGAGCGCATCGGCGTCAACGACTACGACGTGGTCGTCCTCGACCGTGACCTCCCGCTCGTGCACGGCGACGACGTCTGCCGCAAGATCGTCGAACTCGGCATGCCCACGCGCGTGCTGATGCTCACGGCGTCCGGCGACGTCAGTGACCGCGTGGAGGGTCTGGAGATCGGCGCCGACGACTATCTCCCCAAGCCCTTCGCGTTCAGTGAGCTGACGGCACGCGTGCGGGCCCTGGGCCGGCGCACCAGCGTGCCGTTGCCGCCGGTCCTGGAGCGCGCCGGGATCAAGCTCGATCCGAACCGCCGTGAGGTCTTCCGCGACGGCAAGGAGGTCCAGCTGGCGCCGAAGGAGTTCGCCGTCCTGGAGGTGCTGATGCGCAGCGAGGGTGCCGTCGTCTCCGCGGAGCAGCTCCTGGAGAAGGCCTGGGACGAGAACACCGACCCGTTCACCAACGTCGTGCGCGTCACTGTCATGACCCTGCGTCGCAAGCTCGGCGAGCCGCCCGTCATCGTGACCGTCCCCGGCTCCGGCTACCGGATCTGATCGGCCGTGGCCGCGACCCCGGCGCCCCCTCAGGCGCCCCCGAAGCCCACCTGGGACCCCCGCAGGCCGGAGCCGCCCTTCCCGTGGCTGCGCCCGACCATCCGCATAAGGCTCACGCTGCTGTACGGCGGGATGTTCCTGATCGCCGGCATCCTGCTGCTGTCGATCATCTACCTGCTGGCCGCGCAGGCCTTGAACACCGGCAACGAACCACTGTTCAAGATCGTGGGCAGCTCTTCCAACATCAGTGTCACCAGCGACAACTGCCCGGCGGTCAACGGCGCGGACAACATCCGGCTGGAGGAGTTCAACCAGCTGATCAGCGCCTGCATCGACCACCAGCGCCAGGTCGCGCTGGACAACCTGCTCAGCCGTTCGCTGCTGGCTCTGCTGGGTCTCGCGATCATCGCCTTCGCCTTCGGCTACGCCATGGCCGGCCGGGTCCTGTCGCCGCTGGGCCGGATTCTGCGCACGGCACGCGCAGTGGCGGGCTCGGACCTGTCCCGCCGTATCGAACTGGACGGCCCGGACGACGAGATCAAGGAGCTTGCCGACACCTTCGACGACATGCTGGAGCGGCTCCAGCGGGCCTTCACGGCGCAGCAGCGCTTCGTCGGCAACGCCTCGCACGAGCTGAGAACCCCGCTCGCGATCAATCGCACGCTCCTTGAGGTGCACCTGTCGGACCCGAAAGCACCGGTGGAGCTCCAGCAGCTCGGCAAGACGCTGCTGGCCACCAACGAGCGCAGTGAGCAGCTCGTCGAGGGACTGCTGCTGCTGGCCCGCAGCGACAACCAGATCGTGGAGCGCAAGCCGGTCGACCTCGCGGAGGTGGCCGAGCAGGCCGTCGACCAGGTGCACGGCGAGGCTGTGGCCAAGGGTGTGCTGATCCGGGGCGAGCAGAAGCCCACGGTGGTCCAGGGCAACGGCGTGCTGCTGGAGCGGATCGCCCTGAACCTGGTGCAGAACGCCGTGCGCTACAACGTGCCCGAGGGCGGCTGGGTCGAGGTGACCACGGAGACCCAGCACGGCCAGGCGGTGCTCGTGGTGTCCAACACGGGCCCGGTGGTGCCGGCGTACGAGATCGACAATCTTTTCGAGCCGTTCAGACGCTTGCGTACGGAGCGCACGGGCAGCGACAAGGGGGTGGGCCTCGGTCTGTCCATCGTGCGGTCCGTGACGCGGGCGCACGGCGGCCATATCTCGGCGCAGCCGCGCGAAGGGGGTGGGCTCGTGATGCGGGTGACCCTGCCTGTCTGAGAGCATGACCCCCGCACACGGATCGAGACACAGGGATGTTCGCTTTGCGCAGAATTTTCAAGGTCCCGACCGGGCGACTTCGTGTGTGATCGATCACAGTGGCGATGTCCCAGCCATCCACTCTTCGTGATCGCGAATATGGCCGAAAAGCCGGGAAAATCCGGGTTTTCCAGGGTCGTGATCACGGGAAGTACACGGTGAGACGCCTTTGAAGTGCGGGATTCGGACCGTGTACGGTCCCGATCGCCATCCAACCCGATCACTCAAGAGGGGTCCGGTTGGGTGTCGATTGAGTAACAGACCTTGATGTGAGGCAAAATCTCCGCCTCAGGTCGGGCACAAGTCCGGCCTCTCACGCGTTACGTGCGCTGAGACACCTGTAGACACCCAGAGGGGGAGAGCGACATGGCAACCGACTACGACACCCCACGCAAGACCGACGACGACGTCGACTCGGACAGCCTTGAAGAACTGAAGGCTCGTAGGAACGACAAGTCGACGTCCGCAGTGGACGTCGACGAGTTCGAGGCCGCAGAGGGCCTCGAACTGCCCGGTGCGGACCTCTCGAACGAGGAACTGGCCGTCCGGGTGCTGCCGAAGCAGCAGGACGAGTTCACCTGCATGAGCTGCTTCCTGGTCCACCACCGCAGCCAGCTGGCCCGAGAGAAGAACGGTCAGCCGATCTGCCGCGACTGCGACTGAGGGCGGGTCGGCCGTGACTGGCTCGACCCCTCCCCGGAAGCGCCGCTTCCTGAAAGGGGAAGCGGACTCGGTGCCGTCCCAAGGGCGGTACGGCGCGCGTGACGACGAGCGGGGCTCATCCGACACGGGGTCGGCCTCGCTCGAACCCACGGCCGGCCGGGCTCTTCACCCGGTGTGGGCCGAGACCCCCGCGCCCGTCGCGCGGCGGCGGGCCGCGGCGATCCGGGACAGGACCCGGGAAGGCCTCCGCAAGGGCGGCAGCCGCGCCCGGGCGGCCCTGGGGCACCTCGCCGAACGCATCATCGACATCGCCCCGCGGATCCCCGTACGCGACCTCGCCACCCTCCGCAGACAGTTCCCCGACCTCGGGCCCGAGGAACTCGCGGACAAGCTCGTGGCGGGCGCCTCGAGCGCGACCGCCACGGTCGGCGCGGGAATCGGCGCCGCGGCGATGATGCCCGTACCGCCCGCGATGCCCACGGAGCTGGCGGCCGAGATCACCGGCGTGGCGGCGATCGAACTGAAGCTGATCGCGGAGCTCCACGAGGTCTACGGCGTACGACCGCCGGGCAACCTCAAGCAGCGCTCCACCGCGTACCTCAACTCCTGGTCGGGGGAGCGTGGGATCGACGTGAGCAAGCCGTCGACGGTGAGCGGCGCGCTGAACACCCGCATGAAGCAGCAGTTGCGGCAGCAGATCATGAAGCGTGTGGTGCGCGACCTGCCGAACCTGATGCCGTTCATGGTGGGCGCGGCTGTCGGAGCGGTCATGAACCGCCGGGACACCAGACGCCTCGCCGAGCGGATCCGGGTCGACCTGCGGGGGACCCAGGTGTCGTGGGAAGCGCTGCCCGCACTGCCGCCGCTGGAGGAACCGGCGGATCCGCTGATCATGGGAGGCGGCCGGAAAGAGTTCGGGTGACGCCGCGCCCGGGTGTGCTAGGCGGCCGTCCGCGCGGTCTTCAGCGCCTCCGCCAGCCGCTCCGGCTCACGGGTCGACAGGTACAGGTACGGCGTGGGGTCCTCGGGGTCCGTGACCTGTACGCGCAGCGCGGTGGGGATGTAGGAACGCAGCAGCAGGAAGGCGCGGGTGTCGGCCTTGTACGTGCGCCAGGCGCGCGCCTCCTCCGCGTCCAGCACCTCCGCCTCACCCAGCGCCGACAGCGGGATCTTCGCCTCGCCCGCGACCAGGAAGCCGCCCTGGACCCGGATGCGCATCGAGCCGTACGCGCTGGCCGCGACCGCCGCCACAGCGGTGCCGCCGACCAGGCCGCCGAGCATCGGCAGGGTACCGAAGGGCAGCAGGATCAAGGCCATCGAGACCCCGACCAGGAAGGAAATCAGCCACCAGGAGCGGGGGGCTGTGAGGCGTTCTTCGTACGGGGTGGCGGAGAGCTGCATGGATCCAAGCTTGGCATGGTGTCGGGATCGGACCGACGCGCGGGTAAGGTCTGCGCCTGTGAGTCGTACTTCCGCTCCCGAGGTGACGGCCGTGGCCGGGCGGAAGATCCGCGCCACAGCCACAGCCACAGCCACAGCCACAGCCACAGCCACAGCCACCGCCACAGCTACCGCCACCGGCCGGATCGACGTCCCTGACGGGCCCGTCGCCGTCCGTGCCGCCGCGTTCTTCGTCGAGGTGAAGGTCGACCACATCGACAACGGCGGCCCGGAGGGGATCCGGGCCGCCATGAACGACCCGGACCAGGTCCGGCGTGCCCGTGCCTTCGAGGTGAACCCGTGAGCCGTGAGCCCCGTCAAGAACTCGCCGTGCTGATCCGGCGCGTCGACCCCGACGTACCGCTTCCGTCGTACGCACATCCCGGTGACGCGGGAGCCGATCTGCGCACCACCGAGGGCTGTGAACTGAAGCCGGGCGAGCGGGCCGTGTTGCCCACGGGGGTGTCTGTGGCGCTCCCGGAGGGGTACGCGGCCTTCGTGCACCCACGATCCGGTCTCGCCGCCCGCTGCGGTGTCGCTCTCGTGAATGCCCCGGGGACGGTTGATGCCGGGTACCGTGGGGAGATCAAGGTGATCGTGGTGAATCTCGACCCGCGCGAGTCCGTGCGGTTCGAGCGCTTCGACCGGATTGCCCAACTGGTCGTCCAGCAGGTCGAGAGGGTCCGCTTCCAGGAGGTGGCGGAGCTTCCCGGCTCGGCACGGGCCGAGGGGGGCTTCGGGTCCACCGGCGGCAGTGCCGCGGTGGGCGACGGGGGCGGCACAAACGGTCATGCCGCCGTGGGCGGCGCGACGGGTGGGAATCGATACGCTTCGGTCGTATCCGACCGGGAAGGACAGTGACGTGTTCGGACGTCGCAACAAGAAGGGCGCCGCCGAGGACGCGGCCGGCGAGGCCGAGCAGGTCGTCGACAGCGTCGACACTGAGGCGGACGAGGCAGAGGGCACGCGTGAGCGTGTGCGGCTCGAACCGGAGCCGCGGCCGGACGGGCCGTGGGACAGCACCGAGGTCCGTGACCCGGCCGAGGGCCGGGTGGACCTAGGGGGTCTGTTCGTGCCGGGCGTGGACGGCATGGAGCTGCGGGTCGAGGTCGCGGGTGACGCGATCGTCGCCGCCACCGTCGTGCTGCGCGACAGCGCCATCCAGCTGCAGGCCTTCGCCGCGCCCAAGCGCGAGGGCATCTGGGGCGAGGTCCGCGAGGAGATCGGCTCCGGAATCACCCAGCAGGGCGGCATCATCGACGAGGTCGAGGGTTCGCTGGGCTGGGAGTTGCGCGCCCAGGTTCCGGTGCAGCTGCCGGACGGCACGGGCGGCTTCCAGGTGGTGCGGTTCGTCGGTGTGGACGGTCCCCGCTGGTTCCTCCGCGGGGTGATCTCGGGTCAGGGCGCGGTGCAGCCGCAGGCGGCCGGTCTGCTGGAGCAGATCTTCCGGGACACGGTCGTGGTGCGCGGTGAGGGCCCGATGGCGCCCCGCGACCCGATCGTCCTGAAGCTGCCGGACGACGCGCAGATGGTCCCCGAGGGTGTTCAGCAGCAGGAAGAGGGTTCCCGCTTCGCCGGCGGCATGGGACAGCTCCAGCGCGGACCGGAGATCACCGAGGTCCGGTAGAGCAGGCGTAAGAGGCAGAGCAGGCGTAGGAAGTAGAGCAGGCGTAGGAAAAGGGCCGCATCCCCGAAACGGGGGGTGCGGCCGAGTCGCGTCGGCTTCCTTGAGAGCGGCCTCAGGGACCTTCGCCGGCAGATCGGCCGGCTCGACGCGGCTCCGGTGGTCGTCGCCCCCGTTACCTTCGTGGTCCCCTCACCCTCGTGGTCCCGTCGCCGGCTCGACGGACTGGCGGTCACCCCTCGACGATTTCGCCGTGCCCCAGCTCCACCGCCCGGTCGGCCGGATTCCGCGAGGCGTCAGGGTTGCGTCAAAGACGGCCCCCGAGCTGCCCATGGCCCGATGTGTCGCGATCATTGGCCGTAACGTCGACGCTGCGTGGACAGCAGTGACCGGAAGACAATGAGGCCATGGGACGCGGCAAGCTTCGGATCTACCTCGGCGCGGCACCGGGCGTCGGCAAGACGTACGCGATGCTGTCGGAGGGGCACCGCCGCGTCGAACGCGGTACGGACTGTGTGGCGGCCTTCGTCGAACACCACGACCGGCCGCGTACCGAGGTGATGCTGCACGGGCTGGAGCAGATCCCGCGCGCGGAGCTGGAGTACCGGGGCTCGGTCTTCACCGAGATGGACGTCGACGCGGTGCTCCGTCGGGCTCCCGCCGTCGCCCTGGTGGACGAACTCGCCCACACCAACGTCCCCGGCTCCCGCAACGCCAAGCGCTGGCAGGACGTGGAGGAGCTGCTGGCCGCCGGGGTCGACGTGGTCTCGACGGTCAACATCCAGCACCTGGAGTCGCTGGGGGACGTCGTCGAGTCGATCACCGGCGTACGGCAGCGGGAGACCGTGCCGGACGAGGTGGTGCGGCGGACCGACCAGATCGAGCTGGTCGACATGTCGCCCCAGGCGCTGCGCCGGCGGATGGCGCACGGCAACATCTACCAGCCCGACAAGGTCGACGCGGCCCTGTCGAACTACTTCCGGCCCGGCAACCTCACCGCGCTGCGCGAGTTGGCGCTGCTGTGGGTGGCCGACCGGGTCGACGAGTACCTCAAGCAGTACCGCAGCGAGCACCGGGTCTCGAAGATCTGGGGTTCCCGTGAGCGGATCATGGTCGGGCTGACCGGCGGTCCGGAGGGACGGACGTTGATACGGCGGGCCGCGCGGCTGGCGGAGAAGGGCGCCGGCGGCGAGGTGCTGGCGGTCTACATAGCCCGCAGCGACGGACTGACCTCGGCCTCCCCGAAGGAATTGGCCGTACAGCGCACGCTCGTCGAGGACCTGGGCGGAACGTTCCATCATGTGGTCGGCGACGACATACCGGCCGCGCTGCTGGACTTCGCCCGCGGCGTGAACGCCACCCAGATCGTCCTCGGCTCCTCGCGCCGCAAGACCTGGCAGTACGTCTTCGGTCCGGGCGTCGGCGCGACCGTGGCCCGGGAGTCGGGACCCGATCTCGACGTGCACATCGTCACCCATGAGGAGGTCGCCAAGGGACGTGGACTGCCCGTCGCCCGGGGCGCCCGGCTCGGCCGGGCCCGGATCCTGTGGGGCTGGCTGATCGGCGTGGCCGGCCCGGCGGCCATGGCCCTTCTGCTCAGCACGGTGGAGCTCGGCCTCGCCAACGACATGCTGCTGTTCCTCGCGGTGACCGTGGCGGCCGCCCTGCTCGGCGGGCTGCTGCCGGCGCTGGCCTCGGCCGCGGTCGGCTCCCTGCTGCTGAACTACTTCTACACACCGCCCCTGCACCGCTGGACGATCGCCGACCCCAAGAACATCGTCGCCATCGTGATCTTCGTGGGCGTCGGTATCTCGGTGGCCTCGGTGGTCGACCTCGCCGCCCGCCGCACCCACCAGGCCGCCCGGCTGCGCGCCGAGTCGGAGATCCTCTCCTTCCTCGCGGGCAACGTGCTGCGCGGTGAGACCGGCCTGGAGGAGCTCCTGGAGCGGGTGCGCGAGACGTTCGGCATGGAGTCGGCCGCCCTGCTGGAAAGGGTGAGCGACATCGACCCGTGGACCTGCGCGGGCCGGGTCGGGCTCGGGCGGCCGGTGGAGCGGCCCGAGGAGGCCGACGTCGACCTGCCGGTCGGGGACCACCTGGCGCTCGCGCTGACCGGCCGGGTGCTGCCGGCCGAGGACCGCCGGGTGCTGGCCGCCTTCGCCGCCCAGGCCGCGGTCGTACTGGATCGCAGCCGGCTCCAGGAGGAGGCCGACCGGGCGCGGGCGCTGGCCGAGGGCAACCGGATCCGTACGGCGCTGCTGGCGGCCGTGAGCCATGACCTGCGGACCCCGCTCGCCGGCATCAAGGCGGCGGTCTCGTCCCTGCGGTCCGACGACGTGGCGTGGTCCGAGGAGGACCAGGCGGAGCTCCTGGAGGGCATCGAGGAGGGCGCGGACCGGCTGGACCACCTGGTGGGCAACCTGCTCGACATGTCCCGGCTGCAGACGGGCACGGTCGCTCCGCTGATCCGGGAGATCGACCTCGACGAGGTGGTGCCGATGGCGCTCGGCGGGGTGCCCGAGGGCAGCGCCGACCTGGACATCCCGGAGACGCTGCCCATGGTCGCGGTGGACCCCGGGCTGCTGGAGCGGTCGGTGGCCAACCTGGTGGAGAACGCCGTCAAGTACAGCCCGGCCGACCGGCCCGTCCTGGTGTCCGCCAGCGCCATCGCCGACCGGGTCGAGGTCCGGGTGGTCGACCAGGGGCCCGGCGTCCCGGACGAGGCGAAAGAACGTATCTTCGAACCCTTCCAGCGTTACGGTGACGCTCCGCGCGGGGCGGGCGTGGGGCTGGGTCTCGCGGTGGCCCGTGGCTTCGCCGAGGCCATGGGCGGCACACTCGACGCCGAGGACACGCCAGGGGGAGGGCTCACCATGGTGCTCACGCTCCGGGCGGCGGGACCGCGTCCCGAGGAACTGTTCCACCCCGTAGGACCGGAAAGGCAGGTCACATGACCCGGGTGCTGGTGATCGACGACGAGCCGCAGATCGTGCGCGCCCTCGTGATCAACCTCAAGGCGCGCAAGTACGAGGTCGACGCGGCGCACGACGGCGCCACCGCCCTCCAACTGGCCGCCGCCCGCCACCCGGACGTGGTCGTGCTCGACCTGGGCCTGCCCGACATGGACGGCGTCGAGGTGATCCGGGGGCTGCGCGGCTGGACCCGGGTGCCGATCCTGGTGCTGTCCGCCCGGCACTCCTCCGACGAGAAGGTCGAGGCGCTGGACGCGGGCGCCGACGACTACGTCACCAAGCCCTTCGGCATGGACGAGCTGCTGGCCCGGCTGCGCGCCGCCGTCCGCCGCACCGAGCCCACCGGGGGCGGCGAGGACGAGGTCCTGGTGGAGACCGACGAGTTCACCGTCGACCTCGCCGCGAAGAAGGTCCAGCGGCACGGGAAGGACGTACGGCTGACGCCCACGGAGTGGCATCTGCTGGAGGTGCTGGTGCGCGACACCGGCCGACTGGTGAGCCAGAAGCAGCTGCTCCAGGAGGTGTGGGGGCCGTCGTACGGGACGGAGACGAACTACCTGCGGGTCTATATGGCCCAGCTCAGGCGCAAGCTGGAGGCGGACCCCTCGCATCCCAAGCACTTCGTCACCGAACCCGGGATGGGGTACCGGTTCGAGCGCTAGCAGCGCGGGTACGTAGCTGTCGGTGGGCCCCGGTACGCTTCAGATATGAGTGCTGTTCCTCGTTCCGAGAAGCCGGTGGGCCGGTTCCGGCGCATGCTCGACCGGCTTTCCTCGTCGCAGGAGGACCTTGAGTGCGAGGAACTGCGCGAGGACGCCGACACCACCGGCTGCGTTCGAATAGGAGACTGTCACGACCGCCAGGTCGTCACGGTTACTGGTACCTTGCGCACGGTCACACTGCGGCCGCGCGCGGGAGTCCCGGCCCTGGAGGCCGAACTGTTCGACGGCTCCGCCGCCCTGGACGTGGTGTGGCTCGGCAGGCGCTCCATCGTCGGGATAGAGCCGGGGCGCAAGCTGATCGCGTCGGGCCGGATCTCGATGAGCCGGGGCCGCCGGGTGCTGTTCAACCCGAAATACGAACTGAGACCCCTCGGTAGGGAGTAGCCGGTGACGTCGCTCGACAAGCCGACCCAAGACACGGAGCAGGACGCCCGGGCGGTGACGGAGGCCGCGCTGTTCGAGGCATTCGGCGGCGTGCGGGGCATGGTCGAGACGGTGCTGCCAGGCCTCCTGTTCGTGACCATCTACACGATCAACAAGGACCTGCACCTGTCGGCGATCGCCGCGCTCGGTGTGTCCCTGCTGCTGGTCGTGGTCCGCCTGGTGATGCGGGACACCGTCAAGCACGCCTTCAGCGGTGTCTTCGGCGTGGCCTTCGGTGTGGTCTTCGCGATGATGACCGGCAACGCCAAGGACTTCTATCTGCCCGGCATGCTCTACACGCTGGGGCTGGGGCTGGCGTACATCATCACCACGTTGTGCGGGGTTCCGCTGATCGGGCTCATCCTCGGGCCCGTCTTCAAGGAGAACCTCTCCTGGCGTACACGGAATCCGGGGCGCAAGAAGGCGTACGCGAAGGCCAGTTGGGCCTGGGGGCTGATCCTGCTCGCCAAGTGCGCGATCCTCTTTCCGCTGTACTGGTGGGCCAACACCGCGCAGCTGGGCTGGGTGCTGATCGCGCTGAAGATTCCGCCGTTCCTGCTTGCTGTGTGGCTGACCTGGGTGTTCCTGGCGAAGGCGCCCGCTCCCATTGACGTCTTCGCCGAGATGGAGGCGGAGGAGCGGGCCGAGGAGGAGCGCAAGGCGGCGTCGGCCGAGGAGCAGGGGGAGGCTGCGGGGGGTCGGCACCGTCGGGAGGCGTAGATCCCGGCGCGGCTGCGGGCAGGGCCGCGGGCACGGCATGGCTGGGGGCTCAGTTGCGGGAACGGCTGAGGGCATGGCTGGGGGCTCAGTTGCGGGAACGGCTGAAGGCATGACTGCGGGCCTGGCTGAGGGCTCCGCCCCGCCCCGCCCCGCCCGGCCCGGACCTGTACCCATCCCACCGGAAAGAGTGAAGGGCGCCGCGTACAGACGGGGCGCCCTTCACCTTTGTCATCCCCGGAGGGGTCAGCTCGGTGCTTCCTCGCGGCGGACCGAGAGCAGGTCCTCCAGTTGTTCCTCGCGGGCCTGGGCGGCTACGAACAGGAGTTCGTCGCCTGCTTCCAGTGAGTCCTCCTGGGAGGGCGTGAGGACGCGGGTGCCCCGGATGATCGTCACCAGGGACGTGTCCTCCGGCCATTCCACGTCGCCGACCTGGGTGCCGGCCAGGGCCGACTCCTCGGGGAGGGTCAGTTCGACGAGGTTCGCGTCGCCGTGGCTGAAGCGGAGCAGACGGACCAGGTCACCGACGCTGACCGCCTCCTCGACCAGGGCCGACATCAGGCGCGGGGTGGACACGGCCACGTCCACGCCCCAGGACTCGTTGAACAGCCACTCGTTCTTCGGGTTGTTCACGCGGGCGACGACGCGCGGGACCCCGTACTCCGTCTTCGCGAGGAGGGAGACGACGAGGTTCACCTTGTCGTCTCCGGTCGCGGCGATCACGACGTTGCAGCGCTGGAGCGCGGCCTCGTCCAGGGACGTGATCTCGCAGGCGTCGGCGAGCAGCCACTCCGCCTGTGGGACGCGCTCCACCGAGATGGCGGTCGGCGCCTTGTCGATCAGCAGGATTTCGTGACCGTTCTCCAGCAGTTCGCCCGCGATCGAGCGGCCCACCGCGCCGGCACCGGCAATGGCGACCCTCATCAGTGACCGACCTCCTCTTCGGGACCCTTGGCGAACGCCGCCTCGACCTTGTCGACCTCGTCGGTGCGCATCATCACGTGCACCAGGTCCCCCTCCTGCAGCACCGTCTGCGAGGAGGGCAGCATCGCCTCACCGAGCCGGGTCAGGAACGCCACGCGTACCCCGGTGTCCTCCTGGAGCCGGCTGATCCGCTGGCCCACCCAGGCCGCGGAGGCGTGCACCTCGGCCAGCTGCACACCACCGGTGGGGTCACGCCACAGCGGCTCCGCGCCCGACGGCAGCAGCCGGCGCAGCATCTGGTCGGCCGTCCAGCGGACCGTGGCCACCGTCGGGATGCCCAGGCGTTGGTAGACCTCGGCGCGCCGGGGGTCGTAGATCCGGGCCGCGACGTTCTCGATGCCGAACATCTCGCGGGCCACACGCGCGGCGATGATGTTCGAGTTGTCGCCGCTGGAGACCGCGGCGAACGCGCCGGCATCCTCGATGCCCGCCTCGCGCAGGGTGTCCTGGTCGAAGCCGACGCCGGTGACGCGACGGCCCCCGAACCCGGAGCCCAGTCGTCGGAAGGCGGTGGGGTCCTGGTCGACCACGGCGACCGTGTGCCCCTGTTGCTCCAGGGTCTGGGCGAGAGCGGAACCCACTCTGCCGCAGCCCATGATGACGATGTGCACGACCGTCCTTCCGGTGTCAAGAGTTACTGCTCAGCCACATCAGGGTCTCAGACCGAGGCCCAAGCTACACACGCGCGGTAGGACGGCGGCACCCCCGTGCACGGTTGCTTCCCCATGCACGGTTGCTTCCCGTGCGTGAGGTTCCACCGGCCCCGCGCCAGGTTTCACCGGCGGCCGATGCTGCGGACGCTGGCCAGCGTCAGGAGCCCGAGGCCGACGAGAGCGGCTGCGGCGCCGATCAGCTCTGCGGTCGCGTGCATGGAACCTCCGAAGGTCGGCGACAGGCGGGGTTTGTCATATAGACATGCGAACGGTCGAGAGTGCGGAATCCGCAACGTGCCCCTCCGAGATTTCACCCGTGAGGCAGACGACGGGACCGGGGGTTCTCCCGCCTGAGCATGTCCAGGGCGGGGGAGGGTGGGCGGCCCCCTGTTCGACGCCCTACGATCCTCTGTTGTGTCCAAACTGACCGACGTGCCCAAACGGATCCTGATCGGGCGCGCACTGCGCAGTGATCGGCTAGGGGAAACGCTCCTGCCGAAGCGCATCGCCCTCCCGGTCTTCGCCTCCGACCCGCTCTCCTCCGTGGCGTACGCGCCGGGAGAGGTGCTGCTGGTCCTCTCCATCGCGGGCGTGTCGGCGTACCACTTCAGCCCCTGGATCGCCGTCGCGGTCGTCGTGCTGATGTTCACCGTGGTCGCCTCCTACCGACAGAACGTGCACGCTTACCCGAGCGGCGGTGGCGACTACGAGGTGGCCAACACCAACCTCGGCCCCAAGGCGGGCCTCACGGTCGCCAGCGCCCTGCTCGTCGACTACGTCCTGACCGTCGCCGTCTCCATCGCCTCCGGCATCGAGAACCTCGGCTCCGCGGTGCCCTTCGTCGTCGAGCACAAGGTGCTCTGCGCGGTCGGGGTGATCGTGCTGCTCACCCTGATGAACCTGCGCGGCGTACGGGAGTCGGGCACGCTGTTCGCGATCCCGACGTACGTCTTCGTCACCGGCGTCTTCCTCATGATCGCGTGGGGGGCCTTCCGCGGGCTGGTGCTCGACGACACCATGCGGGCACCGACCGCCGCCTACCAGATCAAAGCCGAGCACCAGGGCCTGGCGGGCTTCGCCCTGGTCTTCCTGCTGCTGCGCGCCTTCTCCTCCGGCTGTGCCGCGCTCACCGGAGTCGAGGCGATCTCCAACGGTGTCCCGGCCTTCCGCAAGCCCAAGTCGAAGAACGCGGCGAGCACGCTCGCGGCGATGGGTCTCCTCGCCGTCACCATGTTCTGCGGCATCATCGCGCTGGCCGCGGTGACCAAGGTCCGCATGGCCGAGAACCCGGCCACCGACCTCATCCACGACGGCAGCCCGATCGGCGCCGGCTATGTGCAGAACCCGGTGATCTCACAGGTCGCCGAGGCGGTCTTCGGCAAGGGCAGTTTCCTGTTCATCGTGCTCGCCGCGGCCACCGCGCTGGTGCTGTTCCTGGCCGCGAACACCGCGTACAACGGCTTCCCGTTGCTCGGCTCGATCCTCGCCCAGGACCGCTACCTACCCCGGCAACTGCACACCCGCGGCGACCGGCTCGCCTTCTCCAACGGCATCGTGCTGCTGGCCGGCGCGGCCACCCTGCTCATCGTGATCTACGGCGCCGACTCGACCCGGCTGATCCAGCTGTACATCGTCGGTGTGTTCGTGTCGTTCACGCTCAGCCAGACCGGCATGGTCCGCCACTGGAACCGCCACCTGGCCACGGAGAAGGACCAGGCCAAGCGCCGGCACATGGTCCGCTCCCGCGCGATCAACGCCTTCGGCGCCTTCTTCACGGGTCTGGTGCTGGTGGTCGTCCTGGTCACCAAGTTCACCCACGGCGCCTGGGTCGCGCTGCTCGGCATGGTGATCTTCTACGCGACGATGACGGCCATCCGTAAGCACTACGACCGCGTGGCCGATGAGATCGCCGCTCCCGAGGGGCCGAGCGACGACATGGTACGGCCGTCCCGTGTGCACTCGGTCGTGCTGATCTCCAGGATCCACCGCCCGACGCTGCGGGCGCTGGCCTTCGCCAAGCTGCTGCGCTCGGACACCCTGGAGGCGCTCAGCGTCAACGTGGACCCGGTGGAGACCAAGGCGTTGCGCGAGGAGTGGGAGCGGCGCGGGATCGACGTACCGCTGAAGGTGCTCGACTCGCCGTACCGCGAGATCACGCGGCCGATCATCGAGTACGTGAAGAGCCTGCGCAAGGAGTCGCCGCGGGACGCGGTGTCCGTGATCATCCCCGAGTACGTGGTCGGCCACTGGTACGAGCAACTGCTGCACAACCAGAGCGCGTTGCGGCTCAAGGGCCGGCTGCTGTTCACGCCGGGTGTCATGGTGACGTCGGTGCCCTACCAGCTGGAGTCCTCCGAGGCGGCGAGGAACCGGGCGCGCAGGCGGCAGGAGTGGAGCGCTCCGGGCGCGGTGCGGCGCGGACCGGCGCAGGAACGGCCCAAGGAGCCGAGCGCGAAGAAGTGACCTGTCTGCTCAGCGCGAAGAACTGACCTGCCTGTTCAGCACGTAGACTGGTGGGCTGTTGTCCGGCTATATCTCACTTGACGTTGTGGAGTCACCCCGCCATGCAGGCAGAACCGAACAAACCGCAGGCGGGACCCTCGGCGGTGTCATTGGTGGGGGAGGAGTACGAGGTCGAGGTCGGCCCCGTCGCCCACGGCGGGCACTGTGTCGCCCGCACCGACGAGGGACAGGTGCTGTTCGTCCGGCACGCGCTCCCCGGCGAGCGGGTCGTCGCGCGGGTGACCGAGGGCGAGGAAGGCGCGCGGTTCCTGCGAGCGGACGCGGTGTCGGTGCTGACGGCCTCCAAGGACCGCATCGAGGCGCCCTGTCCGTACGCCGGTCCCGGCCGCTGCGGCGGCTGCGACTGGCAGCACGCCAAGCCGGGCGCCCAGCGTCGACTCAAGGGCGAGGTCGTCGCCGAGCAGCTCCAGCGGCTCGCCGGTCTCACGCCGGAGGAGGCGGGCTGGGACGGCACGGTGATGCCGGCCGAGGGTGACAAGCTCCCCGCGGGTCAGGTGCCGCAGTGGCGGACACGCGTGCAGTACGCGGTGGACGCCGACGGCAACGCCGGGCTGCGGCGCCACCGCTCGCACGACGTCGAGCCGATCGAGCACTGCATGATCGCGGCGCCGGGCGTCAGTGAGCTGGGCATCGAAAATCGCGACTGGTCCGGGATGGCGTCCGTCGACGTGATCGCCGCGACGGGCTCCCAGGACCGCATGGTGATCCTGGAGCCCCGGCCCGGCGCCCGCCTCCCCCTCGTCGAGCTCGACAAGCCCGTCTCCGTCATGCGCGTCGAGGAGCACGACGGCGGCATCCACCGCGTCCACGGCCGCGCATTCGTGCGCGAGCGGGCCGACGGCCGGACGTACCGCGTCGGCAGCGGCGGCTTCTGGCAGGTCCACCCGCAGGCCGCCGACACCCTCGTCAAGACGGTCATGCAGGGCCTGCTGCCGCGCAAGGGCGACATGGCACTGGACCTGTACTGCGGTGTCGGCCTCTTCGCCGGCGCCCTCGCCGATCGCCTCGGCGAGAAGGGCGCGGTCCTCGGCATCGAGTCCGGCAAGCGCGCCGTCGAGGACGCCCGGCACAACCTCGCCGGGTTCGAGCGGGTGCGGATCGAGCAGGGCAAGGTCGAGGCGGTGCTCCCACGCACCGGCATCACCGAGGTCGACCTCATCGTCCTGGACCCGCCCCGCGCGGGCGCCGGCAAGAAGACGGTCGAACATCTGGCGTCGCTCGGGGCGCGGAAGATCGCGTACGTCGCCTGCGATCCGGCGGCGCTGGCGCGGGACCTGGGGTACTTCCGGGACGGCGGCTACAAGGTGCGGACGCTGAGGGCGTTCGATCTGTTTCCGATGACGTCGCACGTGGAGTGCGTGGCGGTTTTGGAGCCGGTGTCAAAGGGGATCTGACCTGCAGTTTCTCGGGTTTTCTAAACGCGGTCGGTAGTGCTTGAGTTGTTTCCCGCACAGCATGACGTCAAGCGTGTCGTATCCCTCGCTGACGTCGTTTGACCTGGCGTTACGCCGGGTCTTTGCCGGGATGGTGGGGGAGTTCCGATTGCCGTCGCCACGGGTGACTGTCCGCCGTTTCGACGCTTGTTTGACGCTCGTTCTGACGAGCCGTCACTGCAGGTCCGACCGCTCCAGGACGAGCGCCGGCCGCCCGACGCTGTGTCGGCGCGGCTGCGGTTGCGTATGCCGACAGAAGTGGCTGAGCGGACGCGCAGGCCGGGCTTCCCAGCGGCAGCGGCGGACGCGAAGGTCCGCCCGCCGGGTGTCCGGTGGGCGCGGGGGTCAGGGGCACGCGGCGCGGGCAGCAGGTTCTACGCGTCCCGTGCGTGAAGCGGTACACCGAGCGCACGCCGACGGCGTACGAGCACGCGTGGGAGATCCGGGATGCCCACGCATACCAGGAGTACGAGGACGCGGAGTGGTCGCGGCGGTTCCGTACGTTCCTGCACGGGCGGGCGTGGACGCACGCCGACGGACCGGTGACGCTGTTCGACCAGTCGGTGGGCTGGTTGCGCCGTCACCGGGTGCTGCTGCCTGGGGTATCGGTGCTTGCCCGGAGGCGCGGAAGGCTGCGGAGAAGCGGCTGCACGCCACGGTCGCGGGGCCGCGCGGCGGGCGGACCCGGCGTTGCCCGGCGACTTGGTGGCGACGCTGAAGACGCCGGAGGGCTCGCGGTTCTCGGAGCTGGAGCGGTTGCACCGGCCGCCGACGCGGATAACGCGCACCGCGTTCGCCCGCGCGCTGGAGCGCGCGGATGAGATCAGTGCGTATCGGCTCGCCGGCTGAAGCTGTCTCAGTTCCCACCTGACCGCATGGCGGCGCTGGCCCGGTACGACGGAAGGCCACGAGCTCCGCGAGGAGGACATCGCCCGGCTGTCCCCGCTCAAGCACGCGACCTGAAACTGCTCGACCGCTACAGCTTCACCGCCTCGACCTCGGCCGCCGGGCCCTGCGCCCGCTGCGCGACCGGGACGCGCCGGAGCTGGACGAGAACGACGAGTCGTCCGCCGACCGACGGGGCGCGCCAGGGAGTGCCCGGCCTGGGGCCTCGACGCCGACCGCCCACACAGCAGTGGTGTGGGCGGTCGGATCCCGGGCTGTCAGGCCGTGACCCTGCCGAAGAGGTGGTTGGCAGGAGCGTCCGGGTCGTTGCCGTAGAAGAACTCGGTGAGGGCCTGGTGGAATTCGGCGCGGTCCAGCCCATCGGAGCCGTCCCTGTCCAGAGCGGCGAAGACCGTGGCGCAGTCCTCGCCGGGCACACCGGCGACCGAGTCGAACATCTGCTGGAACTCGGCCTGGTCGATCTTGCCGTCCGCGTTGAGGTCGACGAGGTCGAAGAAGCAGTTGGTGACCGGCGCGATCTGCTGCGGATAGAGGGCAGGGTCGGTCAGGACGCTCCTGAAGCCTTCGGTCATCTCCCGCAGATCGACCTTCCCGTCACCGTCCTGGTCCATCGGGGCGATCACATTCGTCCAGAACCCGTCCATCCCCTCGATGAGTCGGCGGGCGGTCGCGGAGCCCGGCGCGGTGTCTCGGGCGGCGATGTAGCGCTCGCTCATCGCCCGGACGTCCTGCTGGGTGATGAACCCGTCGCCGTCGACGTCGGCGCCCCTGAACCACTGGCCGTACTTGAGGTCTTGAAGTGCAGTCACGACTGCGCACAGTATTCATCTGATTACGCAATTGCAAAAACGGGGGAGGAGCCTCTGGCAGCCGGGGCGGCCCCGCTGCGCGCTTGACGACGGCGAACTCGAAGAACCTGCCCGAAGAGGCAGGCAGCTTGCGTGTCAGTGTTCGAGGTGTGGTGGTGTGAAGGCGAGCACGTCCGGAAGGGGGCCGTCGTACCGCTCGACGTCGACGAGCGCACTGTGGGCGCTCGGTCCCTGGGAGAGGCGCGAGCACCCTCGGTCGGCCGTGAGGGTGTTCGGATTGCCGTGGCGGTCCAAGGTGCCGCTCTGGCCTGGCTGGGCCGGGTCCCACCATGCTCCGGTGGACAGTTGGATGACGCCTGGCATGACGTCGTCCGACAGGACTGCGCCCGCCAGGCAGCTGCCGCGGTCGTTGTGGACGCGTACGATCATGCCGTTCTGGATGCCGCGGGACGCGGCGTCCAGCAGATTGATCGTCACGGGCTCACGGCCACGGATCTTCGACTTGAGGCTGTGGCCGCCGTTGTCGTACTGGCTGTGCAGGCGTGAGGCGGGCTGATTCGAGATCAAGTGCAGCGGGAATCGGTCCGACAGGCCGGCACGGAGCCACTCCACTGGTTCGAACCACGCCGGATGCCCGGTGCAGTCGTCGTAGCCGAACGAGTCGATCTCCTCGGAGAAGATCTCGATCCGGCCCGACGGGGTCGTCAGGGGGAAACGCTGCGGATCTGCGCGGAGCGCCTCGAAGTTGCCGGGGAACGGGCCCCTCAGCGCCGGCAGCTCAGCCGTGGAGCTTCGCCAGAAGTCGTCGAAGCTCGGCAAGGCCCCGTCGTCGCCGAGGTCGGCCCTCGTCTGCTCGTAGAGGTGTCGGACCCATTCGATCTCGGAGCGTGACTGCGTGAACTCGCCCTCGTATCCGAGCCGGGAGGCCAGGGTGGTGAAGATGTGGTGGTCGGTGCGTGACTCGCCCGCCGGCTCACGGACTTTCGGCATCGCGACGAGGTGGGGGTCGGAGAATCCTGCGGCGAAGTCGTCGCGCTCCAGGCTGGTGGCGACGGGAAGGACGATGTCGGCAAACTTGGCCGTGGTGTTCCACCAGGCTTCGTGAACCACCACCGTGTCAGGGGTCTGCCAGGCGCGGGTCAAGCGGTGGAGATCTTGGTGGTGGTGGAACGGGTTCCCTCCGCACCAGTAGATCAGGCGGAGCTCGGGCAAGGTCAGGCGCTGGCCGTCGTAGTCGATGGTCTTGCCCGCATGCAGCAGGGTGTCGGCGATCCGTGCGACAGGGATGAAATCCGCGACAGGGTTGGGAACCCGGGGAATCGACGCCACGGAGGGCCGGCCGGGGGCGACGCCGGTCGCGTCCATCGTCGCGTAGCCCGCGCCCCAGCCGCAGCCGGGCCGCCCCATCGAGCCCGCCATGGCGGCCAGCACGACCGACATCCAGATCGGTTGTTCGCCGTGGTCCGCCCGTTGTATCGCGTAGTTGACCATGATGAGCGAACGCTGCGTGGACAGGCGGCGAGCCAGTTCGGTGATCGTGTCCCGGCTCATGCCCGTGATCCTCGCTGCCCAGGCAGCATCCTTGGCAACGCCGTCGGATTCGCCGGTCAAGTAGGAGGCGAAGCGGTCGAACCCGACGCAGCAACGGCGAAGGAAGTCCTCGTCGTGCCAGCCGTTGACCAGCATGGTGTGTGCGATGCCGAGCATCGCGGCGGTGTCGGTGTTGGGGATGACGGGCAGCCACTCGGCGTCGAGGAAGCCGGCGGTGTCGCTGCGAATAGGGCTGATGTTCACGAACCGCACCCCGGCCGCACGGCACTTTCGCTGAAGGTCCTGCGTCTGGTGTCTGGCCAGTCCGCCGGGGTTGATCTGGCTGTTCTTGAGGGCCAGCCCTCCGAACGCCACCACAAGCTCACAGTTCTCGGCGATCTCGTCCCACATCGGCATCCGGGACTGGTAGCTCCACGGAGCTCCGCCGATCACATGGGGGAGGATGACCTCCAAGGCCGCGGTGCTGTACGTGTTGCGAGAGTCGGTGTATCCCCCGCCCAACGCCAGGAACCGGTGGAGTTGGCCCTGCGCGTTGTGGAACGCGCCCGCACTCGCCCAGCCGTAGGAGCCGCCGAACACGGCGCTGTCTCCATGCTGTGAACGCACTCGGCGCAGTTCCTCGCTCACCAGGGTGATCGCGTCGTCCCAGCTCACCTCCACGAAGGCGTCCGCGCCCCTGGCCGTGTCGTGGGCGCGCGGCAGGCCGTTCAGCCAGCCCTTGCGCACCGCGGGGCGCAACACGCGGGCGCTGTCGTCGGCGGCTGTCACCATTCCGGGTCCGATAGGCGACGGCGCGGGGTCATCGCCCCTCGGCTCGATTCGCACCAGCCGACCGGAATCAACCACCGCGACAAAACTGCCCCAGTGCGTCGCAACCGACATGTGTCGTTCCACGATGCATCAACTCCGTCTCTGAAGTTCCCCGGCTCTAGGACAGCGGCCACTTATGTCACAGTGGCTCCACGTCAGTTGACGGGCCGCAGGACACAGACTCCCCCTGCGGCCCGCTGCCCAACCCTGCACGTGCACGACCCTTCCAACGGCCGCACAGAAGCGCCGTCCGCGTCGACTCGCCTCAGGGAGCATGTGTCGTCATGGGCTGGCAATACGTCCGGGACACCGGCGGCACGGTATCCATCCCGACCTCCCGAGATCTCCCCGTCGGCAGCTACCAGCTGTGGATTCAGACGAACGACGGCTACGTCCCCCTCGCCGGCCCCTACGACCTGAAGATCGTCTGACAGACCGCCGAAACCTGCGGCGACCGGCAGCCGCTCCCGCTGTGTTGCTCTCCTGGCTGCGGCGCGGGCGCACCTCGTCCTCAGCCGCGTTCACCCATGGCCACCGGCATGACCGGGGCGGTGACGCGGCCGGCGGCGCCTCCCTGGAGGCGGTCCAAGGCGGCGGCGATCCCCTCGTGGGGCAGGGCTGCGCCGAGCCCGAGGCTCTCGGCCATGGGCAGGAGCTCACGGTCGGTGGTGCGCTCGACGAGGCTGTACGCGTGCTGGATGCCCACGATCGGGGCCCAGTTCTTCAGGTCCGCGAGGGTTACCGCCCAGGGTGCAGTCGTGAGCTTGGAGGCATCCCGTCTTACGGGGCCCGTTTCTCTCCCCCAACGCATTCGTTGTCGCAGTGGATGACCGTCGTCGAGGGTGCCGTCTGGGGCTGTACTGGTGGAAGTCATTGATGTGCACCACTGCTACGGGAAACGGCGCGTGCTGCGGGGAGTCGATCTGCGACTGCCGGCAGGGGCGCTGACCGGCGTTGTGGGAGAAAACGGTGCAGGCAAGTCCACCTTGCTGAAGATCCTGGCTGGGGAGCTTCGGCCGTCCGGTGGCCAGGTTCGACACGCCGGCCGGTTTGGATACTGCCCGCAGCAGGTGGTGCTCAACGACGCGCTGACCGTGCGCCAGCACCTCGCCTTACTCCGGGCGGCGTTCCGGCTGGGTGACCTGCGGCACGCTCAGGAGGTGATGGAGGTGCTCGGTCTGGCCGAGTACGTCGATGAGCGGGCCGGGGTGCTCAGCGGTGGCACGCGGCAGAAGCTGAACCTCACTTTGGCGTTGATGCACGATCCGCAGGTGCTGCTGTTGGACGAGCCGTACCAAGGGTTCGACTGGGACACTTACCTGGGGTTTTGGCAACTGGCGGGCCGTCTGCGTGATCGGGGGCGTTCGGTCCTGGTGGTCTCCCATCTGGCCTACGACACCGAGCGTTTGGATGAGCTGTGGTGTTTGAGCGGCGGCCGGCTTCAGTCGCAGATGACAGGTGCGGCATGAGGAATCAGATGATGCTGCTCACCACGGCCACGCGGTACGCGCTGGTGGAGCACGCCCGCAACCGCTTTGCCGTGGTGCTGATCGCCCTGTTCCTGCCCGTGTGGGTCCTGCTGGCTCACGCCGCGATTCCCGATACCCCGGCCCGTCTGCATCTGCGGGCCACCGGGGAACTGCTGGCTCCTCGGGGTAACGAGATCACAGCGATCAGCGGCGCTCTCAACGCCGTCACTCTGATCACTGGTTTCCTCATGTTCGCTGCGACCTTCACCAGCAGCGGCTTCGACCGGCGCCTGGCCATGGCCGGCTATCCCCGCACACACCTGGTCGTGGCGAAGGTCGTGGCGCTCAGCTTCGTCTGCGCCCTGATCGCCGCATACGCCACCGCGGTGACCTGCCTGACCTGGACACCCCGCCAGCCGGTGCTGCTGACCACGGCGTTCTTCTGCGCCGGACTGACCTATGGCGTGCTAGGGGTCGGCTTCGGTGCGCTGCTGCGCCGCGAGGTCGAGGGCATGTTCGCCATCGTGATGACCAGCATCGTGGATCTTCTGCTGCAAAACCCGATCATGAGTTCTGGTGCGGGCAGCACGATCACGCGGCTCCTGCCGTCCTACGGCGCCATGCAGGCGGCCACCGCCGCAGGTTTCTCCTCCGTCTCGGTACCCCGGTACGTGCTCTGGCAGCTGGCCTGGTTCACTGCGGCGGCACTGCTGGGCCTGCTCGCCTTCCACCGGCGTACCCGCACCACCCTGACGGTGACACCGCACGGGCCTGTGCCGGAGCAGTCCGCCCGGCATCAGCAGACCGTTGACCTGCTGTGACATGCGCGACTAGGCCGCAACCGGATGCCTGCTGGCATCGTTGGGCGCGATGTGACAGCCACGGATGAACGCACCTCCCAGGTCCAGCAGACCGCAGTGACGAGGCCGGCGCGGCGCCCGGCGAAGTCGTCCCGGGCGGTGATCGGCAATGATCGGGCGCTGCGGGCGGCGTACCGGCATTGCCGGCAGTGGACCAAAGAGCAAGACCGGGCCGAGTACACGCTGATCCAACTGGTGCCCGCCGCACTGCGCCCCGCCTGCTGGGCCCTGTGGGCGGCAGCCAACGCCATCGACGACCTGGCCGACGACCGTACCGTTCCCCCGCCTGAGCGGGCCGCACGGGTCGAGCAGTGGATCACCGCGTTGGAGGGCGAGCTGATGACCGGGAGCAGCACGGACCCGGTCCGTCACGCGCTGGTGGACACCGCGCAGCGCTGGCGTCTGGACCTGAGCGAACTGCACGATGCGATGACCCTGGTCCAGGACGACGCCCATGGCCGGCGCTTCGCCGACTGGAGCGCCTGGCGCTCCTGGGGCCGCGGCAACCTGCTGCCCTGGTTCGACCAGGTCCGCGAACTCTTCGACAAGGCCGGCGCACCCGTGGCACTGCGCCTGGACACCCAGGAAGTCTATGAGGAGTTCCTTGACGGCTTCCGGCTCACCGACATCCTCACCGACCTGTCCGCCGACCTCGCCCAGGGCGATCTTCTCCTGCCCCACGACGCCCTCGACCGTTACCCGGAAGCCGCAGGCGACCTGGCAGACCTGCGCTGGAGCCCCGCTGTCAGCAGCTTGGTCACCCACCTGAGCGGCCTGGCCCGCCAGTGGGTGACCCAGCCCGTCCTCACCCGGGGTATGCACCCCGGACCCGCCACCATCCTGAACACCATGGCCGACCTGCTCCGCGCTCAACTTGACGCCATCGTCGCCGCCGGTCCTACCCTCCTGCGCACCCCGCCCCGGCCCAGCCTCCTCACCAGCGCCCGCGTCCTCGCCCCCGCCCGAACCCGCGCCGCCCTGGCCTGGACCCTCACCCCCGTCACCGTGCCACCCCCGCACCGCCCAACCCGGCGCGAGGCCCTGCCCGCCGCGCGGGCAGCGCGAAACGGTACGTTCAGCGCACCACCTCCCCACCCCGCCGGGCACCCTCCCCCGCGAATCCCGGCCGAGCAGATGCCCGTCCACGTCGCCGTGATCATGGACGGCAACGGCCGCTGGGCCCAACAACGCGGCCTGCCCCGGCACGCCGGGCACCGAGCCGGAGCCGCCGCCATGCGCGAGACGGTCCACGGCGCACTCGAGATCGGCCTGCGCCACCTGACCCTGTACACCTTCTCCACCGAGAACTGGAAACGCGACGCCGAGGAAGTCGACGCGATCCTCGACGTCGTCCGTGGTGAGCTGACCGACAACCCCTTCCGTGATCTCGACGTCCACATGCGCTGGCACGGCCGCACCGGCAAGCTCCCCACCGACGTCGTAGACCTGCTCCGCCGACGGGAGCGCACCACCCGCGGCCGCACCGGCCTGACGCTGACCATGTGCATCAACTACGGCGGCCGCGACGAGATCACCCGCACCACCGCCGCGCTCGCTCACCACGTACACGACGGACAACTCGACCCCGACCACATCAGCGAAAGGGACTTCGCCCGCCACCTGCCCCACCCCGACATGCCGGATGTCGACCTGCTGTGGCGTACCGGGGGCGAACAACGCACCTCCAACTTCCTGCCCTGGCACACCGGCTACGCCGAGCTGCACTTCACCCCCGACTTCTGGCCCGACATCGACCGACGACACCTTTGGCACGCGATCACCGAATACAGCCGGCGTCAACGCCGCCACGGCGCCGCTCCCACCCCACCGTCCACCACGACATCCGTCTCCTGATCGGAACTGAGTCGAACCCGGTCGCTCGGTGGATCCCGATCCCGACGTCGACGCTGGAAAAGCGTCGTTCCAGGGGCGCGACTGACGCCAGCGGTCAAGTACCGAGAACGCCCGTGCGTTCGGTCCGGTGGTGTCCCAGAACTGAGTATCTGCGTCGTTCTGATCTTGACGGGTGCGCGTCGAACGGGAGTCTCGATCGGGTGATCGCAGCTGGCCGCGGGCATGAGAACAGGGCCTTTCGGCAGCTCGGGATTTGCGAAGCCAGCCGAGATCCAGGACGGCATCAAGTGGCGGGCGATGCCCGGGGACTTCCCGCCGTGGGACCGGGTATACGCGTTCTTCCGCCGCTGGCGCGACCACGAAATGCGTCGGCTGAGGTTCGCTTGTGCAGAACGGTCTGAGCTGCAGCTTCAAGGGCTGGCGCGGGTCTCGCGGGCGACGTGGCGATGCGGAATGCAAAATTTTGACGCTCCGATGACGCTCGAATATCGGAAGTCTCAAACTCGCGGACCTCTCCGGCCCCGGGGCAAGGACTCCGGTTCGGGAGTCCGACTGCACCTCGCCAGCGGCGGCGCGTGCTGCTACGTCGTCGCACGCACCTTGGACCCGAGAGCGTGGCCCGACCGGGCCGTGAGGGGGCCTCACCGGTGACGACGCGCTGACGGGCGCGGGCTGTGGGCGTACGACGGGTGAGTGTCTTGCGGGGTGTGCCCTGAGTGGCCGATGACCCTTCCGGAATTCGATCGTTGTCGTCCGGGCTTCGGGGAATCAACTACCGGCCGCCCCATGGGCGGGTGATGATACAAGTGACAGGTGATCAGGTCGGTGGCCCTGCGAGTACGGTGGAGTGGCCTGCCCGGATGGACTTGGGGGAGGAATCATGACGTTCGACCAAGAATGGGCCGAACTGCGCGCGGCGGCGGCCAAGCGCACTGCCATGCAGATCAACAGCATTCCGGCCGACGGCGGCGGAGGCGGTGGGGGGAACGACCTGGTGGTCAATCGGGACGACCTCGGCGCTATCGGTAATGAGGCATATGACCTGCTGGGTCGGCTGGCGAAGGAGGGCGACATCGCCCGTTCCTCCACGTTCGACGCGGCGACGGCGCTGACCAACGGGAACTTCGTGAGCGGTTCGGCCGTGCTGAAGGTGCATGACTTCTGGCAGACCCACCTGAAGACGCTTCTGGACGCCTGCGCGCAGATTTCGAATCACCTCGATTACAGCAAGGCCCAGCACGCCAAGGACGAGGCGAAGATCGAGGGAGATCTGACGCGGATCTCCGTGCTCACGGAATACATGAAATAGGGCTCGGGGGAGCGCGCAACATGCTGAAGTACGAGGACATAATCGACGCCCCGGTGGCGAAGCTGAAGGCCGCCGCCGACGACTGGTCGGAGATGGCGGGGAAGCTGGACAAGCTCGCCACCGACGCCGCCGACGGGATGAAGGCAAAGGCGGACAGAGCGGCCTGGGAGGGCGTCAACGCAGGGGTCACCAAGGCGTTCATCGGTAAGACGGCCAAGGAGTTTGCGGACGCCGCGGCCGAGGCCAAGGGTGTGAAGCTGATCCTGGAAGAGGGTCACGCGGCCATCAAGAAGGCCAAGGACGACCTGGTCAACATCCGGGACCACGAGGGGCCCGCGGCTGGCATCCGCGTGGACGGCAACGGCAAGGTGACGGCGCGGAACCCGTTGTCCGAGAGCCCCGCGGCGCGGCACGACCCCGACTTCAGCGAGTTCCAGCAGGAGGAGAGGCGGAACATCGAGTCGTGGCAGAAGAGGATCGACCTCATCGTCGACAACTGCAACGACACCGACCTCGCCCTCAAGAACACCCTTGAGGCCAACGTTGCCGACCGCAAGGACTTCAGCGCTCCGACGTACACGAAGCTGGACCAGGAGGAGGCCGCCCGCGCCGCCG
The DNA here is from genome assembly GCF_029893585.1 of Streptomyces sp. LBL. GTDB lineage: Bacteria > Actinomycetota > Actinomycetes > Streptomycetales > Streptomycetaceae > Streptomyces. The sequence goes on from NZ_JARXYX010000033.1 coordinate 99,108, forward strand.
CTCTGGCGGCCAAGGGCCGGGACATCACACACACCGAACTTCAGCAGCTCAACGAGCTGCTGAAGGACAACAGTTCGTCGGTGGAGTTCTCCAAGGGCTTCTACGAGAAGCTCGGACCCGAGAAGTCGCTCGCGTTCTTCGGCCAGCTCTCCACGGACACGTACGAGTACGGCAAGGTCGACCCGGAGCGCCTCAAGGACGTCCAGGAGCTCCAGAAGAACCTCGGACTCAACCTGGCCACCGCCTCCCACGACAAGGAATTCACCGACAAGTGGGGTCCGGAGCTCCGCAAGTTGGGTACGGAGCGCATTCCGCTGGCCAAGCACGACTCCGGCGGGCCGTTCGGATACCAGCTGCTCGGCGGGATCATGCGGTACGGGAACTACGACGCGAAGTTCCTCAACCCGATCGCCGAACACGTGGCGCAGGTGCACCAGAAGGACCCGTACATGTTCGCCGAGAACAAGGTGGTGAACAGTCCGTTCAAGAATCCGTTCAACCCCTCCGGCGTGAACGGGGCCGGCTACGACCCGGCCACCGCCATGCTGGAAGCGCTCGGCAACAGTCCGGAAGCGGCGAAGAAGTTCTTCGCCGACCCCCCGACCGCGTACAACGAGGACGGCACGGTCAACCACGGTGCCACCGCCGACCTCGGAAAGAACAAGGACGGCGAGGCGATCGACAACTACCTCGACTTCTTCGGCAACGAGAAGTGGGAGTCCTTCCCCGACGTCAACTCGCTCGACGAGAAGGAACTCAAGGCGTCGCTCGACCAGATGCCCGACGCCCTCGGCCACGCCCTGGAGGCAGCGACCCTCGGCTACCCGGTCGGGCACCCGGACGCCGGTGTGGTGCGGGACGCGGACAACGCCGCTGTCATGCAGAAGGTCATGGAGAAGTACGGTGCGGACCCGGGTCTGCTCAAGGAGCACCACGAGGCGATGGCCGACAGCCTGGGTGTCATGGGCGCCGGCTACATCGACGACATCAACTGGGCGTTGGCCAAGAACGATCCGGACAGCGTGTTCGCGCCGGGCAAGAATCCGGACGGGCACCTCGACTTCGCGGACAGCGCGGACGGGAACGGGCGGAGCGTCGTCCGGGGCTTCCTCAGCACCCTGGGTCAGCACCCGGACGCCTACGCGACGGTCTCGACCGCGGAGCAGGTCTACACCCGCAGCGCGCTGGAGGAGACCGTGGGCCCGGACGGAAAGATCAACGACGAGGGCGCTGCCAGGGCCAGGGCGACTGTGCGCGTGGGCGCCGAGGTGCAGGGCATGCTCGACCAGTCCCGGGCCGACCAGGTGGAGGCGACGAACCTCAAGACTCACGAGGACTACGAGAAGGCGGTAGCCAAGCGGGCGGGCTGGGTCGAGTTCGGGGCCACGGCGGGCATCGCGGCGGGCGTCGCCTTCCTGCCCGCGACCGCGGCCGTGGGCACGGCTGCGGTGCTGATCCCGCTGGCGACCGATACCGCCAGTGGTGCTGCCGAACAGGTCATCGGCCAAATGGTCGGGGACATGTCCGACAAGTCGGTGGATGGGCACAAGGAGAAGATGGAGGAGCTCACCGACGAAGAGAGAATGGCGATCTTCTCCGCCGGTGAAGCCCTGGCCGAGGCGCCGATGGAGGAGTTTCTGCAGCGGCACGTCCCGGACCCCGAGAACAGCACGTTCGTGCAGGACCTTCGCGAATCGATGCTGATCGGCTACGGGGTCGGCAACGACCGGGAGAACCAGCAGGGCAACCGCCCGGAGACCGGCTGAGGCCGGCGGGCGAGGACACGTAAGGATGCGAATAGTGATCAGTCGTAGGCCGGTGCGCGTTGAACTCCTTGCCGCGGCCGTGGCCGGCTTGTTGTGGCTCGGAGCCACCGGTTGTGGTGGGGGCGGAGATGAGAAGGCGGCCGACAAGGCTGTGGCGGGGACGCAACTGTGCGGTGGCGAAGCCGTGTCCGCCCAGGCGTCCAAGGCGCTGAAGGTGATCATGGAGTCGTCGCGGTTCGGGACGACGGCGGAGAAGTCCACCGTCGCGCGGGCCGCGAGGGACCTCGTCGCGGCGTTTCCGGCCCCCACCGGGGGGCGCGACGACGTCTGCCGCATCTACACAGCCGACGGTACGCCGGATTTCGCGATCCGAGTCACCTGGGGGCTGGATGACGGCCCCCCGACGGGAACTCCGGCCCCGGATTTCTCCGTGCTGAAGATGGGGGAGCGCACCCTGGCGGCGGCGAACAGGGCGTCGGTCCAGTTCGCGTGCCGGAGCGACAGGTTCCCCAACTCGACGAATGCGGCTCACGTCGACATCGGCGTGGAGCGCTGGGGTATGCCGGAGGAGCCCGAGGGTGACGTCGAGGCGTTGAAGGACGCCTACGCGACCGTGGCCCACTCCTTCTCATTGGCCATGGCCAAGGAACTGCGCTGCGAGAAGAACGGCGGGCTCCCCGCGCAGCCCGTGCTGGATCCCGCGTAGCCGCTGACGTATGAGGAAACGACCATGATCAGGGGCCCTTCCACTCCGGAGGAGGGGCCGTCTGCCGTATGCGGTGCGCCACGGACGGGCGGTGCACGGACCTCGTCTCCAGGGGGCGCCGACCTCGCGCTCGCCCACGATTCCGACCCGGTCTGGCTCCCCGTCTGTCCGAGCCTGCGTCCATAGTGAGCGGGAGTGGGCTCGTGCAGGTGAGTTGGTCGTGGCGGCCTCTTCCGCCCAAGAGGAGGGATGGACTGTTGGTCATGACGCTCATTTGACGCTCGTTCTGATGGGGAGTCAGGCGGCTTTTTGGGCAGCTCGGACCCTCTCGATACGGCGAGTGCCGTTTCGATGTCGAGGACTGGTGACGCTCTCGGTGATACGGCCGGAAGCCCGAGACATCACGACGGCAAGGAGCCGCTCTTTCGGGTCTACAGGGCGTGCCTGTGCGGTGTGGGCTGGAGGCCGTGGAACGAAGGCATGCTCCGAACGAACGGCAGCGCGCGCTCCTTGAGCGGATCGCGGCTGGTGAGGAGCCCGGAGCCTGGGCACCGGGGGATTGGCGGTCGGCGTATGCCCTGCGTGACACCTTCAAGACGCCTGGGACGCGCGCCGATGACGTCGAAACAGGGCCACCAGAACCGCGACCGCCACGGCCCCCGCGGCCCACAGGACGGGGTCCTGGAAAGGCAGGGCGGGCGCCGCATCGAGCGGGATGAGGGCGGTGTCGTTTCCGGGGGTGCGGTCGTAGGGGTTGTACGTCCGGATGGTGCCCCGCGCGCCGGGGACCTGTCGGTCGATGCGGATGCGGAACTCGATGGCTGTCGTGCCCCCTTCGTGCCGCACATAGTTGAAGTTGTCGTTACCGATGTCGCAGACGAACGCCTCGCCGGGCTTCTCCGGCCGCTTGCACGCCCACTTGCCGCCCATGTCCTCGAAGATGAACGGGATGGAGGTGACGGTGGTTCCCTCCGGTGGGACCACCGCGAAGCCACCCTGCGCCTCGGAGTCGATCAACCGGCCGGGTCCGTGGTCGCGCAGCCCGAGCCGTACCGTCACGGTGTTGCCGACCCGGCCGTGGACGGTTGCCGTCACCGGCTCGTAGTCGGCCTGCACGGTGGTCTCGACGCTGACACTGCTGCTGCCGCTGGTGAGGCCGCGGTTGGCTGTCGTGGTCAGGGTCAGCGGGGCGTCCGTGCCGCGCACGGAGAGGTCATGGGGCTTCCGGGGTTCGGACGACCAGCTGTAGGAGAGCGAGCCCGTCAACCTCCCGGGAGCGGCGGTGTAGCTGATCGGGGAACTGGTGCGGTACGCGGTGCCCGGTGTGGCCTTCGTGGAGAACGTGCACCATGCCGAGGTGAACGTGATGTTGAAGTAGCAGTTGTCGGGGCGTGAGGTCACCAGCAGACCATCCTCCGCGGTGATGTGCAGGGCGACGTCCCGCTCCGTGGTGAACCGGCTGTGGTTGGCGAACCTGGGGGTCAGCGGCACGGACTTCCCGGGTTTCAGCCCCTTCACCGCTTTTTCCTCCTTGGGAGAGTGCAGCGTGGGACCGCCCACGGTCATGCGGGTGATGCCGGTCACCGGGGCCGCATTGTCGGCCGTGGCGGTGTACGTCACCGTCCCGCTGTCGCCCGGCTCAACGCCGTTCTCACCGTGGAGGGTAAAGGGGGCGTTGGCCTCCCCGTCGCCGTTCTGTACGTTGCCGTACTTGCAGGTGAACACCGGGCCCTCGCCGGTGCAGTTCCCGTAGCCGCCCTTCCCGGCCCGGGCGACGCTCGCCAGCCCCGACGTGTCTACGACGACCTTGACGTTGCGTGCCGGGCCGCCGTTGCTGGGCGTGACGGCGACGGGCACGACGAAGTCATCGTTCGTGGCCACGGTGCCCTCGTCGGCGTTGTACATGCGGAAGGTTGCCGGGGCTTGGAGCCGAAGCGCGACCTCGTGGGAGCCGTCGGCCGCTGCGGGCACCGAGGCAGTGGCGAGGACGGCGGCGAGACTTGCCGCCAAGACGGCCGGGCGTCTCGCGGTCCGTATCCCTATCCCTTGAAGCATGCGGACACTATGCCAGCGGGCATCAACGGCCGTTGCCGCCAGGTTAGGGAGGCGGTCCGGCTCACGCCTCGATCCGGATCGGGGCGACGTCGACACTTCGGGAACCGGAGCGCAGGGTGGGACTGCAGGCTGCTGTGTCCGCTGGCCGCGGCGCGCGGGCCGTCCTCCAGTCGGGGGCGACTGTCGCCCAGCCCTCCGGGCTAGGGCGGTCCTCCAGACCCAGTCCCGCAATGCGTGCCGGTCGAGCGCCTCCGAAGGGTCGGGGGGACCGTCCGTCCGGTCCCGGCGGTGCCCGCGGGTTCTGCCATTGGAACGGCCGATGTCCTGCGCAGTTGGGCGCGGCACGTCTTGCGCACAATCATCCGCAGCCATCCCGGTGCCGGGCAGAAGCAGCCCGGGGCACCCCACCTCGCCCGCCGGCGCCGCACGGCACCAACTCACCGTCCAACGGCGGCCTGTCTCAGCTGATCTGGTCAGCCTGGTGCCTGGTGCCTGGTGCCCGGTGTCCGGCCAGAGGCGGACCAGCCAGTGCTCGACACCGTACGGAAAGCTGCCTTTGGCGGCGCGGGCATCCGCGCGGCCCCTGCACCACACGGCCATCTGGTACGGGCCCGGGGGGATGGTGATGGTGACCGGCGCCTGCAGGCCGGACACGCCCGATGTGAGCGCGAGGTGGCCGGCCGGTACGACAAGGGTCTCCCGGGCGTCAACTTCCCAGGGGTCAGTGCCCGGTCCGTACGGCGGCTCGGCCGTCCAGCACTCCAGGTCCACGTATGGCTCGTGGGTCTCCACCGAGCTGGCGAACGTGGCGAGTAGGGAACCGGCGCCGACGGTGACCAGGTTGCCGGGCTCCGGCCGCCGGTCCGTCGTGTTCCCCTGCACGGGGGCTGCGGTGTCGACCAGGATGAACGAGTAGTTCTCGGCGGTGACCAGCCCGGATGCCACATCCACGACGCCGTCGGTCACCGGTTCCTCGGTTGAGAACATGCGTCCGCCTCTCTCCGGCTCTCCGCGAAGGTCACGGAGGGCCGGAGACTACTGGAGACGTGTGTCGGGTTGCCCGCTCCGGCCGCGTAGGTCCGCATCAAGACTGTCGGCAACAGCGGCGGCGCGTATCCGGGGCCACGGTGATGCCGCTGCTGGACGCGATCTGCGCGGGGGCCGACTCCGTCGACGATGCCGACCGGTTGCGACACGCGGCGACGCCCTTGCGGAATCTCACGGTTCGGCACGAGGAAGGCACACATCCCCGGATTCCGGCCGCAGGCGTCGATGTCAGTGGTGACCACTAGTTTGGAGTCACTGGAGATCGGCCGTATCGGCCGACCGGGCCTTGGAGAGGGGTGTGCTGTGTCCGCTGCGCAGGCACGACAGTCGGGGAACACGACGTATCTGGAGCTGTCCCAGGAAAGCGGCGGTGCCCACAAGTTCTACGAGGTGACTGTCGAGGGGACCAGCGTCTCCGTGCGATACGGACGGATCGGCGTGGGCGGGCAGTGTCAGACCTCCGCCTTTCCGACCGTCGAGAAGGCGAACGCGGCGGCGGCGAAGAAGATCGCCGAGAAGGTGCGGAAGGGGTATGCGCCCGCCGTTCAGGGGCAGCGTGCGGCCCGATCCGTGACGCGCAGGCAGGTGACGTCCGCCCCGTCCACAGCGCGGGCGACTGCCCCGGTGCTGTGGCGGTTCCGTACGGGCGACTCGGCGTTCGGTATCCATGTGGACGAGGACCGCTGCTGGGTCGGCAACCAGCAGGGCAGCGTGTACAACCTGAGCCATGACGGTGAGGTGCTGGCTCACTACTCCCTGCCTGAAGGTGTGAAGTGCCTGGTGGCGGACGACTTCTGGATTTACGCGGGCTGTGACGACGGCCGGGTGTACGACCTCTCGGCGAAGGTGCCGTTCGCCGCTTACGAGATAGCGGCTGACGTGGACATCTTCTGGCTGGACATCCACGCGGGCGTGCTGAACGTGTCGGACCGCAACGGCGGTCTGACGGTCATCGACCATGAGGACGAACTTCAGTGGTCGCGCAACTCGGCCGGGGGCCAAGGGTGGATGGTGCGGGCCGATGACCGCGCCGTGTACCACGGGCACAGCCGCGGTGTGACGGCCTACGCGGCGGACGGCACCAGCCAGCTCTGGCACACCGCAACCAGCGGCAATGTGCTCTTCGGATGGCAGGAGGAGGACGCGGTCTACGCCGGGACGGCGCGGCATGTCGTCCAGCGGCTCGCCAAGTCCTCCGGGCGGATCGAGGCCTCGTACCAGTGCGACGCCGCGGTGTACTCGTGTGCCACGTCCTCCGGCGGGCGGTACGTCTTCGCGGGCGACTCCGCTTCCTCCGTCTACTGCTTCACCGCCGACGGCACCCGGCTGTGGAAGCTCGGCACGGGTGGCGGCTCGGCGCTCTCCATGCAGTACCACGACGACAGGTTGTACATCGTCTCCACGGACGGCTCACTCGCCTGCATCGACGCGAGCGAGGCCGCGATCAACGCTGCGCAGTCGGGCAACGTCCCGGTTGCAGCGGACATCAAAATGGCGGCTGCCCTGCCGACGTACGCACCGCTGACCGCCTTCGCCTCCGTAGCCACGGTCAACGCTGTCCCCGCAGAGGGGAGCGGAGTGCTCGTGGAGTGCTTTGAGGATGGAGGCCGAGTGCGCGTGCATGTGGTCTCCGAGGGCTACGAGCCGAGTTGGAACGTCCAGTTCCCGCGTGCGATACGCGAGCCCGGCGCACGCTATGTGGTGGACGCGTTGCACTCCTCCTCGGGTGGTTTCTACCGAGTACGCGGGGAGATCAGGCGTCTGGTGTGACAGACCGTCGGGCACCTCGGGCACCTCGGGCGCCGAGGGGCCGGGCAGCCCGGGAGACGGCGCCGCTCCACAGCGAGCCGCCGCGGGTCGAATACACCCTCACCGAGCCGGGCCAAGCCCTCCGGGCGACCATCGATGGTATGTGTGACTGGACCCACCGCTACTTCGGGCACATCGAAGCCTCCCGGCACCGCTTCGATGTATGAAGGGTGAAGCACTCGCCATTGAGCCCGGCTGCAGACCGGCCCGTTCGGCGCGACGGCCCGCCCGTTTCGCCCTGGGCGGGCCGTTTCGCATGCGAGGCCTGGTCGGCGCCCTACCGGAAAGGAGTGATCGGCGTGCCCACCGACGCACCCCGGCACTTCGCCGGCTGCTGGTCGGACTTCCGGCCTGCCGCCGATCCATGGCGCTGAAGTTCGGGACCATAGGCGGCGGAACCAGCGCACCAGGAGTGGGCGGGGAAGCGGTGCCGCCGTTCTCTGGACAACCGGTGCATCTGTGCCAATTTCTGTGCCATTCCGGTGGCAGAGGCAGAGGCAGAGGCAGACGCGGACGCGGTGTTGATGGCCCTGTTTTGTGCACCTATGGCCAGATGGCGGGCAGCTCTGAGTAACTCCTCGGGGCTGTGGTCGAGTTGCTGAAGGGCGATGAAGTCGGCGTGCGCCGTATCGACGGCCTTGGGTACGCCCGGGTCTTCTCCTGCTCGGCCAGGGCCGGGTAGACGCTGGAGCGCAGCGTGGTCACAGGGCTTCGGTGCTGCTGGCGACGATCTGGCGCGGGGGAGAATCCGCGTGAACCGGTAGGTCCGCCCGGCGATCGTGCTGCAAGGCAAGCAGAATGATCGAGACAATGGTCTGCACTGCCACGATGCATGCCAGCGTCAAGGGTGATTTGACGCTCAACAGCGCGATGGTCGCGTTGACGCCGAGGTGAACCGCCATCGACGCCGCAACCCCAGCGCGCTCGTAGGCGTAACCGATCAGCAGTGACATCGGGATGACGCTGAGCACGAACAGCACCCCGTTCCAACTGACCAGACCGAATTCCGCCTGGAGGGTCCCGGAGACAAAGAACAGCGGCAGATGCCATATCGCCCAGACGACACCCAGCAGCAGGCCGGCCTGAAGGCGTCCGAACGACGCACGCAGGCGTGGATATGCCGTGCCGCGCCAACCGGGCTCCTCGGACAACGGACCAGCGACCAGCATGCTGACGAAGAACAGCACGGGTCCGCCGGCGTCCGAGATCAGGTCCCGGCCCTCTGTGGAGCTCATCGCGGGACCACCCAGGCTGTCCGCGAGCAGCGCGGCTGCCAGCACGGTTGCCGATGCCATCACCAGCAGGGGCAGCACCCAGAACAGCCGCATGCTCAGCCGGAGCCTCACCGTATGGGCAGGAGCAGGTTCACGGCGGCGGGAGCGGCGCGCTCGGACCACGATCGCGCCGAACACCGGGCCGAAGCCACCGAGCACGTAGGGAAGGACGCTGGGGGAATCCTTCACCGATCCACCGAGTGCGATCGCGATGAGCCAGAAACCCCAACTCGTCGTGAACGTGACAGCCCCAAAAATGGCAAGACTGCTTTTATGGTGAATAGGGGTTGCGCTAGTCACACTTTTACCTTTCACGGGTTCGTATGAGGGATTTTCTTATTCATTCCGAATGAGGCGGGCTCAAAATACAACCGAAGAATTTTCCGAGAGTCGGCGCGGAATAATACGGCCGACGGTGAGTCCGGGAGCGACGAGACGAAATGCGCCGACCGGACGCGGCGCCCAGGCGGCACCTGACCGGCCGGAATGGTCGGACCAGGGCTTCTCTGTCGCGTCAGGGAGAACCCGTTCGCTCTGCAGGCCGAATCTTCTGCGGCCGTATCCTTGAGTCGGCAAGTGAGCCGGCCGGCCCCCTGTGCGAGCAGGTCGGGGTCGACCGGCTGGCACAGAAGTCGGCGAGGGGAGCGCACCGACGGACGACCGGGGCCACGGTGCAGAAAGTGGGTGAGGTCGGGGATCCGGCGGACCTCGACCTCGACCGCCGGGTGGGCGCCGAGGGGCATGGCGTGGCCGGCATCCTCACTGTGCGCGACCACGCCGACTGAGCCGGCCCGAACGGCGGGGCGTCCGACCAGGCGTGTGGTGCGGCGGCGGCATCGTGCCGGTTGAGCGAGCCGCCCAGGGCGGTCCGTCGTCCGCATGACTGTCATGTCGACCTCCCGCATGTCTCGCGCTCCGTCATTATCAACTTTGAGAATGTTATCGCATGTGAGAAAGGTTGGTCCATGGCAACCGCGGACGTCCTTCTGCATCCCGTCCGGATGCGCATCCTGCAATCGCTGTTCGATGCCGACCCGCTGACCACCGCACAGCTGCGTGAGCGCCTGCCCGACATCGCACCGGCGACGATGTACCGGCACATCGCCGTACTGACCGAAGCGGGCGTGCTGGAGGTGGTGAACGAGAGACGGGTGCGCGGCACGGTGGAGCGCAGCTACCGGGTATGCAAGGAAGAAGCGGTGGTCGACCCCGCCGCACGAGCGGCGATGACGCGGGAGGATCATCTACGGGCCTACACCACGTTCGCGGCATCGTTGATGGCGGATTTCGACCGCTACCTCGCCCACGAGGACGCCGATCCCACCTCGGACGGTGTGGTCTACCGGCAGGCAGCGGTATGGCTGACCGATGAAGAATTCGCGGCCCTGGTCGAGGAGATCGAGAGCGCGGTCCTCGCGCGGGTCGGCCACGCCAGGGATGGCGGCCGCATACGTCGCGTCATCAGCCTCGTCGTCGTACCGGACAAATCCGCGTGAGCGGGGCACGCCGAGCCGGCGGTGTGCGCCAGTGTTCGGCGACGTGGGAGACGCGCTCGACCCCCTGACCGATGCCATCCGTGAGGACGTCGAGCAGGACCGGGCCCTCGTACACAGCCATGGAGAGCCCAGCGGGGACTGACTGAAGTTCGAGGAATGTCGGCTGGCAGCAGGGGTAAGCGCGTGTTTGCCGGGCGATGGGCCGGCGAGGACGAGGCCGATCGAGTGGGAGGGGCGCATGGTGACGACGACCGCGCAGACCGTGGGGCAGACGGTGGATGTTCCGGAGATCGCGGCTCCTTCCAAGGTCGCGCCGACGGACGCGCGGGAGTTGTCGAAGCTGTTCTTCGACCGGTTGGCGGTGCTGGAGGAGGGCACGCCCGAGTATCAGTACGCCCGCAACACGCTGATCGAGATGAACATGTCCCTGGTCCGCTACGCGGCCGGCCGGTTCCGCAGCCGGGGCCCGGAGGAGATGGAGGACATCGTCCAGGTCGGCATGATCGGACTCATCAAGGCGATCGACCGCTTCGAGTTGTCCCGCGAGGTCGAGTTCACCTCCTTCGCCGTGCCGTACATCGTCGGCGAGATCAAGCGGTTCTTCCGCGACACGTCCTGGGCCGTACACGTGCCCAGGAGGCTCCAGGAAGCCCGCGTCCAACTCGCCCGCGCCAACGAGGAACTGCGCGGCCGGCTGGACCGGACGCCGACGATCAAAGAGCTTTCCGAGCTGATGAGCCTTCCGGAGGACGAGGTCGTCGAGGCCCAGTTGGCCTCCAACGGCTACAAGTCGGCCTCCCTGGACGCGGCGATCAACGGCAGTGAGGACGGCGAGGCCGCGCTGGCGGACTTCATCGGCGACGAGGACGCCGCCCTCGGCCTGATCGACGACTTCCACGCCCTCGCTCCGATGATCGCCGAACTCGACGAACGTGACCGCAAGATCATTCACTGGCGCTTCGTGGAGGAACTCACCCAGGCCCAGATCGGCGAACGTCTCGGCGTCTCCCAGATGCACGTCTCCCGGTTGATCTCCCGCCTCTTGGCCCGCCTGCGCGAAGGCATGCTCAGCACCGCCTGATGGCCGGAGATCCGGCAGCCCGCGGGATCCTCGGGGAGCGGGGAGCGGGGAGCGGGGCCGCCGAGTTGAGAGGCACCGGCTTTCGTCCGGAAGCCCTGCCGGTCACGGGTCGATACACCATCGACCGCGGAAGGGACGTAGGACCGAGGTTGGTGACGGGCACCGAGAGCAGCAAGCTCTGCGGCCCGACCCCACTGCCCCACTGCCCCACTGCCCCACTGCCCCACTGCCCTGCGGCCCGATGGCAGGTCTGGCTTCTCCATGGCAGGTATGGCTTCTACCGGATCTGGGTGAGCAGACGGCCCGCGACTCCGCCCCGCACCGGACGCCGCACCCCGAGCGGAGGCCGCACCCCGAGGGGACGCCCCACCCCGCCGGACGCCGCACCCCGAGTGGGTGGCGCTAGCGGTCGGCCTGCTGTTTCCCCTCTCCGCTCTGGTCGCCACTCTGGTCCTGATCGCGGTGACCCTCTGCGGTGCGCTGCCGGCCTACCGGCGGGTGGCGCGTCGTGGGCTTCGCCAGCTCTGCGTTGAACTGAGCGCCCACCAGAAGGGCCAGGTTGGACAGCCATAGCCAGATCAGGAAGACCACGGCGCCTGCCAGTGAACCGTACAGACGGTGATAGGTGCTGACATGGGAGGTGTAGAAGGCGAATCCGAGGGAGACGGCCAACAGGAGTACCACCGCCAACGCGCCGCCGGGCGCCATCCTCCCGACAGGGCGGGAGGACGCCGGGCCCGAACGGTACAGGACGAGCACGAGGGCGATGGCGACCGCGGCCACGACCGGCCACCGCAGTGTGTCCCAGGCGGCCTGCGGCCCGGTACCCAGATTCAGCGCCCGGCCCAGACGTCGGGCCACGCTGCCGCTGAGAAGCAACGCGAGGGTCGACGTGAGAAGCAGGGAGATCAGGACGAGGGCCGTGGCGATGATGCGAGGAGCGGTACGCCAGACCGGCCGGTGTGCGCTCATCCGGTGCATGGCGTGCAATGCCCGGCGGAAGACGCTCAGATAGCTGGATCCCGACCATAGAGCTCCCGCCCCTCCGAAGAGGATCAGCGTCCATGCCGCCGACGACTGTCCGGCCATCTGCTGCAGGGTGTTGCGCAGCAGAGCGCGGGACGCGACCGGGGCGGCCTGCGACATGCGGTCGATGACCTCCGGCTTGGCCGTGGGCATGGTCAGACCCAGGATCGAGAGGATGACCAGCAGCACGGGGAAGAGGGCCAGCACCGCGTAATAGGTCAGCGCAGCGGCCCAGTCCGTGACGTCGTCGTCCCAGACGGCCACCGGCGTCCGGAGCAGCGCCGCCCTCCACCGAGTCGTGCGACCGTGTGCATCATCCATGACGCGGATGCTCTCACCCCCACCGGTCCTCGGGTCCTTGGGCCGCCCCCGTCCAGCACTACGGTGCGACATCATCCCGCCGCGCGTGTCGTGTTCCCGCGCCGAGTGCCTGCTGCCCAGACGCTCTCGCCTCACTGCCTCACTGCCTCACATGCCGGGAACTCCGTTCCGAGCCGCCGCTCTGGCCGGCGGACAGTCACGCGGGCCACGGCCACGGCCCCTGGCCTTTCTTGGTCACCGTGCCCTCTCCCGCCAACTGGACGAGTCGACGACGTTCAAGGCCCTGTACGACTCCTCCGCCGCCATGTGGCCTCCGCAACTCCGTTATGCGGCGGGCACCTTGTGGTCGGACGCCGACTTGCTCACGCTGCTTCGGGAGCTCGCGGATGTCGTCGACTCGGCCCCGTTCGAGTAGATCGCTGGTCCGCGCACCGTTCTCGCCGGCAGGCCGGCCGCCGCCGGACATGGCCTTCTCGGTGCTCGGGGAGAGCGGGCTACTGTTCTTCACTGCTGTTCCTGCAACGTTGCGCTCCGAGTGCATCAATATCTGTGTCCGTGAGGTGAGAGTTTTACGGACCGGGCAGTGAGCGTTTTTGCCGCGATGGGTGGAGTGGAATCATTCAATGCGTACAGGCCGTTCCGGCGTGCTACTGTCTGTCTCAGTTGCAGTTGTGGTTCCCAAAACTTCAAGTGCCCCCACTCGGCTCCTGCCGGTGGGAGCACTTTTGTATTTCCGGTCATTTTCCGGGCGGGGTAATCATCGCGGCGACACAGCGTCCGCGCAGTGCGGATTCCGATGTACTGCCCCAAAGGAGATATGACATGACTGCTGGTACCGTGAAGTGGTTCAACGCTGAAAAGGGCTTCGGCTTCATCGAGCAGGACGGTGGCGGCCCGGACGTGTTCGCCCACTACTCGAACATCGCCGCTCAGGGCTTCCGTGAGCTGCTCGAAGGCCAGAAGGTGAACTTCGACATCGCGCAGGGCCAGAAGGGCCCGACGGCCGAGAACATCGTTCCGGCCTGACGCTGACGCGCACTTCGTAGCTGGGGCCCGCATCCCTCGGGGTGCGGGCCCCAGCTGCACGCATTTCCCGCAGCGGTTTCACCCGCCGGGCGACTCGGGCGACTCGGGGGAGTCCGCAGTCTCACCACGCGACTCCTCCTTCAGGATGCCGTCGCATACTGAAGAGCGACACCAGTCGACGTTCTGGGTTACGTCCCCATCGCGTACCCATCGCGCCCCCATCGCGTCACCCATTTCAGTACCCATTTCAGCACCTGCGCCCGCGTGAATTTCCGCCGGCCAGCTCTGCTCTCTTTTGCCGTCGGTCCATACTTGTAATTCTCTGTGTCGCTCATTGCTGCGGGAATTCCTTGATATGCGCCGCATCGAGGAAGGTTCCGCATGAACCGCACACGAACGAACGACCGATTCGACCGCACCCGTAATGGCAGTGCTGACGCCGGAAAGGGCGGCAGCCGCTCGGGCTCGCAGGCGCCGCGCCGTTCCAGCGGGCCTGCCCGTTCCGGCGGATACGGTCGTCGGCCCGCCGCAGTGCAGGGTGAGTTCGCGCTGCCCAAGACGATCACCCCCGCGCTGCCCGCCGTTGAGGGCTTCGCCGATCTCGACATGCCCGCGCAACTACTGGCCGAACTCGGCAAGCAGGGGATGACCGTTCCGTTCCCGATCCAGGGAGCGACGCTGCCGAATTCCTTGGCGGGCCGTGACGTCCTGGGCCGCGGGCGCACCGGTTCCGGCAAGACCCTCGCCTTCGGCCTCGCCCTGCTGGCCCGCACCGCTGGACAGCGCGCCGAGCCCCGCCAGCCGCTGGGGCTGGTGCTCGTGCCGACGCGTGAGCTCGCGCAACAGGTGACGGACGCGCTCACGCCGTACGCACGCTCCCTCAGGCTTCGGCTGGCCACGGTGGTGGGCGGGATGTCGATCGGCAAGCAGGCCGGCGCGCTGCGAGGCGGGGCCGAGGTCATCGTCGCGACCCCGGGCAGGCTGAAGGACCTCATCGACCGTGGCGACTGCCGGCTGGACCAGGTGGGCATCACGGTGCTGGACGAGGCCGACCAGATGGCTGACATGGGGTTCATGCCGCAGGTCACCGCGCTGCTCGACCAGGTGCGTCCGGGCGGGCAGCGGATGCTGTTCTCCGCCACCTTGGACCGTAACGTCGACCTGCTGGTACGCCGCTATCTGGCCGATCCCGTCGTGCATTCGGTCGACCCGTCGGCCGGTGCGGTCACGACGATGGAGCACCACGTCCTGCACGTCCACGGCGCCGACAAGCACGCCGCCACGACCGAGATCGCCGCCCGCGACGGCCGCGTGATCATGTTCCTGGACACCAAGCACGCCGTCGACCGGTTGACCCAGGACCTGCTCAACAGCGGTGTCCGGGCCGCCGCGCTGCACGGCGGCAAGTCGCAGCCGCAGCGCACCCGCACACTGGCGCAGTTCAAGACGGGGCACGTCAGCGTGCTGGTGGCGACCAATGTCGCGGCCCGCGGCATCCACGTCGACAACCTCGACCTCGTCGTCAACGTCGATCCGCCGACCGACCACAAGGACTACCTCCACCGCGGCGGTCGTACCGCGCGCGCCGGTGAGTCCGGCAGTGTCGTCACGCTCGTCACACCGAGCCAGCGCCGCGGCATGGTCCGCCTCATGTCGGACGCCGGGATCCGGCCGCTGACCACCCAGGTCCGCTCCGGCGACGAGGCCCTGAGCCGGATCACCGGCGCCCAGGCCCCGTCCGGTATCCCGGTCGTCATCACCGCCCCGGTGGCCGAACGCCCCAAGCGCAGAGCCTCCTCCCGAGGCCGACGCAGCGCCTCTGCGACGGCCAGGCGCGCGCCCGCACGCCAGTCCGTCTTCGACGCGGCCTGAATTTCGGGTTCCGGAGGGTCTCCAACGGTGCGGGGATTGCCTTGGTGAAGCTGCGGAAAGCTGATTCCGGCTCGGGCGTAACCCTATGGACTGCCTGTCGTTCTACCTGACATACCCGCCGCGTGCTTGAAATGCGCGCGGTCCCCGCCACTGGCATCGTGCTTCACCTGCGGTGATCGGTTCAGCGTCCGGCGGGGCGGCGATCCCAGGGTGTGCCCGACTCGAAAGAGCCGGACACAGTCCAGACGCCGGCACCGCGTCACTGCCAGTGACGCCGCACACGGGCTCTACCCAAGGATCGGCCCGGACTTGTCCGCGCTCGTCACCGCTTCCACCCCTCTGGGCCACGCGGCGACCCAGGATCCTCAAGAGTTCCAGAGACGCTTCCACGATGCTCGGTATCCGTCTGATCGTCAGAACAGGCATGAGCCGACAGTTGTACGGCAGTGTGGGCCCGACCGGCGCGTGCCGGTCGGGCCCACCTGCGTTCAGCGGGTCCCGTCGCGCCCGTGCCAGCCGGTCGCGCCCGCGTCAGCCCGTGTCACGGTGCCGACGTACGGCCTGCTGGATCCGGGGGTTCGCGCCGGTTCGAGCAGGCAGCCCATCCGAGGCGACGCCACAGGTGGGGCGAGCCTGGGCTGCTCCGGTCATCCATGGACCACACCCTCCACGCGTTCCACGGAGCGGTGCAAGTGATCGCGGTATGAGATCAGCGCCCGCCGCTGTCGACGGGTACCGTCCGCACACTTTTGGTGTTCGGGGTGATCATTCCTATGGTGACGTGGGGTGCGGGCGTGTAACGTCTGCGTCAGCTGTCGTGGTTCGGATTTCCCCTTTGCCCACGCCTTGGTGTGGGCGTTTTGCTGTGCTCTGCCGCAGGAACCAGGGCGATCACCTCTGCCTTCCACATGGAGTGGGAGGCGTTTCATCGACTGGAAGGCATGACTATGGCTACGGGAACCGTGAAGTGGTTCAACGCGGAGAAGGGCTTCGGCTTCATCGCCCAGGACGGGGGAGGCCCGGATGTCTTCGCGCACTACTCCGCGATCAACTCCTCGGGCTTTCGTGAGCTCCAGGAGGGTCAGGCCGTCACGTTCGACGTGACTCAGGGCCAGAAGGGCCCGCAGGCCGAGAACATCAACCTGGCCTGACCCCCCTCAGCCTTGCCCGAGGGCGGGGGCACTCCTCCGCATCAGGTGACTGCCGCGGGCCGTACGGGCCGTGCGGGCTGTGCTTTCACATGAGGCCCGTGCTGTCGCCGGACAAGGGGACTCGTTCTCGTGCCGGGCGTCGACAGGAGCTGTCGAACACAGGAGCAGGGCCGCACAGCAATGGCTGTGCGGCCCTGCTCCGTTGAGGTGGATCCGCGCCCCCGCGCCGCCCGGCCGGCGGTCGACCGAGGCGGGCTACCGGCTCAGTCTCTTCGAGTCATCGATCTTCGAGTCATCGCCCAGGAGTGCTCCGCCCCGTCTGTGACGGTGCGGAGGCGTCAGTGAGGTCGGCGCCGGTGTCGGCGTTCCGCTGGGAGTGGCCGACGCCGTGCCAGTCCAGGCACATGACGGTCGCGTCGTCCTGCAGGCTGCCGTGATTGACGTCGACGATCGCCTCGATGAGGGTACGGGCGGCCTCGCGGGGATGCAGCGCGCGGGTGCGCACGATCAGATCGGACAGATCGAGGCTGTTGGCGTTGCGGTCCAGCATGCCGTCGGTCAGCATCACCAGCCGGTCACCCGGCCGCAGGTCCAGCGACTGGACCCGGTAGGTGTGAGGGGGATCGACGCCGAACGGCATATCGATTTCCGGGGTGATCTCCCGTACCTGGCCGTTCCGCATCCGTAGCGGCCACGGGTGCCCGGCGTTGATGAACTCGGTCTTGCCGTCGATCAGGCTGATACGCAGGAGCTGGCCGGTGACGTAGCTCTGGCCGGCGTGCTCGCGCATGGCCTCGTCGGCCTGGCGGGCCTGTTCGGCGAGGTCGGCACCGGCCCGCCGTGACCGGCGCAGCGCGCCCACCAGGAGGGTGGCCAGCAGCGCGGCGTCGACATCGTGGCCCATGGCATCGGTGACGGAAAGCTGGACCGCGTCCCGGTCGATCACGTAGTCGAAGGTGTCACCCCCGACGTGGTCGGCCGGCTCCAGCGCCCCGGCCACCGCGAACTGCGCGGCCTCGCACGCCAGCGAAGCCGGGAGCAACCGGTGCTGGATCTCCGCGGCCAGGCTCAGCGGCATGGTCCGGCGGATCCCACTGGTACACGTCGGTGTAGGACCGGTTCGCGATGACGATGTACGCCAGGGCATGCGCGGTCTCGCCGATCTCCCGCATCACCTCCGCGTCCGGAGCCGCGGGCAGGAACAGTTCGAGGAGCCCGATGGCGTCCCCGCGGTTGGTCACCGGGGCGACGATCCGCACCAGCTCGCCCTGGCCCTTGTCCTCCACGCTCAGTCGCTGGGTGCGGATCACGTCGTCGTACAGGGTGCCCCGCAGCGTGATGCGCCGGGCGGGTTCATCGGTGTCGACGCTGCCCGCCGCCCCCAGCCGTACGACCGACCCGCCGGTGAAGTCGGTGATGAGGAACGACACCGACGCGGCCCCGAGGCGCTCCCTGAGCATGCGCGCGACCACGTCGAGCGACTCCACGGGAGCGGCTGTCTCCGCCGCCGCCAGTGTTCCCGCCAAGGTCATCGCCCTCCCCCGGACCTCCCCGTTCGTGTGAGGACGGGTGGTCGGCCCATCGTCCCCGTCAGGCCCGAGTACGGTCACGGTGCCTCCTCGCTGCTCGCTGGTGCTGTCGACGGTCAGGCAATTCCCCACGATCTGCATGATCAGCGTCATGTAATTCCCCACCCCTGCGATCACGACTCCCCATGGGGACAGCGAA
>NZ_JARXYX010000034.1 GCF_029893585.1 Streptomyces sp. LBL
CCACGGATTCCCGACCGAACCCCGTGCCGCGTAGCGGCACAGCAACAAGTCGAGAAGGCCAGAATCCTCGGGCTTCAGCCCGAGGTGCAAGTCAATCCGCGCTCTGTGCCGTGGACGCCGTCGCCTGGAGCCGGCTCAGGACCGTCGCGGGGTTGCTGTTCGGGGCGACGGCCTGGCCGATCCGCTCCTTGATGTCCGCGCTGACCTGCGCCCAGGACGTCTGCCCGACGGGGTACAGCTCGGAGACGGGCAGCTCGTCCAGGAACGGCTTGAGGTCCGCGTCCTGCTTCGCGCCGCTCATGACCTGGGACGCGGAGTTGGTCACCGGCAGCAGGTCGTACTCGCGCGAGAAGTCGAGGACGTTCCTCTTGTTGTACACGAAGTCGAGGAAGTCACCGGTCTGCTCGGCGTGGCCGTTCTTCCTGAACGCGGTCATCCAGTCGGCGACGCCCATCGAGACCTCGCTGGGCCCGTGGGCCCCGGGCATCGGCACCATTCCGTACGTCACGCCCTTCTCGGCGGCCGACTTCATCAGCGAGGGATGCCCGTTGAGCATGCCGACGTCCCCGGCCGCGAACGCGGCGAACGCGTCGGCGCGGTTGAGCCTGCCGGGCGCGACCGGCCCGGTCAGGCCCTTGGCGACGAGGTCGTTCTTCAGCCAGTTGAAGGTGGCGACGTTCTCCTGGGAGTCGAGGGCGTAGCCGCCGCCCGCCCGGGTGTAGCCGCCCCCGCCGCTGACCAGCCACTGCATGGTCTCGGCCTGCGCCTCCTCCCGCCCGAGGGGCAGCGCGTACGGGTACTTCACGCCTTCCGCCTTCAGTGCCTGCGCGTCGGCGGCGAGTTCGTCCCAGGTCTTCGGGGCGTCGAGGCCGGCCCGGGCGAAGAGGGTCTTGTTGTAGAAGAGCACACGCGTGGAGGCCGCGAACGGGATCCCGTACTGCACGCCCTCGACCTGTCCGGCCTCGGCGAGCTGGGCGACGAAGTCGGCCTGGGTGCTGATGGAGAGCAGGTCGTCGGCCGAGTAGAGGAGGCCCTTGGCCGCGTAGTCGGCGTACGCGCCGATCTGCGCCATGTCGGGCGGGTCGCCGGCGTCGGCCATCTTCTTGACCTTGCTGTCGACGTCGTTCCAGGAGTAGACGGTGACGTCGATCTTCACGCCCTCGTGCTTCGACTCGTATTCCGCGGCGAGCTTGTCCCAGTACTTCTGGGAGCTGTTCCCCTTGGTGTCGCCGTAGTCGGCGGCGACCAGTTTCAGGGTCACCTCGCCGGAGCCCCCGGTGAGACCCCCGGTGAGGCCGCAGCCGCCCAGGACCGCTGTCATACCCAGTGCGGACACCACCGCGATCGTTCCCGTCGCACGTCGCCGCTGCACTGCCAACCGCCAAAAGATCACTGATCGAACTCTCTAAAGTTCATACATATTGCCTCGTCAAGGTCTACACCACGTAAGTGGACTAGACCTCTCAAGGGTACTGGGGTCACACTGTCCCCCGTGAGACATGTCATCGCCCTCGATGTGGGCGGCACCGGGATGAAGGCCGCCCTGGTAGGGGCGGAGGGTCAGCTCCTGCACCGGGCCCGCCGCGCCACCGGGCGCGAGCGCGGACCCGACGCGGTCGTCGACGGCATCCTCGACTTCGCCGCCGAGCTCAGCGCGTACGGCGCCGAGCACCACGGCGGTCCGGCGGCGGCGGCCGGTGTCGCCGTCCCCGGCATCGTCGACGAGGAGCGGGGCATCGCCGCGTACGCGGCCAACCTGGGCTGGCGGGACGTACCCCTGCGTGAGTTGCTCGGCGCCAGGCTCGGCGGTATCCCGGTCGCGCTCGGGCACGACGTGCGCACCGGCGGTCTCGCGGAGGGCCGGATCGGCGCGGGCCAGGGAGCCGACCGCTTCCTGTTCGTGCCGCTGGGCACCGGTATCGCGGGCGCCATCGGCATCGCGGGCCGGGTCGAGGCGGGCGCGCACGGCTTCGCCGGGGAGATCGGCCACATCGTCGTACGGCCCGGCGGGGCCCCCTGTCCGTGCGAGCAGCGCGGTTGTCTGGAGCGGTACGCGTCGGCCGCGGCGGTGAGCGAGGCGTGGGCGGCGGCCTCCGGGGACCCGGACGCGGACGCGGCGGACTGCGCGAAGGCCGTCGCGTCCGGCGACCCGGACGCCGTACGCGTGTGGCAGGACGCCGTCGACGCGCTCGCCGACGGCCTGGTCACCGCGCTCACCCTGCTGGACCCCCGCACGCTGATCATCGGTGGCGGCCTGGCCGAGGCGGGGGACACCCTGTTCACGCCCCTGCGGGACGCCGTCCGGCAACGGGTCACGTTCCAGAAGCTGCCGTCGATCGTCCCCGCGGCCCTGGGGGACACGGCCGGCTGCCTCGGTGCGGGCCTCCTGGCCTGGGACCTGCTCGACACCGCACTGCCGACGCACGACACCACGGCTACGACGCTCGACACCACACTCACGACGCTCGACACCACGCCTAGGACGCTCGACACCACACCTACGACGCCGGAGGAATCCACGTGACGGCAACCCCCCCAGGGGCGCGGGACGAGGCATCACACGGCTCCGCCGCGTGGGCGCGACCGGCCACGACGAGCCCGCAGCCCGCAACCGGCAAGGCCCCCCTCGTCCTCTCCGGCGCCCATGTGGTCCTCCCCACCGGAACCGTCGAAGACGGCCGAGTGATCGTCGACGGCACCCGCATCACCAGCATCACCAGCACCACCACCACCGGCACCACCGGCACCACCGGCACCACCCCGGAAAACGCCCGGGTCGTCGACGTGAGCGCCCACTGGCTGGTGCCCGGCTTCGTCGACCTCCACAACCACGGCGGAGGCGGAGCCTCCTTCTCCGGTCCGGCCGAGGACGTACACAAGGCCATCCACGCCCACCGGCTGCACGGCACCACCACCCTCGTCGCCTCGACCGTCACCGACGACATGGACGTCCTGGTCCGGCAGGCCGGGCTGCTGTCCGAGCTGGCCGAGCAGGGCGAGATCGCCGGGATCCACTTCGAGGGGCCGTTCATCTCGCCGTGCCGCAAGGGCGCGCATGCCGAGGAGCTGCTGCGCGACCCGGACCCGGCGGAGGTGCGCAAGCTGATCGACGCGGCGCGCGGCCGGGCGAAGATGCTCACGCTCGCCGCCGAACTGCCCGGCGGCATCGATTCCGTACGGCTGCTGGCGGAGCACGGCGTGATCGCGGCGATCGGGCACACGGACGCGACGTACGAGCAGACCGTGGAGGCCATCGAGGCGGGCGCCACCGTGGCGACCCACCTCTTCAACGCGATGCCGACGCTCGGCCACCGCGACCCCGGCCCCATCGCGGCCCTGCTGGAGGACGAGCGCGTCACCGTCGAGCTGATCAACGACGGTACGCACCTCCACCCCGCCGCCCTGGAGCTGGCGTTCCATCACGCGGGCCCGGACCGGGTGGCGTTCATCACGGACGCGATGGACGCGGCCGGCGTCGGTGACGGCCGCTACCTGCTCGGCCCGATGGAGGTCGACGTCAGCGACGGCGTGGCCCGCCTGGTGCAGGGCGGCTCCATCGCGGGCTCCACCCTCACCCTGGACCGCGCGTTCAAGCGGGCGGTGACCATCGACCGCCTCCGGGTGGAGGACGTGGTCGCGGCTCTGTCCGCCAACCCGGCCCGCCTCCTGGGGATGTACGACACCGTCGGTTCCCTGGAGCCCGGCAAGGACGCCGACCTGGTCCTCCTCGACGCCGACTTCGCCGTGAAGGGCGTGATGCGTCGCGGCGAATGGGTGGTCGATCCCCAACTGGGATGATCTGTCCCGCTGTCGGGGACGGCGGTTGTGCTGAGAAACTGGGCCGGCCGCCGTCCGTTTGACATGATCGACTCACCGGACGGCTGGACAGCTGGACGGCCGGACGGCCGGACGTCGTGCGGCAAGCGCTCACTGCAGTCTTCTTCGGGGGAGGTCGAACCGGTGATCCTCACCGTCACGCTGAACACCGCTCTCGACATCACCTATCGCGTACCGTCCCTGCGCCCGCACTCCTCCCACCGGATCACCGAGGTGACCGAACGGCCGGGCGGCAAGGGCGTGAACGTCGCCCGGGTGCTCGCGGCCCTCGGACACGAGGTGACGGTCACCGGCTTCATGGGCGGCGCGACCGGACGCGCGGTGCGGGAGCAGCTCACCGCCGTACCGCGGCTGGTGGACGCCTTGGTCCCGGTCGGCGGCCAGACCCGGCGCACGATCGCGGTCGTGGACGAAACGACCGGTGACACCACCCAGCTCAACGAGCCCGGCCCGACGGTCACACCGGCCGAGTGGTCCGCCTTCCAGGAGGCGTACGAGGATCTCGTCCCGTCGATGTCCGCGGTGGCCCTGTGCGGGAGCCTGCCGCCGGGGGTGCCGGTGGGGGCGTACGCGGGGCTGGTCCGTACGGCGAGGGCGGCCGGTGTCCCCGTACTCCTGGACACCAGTGGCGAACCCCTGCGCCGCGGGGTGGCCGCGCGCCCGGACGTCGTGAAGCCGAACGCCGACGAACTCGCCGAACTGACGGGCTCCCACGAGCCGTCGCGCGCCACCCAGGACGCCCGCCGACGGGGCGCCCACGCGGTCGTCGCGTCCCTCGGCTCCGAGGGCCTGCTCGCGGTGACCCCGGAGGGCCGCTGGCGTGCCGCCCCGCCCGCCCGTGTCCACGGCAACCCCACGGGCGCCGGCGACTCCGCGGTCGCGGGCCTGCTGTCGGGTCTGGTGGAGCGACTCCCGTGGCCGGACCGACTGGCCCGCGCGGTGGCCCTGTCCGCGGCGACGGTCCTGGCTCCGGTGGCGGGGGAGTTCGACCGCGCGGCCTACGAGGAGCTGCTGGGGCGGGTGGCGGTGACGGGAGAGGTCAGCGCGGCCTGAGCGGCATCTCTCCGCTCTCCGCTCTCCGCTCTCCACACGAGGGTGACCGTCCCGTCGGGCACCGGCACGGTCACGGACGGTGCCGGGCCGCCAGGGCCTGTCCGAACAGGCCCTACTTCTCGACCTGTCCGGCCTTCAGCCACAGCTGGTCCAGCAGGACGTCGCACTTGTCGCCGTTCTGGCAGGAGAGGCTGATGGTGTTGGTGCCCTCGGCGAGGGTCGGCCACGCGTACGTCTGCGTCCAGCCCTTCGCGTAGTCGCCGTCGCCGGCGCGTGCGAAGTTGCTCAGGTTCATCTTGTTGCCGAACACCTTGCCGTTGACGGTGAGCGTCATCTCCTGGTCCTTGCCGGGGACGCTGTAGCCCGCGAAGAGGGTGTAGGTGCCTGGCTTCGGGATGCCGTTGACGCTCCAGGTGATCTCGGAGCCGACCGTGTTGAGACCCGTGACGTAGACGCCGCCCTCGGCGCTGGCGCCCTCGACGTCCGAGGCGGTCACCGCACCGCCCGCGAGCCGCAGCAACTTCGCGTCGGTGGTCGGCAGTTCGGCCTCGCTCGCCTTGCTGCCACTGGCTGACGGGCTCGGCTCGGAGCTCTGCGACGTGGTCGGCGTCGTCGACGCCTCGTTGCCGCCCGCCTTGTCGTCGTCGTCGTCGCCGCCGTTCATCATGGCCACGCCGATGCCGATGACGACCGCGGCGACCACCGCGATCGCGCCGATCAGCAGACCCTTGGTGTTGGGGCCGCGGCGGCCACCGCCGCCACCACCGCCGCCGTGCGACGGCTGCTGGGTGGGGGCACCGCCCGGGAAGCTCTCGGGAGCCGCGTAGTGCGTGTTCGACTGGCCGGGGGCGGCCTGGCCCTGCTGCGGGACCTGCCCGTAGGGCGCGGTCGCGGCGGCCGGGGCCTGCTGGCCGTACTGCCGCTGGCCCACCGCCCGCGCCCGCTGGACGGAGTTCGGGTAGCCGTAGCCGACACTCGACGGCGGCTGGGCGCCGTTGGCCTGCCCGTCCTCGTAGAGATAGCCGAACGGGTCGTCGTCCTCGGGCGTGCTCGCGCCGTTGTTGCCGGCCGTCATCCCTAGGTCTCCTCAACAGGTGCGGTGCGGTGCGGATGCGTTGTGCGGTGAGAAGGGCGAGCCTACCTGCTCCCGATGGCCCGAACAGGTGACTCGGATCGCATCATTTCGTTGACCTGGGACTCATCCCGCGCGTCTGTGCTGTTTGGGACGGGATCGTTTCTCGATGTACATCCGCTCGTCAGCGGACTTCAGCACTTCGTCGGCCGTCATGCCGCAGTGTGCCCAGCCGATGCCGAAGCTGGCGCCGACCCGCACGGCCCGGCCGTCGATCCGGATGGGCTGGATGATCTCGTTGCGCAGGCGTACGGCGAGGTCCTGGGCGTCGGCCCGGCCGAGGCCGTCGGCCAGCACCACGAACTCGTCGCCGCCGAGCCGGGCCACGGTGTCGCCGTCGCGGACGCCCCGGGACAGCCGCCCGGCGACCTCGATGAGCACCGCGTCACCCGCGTTGTGCCCGAACCGGTCGTTGATCGACTTGAAGCCGTCGAGGTCGCAGAAGAGCACCGCGAGCCCCTTGGTGCCGTCGTCGAGCTCCCCCTGGGGGGCGACGGTGTGCACATGGTGGTCGTACGCATCGAACGCCTGGACGACGCCCTGCCGGAAGTCGTCGAAGCCGTGCCTGTCGGCGTCGAAGCCGTGGCTGTCGGCGTCGAAGGCGGAGTGGTCGCCGTAGGCCGCGTCGATCGACGCCGGCTCGCCCGGGTGCGTGGCGCGCCGGCACAGGCGCGAGGCGAGCCGGGAGCGCAGCTCGGCGGAGTTCGGCAGGCCGGTGAGGGAGTCGTGGGACGCGCGGTGGGCGAGTTGGAGCTCGCGGCGCTTGCGCTCCTCGATGTCCTCGACGTGGGTGAGCAGGAAGCGGGGTCCGTCGGCGGCGTCGGCCACGACGGAGTTGCGCAGGGAGACCCAGACGTAGGTGCCGTCGCGGCGCCCGAGGCGGAGTTCCGCGCGGCCGCCCTCCGCCGAGGTCCGCAGCAGGGTCCCGATGTCCTCGGGGTGTACGAGGTCGGAGAAGGAGTAGCGGCGCATCGCGGACGCGGGACGGCCGAGCAGTCGGCACAGGGCGTCGTTGGTGCGCAGGATCCGGCCGTGCTGGTCGCCGCCCATCTCGGCGATCGCCATGCCGGAGGGGGCGTACTCGAAGGCCTGGCGGAAGCTTTCCTCGCTGGAGCGCAGGGCCTGCTGCTCCCTTTCGAGCCTGACCAGTGCGCGCTGCATGTTGGCGCGCAGGCGCGCGTTACTGATCGCGATGGCGGCCTGGAACGCGTACATCTGGAGCGCCTCGCGCCCCCACGCGCCCGGCCTGCGGCCGTTGCGGGGCCGGTCCACCGACAGTACGCCGATCAGTTCCCCGCAGGAGCCGCCGCGCGAGGCGGGCGTGTACATGGGGGCGAAGAGCCGGTCGGAGGGGTGCCACTCGTCCTCGAAGCGGGGCGCGGGGCCGTCGGTGTACCACTGCGGTACGTCGTCGTCGTCGAGGACCCAGCCCTCGGTGTGGGGTATGAACACCAGGTCGCCCCAGTGCTCGCCCATGCTCAGCCGGCGGTCCCAGGAGTCGCGGGAACCGACCCGCCCGGTGATCAGCGCCTCGGCGGCGGAGTTGCCCGCGAAGGCGGCGACCACGAGGTCGCCGTCGGGGCGGGCGAGGTTGACGCACGCCAGCTCGAACCCGAGAGCCTGCACCACGCCCTCGGCGACCGTCTGCAGAGTGTCCGCCAGGCTCCGGGCCGTGTTCAGGTCGGCCATGACCTGGTGCAGCTGTCGCAGGGAAGAAAGACGGACGTAGGGTTCCGACTCGGTCTCCATGCTCGCCCTCCCCCCGAGACCTCGCAGCGAATCAAGGGTTCTCTTCGGCGCTTCTCATCGGTGGTGCTCCTGCATCGTCCCCGCCACTGAATCACAGCGTGCTGCCCACTCGGTACACAGGGTCAACAATTACCGCCCCTTGTGACTCAAGTCACAGCAAAAGATGAACAATTGGATGGGGTTTTTGTGCCTTTTTTGTGCGTTTACTGAACGCAATTTTCTGCGGATGTGAAGGTCGTGCAGACGGGACACAGAGCGTACACAAAGGAACTCGGCTCTGCCGCGCGGAAACTCCGCCATGAGTCCTAGGACCGTGATCGGCCCGAGGCCCGATGCGCCGCGCGCGGGGCGGAGATTAGCGTTTCCGGCGTGCCCAACACTCCCCTTGTCGCATCCGCCACCGTCCCCCCGCCCGCCTCCGGGCATGCTGTGGGGGTGAGCAACGACGAGTTCCGCGCCGCCATGTCCCGGTTGGCCGCCGGCGTGGTCCTGGTGACCGCGCGGGAGGCGTCCCTCGACCCGGACGACCCGCAGGCGCCCGTCGGCGAGGACGTCGGCATGACGGCGACGGCGTTCCTGTCGGTCTCCCTCGACCCTCCCCTGGTACTGGTCAGCCTGCGCACGGGCGCCCGCATGGACGACCTGCTGGACGATCAGCCCCTGTGGGCGGTGTCGGTCCTCACCGAGAGCCAGCGGCACCTCGCGGGCCGCTTCGCCATGAAGGGCCGCATCAGCGACCGCCTCCTCTTCGAGGACATCCCGTACGTCCGCGGCGAGGCGAGCGGCGCTCCCCTGCTGGGCGGGGCCCTGGCCACCCTGGAGTGCCGCACGGAACAGCGCGTGACAGCCGGCGACCACACCCTGGTCATCGGCCGCGTCCTGACGGCGGCCCTGCCGAGCGGGGACGGCAGCCCGCTGCTGTATTTCCAGGGGCGTTACCGGAAGTTGGGGTGAGGGGGCGAGAAGGAAGAGGGGGTGAGGGGTGGGGGTGGGAGGTGAGGGGTGAGGGAAAATCCGTGGCCGCCCGTCGAACGTCGACTTAGGGTCCCCGAATGACATCGACGCCCGCACTCCGCCTCGAAGAGGTCACCGCCCGCAATGTCGAGGCCGCGACGGACATCCGGGTCCGCCCCGAGCAGGAGGACGCGGTCGCCCCGGTGATGAAGTCCCTCGCGGAGGCGTACGTCCATCCCGGCGTCGCCTGGCCCCGCCTGATCGTGGACGGCGACCGTCCCGTCGGCTTCCTCATGGCCTTCTTCGACATCGACTGGAACGAGGACGGCACGCTGTTCCGCTCCGGCCTGTGGAGGCTGAACATCGCGGCGGCCGAACAGGGCCGGGGCTACGGCCGGTTCGCCGTGGAGTCCGTCGCGGCCGAACTCCGCCGGCGGGGCGCCAAGGAGATGTACGTCACCTGGCAACCCGGACCGAACGGCCCCGAGAACTTCTATCTGGGGCTCGGTTTCCGGCCGAACGGGGAGACCAGCGGGGGCCAGACCGTCGGAGTGCTGGAGCTGTCCTGACCGGCACCATCAGGGCGATCAGGGCGGGACTGTCGCCCCCCAGCCGCGGCACGATCAGGGTCGGGCCCTCACCCCCAGCCGCGGCCCGACCGTCCCCGCTTGGTGTCCGAGCGTTGTTTCTTCTCGCGCAGGCGGCGTTCGTTGATGCCCCGGGGGATGCGGGTGGCCCGGCGCGGCTTGGGCGGCGGGGCCGTCGCCTCGGCCAGCAGCGAGGCCAGGCGTACGGCGGCGGTCTCGCGGTTGCGCCACTGGGAGCGGTGCTCGGAGGCGCGGACGGTCACCACGCCGTCCACGAGCCGCCCGGCCAGCTCGGCCATCGCCCGCTGCTTCCACACCTCGGGCAGGGCCTCGGTGCGGGCGAGGTCGAAGCGGAGCTCCACCTGGGTGTCGCTGGTGTTGACGTGCTGCCCGCCCGGCCCCGACGACCGCGAGAAACGCCAGATGAGCTCCGCCTCGGGGAGTGAGACGGAGCCGCGGATGAGATAGGGCCCGGACATGCTGTCCATGTTCCCGCCTCTGACCGGTCCACGTCACCCGAATATCTCTTGGTAAAGAAAGTAAAGACACGGGGAACCTTGGACACCCCTCGCCGCGTTCAAGGGGGTAGCTGTAGCTTCGTGCGCGTCAGACAACGAGGGAAGGACTCCCAACAATGGCTGTAAGCCTGTCCAAGGGTGGCAACGTCTCGCTCACCAAGGAGGCTCCGGGCCTGACCGCCGTCACCGTGGGCCTCGGCTGGGACGTCCGCAGCACCACCGGTACGGACTTCGACCTCGACGCCTCCGCGATCGCGGTCAACACACAGGGCAAGGTCTACTCCGACGCCCACTTCGTCTTCTTCAACAACAAGCAGACCCCGGACCAGACCATCGTCCACACCGGTGACAACCGCACCGGCGAGGGCGCGGGCGACGACGAGGCGATCAACGTCAACCTCGCGGGCCTCCCGGCCGACGTCGACAAGATCGTCTTCCCGGTCTCGATCTACGACGCGGAGAACCGCTCGCAGAACTTCGGCCAGGTCCGTAACGCCTACATCCGTATCGTCAACCAGGCCGGCGGCGCCGAGATCGCGCGCTACGACCTGTCGGAGGACGCGGCGACGGAGACGGCGATGGTCTTCGGCGAGCTCTACCGCAACGGCGCCGAGTGGAAGTTCCGTGCGGTCGGCCAGGGCTACGCCTCCGGCCTGGTCGGCATCGCCCAGGACTTCGGCGTCACCGTCTGACGCACACCGAGCCCTACGGGAACCCCCGGCTTCGGCCGGGGGTTTCGGCGTCCTGCAGGACAGGTGATCGGGTGATCGGGCCCGGTCAGGTGGCCGGAGCCGCCGACTGCGGTCCGGCTGAGGTCCGGCTCGCTGTCCATGCGATCCGGGTGCCCGGATTCCCTCCACCGGCTGAGATGCCCGGATCCCTCCACCGGCTGAGATGCCCGGATTCCCTCCACCGGCCGAGATGCCCGCACTCCGCGCGGTAGGTTGCCCGCGTGTTCCTGACCTCTCTCGCGCTCAGCCCGGACCACGACATCCCGGCCCCGCTCCTCACCGAACTCACCGCGCTCTACGCCGCCAACCGCGAGTTCCAGGCCCTCAGCGGTGACTTCCCGGACCCGGACGACATCCGCCCGGAGCAGGTCGCGAGGGCGCTCGCGGAGGAGTTGGCGCATCCGGAAGCAGAGGTGCTGCTCGCCCGCAGCGAGGGCCGGCTGGTCGGCGTCGCGATCACCCTCGCCCACCACCCCGACCCGGCCGACCCGGACCCGTGGATCGGCCTGCTGATGGTGGCGGCGGACATCCACCGGCAGGGCTACGGACTGCGGTTGGCCTCGCTCGTGGAGGACCGCTTCCGGTCCGCGGGCCGCACAGCCGTACGCCTCGCCGTCCTCGACGGCAACGACCGGGCCCTCGCCTTCTGGACATCCCTCGGCTACCAGCCGATCGCCCACCGCCCGGACCGCGGAAAGGGCCGGCCCTGCACGGTGTTGCGCAGAACGTTGAACGAGGTCTGATGGGCAGCGACTCACTTCGCGTGAACCGCTGTCGGATGTCAGGCCGCGCCGTCTGGACGCTGAAGGTCACTCAGCGAGGGTGAGTGAACGAAGGTCAGCGTCCAGCATGCGGATCAACTCACCAACCCGTCCGCCGCCGCTCGGCGCCACCGGGAAGCGTTTGAGCACGTCAACGACGGTTGGTGTCGCACAATGCACCGTCTGCTCAAGGGTTTCGGCACCAACGCTCCGATCGTCGCCGGCGACGAGTTCGGCTGCTCTGGCCGCGTAGGCGCCAGCGCCGAGAATGTGCTTGACCTGGGTGGCCTTGGCCAGCGGATGCAGGTAGGCGGCGCCTGCCGCAGACATCGCTGCCCACGCTGCCTCGCGGCCAGCCGCAGTGTCCGCGCTCTTGGCCGCTTTGAGGGCCGCAGAGGCTGTGTCGCGCAGAGATTTTCCGCGTTCGCCGCCCCGAGCGAACTCCCACGCGGCACTGATAGCGCCTCGAGGGCGCGAGTCGTCCGGCTGATCGGCCTCGAATATCTCGAGCACCGACTCCGCACACACCACGGCGAACGCGGCGACCTCACGAAGGTCCTGCTTGCTCAGAACGATCTCGCTCGCGTCCCCTGTCACGGTGCCATCTTCCACGATTACGCTGGACAGCTGCGGTAGGGGTGGCTTCGGGCCGCCATGCCGACTGGCTCCCCAGCAGATCGGATCACCGAATTGCTGAACCAGCTCGGGATCCAGCATGCACCGGATCGTAGAAGGCCACCCGGACACAGCCAGAGGATGCCCGGTCAACCCGGCGAACCCATGTGGTCACAGCGCTAGGTCAGTCCCGTGCCGCCGCCAACGCCGCCCGCAGGTGGCCGCCGGAGGACTCCAGCAGCCGGGCGGCCGTCGGGCCGTCGAGCCCGGCGAGGATCGTCAGGATGGCGTGCTTCACCTCGCCGTCGGTGGCGGCGAGGGCCCGTTCGATCTCGTCGTCCGGCGCACCCGTGGCAAGGGCGACGATACGGCGGGAGCGGGCGCGGAGCTTGTCGTTGGAGGCGCGGACGTCGACCATCAGGTTCCCGTACGTCTTGCCCAGCCGGATCATCGTGATCGTCGACAGCATGTTGAGGACCAGCTTCTGTGCCGTGCCGGCCTTCAGGCGGGTGGAGCCGGTGAGCAGTTCGGGTCCGACGACGATCTCGATGCCATGCTCGGCGGCCGCCGCGAGGGCGCTGTCCGCGTTGCAGGCCAGACCGATGGTCAACGCGCCCTGCGCGCGGGCGTGTTCCACCGCTCCGATGGCGTACGGGGTGCGGCCGGACGCGGAGACGCCGACCACCGTGTCGACGCCGGTCAGCGCGAGCGCGTCGAGGTCGGCGCGGGCCAGTTCCGCCGAGTCCTCGGCGCCCTCGACCGAGGTGACCATGGCCTCCGGTCCGCCGGCGATCAGTCCCACGACCAGTTCCGGGTCCGTGTTGAACGTCGGCGGACACTCGGAGGCGTCCAGCACACCGAGCCGCCCGGCGGTGCCCGCGCCCGCGTAGATCAGCCGCCCGCCGTGCGCCATCCGCTCGGCCACGGCGTCGATGGCGGCCGCGATCTGCGGCAACCGCTCCCCGACCGCGGCGGGCACGGTGGCGTCCTCGGAGTTCATCAGCCGGGCCATGTCGAAGGTGGGCAACTGGTCGATGTCGGCGAGCTCAGGCCGGAAGGCCTCGGTGGTGAGGGATTCCAACTGGGTCTGGAGGTCACGGGGATCGGAGGCTGAGTTCATGATCGGAGGCGGCTCTTTCCCGTACACGGTGCGCTGTCTTGTCTACAGGGGTGGCAGGGGGTGCAGGGGTGGCAGTGGTGGCAGGGGCTGCAAGGGTGACATGGGCGGAATGGGCTGCAGGAGTGGCATGGACGGAATCAGTGGAATACGCGGAATGGGCTACAGGGGCGGTCATCGCGGCTACCGGCGGTGCCGGTGCGCCAGCGCCTCGTACGACGCCGACAGCGCGGGCGCCGCTGTCTCGTACGTCCGTTGCGCCACCCCCACGAACAGACAGTCCACCACCAGCAGCTGACTGGTCCGCGACGACATGGCGGCCGGCCGCAGTTCACTCTCCCGCGCGGTGGACGTCGTCAGGATGTGGTCGGCGTACTGGGTCACCGCACCGTCCGGCCGTCCGGTGATCGCGACCGTCGTGGCCCCGTGCTCGAAGGCGACCCGCAACGGCTCGATGACGTCCCCGGTGGATCCGGAGTGGGTGATCGCGATGGCGACGTCCCCGGCCCGCAGCTGTACGGCGTTGGTCACCGCCAGGTGGGGGTCGCTGTGCGCGTGCGCCATCAGCCCTATCCGCAGCAGTTTCTGGGTGAGGTCCTGGGCGACCAGTCCGCTCGCCCCCACTCCGTACACATCGGTCCGCCGTGCCCCCGCCAGCGCGGTGACGGCCGCTCCGAGCTGCACGGTGTCCAGGCCGGCCGCCGTGTCCGCGAGGGTCTGCTGTTCGTCGTAGGCCAGTTTCGCGACGACGTCGGCGATCGGGTCGTCGGCCGCGATGTCCGTCGTGATCGCGGGCGCGCGGCCGGACTGCTGGTGGGCGGCGAGGCCGGCCAGCGCGAGCCGCAGGTCGCGGTAGCCGGGGTAGCCCAACAGCCGGGCGGTGCGGACGACCGTGGCCTCGCTGGTGCCGGTGAGTTCGGCGA
Organism: Streptomyces sp. LBL; assembly: GCF_029893585.1. GTDB lineage: Bacteria > Actinomycetota > Actinomycetes > Streptomycetales > Streptomycetaceae > Streptomyces. The sequence goes on from NZ_JARXYX010000034.1 coordinate 13,978, forward strand.
GGCCGGTGACCGTGAGGGCCGCGCAGCCCGCCGGGTCACTCGCGACGGTCTCGGCGACCCGCTGCATGGAACGGGTCATCGACGGGGCCAGGGTGCGCACCTTGGCGGCGAGGGCGGCGGGCGGGGGTGGGGCGGCACCGGTGCCCGCGCCGTGGCCGGAGCCCTGGCCGAAAGTTTCCTTCACTTCGCGCATCACACGTGAAAGATATTTTCGGGTGGGTGTGGGGTCAAGAGTGCGCACAATGGGTGCATGGACCCCTCCAGTGACCACACCGGCGACCCCGCCGACGACCCAGTCGGCGGCCCCGCCGATGCCCCCACCGGCGCCCCCGTCGGCGGCCCCGCCAATGACCCCACCAACGCCCCCATCAGCGCTCCTTCCAACGCCCCCATCAGCCCCCTGGAGCAGGCGTTGCACGCGGCGCGTGCCCTCGTGCTGGCCGATCTGGCTGCCGGTGAGGTGGCCGCCTCGGACGTGGTGTCCATGGTCGAGGATTCCGTCGTCCAGCGACGCTGGTGGGTCGGGCAGTGGCCGGAGGGCGCGGAGTTCGTGGCCGGGCTGGTCGCACAGGACGTACAGGACGCCCTGCTGGAGAGCTACGGCCGCTGGCCGCTGTGCCCGGTCTGCGGCTCCGGCGACCCGCACGCCCTGGACGTCGAACCGGAACTCGGCCCCGACCCGCACTGGGTGTGCCACAAGGCGGGCATGAAGATCGCGGCGGTGGGCTCGCTGCGCACCGCAGCCGGCGGAACGGGCTCGCCGTGACGGTCTACATCGACCCACCGACCTGGCCGGGCCACGGCCGCCTGTGGTCCCACCTCGTCAGCGATGTCTCCTTCGACGAACTACACGCGTTCGCCGAGGAGTTGGGCGCCCCGCCCCGGGCCTTCGAGCGCGACCACTACGACCTCCCGGCGGACCGGTACGCCGACGCGGTGGCCGCCGGTGCGGTGGAGGTCGGATCCAAGGAACTGGTGCGCCGGCTCACGGCGGCGGGCCTGCGCCGGCCCAAGGGGCGGACTCAGCCGCGCAGTTCGTAGGCCAGCAGTCCCTCGTCGCCGACGTCCTCGCTCACCTGTGTGAACCCGGCGCGCCCGATCACCGCCCGGGACGGGGCGTTGTCGCGGTCCACGGTCGCGAACAGGGACCGTACGTCGTCCCGGGCCAGCGCCCACCGCGCCAGGGCGCGCAGCGCCTCCGTGGCGTAGCCGTGGCCGCGGGCGCCCGCCACCAGGTCGTAGCCGATTACCGCGCGGCCCTCCTCGTCGGGGGCGCCGTGGAAGCCCATGGCGCCGAGGGCGAGAGCGTCCTCGCGGCGGACGAGGACGAACAGCCCGAACTCCGGGCGGTGCACCCCCGCCTCGTACGCCTTGAGCATCATCGTGGCGGCCTCCCGGGTGCCCTCGAAGGGGCCGCCCCCGAGCCACTCGAAGCCGCCGTCGTCGCCCGCGGCGAGGTCGGCGGCGGCCGCGGGTGTGACGCCCTGCAGGGTGAGGCGGTCGGTGGGGAGGGCGAGGGTGTTGGTCCAGCGCCACTCGGCGACCGGCGCACGGCCGGGCAGCTCACCGCGGCCGGTGGCCCACAGCAGGGTGCGCCAGTGGTCGGGGCCCGGCCGGACGTGCGGGAAGATCCCGGTCAGCACGTACGCGGCGAGCTCGGCCGGCGGCTCGTACGGCAGCCCCAGGCCCTCGGCGATGTCGTGGGTGTGCAGCAGGACCTCGGCGACGCCCATCGCGGCGAAGCCGTCCCGGTTCGCGCTGCGGAACGGGAACGGGTGGAAGGCCCGCGCCTCGCGCGGGGTGGTGCGGTAGGTGGCGGCGAACAGCGCGCCCGTCGTCTCGACGACCTGGAGCACGTCCTCGTTGTCGGTGCCGTCGTCGGGGGTGATCTCGAAGGGGACCCACGCGTTCTGCGCGCGGCTCGCCAGCTGGCCGGCGTACGCGATCAGACAGCCCGCGATGTGCTCCGCCGCGTACCGGCAGCTCCACTCCAGCCGGCCCGCCCGCGGCCCGTCCCAGTCCCGCCCGGTCGCCGTCCGCAGCAGTGCCACGGCGCCCGCGACAGCCTCTTCCACCCGTTCCCCGCCCATTGCGCGCATGGCCTGCAGGGTAGGTGGCAGGGTGCCTCAGGTCGACAGCATTTCCAGTTCGGCGGCCAGGTTGTAGCGCGCGGTCGCCTCCCACTCCGTCCGCCCGTACGGCGTCCTGAACAGCCGTGGAAGGTCGAGAAGCTGACGCAGGACGGCGGCGCGGCCCTCGCGGAAGGCGTCCGGGGGGACGAAGCCGTACTCCTCGCGGACGGCGGCCGTGTAGGCGGCGTAGACGGAGGGCGGGGCGGCGAGGATCGCGAGGTCGGCGTCGCACAGGACCTGGCCGTCGGGGTCGTCGTCGGCCGGGTCGTGGGTGACGGTCAGGCGGACCAGGCGGGCCACCTCGGCGGTCTTCGCGGCGGACACTCCGGCCTCGGGCAGGGCACGTTCGGCGAGGCGGGCAGAGCGGTCCTCGTTCTCGGAGCGGTCGGGCAGGTAGACCGCGTCGTGGAACCAGGCGGCCAGCCGTACGACGTCTGGGTCGGCGGCGTGCTCCTCGATGACGTCGATGCGGTCGAGGACCGCGGTGAGGTGCGTGAGCGTGTGATAGCGGCGCTGCGGCTCCTGCCAGCGGGCGAGCAGCCGGTCGGCGTACGGCGCCGGGTCGGGGCCGGCGGCCTCGGGGCCCCGGGCCCCTTCCAGGGCGCGGGCGAAACGGGTACGCAGGGCATCGGGATCGGCCATGTCCCCATTCTCCTTCTCCCGTCTTCGAGTGAGTGTTTCGGGGGAGCGGCCGGGTGGGCGGGGCCTGCGAGGGTAGTCTGGAATTGGACTAGACCTGTAGTCGATCCGATGAATTTGATGAACCCGACGAAACCCGCCGAACTTGACGATGACGAATGGGGTCCCATGAGCAAGCGTGCAGTACCAGTCCTGGAGGTGATCGCCCTCGACGTCGAGGACGCGGTCGCCGCCCAGGCCGGAGGCGCGGACCGGCTCGAACTGGTCACCGACATGGCGGCGGACGGACTCACCCCGCCCGTCGGCACCTTCGTCGGCATCCGGGCCGCCGTCGACATCGCGCTACGGGTGATGCTGCGGCCGTCGGACGGGTTCGCGGCGGGGAACGTGGAACCGCTGGTCCGGGTCGCCGGGGAGCTGCGTGAGGCCGGGGCCGTGGAGTTCGTGCTCGGGTTCCTCGACGCGGACGGCGGGGTGGATCTGGCGGCCGTGGAGCGGGTGGTGGGGATGCTGGACGGCTGCCGCTGGACGTTCCACCGGGCGATCGACCACGCCGCCGACCGGGACGCCCTGCGCAAGCAGTTGGACGGGCTGCCGGGACTCGACACGTATCTGACGGCCGGATCGGCCGACGGGGTGGACGCCGGGCTCCCCACCCTGCTCCGTGAGGCGGGGCGGGGCGGGGAGCCGGGGTATGAGCAGCGGCTGCTGGCCGGGGGCGGGCTGCGGCTGGACCATGTGCCGCAGCTCCGGGACGCCGGCATCGACGGGTTCCACATCGGCGGGGCCGCCCGGCCCGGGGGCTGGGGGCGGCCGGTGTCGGCGGCGGCGGTGGCCACGTGGCGGCGGGTGCTGGACGGGGGGTGAGCCGGCCTGTTCCTGCCGAGAGCCCAGCCCCTCCTGGTCCGGGAAAGGGTCTAGGAGAGCTGCGGCGGCAGCGGGGCCGCGTGGGTCACGATCAGGCCCGAGACCGCTCGGGTCAGGGCGACGTACAGGCGGCGCAGGCCCGTGCGTTCGTCCGGCTCGCCGTCGACCACGGCCTGCGGCTCGTCGAGGACCACGTAGTCGTACTCCAGGCCCTTGGCGAGTGAGGCGGGGACCAGGGTCAGGCGGGTCTCGTGCGTCGTCTCCTCGCCCGGGGACAGGAAGCCGATGCCCGCCGCCGTGAGCGCCTCGGTCAGGGCCGGGACGCGGGCGTCGGCGGCGATCAGGCCCGTCGAGCCCTCGTTGCGGAGCAACTCCTCGCAGGCGGCGACCACTTCGGCGGTGCCGGTGATCTCGCGCAGGTCGAAGAAGCCCGGGTTCTCGCGGACCGACGCGACCGGGGTCAGGCCCGGGGCGATGTGGGGCAGGAGACGGGAGGCGTACGTGATGACGTCGGTCGGGACGCGGAAGCCGGCCGTCAGCTCCTCGATCACGCCGTCGGTCTTGCCGAGGTGGGCCAGGGCCTCGTCCCAGCTCCGGGTGGCCCAGGGGGTGGTGCCCTGGGCGAGGTCGCCGAGGACGGTGGCCGAACCGGTGGTGCAGCGGCGGCCGACCGCCCGGTACTGCATGGGGGAGAGGTCCTGTGCCTCGTCCAGCACCACATGGCCGAGCGAGTGCGTGCGCTGGACCAGATCCTGCGCCTCGTCGATCAGCACCGCGTCCGCCGCGGACCACCGGGCCGACTTCACCGACCGGGCCGGCTTCGCCCACAGGATCGTCTTCTGCTCGTCCTCGGTGAGGACGCCGTCCGCGTGGACGGCGAGGAAGTCCGCGTCCGTCAGCAGGCGCAGGACGAGTTTCGCCGGGTCGACCGGCGGCCAGATCTGCTTCACGACCGCCTTCACCGCCGCGTTGCGGGCCACCGCGTCCTGCACCCGGTCGTCCGGGGCCTCCCCCGACTGCTCCATCCGCACCAGCACGGCGTGCGCGATGCGCTGCGGGAGGGCCTCGCGGGCGGCGCCGTAGCGGATGTCCCGGTCCAGCAACTGGCGGGCCATGTCCTCCAGTTCGTACGCGGGCACCCGCCAGCGACGCGAGCCGCGCACGACGACGACCGGTTCGGCGGGCATGGTCACGTGCGAGTAGAGGGCCCTCCGCAGCACCTCCGCCATCCTCGCGTCGCCCTTGACGATCGCCGCCGCCGCGTCGTCCGTGCCGCGCACCTCCACGTGCGCGACCAGGTCGTCGGCGGTGGCCTGGCGGACCGTCAACTCGCCGAGCGCGGGCAGGACCTGCTCGATGTAGTGGAGGAAGGACCGGTTCGGGCCGATGACCAGGGTGCCGGTGCGGGCGAGGCGCTCCCGGTGGGCGTACAGGAGGTAGGCGACCCGGTGCAGGCCCACGGCCGTCTTTCCGGTGCCCGGGCCTCCCTGCACACAGACGGTCCCGCCCAGACCACTGCGTACGATCTCGTCCTGCTCGGGCTGGATCGTCGCCACGATGTCACGCATCGGGCCCACACGCGGGCGCTCGATCTCCCGCTGGAGCAGCTTGCTGGCGGCGGCGGCCTCGGCTGGGTCGGAGAGGTGCTCGTCCTCGTACGCCGTGAGGTCGCCGCCCGTGTAGCCGAAGCGGCGGCGCAGCGCGATGTCCATCGGGTCCTTCTTGGAGGCCCGGTAGAACGTCTGTGAGACAGGGGCCCGCCAGTCGATGACCATCGGGTCGCCGTCCTGGTCGTGCACGTGCCGGCGCCCGATGTAGAAGCACTCGCCTGCCGCGCCCTCGGCCTGCTCGGCGCCCGGGGCGTGCAGGTAGTCGAGGCGGCCGAAGAACAGGGGGGTGTCGCTGAGGTCGGCCAGGGCCTTGATGCGGTCGTCGATCTGGCGTTCCAGGATCTGCGCGTTGACCCAGTTCGCGGTGACGTCGCGGATGTCGAGGGACTCGACGTCCTCCCGCATGGAGCGCAGGGCGGCGCGGGAGTGGGCGAGATGGGAGCGTTCGCGGGCGAGCGGGTCGTCGCCGACGGGCGTGGACGGCCTGGACAAGGTGGTGCCTCCGGGGGACCAGCGGGATACGCGGACGCGGAATTCGCGGTTGCGGAATTCGCGGACGCGGAATTCGCGGTTGCGGACGTCGCGGATGCGGACGTCGCGATTGCGGGATGCCGACCGGTTTCCGTCCGGGCGGCGGCACTCCGTGCGGGAGGCGGGCAAGAGAGGGGATTCTAGGTGAGTGGGGGATACGGAAGCCAACGGGTTTTTCGCGGACGCAGGCCGCGCGACCTCTCCGGGGAACTGCTCGGGCCCGCGGGGGGCCGCCGTCCCCTAGGGGGCGGAGTGAGGGTCTCCCCTCCGCACTGAGGGCAGCCCGTCACCCGTAAGTACTACGTGGCGAGCGCTCGGGTTGGCTCTGTGGACCGACGCGGTTCTTAGGCCGGAAGAGCAACCATGGAAGCATGAGCGCAGCAAGCATCATCCCAGCTCCGCGCCCGCCCAGCCCGGCCGGCGCAACCCCCGTCCTGGGGAGTCACCGGCACTACGTCGGCGAGGCCCTGCGAGCCGTCAAGGTCTTCGCGGGCGCCGCGTTCGACGTCGTGGTGCTCGGCGAGTACGGCGAGGAGGCGGGCGTCCGCCGCAGGTGACGGCCCCGCCGACCGGCCGGCCCCGTACGCCGGTCAGCCCCCGCACGCCCGCTCAGCCGCCGCAGGTCCGGCCGCACCCGCCCCCACCCGGCCGCCCCCACCCACCCGTCCGCTCAGCTCTCCGCCAGCAACTCGTCCGCGTCCATGATCCGGTAGGCGTACCCCTGCTCCGCCAGGAACCGTTGCCGGTGCGCGGCGAAGTCCTGGTCGAGGGTGTCGCGGGCGACGACCGAGTAGAAGTGGGCCTTGTGCCCGTCCGCCTTGGGCCGCAGGACCCGTCCGAGGCGCTGTGCCTCCTCCTGCCGCGACCCGAAGGTGCCCGAGACCTGGACGGCGACCGTCGCCTCCGGCAGGTCGATCGAGAAGTTCGCGACCTTCGACACCACCAGCACGCTGATCTCGCCCTGCCGGAAGGCTTCGAAGAGCTTCTCCCGCTGCGCGTTCGACGTCTCGCCCTTGATGACCGGCGCGTCGAGATGCTCCCCCAGCTCGTCCAACTGGTCGATGTACTGCCCGATGACGAGGATCTGCTGCCCGGCGAACCGTCGCACGATCGCCTCGGTCACCTTCCGCTTGGTCGCGGTCGTGGCACAGAAGCGGTACTTCTCCTCGGTCTCGGCGGTGGCGTAGGCGAGCCGCTCGGAGTCGGTGAGATTCACCCGGACCTCGACACAGTCGGCGGGCGCGATGTATCCCTGCGCCTCGATCTCCTTCCACGGCGCGTCGAACCGCTTGGGCCCGATCAGCGAGAACACGTCCGACTCGCGGCCGTCCTCCCGCACCAGCGTCGCGGTCAGCCCGAGCCGCCGCCGTGCCTGCAGATCCGCCGTGAACTTGAAGACCGGTGCGGGCAGCAGGTGCACCTCGTCGTAGAGGATCAGTCCCCAGTCCCGGGAGTCGAACAGCTCCAGGTGCTGGTAGACGCCCTTCCGCCGCGTCGTCAGCACCTGGTACGTGGCGATGGTGACGGGCCGGATCTCCTTCTTCGTCCCGCTGTACTCGCCGATCTCCTCCTCGGTCAGCGAGGTCCGCTTCACCAGCTCGTGCTTCCACTGGCGGGCGGACACGGTGTTCGTGACGAGGATGAGGGTGGTCGACTTGGCCTGCGCCATCGCCCCGGCGCCGACCAGCGTCTTACCGGCACCGCAGGGCAGGACGACAACCCCCGACCCGCCGTGCCAGAAGTTCTCCACCGCCTGCTTCTGGTACGGCCTGAGGGTCCACCCGTCCTCGGCCAGCTCGATGGCGTGCGCCTCGCCGTCCACGTACCCCGCGAGGTCCTCGGCGGGCCAGCCCAGCCGCAGCAGCGTCTGCTTGATCTGCCCGCGCTCGGAGGGGTGCACGGCGACGGTGTCCGGGTCGATGCGGCTGCCGACCAGCGGGGCGATCCGCTTGGAGCGCAGCACCTCCTCCAGCACCGGCCGGTCGGTGGAGGTGAGCACCAGTCCGTGCGTGGGGTGTTTGCTGAGGGTCAGCCGCCCGTACCGGTCCATCGTCTCGGCGATGTCCACGAGCAGCGCGTGCGGCACCGGGTACCGGCTGTACTGCACCAGCGCGTCCACGACCTGCTCGGCGTCGTGCCCGGCCGCCCGCGCGTTCCACAGGCCGAGCGGGGTCACCCGGTAGGTGTGGATGTGCTCCGGCGCCCGCTCCAGCTCCGCGAACGGCGCGATGGCCCGACGGCAGTCGCCCGCCTGCTCGTGGTCGACTTCCAAAAGCAGAGTCTTGTCTGACTGGACGATGAGGGGACCATTCACGCGCGGCTGCCTTTCTGCAGGTACCTGCGTGGCTCCGCAGGGCCAAACGTCCAGTGTGCCTCAACCGGCGACGATCAGGGTCAGTCGTCCGCCGGCTCCGCCAGCTCCGCCACCCCGGTCACGCGGTGCAGCGGATAGGTCCGTACCTCGTCCGCCGTGTGGTCGTACGCCGTGACGAAGCCGCCCTCCACGCGGACCGGGGCGATGACGCGCTGGGTGGCGGAGCCCTCGGCGTTGACGTAGCCGATCCAGACGGTCTCTCCGGTGAGAACGGCGGCCTGCATGGTGGCGAGGGTCTCGGCGGCGCTGGTGCGGGGGAGGTCGCCGCCGGCCGGCTGGGTCGCGGACGGCTTGCGGGGGGTCGTGGAGGCGAGGTCGCCGGCGCGGATGGCGCGGATCGCGGCCGTGAGGAGGGTCGCGTCGGGGGCCGGGGGGCCGTCCGGGACCGGTTCGGGGGCCGTGCGGGGCGAGGTGCGGTGGGCGAGGGCGCGGGTGATCAGTACGTCGCCCTCGGCGGACTCGGAGGCCGGGGCGAAGCCCATCGCGCGCAGGCCGTCGAGGAGCGCGGCCGGATCGGCCTGGGTGGCCAGCACGGTCGGGGCCAGCCGGCGCAGCCGCAGGCCCGCCGCGCGTTTGTCGGCCATGATCTCGTTGAGCAGCGCGTCGTCGTCGCAGCGGACGTACGCCGAGGCGGCGCCCACCCGCAGATGGCCGTGCCTGCGGGCCACGTCGTCGATCAGGTAGGCGAGGGGCTGCGGGACCGGCGTACGGGAGTGCTCGGCGAGGAAGGCGTGCAGGTCGGACGCGGCCCGGCCGGAGTCGAGCGCGCGCCGCACCGAGCCGGGCGTGAACCGGTACACGGTCGCTCCGCCCTTCGACTCCACGTCCGCGAGCACGTCCAGCATGTCCGCGAGCGGCCGCTGGAGCGGGCCGGGCGCCACCGCCGTCAGGTCGGCCTGGAGCAGCACGTGGTCCAGCGGTTCGGGCAGCAGCGGGGCGAGCAGCCGAGCGGCCGCCACGGAGGCGACGGCCTGCTCGGCGGGCGTGAGGGGTTCCAGCGGAGATTCCACCGGAGATTCCAGCGGAGATTCCAGCGGAGATTCCACTGGCGATTCCGCCGGAGGCCCCGGAGCGTCCTTCGGCGCGGGCGCCCCCAGCAGTGCCCGCCCGTGCGCCGACAACGCCCCCCGCCCCGTCATGCCCAGCAGCTCCGCCTCGGTCAACGTCCACCGGGCGAGCCGGCCCCGCAGGTCGTCGTCCTGTTGCCGGCCGCGGAGGGGCCGCTCCCAGCGCAGACGGGCGAGCACCGGCTCGGCGGACGGGGCGGCGCCCTCCGGCAGCCCCGCGAGCAGGGTCAGCACCCGGTGCCGTACCTCGGGGGCGGCCGTGCGGTCGAGACCGGGACCGAGCGCCGACAACGTACGTTCCTTCGCGTCCCGCCCGCCGACCAGCCCCGGCGTCCGGGTCGCCCCCAGCCAGGCCTGTGCGAGCCGGGTCCAGCGCTGGGCCGGGGGCTGCTCCAGCCACTCGTCGTAGGCCGGGGTCGCCGCGTACCGTTCGTCGGCCTCGTTGTCGGAGGCGATGAGGCCGGCCGCGTAGGCGAGTTCCACCCAGAACGCGGCGACGGGCTCGGAGACGTCCAGTGCCACGGCGGTGCGCTTCAGGTCACGGACGCTGAGGCCGCCCGCCCGCAGCACCGCCGGGCCGCCCTCGTCCCAGTCCTTCAGCAGCTCCTCGACGGTCGCCAGCGCGGTGTACGCCTGCCCGGCCGCCGTCGCGTCCACCACCTGTGGACGGTGCGTGGCGGCGGCCCCCACGGCGGGCGGCGACGGCTCGGCGGAGCGGTGCGCGCGGCCCTCGCGCAGGTGCAGGGCCACTTCGCGGGGGAGTACGACCGTCCCGGGCGCCGTCGGCAGCAGCAGCCCCCGGTCCAGGAGCCAGCGCAGACGGGCCGCGGGATCGGCGGTGACCTGGCCGTACGGCGGCCCCCAGACGAGACGCGACAGGACCTCCCGCGACTCGGCCGGGGCCTCGCCGAGCAGCTTCGCCATCCGCCCGCGGTCGGTGAACAGCGTGGTCAGCGCGGTGACCGCGGACACCGCGTCATGGGTCGAGGTGAGCCCGGCCGCCGTCACGAGCTCCTGGACACGGCCCGGCGACATGCCGGCCGTCGCCTCCTGCACGGTCGGGCCGAGGCCGGTCGGGGACGGGTGCTGCGGGGAGGGCGCGAGCAGCTCCCGGGCCGTGCGGACGAGCCGGAGGCGGTCGTCGGCGCCCCACACCAGCGCCTGCGCGCGCAGGGTGCCCAGGGCGTGGGGCAGCGCCGCGGTGACCGCCCGGTCGGCCGCGTCGCCCGCCATCAGCGCCAGCAACTCCTCGTACGACGCCGGGTCCGCCGCCACGGCCAGCGCCTCCGCCGTCTGCAGCGCGAAACGGTCCAGCCGCTCCAGGGCGCGGACCACCGACGCGCGGGTGCCGGCCCGGGTGGCGAGCTGGGTGAGGTCGGTGGGGACGGGGGTGATGAGGTCGGGTCGGGCGCGCAGGAGCGCGGCGAGGGACCCGTCGTCCCGGGCGCGGAGCGCCTCCGCGAGGGACCGGGGCGCCGCCGGCTTCTCATCGCTGCTCATCCGGTCAACGGTAGCGGGTGGCCCGCCGACCGGGTGCACGTCAGGTGAACGGAGCGTTTCCCAGGTGGCTCCCGAATGAACTTCCCCCGGACGATCGCCGCTGCCCCTTCAGCACTCCGCCCGCACTCGTCACCCTGGGCTCCCTGCCACCCGGCCACCGCGCTCACCGTCCACCCTGCGCTAACGTCGACTCACGGGGTATCCAACGCCGGGGTATCCAACGCACCCACCCCGGAGGGGACTTCGTGGGCATCGAGAGCGACCAGGTCGTCTACGAGTATCTGAGCCGCGTCGGCGACGTGGCTCAGCAGCGGCAGTTGCCGTCGTCCACCCGGATGCGCCTGGTCTCCGAACTGCGCAACGAGATCGACCGGAGTCGCGCCAAGGACCCCGTCGACACTCCCGCCGCCGTCCGCCGCATCATCGCCCGGCTCGGCAGCCCGCACGAGGTCGTCGACGCGGCCGGAAGCGGTGCCGGCGGCCCGGCCACCGGGGGCGCCCCGCGGACCCCGGCCCCACCACCGGCAGGGGTCGCCGTGCCCGTACAGCGGGACGCGGAGAGCGAGGTCACCGGCCGGCCGAAGCGGCTGTGGAAGGGCGTCCCGCGCCCCCGTCCCGCGCAGCCCTCCCCGACGCCGGCCCCGTCCGACCACGCGTCCTCCTCGCCCCACCTCGCGGGTCTGGAGGAGCTCGGGGACAGCGCGGCCCAGCCCGACTGGTGGCGGGTGGACAGCAGCCCGTTCGGGGTCGGGGACAGTGTTGCCGGATTCGTCGGCGGGGTGGAGATCCCGGAGCTCTTCACGCCCCCGCCGCCGAAGCCGAAGGAGGTGCCCGGGCCGGAGCAGGAGGCGGCGGTCCCGCCGGCCCCGGCCGTCCCGGCCGTGGAGAAGGCCGCGACGAAGTTCCGGAAGGCCTGGTGGAAGCCGCGCAAGGGCGACGCCAAGGCGGGGGCGACCGCGCCGGCCGCCAAGGCCGGGGACGCTGTCGTGGACGCCCCCGTGTCCACCCGGCGCCGCCTCCTGCCCCTGCGTGGCACGGCCGGCGGCTGGAGCAACCCCCTGCTCCTCCTCGCCGCCGGTCTCCTGGTCGCCGGCGCCGTACTCGGCAACTGGATCGCCCTCGTGCTCGGCTGGGCCATCGCCTACGCCTCGCGCAGGCTGACCGACGCCGAGACGAAGTGGGCCGTCGTGATCCTGCCCGGCCTGTCCGTCACGGCCGGTGCTGTCTGGCTGTGGGGCCGTACCGAGGGCCGTTGGGGCCGGCCCATCGCCCAGGACCACATGAACGCCGCGATCTCCGAGACCTGGCCCTGGGTGGTCCGGGGCGCGGCCGTGGCATCGGCGCTGTTCCTGGTGTGGCGGTCACAGCGGCGGAGGTAAGGGGGAGGTAGGCGGAGATAGGGGGAGGTAGGGGGCGCAACGGCGGCGCGGTAGGGCAGGCACAGAGCCTCGGCAGGCACAGAGCCTCGGCAGGCACAGAGCCTCGGCAGGCAGGCCACCAGCGCTTGCGGAGGCCAGGCAGGCGCAGCTGAGGCGGGACCGCCACGGGCCGGACGCCTGCCAGTCACCGGGGCTGGGCACAATGGCCCGTATGGCCTCCACGAGCTTCTCCGCCCCGACCGTCGGCTTCGATCTCGACATGACGCTCATAGACTCCCGCCCCGGTATCCGTGCCTGCTACCTGGCGCTGGCCGAGCGGACGGGGACGTACATCGACGCCGATCTGGCGGTCACCCGGCTGGGGCCGCCGCTCGCCGAGGAGCTGATCCACTGGTTCCCGGCGGACGAGGTGCCGGCCATGGCGGACCTCTACCGCTCGATGTACCCGGCCATCGCGATCGGGCCGACGCCCGCGCTGCCCGGCGCCCGGGAGGCGGTCGCCGCGGTGCGCACGGCCGGTGGCCGGGCCGTCGTGGTCACCGCGAAGCACGAGCCCAACGCCAAGCTGCACCTGGAGTACCTGGGCATCGAACCGGACGCGGTCGTCGGCGACTTGTGGGCGGAGGAGAAGGCGGTGGCGCTGCGCGAACACGGAGCGAGCGTCTACGTCGGCGACCACCTCGGGGACATCCGGGGCGCCCGGGCCGCCGACGCCCTCGCGGTCGCGGTGGCCACGGGACCGTACGACAGGGACGGGCTGACCGCGGCCGGCGCGGACGTCGTCCTCACCGACCTCACGGAGTTCCCGGACTGGCTCGCTTCCTACCGGCCCGCCCGCGCCTGACGGCGGCCCGCCGCGATCGACTGGAGCACTCCCGCGCCGGCCAGCAGGAAGCCGACGCCCATCAGCATGCTCAGGCCGAACATGTACGTCGGAAAGGGTGTCGTGTCGAGAAGGAACGGGGCCACGGTGACGAGAGTGGCCACCGCACCGATGAAGAACACGGCCGCACCGGCACGGATCAGTCGGTCGCCGGGCTCGGCGGAATTCGTCTGGGTTTTGTCACGCACCGGACCAGGGTAGTTCCCCGCGCGCAGGAACAACCGGGCGACCTTTTGTCACCGGCCTGAAGACCATTCGCCTCGCCGCGACCACTCCGCCTGACCGACCGGTCCGCCTGACCGACTGGTCCGCTTGGCCGCCTGGCCGACTGGTCCGCCTGGCCGACCACTCCGCCCCGAGCGACCACTCCGCCCGAGCGATCAGTCCGCCCGAGCGATCAGTCCGTCTGACCGACTCGCCCTCGAACCCCTACAGCCTCTCTCAGCCATTGCCGCACACGCAGGGACCCGGGTCCCGTTTTTAGTCGTGTTGGGTTGGGGAGAGCCCCGGTAAGGTTGCTTGGACGGCAGTTCAACCGGCGTCCAGGAGCGTCCGGGACCAATTGAGGGAGCGTGTGCTTTGCCGACTGGCAAGGTCAAATGGTTCAACAGTGAGAAGGGCTTCGGCTTTCTCTCCCGTGACGACGGCGGTGACGTCTTCGTCCATTCCTCGGTCCTCCCCGCCGGAGTCGAGACACTCAAGCCGGGACAGCGGGTGGAGTTCGGCGTGGTCGCCGGACAGCGCGGTGACCAGGCTCTCTCCGTGACGATTCTCGATCCGACACCCTCCGTCGCCGCCGCGACCCGAAAGAAGCCGGACGAACTGGCCTCCATCGTCCAGGATCTGACGACCGTCCTTGAGAACATCACGCCGATGCTCGAGAAGGGCCGCTATCCCGAGAAGGTCTCCGGCGCGAAGATCGCAGGTCTACTGCGCGCGGTCGCCGACCAGTTGGACGTATAGCCGCGGCCGGGGCACCACCACAACTCCGGTTCACGGGAAAACGAGCGCGTTCGGGCCGAGGGGCTAAATCAGCCCCTCGGCCGCGCCGGATCTCGTCCGCCGGATCACGTCCGGCGGTTCCGGTGACCGAGGGTCTCGTACCGGACCGGCTCAGGGAAAGGAAAGCGCCTCGGGCCCAAGTGCCGGCACCAGTCCCTCGGCCGCCGCACGTGTGAGCAGTCCGCGTACGGCCGCGAAACCGTCCTCGCCCAGGTCCGCCGTGAATTCGTTGACGTACAGCCCGATGTGCTGGTCGGCGACGGCCGGATCCATTTCCTGCGCGTTTTCCATGACGTACGGGCGGGAAACCTCGGGATCGTCCCAAGCAGCCCGGACGGACGTGCGAATGGAATCGGCCAACCGTGTCAGCGTTTCCGTGCCCAGGGAACGTTTGGCGATGATTGCGCCCAACGGGATCGGCAGCCCGGTCGTCGCCTCCCAGTGCTCGCCCATGTCCGCGAGCTTGTGCAGCCCGTAGTTCTGGTACGTGAAACGCGCCTCGTGGATGACGAGTCCCGCGTCGACCTTCCCGTCCCGCACGGCGGGCATGATCTCGTGGAACGGCATGACCACGATCTCGCCGACCCCGCCGGGGACGGTGTCCGCGGCCCAGAGGCGGAACAGCAGGTACGCCGTCGACCTCTCGCTGGGCACGGCGACCGTACGGCCGGTGAGGTCCATGCCCTCCTCCCGCGTGAGCACCAGCGGGCCGCAGCCCCGGCCCAGTGCGCCCCCGCAGGGCAGCAGGGCGTACTCGTCGAGGACGTACGGCAGCACGGCGTACGACACCTTCAGCACGTCGAACTCGCCGCGCTCGGCCATGCCGTTGGTGAGGTCGATGTCCGCGAACGTCACATCGAACGCGGGCGCGCCCGGCACCCGGCCGTGGGCCAGGGCGTCGAAGACGAAGGTGTCGTTCGGGCAGGGCGAGTACGCGATCTGCAGCGGCTCAGTGAGTGCGGTCATGGTGGTTCCAACTCTCCAGTGCGGGCGCGAGCTTCCCGAAGCCGGCCGTGAGGGCCGTCAGCGCGTCGCCGATGCGCCAGGCGGCGCGGTCGCGCGGACCGACCGGGTTGGAGACCGCGCGCAGCTCCAGCACCGGTACCCGGTGCGCGGCGGCGGCCTCGGCGACTCCGAAGCCCTCCATGGCCTCGGCGAGGGCCCGGGGATGACGGGCACGAAGGGCCGTGGCCCGGGCGGCGGTCCCGGTCACGGTCGAGACGGTCAGGACGGTGCCGGCGCGCGCGCCGGTCGCCGCCGCGACCGCTCGTACGAGTGCTTCTGACGGACGATGGGTGACGGTCCCGAACCCCAGCTCGGTCACCGGCACGAACCCGTCGGCGGTGTCGGCGCCCAGATCGGCCGCGGTGATCTCGTCGGCGACGACGAGCGAGCCGAGGGGCGCGTCCGGCAGGAAACCCCCGCCGATCCCGGTGGAGACGACGAGGTCGTAGGGGACGCGTTCGAGGGCGGCCGCGGTGAGGGCGGTGGCGGTGGAGGCGGCGGCCAGGGCGGGGCCGACACCGGCGGCGAGGAGGTCGTACCCTCCCGGCAGTCGCTGGAGGACCACCCCGGGGAGCGGCACCTCGCGCGCGGGCCCCGTGAACGCGCGAGCCACCGCGTCCCGTTCGACCGGGACCGCGGTGGCTACGAGGACACGCATGGCAGAACGCGGGCGCCGGTCAGGCGTCCCCGTTGTCCAGCTTGAAGTTCCACACACCCTTGAACTCGGTGCTCTGGGCGGCCTTGTTCTGCTGGACGACGCTGATGTACAGCGTCTTCGGGGCGGCCTGCCCCTGCTGGTCGGCGAACAGGTCGACGCCCTGGAAGGCGTAGTACGTCTTCTTGAACACGCTGGTGGCCTGCTGGCCGTTGATCCACAGGGCCCAGCCCGTGTCCGCGATCTCCGGGTCGACGCCGATGCGCAGGGTCTCACCCTGCGGCACCTCGATCGCGTCCGACGCCTTCTTCAGCGCGCACTTGGTGGCCTTTTCGCGGCCGAGGTTGTCGCCGTCGTCGTAGCACTTGGCCTCGGCGCTCACCGAGTCGCCGCCCACCGTGACGGTCGCGCGCGGCGTCGGCTTGTCGCAGGCCGACAGGACGAGCAGTCCGGCGGTAACGGCGCCGGCGGCGGCGACGGCGCGGCGGCGTCGCACAGCGGATTGCATCGTGGTCATGGCCGAAGGCTATCGGGCCCCTCCCCCCGCGCCGCCACGCGGGGGTACGGCATGCCGCACCGGGGAGGCTCCCTGCGCCGTCCGGGAGGTTCCCTGCGCCACCGAGGACGCTTCCTGCGCCACCGAGGACGCTTCCTGTGCCACCCGAGGCTCGGCCGTGCCGCTCGGGACGTTCCCTGCGCCGCTCGGGACGTTTACTGCGCCGCCGGGGACGTTCCCTACACCACCCGAGGCTTCCCCGCGCCGCCCTGGCGGGCCGAGCTCAGCAGGCCCTTGACGGTGGTCAGCCAGCCGACGGCGACGAAGGCGGCGCCCACGAACAGGCCCAGGGTGCCGTTGAGGGGCATCACGATGCCGACCGCGCCTCCGAACACCCAGGCCATCTGCAGCAGCGTCTCGGAGCGCGCGAACGCCGACGTACGCACCTGCTCGGGCACGTCCCGCTGGATCAGCGCGTCCAGGGACAGCTTGGCGAGGGCCTGCGAGAACCCGGCGACCGCCGCCAGACACGCCACCAGGAACGCGCTGAAGAAGATCGCCGCCGTGATCGCCACGCCCAGCACACACGCCACCACCGTCACGATGATGATCTCCGGTGCCTTCGATTTGAGCCACGCCCCGACCGCCGTACCGATCGCGTTGCCGACGCCCGCCGAGACGCCCACTATCCCCAGCGACACCGCCGCGCTCTCGCCGGTGAGCGGATGCTCCCGCAGCAGGAAGGCCAGGAAGAAGATCAGGAAGCCGGAGAGACAGCGCAGGGCGGCGTTGGCGCCGAGGGCGTGCGTGACGGCGATGCCGACGGTGCGCAGCCCCGGCCGCTTCACCGCCTTGAGATGCGGCCCGTGCAGATGCTCCTCGTCCGCGGCGAGCAGCGCCACGTCCTCGCCCTTGGCCGAGTCGACCTTCGGCGGCAGGGTGAAGGACAGGAACGTACCCGCGACGAAGATCACGAACGCGCCGTAGAGCGGCCAGCGCGGTCCGACCGCCTGGAGCCCCGCCCCGATCGGCGCTGCGACCCCGGTCGCCAGGAGCCCACCCAGGGTGACCCGCGAGTTGGCCTTCACGAGGGAGAACCCGGGCGGGAGGAGACGCGGCACGACCGCACTGCGCACGACGCCGTACCCCTTCGACGCGACCAGTACGCCGAGCGCGGCCGGGTACAAGCCGATGCTGCCGGTGATCACCGCGCCCGACAGGACGAGCGCGAGCAGTGCCCGGGCGAGCATCGCGCCCGCCATCGCCGCGCGGCGGCCGTGCGGAAGGCGGTCGAGGAGGGGGCCGATCACCGGCGCGAGGATCGTGAAGGGCGCCATGGTGATCGCGAGGTAGAGGGCGACGCGGCCGCGGGCCTCGTCCGTGGGCACGGAGAAGAACACCGTGGAGGCGAGCGCGACGGTGATCATCACATCGCCGGCGCCGTTCACCCCGTGCAGTTCGATCAGTTTGCCGAGCCCGGACTCGCCGGCCCCGTGCGCATGGGTCACCTTGCGGATGCCGCGTGCCGGGCCGGTGACGGGACGGTGCAGGGCACGACCGATCGAGCGGAGACCGTCCGCTCGGCCCGATCCGCTGCCTCGACCGGTCCCCATGCTCCCCTTGATTCCTTTGGTCCCTCTGATCCCCTTGATCCCCTTGGACCCACCGAACCCGGTGGCACCTTGGGGCGTTTTCGCGGCTGCCACCCCGTCATAGTGCCCCGAGAAAGCCCTACCTAGTGTGGTTACCGCGCGTATGGACGCGCACTTCTGACAGGGATCTGACCGGGAACAGTCCCGTCGGTGTAGGCCAAGCGCACGGGAGCAGGTAGCGTGCCTATCTCAGCCATCCCGCAGAATGGGTGGTACAGGTGCGCCCGAGCGTGAGCGGGCGTGGACGTCGACGCGGTCCCCAGGTCCGCTCCGTCCGCCCCGTCGCCGACAGGCAGACGCACCCGAGAGACGGCGTAGGAGAGAAGCGATACCTGTGAGCGCAGCGACCACGCGAAGCCGCACCCCCGACCGCCTGTGCGCCGAGGCCGTCGACCTAGCCCGCTCCGCCGCCGAGGAGGCCGCCGCGCCCGGTGTCGTCGGCGAGCACTCGGGCCTGGAGTCCGAGGGTGACCGGGTCGTCACGCACTTCTTCGAGTGCAAGGAGCTCGGGTACCGAGGCTGGCGCTGGGCCGTCACCGTCGCCCGCGCCTCCCGCGCGAAGATCGTCACCCTGGACGAGGTGGTCCTGCTCCCCGGCCCGGACGCCCTCCTCGCCCCGCAGTGGGTGCCCTGGAGCGAGCGGCTGCGGCCGGGCGACATGGGCCCGGGCGACCTGCTCCCCACCGACGCCGAGGACCTCCGCCTGGAGCCCGGCTACACCGGCGACGACGAGCCGCTGCCCAACGCACCCGTCTCCGAGGAGATGGCCGAGCTGGTCGAGGCGGAGGACGCGGACGTCACGCAGGGTGCCCCGGCGAGCCTGCCCGCCGTCCCCGCGCGCGGGTCGATCGCCGCGGTCGCCGAGGAACTCGGTATGCGACGGGCGCGGGTGCTCTCGCGCTACGGGCTGCACATCGCCGCCGACCGGTGGGAGGAGTCGTACGGCGCGCAGACGCCGATGGCGCAGGCCGCGCCCGCGTCGTGTGGAAGCTGTGGATTCCTTGTGCCGGTCGGAGGGTCGCTGGGGCAGGCATTCGGGGTCTGCGCGAACGAGTTCTCGCCGGCCGACGGCCGACTGGTGTCGCTGTCGTACGGCTGCGGGGGCCATTCGGAGGCGGCGGTCATGCCGAAGCCGCCGCGGCCGGCTCCCCCGGTGATCGACGAGACGACGGTGGATCCGTTCCCGCTGCGACCGGCTCGGGATTCCGGGTCCGTCCCGGATGTCTCCGACGAGGACGCGGCGGAGTTGGGGCACTCGTAGTTTTTGGTTATGTCCAAGGCTGGGCCATGACCAAGCCTTGGACTACGCCATGGCTTGGTCCAGCACGGCGCGCGCTCAGCTCCCGGGTGGCCCGCATCTCCTCCAACGACCGGGGGCGATTTTGGCGCGGGTCGCGTGCAGGGCGTCCTGGGTCTGCTGAGGACGGGGGTCAGACGCCTTCTTCCGCGGTGTGTGGGGGCAGCTGAAGCCGCGGATGTGGTGGTCGAGTCGGGACCCGGCGGCTCCGGTTTCCTGGATCACGTCACGTGGAGTGGCGAAGCCCGCCTACCGTAAAAGTGACCACGCGGCTACGAACGGTGACTGTCCGGGTTTTGTCCAGCGTTGTCCGGGCCAATCGGAGTGCTGCGCACGGGCAGCGCGTCGTTGCCGGGTCATGCGACGGGAGGGCACGGAGTGAGCGTGGACAGTGACGCGGTACGGCTCAACACGGGCGAGGCGGACGATCCGGGCTGGGAGGTGGACCCGGACGACGACTGGGCTCTCGCGGTCGTGGCCACGGTGGGACGTCAGCTGCGGTTGCGGCGGGAGGCCGTGGGCATGCGGGCCGCCGACTTCGGGGAGGCCGTCGGGTACGGCGAGTGCCTGGTCTACAAGATCGAGGGTGGGAAGCGGATTCCCCGGCCCGAGTATCTGGACAAGGCCGATGAGGTACTGGCGGCGGGCGGGCTGCTCGCGGCGATGAAGGAGGACGTGAAGAAGGTCCGGTATCCGAAGAAGGTGCGGGACCTGGCGCAGATGGAAGCACGGGCGGTGGAGATCGGGGTGTACGTGTGCAGCAGCATTCCCGGTCTGTTGCAGACGCCTGAGCACGCCCGAGCCCTGTTGGAATCGTGGCAGCCGGCCTATTCATCGGAGGACGTGGAGCGTCTGGCGGGAGCCCGCATGGCCCGCCGATCTGTCTTCGACCGGTCGCCCGCGCCTGCGCTCAGTTTCGTCCTGGAGGAGGCGACGCTTCGCCGCAGAGTTGGGGGCACAATGGTGCGGCGACAACAGTTCGAACGCCTGCTGGAGGTAGGCCGGTTGAGCAACGTCACGCTTCAGGTGATGCCCATGGACAGCACGGCGCACCCCGGCATGAGCGGCAGGATCGAACTGCTGAAGTTCGAGGACGGCACCGCTGTCGGACGTTCCGACGGCGCTTTCAACGGCCGTCCGGTCTCCGATCTGAGGCAGCTGCGCATCCTTGAGCTGCGGTATGGCACGATCCGGGCCCAGGCTCTGCCGCCAGGGGAGTCGCTGGCCCTCGTCGAGCAACTGCTGGGAGACACATGATGCGCAAGTCCACCGCACGGGACGCCTCCGGACTGGCGTGGTTCAAGAGCAGCTACAGCGACGGCCCCGACGGCGAGTCCTGCGTGGAAGTCGCCACCACCCCCGGCACCGTGCACGTGCGCGACTCCAAGAACGTCGAGGGCCCCCGGTTCGCGGTCACGTCGGCCGCGTGGGCGGGCTTCGTGACGCTCGCGTCCGAGGGCTGACGCCGGTGCCGGGTCCGACTGCTGTTCCGGCAGCAGGCGGACCCTCAGGTCGAGTTCTTCGGCGTCGGGTTTCCGTTCCGGGTGGCATGGGCAACGCCGTCCGGGGGTCTGGACGATCTTGCGGGGCCTGTGGCCAGGTGCCCCCACCTGGACCGTGACCACGTCTGGAGCGTCGCGGCCGAGGCCTGGGGCGCGCGGCGCGCCCACCCTCCTCAGGCGGTACGGTCGTCGTCACGCCGATGAGGAGAATCAACGTGAGCAAGTTCGTGCGGCCCGCGGCCGAGGGCGCGGATCCCTTCGGTACCGCCCGTCTCAGGCGAGGCGTGCTGGATGCCTGGGCCACCAGCCCGGCCCGCTTCCGTGAGGACGCCAACGCCGAGGAGGACCTCGTCCTCGGCGGATACCGGGACCGCCTCGTCGTGGAGCTCGCCCAGAACGCCGCCGACGCCGCCGCCAGGGCAGGTGCCCCCGGCCGGCTCCGTCTCACCCTCCGCGAAGGCGTCCTCGTCGCCGCCAACACCGGCGCTCCCCTGGACGCGGCGGGCGTGGAGTCCCTTGCCACGCTCAGGGCCTCGGCCAAACGCGAGACGGACGAGAACACCATCGGCCGCTTCGGCGTCGGCTTCGCCGCCGTCCTGTCCGTCACCGACGAGCCCGCCGTCGTCGGCCGGCACGGCGGTGTCCGCTGGTCCCTGGCCGAGGCCCGCACCCTGGCCGCCGACGTCGCCCGGCACAGCCCGGGACTGGGCGACGAGGTCCGCCGACGGGACGGACACGTGCCCCTGCTGCGGCTCCCGTTCGCCGCCGAGGGCACCGCCCCCGACCCGTACGACACGGCCGTCATCCTGCCCCTGCGCGACGCGGCCGCCGCCGACCTCGCCGAACGCCTGCTGGACGCCGTGGACGACGCCCTCCTGCTCGCCCTGCCCGGGCTGGACGAGGTCGTGATCGAGACCGGCGACGGCACCCCGCGCACCCTGCGCCGCCGCACGGACGGCGACCTGACCGTCGTAGAGGACTCACGGGACGGTACGACCCGCTGGCGTACGGCCGCCGCGCACGGGCCGCTCACGCCGGAGCTGCTCGCCGACCGTTCCGTGGAGGAGAGGCTGCGGCCGCACTGGTCGGTGACCTGGGCCGTACCCGTCGACGCCGACGGCGCCCCGGCCCGCCCCCGCACCAGCCCCGTCGTGCACGCCCCCACCCCCAGCGACGAGCCGCTCGGCGTCCCCGCCCTGCTCATCGCGTCGTTCCCGCTGGACACCACCCGCCGACACGCGGCCCCCGGCCCCCTCACCGACTTCCTGGTGCGGCGCGCGGCGGACGCGTACGCCGAACTCCTCGCCGGCTGGCGCCCGGTGACCACCGGCATCATCGACCTGGTGCCCGGCCCGCTGGGCAAGGGCGAGCTGGACGGGGCGCTGCGGCAGGAGATCCTGGAGCGTCTGCCGCGTACCTCTTTCCTGCCACCCGCGCTGGAACCCGCTGCGCAAGACTCCGATGACGATGACGATGACGATGGCGATGGCGACGACCTGCCCGAGTCGCTCCGCCCGCGGGACGCGGAAGTGGTGGAGGGAGCGGGCAGTGACACCGTACGGGTCCTCGCCGAGGTGCTGCCGACCCTGCTCCCCGCCGGTCTCGAACGGCGGGTGGAGCTGCGGACGTTGGGCGTCGCCCGGGTCCCGCTGACGGAAGCCGTGGACCGGCTGGCGGGGCTGGAGAAGGCGCCGGAGTGGTGGCGGCGGCTCTACGACAGCCTCGCCGGGGTCGATCCGGACCGGCTGTCGGGACTGCCCGTGCCGCTCGCCGGGGGCACCTCCCAGGCGTTCCGCTCTGGGGTAGGGCGGACGACGATCGGCCCCCGGCAGGTCCTCCTGCCCACCTCCGACAGCGCCCCCGTCGACCCCGAGGTCCTCACCCGGCTCGGCCTCAAGGTCGCCCACCCGGACGCCGCCCACCCGCTCCTGGAGAAGCTCGGCGCGCTGCCCGCGACCCCGCGCGCGGTGCTCACGACCCCGCAGGTCCGGGCCGCCGTCGCCGCCTCGCTGGACGACGAGGGCGGGCTGGACTGGGAGCAGGACGCGCCCGACGCCGAGGAACTGGCCGACACCGTCCTCGCGCTGGTCCGGGACGCGGGCCTGGAGCCCGGTGACGAGCCCTGGCTCGGCGCCCTCGCCCTGCCCGACGAGGACGGCGAACTGGTCCCCGCCAGCGAACTGGTCCTGCCCGGCAGCCCCTTCCACCAGATCATCCGCGAGGACGAACTCGCCACCGTCGACGCCGAGTTGGCGGAGAAATGGGGTGAGCGCCCGCTGGCGGCCTGCGGGGTCCTCGCCACCTTCGCCCTGGTCCGGGCCACCGACGTCGTCCTCGACCCCGACGAACTGGAGCCCCGCGAGAGCGACTTCGCCGAACCCGACGACGCCGGACTCCTGGACGCCGTGGACGTGTGGTGCGAGGACATCCTCGACCGCTTCCCGGACTCGCCCGTACCGCCGGTCGCCACGGAACTGGTCGCCGTACGGGATCTGGACCTGGTGGACGAGGACAAATGGCCCCTCGCGCTGGCTCTGCTGTCGCAACCCCCGCTGCGTGACGCTCTCGTCCAACCCGTGCGGATCCTGCTGCCCGACGGCACGCACGAGGTCGTACGGCCGTACACGGCCTGGTGGCTGCGCGGGAATCCGGTCCTCGACGGCCGCCGCCCCGCCGGTCTCCTGGCCGCCGGCGGCGACCCGCTCCTGCGCGGCCTGTACGACGAGGCCGACGCGAACGGTTTTGAGGACGAGCAGGTCCTGCGGGCGCTGGGGGTACGGACGTCGGTCGCCGCCCTGCTCGACGAGCCCGGCGGCGCCGCCGAACTCCTGGACCGCCTCGCCGACCCGGACCGCGAGGTCACCGGCGCCCAACTGCACGGCCTCTACAGCGCGCTGGCCGACCTGGACCCCGATCAGGTGACCCTCCCGGACGAGCTGCGGGCCGTGACCGACGGCCGGGTCCAGGTGGTGGACGCGGCCGACGCCATGGTCGTCGACTCGCCCGACCTGCTGCCCTTCACGGAGGGCGTCCCGCTGCTCCCCGTACGCCCGGACCGCGCCGCCGAACTCGCCGAACTGTTCCAGGTGCGGCGCCTGAGCGAGTCCGTGACGGGGGAGGTCGACTCGGAGGGCACGGAACACGACGTACCGGAGCCGGTACGGGTCCTGCTGGGCGCCCGCACCCCCTCGACCTACGTCGAGCACGAGGAACTCGTCGTCGACGGCGTCTCCCTGGACTGGCGCCTCACCACGGACGGCATCCCGCACGCCTCCACCCTGGAGGGCGTCGCCGCGAGCCTGGCCTGGGCGGCGGGACAGTGGCCACGGCGGTTCGAGGTGGCGGCGCTGATGGAGGATCCGTCACGGACGGGGGAACTGGCTCGGGATCGGTGGTTCGACTGATTGCGGCTGTCCGGTTGGTCCGGTCAGCCTGGTCGGTCCGGTCGGTCCGGTCGGTCCGGTCGGTCCGGTCAGTCCGACGACCTTCCGCGGCTCCGCGCAGGCAGACTCAACTCCGTTCGTTCCTCTGGGCGTTCGCGCTAAAAATTCATCTCTTCCGTACAACCTTTCACATGCACCGCGTATCTCTTCACGTGAGTCAACAGACTCCACCATCACTTGGGTCCCGCATCGACGACGGGCCGTGAGGCACGACCAGTGCCGGGACCCTCTTTCACGTGGGGAATACATGCGTATACGTGCCACCGTGGCCGCCGTCTCCGGCGCCCTGGCCCTCTCCGCCCTCGTCGTGCCGGCGGCGCAGGCCGACTCGCAGGGTGCGAAGAGCCTGGACCGGCCGAGCGCCGCGGAGCGTTTCGGCACCTCGTCCGCCAGGTCGGCGGTCGGAGCGACCGCCGCGCCCACCGTCTCCAACGTGACGGTGAACGCCGGCAAGGACATCGTTCTCGGCACCACCGTCGCCAAGACCATCGCCGTGTCCCTGACCGCCAGCCACGCCAGCGGCATCGAGGACGCGTACATCGACCTCTGGCACGGCACGAACGTCGAGGACGGCGTCGACGGCTACCTCCCGCCGAACGAGGAGGTCGCCACCTGCACGGCGACCACCGCCACGACGTCGAAGTGCAAGCTCACCATCACGATCACACCCGGACTGCACGGTGACGGGGTCGGCGAACTGTTCGCCAACCCGCTGGCCGGTACCTGGCACGTCACCGCGGCCGTCCTGTCCAAGGACGGCGAGGTCTACTCGAACGACTTCTACAAGACCCACAAGGTCCAGCGTCTGTCGAAGCTCGTGGTCAACGCCGCGCCGGAGCCGGTGAAGAAGGGCAAGACCATCACCGCCACCGGCAAGCTGTCCCGCGCGAACTGGGAGGACGGCAAGTACCACGGCTACACCGGCCAGCCGGTGAAGCTGCAGTTCCGTAAGAAGAACTCCAACACCTACACCACCGTGAAGACCATCAAGACCAACTCCACGGGCAACCTGAGCACCACCGTGAAGGCGGCCGAGGACGGGTTCTTCCGGTACAGCTTCGCGGGTACCTCGACGACTCCGGCGGTCAACGCCGCGGGTGACTTCGTCGACGTGCGATAGGCGTCGTGCGATAAGCCACGTGCGATAAGCCACGTGCGATGAACGACGTGCGATGAACGATGTGATGTAAGGAGAGGGCGTCGGCGGAGCTTCCGTCGGCGCCCTTCCCGCTGGCTGCGGTGAAACCTTTCTCATCCGCGACGCATCTGACTACGTGACTCAACAGGGTCCACGGGGACGACCACCCCCGGAGCCCTTTTCCACGTGGGGGATCAGCATGCGTATACGCGCCACCGTGGCCGCCGTCTCCGGCGCCCTCGCTCTTTCCGCGGTCGCCGTCCCGGCCGCGCAGGCCGGCGACGGTTCTTCCAACTCTTCCTACCGTGCGCACGCCGAGCGGGCGTTGTCGCACATCACCTCGTCTGCGCCTTCCTCATCTGCTTCGTCCGGCTCATCCGGCTCATCCGGCTCATCCGGCTCATCCGGCTCATCCGGCTCGTCCGGTTCGGGCAGAACCGCGTCCCGTGCCGGCATCGCCGCGCCGCCCGCCCCCGACGTCAGCTTCTCCCACTTCAAGATCGCCAAGGCGATCAAGGTCGGGACCGCCGGCAGGGTCTCCGTGGCGGCCACCTACACGCTGACCCACGGCGCCGACGTCGACATCACCTCCGACGACTTCGCCAACGGCCCTTTCATCTACAAGGGTTCGTCGATCGAGAACGCGGAGACCGGGCTGACCGGTGAATACCCGGCCACCTGCACCGCCACGTCGGCGACCACCGCCGACTGCAAGGGCGTCATCGAGATCGACCCCGCCGAGGACTACCTGGCCAACTCCTACGCCGGCGCCTGGTCGGGCGGCGGGCTGGCCCTCAACTACGCCACCGGCGGCGAGAAGACCCAGGGCGGCCTCGGCAACATCCTGGTCCAGCGCGCCTCCCAGCTGACCGTCAACGCCGCGCCGGAGCCGGTGAAGAAGGGCAAGACCATCACCGTCACCGGCAAGCTGTCCCGGGCCAACTGGGAGACCCTCAAGTACGCGGGCTACTCCACCCAGCCGGTGAAGCTGCAGTTCCGTCAGAAGAACTCCAGCACCTACACCACCGTGAAGACCATCAAGACGAACTCCACGGGCAACCTGAGCACCACCGTGAAGGCGTCCGTCGACGGCTACTTCCGGTACAGCTTCGCGGGTACCTCGACGACTCCGGCGGTCAACGCCGCCGGTGACTTCGTCGACGTGCGCTGACCACAGCTTTCAGGCCGGACAGGGCAGTTGCCGGACGCGTCGGCCTCAGCTTCCTCGTCGGCCTCAGGTCTTCCTGAGGCCGATGTTCCGCTTTCGTCATGCAAACGTCAAACATTGGCCATGTACAGGCTAAATCAAGCCACGTGGCTACAACCCGCCCCACCCCTCACGGATCTGATCGCGTGAGTCAACAGACTCCTAGATCACTTCTCCCCCAGGGGAACGCAAAATGCGCACAAGAGCCAAACTGGCCGCCGTCTCCGCTCTGACCGGCGCCCTGGCCCTGACCGCCCTCGCCGCCCCGGCGGCGCAGGCGGCCGACTCCGGCACTCCGTACACGCTGGACGTCAGTTTCTCGAACTTCAAGATCGCCTCTGCGATCAAGGTCGGCACCACCAACGTGGTCTCCGCGAAGGTCACCTACACGCTGACCCACGGTACGGGCGTCAACATCACGGCGGACGACTTCTTCACCGACGCCTTCCTCTACCGCGGTTCGTATCCCGACGACACCAACGAACTGCTCGACGACGACTTCTCCACCTGCACCGCCACCTCGTCGACCGCCGCCACCTGCACCGGCACCGTCGACATCCACCCGGCCGACGGCGACCTCACCAACGCGGACGCGGGCAGCTGGCACGCCGCCGCCGAGGCCACCGCCTTCAACGGCCAGGACCCGTCCGGCAGTAGCATCGACTACAGCAAGGTCGGCTACAAGGACCAGGGTGCCCTCGCGGCCACGCTGGTGCAGCGCAACTCCGCGCTGACCGTCAACGCCGGTCCCGAGCCCGTCGTCAAGGGCAAGACCATCACCTCCACGGGCAAGCTGTCCCGCGCCAACTGGGAGGACGGCCAGTACCACGGCTACACCGCCCAGCCGGTCAAGCTCCAGTTCCGCAAGGCGGGCACCAGCACGTACACCACGGTCAAGACGGTGACCTCGGACTCGTACGGCAATGTGAAGGCCACCGCGACGGCCGCCTACGACGGCTACTGGCGCTTCAGCTTCGCGGGCACCTCGACGACGCCGGCGGTCAGCGCCGCCGGTGACTACGTCGACGTCAAGTGATCAAAGCAACCGCAGGTAGATGCCGGTAATCGCAGGTAATCACTAAGCGGGAACGCGGCGGTCGACCCACCTCCACGCCACTTCCAGGGCGACCGCCGCCACCACCGAGATGCCGACCGCGATCCACGGCATCGTCACGCCGACCAGCTTCAGCGCGAAGAAGGACTGGAGCGACGGCACCACCAGCACCACCAGGAACCCGGCGCCCATCGCTGCCACCAGCACCACCCGCCACCAGGTGTACGGGCGCGCGATGATCGCCAGCACCCACATGGAGATCAGGAACAGCGTCAGCGTGGCGGCACTCGTCTCCGCGTCCAACGCGTCGGCTCCGGTGTACTGGTGGCGAGCGACCAGATACGTCACGAAGGTCGCGACCGCGGCGATGACCCCGCCGGGGATCGAGTACCGCATGACCCGCCGGACGAAGTGGGGCCGCGCCCGTTCCTTGTTGGGCGCGAGGGCCAGGAAGAAGGCGGGGATGCCGATGGTCAGGGTGGACAGCAGCGTCAGATGGCGGGGCAGGAAGGGGTATTCGACCTGCCAGCACGCCACGAAGACGGCCAGCAGCACCGAGTAGACCGTCTTCACCAGGAACAGGGTCGCGACCCGGGTGATGTTGCCGATGACCCGGCGCCCCTCCGCGACCACAAAGGGCAGCGTCGCGAAGCTGTTGTTGAGCAGCACGATCTGCGCGACCGCCCGGGTCGCCTCCGACCCCGAGCCCATGGCCACCCCGATGTCGGCGTCCTTCAGCGCGAGTACGTCGTTCACGCCGTCGCCGGTCATCGCGACGGTGTGACCGCGCGACTGCAGCGCGCCCACCATGTCCCGCTTCTGCTGCGGAGTGACCCGCCCGAACACCGTGCCTTCGTCGAGGGCCTCGGCCATGCCGTCCCGGTCGGCGGGCAGCCGGCGCGCGTCCACCGTGGAGCCGTCCAGCCCGAGCTGCGCGGCGACCGCGCCCACGGACACCGCGTTGTCCCCGGAGATGACCTTGGCGTGGACGTCCTGCTCGGCGAAGTAACGCAGGGTGTCGGCCGCGTCCGGCCGCAGCCGCTGTTCCAGTACGACGAGAGCGGCGGGCCGCGCACCGACCGCGACCTCGGGATCGCCGAGGTCGCGGTCGGTGCGGGCCAGCAGCAGCACCCTGAGGCCCTGCTCGTTGAGCCGCTCGGTCTCGGCGAGGGCGGGATCGTCGTCCGGCAGCAGCACATCGGGGGCGCCGAGCAGCCACGTACTGCTCTCCCCGTTCCCGTCGCTGAAGGAGGCGCCGCTGTACTTGCGGGCGGAGGAGAACGGCAGCGACTCGTCGGAGCGCCAGTGGTCGGTGCCGGTGCCGGTGCCGGTGCCGGTGCCGGTGTCGGTGTTCGGGTAAGCGTCGATGATCGCCTTCAGGGAGGCGTTCGGCCGCGGCTCGGACCCACCGAGCGCGCCGAGGACCTTCCGTACGTACGACTCGTCGCTGCCGGCCAGCGCCCGCACCTCGGTGACGTTCATGCCGCCCTCGGTCAGCGTGCCCGTCTTGTCGAGGCAGACCGTGTCGACGCGGGCGAGGCCCTCGATGGCCGGGAGTTCCTGCACCAGGCACTGTTTACGGCCGAGCCGGATGACGCCGATGGCGAAGGCGACGGAGGTGAGGAGGACGAGCCCTTCCGGGACCATCGGCACGATGCCGCCGACCGTCCGCGCGATGGAGTCCTTGAGGGCGTTGTTCTTGACGAACAACTGGCTGATGACCAGACCGATCGCGGTCGGGACCATCATCCACGTCACGTACTTGAGGATCGTCGAGATCCCGGAGCGCAGCTCGGAGTGGACGAGCGTGAACCGGGAGGCCTCCTCGGCGAGCTGGGCGGCGTAGGCCTCGCGGCCGACCTTGGCGGCCTGGAACGCACCCCCGCCGGCGACCACGAAACTCCCCGACATGACCTGATCCCCCGGCCGCTTGACCACGGGATCGGCCTCCCCGGTCAGCAGCGACTCGTCGATCTCCAGCCCGTCGGCCTCGACGCACACCCCGTCCACGACGGCCTTGTCCCCGGGCCCGATCTCGATGAGGTCGTCCAGCACGATGTCGCTGGTGGCGACCTGGGAGGCGGCCCCGCCCCGCCGTACGGTCGGCCGGGCCTCCCCGATCACGGCCAGCGAGTCCAGGGTCTTCTTCGCCCGCCACTCCTGGACGATGCCGATACCGGTGTTGGCGAGGATCACGAAGCCGAACAGGCTGTCCTGGATCGGCGCGACGGCCAGCATGATCAACCAGAGCACACCGATGATCGCGTTGAAGCGGGTGAAGACGTTCGCACGGACGATCTCCGCCAGGGACCGGCTGCTGCGCACCGGGACGTCGTTGACCTGCCCTCGCGCGACCCGCTCCGCGACCTCGGCCGCGGTGAGACCGGTCGCTGCCGGAGCCGTCGTGGGGCGCACGGGGCCGAGTTCGGCGCCCGCGTCGATGTGCGTCATGCATTCGACGGTACGTGCGGTTTTGAGGCTTCACCCGCCGAATGGCCGGAAGATCCGACCTGGGGAGGACGGGAAGTGATGCCGTGGACGTAGACGGGGGTCTGGACGGGCGCGTGCGGACGCGGAGCCGTGGACGGGACTGTGGACGGGGGCCGTGGACGCGGAGTCGCGAACGGGGGCCGTGGACGGCCCGAGCGGATCAGTCCTCGGCCGCTGCCGTCGCCTGCTTGATCACCGCGTCCCGCTTGATCGCCGCATCCCGCTTCTTCACGTACCAGATGCCGATGAAGCCCAGTCCGCCGCCGGCCAGGCAGGTCCACAGCCACCAGGTGTGACCGTGGTCGTCGAACCAGCCGTAGAAGGGCAGTTGCACGAGGAAGAGGACGAACCAGAGGATCGTGCCGCCGACGACGGTCGGGACGATGGGGCCCTCCAGGGGCTCCGGCGCCTCGTGCTTGGGGGATCCCGAAGAGAACACTGCCATGGGGAACAGCTTACGAGGCGCTCAGGTCTACGCGCGGAGATAGGTGATCCGAACCTTATATGTTCATACTGAAACAGTTTGTGCCCGCCCACTTCTCTTCGTAGGAAACGCCACCACATGTCCACTCCGGCTCCCGCCAAGGTCCCCGCCCCTGATCAGCCGGGAGCCGGGCCCGCCCACGGCCCCCTCGACCGCTACTTCAAGATCTCCGAGCGGGGCAGCACCCTGCCCCGCGAGATCCGTGGCGGTTTCGCCACCTTCTTCGCGATGGCCTACATCATCGTGCTGAACCCGATCATCCTGGGCAGCGCGAAGGACATGTACGGGCACCATCTCGACAACGGCCAGCTGGTCACGGCGACAGCCCTGACGGCGGCGTTCACCACCCTGCTCATGGGCGTCATCGGCAACGTGCCGATCGCGCTCGCCGCCGGACTCGGTGTGAACTCCGTTGTCGCCCTCCAGCTCGCGCCCCGGATGGCCTGGCCGGACGCGATGGGCATGGTCGTCCTGGCCGGCTTCGTCGTGATGCTGCTCGTCGCCACCGGCCTGCGCGAGCGCGTGATGAACGCCGTGCCCTACGGTCTGCGCAAGGCCATCGCCATCGGCATCGGCCTGTTCATCATGCTGATCGGCCTCGTGGACTCCGGCTTCGTCTCCCGTATCCCGGACGTCGCCCAGACCACCGTCCCGCTCCAGCTCGGCGGCGACGGTCACCTCAACGGCTGGCCGGTGCTCGTCTTCGTCCTGGGCACCCTGCTCACCCTCGCGCTGATCGTCCGCAAGGTCACCGGCGCGATCCTGATCTCGATCATCACCATGACGGTCCTGGCCGTGATCATCAACGCGGTCGCCAAGGTGCCGTCCTGGGGGCTGACGGTCCCCAAGTGGCCCGGCAACCCCGTCGCCACCCCCGACTTCGGCCTGCTCGGCAAGGTCAGCCTGTTCGGCGGCTTCGACAAGGTCGGTGTGCTGACCGGCGTCCTCTTCGTCTTCACCGTGCTGCTGTCCTGCTTCTTCGACGCCATGGGCACGATCATGGGCGTCAGTGACGAGGCCGAGCTGACCGACGCCGAGGGCCAGATGCCCGGCATCAGCAAGGTCCTCTTCGTCGACGGCATCGCGGTCGCCGCGGGCGGCGCGAGCAGCTCCTCGGCCACGACCTGCTTCGTCGAGTCCACCGCCGGTGTCGGCGAGGGCGCCCGCACGGGCTTCGCGAACATCGTCACCGGCGGCCTGTTCGCCCTGTCGCTCTTCCTGACCCCCGTCGCCACGATGGTCCCGTCCCAGGCGGCCACCCCGGCCCTGCTCGCGGTCGGCTTCCTGATCCTGGCCGGTTCGGTCAAGGAGATCGACTGGGCCGACCACACCATCGCCATCCCGGCCTTCGTGACGATGGTGATGATGCCGTTCACCTACTCGATCACCAACGGCATCGGCATGGGCTTCATCACCTTCGTGGTGCTGCGCCTGGCGGCCGGCCGCGGCAAGGGGATCCCGGTGGCGATGTACGTGGTCTCCGCGGTGTTCGCCTTCTACTACCTGCTGCCGGCGCTGGGACTCACCTGAGCGGTCCGGGTCGCCGGTGTCGCCGGACTTGCCTGAGCCGTCGGGGCTCCTGAGTCTTCGGTGGCGTCGGACTCACCCGGACCGACGGGGTCCCCGAGCCGTCGGGGTCGCCCGGACCGTCGGGGTCCCCGAGCCGTCGGGGTCGCCCGGACCGTCGGGGTCACCCTTCCCGTCCGTCGAGGTCGCCTCGGCCTCCCGTGATCACGGCCCCCGTGATCAGGGAACCCCGTGGTCAGGGAACCCCGTAGAACCGCTCCGTCTCCTCCACGGCGGACTGGAACCGCTCGTCGAAGTCGTTGCGAAGGAGCGTCCGGACCACGTAGTCCTGGACGCTCATCCCCCTTTTCGCCGCCTGGTGCCGGAGCCGCTCGAGCAGCTCCTCGTCCATCCGCAGGCTGAACACGCTGGTCCCCATGCCACGAGGGTCGCGGGCAGGCTCCGGTGACGTTCACTTTCCGCCGCCGATTCACTCGTACGGGTGAGGATCGGGCTTCAGTGGCCTGCGTCACGGCAATCACCCTGCGCCCCAGCTTGCTTAGAGAGAGTAATGAGTTACCCTAAATACATGCCGGACCTAACCCATGGCGACGACGCTGCCGCCGTGAACTCCCTTCGCTCCGCCGTGATGCGCCTGTCCCGTCGGCTCAAGCACCAACGGGTCGACGAGTCGCTGAGTCCCACCGAGATGTCGGTGCTGGGCACTCTCTCCCTCTGCGGCCAGGCCACCCCGGGTGAACTCGCCCGCAAGGAGCACGTCCAGCCGCCGTCGATGACCCGCATCGTGGCGCTGCTCGAAGCCAAGGGGCTGGTCCGTCTGGAGCCGCACTCCGAGGACCGGCGCCAGAAGGTCGTCACGAAGACCGAGCAGGCCGAGGCCATGCTCGAGGAGAGCCGCCGCAAGCGGAACGCCTTCCTGGCCACCCTGGTCGACGACCTCGACGAGGACGAGTGGGCGAAACTGCGCGCCGCCGCCCCCGTACTGGAGAAGCTCGCCCACCTGTAAGCAGCGTTCACGAGGAGGCGACCCTTTTGAGTTCGGGACCCGGAGCAGACTCCGCCCCCGCACCGGCCACCCACGAATCCCCGCCCACCCCCGCACCGCCCACCCCCGCACGGGCCGCGCGCCAATCCCCGCCCACCCCCGACACTCCCGCCTCGCCCGCGGGCACCCGCAAGTCCTCGATGTTCAGCTCCCTGAAGGTCCGCAACTACCGGCTCTTCTTCCTCGGCCAGGTCGTCTCCAACATCGGCACCTGGATGCAGCGCATCGCCCAGGACTGGCTGGTCCTCAGCCTCACCGGCTCCTCGACCGCCGTCGGCTTCACGACGGCCCTGCAGTTCCTGCCGATGCTGCTGTTCGGCCTCTACGGCGGTGTCCTGGTCGACCGGCTGCGCAAGCGGCCCACGCTGCTCGTCACCCAGGTGGCCATGGCGCTCACCGCGATCGCGCTCGGCGTCCTGACCCTCTCCGGACACGTCCAGGTCTGGCACGTCTACCTCGCCTCCTTCGCCGTCGGCCTCGCCACGGTCCTCGACAACCCAGCCCGCCAGACCTTCGTCTCCGAGCTGGTCGGCCCCGGCCAGCTGCAGAACGCGGTCAGCCTGAACTCCGCGAACTTCCAGTCGGCCCGTCTGGTCGGCCCGGCCGTCGCCGGTCTGATGATCACCGGCGTGGGCACCGGCTACGCGTTCCTCGCCAACGGCCTGTCCTTCGTCGCGCCCGTCGCCGGCCTGCTGCTGATGCGGGCACGTGAACTCCACGTCGTCGAGCGCGCCCCGCGCGCCAAGGGCCAGCTGCGGGAGGGCCTGCACTACGTCGCCGGGCGCCCCGAGCTGATCTGGACCATCGTCCTGGTCGGGTTCATCGGCACCTTCGGCTTCAACTTCCCCGTCTACCTCTCGGCCTTCGCCGACGACGTCTTCCACGCGGGCGCCGGCGCCTACAGCCTCTTCAACACGCTGATGGCCATCGGCTCCCTCGCGGGCGCCCTGCTGGCGGCCCGGCGCGGCACCACCCGGATGCGGGTACTGATCGCGGCGGCGGTGGCCTTCGGCACGATGGAGCTGGTGGCCGCGACGGCCCCCTCTCTGTGGCTGTTCGCCCTGCTCATGGCCCCGATCGGAATGTTCGGCATGACCGTCAACGTCACCGCGAACACCAGCATCCAGATGACGACCGACCCGGCCATGCGCGGCCGCGTGATGGCCCTCTACATGATGGTCTTCCTGGGCGGCTCGCCCGTGGGCGCACCGATCGCCGGCTGGGTCACGGACGCGTACGGCGTCCGGGTGGGCCTGGCGGTGGGCGGCGCCATCGCGGCGGCCGCGGCCGTCACGATCGGCCTGGTCCTGGCCCGCGTGGGCAACCTGCGCCTGTCGGTGGGCTGGAACGGCGGGCATCCGCAGGTCGCCTTCGTGCCACGTGAGCGGGAACCGGAGCGGCTGGCCGCGGCGGCGTAGCCCTCCAGCGCGTCAGTCGCGGGGGAAGTCGTCGGTCTTGAGGGTGAGGCCGACGACGGTGCCGGTGAGGTCCACGTCGTCTCCGAAGGAGACCTTCGTCTCGATCGCGTAGTCGCCGTCCTTGGGGTGGAGGTAGAGGCGGCACTTGCCCTGATAGGGGTCGGCGATGAGGTACACGGGGACTTCGGCCACCGCGTACGCGGTCTTCTTGGGGCCGTAGTCGTTGGCGGCCGTGCCCCGGGAGACGACCTCGGCGACGAACTCGACGTCCTCATGGCGCCAGCGTCCCTCGTCGTCCTTCACCGCCGACGCGCCGAGCAGGGCCACGTCCGGGCAGAAGCCGTTCTCGTGGCCGGGAAAGTCGATACGTACGTCCGAAAAGACGTTGACGTCCATCCCGAACCTGTCCTCGACGGCCCGTACGATCCGGCGAATGATCTCCCAGTGGGTGTCGCGCTGCGGCGTCATGTGAACGTTGCCCCCGACGATCTCGACCCTGAAGCCTTCGGGGACGGGCATCCGCTCAAGCCGCTCGAACCACTCGTCCAAGCGCTTGGCATTGGCGTCGGCCATGGCGATCCTGTCGTCCAAGACGGTCAT
Source organism: Streptomyces sp. LBL (assembly GCF_029893585.1). GTDB lineage: Bacteria > Actinomycetota > Actinomycetes > Streptomycetales > Streptomycetaceae > Streptomyces. The sequence goes on from NZ_JARXYX010000034.1 coordinate 48,975, forward strand.
CGTGGCGCTCCTCCCCGGCTGCCCTGTGGACGAGTGCAGCCGCGCACTACAACGATACGTACGGTGACCGGGACGCGCCCGGGCGTGCGGGCCGGGCGGGCAGACTGACCCCATGAGACTCTTCGCCGCCGTACTGCCGCCCGAGGACGTGACCAGCGAACTCGCCGCCGAGGTGGCCGAGTTGCGGAAGCTGCCCGGCGCGGACGGCCTGCGGTGGACCGGCCGCCCCGGCTGGCACTACACCCTCGCGTTCTACGGTGAGGTGGACGACGACCTCGTACCGGAGCTGTCGGCACGGCTGGAGCGGGCCGCGCACCGTACCGCGCCCTTCCCGCTGGCGGTGCGCGGCGGCGGGCAGTTCGGGCACGGGCGGGCGCTGTGGGTGGGCGCGGAGGGTGATGTGCCCGCACTGCGGCTGCTGGCCGACCGGGCGGAGTCGGCGGCGCGCAAGGCGGGTGTGGGGATGGGGGAGCACCGCCGGTACAAGGCCCATCTCACGGTGGCCCGCGGGCGGGGGGACATCGACGTGCACCCGTACCTCAAGGCCCTGGCGGACTGCAGGAGCCGTACCTGGACGGTGGACGAGCTGGCTCTGGTCCGCAGCGACCTGCCGACGTCGGGGGTGCCGGGGGAGCAGCCCCGCTACGAGGCGGTCGCCCGCTGGCAGCTGGAGGCGGCCGGTTAGGCTCGATGACGTGGACCCGAAAACCCGGAACCGGATCATGGCCGGTGCGCTCGTGCTGATCTTCGTGGTGGTGGTCGTGGCGGCGGTGGTCGGCAGGTAACGCCCGGCCACCGCCGGCCGACAGCCCCGAGGGCTGCCGCCTACCAGGCGAAGGCCTCCGGGGACGGCCCCGGACCGGGGAAGATCTCGTCCAGGCCGGTCAGCAGTTCCTCGCTCAGCTCCAGCTCGACCGCGCGCAGGGCGGATTCGAGCTGCTCGGCGGTGCGCGGACCGACGATCGGGCCGGTCACGCCGGGGCGGGTGAGCAGCCAGGCCAGCGCGGCCTCGCCCGGCTCGGTCCCGTGCTTCTCGAGCAGGTCCTCGTAGGCCTGGATCTGGGCACGTGCGGTGGGGTCGGCCAGCGTGTCGGCGGCCCGTCCGGAGGCACGGCGTCCGCCCTGGACCTCCTTCTTGATGACCCCGCCCAGCAGACCGCCGTGCAGCGGCGACCAGGGGATGACCCCGAGGCCGTACTCCTGCGCGGCCGGGATGACCTCCATCTCGGCGCGTCGTTCGGAGAGGTTGTAGAGGCACTGCTCGCTGACGAGACCGATGGTGCCGCCGCGGCGGGCGGCGATCTCGTTGGCCTGGGCGATCTTGTAGCCGGGGAAGTTGGACGACCCGACGTAGAGGATCTTCCCCTGCTGGATGAGGACGTCGATCGCCTGCCAGATCTCCTCGAAGGGAGTCGAGCGGTCGACGTGGTGGAACTGGTAGACGTCGATGTAGTCGGTCTGCAGGCGCTTCAGGCTGGCGTCCACGGCCCGCCGGATGTTCACGGCCGACAGCTTGTCGTGGTTGGGCCAGGCGGCACCGTCCGCGGCCATGTTCCCGTAGACCTTGGTGGCGAGCACGACCTTGTCGCGGCGGCCCTCACCCTGGGCGAACCAGGTACCGATGATCTCCTCGGTACGGCCCTTGTTCTCGCCCCAGCCATACACATTGGCCGTGTCGAAATAGTTGATCCCCGCGTCCAGCGCCGCGTCCATGATCGCGTGGCTGTCCGCTTCGTCGGTCTGCGGACCGAAGTTCATGGTGCCGAGGACGAGTCGGCTGACCTTGAGTCCCGTGCGTCCGAGCTGCGTGTACTTCATGACCACTCAGCCAACGTCTTGGAGTGCGCTCCAGGCAAGTACGTGCATGGCAGAGTCATGCCATGAAGGCCTCGATCACGGCATCCGGTCGGTGCGCCGGGTGGTGAAGCGGTTCGGCGGCACGCTAACCGTCCGGTCGATGTCCCCGCGTTTCGAGACCGACCACTACCGCACCCCCGCAGGCGCCCTGGTCGGCCTCCGCGTTCACACCGACGCCTGCGTCACGGCGTTCGTCCAGAAGTCCAACTACGGGGTGAGCACCAACGGCCCGTACCTGGAGTCGGGGTGTTTCGAGCCGCCGTACGGGCACTGAGGCCGGGGGCGGTCAGTCGCGGGGGAACTCGGCCGTCTTGAGGACGAGGTCCACGACGGTGCCGGTGAGGTCCACATCGTCTCCGAAGGGGACCTTCGTCTCGGTCGCGTAGTCGCCGTCCTTGGGGTGCGTGTGGACGAGGCACCTGCCCTGGTACGGGTCGACGACGAGGTAGACGGGGACCTCGGCCTCGGCGTACGCGGTCTTCTTGGGACCGTAGTCGTTGGCGCCCGTACTCCTCGAGATCACCTCGGCGACGAACTCGACGTCCTGGTGGCGCCAGAGGCCCTTGTCGTCCCTGTCGGCGCCGTCGGCCACGAGCGTCACGTCGGAGGCGAAACCGTTGAGGTGGCCCGGGTAGTCGATGCGGACGTCGGACTTCAGGCGCTTGCGCGGGTACTTGGCGCGCAGCTGCTCGACGATGTCCAGGGTGATGTCCCAATGGGTGTCCCGCTGAGGTGACATGAAGATGTTCCCCCCGACGATCTCGGTCTTGTAGCCCTCGGGGATGGGACTCTCTTCAAGCCACTCGAACAGCGCGTCGAGCGTGGGTCCGTCGCCACTCGCGCTGGTCTCGTCGCTCTCGGCCATTTCGATCCTGTCTTCAAGGACGGTCATCGTGGCGCTCCTCCCCGGCTGCAGCTCGGACGAGTGCAGCCGCGTAGCACAACGATACGCAGAGTGACCAGGGCATGCCCGGATTCGGTCAGACGTTTCCGGTCAGACGCTCTCGGCCGGGTGCGGCTCCGTCACGCCCCACGCCTGGTGCATCGCGTCCGCGAACGCCGCCGCGATCTTGTGCTCGCCGCTCTCGTTGGGGTGCGTGCCGTCGTAGGTGTCGGTGTGGATGTCGTACGACGAGGGGATCGACGCCGGCAGCAGGGGCGAACGCGGCTCGTCCAGGTCGGCCGCTGTCTTCGCCAACAGGTCGTTGAACAGGGAGACCTGCGCGGCGAAGGCGGTGTCCGAGTGTGCTCGGACGTTCGGGATCACCGGCAGCAGGACCATCCGGACGCGGGGTTCGGCCGCTCGTGCCTCGGTCACGAAGGCTCGGACGTTCTCCGCCGTCTGTTCCGCGTTCGTGTAGAAGCCGAGGTCGATCAGGCCGAGGGAGACGAGGAGGAGGTTCGCCCGGGTCTGCCGTACCGCGTCGCCGATCAGCGGGGCCATGTGCTGCCAGCCCTCGCCCCAGCCGGCCAGGTGGGCGCGGGGGAAGTCCGGGTCGGCGTACGCGTACGAGGTGGGGGCCTCGGTCACCTTGTCGTAGAGGGTCTCGCGCGGGCCCACCAGGGTGAACGGGCCGTCATATGCCGTGCACAGACGGCGCCATATCCGGTAGCGCCAGGTGTGTTCGCCCGCGCTCCCGATCGTCATGGAGTCGCCGACCGGCATGATCCTGAGCATCCGCTCATGATGGATGATCACCGGGGCGGTTGGGGTGCGCGAGCGTGTGAGGCCCGCCACGCGAGGGGGCCCGCCAAGCGATGCGTCCCGCCGGCCGTTCTCACCGTGTCGGCCGGGATGGCAGGCTAGGGCCATGCGTCGCTCCTTCGCCTTCCTCGCCGCGGGCTTCCTCGTCGGTGCGCTTGCCCAGCCGGCCGCCGCCGCGGACGGGGACGAGGGGTTCACCATCTCGGACCCCCGGATCACCGAGTCCAGCGGACTCGCCGCCTCCCGGCTGCATCCCGGCATCTACTGGACGCACAACGACAGCGACGACGGGGCCTTCATCTATGCCGTCGACAGCAGGACGGGGAAGACCGTCGCGACCGTCACGCTGACCGGCGTGGGCCGTCCCCGTGACGTCGAGGCCATCTCCATCGGCCCCGGCAACCAGATCTACGTCGGCGACATCGGTGACAACCTCGGCGGCAGCTGGCCCTATGTGTGGATCTACCGGCTGCCCGAGCCCAAGGAGCTGCGGGACCAGACGATCCGGGCCACGCAGTACGTCGTGAAGTACGCGGACGGGCCCCGGAACGCCGAGTCCCTCGTCGTGCACCCCAAGACCGGACGCGTCTACATCGTCGACAAGAACGAGAAGGGCGGGCACCTCTACGAAGGGCCGGCCGAGCTCTCCTCCTCCGGCACCAACGTCTTCAAGCCCATCGCCCCCGTCGCCGACCTGGAGGCCACCGACGCAGCCCTGTCCCCCGACGGTGAACAACTCGTCGTACGCAGCTACTTCGGGGCGATCGCCTACGACTGGAACGGCGGGAAGGTCAAGAAGCTGGAGCGGCTCGGCGTCCCGTTCCTGGGACAGGGCGAGTCCGTCACCTACACCGACGACGGTACGACGCTCATGTTCGGTGCCGAGGGGTCCGACAGTCCCGTGAAGCCGGAGGACGCGCCTGGGGACGCCGGGTCCAAGTCCCCTTCCAGCAAGGGGGGTTCCGCGAGCGGCGACGGCACGGGGACCGACGTCCTGGGCGGCAAGGTCAAGACCGGCGCGATCGTCTTGGTCGTCGCCGCCGCGGCCCTGTTCGGCCTCCGGCGGCTGTTCCGGCGTTCCTGATCCCTCGTCCTACGGGGCGTCGTCCGGCCGCGAGGGAGCGCTTGGCCCAGCGGCGCCAACGGGCTTCGCGCGGGTTCGGCAGTCGCCACACGTAGGGATCCGGAGCCCGTACTTCTTGGGCGAGGTTCCAGTCATGCAGCGCCAGGTTGCCGGGGCGCGTCCGGATCAGCGGGCGGACCAACCACTCATGAACCCGACGGAACATACAGACCCTCCGGGAGCATGAACCTCGCCCACACGCACTTCGTGTGCCGCTGCCGTGTGTGGCCCCAGCCGTGGGCCAGCCGCCCGACCAGGGCGAGTCCGCGTCCGCCCTCGCCGTCCGGACCGGAGTCGCGGAGTTCGGGAAGTCTGTCCCGGTCGGGGTCGTGGACCTCCAGGAGCAGGTACGGCCCCCGGAGCGCGATCGTGACTCTGACCTGGGCGCAGGACACCCGGCAGTGGGTCACCGCGTTGGTCAGCAGTTCGTTCGCCGAAAGGGTGACGTCGTCGGCGAGTTCGTCCGTGATCCCCCAGTCCGCGAGGGCCTTGCGGACCTGTTGGCGGGCGGTTGGCACGTGTCGCCTGTGCTTGGGGATGCGGAAGGTTTCGGTTGCGGACATGGGGGTGCCGTACCTCCTGACGTGTCGTCAAGGATGCGCTCCATTGCGGCGCATTCATGAAGGTAGGGCCGTATTCGACGAACATGCAGCCAAACCGAGTGAATACATTCAGTCGTCCACTCGATCGAGTGGTGCGCTCTCGGGGCGGCGGTCGGTGTGGCAGCATCGTTGCCGACGGAGAGGGAGGTCCCATGCCCGCAGGTGGACGGCCGACGGTGCGCAGCAGGCGCCTGGGTGCGGCGCTCAGGCAGTACCGGCACGCCGCCAAGCTGGATCAGCCGCAGGCCGCCGAGGTCATCGCGTCAAGCCAGGCCAGGATCAGTCGCCTTGAGAGTGGGCACGTCACCGCGCGGGTCATTGAGGTACGGCTTTTGCTTGACGCCTACGGCGTCAAGGATCCGGAAGTGCGAGACAAGCTGGAGGAGTTGGCCAAGCATTCCAAGAACCGGGGCTGGTGGCTCGAACACGCGGCGCACCTTCGGCCCGACTACGTAGACCACATCGCGTTGGAGGACGACGCGACCTACATCCGCGAGTGGCAGCCGGTGATGATGCCGGGGCTCCTGCAAACTCCGGCCTATGCGGAGGCGGTTATCGCTGCCAGTCCCCACTACATCGAGCCGGAACGGGCCGCCCAGTTGGTGAAGGTCCGTGTGGGGAGGCAAGCGAAGATCGAAGAGGGTGGAGCGTCGTACACGGCCATCCTCTGGGAAACGGTCCTCACGCAACCGCTGGTGACCGTGGAGATCCACCGGGAGCAGTTGTCCGCGATCCTTGAGATCGGAAAGCGGAAGAACGTCACGGTGCAGGTGCTGCCGTTCAGCGCGGGCGTGCTGGCCGGTTACTCCTCCGCCTTCTACTCGTTCAGCTTCGACGAGGAGCCGACGGTCGAAGCGGTCGCCATGGACAATCTGCGAGGCGCGTCTGTCCTTGAAGGGGCCGAGGACCTTGCCGCTTACGCCAGTGCTTTCGACCTACTACGATCGTCAGCGTTGACGCCGGACGCGAGCGCGAAGCTCATCCGGGGCATACTGCGGACCTTGAAGGAAGACGCATCGTGACCGAGGTTATAGGCCCCTTCTGGAAGTCGTCGTACTCGGGGGCGGAGAACGCCTGCGTCGAGGTCGCCGACGCGGCCCCCAACGGCCGAGCCGTCCGCGACAGCAAGCAGCAGAACGGCCCCCTCCTCACCGTCTCGCACGAGGGCTGGCAGGCCTTCATCCGCCAGTTCGGGTGACGGACTGAGCGGGGGGTGCGCCTGGGGGTGCGGGTGTGCCGGCGGTGAACTGTGCGGCGGCGTGAGAGAAGTCGAGATCGGTCTGGGCGACGGCCCGGCCCGTGACCTTTGGAGGCAACTGATGGCCACCTACACCCCGAACTTTCCCGGCCGCGGCACGATCGTCGAAGAGGCATGGCTCGCAGGCCGTGCCGAGGGCCGTGCCGAGGACATCCTCCACATCCTCGGCACACGCGGCATCGAGATCTCCGACGCGGTCCGGGGCCGGGTCATGGACTGTACCGATCTGGACGTGCTGGGAACCTGGTTCGGCCGGTCCCTCAGCGTGACGGGCGCCGAGGAGCTGTTCGCCGAGGAGTAGGGCCTACGAAGGGCGCCCCGCGGTACTCCGGTACTCCGCAGGGCGCCCTTCGTCGTCGTACCCACGACCTGATGGTCACCCCAGATAGGCCGGGCCACGGCGGAGGTCATCAGGCGGCGGGCCGCGCCCGTGCCGTCGACGGGGAGGACGCCCCCATTCCGCAGTACGACGACAAGGGGCGCCCGAACCGGCCGGGCGCCCCTTGTCGTCGTACGAGCTGCTGTGTCGTCGTGCGAGCTGTTGCTTACAGCTTCTCGATCACGTAGTCGACGCACTTGGTGAGCGCCTCGACGTCCGCCGGGTCGATCGCCGGGAACATCGCGACGCGGAGCTGGTTGCGGCCGAGCTTGCGGTAGGGCTCGGTGTCGACGACGCCGTTGGCGCGCAGGACCTTGGCGACGGCGGCGGCGTCGATCTCGTCGCCGAAGTCGATCGTGCCGATGACCTGGGAGCGCTGGGCCGGGTCGGTGACGAACGGGGTGGCGTACTTGCTCTCCTCGGCCCAGCTGTACAGGCGGGTCGAGGAGTCCTTCGTACGGCCCGTGGACCAGGCGAGGCCGCCCTGGCCGTTGATCCACTCCAGCTGCTCGTTGAGGAGGAAGAGGGTGGCGAGGCCCGGGGTGTTGTACGTCTGGTTCTTGCGGGAGTTGTCGATCGCCGTGGGGAGCGAGAAGAACTCCGGGACGTGGCGGCCGGAGGCGTGGATCCGCTCGGCGCGCTCGATCGCGGCCGGGGAGAACACGCCGATCCACAGGCCGCCGTCGGAGGCGAAGGACTTCTGCGGGGCGAAGTAGTAGACGTCGGTCTCGGCGATGTCGACGGGGAGTCCACCGGCGCCGGAGGTGGCGTCCACCAGGACGAGGGACCCGGCGTCCTCGCCCGCGACCCGCTTGATGGGGGCGGCGACACCCGTGGAGGTCTCGTTGTGGGTGAAGGCGTACACGTCGACGCCCGCCTCGGCCTGCGGCTCGGGGTGGGTGCCGGGGTCGGCGGAGATGACCGTGGGCTCGGCCAGCCAGGGCGCCAGCTTGGCGGCCTTGGCGAACTTGGAGCTGAACTCGCCGAAGCTGAGGTGCTGCGACTTGTTCTCGATCAGACCGTGGGTCGCGACGTCCCAGAAGGCGGTGGAGCCGCCGTTGCCGAGGATGACCTCGTAGCCCTCGGGGAGCTGGAACAGCTCGGCGATGCCCTCGCGGACCTTGCCGACCAGGTTCTTGACGGGGGCCTGACGGTGGGACGTGCCCATGAGGGACGTCCCGGTGGAGGCGAGTGCGTCCAGCGCCTCCGTCCGCACCTTGGAGGGACCCGCACCGAAGCGTCCGTCGGCGGGCTTGATGTCAGCGGGAATCTCGATGTCAGCCACGAGGCGGAGGGTATCTCTTCGGCGAAACCGGACGGAAACGTGTCCGTTCGATGAGACAAGTCCTCCGGCCCGTGGACTTGTGAGGTTGTACCACCAGCTGCGCGCGTCTACGAGGACGGAGCTACGAGGACGGAGCTACGAGGACGGAGCTACGAGGACGGAGCTACGAGGACGGAGCCAAGGATTCGGATCTACGCGTTCGGATCCGACGGCGGATCTGCGACGGCGGACTACGGGGTCAGCCGTATCGGCAGCTCGAAGAGGTCGTTCTGGGTGACCACCGGCTTGTTGCGCAGTTCGCTCGCGGGGACCGCCAGGTCCAGCCCGGGGAAGCGCTCGTACAGGGCGGGCAGCGCCACCCCGGCCTCCAGGCGGGACAGGGCCGCGCCGGGGCAGACGTGCGGGCCGTGCCCGAAGGAGATGTGACGGTTCTTCGTGTTCTTCGTCTGACGGGTGATGTCGAAGTCGCCCGCTGTGGGGCCGTGTGCCCGCTCGTCGCGGCCTATCGCGCCGTACGAGACGATCAGCGCGTCGCCCGCGGGGATCACCTTGTCGCCGACCGGTACGTCCTCGGTGGCGAAGCGGATCAGGACGTGGGAGGTGGGGGTGGAGTAGCGCAGGGTCTCCTCGACCACCGCCGACCAGTCCACTTCGCCCGAGAGGACGAGGGCACGCTGGTCGGGGTGGGTGGAGAGGTTGACCACGGCGTTGACGATCAGCGAGATCGTCGTCTCGTGGCCTGCGGCGACCATCAGCTGCAGGGTGGAGACGATCTCCTCGTCGGTGAGGTGGTCGTCGTCCTCGGAGGCAAGGATCAGGGCGGACGTCAGATCGTCGCCGGGCTGCGCGCGCTTCGCCGCGACCGTCTCCGTCATGATGTGCGCCAGCTCGGTGAGCGTGGCGATGACCTCCGCGGGCGGGGTCAGGGTCGAGAAGAACTTCTCGAACAACGCCTTCAGACGCGGCAGCGTCGACTCCTCGATGCCCATCAGGTCGGCGATGACGTACATCGGGAGCGGGTAGGCGAAGGCCGCCTTCAGATCGACGACGTCACCGGAGGGGGTGGCGTCACCCGAGGGGCTGATGTCACCCGAGAGATCGTCGAGCAGTCCCTGCGTGAGCTTGGTGATCCGCTCCCGCAGCCGCTCCACGCGGCGCGGCGTGAGCGCCTGCGCGACGAGCGTGCGCATCCGCCGGTGGTCGGCGCCGTCCACGGTGAGCATGGAACGGCCCGGGTTGGCGAGGCCGATCAGCGGCCAGTCCGCGGGAATCTCGCCGCGCTGCCAGGCACCCCAGACGTTGATGTCCTTGACCAGTCTGGGGTCGGTGAGTAACTCCTTGGCTTCGGCGTGGTGGGTGACGGCCCAGACGGGGACGCCGCCCGGCAGTTCGACGGCGGCCAGCGGGCCCGCCTCGCGCAGCCTGGCGCTCTCGCCGCCCAGGTCGGCGACCAAGGGGTCGAGGGCGATACGGGTCGCTGCGGTGCCGGTCTCTTCGATGCCGATCGTCATGGGGAGTGCCTCCAGAGGCGGGAGTCGGTGTACTGCGTCATTACGGAGCAGCACGGACCCGGCCGGAGGAAGGCCGGCCGGGGACGGCCACGTGTCAGATCAACGCCCGGGCGTCAGATCAACGCCCGGGCGTTCATCAACATCCGAGCGTCAGATCAACGCCAAGTGCCAGGTCAACACCCAAGTGCCAGATCAACACCCAAGTGTCAGACCACAGGCACCGGCGTGAAGCGGACCGGCAGCTCGGTCAGTCCCCTCAGCCAGGGCGAGGGTCGGCGCGTGAGGGACTCGGCGGGTATCGCCAGGTCGATGTCCGGCAGCCGGTCCAGTACGACCTCGATGGCCGTCCGCGCGATGACCTCGGCGATCTCCTGCGCCGGGAACGGGCAGCGGTGGTCACCGTGCCCGAAGGAGAAGTGCGCGTTGTTGCCGCCGGTGAGCGCGGACCCGTCGGTGCGGACCTGCGGGTCGGAGTTGGCGCCCTGGAGGCCGAGCAGCAACAGGTCGCCCGCGCGGATGCGGCGCCCGCCGAGGTGGGTGTCGCGGGACGCCCAGCGGCCGGCGACGGTCTGCGAGGGGGTGTCCTCCCACAGCACCTCGTTCATGGCCTCGGCGACGCTGTTGCGGCCGCCGAAGAGGGAGGCGGCGAAACGGTCGTCGGTGAGCATCAGCCGCAGCGAGTTGCCGATCCAGTCGGCGGTGGGCTGGTGGCCCGCCGCCAGCATCACCATGAGGTCCTGGACGATCTCCTCGTCGGTGAAGCCGGCGGGGTCGGCGAGCATCCGGGACACGACGTCGTCGGCGGGGTCCGCCTTCCGGTCGGCCAGCAGCTCGGCCATGGAGGTGCCCAGGTGGACCTGGCCCGCGATCGCCCCCTCCCGGCCGTTGATCATGTCGTTGAGGGCGGTGACCAGGCCCGGGCCCTGCTCGTCGGAGAAGCCGAAGAGGCGGGCGAGGACCCGCACCGGCAGCAGCATCGCGTAGTCGGCGACGAGGTCCGTCTCACCCTTGGCGCACACCGCGTCGATCAGTTCGTCGGCGAACCGCTCGGCGTGGCCGCGCAGTTCGGAGGCGTCGACCTCCTCCAGCGCATTGCTGATCATGCCGGCGCGTTCGCGGTGCGCTTCGCCGACGGTGTAGAGGATCGACGGCTGTTTGCGGCCGATCATCGGCAGCATCGGCCAGTCGTCGGGGATGGTGTCCCACTGGTTCCACAGGTCCGAGTCCCGGCTGAACAGGACCGGGTCGCCGGTGACCTGGTGCAGCTCGCGGTAGCCGAGGACCAGCCAGGCGGGCACGTCGCCGTCGAGCAGCACCGGCGTCACGGGACCGTGCTCGCGTCGCAGCTCCCGGTACAGGCGGGCGGGTTCGGACTGGAACCGGGGCCCGCTGAGCGGGACGGCGTCGGTGGTCACGCGAACTCCTGTCGGGGCAGGGCGGCTTGGGCGGCCTGACCGGCGTACCGGCCCTTGCCGGCGTACTCGTCCTTGATGTGCTGGACCAGCGTGATGAGGACCTGCTTGCTGGACGCGCGGGAACGAGCGTCGCAGTCGACCAGCGGCACGTGCGGGTCGAGGTCGAGGGCCTCGCGGACATCCGCCCGGGCGAAGGCGGGGCCGCCGAAGTCGTTGCAGGCCACGATGAACGGCGTGCCATGGTGTTCGAGGCGGTCGATGGCGTACCAGGAGTCGTCGATACGGCGGGTGTCGACGAGGACGACCGCGCCCAGCGTGCCGGAGAACAGGCGGTCCCACAGGAACCAGAACCGTTCCTGGCCGGGCGCGCCGAACAGGTAGAGCACATTGCGGGCGTCGAGCGTGATGCGGCCGAAGTCGAAGGCGACGGTGGTCGCGGTCTTGCCGCTCACCTCGCTGATGTCGTCGACCGCTTCGCCCGCCCGGGTCATCGTCTCCTCGGTGTTGAGGGGACGTATCTCGCTCACCGAGCGGACCAGGGTCGTCTTGCCGACGCCGAAACCGCCGACGACCACGATCTTCAGGCCGTTGTCGGCGGAGGCACCCAACGGGGTGCGCGCGTCAGAGATTGCGGAGTCCAACGAGCACCTGCTCCAGGAGGTCGGGTTCGGGTACGGCTGCCGTGTACGGGTGGCGGGCGCTGACGCGGCCCGCCGCGAGGAGGTCGGAGAGCAGGACCTTGGTGATGCTCACCGGCAGCCGCAGTTCGGCGGCGACCTCGACGACCGCGGTGGGGCGTTCGGCCATTTTGAGGATCGCCACGTGCTCCGACTGCATGCCGGGCCGCGGGTCGCCCTCGGCGACGACGAGGGTCACCAGGTCGAACGGGCTGTCGGGCCCGGACCGGGTGCGCCCTCCGGTGAGGGTGTAGAGGCGGTCCGGGGCGTCGTCCCTGCCGGGCCGGCTCATGACGTACGCGGCTGCGCGGTCAGATGCTCGCCGAGCTGCTCCACGAGTTCGCTCATGTTGTGGCCGACGAGACCGACGTCCGCGTCCTCGGTGGTGACCACGGCGAGGTGCGCGCCCTGGCCGGCCTCGACGATGAACAGGACGCCTCCGTAGAACTCCGTCATCGCCGACCGCACACCCCCGCTGCCGTCACCGAACTCGACGGACGCCCCGTGGGACAGCGACTGGATGCCGGCGGCGATCGCGGCGAGCTGGTCGGCCTGGTCGACGGTGAGCTCCGGCGTACGGCACAGCTTCAGGCCGTCGCGGGACAGCACGAGGGCGTGCCGTGCGCCCGGGGTCCGCTCCAGAAGGCCTTCTATGAGCCAGGTGAGCTTCTCGTCGGCGGTGGTTGTGCCGGTCATGAGGTGGGGTCGCCTTCCGGGTGCGCGTGCTGGTGGGACGGAACGTCGGCGGTCGCTTCGGTCGCTTCGGTCGTCTCGGCCGCTTCGGGTGCCGTGGCGGTGGCGTCAGGTGGGCCGCCGTCCCGGTCCGGGGCGTCCCGGTCCGGGGCGGCGGGGTCCGGGAGCGCGCCGATCCGGTCCGAGGCAGCCGCGGGCTGCGGATCGGTCTGGTCCGGCGCGGCGGCCCGTACGGCCTGACGGAAGCTGTTGAAGCGGGTCGCCCGGGTCTTGGCGTCGTCGACGGCCGGCGCGGGTCGCGGCTCGGTGGTACCGGCCGAACCGAGCCGACGCTCGGCCTCGGCCAGGGTCCGGCCACGGCGGCGCTTGGGCAGCCCCGAGGGCCGCTCGTCGGCCGCACGGTCTACGGCCGCGCGGTCTGCGGAGGCGCGGTCTGAGGCGCGGTCTGCGGAGGCGCGGACGGGCAGCGGGTCGGGGTCCGTGGAGTCGTGCCGGGGTACGGGTTCGGGGTCCGCGGAGTCGTGCGGTCGTACGGGATCGGGGTCCGGGCCGGTGGCGGAGTCGGCCGGGGCGGGGGTCGCCCGGGGGCGTGACTGCTCGGCGGGCGGTTTCGACTGCTCGGCGGACGCCTTGGCGGGCGGGCTCGGCAGCGTGGCGGGCGCCTCGGCCGCGGCCGGGTTGGTGAGGATGTCCTGCGGAAGCAGCATCAGGACGCCCGTTCCGCCACGCGCGGACGGCCGGAAGGAGACCTTCAGGCCGTACTTGCGGGCCAGCCGTCCGACCACGCCGAGACCGAGCCGGGTGCCGGTGAGACCGCCGATCCCGGCGGACTCGCCGGAGACCGCCTCCTCGGCGCGGCGCAGCTGCACCTCGCCCATGACGAGTCCGCTGTCCTCGACGGACACGATCACACCGGCCGGCACCTCCTCCACGTACACGTGGACCTCGGCGGTCGGCGGCGAGAAGTTGGCGGCGTTGTCGAGGAGTTCGGCGAGCGCGTGCATCACACCCTCGGCGGCGTGGCCGGCGACGGCGGCCTCGCTGGCCGAGTGGACGCGCACCCGTTGGTAGCCGCTGATACGGCCCATCGCGCCCCGCAGGATCGACTCCATGACGATGGGACGCGCCCAGCGGCGGCCGGAGCGGGCGCCGGTGAGGACCGCGACGGAGTCGGCGAGCCGGCCGGCCTGCGCGGTGCGGTGGTCGAGGTGGAGGAGGTCGGCGAGGACCTCCTCGTCGCTGTGCCGTTCCTCCATCGTCCGCAGGTCGGCGAGCATGCCGGTGGAGAGGGCCTGCATCCGGCCGGCCGCGTTGGCGGTGGCGGAGACAGCGGCGGTGCGCTCGCTGGTGGCCCGGCGGAGCTGGACGGTGAGCCGGGAGTTCTCGCCGGCGAGGCGGTCGCGTTCGTCGGTGAGCTGGGTGCGCTCCTCGGCGAAGGACTTGGTGAGGCGTTCGCGTTCCTCGGCGAGGGACGCGGTGAGCTGGGCACGTTCTTCGCCGAGGGACGCGGTGAGGCGTTCGCGTTCCTCGGCGAAGGATTCGGTGAGCTGGGCACGTTCTTTGCTTGCGGACTCGGTGATCCGGGTGCGTTCCCAGTCGAGCTCGGCCGTCAGCCGGGTGCGTTCCCGGGCCAGTTCGCCGGTCAGACGGTCGTGCTCCCGGCGGGACTCCTCGGTCAGGCGGACCCGTTCCTGGAGCAGCCGTCCGGCGTCCAGGGTGACGGCCTCCAGCCGGCGGCGGGTGAGGCGGACCGTCTGGATGCTGTGGGCGGCCAGGGCGACGGCCGCGCACAGCAGGAGGGCGGCGGCGCTCGCACCCCAGGCGAGGGGCGTGCGCACCGACGAGGGTGCCGCGGCGACCGCGCCGGCGACCGCCAACGCGGACAGGGCGGCGGTGAGCAGCAGGGCCGGCGCGACGGTGCGGAAGACGGGGCGGTCGCCGGAGAGGGTGGGCGCGGTCATGAAGGGGATCCTCGGTCGGGTGCTCGGGCGGTCGCCGTCGTGTCGTGGGCGGCCCTCTGTCGGGTCCTTTGGGTGCGGGTGGGTGGTCTTGGGCAGGCTAAGAAACACCACTGTCTGTTCAATGTGCTCAACTGGCGGTCACTATATGAGACTTCCTGATTGAATTGGGAAGGTCCTGGTTCCGTATTTGAAAAGTGGCCTCGGACCGGACGCGGATCGGGATCCCACCTGTGGACAAACGACGCCGCCTGTGGATAACCGGCCTCGTCGTCGGTGGTCGGATGCACCCTGGGTGCATGACGGATCTCGAGGCAGAGCTGCGCAGGGCCGTCCGGGGTGAGGTCGGGTTCGACGTCACGTCCCGGGCGCTGGTCACCATGGACGCGTCGAACTACCGGCGGGTGCCGCTCGGGGTGGTCGCCCCGCGGGACACCGACGACGTGGCGGCGGTCCTCGCGGTGTGCCGGGCGCACCGGGTGCCGGTCGTGCCACGCGGCGGGGGCACGTCGATCGCGGGGCAGGCGACGGGGACGGGCGTGGTGCTGGACTTCACCCGGCACATGAACCGCCTGCTGGCCCTCGACCCGGAGGCGGGCACCGCGGTCGTGCAGCCCGGCCTGGTCCTCGACCGCCTCCAGGAGGCCGCCGCCCCTCACGGTCTGCGCTTCGGCCCCGACCCCTCCACCCACAGCCGCTGCACGCTCGGCGGAATGATCGGCAACAACTCGTGCGGCTCGCACTCGGTGGCGTGGGGGACGACCGCGGACAGTGTGCGGGAGCTGTCCGTGGTCACCGCGCGCGGTGAGCGGCTGCGGCTGGGGCAGGGGTGGCAGGGCGCTCCCGAGGGCCTGCGAACTCTGGTGGAGGGAGAACTGGCGAGGTTGCGTACCGGCTTCCCCGAACTGCCCCGCCGTATCTCCGGATACGCGCTGGACGCGCTGCTGCCCGAGAAGGGCGCCGACGTCGCCCGTTCCTTCTGCGGTGCGGAGGGCACGCTCGGCGTGCTGACGGAAGCGGTCGTACGCCTGGTTCGGGCCCCCCGCGCGCGTGCGCTGGCCGTGCTGGCGTACGCCGACGAGAGCGCGGCGGCGGAAGCGGCGGCGGGCCTGCTCGTGCACGGTCCGCTCACCGTGGAGGGGATGGCGGCCGACCTGGTGCCGTCCGCGGCCCGGCTGCCCCGGGGCGGGGCCTGGCTGTTCGTGGAGACCGGCGCCGACAGCGAGCCGGAGGCACGCGCGCGTGCGGAGAGCATCGTGCGGGCGGCGGACGTCGTCGACGCCCTGGTGGTGACGGACCCGGCCCGGCAGCGGGCACTGTGGCGCATCCGGGAGGACGCGAGCGGAACGGCGACGAGGATGCCCGACGGCTCCGAGGCCTGGCCCGGCTGGGAGGACTGCGCGGTCCCGCCGGCCCGGCTGGGCGCGTATCTGCGGGACTTCAGGGGACTGCTGGGAGAACACGGGCTGCGCGGCACGCCGTACGGCCACTTCGGGGACGGCTGCATCCACGTCCGCATCGACTTCGACCTGCTGACGGAGCCGGGCGTGGCCCGCTTCCGCCGCTTCTCGGAGGACCTGGCCGACCTGGTCGTCGAACACGGCGGTTCGCTGTCCGGGGAGCACGGCGACGGGCAGGCACGGGCCGAGCTGCTGCCGAGGATGTACGGCGAGGAGACGGTCGCGCTGTTCGAGCGGGCGAAGGGGATCTGGGACCCCGACGACCTGCTCAACCCGGGCATGCTGGTCCGCCCGGCACCCCTCGACACCAACCTCCGCTTCTCCGTGCTCCCGCGCGAACCGGTGGACGTGGCCTTCGGCTACCCCACGGACGGCGGTGACTTCTCGGCCGCGGTACGCCGCTGCGTGGGGGTCGCGAAATGCCGTACGACGTCCGTGTCCGGGTCGTCCGTCATGTGCCCGTCCTTCCGGGCGACCGGCGAGGAGCAGCACTCCACGCGCGGGCGGGCCCGGCTGTTGCACGAGATGCTCGCGGGTGAGCTGGTGACGGACGGCTGGCGATCGGAGGAGGTCCGGGGCGCCCTCGACCTGTGCCTGTCCTGCAAGGGCTGCCGCTCCGACTGCCCGGTCGGCGTCGACATGGCCACGTACAAGGCGGAGTTCCTCCACCACCACTACGCGGGCCGCCGCCGCCCGGCCGCCCACTACAGCATGGGGTGGCTGCCGGTGTGGCTGCGGTGGGTGTCCCGTATGCGGGCGGGGGCGCTGGTCAACGCGCTGGCGGCGGTGGGCCCGTTGGCGGCGGTGGTGAAGCGGGTGGGCGGTATCGCCGGGGAGCGGGGGATCCCTCGGGTGGCGGGGGAGACGTTCAGCGGGTGGTGGCGGGGAAGGAGTACGCCGGTGAAGGGCCGGGCGGGGGTGGGGGTGGGGGCACGGGTGTTGTCGCGCGCGAGGGTCCGGTCGCAGATCCGGTCGCAGGTACAGGTGCAGGTGCAGGTGCAGGTGCAGGCCGAGGTTCAGGCCCCCGGTGACCTGGTGGTCCTCTGGCCGGACACGTTCACCGAGCACCTCTCGCCGGCGGTGGGCCGGGCGGCCGTACGGGTTCTGGAGGCGGCGGGCCTGAGGGTGGCGCTCCCGCCGACGCTGCGGCTGCGGGGACGGCCGGTGGGTGACGGCAGGTCGGCGGCCCTGAACCCCCTGACGGTGTTCCGCACGCGCGGCCGGGTCTGCTGCGGCCTGACCTACGTCTCCACCGGACAGCTCGACCGCGCCCGTACGGTGCTGCGCCGCACGCTCGACCTCATGACCCCGGTACTGGAGACGGACACCCCGGTCGTCGTCCTGGAACCCAGCTGCGCGGCCGCGCTCCGCACGGACCTGCCCGAGCTGCTGCACGACGACCCGCGCGCGGCCCGCCTCGCCGCGAGGGTCCTCACCTTCGCCGAGGCCCTGCAACGCCTGGCCCCCGACTGGACCCCGCCCCGCGTCGACCGCCCGGTGACCGGCCAGACCCACTGCCACCAGCACGCGGTCCTCGGCGACAAGGCCGACCGCCACCTGCGCGAAGCCGCGGGCCTCACCGGCGAGCTGGCGGGCGGCTGCTGCGGCCTCGCGGGTGACTTCGGCTTCGAGAAAGGCCACTTCGAGGTGTCGGCCGCGTGTGCGGAGGACCAGCTCCTGCCGGCCGTCCGGGAGGCCCCGGACGGCACGGTGATCCTCGCCGACGGCTTCTCGTGCCGGACACAGTTGGCGCAATTGGCGGGGGTACGGGGACGGCATCTGGCGGAGGTGCTGGCGGAGGGGCTGATGGAGGGACGGGACTGACGGGCCCCGGGACGGACCTGCGGGTGCCGCCGTACGACATACCCGCTGCGGTGGGCCGGCTCGTCACGGAGTGCGCCTACCCGGAGATCGCGGAGTGGGCCGACCACCACCTCAACGCCCGGGCCACCGACACCGACGCGCTGAAGGCGTTCGGACCCCGGGACAGCCGTGCCCGACCTCCTAATCTGGCCGGACCAGCCACGCCATCCGGGGGGATCAGTCACGTCAGGAGCCTGCGCATGCCTCTCCGCCTGCGGACCATCACGCGCGACGAGCACCTCGCGTTCGTCGCGGCCCGTCCCTCCGCCAGCCATCTGCAGGTCCCCTCGTGGGGCGAGGTGAAGCCGGACTGGCGGGCGGAGAGCCTGGGCTGGTCCGACGAGGAGGGGCGCCTCGTGGGGGCGGGGCTGGTGCTGTGCCGGCCGGTCCCGAAGCTGAGGAGATACCTCGCGTATCTGCCCGAGGGCCCCTTGATCGACTGGCACGCGACCGACCTCGACCGCTGGCTGGAGCCGCTGCTCGCCCACCTCAAGCGGCAGGGCGCCTTCTCGGTCAGGATGGGGCCGCCGGTCGTCGTACGCCGATGGAGTGCCGACGCGGTCAAGGCGGCGATCGCCGATCCGGACGTCCACCGGCTGCGGGACGTCGCGGCCACCTCGTACGAACCCGGTGCCCTCGACATCGCCGAACGCCTGCGCAGGGCCGGGTGGCGGCAGTCCGAAGCGGGCGCCGAGGACGGCTTCGCCGCCGGTCAGCCCCGGTACGTCTGCCAGGTACCGTTCGCCGGACGGTCGTTGGAGGACATCCAGGGCGGCCTCAACCAGCAGTGGCGGCGCAACATCAAGAAGGCCGAGAAGGCCGGCGTGAAGGTCGTCCGCGGGGGATACGCCGACCTCCCGGCCTTCTACGAGCTGTACGCCGAGACCGCCGACCGCGACCGCTTCCTCCCGCGCCCTCTGCCCTACTTCCAGCGCATGTGGACCGCGCTCACCGCCGAACACCCCGACCGGATGCGGCTCTATCTCGCCCACCACGACGGCGATGTCCTCGCCGCCGCCACCATGCTCACCGTCGGCGACCACGTCTGGTACTCCTACGGTGCCTCCACCGCCCGCAAACGCGAGGTCCAGCCCAACAACGCCATGCAGTGGCGGATGATGACCGACGCCCACGAACTCGGCGCCGCCGTCTACGACTTCCGGGGCATCACCGACACCCTGGAGGAGACCGACCACCTGCTCGGCCTGTTGCGTTTCAAGACGGGCGCGGGCGGCGAGGCCGTCGAGTACCTCGGGGAGTGGGACTTCCCGCTCAACCGGCTGCTGCACAAGGCTCTGGGGCTGTACATGGCACGGCGCTGACCGCACGGGCGGGTACGCGCGGACCTCTCGCGTTACGCCGGGGTGGCCGGAGAGGCCGTTGAGACAGTGGCGAAAAAGGTGCACACCCCTGACGAAGTCCACTACTCTGGACTTCAACGTACAGCGAGATGAACGAACCTCGAGTCGCCCCGGAAGGCCCCTCCGTGAGTACCCCCTCCGCCCCGACCCCGACCCCGGTCACCTCAAGCCAGGCCGGCACCGGCGCCCCGGTCGGCGCCCCGCCCCGCCGCGGCTCCCTCGGCCCGGTGGGCATGGTGCTCGCCGGAGGGATCTCGGTGCAGTTCGGCGCGGCCCTCGCGGTGACCCTGATGCCGAGGGTCGGCGCGCTCGGCGTGGTCACGCTGCGGCTGCTGGTGGCGGCCGTCGTGCTCCTGGGGGTCTGCCGTCCCCGGCTGCGCGGCCATTCCCGTGCGGACTGGGGCACGGTCGTCGTCTTCGGCGTCACCATGGCCGCGATGAACGGCCTCTTCTACCAGGCCCTCGACCGCATCCCCCTCGGCACCGCCGTCACCCTGGAGGTGCTCGGCCCGCTCGCCCTCTCGGTCCTCGCCTCCCGGCATGCGATCAACGTGCTGTGGGCCGCGCTCGCCCTGGCCGGCGTCTTCCTCCTCGGCGGCGGAGGCTTCGACGGCCTTGACCCGGTCGGCGTGGCCTTCGCTCTCGGCGCGGGCGCCATGTGGGCGACGTACATCCTCTTCAGCGCGCGTACGGGCCGCCGCTTCCCGCAGGCCGACGGGCTCGCGCTCGCCATGGTGGTCGCGGCGCTGGTGTTCCTGCCGCTCGGCATCGCCGAGGCGGGTACGAAGCTCCTCGACCCGACGGCCATCGCCCTGGGTTCGGCGGTCGCCCTGCTCTCCACCGTCCTCCCCTACACCCTCGAACTCCTCGCCCTGCGCCGCCTGCCCGCCTCCACCTTCGCGATCCTCATGAGTCTGGAACCCGCCATCGCCGCCACCGCCGGCTTCCTGATCCTCGACCAGGCCCTGACGGCCACCGAGGCCGTCGCGATCGCCCTGGTCATCGTGGCCAGCATGGGCGCGGTGCGGACGCAGGTGGGGCGGACGAGGGCGAAGGGGACCGAGGCCTGAGGGCGCGTCGGACCCGCGTCGACCCGCGTCGGACCCGCGTCGACCCGCGTCGGACCCCGCAGGGCTACGCCGACACCGCCACCACCTGCTTGCCCACGGACCCGCCTCGCTCGAACGCCTCGTGTGCCGCCGTGATCTCCGCGAGCGGGTACACCCCGTCGACCACCGGGCGCAGCGCGCCCGAGGTGACGTGAGCGGCCACATCGCGGAGCACCGCCGTGCCGGGGTTCGCGCTGAACGTGCGGATGCGGCGGGAGCCGTACACCGTCGACGCCGCGATGGCGGCCATGGCGGGGGCCGACAGGCCGACCGTGACCATCCGGCCGCCCTTGGTCAACCGGCTGCGGTAGCAGTTCAGTTCCGTGCCGACCGTGTCGACGATGACGTCGAACGGGCCGAGCCGGTCCGAGGTGGTGGTGCCGTAGTCGAGGACCTCGTCGGCGCCCAAGCTGGTGAGGACCTGGGCGTGGCGCTCGCGGGCCAGTGCGGTCACGTGACAGCCCAGCGCGTGGGCCAGTTGGACGGCGGCCGTGCCGACTCCGCCGGCCGCGCCCCGGACGAGGACCCGTTCCCCCTTCGCGGCGTGCACGGAGTCCCGCAGCGCGAGAAGCGCGGTCGCGCCCGCGACGACCAGGGAGGCCGCGTCGACGGACGAGACGCCCTCCGGGGCGGGCGCGATCCGGTCCGCGAGGACCACGACGTACTCGGCCGCCCCAGCGGTGGTGTGCCGCTGCCGGGGATGCACCATGCCCCACACGCGGTCCCCGGCCCGGTAGCCCTCGACACCGTCGCCGGTCTCCACGACGACACCTGCGAAGTCCAGCCCCGTGCCGATCGGGAAGCGGCGTCCCGACATCATTTTCAGCTCCCCGGCGCGGACGACCGCGTCGTGTCCGTTCACGCTGGACGCCTCCACCGACACCAGCACCTCGCCCGCGCCCGGGGCCGGGCGGGCGACCTCGTTGACCCGCAGGACGTCCGGGGCACCGAAACTCGTGATCTGGGCTGCCTTCATGGGGTGTCCTTCCGGGGTCGGCTGGTGTCGATCTGATTCTGGGCCCTGCGCGCGGCATCACGGTCGTTCGGCTTTTCCTGGGACTGGCAGACCCACCCTCCGGGTCCGCACCGGCGCCATACTGACGCGGTGACCGATGACTCCGCCGCCGTGCCCCTCGCCCTGACCGATGACTCCCTCGCCATGCCCGCCGCCGTGACCGACGATCCCCGGCGTGAACTCGCCGAGTTCCTGCTGACCCGCCGGACTCGCGTACGCCCGGAGGACGTCGGGCTCGAACCCGGCCCGAGGCGGCGCGTCGCCGGGCTGCGGCGGGAGGAACTGGCGCTGCTGGCGGGGGTGAGCTCGGACTACTACCAACGCATGGAGCAGGGACGGCAGGTGCACCCCTCCGAGCAGGTTCTGGACGCCCTCGCGCGCGCCCTCAACTTCACCGCCGAGGAGTCCCGGCACCTGCACGGCCTCGCCGCCGCGGCCCGTACGCCCGCCCGCCGTCCGCGTGAACACGCGCCGGAGGAGGTGCCGTCGACCACGCTGCGGCTGCTGAACACCATGCCCGCGCCCGCGCTGGTCGTCGGCCGCTTCCTGGACGTGCTGGCCTGGAGCCCGCTGGCCGGGGCGCTGCTGGGCGAGTTCACCCGGCTCCCGCTGACGGAACGGAACCTGCTGTCGCTGCTGCTGCACCCGGAGGCCGACCAGACCTGCCCGAACCGGACGGCCACCGTCGCCGAGTTGATCGCGATGCTGCGCACGCAGGTCGCCGCCTGCCCGGGGCACCCGCGCGCCGTGCAACTGATCGGTGAACTCGCGGTCAACAGCGACGAGTTCGCCACGCTGTGGGCCCGGCACGATGTGGAGGAAACGACGCGCGGCCGGATGCGGGTGAACCACCCGCTGGTCGGGGAGCTGAATCTGGACTGGGACGCGTACCCGCTGCCCGGTGATCCCGGTCCCATGCTGATCGTCTACACCGCCGAGGAGGGCGGCCCCGACGCCGAGCGACTCCAACTGCTCGCCGGTCTGGTGCAGGGCTCGTGACCTCTGGTCCGGTGTAGGGCTTGTGCTCCCGGCCTGGCGGGGGGCCGTGACCTCTGGTCCGGTGCAGGGCCCGTGCCTCCGCCTGGAGTAGGGGGTCCCCGTAGTAATCGCCGAAAAAACAACGGATTTCCCTGACCTGCGCGGATGTGGTCTGGCT
Organism: Streptomyces sp. LBL; assembly: GCF_029893585.1. Lineage (GTDB taxonomy): Bacteria > Actinomycetota > Actinomycetes > Streptomycetales > Streptomycetaceae > Streptomyces. The sequence continues at coordinate 71,402 of NZ_JARXYX010000034.1, forward strand.
CGTTGATCAGCCGTCCTGCCCGACAGGTTCGGCAGCGGCGCCGTCGCGGTGCTTGCGCAGTTCCCGGTAGAGCGTGGAGCGGCTGACGCCGAGTTCGGCGGCGACTTGCTCGGGGATCGCGCCATCCTTGATCCGTTGGGCGGCTCCAGCGCGGGTGGTCGCGTTGAGCTTCCCGGGGCGGCCGGTCGGCAGGCCGCGGGCTTCCTTGGCCGCGCGGGCACCGGCGGCACGTTCCCAGCATGTAGATCCGCTCCATCTGGGCGAACATCGCCAGCAGTGCGATGGCCATGTCGGTGCCGAGTCCCGGCTCGCTGGTGTCCACGGCGAGCTTGTCGCCGAGCGTGCGCAGGAAGACACTTCGCTCGGTGAGGTCGTGCACGAGGTTCAGGGTCTCGCGCATGTTCCGGCCAAGCCGGTCCAGCGTCAGCACGTTGATCCGGTCCCCGGGACGGGCGAAGCCAAGCAGAGCCCTCAAGCCCTCGCGTTCCATGTTGGCGCGGGTGCGCTTGTCGACGTAGACGTGTTCCTCGGCGACGCCGGCATCCCGCATCGCGTCGATCTGCCGGTCGAGGTCCTGAGCGGTCGTGCTTACACGGCAGTACGCAAGATCCATCCCGCGACTGTCCTCCCATAACTTGACGCCGTGACGCAGGTTTTGACCAAGCCTTATGACACCAGCTTCTGAGACAGTGCGACCTGCGGCAATGCGATCACGTGTCGACGGTCGGCCTCCTGTGTCACATCCATGCTTGTGACACACGGAACCGGGGGTTCAGGACCCGCGGCATGTGGTGGATCTGCGTTGTTCGCTTTCCTGGACGACCACAGCCGAGTGATGGTCGGGCACCGCTGGGGCTTTATGGAGGACTCCGTCCGTCAGTCCCGCACCTTACTTATTAGTAGGCGTCGCGGCTCAGCGCCGCCCTGAGCCGCCGGGCCTGCTTGATCAGCTGTGATGAGCCCTTGCGTGCCGCCAGCTCGTCGATCTCCGGTATCGCGCCGCGGGCCCCGGACCGCTCCGCGCAGTCGGCCGCGAGCGTGAGCAGAGCGCCGCCGGCGGGTGCCGGTTCTCCCGCCAGGAGCCCGGGGAGGGCGCCCGAGAACACTGCCCACACCGTGGCGTAAGCACCGGTGCGCGCCGCTTCCTGCAGCGCCGCCACGACCCGCTTCAACGTGAGGCGGCGCAGGCCGGTCAGCTCGGCGATGTCCCGGCCGAGCCCTTCCGCGTCGAGCTGTCCGCGAGCGGCCAGCACGAGCATCGCGTCCACCGCGAAGAGTTGTTCCTCGATGCGCCGTGCCCCGAGCCCGTACGCCACCAGCAGATGGGTCGCGGGCCCGGCCGGCCCGCCCGACTCGGCCAGCGCGGGCAGCACGGGCACCCCGTGACCGAGGTGGTCGGAGTCGGCCAGGGCCGAGAAGGCCGACAGCATCCGTGCCGCGATGATCTCCCGGTGCTGGGGCAGGAGGGCCAGGGCCTGCGGGGTGCACTGCCCGCCGCCCCGGCACTTGCATGGAGCGCCGATGGGGTCATGCGCGCCGAGCAGGGAGCGGAACGGCTCGGGATAGTCCTCGTGCCCGGGAAGGGCCTCGGTGCGCACGAGCACACCGGGGCGGGTAATCCTGAGCCTCAGCCCCTCGGTTTCCCGGGAGAGGACGGGATCGGGCAGGCCGCCCGAGGCGAGCCAGGCGGCCAGCCGCCGCCCCGCCGGGGAGGTGAGCCGGTCCGCCGCGGCCCGCGCTTCGAGCGGCACCTCCCGGTCCAGCCGCAGCAGGGCCTGGTCGAGGTCCGCCGGGCCGGGCTCGGTGCCCGAGTCCTCGTACGCGGCGAGCCGGGCCGCCAGCTCCGACGGGTCGATGGTCCCCGTCGTCCAGGTGGGCGTGGCCAACAGGAACGGCAAGGGGTCCCCGAATTCCAGCCGCGCCCCGATCTCGGCCACGCGGCTGAGGCAGACGGACCAGATCGCCGTGTGCGGGCACTGGTGCTCCTGGAACCGGAAACGGAGGGCGCCCAGGCCGGACTGGATGCGGAGGGTGCGGGTCTTCTCCTCCGCAGCCTTGCCCATGACGAACATGACGACAGCTTCGAGCGCTTGTGCGAAGACGTTGTCGCTCAGCCATGAGGCAGGCTGCCGGTGCGCTGCGACGACCGGTTCCAGGGCCGTGCGGAGCCCCGCCAGGTCGGCGTGGGCGTGGACCACGAGGCTGTTCAGCGCCCGCTCCTCCTGCGTCGGGGTGCCCTTGCCGCGCAGCAGCGCGACGACCTCCTCGGCGAGTTCGGCAGGGGCGAGCGGTGCGGGATCCAGGCGCTCGGGGTACGGCACGGGCGGCAGGACGTCGCCCTCTGCGGCGGGCGGATCGGCCTCCTCGTCGGCCACGGCGCCGCCGAACGCCTCGACCGCGCGTTCACGCAGGTCGGAGGGGAGCAGCTCGGCACTCGCCGCCAGTTCGGCGAGGATGGCGTCGCCCGCGTGCTTGCGGTGGCGGACGGCCAGGGCGAGGGCTTTGCCCTGGAGGCTGTGGTCCTCGTGGCCGAAGGCCTCGGCGGTCACCGGCAGCAGCTCGTCCGTGAGAGACCGATCGTGCTTGATCGCCTTGTCGAGCATGGCCAGTTGGGCGCGCACGATCTTCTTCTCGGGCCGGAACAGGGCGGCCCTGGATGCCTCGACCAGGTGCTCGGTCTCCAGACGGCCCGCCTCGTCGAGTTCGGCCAGCTTCTCCTGGGCGCGGGCGGCCGCCAGCGAGTGCCCGCCGGAGAGCATCCGTACCCAGGTGAGGGTGTGCGCCGCCCGCTCGTCCGCGGTCAGGTCCAGGGCGGTCAGCAGGGCGAGGAAGCCCTTCACGATGCCGAGCCTGCCACCGCGCAGCAGCCGCGACAGACAGCCCTCGACCAGCATCTCGCGGCTGAGCAGTCCTTCCCGGGCGAGTGCGGCGAGCGCGTCGGGCCATCCGGGGTCGGTGTCCCGGGTGTACTGGAAGTCCGAGCCGGCCTCGTCCACCTCGAAGAGCCGGGGGACCGCCGCTTTAAGGAACGGATCGTCCCGCAGCCTTTCCTCGATCGTCTTACCCCGCTCCGGGATGTCCCTCTCCCAGCCGAGGATGAAGCTGTCCGTCATGGGCGGCTCGCAGCCGGCGATCAGCGACAGCCGCTTGATCAGCCCGTACTCCCACCCGCCGACGATGCGGCGCTCCGCCAGCCGGCGCGCCACCTCGGCCAGCCACTCGGGGGCACGGTCGCCCATCACGCCGACGACCACCTGGGGATCCTCGGGCCCGAGCCACCACAGATCGCGGCTCGTGAGCCACTGGACCGCGGCCGCCGCGCCGGTGCAGCACCCCGCCCCGGCGAGCAGCAGGCCCCGGCGCACCAGCAGGTGCCCCTCGCCCCAGAAGTCCGGGGTGTCCTTGCGCCACTGCTTGAGCACCGGCAGCCCCTTCCGCCGCTCCGCGTCGGTCAGGGCGCCGACCAGCTCGGGGATGTCCTCGACGCGGCCCTCGCGCACCGCTTCCAGCAGGGCGCGGATGCCTTCCACGGTCCCGTCGGATATCCGGTAGTCGGGGAAGTCGTGGGTGAAGGTCATCGGGTGTCTCCGGTGGGGGTGTCGGCCTTGTCCTGGGCGGTGGCGGTCGTACGGGGCGCGGCCGCGCGGCGGGCGATGCGGACGGCGAGGGCGTGCTTGCACGGGCCGCGTCCGCCGCGGTATTCGGCCCACCAGCGGCAGGTGCAGGTCAGCCGCCCTTCGGCGGACCTCACGCGGTGGCTGTGGTCCTCGACGGTGACGGTGGCCGTCTCACCGTCGACGCGCACCGCGCCCGCGTCGACGAGGGCGCGGGCGGCGCGCAGCCGGGGGTTGTCCCGCTCGGCCCGTCCGGTGTCGTATGGCAGCTCCCGGTGGAAGTATGCCGCCTCCGCTGTGTCGTAGCCGATGCGCCCGGCCGTTGCGAGGCGGGTGAGCGCGGCCCGTACCCGCTGCGGGGTCAGCCCGGACTGCGCGGCGAGGTCGGCGATGTCGACGGCGGGATCCCAGGCGAGCAGCACGGACACCAGGTCGGCGTCCTCGGCCGACTCGTCCGCCGCCAGGGCGTCGAGGACGCCGCCCTCGCCGGAGAAGCCCCGTGTCGTGTCCGGGGACAGGGTGAGGGTCAGCCGCATCCCGGGGAGTCCGATCTCCCACGCGCTCGCCACCGGGCCGCTGCCCGCCGTGACGGCCGGGCCGTGGATCCGCAGCCCCGTCGCATGGCGCAGCACCCGGGTCAGCGCGGTCAGCCGCTCGGGCCCGGGCAGGCAGACCGCGCCGGGGACCGGCCGGGTGGTGGCGCGCAGCGAGCGGCCCGCCGGGACGACCCAGCGCGCTCCCTTGGAGGCGCCGCGGGTCGTGCTGGGGCGTGGCAGCGCGCGGAGGAAACGTACGGCCTCGGCCGCGGGGAGTTCGGCCCGCAGGTCGAAGCCGGAGGTGATCACCTGGGTCTCGGCGAAACCGCGCAGCCAGCGCTCGGGCAGCGGCACCTTCTTCTCCACCACCGGCCCGTCGAAGGTGGTGACGGTCATCTCGTCGGGCCCGACCTCCAGACGCAGCGGATCGCTCGCGCCCACCCGGGTCAGGGCGTCCCGCAGCGGGATGTTCACGTCGACGTTGGTCGTGCCGTGCCCGATATCACCGTCGAGGGCGTCGCCCAGCATGTCGAGCCGCGCGTACACCCCGCAGCAAGCGGAGAACGACTCTAACCTCAGCCGGTCCCCGTTCCCGGTGACGACCGGGTCACGCCAGTGGTCGAGCTGCGGCTGGTAGTAGCGGGCGGCGGCGATGTCCGCGACGCACAGCAGCCCGGCGGCGGTGGCCTGGGGGTGGGTCAGGAAGCCGCTGAAGAAGCGCGGATGGGCTTCCTGTCCGGCCGGGGTGGCGCCGCCGGAGGTCTCCAGACCGATGCTCCGTCCCTCTGCCGTGCTGTGCACGGCAGAGGGACGGAGATAGGTGTACGTCTGTGCCGTTCTCGTCATGGCCGAGATGCTAGGGGCCACCACTGACACTTCGCTGGGGTGCGTGCCAGGTCGGACATCAGCATGTCGAAGACCTCGATCGCCTCGTCCGCGGCCCGGTTCCGCATCGCGGCGGCGAACGCCACCAAGTGGCCATCCGCCGGGGTTCGGCGAGGTCGGCGACCGAGGACTGGAGCCGGCGTTATGGCCGCGCGACCCGGCTGTGGAAGAACCGTTCCTCATCAGTGAGCAGGAGTGAGTCTTGGACCCACTGCCTGTCGCTGCGCGCATCCCGAACGGTTTTGGATGCACTGGTCGCCCGCGTTCCTTGTTTTCTCCCTGTCCGGGCCGGTGGCTCTTGACCACGGTCCGTGACGGGGCGGCGGGTTCCCTCACACCCAAGAGCACGCCGGTCGGCCTGGACGGTCCGATGCCCGTAACGATCACTCTGGTCGTTACGGGGCGGTGTCGTCCTCCCCCAGCTACCGCTGGGAGGTGCCCCCAGCCGGATCGGGTGCATCTCCAGGCGGTCCGAGAGCCGGGCCACCGCCGCCGGCGGAGCCGAGGCGACATCGTCCGGCACGAAACCGAGCCAGGGCAGCGTGCACAGCTGGACGGCCAGCCCGATCCGGTCCTTGGGACTGCGGCCACGCCCCGGGTCGATGAACCCCACGTCCGCCGGGGTCAGCGTGAAGAACCGGATCAGCTCTTCCTTGTTGATCTCGGGGAAGCCCCGCAGCCGTTCCAGCTCGTCATCCGCGAACACACGGGTCGCCACCCGGAACCTCCACCGTAACCGCCCACGTCTCGTGGGCACCGTGCGCCACGCCGTAGAAGCCCCGGCGGGACACGGTCAGACAAACGGCCACATCGCGGCGTATCAGATGCCAAGCCGGCCATGGCCGTTGCCCATCTGCGCGACCAAGCCGACCATCCCCAGGCCACATCACCGCAGGCCAGGGATATCCGTTGTTTTTTCGGCGATTACTACGGGGACCCCAGTAGGGCCCGTGCTCCCGAGCACTCCCCGCAAATCCATGCAAGCACGCTTGATTGTTTCCGACCCCGCTGCCATGCTCCCCCCCATGGCCGACCCGACGCCCGTGTTCGACGACCTGTGTGCCGAGAGTGACGAACTCGACCTCCTCGTGGCCGAGTTGGCGCCGGAGCGGTGGAGGCTTCCCACCCCCGCGCCCCGCTGGACCATCGCCCACCAGATGGCGCACCTCGCCTGGACCGACCGGTCGGCGCTGACGGCGGGCACCGACGAGGGCGCGTTCGGAGCGCCGGCCGGGAAGGCACTCGCGGCCCCCGCCTCGTTCGTCGACGAAGGAGGGTCAGGCCGGCCGGAAGGGTCAGGCCGGCTGCTCGAGGCAGCTCCGCTGCAAGGGTCAGGCCCGCTGCAAGGGTCAGGCCCGCCGGAAGGGGCAGCTCCGCCGGAAGGGTCAGGCCCGCCGGAAGGGGCAGGGCAGTGACCACCGCAGCCCTGCGCATAGGCAACGCGTCCGGCTTCTACGGCGACCGCTTCGACGCGATGCGCGAGATGCTCACCGACGGTGAACTCGACGTCCTCACCGGCGACTACCTCGCCGAACTGACCATGCTCATCCTCGGCCGGGACCGCCTGAAGGACCCCGGCGCCGGATTCGCCCGCACCTTCCTGCGGCAGGCGGAGGAGTGCCTGGGGCTCGCCCATGAGCGCGGGGTCAAAATCGTCACCAACGCGGGCGGTCTCAACCCCGCCGGACTCGCCGGCCGGGTGCGGGAGGTGGCGGACCGGCTGGGACTTCCCGTCCGGGTCGCGCACGTCGAGGGCGACGATCTCACCGCCGCCCACCCCGGCAGTCTCGCCGCCCACGCCTACCTCGGCGGTTTCGGTATCGCGGCCTGTCTGCGGGAGGGCGCCGACGTCGTGGTCACCGGCCGGGTCACGGACGCCGCGCTCGTCACCGGTCCCGCCGCCGCCCACTTCGGCTGGCAGCCCGGCGACCACGACCGGCTCGCGGGAGCCGTCGTCGCCGGGCACGTCCTGGAGTGCGGGACACAGGCCACCGGCGGCAACTACGCCTTCTTCACCGGCGGCAACGACGCCTTTTTCACCGGCGGCAACGACGCCTTCTTCACCGGCCACGCCCCACGGCGGTCGGCCCGCCCCGGCTTCCCGCTCGCCGAGATCCACGAGGACGGCACCGCCGTCATCACCAAACACCCCGGCACCGGCGGCTTCGTCGACGTCGGCACGGTCACCGCGCAGCTCCTCTACGAGACGTCCGGCGCCCGGTACGCCGGCCCGGACGTCACCGCCCGCCTCGACACCGTACGGCTCACGCAGGACGGACCCGACCGGGTACGGATCGAGGGTGTACGCGGGGAAGCCCCGCCCCCGACGCTCAAGGTCGGCCTCAACCGCCTCGGCGGCTTCCGCAACGAGGTCACCTTCGTGCTGACCGGCCTCGACATCGAGGCCAAGGCCGCCCTCGTCCGGGAGCAGATGACGGACGCCCTGGCCACGTCACCGCCCGCCGACGTCCGCTGGGACCTCGTCCGCACCGACCGGCCCGACGCCCCGACCGAGGAGACCGCGAGTGCCCTGCTGCGGCTCGTCGTACGGGACCCGGAGCAGGAGGCCGTCGGGCGGACGCTGAGCGGGGCGGCGATCGAACTGGCCCTCGCGAGCTACCCCGGCTTCCATGTGCTGGCGCCACCTGGAAAGGGCGCCCCCTATGGGGTCTTCGAGGATGTGCACGTCCCCCATGGTGCCGTCGACCACAGGGCCGTCCTCCACGACGGACGCCGGATCCCTGTGGCGCCGGCCCACGAGACCGTCGTACTCGACGACGTACCGGAACCGCCTCTGCCGGAGCGGCTTCCCCCCGGACCCGCCCGCCGTGCCCCGCTCGGTCTCGTCGCCGGCGCCCGCAGCGGGGACAAGGGAGGGAACGCCAACGTGGGGGTGTGGGTCCGGTCCGAGGACGCCTGGCGATGGCTCGCCCATGAGCTGACCGTCGACCGCTTCCGGCAGCTGATCCCCGAGAGCGGCCCGCTGAAGGTCACCCGGCACACCCTCCCCGGCCTCCGCGCCCTGAACTTCGTCGTCGAGGGCATCCTCGGCGAGGGTGTCGCCGCCCAGCACCGTTTCGATCCGCAGGCCAAGGCGCTCGGCGAATGGCTGCGCTCCCGCCACCTGGACATCCCGGAGGCCCTCCTTTGACGGTCATCACCTCCACCCTGGACACCTCCGGCGCCGACTACCGCGCCCACCGCGAGACCATGCTCGGCAAACTCGCCGACCTCGACGCCGAGCACACGAAGGCCCTCGCGGGCGGCGGCCCGAAGTACGTGGACCGGCACCGCGAACGGGGCAAGCTTCTCGCTCGTGAGCGCATCGAGCTGCTCCTCGACCCCGACACGCCCTTCCTGGAGCTGTCCCCGCTGGCGGCCTGGGGGAGCGATTACACCGTCGGCGCCTCCCTGGTCACCGGCATCGGGGTCGTCGAGGGCGTGGAGTGCCTGATCACCGCCAACGACCCGACCGCGCGCGGCGGCGCCAGCAACCCCTGGAGCCTGAAGAAGGCCCTGCGCGCGAACGACATCGCGCTCGCCAACCGGCTGCCCTGCATCAGCCTGGTGGAGTCGGGCGGCGCGGACCTGCCCTCCCAGAAGGAGATCTTCATCCCCGGCGGCGCGATCTTCCGGGATCTCACCCGGCTCTCCGCCGCCGGGATCCCGACCGTCGCCGTCGTCTTCGGCAACTCCACGGCCGGGGGCGCCTACATCCCCGGCATGTCCGACCACGTGATCATGGTCAAGGAGCGCGCGAAGGTCTTCCTCGGCGGGCCGCCGCTCGTGAAGATGGCCACCGGCGAGGAGAGCGACGACGAGTCGCTGGGCGGCGCGGAGATGCACGCGCGCGTGTCGGGTCTCGCGGACCACCTCGCCGTGGACGAACAGGACGCCCTGCGGCAGACGCGGCGTGTGGTCGCCCGCCTCAACCACCGCAAGGCGTACGGCGACCCCGGCCCGGCCATCCCTCCGAAGTATGACGAGGACGAGCTCCTGGGGATCGTCCCCGGCGACCTGAAGACCCCCTTCGACCCGCACGAGGTCATCGCCCGGATCGTCGACGCCTCCGACTTCGACGAGTTCAAGCCGCTCTACGGGACCAGCCTCACCACCGGCTGGGCGACCCTGCACGGCTATCCCGTCGGCGTCCTGGCGAACGCCCAGGGGGTCCTCTTCAGCGCGGAGTCCCAGAAGGCCGCCCAGTTCGTCCAGCTCGCCAACCAGCGCGACATCCCGCTGCTGTTCCTGCACAACACCACCGGCTACATGGTCGGCAAGGAGTACGAGCAGGGCGGCATCATCAAACACGGCGCGATGATGATCAACGCGGTGAGCAACTCGAAGGTCCCCCACCTGTCGGTCCTCATGGGCGCGTCCTACGGCGCCGGCCACTACGGGATGTGCGGCCGCGCCTACGACCCCCGCTTCCTGTTCGCCTGGCCCAGCGCCAGGTCCGCCGTCATGGGTCCGCAGCAACTCGCGGGCGTCCTCTCCATCGTGGCCCGGCAGTCGGCCGCCGCCAAGGGAGCGCCGTACGACGAGGACGCCGACGCCGCGCTACGCGCCATGGTGGAGCAGCAGATCGAGTCCGAGTCGCTGCCCATGTTCCTGTCCGGGCGGCTCTACGACGACGGCGTCATCGACCCCCGCGACACCCGCACCGTCCTCGGACTGTGCCTGTCGGCCATCCACACGGCGCCGTACGAGGGTGCGCGCGGCGGCTTCGGCGTCTTCCGGATGTGAGGAACAACGTGATCACGACACTCCTCGTCGCCAACCGGGGCGAGATCGCCTGCCGCATCGTCCGCACCTGCGCCGCGCTGGGAATCCGGACCGTCGCCGTGCACTCGGACGCCGACGAGAACGCGCTCCACGCGCGCGTGGCCGACGCCACGGTACGACTGCCGGGCGCGGCGCCCGCCGACACGTATCTGCGCGGCGACCTGATCGTGAAGGCGGCCCTCGCCGCCGGAGCGGACGCCGTGCACCCCGGCTACGGCTTCCTCTCCGAGAACGCCGACTTCGCCCGCGCCGTCCTCGACGCGGGCCTGCTGTGGATCGGCCCGCCCCCGGAGGCGATCGAGGCGATGGCGTCCAAGACGCGCGCCAAGAAGCTGCTGGGGATCCCGCCGCTGACCCAGGTCACCGAGACCGACCTGCCGGTCCTGGTGAAGGCGGCGGCGGGCGGTGGCGGGCGCGGCATGCGGGTCGTACGCCGCCTGGAGGAGCTGGACGCCGCCCTGGAGAGCGCCGCCGCCGAGGCCGCGAGCGCCTTCGGTGACGGCGAGGTGTTCGTCGAGCCGTATCTCGGGGGCGAGGCGGGCGGCCGCCACGTCGAGGTGCAGATCCTCGCCGACACCCACGGCACCGTCTGGCCCCTCGGCACCCGGGACTGCTCCCTCCAACGCCGCCACCAGAAGGTCATCGAGGAGGCCCCCGCACCAGGACTCCCCGAAGAGCTCACCCGGGAGCTGTACGACGTGGCCGTACGCGCCGCCCGGTCCGTCGACTACGTCGGCGCCGGCACGGTCGAGTTCCTGATCGCGGACGGCCGGCCCCACTTCCTGGAGATGAACACCCGCCTCCAGGTCGAACACCCCGTCACGGAAGCCGTCTTCGACCTCGACCTGGTCGCTCTCCAGCTCCGCATCGCCGAGGGCGCCGCACTGGAGGGCACCCCGCCGCTCCCGTCCGGCCACGCCGTCGAGGCCCGCCTCTACGCCGAGGACCCGGCACACGACTGGACCCCCCAGACCGGCATCCTGCACCACCTGACCGTCCCGGACGGCGTCCGCCTGGACACGGGCTACGAGGCCGGCGACCCCATCGGCGTCCACTACGACCCCATGCTCGCCAAACTCGTCGCCCACGCACCCACGCGCGCGGAGGCCGTCCGCACACTCGCCGGCGCCCTGGAGAGGGCGACCCTCCACGGCCCGGTCACCAACCGTGACCTCCTCGTACGGTCACTACGGCACCCGGAGTTCACCACCGCCCGCATGGACACCGGCTTCTACGACCGCCACCTCCCGGACCTGACCGCCCTCGGCCAGGGCGACCCCCACGCCCCCCTGGCCGCCGCCCTCGCCGACGTCCACGCCCGCTCCCGCTCCCGCTCCCGCTTCGGAGGCTGGCGCAACGTCCCGTCCCAGCCTCAGACCAAGCGCTACGCCATGGCGGGCGAGGAACACGAGGTCCACTACCGGCACACCCGGTCGGGCCCGGAGGCGGACGGAGTGCGGGTCGTCCACGCCGACGCGCGTCTCGTCGTACTCGAAGTCGCCGGCGTACGACGGAAGTTCGAGGTGACGCGGTACGGCGACCAGGTCTTCGTGAACGCCGACGCCCTGACCGCCCTGTCCCGCTTCCCGGATCCGACGGCACAGCACGCACCCGGCTCCCTCCTGGCCCCCATGCCGGGCACGGTGGTCAGGATCGCCGAGGGCGTCGCCGTAGGAGCCACGGTGCGGGCCGGAGAGCCCCTGCTGTGGCTGGAGGCGATGAAGATGGAACACAAGGTCGCCGCGCCGGCCACGGGGACGCTGAGCGCCCTGCACGTGACATCCGGCCAGCAGGTGTCGGTCGGATCTCTGCTGGCGGTAGTACAGCCAGCCAGAGAGCCGGCCAGAGAGCCAGCCACAGAGCCGGCCACAGAGCCGGCCACAGAGCCAGCCATACAGCCCACTTAGGGACACGGGGCGGTATCGGACACGCACTCTGCCGCGCGAGCGGGACCAGCCACGACGAAGGAGCCACAGCCACATGGCCGTCACCGAAACCGAGGAACACCAGGCCCTGCGCGCCGCCGTCGCCGCCCTGGGCCGACGCCACGGCCGCAACCACGACCGAGAGGCCCTCTGGGCCGAGGCCGGAAAGCTCGGCTACCTAGGCGTCAACCTCCCCGAGGCACACGGCGGTGGCGGCGGCGGAATCGCCGAACTCTCCATCGTCCTCGAAGAACTGGGCGCCGCCGGCTGCCCCCTGCTCATGATGGTCGTCTCCCCGGCGATCTGCGGCACCGTGATCGCCCGCTTCGGTACCGAGGAACAGAAACGCGAGTGGCTCCCCGGACTCGCCGACGGCACCCGCACCATGGCCTTCGGCATCACCGAACCCGACGCCGGCTCCAACTCCCACCGCATCACCACCACGGCCCACCGCGCCCCGGACACCGGCGACTGGCTGCTCACCGGCCGCAAGGTCTTCATCTCAGGTGTCGACATAGCCGATGCCACCCTCATCGTCGGCCGCACGGAGGACTCCCGCACCGGCCGGCTCAAGCCCTGCCTGTTCATCGTCCCCCGCGACGCCCCCGGCTTCGAGCACCGCCAGATCGACATGGAACTGACCGGCGCGGAGAAGCAGTTCGAGCTGACCATGAACGACGTACGGCTCCCCGCCGACGCCCTCGTGGGCGACGAGGACGCCGGTCTGCTCCAGCTCTTCGCAGGCCTCAACCCCGAACGCGTCATGACCGCCGCCTTCGCGATCGGCATGGGCCGTCACGCTCTCGGCCGAGCGGTCGCGTACGCCCGTGACCGCACGGTCTGGAACACCCCCATCGGCGCCCACCAGGCCATCGCCCACCCTCTCGCGCAGGCACACATCGATCTCGAACTCGCCCGCCTGATGATGCAGAAGGCCGCCCACCTGTACGACGCCGGCGACGACACCGGCGCCGGCGAGGCCGCCAACATGGCCAAGTACGCCGCCGGAGAGGCCTGCGTGAAGGCCGTCGACCAGGCCGTGCACACCCTCGGCGGCAACGGCCTCACCCGCGAATTCGGGCTCGCTTCGCTGATCACGGCCGCCCGCGTGGCCCGTATCGCCCCGGTGAGCCGCGAGATGATTCTCAACTACGTCTCCCACCAGACCCTCGGCCTGCCCAAGTCGTACTGAGTCCTGCTGAGCCCTACTGAGTCGTCCTGACGAGTCGTACTGACCGAGTGCCGTGTCGCGCGAGGAGGATCCATGATCCGCAGCGAGTCGCAGACGTCCCGCCCATCCGGCAAGATCCCGCGCCTTCGACTCCGGGAGACCGGCGAACGCTTCGACGCCGCCGAGGCCGCCCGCATCGGCCTGCTGACGGCGGCGGGCGACGACGTGGACGCCGTACTCGCACCCATCCTGGACGGCCTCCGCAAAGCCGCACCCCGGGGGCTGGCCGAGACGAAACAGCTGCTCACGGCTAGGGTGCTGGAAGCCTTCGACCGGGACGCGGCCGACCTCACCGCGCTCTCGGCCCGGCTGTTCGGCTCCGCCGACGCCCGCGAGGGCATGACGGCCTTCCTCGAACGACGGGATCCCCCATGGGTGCTGTGAGCGCGGCCGAACGTGTACCGGGCGAACGTGCACCGGCCGAACGCGTCCCCAAGCAGGACCGCAGCCGGGCCACCCGGCAACGACTCCTCGAAGCGGCCGTCGCCTGCCTCGCCGAACACGGCTGGGCAGGCTCCACCGTCACCGTCGTCGCCGAACGCGCCGGCGTCTCCCGCGGCGCCGCCCAGCACCACTTCCCCACCCGCGAGGACCTCTTCACGGCAGCGGTCGAGTACGTCGCCGAGGAACGCTCCACCGCCACGCGCGCCCTGTTCCCCCAGGGCGTGCAGGGCGCGCAGGGCGGTGGAGCGCCCGGCGACCGCCACGCGGTCGTCTCCGCGCTCGTCGACCTCTACACCGGCCCCCTCTTCCGCGCCGCCCTCCACCTCTGGGTCGCCGCCTCCAATGAGGAGCAACTACGGCCACGGGTAACGGAGTTGGAGGCCCGCGTCGGCCGCGAGACCCACCGGACAGCGGTCGACCTGCTCGGCGCCGACGAGTCCCGCCCCGGCGTACGCGAGACCGTCCAGGGCCTGCTGGACATGGCCCGGGGCCTGGGCCTCGCCAACCTGCTCACGGACGACACCGGGCGGCGAGAAAGGGTCGTGGCGCAGTGGGTGGAGATCCTGGACACGGTCCTCAGGGACTGACCCGCCGTCCTCAGCGACTGACCCGCCGCCCTCAGGGACTGAGTCACCCTCGGGGACTGACCCGCCCTCAGGGACTGAGCCGCTCCACCCGCCAACTCCCGTCCGCCTCCGCCACGTACCGCAACCGGTCGTGCAGCCGGTTCTCGCGGCCCTGCCAGAACTCCACGGTCCGCGGCGCCACCCGGAAACCACCCCAGTGCGGCGGCACCGGCACCCGCTCGCCCTCCGGATAACGGGCCAGCAGCTCCGCGTACGCCGCGTCCAGCCCGTCGCGGCCCGCGATCACCGACGACTGCCCGCTCGCCCAGGCACCCAACTGCGAGCCGTGCGGGCGGGTACGGAAGTACGCGGCGGTCTCGTCCCGGCCGGTGCGCCGGGCGACGCCCGTCACGATGACCTGCCGGGCCATCGGATGCCAGGGGAACAACAACGCGACGTGCGGATTCCCCGCCAGGTCGCGGGCTTTGCGGGAGTCGTAGTTGGTGTAGAAGACGAAGCCCTGATCATCGAAGTGCTTCAACAGCACCGTACGAGAACTGGGCCGGCCCTCGGTGTCCGCCGTGGAGACGATCATGGCGTTCGGCTCGAACAACCGGCCCTCCGTCGCGGCCTGCTGGAACCAGCGCGCGAACTGCTCCACGGGGGCGGCGGCCAGGTCGGTCTCGGCGAACCCTTCCGCCCGGTACTGCTTGCGCATCGAGGCGGGATCGATCGAGGCGGGATCGGTGGAGACGGCGTCTGGGTCGTTCACGGGGTCATCCTGCCGTATCCAAGGCGACCGCACGGGAAGGTGGCACTGAGTGCCGCAAGGGCTGCCCAAAGGTGGCACTCGGAGTTATGGTGAGAGGCCATCCCGGGTGAGGTGACCGCCGACCGCACGGGGCATCACCGGGGTGACCGCCAGGACCGCCAGGACCGCCAGGACCGCCAGGACCGCGAGTCCCGCACCGACCGTGGATCCACCGATGCCACACCGGCACCACGCCCTACACCACAGCGACGCCACACCGGCGCCACCTGCCGCCCACATCATGAGGAGCCGCCTGATGTCCGACTTCGTACCCGGACTCGAAGGAGTCATCGCGTTCGAAACGGAGATCGCCGAACCGGACAAGGAAGGCGGCGCCCTGCGATACCGGGGCGTCGACATCGAGGACCTGGTCGGCCACGTCTCGTTCGGCAATGTCTGGGGCCTGCTCGTCGACGGCGCCTTCAACCCCGGCCTGCCGCCCGCCGAACCCTTCCCGATCCCCGTCCACTCCGGCGACATCCGCGTCGACGTCCAGTCCGCGCTCGCCATGCTCGCCCCCGTCTGGGGCCTGAAACCCCTGTTGGACATCGACGCCGAACAGGCCCGTGCCGACCTGGCCCGAGCCGCCGTCATGGCCCTCTCCTACGTCGCCCAGTCCGCCCGCGGCCAGGGCCGGCCCATGGTCCCGCAGCGCGAGATCGACAAGGCCCAGTCCGTCGTCGAACGCTTCATGATCCGCTGGCGCGGCGAGCCGGACCCCAAGCACGTCGCGGCGGTCGACGCCTACTGGACCTCGGCGGCCGAACACGGCATGAACGCCTCCACCTTCACCGCACGCGTGATCGCGTCCACCGGCGCCGACGTGGCCGCGGCCCTGTCCGGCGCCGTGGGAGCCATGTCCGGCCCCCTGCACGGCGGCGCCCCCTCCCGCGTCCTGCACATGATCGAGGAGATCGAACGCACCGGCGACGCCGAGGCCTACGTCAAGCAGGCCCTCGACAAGGGCGAACGCCTCATGGGCTTCGGTCACCGCGTCTACCGCGCCGAGGACCCCCGCGCCCGCGTCCTTCGCCGCACCGCCCGCGAACTCGGCGCCCCCCGCTTCGAGATCGCCGAGGCGCTGGAGAAGGCCGCCCTCGCCGAACTCCACGCCCGCCGCCCCGACCGCGTCCTGGCGACCAACGTCGAGTTCTGGGCCGCGATCATGCTCGACTTCGCCGAGGTCCCGGCCCACATGTTCACCTCGATGTTCACCTGCGCACGCACGGCAGGCTGGTCGGCCCACATCCTCGAACAGAAGCGCACCGGCCGCCTGGTCCGCCCGTCGGCCCGCTACATCGGTCCGGGCACCCGCGACCCGCGGGAGGTCGAGGGCTACGACGCCACGACGGCGATCGCGCACTGATTCCCACCTGCATCAGCCCCCCAACGCAGGCCCCCAACGCAGCCCCCCAACGCAGGCGACCCGCGAACTCGAGGTCTCCCCGCCTGACGGCGGAGAAGCCGGCCGGACGTACCGGCGAGCTCGCGGGTCGGGTGACTGCTTGGGATTGGGCCGGCTGCAACGCGTCGTTCACGCGCTGGTCCGGCACCGCACTCAGTGTGGTGACGGGCGCTAGCCCGCAGCCACCTCGCACGTCCGGGTTTCATACATGTACCCGATCACCTCCTTTCTCAGCGTGAGAACACCTTAAGAAGAGGCCGGGCACGGGATCAACCGATTTTCTGGGATGTCGGCTGTGCCGGTTCCGGCCGACTGCTGTACCCGTATCTGCCGGCCCGCTGCGGGACCCGAAGATTCTGGTGGCGGACGTTGATCCGGCCCGCCGGTGAGGATCGAGATCGAAGTGTGGGGGAGAAGGGTGCCGGTGCCGGGTCCGAACTGCGCCGGGGGGCGACCGTGGTCTCTGGGTTGACCTGGGGTTTCTGTGGGTTTTCGGCGGCTCTGGGCGGGCTCGGGTGCGTTTCCGGCGTACAACGATTTTCTTAATCTTGCGGGAACACGATGTGCGCTGCGTCACGTTCCAGTTGAATGATTGTTAGTGAGCGAACCGATGTGCGGTACGTGCGGACGTGGCAGCCTGCAGGGGGTCCAGGTGAGTGCTTCCCGGCATAGTGGGACCACCGACGAGATCGGGCCGGACGAGCCCGAGCGGGACGGCCCGGAGGGTTCGGACGGCTCGGATCTACTGGCCGCGCTGCTCGACGGGATGGACGCGGCCCTGTGCGCCTTCGACGCGGACGGGGTGGTGACGCACTGGAACCGTGAGGCGGAGCGGATCCTCGGCTGGACCGCCGAGGAGGCCGTGGGACGGCGCGGCTTCGCCGGGTGGGCGGTGCGCAGCGCCGACGCGGAGGAGGTCGAGGGGCGGCTGCTGTCCGTGATGCATGCCTCCGGGAGGCAGGTGCACGAGTTCGCGCTGCTGACCAAGGACGGCGGCCGGGTGCTGGTGCGGACGCAGTCGGCGGCCGTGCGAGGGCCCGACGGGAAGCCGGCCGGGGTGTACTGCGCGTTCAGCGAGGTGCACACGCAGATCGACCTGGAGCGGTCGATCGCGCTGAGTGAGGCGTTGTTCGAGAACGCGTCCTGGGGTGTCGTGCTCGTCGACGTCGATCTGCGGCCCGTCGTGGTCAACGCGCACGCGGCCCGGGCGCTGGGCATCGGGCGTACGTCCGCGCTGGGGCGGCCGCTCGGTGATCTGCTCGTGCAGGGTGTGGAGGAGTTGGAGGGCGCGCTCGCGCATGTGCTGGCCGAGGGCGCGCCGCCGGCGCCCGCCGAGATCTGGGTGAGTGTGCGTACCCCGGAGGGTGAGAAGCGGCGTTGCTGGCGCTGCGGGTTCGTCCGGCTGGCTTCGCCGCTCGCGGAGGAGCCCGTGCCGTTGGGCGTGGGCTGGCTCTTCGAGGACGTCACGGAGGCCAAGCAGGGCGAGCAGGAGGCGTCGCTGCTGCGGTTCCGGGCGAACCAGCTGCACCGGGCCGCGCGGGCCGCCGCCGAGTGCGAGGACCCGCGGGAGGCGGCCACCGTCCATCTCGACTTCGCGCTCGCCGGCTTTGCCGACCACGCGCTGATCGACCGGGTCGCGGGCGGTGCGGTGGCTGACGAGGAGGCGACGGGGCCGGTACGGCTGGTACGGGTCGCCGCGACGCCCTCCGGGGCGCCCGGGCCGAGTCCGCTGACCGGGGAGGCGGGGCTGCCGGTGCGGTATGCGGAGGGGCATCCGGCGTTGCAGTGCGTGGACCGGATCGGGGCCGTGCGGGCGAGTGTGGGGGCCGTGTCGGCGGAGGAGGCACGGGAGTGGGCGCTGGCCCGGCAGTGGCCGGGGGATGTGGTGCACGCACTGTGCGCGGTGCTGCGGAGTCGGGGGCGGACGCTCGGGGTCGTGACGTTTCTGCGGGGGGCCGGGCGGAGTCAGTTCGAGCGTGGGGACGCGGTGTACGCGGAGGACGTGGCCGTGCGGATCGCCTGTGCGTTGGATCTGGGCGAGGTGGTGGGCCGGAGGTAGGCCCCGGGTGGGTGGTCGGTACTGGCTGGGGATTGGCCCCGGGTGGGTGGTCGGACCCGGCCGGTGGTCGGCGCCGGCCGGGGGCGGATCCCGGCCGGCGGTCAGTGCTGCCAGAAGATCCGCTCTCCGTATTTCTCGAGCACCCGCCCGTTCCATTCGTGTCCCCCGTCGACGTTCCCCGACCGCAGGAGCGGGGGCTCGATGCCCCGGTCGGCCAGACTTCCGGCTGCCGTGGCCATGACCGCCTGGAGGATGGCCGAGGTGACGACGGTGGAGGCGGGGGCGAAGGGTGCGGGGACGGCGTCGAGGGTGAGTTCCGCGTCGCCGATCGCGATCTTGGAGTCGAGGACGACGTCGCAGTGGTCCTTCAGGTACGTGCCGGAGGCGTGCCGGGAGCTCGTCTCGGCGGCGTAGGCCACCGACGTGACGCCGATGACCCGTACGCCCAGGGCGCGGGCGCTCATGGCCATCTCGACGGGGAGTGCGTTGCGGCCGCTCAGGGAGATGATCACCAGGGTGTCGCCCGCGCGGAGGGGTGAGGAGTTCAGGACGGCGCTCGCGAGGCCGTCGACGCGTTCCAGGGCCGAGCCGAGGGTGGCCGGCATGACGTCGACGCCGACGACACCGGGGACGGTCAGCAGGTTCATCAGGGCGAGGCCGCCCGCGCGGTAGACGATGTCCTGGGCGGCGAGCGAGGAGTGCCCGGCGCCGAAGGCGAACAGACGGCCGCCGGAGGTCACGGTGTCGGCGAGGAGGTTCCCGGCCGCCTCGATGGACGAGGCCTCCTCGTCCCGGGCCCGCTGCAGCAGGCCGATCGCGGCGTCGAAGAACTGACCGGACAGCGTGCCGTCGCTCATGCGGGCCCCTTCGGAGCGTCAGGGTGGATCCAGATGGATCCATCTGGATCGGGGTGGATCGGGGTGAGGCGTCTGTGCCGCGGATCACGGTGCGGTCTGGACCAGTGGGATGTCAATACGGCCGGGGGGTGGTTCACCCCCGAGTGCAAGCCCCCGGACTGCGGCATCACGCCGATCCTGTGGTGCGGTTTCTCCGCGTAACGTCTGGGTCTCCACGGCACGGCACGGTTGTCGGTGGTATCCGGCAGAATTGGTTCCAGGGCCAGCGCCAGCGCACGAGCCGCGAAGCTGTCTTGCTTCCGGCGGATCTCATCAAGGGGCACGTATGTCCGGACTGATCGACACCACGGAGATGTATCTCCGCACCATCCTTGAGCTGGAGGAGGAAGGTGTGGTCCCCATGCGCGCCCGGATCGCCGAGCGACTCGACCAGAGCGGGCCGACGGTCAGCCAGACGGTGGCGCGGATGGAGCGGGACGGCCTGGTGTCCGTCGCGACCGACCGTCACCTGGAGCTCACCGACGAGGGCCGCCGGCTGGCCACGCGTGTGATGCGCAAGCACCGCCTCGCGGAATGCCTCCTCGTCGACGTGATCGGTCTGGAGTGGGAGCAGGTGCACGCCGAGGCGTGTCGCTGGGAGCACGTGATGAGCGAGGCCGTCGAGCGCCGTGTCCTGGAGCTGCTCCGGCACCCCACCGAGTCGCCGTACGGCAATCCGATCCCCGGTCTGGAGGAGCTCGGCGAGAAGGACGGCGCGGATCCGTTCCTGGACGAGGGCATGGTGTCGCTGTCGGATCTCGATCCGGGCATCGACGGCAAGACGGTCGTGGTGCGCCGGATCGGCGAGCCGATCCAGACGGACGCGCAGCTGATGTACACGCTGCGCCGGGCGGGTGTGCAGCCCGGTTCGGTGGTGAGCGTGACGGAGTCGGCGGGCGGTGTGCTGGTGGGCAGTGGCGGCGAGGCTGCCGAGCTGGCGTCGGCCGTGGCCTCGCACGTGTTCGTCGCCAAACGCTGACCGCAAGTACGGATCGTCAGCACGGCCCGCAAGCGCTGAGCGGAAACGCGGCCCGCAAGCGCTGAGCGGAAGCGGCGAACGCAAGTGCGGAACCCAAGCGCTGTGCCGTTTTCCCAGGAGGCCGTCAACTCCTGGGGACAGGGAGGTAGTTGTGACGCCTCGGTGATCTTGTCGAATCCGAGGTTCAGTGCGCCGAATCGCAGCGCTCGGACGTTTCGCGTGCGAGGCTGTCGCGTGAGGCATATGACCTGAGGGACTCTTGGCGGGGGATGGCGGTGACGCCGTCCGGCCGGGGAGGGGCGGGGATGGTGTGCCGTGAACGTGGAGAGGGCCCCGGCGCCGTGTGGCGCCGGGGCCTGTCCTCCCCTGTGCTGACCCGGAGCCCCGAGCTCCCAGGGTCATCCCCTTCGGACCGATGTCCCCGAGCGGTCCGCCTCCCGCTGAAGATCTCCCCCCGGCGGCGGCGATCATTCCTTGAACGCGGTCACTCGAACGAGGGGTGTTGTCGGCGAGAACGGACTTTTCGAATACATTTTCGATAGTCTGCGGGTGACGCATCACGTGGAATCCGCGCTTCAGGGGTGTGGACAGGCACGAAGAACAGAGCAGGCAGGACGCGGTTCACAGGACCGTCCGCCCCGAGCGGGAGCGAACGGTCCGAGCGGAGCTAGGGGGGTGCCATATGGCGCGACGCATCGATGTGACCGGGGCGGGCGGCGTACGCCTCGCGGCCTGGGAATTCGGAGACCCTCCCAAGACCGATCCGGCGAAGGACGGTCCGGGAGAGGGCGAGCGCGAGCGGGGCGCCGGGGTGCTGTTACTGCACGGGCTGATGGGCCGGGCCTCCCACTGGGCGTCCACCGCCCGCTGGCTCTCCGAGCGGTACCGCGCGGTCGCCCTCGACCAGCGGGGCCACGGCCAGAGCGACAAGCCCCCGCGCACGGCCTACACCCGCGAGGCCTACGTCGAGGACGCCGAAGCCGCCCTCGAACAGCTCGGACTCGGCCCGGCCGTCCTCATCGGTCACGCCATGGGCGCCCTGACCGGCTGGCAGCTCGCCGCGAAGCGGCCCGACCTGGTCAGCGGTCTGATCATCTGCGACATGCGGGCCTCCGCCCTCGGCGCCGCCTCGCAGCGCGAATGGGAGAACTGGTTCAAGGCCTGGCCCACCCCCTTCGCCGCCCTCGCCGACGTCCGCAAGTGGTTCGGTGAGGACGACCCCTGGGTGGAGCGCCCGAACCCGACCCGCGGCGAGTTCTACGTCGAGGTCATGCACGAGTCCTCCGACGGCTGGCGCCCCGTCTTCGACCCGGAACAGATGCTCGAGTCCCGCGAGACCTGGGTGTACGACGCACACTGGGAGGAGCTCACCCAGGTCCAGTGCCCCACGCTGGTCGTCCGTGGTCTCGACGGCCAGCTGGGCCGCGCGGAGGCGCAGGAGATGGTCCGCGTCCTGCCCCGCGGCGAGTACGCGGAAGTCGCGGAGGCCGGCCACCTCGTCCACCACGACCAGCCGGAGGCCTGGCGGGGCGCCATCGAGCCCTTCCTGGACGGCGTCCTCGCGGACCTCAGGACCTGACGTTCCCCGGCACAACAAAGCACGGCACGGCACGGCACGGCACGACACGGCACCGCACGTCTCCGGGCCGCCCGGCACCACACACCCCGGGCCGGCCCGACACGCCCCCGGCACGGCACCGCACGCCCCGCCCAGCCCCGGCATGCCCACGCCCACGCCCCCCACCCCCGACCGGCAGGTCACCCCTTGCTGACCGCCAGCAGAATCTCCGGCAGCTGCCGAGCCGTCCGAGGCGCCGCCAGCCGCAGGCCTCCCACCGTGATCGCCGTCCCGTAGACCACGCCCACCGGCAGCAGCAGCCAGCTCCACCGGTCGCCGCCGTCGCTGACGTTCAGCCAGATCGTCCCGGCGATGACCGGGGCGCACAACAGGGCGGCCGCGCCCATGCCGCCCAGGACGGCCATGAAGGCGAGCCCGGACTGCCCGGGGGCCACGTTCTTGTACCCCTCCTGCGGGATGGAGTACGGAAAGCGTGCCGAGGCCCACGCCCCGGTCGCCAGCATCGCCCCGAGCAGCGCGAAGGACAGCCCGAGCACCTCGGGCAGCTTCGGCCAGTCACCGAGCAGCGCCGTCGTCAGAACGGTCACGAGGGTGGCGTACGGCAGGGTGATCACCAGCAGCGCCAGCGCCCGCGCGCGCAGCTCGACGTACGCGTCCCGGGGCGACGAGATCGTCATCACGACCATCCAGAACGCGGACGAATCCTGTCCGAACTGGTTGTACATCTGCACGCCGAGCATCCCGGCGGCGAAGCACGCGAAGTAGATCGAGCCGGTGCCCTGGAGGGCGTTGAACACGGGCACGATCAGACCGATGGCGAGGGAGGTCACCCAGGCCGCCTTGGTCTTGGGGTCGCGCCACACATAGCGCAGGCTGCGTTCCATGACCGTGCCGGTCCGTCCGGGCGGCAGGAGCCGGGACAGGCCGGTCGCGTTCCGTTCGCGGGTCCTGGCGTCGGCGGCCTGGAGGGTGGAGCCGTCCGGTGCGGTCATCAGCCGGGTCAGATGCCGCGACCACAGGGCGATCAGCGCCGCCAGGGCGAGCGCGCTGATGCCGAGTTGCAGGGCGGCCACGCCGTACGACCCTTCGCTCGCGGAGTCCGTCGCCCCGATCGCCGAAGCCGGCGGCACCCACTTCAGCACGTCGGCCGGACCGTCGAGCTGGGCCAGCCCGCCCGAGCCCAGCCGCTGCGCGCCGAAGTTCACCACCTGCGCCCCGACCGCGATGACCAGGCCGCTGAGCACCGCCAGATCCCGGCCCTTGCGGCTGGTCAGCAGCCGGGTGTTGGCGACGGCGACGGCCCGCGCGAGGGCCACGCACACCAGCAGCGCGAGGACGACACCGACGACGCCGACGACGTACGCCACACCCCCGTGCGCGACCGACACGACGGAACCGGCCAGCATGCACACCGTGAACAGCGGCCCGATGCCGACCAGCGAAGCCACGAGCAGCGCCCGCACCAGCGCCCGCGGCCGCAGCGGCAGCATCACCAGCCGGCTGGGATCCAGGGTCTCGTCGCCGCCGGGGAAGAGCAGCGGCATCACCGCCCAGCCGGCCGCCAGCACCGCCACCAGCGGCACCACCACGGAGGCGGCGTGCGCGTGTCCGCGCAGCGCGATCAGGCCGAGCAGCTGCAACGCGGAGAAGAGCAGCACGGCGACGACCGAACCGATGTACGCGGCCCGCCGCCCGGCGGACTGCTTGAGCCCGTTCCTCAGCAGCGACACCTTCAGCCGTACGACGACAGGGGTGATGTTCGCCGTGG
Organism: Streptomyces sp. LBL; assembly: GCF_029893585.1. Taxonomy (GTDB): domain Bacteria; phylum Actinomycetota; class Actinomycetes; order Streptomycetales; family Streptomycetaceae; genus Streptomyces. The sequence goes on from NZ_JARXYX010000034.1 coordinate 94,885, forward strand.
TGGTGCCGTAGGCGCTCACCGGGCCGCTCCGCCGCCCAGCCAGTCCAGGTCGGACCCGGCGTCCCGGCTGTGCGCGCCGACGAGTTCGAGGAACGCCCGCTGCAAGGAGGGTGCGTCGCCGCGCACCTCGGCGAGTGTCCCCTGGGCGCGGATGCGTCCGGCGGCCATGACGGCGACCCAGTCGCACAGCGACTCGACGAGCTCCATCACGTGGGAGGAGAAGACGACGGTGGCGCCGGAGGCGGTGTACCGCTCCAGCACTCCGCGGATGGTCTGGGCCGACACCGGGTCGACGCCCTCGAACGGCTCGTCGAGGAAGAGCACCTCGGGATTGTGGAGGAGGGCGGCGGCGAGCCCGATCTTCTTCCGCATGCCGGTCGAGTAGTCGACGACGAGTTTGTGCTGGGCCCCGGCCAGATCGAGCACATCCAGAAGCTGTGCGGCCCGCTTGTCGACCTCGGCCCCGGGCAGCCCGCGCAACCGGCCGGAGTAGGCGAGCAGTTCACGCCCCGACAGTCGCTCGAACAGGCGCAGCCCCTCGGGCAGCACCCCGATCCGCGCCTTCACCTCGACCGGATCCCGCCACACGTCGTGCCCGACGACCTCGACGGAGCCCTGATCCGGCCGGAGCAGCCCGGTCACCATCGACAGCGTGGTGGTCTTCCCGGCCCCGTTCGGCCCGACCAGTCCGATGAACTTCCCCGCGGGCAACTCCAGATCGATCCCGGCGACAGCGACCTGCTGCCCGAACCGTTTCCAGAGTCCTCGCACACGTACGGCGGCTGAACCCATCACTGCTCCCGACGTCATGCCAGAACCCTACGGTCGGGGAGCGTGCCGCTTCGGTGCGGGTTATCGATCCCGGCCACAGGCGTAGGCGAGTGGCGAGATCAACTCCTCCGCGTCCGGCAGCCACCGGTTCGCCGGCGTCGGCCGGCAGGCCCACTGCACGGCCCCCGAGGACCCGAACCGGGTCGGCGGTCCGGCCACGTACGCGCCCTCACCCAGGGCGACCAGATCGAGCGACGACGGGGACCAGCCGAGCTTGCGCACGAGCTCCGGAACCTTCACCGACGCGCCCGGCAACACGAAGAACTGCATCCGCCGGTCCGGCGTCAGCGTCACCGGACCGAGCGTCAACTCCATCCGCTCCATCCGGGCCAGTGCGAGGAACCCGGCCGTCTCCGGCACGGTGATCGCGTCGAACGTCCGCCCCGTCGGCAGCAGGATCGATGCCGTCGGCTGTTTCTGCCACATCCGGCGCGCGACGGTCGCACTGCCGGTCGCCTGCGTTCCCCAGTCCGCGCGCGCCGGATGCGCGCCGGGTGCGGCGCACGCGGCGTTCCCGCACGAGCAGCGCGGCACCCCGTCGACGTCTACCAGCCAGGTCCCGGGAAAGACGTCCCAGTGGCGCTCCTCGGCATAACGTACGGCTGTCTCCAGCAGCGATTCCCCGCGCTGCTTCGGAATCTGAACGGCTTCGGTGCCCGCGATCGTCTCTTCCACGCTCCACTCAACTCCCCCGTCCACCTCGGGTTACGGCTGTAGCGCGCGCGGGGGAGGAGCATCGGTTCCTCATCTGGGGCGCATGGGTGCATGTGTGGGGGCGCGCAGGAGGAACCGGGGCGTGGGGTGGGTAGCCAGGTACGGGGGCGGCAACCGCCATCACCCCGGCAATCCTCGCATGCCTCGCATTTTCGCCGCATTCGCGGGGCATTGATCTTCACGGCCGGATCTTTTCGTTCCTGACGAGAGCAGCGAGTTCAGGAGTCCGTCCGTTGAAGACACGTCAACTCGGTGCGTGGGCAGGCACCGCAGCCACAGGGGGTACGCCATGGCCGCCAGGCCTCTCATCGCGCGGCAGCCGAACGAACGGCTGCAGGCGCTCATCCAGGAAGCGGGCTGTTCGAACGCCGGGCTCTCCCGCAGGGTCAACATGTGCGGCGCCGAGCACGGTCTCGATCTGCGGTACGACAAGACGTCCGTGGCGCGCTGGCTGCGCGGCCAGCAGCCACGCGGACGCGCTCCGGCGATCATCGCGGAGGCGCTCGGCCGCAAACTCGGCCGGACGGTCACGATCGACGAGATCGGCATGGCCAACGGCAAGAACCTCGCTTCGGGCGTGGGTCTCCAGTTCTCGCCGACGGTGCTGGGGGCCATCGAGCAGGTGTGTGAGCTGTGGCGCAGTGACGTGGGCCGCCGGGACTTCCTGTCCGGCTCGTCCGTCGCCTCGTCCGCGCTGGTCGAGCCCAGCCGCGACTGGCTGATCTCCTCGCCCGACGCGCAGGTCGCGCGCTCGGCCGGACCCCGGGTGGGGCAGTCCGACGTGGCGGCGGTCAGGGCGATGACGCAGGCCCTGGTCGACCTGGACCACCAGTACGGCAGCGGGCATGTGCGCCCGGTCGTCGTGCACTACCTCAACAGTGTGGTCTCCGGGCTGCTGGCGGGCTCGTACCGGGAGGCGGTCGGGCGGGACCTCTTCGCGGCGGTGGCCCGACTCACCGAACTCACGGGCTACATGGCCGTCGACACCGGCCAACCGGGCCTGGCCCAGCGGTACTACATCCAGGCGCTGCGGCTCGCACAGGCGGCGGGCGACCGTGGCTACGGCGGATACGTCCTGGCCGCGTCCATGAGTCACCTCGCCGCGCAGCTCGGAAACCCGCGGGAGATCGCGCAGTTGGCGCGGGCGGCGCAGGAGGGGGCGCGTGGGCGCGTGACCCCGCGTGCGGAGGCGATGTTCCATGCGGCGGAGGCGCGGGGGCACGCGTTGATGGGTGACGCACGGTCGGCCCAGGTGTCCGCCGGGCGGGCGGTGGACGCGCTGGAGCAGGCGGACCCGTCGGCGGGTGACGACCCGGCGTGGATCGCGCACTTCGACGAGGCCTATCTGGCGGACGAGTTGGCGCACTGCCACCGGGACCTGGGACAGGCCGAGGCGGCGGCGCGGTGCGCCCGGGAGTCCCTGGACGGACACCCCGAATCGCGGGCCCGCCGCCGGGCGATCGGCTACGTCCTGCTGGCCACCGCGCAGGTGCAGCAGCGGGAGGTGGAGCAGGCCTGCAACACGGGCCTGAAGGCGGTGGAGTTGCTGGAGACCCTCCGCTCCAACCGCGGCGCCGAGTACCTGGACGACTTCCAGCAGCGGCTGGAGCCGTTCCGGGACGAGGCCGTGGTAAGGGAGTTCGGGGCGCGGCTGGATCTGCAGGCGGCGGCGTGAGATTCGGCGCCATGAGGACTTGAACGAACAGAAACGAAAGCGGGAGTGAGACGCGAGTGGGAGAGGGGTGAGCGAGGAGCGAGAGTAATGGGGCCGTATAAGGGGCCATATGCAGCGGATAGGGGCGCGTTGGTGTCACGGTGGTGTCACGGCGACCGCCGGATTCGTCTGTGGATCTGTTACGGCGGTCACAGGGACGCAGGTCAGGGCCTGAGCTGCGTAGCACCTGGCTCCGGGGACCCGGTAGCGTGAACCGACGATTCCGAAGGTCCCCCATTCGTAGGAGTCCCGGTGACGCAGAGTGGACAGGGCGAGGAGCCCCCCGCGCGCGAAGCGCGCGAAGGCATCGTGCTGCCCTCCGACGGCGGGGAACCCCTGCTGCCGGGCATGACAGGCGGATACGGCCGGCCGAGCAGCCCCACCCCGCTGGCCCCCGGCACGTCGCACGGCCAGCCGTCGTCGGGTCGCTCGTACGACCAGGCGCAGGGTTCGACATACGGCCAGGGCTCCGGTTCGACACAGGACCAGGGTTCCGGTTCGGTGTACGGCCAGGGTTCCGGTTCGGCGCACGATCAGGCGCGGAATGCGGCATACGGCCAGAACTCCGGTTCGGATTACGGCCGACAGGACGGGTCCGGGTCCGGCTACGGTCAGGCTTCCGGGTCCGGTTACGGCCAGGGTTCCGGCCCCGGCTATGGCCGGGAATCCGGTTCGGCCTATGGCGACGGGGCCGGTTCGGCGTACGGCGACGGTTCGGCGTACGGCCAGGCGCCGGAATCGGCGTACGGGCAGCTGGACGGCCGGACGCCGGGGCAGGCGCCCGGGTCGGCCGGGGCGCCGGCCGGCGGTCAGGCCTGGGGTACGCCATGGGGCCCGGACCAGCAGCAGGCACCAGCCCCGCAGCCGGGGCAGGGCTGGCAGTCCTCGGCCGACCAGCCCTGGAGCAGCCCCGAGTCCGGCCCGTCGGCCTACGGCGCCGACAGCTACGGTTCCTCGGGTGCAGGCGCCTCGCCGCAGTCCACGGGGCACAGCGATGACCCGCCCACCTCCTACTACCTGCCGCCCGTCGGCCAGGGCAGCCCCCCGGACACCTCCGCGCAGTCGGCCGGCGCGTACGGCCCGGCCGCTTCCGGTGCGCCCGTGCCGCCGTCCGGTGGCGCGTACGACGCTCCCGGCGCCGGTGCGCCCCTGCCGCCCGAGACCGCCGGCTCCGCGCAGGTGCCCGTCCGGTACAGCGCGCCCGGCGGCTCCCCGCTGCCCCCCGCCGGCGCGTACGACGCCCCCGGCGGGGCTCCGCTGCCGCCCGCCGCCGAAGGGGCCACCCCGTACATCCCGCCGGTCGCCCCGGGGGCCGACGAGGGTGCCACGCAGTACCTGCCGCCGGTCGGTCCCGGCGCGCTGCCGCCCGAGGCGGGGCCCGAGTCACCAGCCGAGGGGACCCAGTTCCTCGGCCGCGCACCGCACGGCGGCTCCCCCCGGCCCGGCGCCGGGGCGCTGCCGCCGGCCACCGGCCCCGACGCCGAGCCGACGCAGTTCATCGCGCCCGTGCCCGGACAGCAGCCTCCCGGGGCGTCCTACGGCGGACCGAGCGGCGGGGACCGGCAGCCGCCCGCCGAGTTCGACAACCTCTTCCGCAGCGGCCCGGGCGCCGAGCCCGGCCAGGCCGCGGCGACCCAGCAACTGCCGCTTCTCCAGCAGCCCCAGGCCGCCCCCGGCGCCCAGCCGCCGTACGGACAGTCCGCGCAGCCGTCGTACGGCGCGCCCGGCGGCGGCGGACGGCAGGGTACGCACGACGACGGGGACGGCGGTCACGGCGGTGGCCGGGGCGGTCGTAGCCGATCGCGGGTGCCGGTGATCGCCGCCGTCGGCATCGGTATCGCCGTCCTCGGCATCGGCGCGGGTGCGCTGCTCGCCGGCGGGGGCGACGACAAGGGCGACGCCAAGAATCAGACCGTCTCCGCGACGGCCTCCACGACCGACGGTTCCGCCTCGCCGTCGGCCGATCCGGCCGAGCAGCAGGCCGTGGCCCTGGACAAGCTGCTCGCGGACAGCGGCGGCAGCCGGACCACCGTGATCAACGCGGTGGAGGACGTGAAGTCCTGCAAGAACCTGGGCCAGGCGGCCAAGGACCTGCGGGGCGCGGCCCAGCAGCGCACCGATCTGGTGACCCGGCTGTCCAAGCTCTCGGTCGACAAGCTGCCCGCCCACGCGGCGCTGACGGACGCCCTGACCCAGGCATGGCAGGCTTCCGCGTCGGCGGACAACCACTACGCCGCCTGGGCGGGCCAGGCGGCCGGCAAGAAGGGCTGCAAGAAGGGCCAGGCTCGCATCACCGGCCAGACCCAGGCCGGTAACCAGGCGAGCGGCACCGCCAGCAAGGAGAAGGTCAAGGCGGCCAAGCTGTGGAACGCGATCGCGACGACCTGGAGCCTGACCGAGCGTCAGCCCACCCAGCTGTGACCCGGATCCGCACCGACTGAGGAATCCGCGCCGGCTGAGGGACCCGGGCAGGCTGAGGGACCCGGGCAGGCTGGAGGCGCCGAGTCGACTGAAGGATCCGGGCCGGCTGAAGGACCCGGCCGACCGGTCCCTCAGCCCAGGTCCGCGTCCTTCAGCGTCTTGGTGACGTCGGTGAAGCCCTTCTTGGCCAGCACCAGCTGGCCCTGCCTGACGATCTGCAGGGACACCTCGGTGTTGGCCAGGCGGGGGAAGCCGACGGAGGCCAGCGAGCCCTGGAACTTCCACTGCAGGGCCGGCGTCAGCCCGCCCGTGGTGACCTTCTGCCCGTGGTCCAGGGCTCCCCGTACGGTGTCGGCGGTCACCTCGCCGTCCAGCGACTCGACGATCTCCTTGAAGACGGTGTACGCGATCCACGTGGTCTGCACCCCGGTGTCCGCGGCGTCGATGCGGTTGTCGCCGAAGGCCTCCGCGCTGATGACCTTCTTCATGGGGTTCCAGCGCGGGTCGCTCTCCACGGGGTACCAGCCGGTGATGTACGAGCCCTCGTACGGCCCGGACCGCCCGCCGGAGGCGTTGATCTCCGTCTGGTCGACGTTGCCGAGCACCATGGCGGTCCGTACGTCGGGGTAGTCCTCGCGGGTACGCCGGAAGGAGTCCATGAAGGTGCCTGTGGCGTCGCCGAGCGCGGGCACCACGCAGCCCTTCTTCGCCGAGTCGGTCGTCGTGCGCGCGAGCGCCCGGCCGGCCTTCTCGGAGTACTCGGTGGCTTTCTCCGGCGCCCGCACGTCCTGCGCGGCCGGGTGTCCGCCGACGGTGAGCCCGGAGTCGAGCAGCGTGGGCAGTTCGTCGCCGGCGATGGTGTCGGGCCGGACCAGCGCGACCGGCCCGCAGTCGGTGAGCGCCCGGCCGAGACCGGCCAGGAGGGTGGGCTGTCCGCCGTTGACGGGGTAGGACAGCGGGCTGGTGAACTCGGCGGCGGTGACGCCGTAACCGCCTATGTAGGGGATGCCGGCGCCCTCCAGGGGCGCCAGGAAGGAGTCGGCGTGCTGGCTGTAGGAGCCGAGGACCGCGACGACGCCCTCGTCGACCGCGCGCTGGGCGCACTTCGCCGCGGTCACGCTGTCGTTGTGGTCATTGCAGGTCAGGACGGTGAGCTTGCGGCCATCGAGGCCGCCGTGGGAGTTGATCCAGCGGGCGTAGGCCTTCGCGAAGGCGGGCATGCCCGGCTTGTTGGTGGCGTTGGTGTTCTCCGGGGCCCACGTCATGACCTTGATCGGTTCGTCCCCGACGTCCCCGGTGACACCGGGGATGGCCCCGCAACCGGTGGTGAGCGACGCACACGCCACCAGGGCCGCCGCCGAGACGGCGGCCGCTCTGACGCGCCGGGTGAACGTGGGGAGGAAGGTGCTGCGGGTGCGTCGCCTGCCGGTCATGGACACACACGCTTCCGCCACACCGCCAACCCGGGGGTGACTCTCGGTTATGGACAGGTGACGTAAAGGTGAACAGCGAGGGGTGGTGAGCCCCCCGAGGAAAGGAACGTACGATCGATGACCGTGCAAGGTTCGGAGAACTCTTCCCGTCGCGGCCGTCGCTCAGCCACCATGGGCGGCATGCCACAGAACGACATGCCCTGGTGGCGCTGGCGCAGCAACGTGCGCTCCGCGCTGCACATGCTCTCCGACCCGGTGTTCCAGCGGGATGTCTGGCTGGCGGGGGTGGAGGGGTACGGCGACGTCACCGACGCCGTGTACCGCCTCGTCGAGGACACCTGGCTGGACAACTGGTCCGCCGAGAAGTACGTCGGCACGATCTTCCGGGACTCCCAGGAGGCGGCGCTCGTCGACAGCGCCGTCCTGCGGGTGCTGCGGATCATGCACCAGGTCGGGCCCGACGCCCCGGTCTCCGCGTACGTCGACCACCCCGGCTGGCCGGAGGCGGTGCGGGCGGCGCGGGACGCGCACGTGCGGATGGCGGCGGCCGACGGCGACGACGCGGACGCCCAGCCGCGCACGCTCGAGGTGCTGCGGATCATGACGCGCTCGGCGTAGGGCCGTACCCGGTCCGCCGTACCCGGTCCCCCGCCCCGGTCTGCGGAGCGAGACGGCACCACGCCCCGGTCACCGATATGGGACCCTGTCCCGCATGAACGAGCAGTCCACCCGAGTCGTCGCCCCCGCGGACCAGTACGTCCTCACCCTGTCCTGCCCCGACAAGCAGGGCATCGTGCACGCCGTGTCGAGCTACTTGTTCATGACCGGTTGCAACATCGAGGACAGTCAGCAGTTCGGCGACCACGACACGGCACTGTTCTTCATGCGGGTCCACTTCTCGGCGGACGCGCCGGTGACCGTGGACAAGCTGCGGGCGAGCTTCGCGGCGATCGGTGACGCCTTCCACATGGAATGGCAGATACACCGAGCCGAGGACAGGATGCGGATCGTCCTGATGGTCAGCAAGTTCGGGCACTGCCTGAACGACCTGCTGTTCCGCGCGCGGATCGGCGCACTGCCGGTGGACATCGCGGCCGTGGTGTCCAACCACACCGACTTCGCCGAGCTCGTGGGGTCGTACGACGTTCCCTTCCACCACATTGCGGTGACGAAGGACACCAAGGCCGAGGCCGAGGCGCGACTGCTGGAGCTGGTGCGCGAGCAGGACGTCGAGCTGGTGGTGCTCGCCCGGTACATGCAGGTGCTCTCCGACGACCTGTGCAAGCAGCTCAGCGGGCAGATCATCAACATCCACCACTCGTTCCTGCCGAGCTTCAAGGGTGCGAAGCCGTATCACCAGGCGCATGCGCGAGGTGTGAAGCTGATCGGGGCCACGGCTCACTACGTGACGGCGGATCTCGACGAGGGGCCGATCATCGAGCAGGAGGTCGAGCGGGTGGGCCACGAGGTGACACCGGAACAGCTGGTGGCGGTCGGGCGCGATGTGGAGTGTCAGGCGTTGGCCCGGGCCGTGAAGTGGCATGCGGAGCGGCGGATCCTGCTGAACGGGCGGCGGACGGTTGTGTTCGCCTAGTCCACACCTGGTCGCACACCTGGTCGTGTTCGCCTGGCAGCCGCTGTCGCCCGGCAGCTACATCCTGCTCAGCGACGATGCCGCGAACAGGACGTCCCTGATCGCCTCCCGGTCCCCGTCCTGGCCTGCCGCCGCCTCCGTCGGTGACACATGGCCCGCTGCCAGGCGGCAGAACTCGACGCCGTCCAGGGCCACGTGGGCCACCTCGTGGTCGGCGGAGCCGATCGCGGCGGGGGAGTCCAGGGGGATCAGCCAGTCGCCGCCGCCCAGGCCCTCGATCTCCAGTCGGAGGCTGCGGCCGGGTTCGCCCGCGGGGACGAGGCGGCGGCCGAGGGCCGGTGAGGCCAGCCCCGTACGGCGTCGGAGCGCCAGCACGCCGGGAAGCATCCGGGCCGCGAGGTCGATCATGCGGTTGAGGTGGCGCGGCGAGGGCGGATCGTACGGGTAGTCCACCGCATCGGCGATGTCCTCCGCGTGCACCCAGCACTCGAAGGCGCGGTCCAGCATCGCGTCGTGCAGCGGCAGCTCGAAGTCGCCGTACGGAACCGCCGGTCTGCCGGTGCCGCCGCCCGTGAACGACACCGTGCGCACCAGGTCGTGGCTCTGCTCCCGCCAGGGCACGCGCACCGCGCGGGTCGGCGGGAAGTGCGAGGCCCGCCAGTACGCCTCGGTGCGCGCGGCCGGCGTCGGCTCCCGCGCCTCCACGTCGCCCAGCGGGTCGTCGAGGCCGAGCGCGACCGCGACCAGGCCGTCGACCGTCAGCAGATGCGCGATGACCCCGGCGACCGTCGTACGACGGCTCGTCGCACCCGCGCCCTCGAACCAGCGCAGCCGCACGGGCGCGTGCCACTCTGCGACGCCTATGTCCTGGAGCAGGGCGTCGAGCCGGGCGGTCTCGGCGTCGTACGGTGTCGCCCACTCGGGCACCGGGATGCGCGGCGGGCGCCGGCCGAGGCAACTGCCCAGGACGCGGGTGCGCAGACCGGGATCGAGGTCGAGGCTCTCCGGGCGGCGCAGCAGGCCGACCGCGTCACGCAGCCGCAGGGCCTCGTCGGCGCAGGTTCCGCAGTCGCTCAGGTGCTCCTCGACGGCCTCCGTCTCCTCCGGCGAGCAGGCGGCCAGCGCCCACGCCCCGAGGAGGGACTTCAGGACGTGGTGCTCCAGGACCAGCGGAGCGGGCGGGGGCGCCGCACCCCCCAGCTCCGCCGGCGAGGGCAACGGACGTCCGCCGTCCTCGACGGAGGCGCGGGGGAGGGGGATGGGGAGGGGGATGGGGGGCGGACGGTCCGCGTCGTTCACGCCGCGCCCCCGTATTCGGGCGGTGCTCCGGGTGCGGCGGCGTCGTGGGCCGTGGAGAGGAGCTGCAGGCCCAGGCGGAGGCGGCGGCGGGCCTCGTCCTCGGTGACGTCCAGGTCGATGGCGGCCTGGCGGTAGTCGCGGCGCTGGAAGTAGGCCAGCTCCAGAGCGGCACGCAGCGGGACGGGCATGGACTGGACGATGTAGTCGGCGCGGGCGGCGACCGAGGCATGGCGGACCTTGCGCTCCAGGTCCTCGGTGCTGCCGTGGTCCTCCTGGGGCAGCGCGGCGGCCTCGGTGGCGCGCAGTCTCTGCACGGCGAGGCGGTGGGTCAGGGCGGCGACCCAGGAGCGCAGGGGGCCCTGCTGGGGATCGTAGGAGTCGGGGTGTTCCCAGACAAAGGCGAAGACCTCGCGGGTGACGCCGTCGGCGGCACGTTCATCACCGAGCACGCGGTGGGCGAGTCCGTGCACGAGTGAAGCGAAGCGGTCGTAGAGCTCGCCGAGGGCGGCCGCCTCACCGCGCGCGAGACGCTGCTGCATCTTGCGGTCCCAGCGGGGCGGTGCGTCTTTCTTCGCCATGCGGCTCCCTCGGCCTGCCCTTGTCCCTGCCCTCGGCATGCCTTTGTCCCGGCCTTTGTCTCGGCCTTTGTCCCTGCCTTTGTTCCGGGCCTTGTTCCGCCCTTGTCTCGCCCTTGTCTCGCCCTTGTCTCGCCCTTGTCTCGCCCTTGTCCCGCCCTTGTCCCGCCCTTTGTTCTGGCCTTTGTCCCGGCCTTCGTCCTTGGAGAGCCGGAGCCCACCGTCTCCTCGAATGTAGTCGGCACCTCCGACAGCCCACGCCCCTTTGTCGCAATGAGCGCCCCCGGGGAGCCGTGGGTGGTAATGGCCCTCCGGCCCGGCGCCCTGGGGCGTGCCTACCCGGTCGTCCACCGATCAGAAGCGATCGAACAGGATCGAAGGCGCCTAGAACAAGCCTCTTCCCGTCGGCTTCCGTTTCTGGGCGGGTGTTTCAGGGAACGGCCGCTGGGCAGCCGCGCTGCAAGGAAGCGTAGGGAAAGCTTCCGTTTAGGTTCGGGCGAGCGAAGGGCATGGTGGTGGCGTTCAATGTGACCAACGGTGGGCAGGGCGAGTGGGCCGTGCTCCAGGTGTCGGGCGAGCTGGACCTGGTGACGTCGCCGGTGCTGCGTCAGCGGGTGCACGACGAGGTGGCCGAGGGCCGCCACAGTCTCGTCCTCGATCTCTCCGAGGTGTTCTTCTGCGATTCCAGCGGCGTCGGCGTGCTCATCGCCTCCCGCCGCCTCATGAGCTCCTGCCAGGGCCGGCTGCGCCTGATCCTCCCGGCCCACGGCGCCGAGGACGGCTCCCACGTCAACCGGGTGCTGGGCGCGCTGGGTGTCCGCCGTCTGTTCGACGTCCATCCGGATGTGGACTCGGCGGTCCGGGAGGATGCGAACCCGCTCTCGGCGTGAGCGGCGCCCCATCGGCCGACCTCGGGCAACGTGGCTGCTACGCGGTTGTCCCGAAATTCCGTCGGTCTCGGCACAAGCGTCGCTTTCGCGCGCCCGGAGAGGCTTTCCCGTCGTACGCTCCGTGCCAGATGCACCCGACGGTGAGGTAAGGCGGTCCGAACAGACATGGCCAGCAACGAGTACGAGCGCAGGATCGCCGTCCGGTTCGCCACCTTCGACCAGGATGGCAACGGCTACATCGACCGCGCGGACTTCAGTGTGGCGGCCAAGGCGGTGCTCGCCGAGTTCGGTACGGCGGCCCGCTCCGACAAGGGGCAGTCCCTGTATGGCGGTGCCGAGGCGTTCTGGCAGGGCATGGCCGGCATCGCGGACCGGGACGGCGACCAGCGGATCACCCGGGGGGAGTTCGTCAACTGCGCGGTCAAGCGGCTGCGCGACAACCCTGACCGGTTCGCCGAGATCGCCCGCCCCTTCCTGCACGCGGCCCTCGCCGTCGCGGACGCCGACGGGGACGGCCGGGCCACCGTCGAGGACACCGCCCGGGTACTGAAGGCCCTCGGCGCGACCGAGGAGGCCGCCCACACGGTCACCTCCGCCCTCGACACGGACGTCGACGGCAAGATCGGCGAAACAGAGATCGTGACGGCGTTCGCCCGCTACTTCACGGTTCCCGAGTAGCCGCTGCCTCACGGTCCCCGAACCCGCCGTTACTCCACGGCTTCCGAACAGCCGTCATGTCAAGGGCCCCGGCGACTACTCCGCGGTTCCCGAACAGCAGTTACGTCAAGGGCCCCCAGCGACCACGGCCGCCGCTCGGAGCTCACGCCCCCGCGTACCGCTCACGCCCCTGCGCACCGCTCACGCCCCCGCGTACCGCTCACGCAGCTCGTACTTCAGTACCTTCCGCAGTGTCTCGCCCCGTGGAAGGGCGTCCACCACCTCCAGCTGCTCGGGCAGCTTGTGCGGTGACAGACCTTGCGCGCGCAGATACGACGTCACCGCCTCCAGGGTCAGCTCCTCGGCCCCCGGCGGCTGCTCCACCACCGCGCACACCCGCTCCCCGCGCTCCGCGTCCGGGAGCCCGACCACGGCCGCGTCGCCCACCGAGGGGTGTGCGTGCAGCAGGTCCTCGATCTCCTTGGCGGAGATGTTCTCCCCCTTGCGGATGATCACGTCCTTGAGTCGGCCGGTCAGCACCAGATGCCCGCTGCCGGTGACGTACCCGAGGTCCCCGGTGCGCAGGAAGCCGTCCTCGTCGAACGCCTCCGCCGTCTGCGCCGGGTCCAGATAGCCCTGGCAGACGGCCTCCCCGCGCAGCCGCACCTCCCCGTCGACGATCCGTATCTCCATCCCCTCCGGCGGCCGCCCCTCCGTCGTCGCGAGGTTCTCCGCGGTGTCGTCCGGCGCCCCCATCGTGATCATCGGCACCTCGGTCATGCCGTACCCGTGGGTGAGCTGCACCCCCATCTCCCGTACGACGGCGCGGTACACCTCCGGTGGCTTGGGCGCCCCGCCGCCCGCGAGCAGCCGCAGCGAGGGAATGACCGGCGCTCCCGGCTGCTTGCGCTGCTCGGCCAGGAACATCGTGTAGAAGGCCGTGGAGCCGCCGGCCACGGTCACCCCGTGCCTGCGGTACTCCGCCAGCGCGTCCGGCAGCGCGAACTGCTCGAACATCACCGCCGGGAAGCCGTACAGCAGCAGCATGACCGTGTAGTCGGGCCCGGCGATGTGCGCGTACGGGAAAGCCATCGAGCCGACGTCGTCCGCCGACAGGCACAGCGCGTGGGCGAGGCACGATCCGCCCGCGATCAGTGAACGGTCCGTGTGCAGGACGCCCTTGGGGGCGGAGGTCGTCCCGGAGGTCCAGTGGATCCAGCGGACCGAGGTGCCGTCGGCGGGCGGGGCGGGGAGGACGGACGGGTCGCCGTCGGGCAGGACGTCGTACGCCTCGAAGATCCCCTTGGCGCCGAGCCGCCGGGCCATCTCCGTGTGGTCGAAGCCACGCCACTCGCCCGGCACCGCGAAGTACTCCGCCTTCGACTCGCGCAGCGCGAACCCGACCTCGCGGTCCCGGTAGAACGGGATGACCGGGCTCTGTACGGCGCTCAGGCGGGCCAGCGCGAAGGACAGCAGGGCCGTCTCGATCCGGGTGGGCAGCTGCCAGGCGACGACCGTGCCGGGGCGTACGCCCATGTCGTACAGGCCCGCCGCCACCCGCTCGGCCCCATCGCGCAGCTCCCCGAAGCTCAGTGAGCGGTCGTCCTGGAGGAGGGCGGGGCGGTCAGGGGTGAGGTCGGCGCGGCGGGCGACCAGGTCCCAGAGGGTGCGTGAGGTGCTGAGCGCACGGGCGGTGTCGGTCACGGCGGCCCCCTCGTATAACTGACGGGCAGTCAGATAATGGGCAGAGCGTAGGGCCCGGCGCCTTGTCGGTCCAGAGGCGCGCGACTAGCCTGCTGGGGGAGGTTGATCTGACGACCCGTCAGATGACTGTGTCAGGCGGAGGGGATCCATGACCGAACTGCCCCGCATCATCAGCGTCGACGACCATGTGATCGAGCCCGCGCACCTCTTCGCGACGTGGCTGCCGCAGAAGTACCGGGACCGCGGGCCCCAGCCCCTCACCGCCGGGATCGGTGAACTCGCGTACGTGGGCGGCAAGTACCAGATCACGATGGATCCGGACGGCCAGCCGACCGACTGGTGGATCTACGAGGACCTGAAGTTCCCGTACAAACGCAACATCGCCGCCGTCGGCTTCGACCGGGACGAGATGACCCTGGAGGGGATCACCCGCGAGGAGATGCGGCGCGGCTGCTGGGACCCCGTCGCGCGACTCGCGGACATGGACCTCAACCATGTCGAGGCCTCCCTCTGCTTCCCCTCCTTCCCCCGCTTCTGCGGGCAGACCTTCGCCGAGGCGCACGACAAGGAGGTCGCGCTGGCCTGTGTGCGCGCCTACAACGACTGGATGGTCGAGGAGTGGTGCGGGGGCAGCGGCGGCCGGCTGATCCCGCTGTGCCTGATCCCGCTGTGGGACATCGGCCTCGCGGTCGAGGAGATCCGGCGCAACGCGGCCCGCGGGGTGCGTGCGGTGACCTTCTCCGAGATCCCCACCCATCTGGGGCTCCCGTCGATCCACTCCGGCTACTGGGACCCGTTCTTCGCCATCTGCCAGGACACCGGCACGGTCGTCAACATGCACATCGGCAGCAGCTCCCAGATGCCGGCCGCCTCGCCCGACGCCCCGCCCGCCGTCCAGGCAGCACTCAGCTTCAACAACGCCATGGCGTCGATGATGGACTTCCTCTTCAGCGGCGTGCTGGTGAGGTTTCCCCGGCTCAAACTCGCCTACTCCGAAGGGCAGATGGGCTGGATCCCGTACGCCCTGGAACGCGCCGACGACGTCTGGGAGGAGCACCGCGCCTGGGGCGGCGTCCGCGACACGATCCCGGAGCCGCCGTCGACGTACTACTACCGGCAGATCTTCTGCTGCTTCTTCCGCGACCAGCACGGGGTCGCCTCGCTGGACGTCGTCGGCCGGGACAACGCGACCTTCGAGACCGACTACCCGCACGTCGACTCGACCTTCCCGCACACCAAGGAAGTCGCCCTGGACCATGTGAAGGGCCTCGACGACGAGACGGTCTACAAGCTGATGCGGGGCAACGCGATCCGCATGCTGGACCTGGACTTCGACCGGTAGACAGCCAGGCAGACCGGCAGCCAGGCAGATAGAGAGGCAGACGGGAAATGGACCTCTCGTACACCCCGGAGGAGGAGGAGTTCCGGGCGCGGCTGAGGGAGTGGCTGGGCAAGGTGCTGCCCGTGCTGCCGGACCGGCCGTCCCCCGACGACTGGCCCGGACGCCGCGCCTACGACCTCGGCTGGCAGCGGATGCTGTACGACGCCGGATACGCCGACGTCCACTGGGACGCCTCCCCGACCACCCGGCTGATCTTCCTGGAGGAGACGGAGAAGGCGGGCGCCCCCTATGTGGGCGCGAGCTTCGTGGGGCTGTTGCACGCGGGGCCGACGATCGCCGCCGAAGGGACCGACGTCCAGCGGGCGCGCTGGCTGCCGCCGATCCTGCGCGGGGAGGAGGTGTGGTGCCAGGGCTTCAGCGAACCGGACGCCGGGTCGGACCTCGCTGCGCTGCGCACGCGCGCGTGCCGCGACGGCGACGACTACGTGGTGACCGGCGCCAAGGTCTGGACCTCGCACGCGGAAGTCGCCGACTGGTGCGAGCTGCTGGTCCGCACGGATCCTTCGGCACCCAAGCACCGGGGTATCACCTGGCTCGCGATGCCCATGGACGCGCCGGGCGTCACCGTACGGCCGCTGCGGACCCTCGCGGGGTCGGCGGAGTTCGCGGAGGTGTTTCTCGACGAGGTGCGGGTGCCGGTGGCCAACCGGGTCGGCGCGGAGAACGACGGCTGGCGGGTGACGATGGTGACGCTGTCCTTCGAACGCGGCACGGCCTTCGTCGGCGAGGTGGTCGCCTGCCGCCGGGTGCTGGGCGAACTGGCCCGCGAGGCGCGGAGGAACGGCCGCTGGGACGACCCGGCGCTGCGGCGGCGACTGGGCAGGCTGAACGCCGAGTTCCGCGCGCTGTGGCGGCTGACTCAGTGGAACGTCAGCGAGGCGGAGGCGAGCGGGGGTGTCCCGGGCGTAGGGGGCTCGGTCTTCAAGCTGAGGTACTCGCACGCCCGGCAGGAGCTCTACGACACCGCCGCCGACGTCCTCGGCCCGGACTCCCTGGACCTCGACCGGCCGTGGACGCTGGACCGGCTCTCCTCGCTGTCGTACACCATCGCCGCGGGCACCTCCCAGATCCAGCGGAACATCGTGGCCGAGCGGATCCTCGGGCTGCCGAAGGGGCGGTGACGGTACCTATGCGATTCCACCCCACCGAGGACCAGCGGGCCTTGCGGGACGGCGTACGACAGCTGCTGGCCCGCCGATTCGACAGCGAGGCGCTGCGGGCCGCCGTGGCGGCACCCCGCCTGGACCGGGTCCTGTGGCGCGAGCTCGGCGAGGCGGGGTTCTTCGCGCTGCGGCTGCCCGAGACGGAGGGCGGGGTCGGACTGGGGCTGCCCGAAGCGGCGCTGGTCTTCGAGGAGGCGGGCCGCGTCCTGCTGCCCGGACCACTGATCGCCACGCATCTCGCCGCCGGGGCGGTGCCGGGGGCGGCGGAGGGCGAGGTGGTCGTGGCGGCCGTCGACGGGGGGTTGGTGGAGTGGTGGGGGGAGGCGGACGTCGTGCGGGGAGCGACTGCCGAGGGCGCCGGTCCGGAGGGGGTGGTCCCGCTGCGGTCGGTGGACCCGCTGACACCTCTGCACCGGGTGTCCGGGACCTTGGCGCGGTCCCTGGGACCCTCCTCTGCTTCCGCCTCTGCTTCCGCTTCCGCCGCCTCCCCTGCTTCCGGTTCCGCCTCTGCTTCCGCTTCCGCCGCCCCCGTCGCCATCGCCAGCCTCCTCACTGCCGCCGAGCAGCTGGGCACCGCCACGCGCGCGTGTGAGCTGGCCGTGCAACACGCCCGGGCGCGGGAGCAGTTCGGGCAGCCGATCGGGGGGTTTCAGGCGGTCAAGCATCTCTGTGCCGACATGCTGGTGCGGGCGGAGGTGGCTCGGGCGGCCGTGTACGCCGCCGCCGTCACCGCCGACCCAACGGACATCGCGGCGGCGCGGCTGCTCGCCGACGAGGCGGCTCAGCGGAACACGCGGGACTGTCTCCAGGTGCACGGCGGAATGGGGTTCACCTGGGAGAGCGACGTGCATCTGCACCTCAAGCGGGCCTGGGTGCGATCCCGACGCGGCGGTGGCGGCACGGAGAGTGAGGACAGGCTCGCCGAAGAGCTGGTGACCTGAGCGTGGCGCCGAGGCCGCTGGGCTGGTCCGTCGGCAGGACGCCCCGGGCGGTTGTCACGGATCGTGGATCACCGTAATCACTCAGCGTTGATACCAGGTTGTGTCCTGGGTCCGACTCCTCACGTCTCGGAGTCGGTCTTCCCCTGCGGTGTCCTGGGTGAGATTCCGGTACCTTGTGTGAGATGCGAGTGGTCCCGAGCACCAGTGATGCCGGTGTTTCCCCTGCTTGTTCGACCCCTGGTGGAGAGCGTCGCACAGTATGCCGCACGGGTACTCCTTCGCGCTGGAATATGCCCGAAGCGCTTGTTGCCGTGACTGTACGTCAACCAGGCTGTTCCACAAGGGATTCACGTTCCGTGACCCTGGCTCAGGTCGTTGTTCTGGTCATGCAAAGAATGGCTGCGATCGTGGCCCTCGGGAGGCGCGAGGCTATGTGCCCGCCGGTTCGGATGGTGTGAGCGGTGCAGGTGCTTCAAGTGCAGCTGGAAATCCGGCCAGACCCCGCTGAGGTGGGAAGAGCCCGGATGTGGGCCCGCTCGCGGCTCGCCGGGTCCGGGATAGGGGCCGACGAGGCGCTCGCCGAGACCCTGATCCTGCTCGTCTCCGAACTCGTCACCAACGCCGTGGTGCACACCGGCTGTCCGGCCGTGCTGCGGCTGTCCCTGCCCGGCGTCGCCGCGGAACCGGGCACCGTCCGCCTTGAGGTGGACGACATCAGCAACCGCGCCCCGGTGCCGCGGTGCGCGGACAGCGACGCGACCGGCGGCCGGGGCCTCGCCCTTGTCGACGGTCTCGCCGACCGCTGGGGCTGGAGCGCCGAAGGCGCGGGCAAGCGCATCTGGTGCGAACTGGACCGGTGCGCGGAGACCCGGGAGAACGCAGCGGCCTGCGCCGGCGCCACCTCGGCGCGCGAAGGGCTGGCCTACGAGGCCGTGTGACGGGCGCCGGGTCGCGGTCGCTGCTGCGGGTGCGCGGGTGCGCGGGTGCGCGGGTGCGCGGGTGCGCGGGTGTGGCGGGCCCATGGCTGTGCGGGCGCACGGCCGTATGGGCACACGGGCGCACGGCCGTATGGGCACACGGGCACACGGGCGCACGGCCGTATGGGCGCACGGGCACACGGGCGCACGGCCGTATGGGCGCATGGGTGTACGGGTGTACGGGTGCACAAGATCCCCGTATCCCCTGCGGGGGTGAGAGGGGTGCGCCGGGAAGTGCTTCGATGTGCGCCCGCGGCAAACCGCGCATAAGTGGTGAATTGCTGATGGGGTGTTGACGCCCCGTATCCGTCTGACCACGCTTGAGGGAGCGATTCGCCGCGAGGGGACGTCGAGGGATTCGGTGACGGAAGTCCTCGTCGAGTGCGCGTCGTGAGGCGGCGTCGGTTCCCTCAGGGGGAAGCAGGGGACAGGGGTGGGGACGCCGCAGTCGGATGGCGGTGCGCGCTGCCCTGCTGCCGTCGCGACAGCCGGGGCCGGGCGGAGGTGGGGACCTGCCGCCCGGCCGCGGCAGCCGCTGATCAGATACCGGGAGCGGGGACCCGGGTGTAGGTGAGGGGATTGCTGGTACCGGCGGCGGTGGTGACCGTGACGTTGACCGGCCCGCTGGCGCCTGCCGGAGCCATGGCGGTGACTTGGGTGGGGGAGACGACCGTGAACGCCGTGGGGGTGGCACCGAACCGGACTTCGGTCGTGGTGGTGAGGTCGGTGCCGGTCACGGTGACGACGGTGCCGGCCTGCGTCGGTCCCTGGTCGGGGGCGAGGGCGAGCAGGGCGGGCAGCGTCAGGTAGACGTAGCCGACGGGGTTGCTGGTGCCGCCGGGGGTGGTCACGGTGACGGCGGCGGTGCCGGCCGTGTGGGGCGGGGTGACCGCGGTGATCTGGGTGGCCGAGTTGACGGTGAAAGAGGTCGCGGCGACCCCGCCGAAGCTCACCGCTGTCGCGCCGAGCAGGTCGTTGCCGGTCAGGGCGACCGTGGCGCCGCCGACCGTGCTTCCGGACGAAGGGGTGACGGTGGCGAGCGAGGGGGAAGCGGCGTAGAAGAAGTACGCGCTGGGATTGTCGGGGTCGCTGCTGCCGCCGGGGGCGGTCACGATGACGGCCGCGGCGCCCGCCGTGTGGGGCGGGGTGACCGCGGTGATCTGGGTGGCCGAGTTGACGGTGAAAGAGGTCGCGGCGACCCCGCCGAAGCTGACCGCCGTCGCGCC
>NZ_JARXYX010000035.1 GCF_029893585.1 Streptomyces sp. LBL
GTGAAAGAGGTCGCGGCGACCCCGCCGAAGCTGACCGCCGTCGCGCCGGTGAAGCCGGTACCCGTGAGGGTGACGGTGGTGCCGCCGGAGACCGGTCCCTGGGTGGGTGACAGGCCGGTGACGGAAGGGAACCCGAGGTAGGTGAACGTGAGGGCGTTGCTGGTGCCGCCGGGGGCGGTCACGGTGACGGCTGCGGTGCCGGCCGTGTGGGGCGGGGTGACCGCGGTGATCTGGGTGGCCGAGTTGACGGTGAAAGAGGTCGCGGCGACCCCGCCGAAGCTGACCGCCGTCGCGCCGGTGAAGCCGGTACCCGTGAGGGTGACGGTGGTGCCGCCGGAGACCGGGCCCTGAGCCGGCGTCAGACCGGTGAGGGACGGTGCCGGGACATAGGTGAAGAGCACCTGCGGGATGCTGGTGCCCTGATTGGTGGTGACAAGGACATACACCGAACCGGTGCCCGACGGACTGACCGCCGTGATCTGGGTGCTGCTGTCGACGGTGTACGAGGTGACGGGTTTGCCGCCGAAGCGGACGAGTGCCACTCCGGTGAAGCCGGTACCGGTCACGGTGACGGTGGTGCCGCCGGAGGCCGGTCCCGCGCTGGGACTGACCGAAGCGACCACAGGGGCGGACATTTCTGTACTCCTTCGGTAGGACACGCTCGTGATGCGAGTCGGGGCACTCCCGGTGATGCGGGTCGGGGCGCTCCCGGGCGACGGACGGCCCGTCGCCCGGGCGGCGTGTGGGGCCTGCCGCCCGGGCGCGGGTCAATGCCTCCGTCGCGCGAAGGCTGCCGGCTGGGTCAGATGCCGGGACCTGTGATGTAGGTGAAGCCGCCGACTGCGGTGGCCGACCCCGAGGGGTTGGTCACCACCACGTCGAACGCGCCCGCTGCGTGGGGCGGGGTGACCGCCGACAGCGTGGTGGCGTTGATCACCGAGAAGGGGGCGGCGACGCCGTCGAAGGTGACCGACTCGGTGCTGCTGAGGTTGGTCCCGGTGATGGTCACCGCCGTCCCGCCGGAGGTCGAGCCGGAGGTCGGGCTGATGGTCCCGATCGTCGGGTCGTCGATGTACGTGTATGTCAGGCCGTTGTTGGTGCCGCCGGCGGTGGTCACACTGACCCCCACCGATCCGGCCGCGGCGCCCGCCGGAACAACGACGGAGAGCTGACTGTCGCTGACCACGGTGGGGGTCGCGGGCGTTGCGCCGAAGGAGACGCTGGTGGCCGTGGAGAGGCCGGTGCCGTTGACGGTGATGGTGTTGCCGCCGACCAGTGGCCCGGAGCTGGTTCCGAGGGAACCCTTGAAGGGGGCTCCGACGTAGAAGAACGACACCGGGTTGCTGGTCCCGCCGGGCGTGGTCACGGTGACGCCCACCGTGCCGGTTCCGGAGGGGGAGACGGCGGTGACCTGCGTCGCCGTGACCTGAGTGATGCTGGTCGCCGACTTGCTGCCGAACTTCACGGCGCTGGTGTTGGACAGGTTCGTCCCCGTGATGGTGACCAGCGTTCCGCCACCGGTGGAACCCTGATTCGGAGAAATGGGCATGGGGCACTCCTCGCTGGTTGGTGGAGACTTGCGCGGAACCGGCAAAGGGCACCCGGCCACCGGCTGCCGCAGCTGCGGATCAGCCCTGCCGACAGGCAGGCCTGCTGCTCTCATCCCGGGTGATCGAGGAGCAGTCGGTGTTGTCGGACACGGGGCGAGGGAAGGGTCGTCCGCCTTCGCACACAGGGCGAGGGAAGAGTCGTCTGCTTCCGCACACAGGGCCGGAGGCACAGCAGCCTTCAGGCATCCCTGGGCACAGGGATAACCGGCAAGAGCTGCCCTTCTCAACGATGCCCCGGCACGGGATGGGCAGCCCGCCGGTTCGCACTCTCAGTGACTCATAGGTCCGATCGAGTGACAAGAGCCCTCAATGCTTGTCGCTCAAAAGAGTGACAAGTCGCTTGTTCGTCCTGGCCGGTGATGAGTGTCGAGATGTGGTCGAGAGGTCAAGGGCTCGACTCCAGGGCGGGAACTGGGGGCCGTGTCAGCCGGTGCCGCGGACGGCACCGGCTGAACGGGATCCGGATTCCCCACCGGGGGTGCCCATCGCGGTATGCCGACTGGTCACCCGGACTCTTCCGGAAAGCGCCGCGGGTGGGCCGACTGCCGCATCCCCCGGCGAGGGCGGGCAGCCCACCGGTCGGATCTGCTCCAGTTATTCATCGTGGCTATGCCAGCGGCAAGCCGCTCCCGACCGGCTCACACGAACGGCCCAACGCATCTTTCGTGTCGCCTCGTGTCTCCTCGTGTCCCCTCGTGTCCCCTCGCGTTCCGTCGGGTCGGCGAGCAACAAGCGGCGCATTCCGCCTGATCGCCGGCATCGTCGCCGGTGGCGCCGCCGCCGGCAGCCCCGTCACCGACAGCACGACCGATCAGTGCGCCCCGTCCGGCGCCGCCCCGGCTGCGGGGCAGTGACCGATCGTCAGAAGATGGCCACCGGCGCCACCGGAGTGCCCGTGGCGCCGACGAACGGCTCGGGCATCGCGGACAGCAGAAACGCGTAGCGGTTTTCTTGTCCACAGGCTGTGGACAACTTTTCCAGATTCCAGTTCTGGCCTTGCAACATGCCCATCTCCACGAGGTCGAGCGCGTGCACGGGCAGCCACAGATCCTCGATCTCGGGCGGGAAGATCTCGAAGGTGAGCGTGTCGTTGGCGACCGCGGCGACATCGCGCGCGTGGAACCACTCCGGGGTGCGGATCGACAACCCCGGCGACGGATAGCCGTACGCCTCCTTGTCGCCGGCCAGATACACCTGCACCTGGCCGGTCCGTACGAGCACGATGTCACCGGCGCGCACGCGGGTGCCCGCTAGTTCCTCGGCGGCTTCCAGGTCCTCCGGCGTGACGGCGTGCGCGCCGTCGAGACGGTCCCTGCCGTGCGCCCGGGCCACGTCGAGCAGTACCCCGCGCGAGATGATGTGCCGCGCCTTGTCGATGCCGCTGAACTCGGCGCCGCCGTGCGGGGTGATGCTGTCGGCGGGGCGGCCGTTGTAGAGCTTGCCCGAGTGTGAGACGTGGGGGAGCGCGTCCCAGTGGGTGGCTGCCTGGAGGCCCATGGTCACGGCGTCGTCGCTGCACGCCACCGATCCCGGGCCGAAGATCTCCTGGTTGATCTGCACCATGGCGTGCAGGGGGTTGACCCGGCCGGGGATCATCCCGGTCTGCACACCGTCCTGCCGGAGGGGAAGCGCGAGCGGGACACGACGGCCCGTGCGGACCTCCGCCGCCGCCCGTTGCACCACCTCGTCGGTGATCAGGTTGAGGGTGCCGATCTCGTCGTCCACCCCCCAACGGCCCCAGTTGTTCACGCGCTTGGCGATGTCGTGGAACGCGGGATGGAGCGTGGGTGACGACATCCGTCCTCCCGGGGGCTTGTCTCCGACTGTCCGACAGAGCAAAAATCTAACGGACCGTCAGAAACCGCGGGAAGGGGCCGGCGTGGGGAACTTCTTGGCAGGCAAGGTGATCGCCGTGACAGGCGCCGGGCGGGGCATCGGCCGGGCGGTGGCGCGCGCGGCCGCCGCCGAGGGCGCTCGGGTCGTCGTCAACGACTACGGGGTCTCCGTCGACGGCGCCTCGCCGACCAGCTCGGTCGCCGAGGCCGTGGTCAAGGAGATCGAGGCGGCGGGCGGGGAAGCGGTCCCGGTGGCCGACGACGTGTCGACCATGGCGGGCGGTCAGCGGATCGTCGACGTGGCGCTGTCGTCGTACGGACGGCTCGACGGTGTCGTGTGCGTGGCCGGGATCCTGCGCGAGCGGATGCTGTTCAACATGTCCGAGGAGGAGTGGGATCCGGTCGTGGCGACCCATCTCAAGGGCACGTTCACGGTGTTCCGGGCGGCGGCCGCGGTGATGCGGCAGCAGCGGACGGGGACCTTGATCGGGTTCACCAGCGGAAACCATCAGGGGTCCGTCTCCCAGGCCAACTACAGCGCGGCGAAGGGCGGGATCATCTCGCTGGTGCGGAGTGCGGCGCTGGGGCTGCACAAGTACGGGGTGACCGCCAACGCGGTGGCCCCGGTCGCCCGTACGCGGATGTCGGCGAACGTTCCCATGGAGCTGGCGGAGATCGGGGAGCCGGAGGACGTGGCGGCTCTGGTCGTCTATCTGCTGTCGGAGCGGGCCCGGGAGCAGGAAATCACCGGGCAGGTGTACACCATCGCGGGGCCGAAGATCGCGGTGTGGGCGCAGCCCAGGGAAGTGCGTTCGGCCTATGCGGAGGGGGCCGCCTGGACGCCGGAGCGGATCGCGGAGTTCCTGCCGGGGTCGGTCGGGGTCGACCCCATGCCGATGTTGGAGCGGCTCGCGGGGATGGAGAGGGCGGCGCGGGACGGGAACCGGCCGAACGCCTAGCGGCCCGCGGCGCAGCTGCCTGGGGCGCAGCTGCCGGGGGCGCGTGTTCTTAGGCGGGTGCGTGTGATTCGGGGGGTGGGTGTTCTTCGGCGGGTGCTTGTCCGTTGGCAAGTGCGGGTCCGTTGTGGCTGGGCGGGCCGTCGCGGCGGAGCCGCACATCGATACAGCCCCGTGCCCCTGGGGTGCCTGGAGCGCCTGGGGACTTGGGGACCTGGGGTGTTGGATGCGTCCGGTGTCGAGAGGAGACCCTGTGGACTTCGGGTTCAGTGTCGAGGACGATGCGTTCCGGGCGGAAGCCCGGGCGTGGCTGGCCGAACACACCCGTGCTGAACAGGACCGCCGTACCTGGGAACACACCCTCGGCAAAGCCGGGTGGATCGGGCTCGGCTGGCCCGAGTCGGGCTACGGCAATCGCAGCGCCGGTCTCACCCGACAGGTCGTCTGGGCTGAGGAGTACGCGCGGTCGGGGGCGCCCCCGCGGTCCGGTCACATCGGGGAGAACCTGCTCGCGCCGACTCTCCTCGCCCACGGGACGCAGGAGCAGAAGGCGCGTTTCCTGCCGCCGATCGCCGCCGGTGACGAGCTCTGGTGTCAGGGGTACAGCGAGCCGAACGCCGGGTCCGATCTGGCCGGTGTGCGGACCGCGGCCGTGCGTGAGGGGGCGTGTTATCGCGTCACGGGGCAGAAGATCTGGACCTCGCTGGCCCATGAGGCGGACTGGTGTTTCGTGCTCGCGCGGACGGAGACCGGCTCGCGTCGGCACCACGGGCTGAGCTTCCTCCTGGTCCCCATGGACCAGCCGGGGCGCATAGAGGTGCGGCCCATCCGGCAGATGACCGGGACCAGCGAGTTCAACGAGGTTTTCTTCGACGGGGCACGCGCGCGTGCGGAGCATCTCGTCGGGGGCGAGGGCGAGGGCTGGAAGGTCGCGATGAGCCTGCTCGGCTTCGAGCGGGGGGTGTCCACGTTGGCCCAGCAGATCGGCTTCGCCCAGGAGCTGGGGAGGGTGGTGCGCGCGGCTGCGGAGACGGGGGCTCTCGCCGATCCCGTCGTACGGGAACGGCTCGTCCGGCAGTGGGCCGAGCTGCGGGTGATGCGGTGGAACGCTCTACGGACTCTCGGGAGTTCGGGCGACGCGGGCGCGCCCAGCGTGGCCAAGCTGTTGTGGGCCGGTTGGCATCAGCGGCTGGGAGAGCTGGCGATGCTGGTGCGGGGCGCGGAGGCGGCCGTAGGGCCTGCGCCGTGGGCGGCCGCGGAGCCGTACCGACTCGACGCCCTGCAACACCTGTTCCTCTTCTCCCGGGCCGACACCCTCTACGGCGGCTCGGACCAGGTTCAGCGCACGATCATCGCCGAGCGGGTGCTCGGCCTGCCCAGGGAACCCAAGGGGGTCGTCTGATGCGAGGCGTGCTGTTCGACGGCAAGCGGACCGAGGTCGTGGACGATCTGGAGGTGCGGGATCCCGGGCCCGGGGAGGTGCAGGTCGCGATCTCGGCGGCCGGGTTGTGCCACAGCGACCTGTCTGTGGTGGACGGGACCATACCTTTCCCTGTTCCCGTGGTGCTCGGCCATGAGGGGGCGGGTGTGGTGGAGGCAGTGGGGGCGGGTGTCTCGCATGTGCGGCCCGGCGACCACGTGGCCCTGTCCACGCTCGCCAACTGCGGGACGTGCGCGGAGTGCGACCGTGGGCGGCCGACGATGTGCCGGCAGGCGATCGGGCGGCCCGGGCGGCCGTTCACGCGGAACGGGCGGCCTGTGTTCCAGTTCGCGTCCAACTCGGCCTTCGCGGAACGGACCGTGGTGAAGGCCGTCCAGGCGGTCCGCGTTCCGAAGGACATCCCGTTGCCGTCGGCCGCGCTCATCGGGTGCGGGGTGCTGACCGGGGTGGGCGCCGTGCTCAACCGGGCGAAGGTCGACCGCGGGGACAGTGTGCTGGTGATCGGCACGGGCGGGATCGGGCTCAACGTCCTCCAGGGGGCGCGGATCGCGGGGGCGCTGCGGATCGTGGCGGTGGACGCCAATCCCGCGAAGGAGGCGGTGGCCCGGCAGTTCGGGGCGACGCACTTCCTGACCTCCATGGAGGGCGTGCGGGACGTCCTGCCGACCGGGGCGGACCACGCCTTCGAGTGTGTCGGGCGCATCGAGTTGATCCGGGCCGCGATCGACTCGTTGGACCGGCACGGCCAGGCAATCCTGCTGGGTGTTCCGTCGGCGAAGGCCGAGGCGTCCTTCCTCGTCTCCTCCCTGTTCCTGGACAAGTCGATCCTCGGCTGCCGCTACGGCTCCTCCCGCCCGCAACGGGACATCATGCTGTACGCCGCGCTCTACCGGGAAGGACGGCTGCTGCTCGACGAGTTGGTGACCGAGACCTACCCGGTCGAGGACTTCGAGAAGGCGGTGGCGGACGCGGAGGCGGGGCGGGTGGCGCGCGGGGTGCTCACCTTCTGAAAGGGAGGGGTGCTGACTTCGCGAGGCCCTGCTCAAGGTGGCGGCGCCGTCCACGGCGGGTCGTGGCCGGGGTGGGCGTGACGCTGACGCTGACCTTGATCGGGTGGTGGGGCGAGGCTCGACGCGGTGACTGTTCAGCTCAGGGCGCCGACCGCGCCGTGGCGCTCGGTACCGCCGCTTCCGCCCCAGCCGCTTCCCACCCAGCCGCTTCCCACCTCGTTGCCTCCGGCCCGGAAGGTGCGTCGATACGCGGTCGGAGTGACGCCGAGGACCGCCTGTAGGTGCTGCCGCATCGACTGGGCGGTGCCGAAGCCGGCATCGCGGGCCACCTGGTCGACGGACAGGCCGGTGGACTCCAGCAGGTGCCGGGCCCGTTCCACTCGCTGCTGGGTGAGCCACTGGCCCGGGCTGACGCCGACCTCCTCGCGGAAACGGCGGGTGAAGGTGCGTACGGACATGGCTTCCTGCTCGGCCATATGGGCCCAGTGCGTGGTGGCGGGGCGGCCGTCGAGGAGGCCGGCGGCGGCCAGGACGTAGACGCCGGTGCAGATGGAGGCGAGCCGGGTGCCGGGGCGGATGCGCGT
Source organism: Streptomyces sp. LBL (assembly GCF_029893585.1). Classification (GTDB taxonomy): domain Bacteria; phylum Actinomycetota; class Actinomycetes; order Streptomycetales; family Streptomycetaceae; genus Streptomyces. The sequence goes on from NZ_JARXYX010000035.1 coordinate 7,437, forward strand.
GAGAGCGGCGGCCAGTTCGCCGGTCAGGACGCCCTGCTCGATGACCGGGCCGAGTTCGTACGACGTCGGGATGATCACGGTGTCGGCGGTGGCCAGGGCCTCGGGGCCGTGGGCGACGTGGAGGGTGAAGTCGGCGTCGGTCCCGACCGGGCCCGGCGGCCGGACCGAGCAGGTGACCACGTCGTACAGATGACGTCCCCGGGCGTCCTTGGGGCGGCCGAAGATGCGGTGCGGGATGCCCAGCTCGAAGGGGAGCAGACCATCGAGGGCCAGCACGACGACGCGATGGGGGCGGAAGCCCGGCTCACGACTCATGGCCCGATCCTAGCGAACACTGTCCTACGGGCCAGTGGCTCGGAACGCGGACAGGCCGGAAGCTCTATGTCGTGACTCAGACAACTGACGCCGCCACCGTTCAGGAGCCCCGGGCGGGCCGGCGCCCTCGCATCCACCGTGCCTGGTTCGTCGCCGCCGTCACCTTCGTGACGATCATCGGCGCCGCCGCCTTCCGCTCGCTGCCCGGACTGCTCATCGACCCTCTGCATGCCGAATTCGACTGGTCGCGTGGCACCATCGGCGCGGCCGTCTCCGTCAACCTCGCGCTGTACGGGCTGACCGCGCCCTTCGCGGCCGCGCTGATGGACCGCTTCGGCATCCGGCGGGTGGTCGCCGTCGCGCTGACCGTGATCGCGGCCGGCGCGGGCCTGACGGTGTTCATGACAGCGCCCTGGCAACTGCTCCTGTGCTGGGGTCTGCTGGTCGGCCTGGGCTCCGGCTCGATGGCGCTGGCCTTCGCCGCCACCGTCACCAACCGCTGGTTCACCGAACGGCGCGGCCTGGTCACCGGCATCCTCACCGCCGCCTCGGCCTCCGGCCAGCTGATCTTCCTGCCGCTCCTGTCCTGGATGGTGGAGGAGCACGACTGGCGCCCGGCCGCCCTCACGGTCGCCCTCGCCGCCCTCGCGGTCGTCCCCTTCGTCTGGCTGCTGCTGCGCGACCACCCGGCCGACGTGGGCCTGAAGCCGTACGGCGCCCAGGAGTTCGTCCCCAAGCCCGAGCCGGTTCCGGGTGCCGCCCGACGCGCGGTCACCGTGCTGTTCAAGGCCGCCCTCCCCCACTCTCGGCTGCGCTCGAGCGGGGGGACCCCCATCGGCCCCTTCTGGCTGCTCGCCGGTACCTTCGCGATCTGCGGGGCCTCCACCAACGGCCTGGTGCAGACCCACTTCGTGCCCGCGGCCCACGACCACGGCATGCCCGCCACGGCGGCGGCCTCGCTGCTCGCGGTCATCGGTGTGTTCGACGTGGTCGGCACGGTGGCCTCCGGCTGGTTCACCGACCGCTTCGAAGCGCGTCGGCTGCTGGCCGTGTACTACGCCCTGAGGGGTGTCTCGCTGCTCTTCCTCCCGATGCTGCTGGCCTCGTCGGTCCACCCGCCGATGCTGTTCTTCATCGTCTTCTACGGCCTCGACTGGGTTGCCACCGTCCCGCCGACCGTGGCCCTGTGTCGCGAGCACTACGGCGAGGACAGCGCGATCGTCTTCGGCTGGGTCCTGGCCTCCCACCAGGTGGGCGCCGCGCTGGTGGCCTTCCTCGGCGGTGTCGCGCGGGACGCCTTCGGGACGTACGACATGGTCTGGTACGCGTCGGGAGCGCTGTGCGCGGCGGCGGCGTTGATGGCGTTGGTGATCCGACGGAGGCCGGTGGTGCCGGTGGTCTAGCTGTCCTGGTGTCTTACTGTCCGGATGTCCAGCTGTCGAGATGTCTAGAGGAAGTGCCCCTTGTGGAACAGCAAAGGGGCCGCGTCCTCGCCGTCGCCCGTGTCCAGGGCGTCCACCCGTCCCACCACGATGAGGTGGTCGCCCCCGGTGTGCACCGCGTGGATCGTGCAGTCGATCCACGCGAGTGTGCCGGCGAGACGGGGGGAGCCGGAGACGGGGGACGGGTCGTGGGTGACGCCCGCGAACTTGTCCGCGCCGCGCACGGCGAAGGAGCGGCACAGCTCGCCCTGGCCGGCGCTCAGGATGTTCACGCAGAAGACCCCGGCGCGGGCGATGCGCGGCCAGCTGGTCGACGTACGGCCGACCATGAAGGCGACGAGGGGCGGGTCGAGGGAGAGGGAGGAGAAGGACTGGCAGGCGAAGCCGGCGGGGGCGGTGTCGGGATCGGGGGCGGGAGCCGTGACAACGGTCACGCCGGACGCGAAGTTCCCGAGCACGCGCCGGAAGTCGCTCTGGTCGACGGGCACTCGTTCGTTCTCCCGCACACACCGCAGCTCCGGCCGCGGCAACGCCTCGACGGGGCGCGCGAACGGCGCGGTCCCGGTCGACCTGAGGTAGCGGACGGCGGCTTCGGCCATCCCGGCTTGTCCCATCATGTCTTGCATTAAAGCTGACGATATGTCAGATAGGAAGGCCGGCGCAGGCCTGACGAGAGACCTGCGCGGGTCTAACGCCCCCCGTACTCCGGGCTTCTGCGCTCCACGAAGCTCCGTACGCCCTCCTGCGCGTCCGCCGTCGTCATGTTGATCTCCTGTGCGGCGGCCTCGGCGGCGAAGGCGGCGGTGCGGTCGGTGTCGAGGGAGGCGTTGACGAGCTGCTTGGTGAGGGCGAGGGCGCGGGTCGGCCCGGCGGCGAGGCGTGCGGCCCACTCGCGGGCCGTCTTGTCCAACTCCGCGTCCGGTACGACGCGGTTGACGAGGCCGAGGCGTTCGGCGTCCGTCGCGGTGAGCGCGTCGCCGAAGAACATCAGCTCCTTCGCCCGCTGCGGTCCGACGAGCCGGGGCAGGAGATACGCTCCGCCGCCGTCCGGCACGAGCCCTCGCCGGACGAACACCTCGATGAACCTGGCGGTCTCCGCGGCGAGTACGAGGTCGCAGGCGAGGGCGAGATGCGCGCCGAGGCCGGCCGCGGTGCCGTTCACGGCCGCGATGACGGGTTTCTCGCAGTCGAGGACGGCGGCGATGAGGCGTTGGGCGCCGGTGCGGAGGGTGCGGGCGACGTCGCCGGCGGTTCGCTGCCCGGTCGTCGCGGCTCCGCGCAGGTCCGCCCCGGCGCAGAAGCCGCGGCCCGTGCCCGTGATCACCACCGCCCGTACGTCCGGGTCGGCGGAGGCTTCCGACAGTAGCTGAATGATGCGTTCCCGCTGGTCAGGAGTGAGGGCGTTGAGGGCTTCGGGCCGGTTGAGGGTGATGCGGCAGACCTGATTGTCAGTGGTGTGCCGTATCAATGACTCAACGGAAATTTCGGGCTCTCGGGGGGAATCGGGCGTGTTCATCTCAGTAGGAGTGTTCATCTCAGCGGCACACCGCCAACGCGTCCAGCGCCACCGCGCCCTGCCCCTGCGGCAGCACCATCAGCGGATTGATGTCGAGCTCCGCGAGGTCGTCCCCGAGTTCCAGGGCCATGCGCTGCACCCGCAGCACGACTTCGACCAGCGCGTCGAGATCGGCCGGGGGGCGCCCCCGGACCCCGTCGAGGAGGGCCCGCCCGCGCAGTTCGGCGCACATGTCCCGGGCCTGTTCCTCCGCGAAGGGCGGCACGCGTACGGCGGTGTCCCGCAGCACCTCGACGAGCACCCCGCCGAGCCCGACGGTCACGGTCGGCCCGAACAACTCGTCGTGGGTGACGCCGACGACCATCTCGACGCCCCGTTCGACCATCTGGCACACGAGGACGCCGTCCAGCGGGACGTCTTCGTAGCGGGCGATGTCGGTCAACTCCCGGTAGGCGTCCCGGACCTGGCTGGCCGAGGTCAGCCCGATCTTCACCAGTCCGAGCTCGGTCTTGTGGGCGATCCGCGCGCCGGACGCCTTCATCACCACGGGGTAGCCGACCAGTCCCGCCGCGCGCACGGCCGCCGCCGCGCTGGTCACCAACTGCTCACGCGGTACGCGAATGCCGTACGCCCGCAGCAGCTGCTTCGCCGCGTGCTCGCTCAGCTGCTGTCCTGGTCGCATCAGTGCCTGCGCCTTGCGGAAGGACGGCGAGGGGGTGCGGGGCGCGGAGTCGAAGGGGGAGCGGTAGCCGCTGACGAAGCGGTGGTGGTCGAGGTAGGCGCGGACGGCGGTGATGCAGTTCGCGACGGTGCGGAAGGTGGCCACGCGGGAGGAGCCGAGCAGGACCTCGCGGTACGCCCGCTCGGTGCCGACCGGGGAGCCCCACACCACGCACACCAGCTTGTCCGTCCGCTCGGCCGCGTCCACCAGATCCTGGACGAGCTTGTCGCTGAGGGGCGGGAAGGGTCCGGTGATCGGACAGATCAGCACCCCGACCTCGGGGTCGTCGAGGATCGCGTCGATGATCTTCCGCCCGCGCCAGTCGCCGACCGGGTGACCCCCGTTGTCGACGGGGTTGGCCACGCTGAGGTACTCGGGTATCCACTGGTGCAGCTCGGCCTGCCTGGCGTCCGACAGCCGCGGCAGGCTCAGGCGCGCCTCGGTGGCCAGGTCGGCGAAGTGGGCGCCCGTGCCGCCCGAGATCGAATAGACGACGACCCCGTCGGCGTGGGGCGGCCGGGCACGGGCCAGCAGGGTGGCGGTGTCCTGGAGTTCGTCCAGGCCGTCGACGCGGATCACCCCGTACTGCCGCATCGCCGCGTCCACCACCGCGTCGGCGCCGGTCAGCTTGCCGGTGTGTGAGGCGGCCGTGCGGGCGCCGGTCTCGGTGCGGCCCACCTTGACCGCGACCACGGGCACCTTGCGGCGGGCGGCCCGGTCGGCGGCGAGCAGGAAGGAGCGGCCGTCCTTGAGTCCCTCGACGTAGCAGGCGATGGCGCCGACCTCGGGCCGCTCGGCGAAGTAGGAGAGGAAGTCCGAGGTCTCCAGGTCGGCTTCGTTGCCGGTGGGCGCCCAGTGAGAAAGACGGATGCCGAGTTCCTGGAGGGCGAAGACCGGGCGGCCCTGATGGCCGGACTGGGTGATGAGGGCGATGGCCGGGCCGTCCAGGTCGTCCCGGAACTCCTCGAAGGCGTTGAGGTTGGTGTTGGGGCCGAGCAGCCGCATCCCGGACCGCGCGACGGCGGTGGCGAGCCGGGCCTGGGCGGCCGCGCCCTCCTCGCCCGTCTCGGCGAACCCGGAGGCGAAGACGACCGCGAACTTCACCTTGGCCTCGGCCAGTTCCTCGATCACGGGAAGGGGGTCGGCGACCAGCAGCACGGCGAGGTCGACCTGCTCGGGCAGGTCGGCGACGGAGGGGGAGCAGGCGATGCCGAAGACGGACGGACGGGTGGGATGCACCGGATGCAGCCGGGCGCCCACCCGCTCGGACCAGGCGAGCAACTGCCGGGTGACGCCGGTGTTCGGTCGGCCCTCGGCGTCCGAGGCGCCGATCACCGCCACCGACTCGGGCCGGAAGAAACGGTCCAGATCGGGGGTGGCGGCGTACAGGGTCCGGCCGCTGACGTCGAGGTCGTCCACCTCGGCGGGCCGGCCGTGTACGGCGGGCCCGGGTTGCTCGCCGCACGCGATGATCCGGGCCCGGCGGGAGTCGGTGGTGAGGGTGCCGTGGGTTGATCCAAGCATCGGTCCGCCCGCTCCTTTGTGACTGCCCAGTAAACTGACGCACTGTCAGATTACAGAACTGGCGGGATGTCAGGAATGGCCCTGCACGCAAAGGATGGCCGGTTCGCGTGACCGGTAGGGCGTACCCCGCCTGACCGGCAGGGCGTGAAGGTGTCCACGTCGGGCGCGTCTCAGGCGGGGAGCCGGGAGACCTGGCAGCCGGTGTCCTTGGCGATGGCCTTCGCGATCTTCTCGGCGTCGGCGGCCAGTTCGCGGAAGGTGCCGCTGATGGGGGTGACGAAGCCGGTGAAGTAGAGGCCGGGCGCGTTCTTCGGGGTACGGGCGCCGTTGACGACGGGCATGCCGTGCGCGCCGAGGACGTCGAGGTGGCCGACCAGGTCGTCCAGGGCGCGGGTGTAGCCGGTGGCGGCGATGACGGCGTCCGGGGAGATGGGACCGCCGCCGGCGAGGACCACCTTGCCGTCCTCGAAGCTCTCGACGGCGGACACGACCTCGACCCTGCCCCTGCGCACGGCGTCGATCAGGCCGACGTCCTGGACGGGGATCGCGCCCTCCTCGACCACGCGGCTGTAGAGGCCGGTGTCCGGACGGGGCAGGCCCTGCGCGGAGAGGTCCGGCACGCTCAGCTTGGCGAGCGGCACGGCGAGCCGGTCGACGAGCCGGACCGGCAGGCGGCGGACGAGGATGGCCGTCTGCTGGGCGGACCACCCGGCGGTGGAACGCCGGCAGATGTGCGGGGCCGTGCGGACCGACAGCCGCACCCGCGCGGCGCCGCCCTCCACCAGGTCGACGGCGATCTCGGCGCCGGTGTTGCCGACACCGACGACCAGGACGTCACGGTCGGCGAAGGGCTTCGCGTTGCGGTAGTCGCCGGCGTGCAGGAACTCGCCGCTGTAGGTGGCGCGACCGGGCCAGTCCGGTATGCGCGGGGTGTGGTTGTAGCCCGTGGCGACGACCACCGCGGCGCCGGTCAGTTCGCGGCCGCCGGTGGCGTGCAGCAGCCAGCCGGTGCCGTCGGCGGTGCCCTCGACGCGGGAGACCTCCACGCCGGTGACGACCTCCAGCTCGTGGTACTCGGCGTACTTCTCCAGATAGCGCACCACGTCGTCGCGGGCGACCCAGCGTCCGAACCGGCGCGGCATCGGCAGCCCGGGCAGGGCCGAGAGCCGGCGGGTGGTGTGCAGGTGCAGCCGGTCGTAGTGGCGCCGCCAGGACGCCCCGACGTGGTCGGACCTCTCCAGCACGACGGCACGCAGCCCTTTGGCGCGCAGGGCGTACGCGGTGGCGAGTCCGCCGGGGCCGCCGCCGATGACGTACACGGGGCGTTCTGCGTGATGCGTCGGCTCCGCCGGGTGCGCGGACACTGTCGAGTCGGCCATGTGCGCGAGCGTAATCCCGGGGGTGATTGATGGGTCTCGGTCAAGACCGGAATTGGTTGCGGATTGATCACGCTTGTAGGAGCAGTGGGTGGGGCTCGTGGCGTAGGACGCCTGGTTGTGTGGGGAATGGGTGGGCGGGCTTCTCGTATTCGGCTCGCATTCGGGTCCGCAGGCGGGCTCGCATTCGGGTCCGCATGCGGCTCGGATGCGCTTCTCGTGCGGTTCGCCTGCGCCTTGCCTGGTGCCTCGCCTGGTGGCTCGCCTGCACTTCGCCCGCGCCTTGCCTGTCACCTCGCCTGCACCTCTCGTGACCGTGGGGTTCCCGAGGGCGACTATCTGACGTACCGTCAGATCCGTGGATACGATCGGGCTCACCGGGGAGCAGTGGCTGGCCGTACTGCGCATAGGACTCGGGCTGTGGTGGTGGGAGAGCTGGCGGCACAAGGACAAGAAGACGTGGTTCGAGGGCGGCGGGATCACCTGGGCGGCCGACATCGCCGCCAAACACCGGTGGACCGCGGTGCGCAGCGGCTTCGACATGGTCGTCACTCCGCGCCCGCGGACGATGGCGTACGTCGTCGCCTACGCCGAACTCGCCCTGGGGCTCGGACTGGTCCTCGGCTTCCTGACTCCGGTCGCCCTCGTCGGCGGACTGCTGCTCAACGTCCTCTACTTCGTGCTCATGATCCATGACTGGGCCGAGCAGGGGCAGAACTCGATGATGGCGCTCATCTCGCTGGTGGCCCTGTTCGGGATGTCGTGGCAGGACTGGTCGGTGGACGCGGCGTCGGGGCTCTTCCAGTGAGCGCCTCGGACGTGCGCCACGACCTCCCCGAGCCGGACGCCTTCACCCGCACCTACTGGGACGCCGCCGCGCAGGGCCGGTTGCTGCTCAGGCGCTGTGGGGCGTGCGGGCGGGCCCATCACTACCCGCGCGAGTTCTGCCCGCACTGCTGGAGCGACGACGTCGTCTGGGAGGCGGCGAGCGGCCGGGCCACGCTCTACACCTGGTCCGTCGTCCACCGTAACGACCTGCCGCCCTTCGGCGGTCGCACTCCGTACGTCGCCGCCGTGGTCGACCTCGCCGAGGGGCCGCGGATGATGACCGAGGTCGTGGAGTGCGCCCACGAGGAACTGCGGGCCGGGATGGAACTGGAGGTCGCCTTCCGCGACGGGACGACCGGGGCGACCGGGGCGACCGGGGCGGCTGAGGCGGCTGGGACGATCCGGGTGACCGGGGCGGCTGAGATGACGGGTACGACCGGGACGACCGGGACGGCAGTGCGGGACGGGAGTGCCGGTCGGGAGGAGGCGCCAGCCGAGGTGTCCGGGGTCGTCTCCCGCGGCGGCATCTCGGTCGTCCGCGTCGTCCCCGTCGTTCCCGTCGCCCCCGTCGTCCTCGGCATCCCCGTATTCCGCCCGCGTCGGTGACGATGGCCAGGTTGAATTACCTGATGGCCGACGTCGACGATCAGTACAGCGCCCGCCGGCGCCCGTACTCCTTCCCCTTCCCGTTTCCCTTCCCCGAGCTGAGCGGCCACGGACTGCGTCTGCGCCCCTGGGACGCGGACTCCGAGGCCGACGTGGCGACCTGGTTGCGCGGGTTCACCGACCCCGAGTTCCAGCGCTGGAACACACCGATCAGGCCGGTCACCGACGCCGACAGCGCACGTGAGTCGCTGCGCTCCAAGGCCGTCCAGGCGGCGGACGGCAGCTCGGCGTCGTACTGCGTGACGGACGCCCGCACCGGTACGGTCCTCGGGCACATCGGCGTCAACGCCATCCACCCCGACCTGCGCTACGCCCGCGTCGGCTACTGGGTGCTTCCCGAGGCGCGTGGCCGCAGGGTCGCCACCCGCGCCCTGGCCCTCGCCGTCCACTGGGCCCACACCGAGCTGGGCATGCACCGCCTCGAACTCGACCACGCCGTCGGCCACGACGCCTCCTGCCGCATAGCCGAGCGGTGCGGTTTCCGGTTCGAGGGGATCCTGCGGGGCGCGATATTCGAGGCGGGGCGGCAGGACGCGTTCCGGGACACGCACCTGCACGCCCGCCTGGCGACGGACCCGGAGCCGGATCTGTCCCAGGGCTCGTCCTGAAGCAGCGGGGTGGGCCACCCACCGAAAAACCGCAGGCGTTGACCGTCCCCCGCACGTGACCATGAGGCATGCGCCCCGACAACTGGCACCGCACCGAAGACCTGCCCCGCTTCCTCGACCGCGCCGGGGACTTCCTGCGCTCCCGGCCCGCCCCGCACACCATCCCGCTGTCGGTGACCGAGACGCTGCGCAGGCGCGGGCCGCGGGCCTACGGCGACGAGCAACCCGTCTACGGCACCCTGGAGCGGGACGGCACCGTGCACGCGGTCTACCTCCAGACCCCGCCCCACCGGCTCAACCTCACCCCCCTGACCCCCGAGGAGGCCGACTCCCTCGCCGCTCACCTGGCCGGACTCGGCGTCCCGGTCCCCGGTGCCGGCGCGGACCGCGAGACCGTGGAGTCCTTCGCCGCCGCCTGGCAGGCCCGCACGGGCGCCACGCCCACCCTCCACCAGCGCCAACGCCTCTACCGTCTCGGCACGTTGACCGTGCCGGAGCCGGCCCCGCCGGGCCGGGCCCGGATCGCCGTCGAGTCCGACCGGGCCCAACTGGCCACGTGGTACGACGAGTTCGCCGAGGCCGTGGGCGACCCCGCCACCGGCGCAGGTGTCTGGGCCGACGCCCGCATCGCCTACGGCGGCGTCACTCTCTGGGAGACCCCGGACGGCACCCCCGTCGCCATGGCCGGAGTGACCCCGCCGGTCGCCGGCCAGGTCCGGGTCGCCCCCGTCTACACCCCCGCCCACCTGCGCGGCCGGGGCTACGCCGGTGCCGTGACCGCCGAGGTCAGCCGGGCGGCGCGGGACGCGGGCGCGGACGAGGTGCTGCTCTTCACCGACCTGGCGAACCCGACCAGCAACAGGTTGTACCAGCGCATCGGATACCGACCCGTCACCGACTTCGCGGCGTACGACTTCGCGGCGTACGACGTCGCGGAGAACGACGTCTCGGAGGTTCCCGCCGCGGAGAATGACGCCGCGGAGAACGGCGTAACGGAGAACGGCGTCTCGCAGAACCGAGTCACCGAGTAGCCCCTACCGTCGTTCGGCCCTCGCGATCCTGAAGAGCCGTATCTCCCGCTCAACCCGTGCCTGATACGCGGCGTACGGCGGCCAGAAGGCCAGCGCGGCCTTCCAGACGGCCGCCCGTTCGTCTCCCTCCAGCAGCCGGGCCGTGACGGGGATGTCCAGGCCCTTCCAGCTGATCGTGGCGTCCGGGTGGGCGAGGAGGTTGGCGGTCCAGGCGGGGTGACCGGTCCGGCCGAAGTTGGAGCCGACCAGAATCCAGCTCGCGCCGCCCTCCTCGGGCATACAGGCCAGCGGGGTACGCCGGGGCTGTCCGGTCCGTGCGCCGGTCGAGGTCAGGATCACGCCCGGGAGCAGCCGGGCGCTGAGGAGCACCTTGCCCCGGGTGAGCCGGTGGACGGCCCGGTCCAGGGCGGGGATCACATGGGGGGCGACCTTGGCGAACCCCGGGGTCGAGGACACCTTCTGGATCACTCGTACGCCGATCACATGGTCACCTCCTGCCCGGCGAACAGCCGGGCCGTCTCGGCGGCGTGCGCCCGCAGCCGGTGCACCGGGCCGAAGAGCAGTTCGTCGCCGGAGGCCCGCTTGAAGTACAGGTGCACCTCGTGCTCCCAGGTGAACCCGACGCCGCCGTGCAACTGGATCCCCTCGGCGGCGGCACGGCGCAACGCCTCCAGGGCCTGCGCGAGGGCGAGACCTCCGACGCGCTCCCCGTGGACGGTCGCCCACGCCCCGTAGTACGCCGCCGAGCGGGCCGCCTGCACCTGGACGTACACGTCCGCGAGCCGGTGCTTCACCGCCTGGAAGGACCCGATCGCCCGCCCGAACTGCTCCCGCTGCCCGACGTACTCGACGGTCCGGCCGAGCACCTGGCCGGCGGCCCCGACGGCCTCGCAGGCGAGAAGGACGGCGACCGTGTCCCCCACACCGGCGAGGGAGCCCAGGACATCCGCGTCCTCGTCGCCCAGCAACTCGGCCCGCACGTCCCGGAGCTGGAGCCGCGCCTGCGGCCGGGTCGCGTCCAGTGCGGTCTGCCGTACGCGGACGAGGCCCTCCGCGTCCCCGGGCACGAGGAAGAGCAGGGTCCGCGAGCGGGCGAATCCCCCGGCGTGGGCGGCGAGCAGCAGCAGCCCCGCGCTGTGCCCGTCGAGGACCTGGTCGACCTGCCCGTACAGCCGCCACCCCTCGCCCGTCCGACGGGCCTGCACCCCGCCCGCGCGCCCGCCGCCGGCCCACTCGCCGCCGTTGTCGCCGGTCAGCGCGAGGGCGGTGGCGAGACGGGGGCCGGGCACGGCGAGGGCGGCGGTGAGGCCGCCGGACGCGATACGGGGCAGCAGTTCCGTCCGCTGCGGGGCCGTCCCCAGGGACAGCAGCAGGGGGGCGGCGAGGCCGGCCGTGGCGAGCAGCGGGGAGGGGGCGAGGAAGCGGCCCGTCTCCTCGCAGGCGAGGGCGAGGTCGGTCACCGAGCCGCCGACACCGCCGTACGCCTCCGGGAGCGCGAGCCCGGGCAGGCCGAGCTGTTCGGCGAGGGCGCTCCACAGGGCGGGATCGTGCCCGGCCGGGGTGTCTACGGCGGCGCGTACCTCCGCCGGGCCGCTGCGCTTGCGGAGCAGTTCGCGCAGGGTGCGGCGGATCTCGTCCTGCTCGGCGGTGAAGTCGGTGTCCATGGGCCCCTTCTCCGCTGGACGCTGAACGCTGGTGGACGCTGAACGTTGGACGCCAGACGTTGGATCTGACGGTTCGTCATATTAGGGCTGCAGGGCGGGGATGCCCAGACCTGGGGCGCCCAGACCTGGGGCGCCCAGACCTGGGGCGCCCAGACCTGGGACGCCCGGACTTGCGACGCCCGGACCCGGGGCGCCCGGACCTACAACACCTGCCGCCCGACACCAGATCTGATGTACCGTCAGATCCATGACGCGCCTCCGGAAAGTCGCGATCGTCGGTGTCTCCCTCTCCGACTGCGGCCGCGTGGACGACGCGACCCCGTACGCGCTGCACGCCCAGGCCGCCCGCCGTGCCCTTGCCGACGCGGGCCTGGACCGCGCGGTGGTCGACGGCTTCGCCTCGGCGGGCACCGGCACCCTCGCACCCGTCGAGGTCGCCGAGTACCTGGGACTGCGCCCCACCTGGGTCGACTCCACCTCCGTCGGCGGCTCCACCTGGGAGGTCATGGCGGCGCACGCGGCGGACGCGATCGCCGCCGGCCACGCGAACGCGGTGCTGCTGGCCTACGGCTCCACGGCCCGCGCGGACATCAAGGCGGGACGCAGAACCGGCAATCTCTCCTTCGGTGCGCGCGGCCCGCTCCAGTTCGAGGTGCCGTACGGCCACACGCTGATCGCCAAGTACGCCATGGCCGCCCGTCGGCACATGGCCGAACACGGCACGACTGTCGAGCAGTTGGCGGAGGTGGCGGTGCAGGCCCGCGCCAACGCCGCGCTGAATCCCGAGGCGATGGTCCGCGAGCCGATCACGGTGGACGACGTCCTGTCCGGCCCGATGATCGCCGACCCCTTCACCAAGCTGCACTGCTGCCTGCGTTCCGACGGCGGCGCGGCGGTGCTGCTGGCGGCCGAGGAGTACGTACGGGACTGCCGTACGGCCCCCGTGTGGATCCTCGGCACCGGCGAGCACGTCTCGCACGCCGCCATGTCCGAGTGGCCCGACTTCACCGTCTCCCCGGCGGCGGTGAGCGGCCGGCTCGCCTTCGAGCGGGCCGGGGTACGGCCGGCGGAGGTCGACTTCGCGGAGATCTACGACGCGTTCACCTATATGACGCTGGTCACCCTCGAAGACCTCGGCTTCTGCGCGAAGGGCGAGGGCGGGGCGTTCGTGGAGAAGGGCCGGCTGAAGGTGGAGGGCGGGGAACTGCCCGTGAACACGGACGGGGGCGGACTGTCGGCCCAACACCCCGGGATGCGGGGGTTGTTCCTGCTGGTGGAGGCGGTACGGCAGCTGCGAGGGGAGGCAGGGGAGCGGCAGGTCCGGGGGCGGGGAGGAGAGTTGCCTCGACTGGGAGTGGCTTCCGGTACGGGTGGCTGGTTCTGCTCGGCGGGGACGGTGGTGTTGGGGCGGGGGTGAGAACGGATCGTCCGAATGCGGCACGAGAGACGGGTGGTGTCGTCGGATCCTGGAAGGGGCCGGTCGGCAGGCGCGTTCGGCAGGGCCGGTCGGTAGGGCCGGTCGGTAGGGTCCGAGCCGCTCGACACGTGACAATCGGGGCATGGGAACGGATCTTCATGAGCTGCTGAGGTCACTGCGGGTGTGGGACCCGGAGGTGACCACGCTGCCGTCCTTCGACCCGGACACCGCTCCGGACGACCCCGTCCCCCTCTTCACTGCCTGGTTCGCCCAGGCCGTCGCGGCGGGACAGGGCGAGCCGCACACCATGTCCCTCGCCACGGCCGACGAGGAGGGCCGGCCGGACGTACGGATCGTCATGCTGCACGGCGCCGACGTGGACGGCTGGTCCTTCGCGACCCACGCGACCAGCCGCAAGGGCGGGCACCTGGCGGCCCGCCCGTACGCCGCCCTCAGCTTCTACTGGCCCGTCCTGGGCCGCCAGGTACGGGTCCGGGGCCCGGTCACCGCCGCCCCGTCCGAGGAGGGCCGGGCGGATCTGCGGGCCCGCTCCACCGGATTACTGGCGGCCGCCCTCACCGGTCGGCAGAGCGAGGACCTCACGTCCCTCGACGAGCTGGCGCAGACCTCGCAGGCCGCGTGGGAACGGGCTCAGCACGAGCCGGAGGCTCCGGTGCCGACCTGGACGCTGTACCGCCTGCGCCCGGAGGAGGTGGAGTTCTTCCAGGGGGACGAGCGGCGGCGGCATGTACGGCTGATGTACCGGCGGGGGGAGGGGAGCGAGAGCTGGGGCAAGGGGTTGCTCTGGCCCTGAGCACCGACGGCTGAAGCTTGGCCGGCCGCTGCACCAGCAGGAACGCGCCCGACCGCGCCCGACTGGCCGGGCGGTGGGCCACCCGGGTGCGCTCCCTGACGGTGAGCACGCCGGACCAGGCAGGCAGGCAGGCAGGCAGGCAGGCAGACAGACAGGCTGCGGGGGCAGGAAGCCCGCCCGCCTGGCAGCCCGGCGCCCCGCCCCGGGGTGAAAAACGCTTCGGAGAACGCCGCGGGCGGTAGTCCACCCGAGTGAACTTGACCCGAGTGAACTACCGCCCGCCAGACAGGACTTGGGGACCGTATAAAGGATGTGGGTTACTTCGTCGGCTTCTTCCCGGTCACACCGAGGTGCACCAACAGCGCAAGGTTCGGCTTGAGTTCGGCCTGCTTCACACCCCAGGTCTGGAAGCCCTTCTGGTGCGAGGCGACGGCCGCGAGCATCGCGACGATCGAACCGGCGATGGCGGCCGGGTTCACGTCCTTGTCGACCTTTCCCTTGGACTGCAACTCGGTGACCGCGTCCACGAGGGAGTTGTTCACCGAGTTCAGAATTTTCATACGGAGCTTGTAGAACCGTTTGTCGCCCTCGGCGGCCCCGAGATCGACGACCCGGAGGATGGCATCGTGCCTGCGCCAGAACTCCAGGAACCCGTCGACAAGTTCCTGGGCGGTCTGCCAGCCGGCCTTGCCGACCCAGGAGCGGCCGGCGAGGAGCTCGGTCAATCCGGCGCCCTCCGCGGCCATTTGCTCGGCGATCTCCAGGACGGCGCCCTCGACGTCCGGGAAGTACTGGTAGAAGGTCGCGGGTGAAGTCCCCGCCTTCCGGGCGACATCGATGACTTTGACGTCCCGGTAAGGGGAGGAGCTGAGCATCTCGCTGAGGCAGTCGAGCAGCTTCTGCCGGGTCGCCTGCCCACGCCGGCCGGCCACGCGGCCGTCGACGGTACGCACTTGTCCTGTCATGACGTCAGCTTACCGAGGGGTGATGGGAGCGCGATTCAGCCGACTGCAAATGGGGTGCGCGGGGGTTCAGAGGCTGGTGTGCCTGGTCTGCGGGGTGTGGGCGACACGGTTACGTTGGCGACATGGCCGAAAACAGGGCATCGGGGTACGGAGAGGACGTCTACGGAGAGGGCGTCCCCTGCTGGGTGGACGCGCAGCTTCCGGACGTCGAGGCGGGCAAGCGGTTCTACGGTGAGCTCTTCGGGTGGACCTTCGACGACCCACAGGCGGCGTACGGCGGCTCCGTGTGGGCCCGTCGCGAGGGGGCACCCGTCGCCGCGCTCGCCCGCAAGCCGGACGGCCGGCTGCCCACCGTCTGGACGGTGTACTTCGCCACCCCGGACGTCGAGGGCCTCGCCGACCGGGTCTGGGCGGCCGGCGGCCAGGTCATCACCGCGCCCGTGCCGGTCGGCGAGCTGGGCGCGACCGCGCTGGTCACCGACGCCGAGGGCGCCGTCTTCGGCCTCTGGCAGCCGGGCACCCACGCCGGCTTCGGCAGACGGCACGAGCCGGGAACCTTCGCCTGGGCGGAGCTGTACGCCCGGGACACCGAGACCGCCAACACCTTCTACGGCGGCCTCTTCCATGACGCCCTCTTCGGACCGGAAGCGCGCCCCGACTTCGGGCGCGCGCTCGTCTCCGACGTCTTCCCGGCCGAGATGCCGCCGCACTTCCTCGTCCACTTCGCAGTGGAGGACTGCGAGGCCGTTCTCGGTACGGTGAACCGGCTCGGCGGACGGGTCCAGGTGCCTCCCTTCGAGGCGTCGTACGGAAAGGCGGCCGTCGTCACGGACGATCAGGGGGCGTCCTTCGCGATCCTGGAGCGGTGACTGGGCCGGACTGGGCGGGACCGAGTGGTGACGGAGCCGGACTGAGCGGTGACTGGCGGGACTGAGTGGTGACTGGGCGGGACCGAGAGGTGACAGAGCGATGGGTGGGCGTGGGATGGGTGATGGCTGAGTGATGGTCGGCCGATGAGCAATCCTGTATTGATGTGAGACACCCCATTTTGTCCTCGGGTTCGCCAGCAGCGCCCCGGCCAGGAAGAATCGGGGTGCGTGCCGCCATGGCGGTGCGGTGGTGAGACGCTGCACGGGGTCGCGTACATATCCAGGTGGCGCGGCTCGTACGGGGAGGTGGCAGGCAAGTGGTGGATCAGCTGACGCAGCACGATCCGCGGCGGATCGGGCCGTTCGAGGTGCTGGGACGGCTGGGCGCCGGCGGCATGGGGCTGGTCTATCTCGCGCGCTCGGCGTCCGGTCGGCGCGTGGCGATCAAGACGGTCCGGACGGAACTCGCCGAGGACCAGCTCTTCCGCGTCCGCTTCACCCGGGAGGTGGAGGCGGCCCGCGCGGTCTCCGGCTTCTACACGGCGGCCGTGGTCGACGCCGATCCCCGGGCGGCCGTGCCGTGGCTGGCCACCGCGTACGTGCCCGCGCCCTCGCTCGAGGAGATAGTGAACGAGTGCGGGCCGATGCCCGCCCAGGCGGTGCGCTGGTTCGCAGCGGGTGTCGCCGAGGCGCTGCAGTCGATCCACGGCGCCGGGCTGGTGCACAGGGACTTGAAGCCGTCCAACGTGCTGGTGGTCGAGGACGGGCCCCGGGTGATCGACTTCGGTATCGCCTCCGGGGTCTCGAACACACGTCTGACGATGACGAACGTCGCCGTCGGTACGCCCGCCTACATGTCTCCGGAGCAGGCCAAGGACTCTCGCAGCGTCACCGGCGCGAGCGACGTGTTCTCGCTCGGCTCCATGCTGGTCTTCGCCGCCACCGGACACCCGCCCTTCCACGGCGCCAACCCGGTCGAGACGGTCTTCATGCTGCTCCGCGAGGGCCCCGACCTCGAAGGCCTCCCCGACGAGCTGCGCCCGCTCATCGAGTCCTGCATGCAGATGGACGCCACGGCCCGCCCCAACCCGGCCGACCTCCAGGCCCAGCTCGCCCCCCACCTCTACGGCTCCGGCTCCGACGACAGCGGTACGGCGTCGGCGTGGCTGCCCGAGCGGGCGGTGAGCCTGATCGAGACCCGCCGCGGCGGCCGTACGGTGGTGCAGTCCGCGCAGGCGGGCGGCCGCAACGGGGGCGGCCGTCCCGTCCCGCTGCCGCCCCCGCCGTCCCACGACCCCGTCGTCCCGGCACCCGGCCCTGGCCTGGTGCCGTCCCCGCTGTCCGCGCCGCCCGTGTCCGTCGGCGGCCCCGACACCGGCCCGGTACGCCTCGCGGGCGCCGAGGTGCCGATCGGGCCCGGCCCGCGCGTCGCCGACGCCCGCGCCGCCGCCGTGAAGGCGCCCCCGCCGGAGGCCGGCCTGGTCGCCTCCTGGACCAAGCCCCGCCCTGGCGTCAACGGCACAGACGCTGCCGTAGGCCCTGCCGTACCGTCCCCGTCGCCCGTGCCCGCGGAGAGCGCGAGCGGCTGGCGGCCCTGGCGTTTTCGCATGTCGAACGATGTCTGGGGCACCCCCTCGGTCGCCGGCGACCTGGTGTACGTCACCTCCTTCGAGGTGCACGCCCTCGATGTGGCCACCGGCCGGCGTCGTTTCAAGACGCGGGACGTGGCCTGGTCGATGGCGGTCGCCGACGGCCGTATCCACGCCTCCGACGGACCCACCCTGTTCGCCCTCGACGCCCGCGAGGGCGGCGACCTGTGGCGGCTGTCCACGGACGCCTGGGTGTACACCCTGAAGGCCGACCGGGGCACCGTGATCACCGGCACCCGCGGTGGCGGCGTCCAGGCCTGGGAGGCCTCGACCGGGCAGAAGCTGTGGGAGACCACCGGCTGCCAGACCGACTTCGAGTCCGCGGAGGCGGGACCGACCCTGCACGAGGGCACGGTGTACCTCTGGCAGGACGCCCGGCTGCGCGCCCTGGACGCCCGGACGGGTGACGAGCGCTGGTCGTATCCGATCGGCGACGCGGCCTCCTGTGGCGGCGTGCCGGTGCGGGTGGCACCGGCCCACGACGGCTTCGTCTACGTGTCCGCGGGGACGCGCGTGATGGCGCTCGACGCGGCCGGCGGCCACGTCCGCTGGCACTTCGAGGCGCCGGCGGTCTTCCTGTGCCCGCCGACCTTCGTCCCGGGCCCGGCCGTGACCGGCGGCGGCATCTACCTCGCCGACTACCTCGGCACGGTCTACGCCCTCGACGCCACCGACGGCCGGGACCGCTGGCGCATCGCCACCGAGGGCCGCTCGTCCGTCGACTCGGTCCTGGTGGCCGCCGGGCACGTGCACGTGGGCAGCGGCAAGGGCCTCTACACCCTGGACGCCGTCACCGGCACCCCGAAGTGGCGCTTCCAGGCGGGCGGCGACATCGTCGGCGCCCCCGCGGTGGCGGAGGGACGCATCCACTTCGGCTCCACCGACCACCTGCTGTACACCCTGAAAGCCGACGACGGCCGCCTGCGCTGGAAACTCGCCACCGGCGGCGAGATCACCGGCTCCCCCGTCGTGAAGGACGGGGTGGTGTACGCGTGCAGCAAGGACCGCTGCGTGTACGCGCTGGACGCGGAGAAGGGAACGGGGACGGCCCGGACCGTCTGAGGTCGGGTTGGGGCTGTCCGAGGTTCGGACCGCCTGAGTTTCGGACGCCCTGACCCGTGCGTCCGGACAGGCCCTAGAGTGATCGTATGCATGCACGGGGGCGCACACTCAAGTTCACGGCGGTACTGGCCTTGGTCGTACTCGCACTGACCGGCTTCTCGACGGGGCGTCACGGTCACCGAAGTGGCAGTGACAGTGGCGGCGGGGGCGGTTGCAGCAGCTCCAGCCAGGACCACGACAGTTCGTCGTCGTCCTCGTCGTCGTCCGGTGGGGGCTCCTATGGATCCGGTTCGGATGACGATTCGTACAGCGGCTCGTCCGAAGACAGCTACGGCAGTGGGAGTGGCGGCAACAGCGGGAGCAGCGGCGGGAGTTCGTATCAACGCCGTCCCACGTACCGGTCCACGCCGACCGCGTCCGGCACCGGCAGCAGCAAGCCGCTGAAGGACGGGACGGCCAGGCTGATCAGTTGTGCGACCGACACACGGCCCTACGCCACGGTCGAGATCACGAACCCGAACAACCGCGAGGCCGAGTTCCAGGCCCGGGTCACCTTCTACGACGCCGAGGGCACCCAGCTCCTCAAGAACTCCTCCAGTACGGTCACGGTGCCCGCGCAGGGCAAGGCGACCACCCGGGTGAAGCTCGGGGAGCGCTTCCTGACGTCGGTCGACCACTGCGCGGCGGAGCCGGAGGCCGAGGTCCGGGACTGAGGTCCGGGGTTCGAGGTCCGGGGTCTGCGGTTCGGGGGTTGAAGTACGGGGTCCGAGGTCGGGGCCGATCACCAGGCCTTCACCGCGCGCCGGCGCGTGAATCGCTAACGCAACCCGAACTCGCGTTGCCGCGCCCGGAACAGCTCCGCCTGTCGCTCACCCGGGAGGTTCCCGAGCGCGACAAGATGCGGCGCCTGCGCGAACCCCTGGGTCAGGGAAGCCTCCTTGGCGGCCCACAGGGCACGCACGGTGCCCTGGGTGGCCTCGGTCGGGTAACCCGCGATGACGGCGGCGGCGGTGGTTGCGGCCGTCAAGGCTTCGCCCGGCTCGGTGAGTTCGGTGACGAGCCCGATGTCGTACGCCCGTCGCGCGGACATCCGCTCGGCCGTCCCCATGAGCGCCGTCCGTGCCGCCTCTCCGTGCGGCATCATCTGCGCCATGAGGATGGCCTCGTACGCGCTGACCATGCCGTAGGTGGTGTGCGGGTCGAAGAAGGTGGCCGTCGTGTCCGCGACGAGGAAGTCGCTCTCGCCGAGCAGATAGAAGGCCCCGCCGCAGGCCGCCCCCCGCACGGCGGCGACGACCGGCTTCCACAGATCGTTGGACTTCGGCCCGATCCGCAGCAGCGGGTCGTCCGCCATGTAGGGGGAGTCCGGCTGTGGCACGACCGCGTCCCGGTCGATCCCGGTGCAGAAGGCCCGCTCCCCGCTGCCGCTGATCACGATCGCCCGTACGGAGTCGTCGAACCGCAACTGACGCCAGGCGTTCTGCAGTTCGCCGACCATTGCGAGGTCGATCGCGTTGAGCCGCTCGGGCCGGTCGAGGGTGACGACGGCGACGCCGGTGTCCTTGTCGGGGCTGATCCGGCTGACCTGAACGCTCATGTCCGCTCCAGGACCCACTGGGGAAGCCCGGTTGCGTGGTCGAAGACGAACTGCACCTTGGCGCCGATCCGGACGCGGTCCGGGTCGAAGGAGCCGAGAGGCGCCCCGGCCTCGGTGACCAGGTTTCCGACCAGCCGGATGCCGGGGGCGTCGGTCAGCTCCACGAGGATGACGTTGTAGGGCGCCTGCTCCGCGTAGTCGGGCAGGAGGGGCGGGTGGGGGACGACGTAGGACCAGATACGCCCCTGCCCGGACACCGGGCGCCAGTCGTTCGCGAACGACTGGCAGCGCGGGCAGCAGGGCCGGGGCGGGAAGCGGGGTTCGCCGCAGTCGGCGCAGGTCTGGACGCGGAGTTCACCCTGCGCGGCGTACGCCCAGAAGGGGGCGCCGTCGGCGTCGACGAGGGGCTCGAGCATCTCAACTCCTCAGGTCTTCAGCAGAAGGGCGGAGGTGGGGACGCCCTCCCCGGCGGTGACGAGGCAGGTCGAGGCGCCCGGCACCTGGGCCGTGCTCGTCCCCCGCAACTGCTTCACGCCCTCGTTGATGAGGTTGAAGCCATGGACGTACGCCTCGCTCAGCCCGCCGCCCCCGGTGTTCAGGGGCAGCCGCCCGCCGATCTCGAGGGCGCCGCCCTCGGTGAACGCCCCGCCTTCCCCTCTGCCGCAGAAGCCGTAGCCCTCCAGGGAGAGCGGCACCAGGGGGGTGAACGCGTCGTAGATCTGGGCGACGTCGACGTCCTGCGGGGTGAAGTCAGCGTGTTTCCACAGGTGTCGGGCGGCGCTCCAGGCGGGGCCGGTGAGGGGGTCGTCGTTCCAGTAGTTGACCATGCCGTGATGCTGGGCGGGCAGTCCCTGGGCGGCGGAGTGGACGTACACGGGTCTGCGCCGGCAGTCCCGCGCCCGCTCGGCGCTGACGACCACGCAGGCCAACGCCCCATCCGTCTCCAGGCAGTTGTCGAAGAGGCAGAGGGGCTCGCTGATCCAGCGGGCGGTCATGTACATCTCGCGGGTGAGGGGACGGTCGTACATCATCGCGGCGGGATTCTGGTTGGCCCGGTTGCGGCAGGCGAGGGCGACGTTGAAGAGGTGGTCGCGGGTGGCGCCGTACTCGTGCAGGTAGCGGCGGGCGAGCAGGGCGATCTCGTCGACGGGCCGGAGCAGGCCGAAGGGGCGCGTCCACTGGGCCGGAGTGGGCAGTTGGACGGCGGTGTTGGTCCAGGGCCGGGGTCCGGAGCCGCGTTTGCGTGACCGCCAGGCGACGCCGACGGTGGCCTGCCCGGCGGCGATCGCGGCCGCGAGGTGGGCGACGGTGGCGCAGGACCCACCGCCTCCGTAGGGGACGCGGCCGAAGAAGGTGAGGTCACCGAACCCGACGGTCTTCGCCAGCTCCACCTCGTCGGTCTCCTCCATCGTGTACGAGGCGAGCGCGTCGACCTCGCCGGGAGCGATTCCGGCGTCGTCGAGCGCGGCGAGAACGGCCCGGCAGGCAAGGGCCTTCTCCCCCTCCTCGAGCCGTTTGGCGAAGGCCGTCTGACCGATGCCGACGATCGCGGTGGCGTCCTTGAGTCCGGCCATGCTGGGTATACCTCCCCCTGGCGGTGCTTTGTAGTTGACGCTGCGTCAGCGAGTTGGCGACTGGGGCTTGGGCTTGGGCCTGGGCCTGGGCGGCTGACAGTGCGTCAGGTTACAGCTAATCTGACGGATAGTCAGCTCATCGGTCGGGAGGCTGTTGTGCGCGGAGACCTGGAGTGGGGCAGCGTTCCGAGGCTCGTCCGATTCGCGGCCGAGCGGTACGCGGACGTCGAGGCGGTGGTGGAAGGACGTACCCGGATCTCGTACGCCGAACTGGGCGCCCGCGTCGAGCGTGCCACGGCGGCCTGTATGGCGGGCGGCGTGTCTCCCGGCGACCGGGTCGCGATCTGGGCCCCGAACACCCTCGACTGGATCGTCTCCGCGCTGGGTGCGGTGTCGGCGGGTGCGGTGCTGGTTCCGCTGAACACGCGTTTCAAGGGAGCGGAGGCGGCGGACGTGCTGCGGCGCAGCGGGGCGCGGCTGCTGTTCGTGACGGGGACCTTCCTGGGAACGTCGTATCTGGCGTCACTGCGCAGGGCGGTCGCGGACGGGCCGGAGCTCCCGGAACTGCGGGACGTGGTGGTGCTGGCGGACGACGCCCCGGCGGACTTCCGTACCTGGAAGGAATTCCTGGCGAGCGGGGACGGAGTGGGCGAAAGGGAGGTGCGGGAACGCTCGTCGGCGGTGGAGGGATCCTGGGCGTCGGACATCGTCTACACCTCCGGTACGACGGGACGCCCCAAGGGTGCGGTGATCACCCACGCCCAGACCCTGCGGGCGTACGGGATCTGGAGCGACTTGGCGGGACTGCGGCAGGGCGACCGCTACCTGATCGTGAACCCCTTCTTCCACACCTTCGGGTACAAGGCCGGGGTGATCGCGTGCCTGATGCGGGGCGCGACGATGATTCCGCAGCCGGTGTTCAGCGTGGACACGGTGTTGGCGAACATCGCGGCGGAACGGGTGTCGGTCCTGCCGGGTCCGCCGACCCTGCACCAGTCGCTGCTGGACCACGCCTCGCGGGACGCGTACGACCTCTCGGCGCTGCGGCTGGTGGTCACGGGCGCGGCGGTGGTGCCGTTGCGGTTGGTGGAGCGCCTGCGCGGGGAGTTGGGCGTGGAAACCGTCCTGACGGCGTACGGCCTCTCGGAGGCGAGCGGCATCGTGACGATGTGCCGCCACGGCGACGACCCGTCGGTGATCGCGTCGACATCGGGGCGGGCGATACCCGGCACGGAGGTGCGGGTGGAGGACGCCGAGGGGAGGCCGGCCGAGGCCGGCGTACCCGGCGAGGTCCTGGTCCGCGGGTTCAACGTGATGCGGGGCTACTACGAGGACGAGGCGGCAACCGCGGAGGTACGGGGAGAGGACGGCTGGCTGCGGACGGGTGATGTCGGGGTGCTTGACGGGGCGGGCAACCTGCGCATCACCGACCGGATCAAGGACATGTTCATCGTCGGCGGCTTCAACGCGTACCCGGCGGAGATAGAGCAACTCCTGGGCCTCCACCCGGACGTGGCCGACGTAGCCGTCATCGGCGTCCCGGACGCCCGCCTGGGCGAGGTCGGCAGGGCGTACGTGGTCCGGCGGCCGGGGTCGGTGGTGACGGGGGACGACCTGATCGCCTGGGCCCGCCGTGAGATGGCGAACTACAAGGTGCCGAGGTCGGTGGAGTTCTTGGGCAACCTGCCTCGGAACGCGAGCGGGAAGGTGCAGAAGGGGGAGTTGCGGGGGAGTTGAAGGGGGGTGGGGTTCCGCGTCGGCCGGGTGGGCGTGTGCCGGGCTTGTTCAGTGGCCCGCGGCGAGCCGTGCGGGAAGCAAGGAAACACGCGTCGGCCGCGGTGGCTCCCCCTCCGCGCCACCGCGGCCGCGCTTCCCCGTCCAGGGTGGTCTGCTACTTCGACGGCTCGCTGGATGCGTGAGCGTCGCCGGTGGTGATCTTCTTGCCGGATGCGCCGGCTGCGTCGGCATTCGCCGGCTCGCTGGACGCGTGGGCGTCGGCCGGCTTGAGGGGCTCACTGGACGCGTGGGCGTCGAGGGTGTGGAGCTCCTCGCCGGATGCGTGGGCGTCGGTCGGCTTGAGGGGCTCGCTGGATGCGTGGGCGTCGGTCGGCTTCAGGGTGTCACTGGTGTCGGCCATGGCGAACAACTCCTGGTTGATATGCGTACGCGGTGGATGAGCCCGTTCGGCAGCTCCCCCGTGGGCGCCGAACGGGCATCGCAAGGCCGATCACCTTAATCGGTGCGGCCGAGCCCGAGTCGCCTGCCCCCCGACGCGACGAATCGGTACCTATGAGAGTGCCGTGCGGCGATAAACGATTGATGAACGACGGCGCGGGCCTCAGACGACCGCGGCGGGGCGCAACAGCGACCGGACGTCGTTCGCCTCGGGGGACCCCAGCGTCTCGAAGACGGCGAGGGCGTCGGTCCAGCACACCTGGGCTCGTCCGGTCTGCCCGATCGCGGCGAGCCCCCGGCCGAGGACCGTCAGGATGTTGGCCCTGCGCCACTCGCCGCCGATGCCGTGGAGTACGGCGAGCGCCTGCTCCGCCAGCTCGGCGGCCTGTGCTGCCCGGCGGTCGACCAGATGAACCTCGGCCAGCCGAAAGAGCGTCATGCCGTGCCAGAACTGCTGGCGGTTCTCGCGGAACGTGTCCAGGGCCTCGGTGAGCACGGTTCGTGCGCGATCGACGTGGCCGGCTCCCGTAAGAGCCAGGCCGAGCGCGTACTTGCCGTTCGCGAGCCGCAGGGCCAGGCCGGTGTCCGCCGCTTCGTAGAGCGCGATTCCCTGTTGGGCCAGTTCGACGGCGCTTGCGGTCCGCCCTGTCGCGAGGTGTACACGGGACAGATTGCAGAGCGCGGCTGCCTCGCCGGGCCTGTTGCTGTCCGCGCGGAACGCCTTCAGGGCCCAGGTCAGATGGTCTTCGGCGTCGCCGTGCCGGTTCTCGTAGAGCGCGATGATGCCCCGCTGGTTCGGTGCCTGGCTCGACGACACGGGGTCTCCCGTGGCGATCCCCAGCTCGAGCGCCCGGCGCGCCTCGGACTCCGACTCGGCGAAACGGCCGGAGAGGCTGTGGACATGGGTCAGCATGGTCCGCGCCCGGGCCTCCGCGAGAGCGTCGCCCGCGGACCGGGCCGACTCGCTGACGGCCGTGGCCGCCTGCGTGAACTGGTAGGAGTTCGCGCCGGACTCGCCGAGATCCACGGCAGCCATGAGCAGGTCCGCAGCACGTCGTGTCATGCCGACGGTGGCCGACTGCCGGGCGCAGGACAGGAGGCTGCCGGCCTCGGCGAACAACCAGTCGAGAGCGGCTTGTTGGGTGGTGAAGGCGAGACCCTTGTACGAGGTGTCCTCGAAGTGGTCGAGTACCCGTTCGCCGGGGCGCTCCAGGGCGTAGACCCCGGCCGCCGTAGCCAGATAGAAGTCCAGCAACCGCGACATCGCCGCCTCCGGCTCGCTGGGCGGCCGTTCGTCCCTCTCCGCGCATGCACGCGCGTAGAGCCGCACCAGGTCGTGGTACCGGTAGCGGCCGGGAGCCGCCGATTCCAGCAGTGAGGTGTCGACGAGGGATTCGAGGAGATCCTCCGTGTCCTTGGGCGGGAGGTCCAGGACCGCCGCGGCTGCGGCGAGCGAGATGTCCGGACCGTCGGCCAGGCCCAGCAGCCGGAAGGCGCGGGCCTGCGCCGGCTCCAGCGCGCCGTACCCCAGCTCGAACGTCGCTTTCACCGCCAGGTCGCCGGCCTGGAGTTCGTCCAGGCGGCGGCGTTCGTCGGCCAGCTTCGCCGCCAGGACCGAGACCGTCCAGGTCCGGCGGGCGGCCAGGCGGGACGCCGCGATCCGGATCGCGAGAGGGAGGAAACCGCAGGCCGCGACGACGTCCAGGGCGGCCTTCCGCTCCGACGCCACCCGTTCCTCGCCCACGATCTTCGTGAAGAGGGACAGCGCCTCGTCGGGGGACATCACGTCCAGGTCGACGAGGTGGGCGCCGGCCAGGTCGACCAGGCGGACGCGGGAGGTGATGAGGGCCGCACAGCCTCCCGTGCCGGGCAGCAACGGGCGTACCTGGGCCGCGTCCCGTGCGTTGTCCAGCAGGACCAGTACCCGGCGGCCGTCCATGACCGAGCGGTACAGCGCCGCCCGTTCCTCCAGGGAGTCGGGGATGGCGGAGTCGGACGTGCCCAGGGCGCGCAGGAAGGAGCCGAGGACCGTCTCCGGTTCCGCCGCTCTCGATCCCGCGCCCTGGAGGTCGACGTACAACTGGCCGTCGGGGAAGGCGCTCCGTGCCTGGTGGGCGACGTGTACCGCCAGTGTCGTCTTGCCGACGCCTCCGATGCCGGCCAGGGCCGAGACCGCCATCACCCGGCCCTCCGCGGACTCCAGCACCTCGCCGAGTTCCGTGACGAAGGCGGATCGTCCGGTGAAGTCGGGTACGGTCGCCGGAAGTTGGGCGGGACGGACCGGTACCGCAGCGGGCTCCGCCTTCGGGCCCGAGGGTTCCGCGAGGCCCGGGTCCGCCTGGAGGATGCGCTGCTGGAGTTCGCGCAGGCCGGGGCGCGGGTCCACACCGAGTTCGTCGGCCAGCAGCCGACGCGTGTCGGCGTACACCG
This sequence comes from Streptomyces sp. LBL, assembly GCF_029893585.1. Taxonomy (GTDB): domain Bacteria; phylum Actinomycetota; class Actinomycetes; order Streptomycetales; family Streptomycetaceae; genus Streptomyces. Next base: position 33,680 of record NZ_JARXYX010000035.1, read on the forward strand.
CCAGGGCCTCCGCCTGCCGGCCGCTGCGGTACAGGGCAAGCATCAGGAGCTCACGCAGCCGTTCGCGCAAGGGGTGTGCGGCCGTCAGGGCGGTCAGCTCGGACACCGCCTCCGCGTGGCAGCCCTGCTCCAGGTCCATGTCCAGGCGGGTTTCGAGGAGTTGCAGCCGCCACTCCTCCAGCCGGACCCGCTGCGTCTCCGCGTACGGGCCCGGCACCCCCGCCAGCACCTCCCCGTCCCACTGGGCGAGCGCGCGGTCCAGCACGTCACGGGCCCGGCACAGGTCCCCGGCGTTCTTCGCCTTCTCCGCCTCGGTCGCCAGGTCCTGGGCGACGGTCAGATCCAGGGCGCCCTCGGGCAGCCCACGCACGGCGTATCCGCCGGACTCGCTCACCAGGACCCCGGGGCCCAGCACCTTGCGGAGACGGGAGGCGTACGTCCGTAGCGCCGCCAGGGCCTGCAAGGGCGACTCCTCGCCCCACAGTGCGTCGATCAGTTCGGCGGCGGTCGCGGTGCGGCCCTCGCGCAGCAGCAGGGCGGCCAGCAGGGCGCGTTGCTGGGGGGAGCCGGTGCTCAGTGGCTCCTCGCCACGCCAGGCGCGCACCGGGCCGAGCACGCTGAAACGCAGCAGCACCCGCTGCGTCGCCGTCTCGGCCTCAGCCACAGCTTCTACTTCCGCTACCGCCTCGGCCTCCGCCACACCTTCGGTCTCCGTCACAGCTTCCGCTACCGCCTCGGCGTGCGTCACAGCTTCGGCTCCCTGAGCCACCGCCTCAGCTTCCGTCACCGCCTCCGCCTCGGTCTTCGCCTCCGCCTCCACCACGGAGGCGGGACGCCGCTGCTCCGGTACGCGCGGTACCTCCGGCGCCTCCGGTACCTCCGGCACTCGCGGTCCACCGTCCATCGCCGTCGTCCCCCTAGGGCCTGTTTACAACCCCGCCAGTTTGCCTTGTTCACGGCAGATGCGTCAGCTGTGGAGAGCGCGATCACTGGTCGGCTCACGGGATATCACAAGGCCCTCACCCCCTCTTCGCACACACCCGCCCAGGAATCACCACAAGCGCTCCCACAACCGACCCCCACGTACACAGCTGACGGATCGTCAGATCGGCGCTACCGTCAGCGCCATGGAGACCAAAGACGGCGCGCACACCCAAACCCCCGCCCGCACCCCCACCGAAACCTCCACCCCCACCGAGACCCCCACCCTCACCGAAACCTCAGCCCCCACCCATCCCTCAACCCAACCCCCCACCCCCCTCCCCCTGATCATCTCCGTCGACGACCACACCGTGGAGCCCGCCACCGTCTGGCAGGACCGGCTCCCGAAGAAGTACCGGGACACCGGCCCCCGGATCGTGCGCGCGCCCCTGCGGGAGATGACCTTCCTCGGCGGCCGCTTCAAGCCCGTCATGGGCACCCCGGGCACGGACGACGGTCCCCTCGGCGACTGGTGGGTCTACGAGGACCTGAACCGGCCCCTGACCCGCCTCGACACCGCCGTCGGCTACAGCAGGGACGAGATCAAGCTGGAGGTCATCACGTACGAGCAGATGCGGCCCGGTTCGTACGACGTCCCCGCCCGCCTCGCCGACATGGACGTCAACCACGTCCAGTCCGCCCTCTGCTTCCCGACCTTCCCGCGCTTCTGCGGCCAGACCTTCACCGAGGCCGCGGACCACGAACTCGGGCTGCTGTGCATCCAGGCCTACAACGACTGGACGGTGGAGGAGTGGTGCGGCCCCGAGGCCCACGGCCGGCTCATCCCGCTCACCCTCATCCCCCTCTGGGACGCGGAACTCGCCGCGCAGGAGGTCCGGCGCAACGCGGCCCGCGGGGTCCGGGCGGTCGCCTTCTCCGAGATACCTCCGCACCTGGGCCTGCCTTCCGTCCACACCGACGACTGGGACCCGTTCCTCGCCGCCTGCGACGAGACCGGCACGGTGGTCGCCATGCACATCGGCTCCAGCAGCCGGATGCCCTCCACCTCCGACGACGCCCCGCCCGCGGTCGGCTCCACCATCACCTTCGCCAACTGCTGCTTCTCGATGGTCGACTGGTTGATGAGCGGCAAGTTCGAACGCTTCCCGAACCTCAAGGTCATGTACGCGGAGGGCCAGATCGGCTGGATCCCCTACATCCTGGAGCGCGCCGACATCGTCTGGGAGGAGAACCGCGGTTGGGGCGGCGTCGCCGACAAGGTCCACCGGCCGCCGTCCGAACTCTTCGCCGAGCACGTCTACGGCTGCTTCTTCGACGATGCCTTCGGGCTGAGGAACCTCGACTCCATCGGCGTCGGGAACGTCCTGTACGAGACCGACTACCCCCACTCCGACTCCACCTGGCCCAAGTCCCGCGAGGTCGGCGAGGCCCAGATGGGGCACCTGGAGGCGGACGTGGTGGAACGGATCGTCCGCCGGAACGCCATCGACCTGCTCGGACTCACCCCGGACGGACTGTGGGACGGTTCGCGGTGATACGGACCGAGGGACGGACCGGGGGACGGCCCGAGGTGATCCAGTACGGCATCCAGCTCCCCGTCCAGTCCCAGAGCACGATCTACGCCGAACCCTGGGAGGCGTCCGCCGGCCCGTCCGACCTCGTCGAGATCGCGCGGACCGCCGACCGGGCCGGGTTCTCCTACGTCGCCTGCTGCGACCACGTCGCCGTCCCGCGCCGGCTCGCGCCCGCGATGAGCACGGTCTGGTACGACCCGGTGGCCACCCTCGCCTTCCTGGCCGCCGCCACCGAACGGGTGCGGCTGCTCAGCCATGTCGCCGTCGTCGGCCTGCGGCACCCGCTCGTCACCGCCAAGCAGTACGCCACCCTCGACCAGCTGAGCGGCGGACGGCTGGTCCTGGGGGTCGGCGCCGGGCATGTGGTGGAGGAGTTCGAGGCGCTCGGGGTCGACTTCCGGCAGCGCGGGGCCGTCCTCGACGAGTCGATCGACGCCCTGCGTGCCGCCCTGGGGCCCGACGAGTTCCCCGAACACCACGGCAAGCTCTTCGACTTCCAGGATCTCGGCCAGCGCCCCCGGCCCGCTCAGCCCCGCGTCCCCCTCTGGGTCGGCGGCTCCTCGCCCGCCGCCGTGCGCCGGGCCGCGCTCAAGGGCGACGGCTGGCTGCCGCAGGGGGACCCGCGGGAGCGGCTGCCCGCGCAGATCGAACGGATCAGGGAGATTCGCGCGGAGCACTCCCGCCAGGGCCCCTTCACCGTCGGTGCCATCGCCGAACCGCTGTACGTCGGCACCCCGGCCTGGGACGTCGGCCGGCGCACGCTCAGCGGGCCGCCCGACGAGCTCGCCGAGTCCCTGCGCGCCTACCGCGCGATGGGAGTCCACCAGATCCAGGTCCGCTTCCGCAGCCGCGGCCGGGCCGAACTCACGGACCAGATCACCGCGTTCGGGGCCCAGGTGGCCCCGCTTCTCACCGAGGAGTGACATGGGCAAGCTGGACGGACGTGTCGTGCTCGTCACCGGCGCGGCACGCGGGCAGGGGGAGCAGGAGGCCCGGCTGTTCCGGGAGGAGGGCGCCGAGGTCGTCGTCGCCGATGTGCTGGACGACCAGGGGCAGGACCTCGCGAAGGAGCTCGGCGCGCTGTACGTGCACCTCGACGTGAGCCGGGAGGACGAGTGGGAGTCGGCGGTCGCCGCCGTCCTCACGGCGTACGGCCGCATCGACGGGCTCGTCAACAACGCCGGCATCCTGCGCTTCAACACTCTCGTCGACACGCCTCTTGACGAGTTCATGCAGATCGTGCAGGTCAACCAGGTCGGAGTGTTCCTCGGCATCAAGACCGCCGGGCCCCGGATCGCGGAGGCCGGGGGCGGCACGATCGTCAACACCGCCTCGTACACCGGGATGACCGGCATGGCGTACGTGGGGGCGTACGCGGCCACCAAGCACGCCATCGTCGGGCTCACCCGGGTGGCCGCGCTGGAGCTGGCGGGCCAGGGGGTGCGGGTCAACGCCGTGTGCCCGGGGGCCGTCGACACCGCGATGAGCAATCCGGGTGGTGGCGCAGGGGAAGCGCTGGACGGGCTGTACCGCAAGCTCGTGCCGCTCGGCCGGATCGGGAGGCCGGAAGAGGTCGCCCGCCTCGCGCTCTTCCTCAGCTGCGAGGACTCCTCCTACATCACCGGGCAGCCGTTCGTGATCGACGGCGGGTGGCTGGCGGGTGTCGGCATCAGCTGACGGCTCGTCAGGTATTGACGCTCCCGGTGGCCGATGGAACAGTTCGAAGCCATGAATCTGACGATCCGTCAGAAATAACCGTGGGGACGGTGAACCTCCGTGGAATTCGGGCTCTTTGTACAGGGATACGTGGGCAAGCGCGCCGAGACCGATCCGCTGGCCGAACACAAGGCGCTGATGGAGGAGACCGAGTACGTCATCCAGGCGGACAGGTCCAACTTCAAGTACGCCTGGGCCTCCGAGCACCACTTCCTGGAGGAGTACTCGCACCTCTCGGCGAACGACGTCTTCCTCGGGTACCTGGCGCACGCCACCGAGCGCATTCACCTCGGGTCCGGGATCTTCAATCCCCTCGCCCAGGTCAACCATCCCGTGAAGGTCGCGGAGAAGGTCGCCATGCTCGACCATCTCACCGGCAACCGCTTCGAGTTCGGCAGCGGACGCGGCGCCGGCTCGCACGAGATCCTCGGCTTCCTTCCCGGCATCACCGACATGAACCACACCAAGGAGATCTGGGAAGAGACCATCGCCGAGTTCCCGAAGATGTGGCTCCAGGACGAGTACGAGGGCTTCCGGGGCAAGCACTGGCAGCTCCCGCCCCGCAAGGTGCTCCCCAAGCCGTACGGGAAGTCCCACCCCGCGATGTGGTACGCCGCCGGGTCGCCGCCCTCGTACGAGATGGCCGCGCGGAAGGGCCTCGGGGTGCTCGGGTTCAGCGTGCAGAAGGTCTCCGACATGGAGTGGGTGCTGGAGAAGTACAAGAACGCGATCGTGGACGCCGAGCCGGTCGGGGACTTCGTCAACGACAACGTGATGGTGACGACGACGGCGATCTGCGCGCCGACGCACGCCGAGGCGATCGAGATCGCGGTCAGCGGGGCGCTGCACTATCTGCCGTCGCTGGTGTTCCGGTACCACGACACGTTTCCCCGTCCCGAGGGGTTCCCGGTGTGGCCGGAGACGCTGCCCGCGTACAACGAGGAGCTCATCGAGCTCCTCATCGCCGAGGAGCTGCTGATCTGCGGGGACCCGGACGAGGTGCTCACCCAGTGCAAGCGGTGGGAACAGGCCGGGGCCGACCAGCTGAGCTTCGGGCTGCCGGTCGGCGTGCCGAAGGAGAAGACGCTCCAGACGATCCGGCTCGTCGGGGAGCACGTGATTCCGAAGATCGACACGGATCCGGTGCACCGCACCACACGGTTCCGCCAGGGCGCGTAATCGCGGCGGGGCGCGTGATCGGCGCGGCGGAGCCGCATATCGACACGGTCCCGCGCCCCTTTGGGAATGTTTGGGAACGTTTGGGAACACCTGGGAACGCGCCCTGCGCATCGGAACTTGAGGAGGCAAGGTCCATGCTCGATCACGTCATCAAAGGCGCGACCGTCGTCGACGGTACGGGCGCTCCCGCGTACGTCGCCGACGTCGGTGTCCGGGACGGTCGTATCGCCGTCATCGGAGGCGTCACCGAGGAGGCCCGGACCACCGAGGACGCGGAAGGCCTGGTCCTCGCCCCCGGGTTCGTCGATCCGCACACGCACTACGACGCCCAGCTGTTCTGGGACCCGTACGCCACTCCCTCCCTCAACCACGGCGTGACCACGGTCGCCGCCGGGAACTGCGGGTTCACCCTGGCGCCGCTCCACCCGGACCGCCCGGACGATGCCGACTACACGCGGCGGATGATGTCCAAGGTGGAGGGCATGTCGCTGGTCGCCCTGGAGGAGGGGGCGCCCTGGAGCTGGAACTCCTTCGGGGAGTATCTGGACGCCCTGGAGGGACGGATCGCGGTCAACGCGGGCTTCATGGTGGGGCATTGCGCGCTGCGGCGGTACGCGATGGGGCCGGAGGCCGTCGGGGGGCAGCCGAGCGAGGAGCAGCTCGCGGTGATGCTGCGGTTGTTCCACGAGGCCATGGACGCCGGGGCGTGGGGTCTGTCCACCACCCAGTCGTCCACCCACTCCGACGGCGACGGGAAACCGGTCGCCTCCCGGCACGCGCTCCCCGCCGAGCTGCTGGCGCTCTCCCGGGCGGTCGGTGAGCACGAGGGCACCCAGATCGAGGCGATCGTCGCGGGCTGCCTGGACCAGTTCAGTGACGCCGAGATCGATCTCCTGGTGGAGATGAGCGCGACGGCGGGACGGCCCCTGAACTGGAACGTCCTCACCGTCGACGCGTCCGTCCCCGAGCGGGTGCCCCGGCAGTTGTCCGCGAGTGAGCAGGCCCGGAAGGCGGGCGGCCGGGTCGTGGCGCTGACCATGCCGATCCTGACCCCGATGAACATGTCCCTGGGCACCTTCTGCGCCCTCAACCTCATCCCCGGGTGGGGGCCCGTCCTCGGCCTGCCGGTGCCGGACCGCATCGCGCGGCTGCGCGACCCGGACGTACGCGCCGAGCTGCTGGCGCACGCCGTGTCCAAGGAGGCCGGCGTCTTCCGGCGGCTGACGAACTTCGGGCGGTACGTCATCGGCGACACGTACAGCGAGGCGAACCGTGGGCTCAGCGGGCGGGTGGTGCGGGAGATCGCGGCGGAGCGCGGGCAGGAACCGTTCGAGTGCCTGGTGGAGATCTGCGCCGCCGACGAGCTGCGTACGGTCCTGTGGCCCATGCCGACCGACAACGACCCGGCGTCCTGGGCGCTGCGTGCCGAGACCTGGCGGCACGAGGACGTCCTCCTCGGCGGATCGGACGCCGGGGCGCATCTGGACCGGATGTGCGGGGCCCCGTACACGACCCGCTTCCTCGGGGACTGTCTGCGCGGGCGGAAGCTGGTGGGGCTGGAGCAGGCCGTGAAGATGCTGACGGACGATCCGGCGCAGTTGTTCGGACTCCGGGAGCGGGGCCGGATCCGGGAGGGCTTCCATGCGGACCTGGTCCTCTTCGACCCGGAACGGATCGCCGCGGGTACGGCCACCCTGGTGCACGACCTGCCGGGTGACAGCCCGCGGCTCGACTCCCAGGCCATCGGGATCCGCGCCGTGTGGGTCAACGGGGCCGAGGCGATCCGGGACGACGTGGTGACCGGGGCCGTACCGGGGAAGGTCCTGCGGTCGGGGCGGGACACCCGGACGGTGGCGACCAGGTGACCGGGGGACAGCGGCTGTTCGTCGGCGGGGCCTGGGTGGAGCCCGAGGGCGGCCACTACGAGGTCGTCGACCCGGCGACGGAGGAGAGTGTCGGGTGGGCTCCGGAGGCCTCGCGTGATCAGGTGCGCGCGGCCTGTGCCGCGGCCCGCGAGGCCTTCGGGTCGTGGTCGCGTACGGCGACCGGGGAACGGGCGGCGGTGCTGGCGCGGGCCGCGGAGATCATCGGCGGTCACCTGGCGCCGTACACCGAGCTGGCCCGGGCGGAGACCGGGGCGACCACGGCGACGGCCCGGGGGATGCAGGTCGGGGTGGCCGCCGCCCGGTTCCGGCGGTACGCGCGGGTGGAGCCCGCCGAGTGGGCGATCCCGCCGCAGATCAACGAGGCCGGGCCGATGGGGAGGGCGGCGGTGATGGGCGCGCTGGCCGTGCGCCAGCCCGTCGGGGTCGTCACCTGTATCACCTCGTACAACAACCCCTGGGCGAACCCGGCGGGCAAGGTCGCCCCGGCGCTCGCGATGGGCAACACGGTGGTGGTGAAACCGGCCCCGCAGGACCCCCTCTCCGTCTACCGGATGGCTGAGGCGCTGGAGGCGGCGGGCGTGCCGCCCGGGGTCGTGAACGTCGTCTCCGGCCGCTCGGTGGAGGTCGGCGAGGCGGCCGTGGACTCGCCGGACGTCGACATGGTCAGCTTCACCGGCTCCACGGCGGTCGGGCAGCGCATCGCCTCCGTCTGCGGGCGCGACATGAAACGGCAGTTGATGGAGCTGGGCGGGAAGGGCGCGGCGGTCGTCTTCGACGACGCGGACGTCCGCGCGGCGGTGGCCGGGATCGGGACGACGTTCTCCTTCTACAGCGGGCAGATCTGTACGGCGCCGACGCGGGTGCTGGCACAACGGGGGGTGTATGACCGTCTCGTCGAACAACTGGCCGCGTACGCGGGCCGCCTGAAGGTGGGCGCTCCGGCCGAACCGGACACGATCGTCGGCCCGGTGATCTCCGCCACCCACCGGGACCGCGTGGAGTCGTACGTCGAACTGGGCCGCAAGGAGGGCGCGGTGGTGGTGACGGGCGGCGAACGCCCGCCCCTGGACCGGGGTTTCTACGTTGCCCCCACCCTCCTCGCCGACTGCACCAACGACATGCGCGTGGCCCGCGAGGAGATCTTCGGCCCGGTCGTGTCGGTCATCCCCTTCGACGAGGAGGAGGAGGGCGTGGCCCTGGCCAACGACACCGACTACGGCCTCATCGACTACGTCTGGTCGGCGGACGTGGCCCGCGCCTTCCGCGTCGCCCGGCAACTGCGGGCGGGCGGGGTGGGTGTGAACACCGTCGGCCGCAACATGGAGGCGCCGTTCGGGGGGTTCAAGAAGAGCGGGGTCGGCCGGGACGTGGGGTCGTACGCCCTGCACGCGTACAGCGAGGTGCAGGCGATCGTGTGGCCGGGGTGAGGAGCGCCTGGTCGCTCTCGGACCGTTTGCTCGCTCTCGGGCCGGGCTGCCTGGGCAGCCCACCGGGTTACCCGGGTCACAGATCGAAGACGGCTCGCAGGCCGATCTCCACCGCCTCCATGACGCGCTCGTCCACAGGACCCAGGTCTTCGGTGAAACGGACGGCGGACAGCGTCCGGAACTCACCGAGCACGACCGTGCCGACCGAAGGCGTGCCGACCGGGATGTCCACGAGTGTGGCGTCGCGAACCTGCTGCGGGTAGATCAGCACGCAGGTCGCGGACTTGTTCTGTTCGTTGAGCGGGTCGGACGAGATCACCAGAACGTGCGCGGGACCTCCGGCGAACGACAGCTCGTAGACGTGCCCCCGCTTCACCGGGGGGCCACCCGCGCCCACCGTTCCAAGGTGGCCTCTTCGCTCTCGGCGGGTTCTGCGGCCGTCGCCACGATTCCGGCTTCGGCCCGCATCCGAGCGGACCTCTCCAGTTCCTCGGCGAGCATCTGCCGACGCAGTATGCGGGCCGTGTAGGCGGAGGCGTTCCCCTTCGACTTCACGAAGGCGGCCACTTCATCGGGCAGGCTCATCGTCATGTTGACCGTCATGCCGGGATCATACGGTGCTTCATGTGCGACGTATGGCGAAACGGTCGGTATCCGGCGCGGTAGCTCGGCCGACGTGGCTCATGGCCTGTCCGCCGCCTTCAGTGCGCTGAGCAGGGCGCCGAATGCGGCGGGGTCGGTTGTGAGGACGGTCTGGGCGGGGTCGGCGCTTTCGATGAGGTGGATGGTGGTGGAGGCGGCCGATATGTGGACGCAGGATTCGCCCTGGCCGCAGTAGGACGACTTCTGTGCTGCGGCCGCGACATGGACGCAGGATTCGCCCTGGGCGCAGTAGGACGATTTCTGCCATGCGTAGTCGGTCATGAGGGCCCTCTCACAGTTCGGTGGCCAGCTTGTGGATGAAGTCCCGGGTCTTCTCCGGGGGGAGAGCCACGGATTCCATGCGGTGCAGCAGGTTCCGGTACGTGTCCAGTTCGGCCTCGGCGTCGACCAGTACAGGTCCGTGCGACTGGTCCAGCGAGACAGTGTCGAGCCGGGGGACAGGGCCGTGGATGTACAGGAACGTCTGGCCCGAACCCGGGTAGGCCCCGATGGCGAACGGAATCGCCTGGATCGTGATGCCCTTTCGCTCGCTCTGCTCCACCAGGTGCTCCAGTTGACGCTTGGCGACGGCGTGGCCACCGACCGGAATGCGGAGAGCGGCTTCGTGGATGATCGCGCGGAACGGAGTCGGTTCGTTCTGGTCCAGTAGCGCCTGGCGCTGTAGTCGATGACTCACCCGGTGCTCGATGTCTGATCGCGAGAACTCGGGAACGACCTGTCGGAAGATCTCGCGGGCGTGGTCGGTGGTCTGGAGCAGTCCCGGGATGTGTGCGGTGTTGGCGGACCACAGTGCGGTGGCGTGGTGCTCCAACTCCGCGATGTTCAGGAGTGTCGGGGGGAGCACTCTCCGGAAGGTCTCCCACCAGCCACGGGACTACCCGAGGGTGCCTCCCGGCTTCTCGGACCGGGACAGCCCGACGCCCCCACTGGACGCGGAGGACGGTCGTGGCCTGCACCTCGTCCGCGCCTGCGCGAACGCATGGGGGACCTCTGTGCTCCGAGAGCTGGGCGCGTCGAAGGGCGGCAAGCTGCTGTGGGCCGAGTGCGGTGGCGAGGCGACGACGTGGTGATGCGGGCCACGCGTGGTGAGACATCCAGGCGCACGTAGAAAGCACGGCAGAAGACGATGTGCTCCCGCGTCACCGGGATGCTCGGAACCGACCGGCCACCGCCGCCTACGCCCGCCCCAGGAACACCGGGTTCGTGAACGCCGCCAATGCCCCCGGTACCGGACCCGCCGCCGTCTCGTGCCGCAACTCCGCGCGGACGTAGGCCGCGTACGAGGGCGTCGTGTGCCACTCCACGACCCCCGAACCGGCCACCGGCAGCGGCGCGCTGGTGAACAGGACGCCCTGGTCCGTGACGAAGCGGACGGTGCAGCGTGGGGCGCCCGTGACCTCCAGGCGGACCGTCACCGGGGTGTCGCGGGCGACCGCGAGCCGCCCGCCGATGCCCGCGTGTTCGCCCCGTCCGCTGCTCGCCGTGAAGGACAGGGACAGCGTCTGGGACTCGGCGACGTACGAGCGGCCGGCCCGGATGCCGTCCTGGATCGCCTCGCGGGTCAGGTCGTCGGCCAGGACCACCGTCTGGGGCAGGCCGACCGAGTCCGGGTCGCGGTGGGTGTCGCTGCTGCCCATCGCCGGGATCCAGTCCCGGCTGCCGTCCCGAACGGACGCGACGAGCATGCTGTCCCAGTCCGCGAGGGTCACCTCGTCGTCGGGTGTGTAGGGGCCGTTCCACACCTCCACCGCGTCCGCCTCGCCGAACCCGAACTTCCAGTTGCAGCCGACGCAGGTGGCGTGCGGGTGGGCCGGTACGACCAGGCCGCCCGCGCGACGGATCCGGCGGGCGAAGCGGCCGAAGCGGTTGTCGCGGGCCCGGTAGCGCCAGTCGACGAAGGTGCCGGGATCGATACCGAGGGCGACCACGTGGCCGTTCCTCGTGGTGACCTCCTCGCCGAGCATGATCAGCAGGTCGTCGCCCGCCTCGGACGCCCAGTGCGCGTGCGCCGAGTGCGTGTTGTGCTCCGAGGAGTTGATGAAGTCCAGGCCGGCCGCCCGGGCGAGCGCGGCGATCTCCGCGGGGGTGCGGCGGCCGTCCGAGTACCAGGAGTGCAGATGGCAGTCGCCCCGGTACCAGGCCCGGCCCCGGCCCTTCGCCCGGGACGGCGGGTACGTGGGGCGGAAGGTCTCGCCGGGTGCGCCGTAGGTCAGCGTGATCGTGATCTCGTACGTCAGTCCCTGCGGGGCGACCGTGTACGGGCCGAGGGCGATGTGCCAGGTGCCCTCCCGCACCGGTCCGGGGAGGTATCCGGGCGTCGCGTCGTCCGCCCGGACGACGAACTCCGTGCGCGCCCCGCCCGACCAGCCCCGGAAGCCCTCGCCGCCCACCTCCGTGCCACGCTCGTCGAAGATGCCGATGTCGAGGGCGTTGCCCGGGGTGCCCGCCGGGACGGACGGCCGGTCGTAGGTGTACGCGACCTTGATCTCCCGCACTCCGGTGGGGACCTCGACGGGCAGGTACACGAAGTCGGGGGAGCCGGGAGGCAGGGTGCCGCGCACCGTTCTGGTCTCCTGGCCCCCGTCGGCCGCTCCGGCCGCTGAAGCGAAGCTCACACTTCCCAACGTAAGGGCGGCGGCGGCTCCCGTCACGAACAGCGCGCGTCTTCCGACGCCGTGGTGGACGTCGTTGTCGTGGTGGACCTCGTTGTCGTCACACATGCCTCCACCGTGCCGGACGCGTGTGAACTGCCATGGAAAAGCAGGGGAATTGGCGCATACCCGTCATGGTCGGAACGAGATGCCGACCAGTCGGTATGGACAGGTGGGATCCGAGCCGGTACAGATGATCCATGCGCATCTCCGTGACGATCTTCCTCACCGACGAGACGATCGCCCCGACCCGGCTCGCCCGTGAGCTGGAGCAGCGGGGCTTCTCCGGCCTGTACCTGCCCGAGCACACCCACATCCCCGTGGAGCGGACCTCGCCGTACCCGGCCGGCGGCGAGCTGCCGCCCGAGTACGGCCGTACGCTCGACCCCTTCGTCGCGCTCGGCCAGGCAGCGGCCGTCACCGAGCGGCTCGGGCTCGGTACGGGCATCACGCTCGTCGCCCAACACGACCCCATCGACCTCGCCAAGCAGATCGCCACGCTCGACCACCTCTCCGGCGGGCGGTTCACCCTCGGCCTCGGCTTCGGCTGGAACGTCGAGGAGGCCGCCGACCACGGTGTGGAGTGGCGCACACGGCGCGAGCTCGTCCGGGACCGGATGGCGTTGATGCGGGCCCTGTGGAGCGAGACGCCCACCGCGTACGAGGGCGCGTTCGGGAGCGTGCGGGCCAGTTCCGCGTACCCCAAGCCCGTACAGAAGCCGCGCGGGCCGGTCGTCGGCCCGCGCACGCTCGTCGGCGGGGCCGCCGGTCCGAAGCTGTTCGCGCACATCTGCGGGTACGCCGACGGGTGGCTGCCGATCGGTGGGCGGGGCCTCGGTGAGTCCCTGCCCCGGCTGCGTGCCGAGTGGGCCGACGCGGGCCGCGACCCGGCCGCCCTCCAGGTCGTTCCGTACGCCGTCCAGCCCGCGCCCGGCAAGCTCGCGCACTACGCGGAACTCGGCATCGAGGAGGTCGTGGTGCAGCTGCCGCCCGCCGGGGAGGCGGACACCCTCAAGGCGCTCGACGGCTATACCCCCTTTCTCCCGTCTGCCGGTGTTCTCCCCGCTGTGCCTGACATCGAGTAATCAGGTGACGGACGGCGGGCGGGGCGTGGCGGACGGCGGGCGGGGCGTGGCGGACGGGGGCCGGGGCGTGGCGGACGGGGGCCGGGGCGGGGCGGACGACGGGCGGGGCGTGGCGGACGACACGTCTGTCCTGATCACCGCGCTCGTATGCTCGAAGGATGACGACTCCCGCGACCTCCGGAACCGGCCCCACCGAGAACTCCATGCGTCGTGCCCTCAAACGCGCCCGGGACGGCGTCGCGCTCGACGTCGCCGAGGCGGCGGTGCTGCTCCAGGCACGAGGTGAGGCCCTCGACGACCTCACCGCGTCCGCGGCCCGGGTGCGGGACGCGGGCCTCGACGCGGCGGGCCGCCCGGGGGTCATCACGTACTCGAAGAGCGTCTTCATCCCCCTCACCCGGCTGTGCCGGGACAAGTGCCACTACTGCACCTTCGTCACCGTGCCCGGCAAGCTGCGCCGGGCCGGGCACGGAATGTTCATGTCGCCCGACGAGGTCCTGGACGTGGCCCGCAAGGGCGCCGCTCTCGGCTGCAAGGAAGCCCTGATCACCCTCGGGGACAAGCCTGAGGACCGGTGGCCGGAGGCGCGCGAGTGGCTCGACGCGCACGGCTACGACGACACCATCGCCTACGTCCGCGCCATCTCCATCCGCATCCTGGAGGAGACGGGCCTGCTGCCGCACCTCAACCCGGGCGTCATGTCCTGGACCGACTTCCAGCGCCTGAAGCCCGTCGCCCCGTCGATGGGCATGATGCTGGAGACGACGGCCGAGCGGCTCTGGTCGGAGCCGGGCGGCCCGCACCACGGCTCCCCCGACAAGGAGCCCGCCGTACGCCTGCGCGTGCTGGAGGACGCCGGCCGCTCCTCCGTCCCCTTCACGTCCGGGCTCCTCATCGGCATCGGCGAGACCTACGAGGAGCGCGCCGAGTCCCTCTTCGCGCTGCGGAAGGTCTCCCGTTCCTATCACTCGATCCAGGAACTGATCATCCAGAACTTCCGCGCCAAGCCGGACACCGCGATGCGCGGCATGCCGGACGCGGAACTCGACGAACTCGTCGCCACGGTCGCCGTCGCCCGGCACATCATGGGCCCGTCCGCCTGCCTCCAGGCCCCTCCCAACCTGGTCGACGCCGAATACGAGCGGCTCATCGGGGCGGGCATCGACGACTGGGGCGGCGTCTCGCCCCTGACGATCGACCACGTCAACCCGGAACGTCCCTGGCCGCAGATCGAGGAACTGGCGTCCCGTTCGGCGGCCGTCGGCTTCGAGCTGCGGGAACGTCTCTGCGTCTACCCCGAGTTCGTGCAGCGCGGCGAGCCCTGGCTGGACCCGCGGCTGCGCCCGCACGTGGCGGCGCTCGCCGACCCGGAGACGGGACTGGCGCTTCCCGGAGTACTGCCGAAGGGGCTGCCCTGGCAGGAGCCCGAGGAGGTGTTCGAGTCGACCGGCCGCACCGACCTGCACCGCACCATCGACACCGAGGGCCGCACCTCCGACCGCCGCGACGACTTCGACGAGGTGTACGGCGACTGGGGCGCCCTGCGCGAGGCGGCCGCCCCCGGCATGGTGCCGGAGCGTATCGACACGGACGTACGCCAGGCGCTGGCGACGGCGGCCGACGACCCGACCCGGCTCACCGACGACGAGGCCCTCGCGCTGCTGCACGCGGACGGCCCGGCGCTGGACGCGCTGTGTCAGGTGGCCGACGATGTCCGCAGGTCGATGGTCGGGGACGACGTCACCTACATCGTCACGCGGAACATCAACTTCACCAACGTCTGCTACACGGGCTGCCGTTTCTGCGCTTTCGCGCAACGCCGTACGGACGCCGACGCGTACACGCTCTCCCTGGACCAGGTCGCCGACCGTGCCCAACAGGCCTGGGAGGTGGGCGCGGTGGAGGTGTGCATGCAAGGCGGCATCCACCCGGACCTGCCCGGCACGGCGTACTTCGACATCGCGAAGGCGGTGAAGGCCCGCGTCCCCGGCATGCATGTGCACGCGTTCTCGCCGATGGAGGTGGTGAACGGGGCGTCGAGGACCGGCCTGTCCATCCGCGAGTGGCTGACGGCCGCGAAGGAGGCCGGCCTGGACTCGATGCCCGGCACGGCCGCCGAGATCCTCGACGACGAGGTCCGCTGGATCCTGACCAAGGGCAAGCTGCCCACGGCCACCTGGATCGAGGTGATCACGACCGCGCACGAGCTGGGCATCCGCTCGTCGTCGACGATGATGTACGGGCATGTGGACCAGCCCCGCCACTGGCTCGGCCACCTCCGCACCCTCGCCGGGATCCAGCAACGCACCGGCGGCTTCACGGAGTTCGTCACGCTCCCGTTCATCCACACGAACGCGCCGGTGTACCTGGCGGGGATCGCGCGCCCCGGCCCGACGATGCGGGACAACCGGGCGGTGACGGCGATGGCCCGTCTCCTCCTCCACCCGCACATCCCCAACATCCAGACCAGCTGGGTGAAGCTGGGCACGGAGGGCGCGGCCGAGATGCTCCGCTCGGGCGCCAACGACCTGGGCGGCACGCTGATGGAGGAGACCATCTCCCGGATGGCGGGCTCCTCCTACGGCTCGTACAAGTCGGTGAAGGACCTGATCGCGGTGGCGGAGACGGCGGGACGGCCGTCCAGGCCGCGCACGACGCTGTACGGGGAGGTACCGGAGGAGCGTCAGCGGGCGGCGACCGTCTCGGACGGGCATCTGCCGGAGCTGCTGCCAGTGCTGGACTGATCCGCGCGGCGATCCCGCGTGGCGATCCCGCGTGGCGATCCCGCGTGGCGATCCGCACGGCGGAGAGGAGCCCGGACCGCTCACAGTACGATGATCGGACCCTTCGTGTGAGGGGACTCGTACCTGAGGAGATGCGTGCCCGTGCCTGCCCGACGGCTTCCCTCGTGGATCTGGGTGACCGGTCTGACGGCGGGCGCGGTCGCTGCGGTCGTCGTCCTGGCCGTGCAGGCGGACAGCGGTCCGCACCCCACCGTCACGGCCGCCCGGCCGAGCGTTTCGGCGAGCCCGCGGCCCTCCGCGTCGAAGCCCGCGGCGCCCGCCGTGGTGCCGGCCGGCTCCGGCACCGGGCGCCGCGTCGTCTACTCGCTGGGACAGAAGCGGGTGTGGCTGGTCGACGCGAGTGACGTCTCCCGCCGGAGCTTCGCGGTGTGGCCGGGCACGGTGAGCCCGGACCCCGGCAGCTACACGATCTCCCTGCGCGCGGAGCCCACCACCGGCTCCGACGGCGTGCAGATCGAGCACATCATGTACTTCGCCGCCAAGTCCGGCCGGTCGATCGCCTTCTCCAACGCCCTGGACGGCTCCTCGCCCCCGCCCGCCTCGGGCATCCAGACCAGTGGCATCCGGATGAGCAAGGCGGACGGGACGGCGCTGTGGACGTTCGGGGAGACCGGGACGACCGTGGTCGTGGCCAGGTAGGGCCGATCGGGTAGAGGCGGTCGGGTACGGGCCGACCAGGTACGGGCCGACCAGGTACGGGCCGACCGGGTACAGGTCGACCGGGTACAGGCCGGTCGGGTACGGGCCGATCCGGTGGCGGAGCGTCCCGCACCGGGCGGTCAGGTGGCGGAGCGTCCCGCACCGGACGGCAGGTTGACCACCACCAGCACGACCCCGCTCAGCAGGAACACCCGCATCGCCGCGTCCAGCCCGTTCCAGTCCTCCGACTGCCACATCGAGAACCACTCACCGCCGATCGCGAGGAACCCGGCACCGAACAGCACCATGACCATGAGCAGGCCGTACGTGGAGAACCGGCGGGCGCGGTCCTGGTCGTGCCGCGCCCAGAACCAGGTGCCGTAGATGAGGACGAGGGCGGCGAGCGTCTCCCAGACGATGATGGCGACATACGCCGCGTTCTGAAGTCCCTTGCTGGTGACGGCTCTCCACATGAGGTCGTCGTCCTTGAATGTCGTATCCATAGCGAGGACATGCTGTACGAACTGCTGGTTGGTACCGAAGTCGGTGATGTTCCCTAAGGCGACGAGGGCCATGTAGAGGGCGACGGTGGCGGTGAGGACAGTGGCGCCGAGGGACAGGGCGCTGCGGGGGGTCGTGGACATGCCGATCATTTTCCACGCGGGACGGCCGTGTCCGGTAGGCATTGAGCCAGAATCACGCGGCTCACCGCGCGGTCGAACCGATCGATTCCCGCTGGCGTCATGGCGTTCATGGCACAGAGTGGGAGCACGATGGGTGAGGAACCGGGCTGGGCAGAGCTCCTGCTGTCCTTTGTCCTGATGGCGGCTGTCCCCACCGTCATCGGAGGGACGTTGATCCTTTCCCTGGTTGGACTGACGATGTGGGTGACAGCACCGCTGCGCCGACGCAGGCGTTCACGCTCCGCTGACAACCAGGGAGTTCCGTATCGATCAGGGAGCTGATCAGAGGAAGATGCCTGCGATGTGGAGTTCGGCCAGGTAGATGGTCGCGGTCTTCTCAAAACCACCCGGGATTCCTTGAGGCACACCCCTGAGGTACACCCCGTACACAAATCTGCCCCTGAACTCGTTGTCCCCGTTCGATTACAGTGCTGAGTTGTCGTACGTCGGGACGGTGCCGTGGGAGGTCTTGGTGGGTGCGACAGCCGGGGCCGTCTGGGGGCGGGCCGAGCAGCAGGACTTCCGGAGCAGGGTGCGCGGCACGCTGCTGGGGGCGGCCGTCGGGGACGCGCTCGGCGCGCCGGTCGACGGGCTCGGGCTGGAGGAGATCCGCGAGGTGTACGGCGCCGAGGGGCTCGTCGATCTCGGGTCCGGGTACGGGCGGCGCGGTACCGTCACCCATCTCACGCAACTGTCCCTGTTCACCGTGGACGGGCTGATACGCGCCCAGGTCCGCCGCGACACCGGCGCCTGGCATCCGCCCACCGATCTGCACCGGGCGTATCTGCGGTGGGCCGCCACGCAGCGCGACTGGGGCCCCGACCTGCGGCGCAAGGACGACGGATGGCTGGCCCACGAGGAGTGGCTGTACGCCCGCCGGGGCCCCGCCCGCTCGCTGCTGCTCGGGCTGGGCGACGAGAACATGGGCACGCTGGAGGCACCCAAGAACCCGGACGAGACCGGGCCCGAGGCCGCCGCCCGGTCCGCTCCCTTCGGGCTGCTCGTGGGCTGGGAACCGGGGCTCGTCGTCCAGCTCGCCGTGGAGTGCGCCGCGCAGACCCACGGCCACCCCACCGCCTACCTCGCGGCGGGTGCGTACGCCGCGATCGTGCACGCGCTGGCCCTCGGCGAGAGCCTGGACACGGCCGTCCAGCGGGCGCTCGCCCTGCTCGCCGCCCGTCCCGGTCATCAGCCCGTCTCGGACGCGCTGCAACGCGGGCTGGGCGCGGTACGGCAGGGAATGCCGACCTCTGCCCGGGTCGAGGAGCTCCTCGCGGAGGGTACGGCGGAGGGAATGCTGTCGGTCGCCGTGTACTGCGCGCTGGTGGGGGAGGACGTACGGCACGGGCTGCGGCTCGCCGTGAACCACGCCGGAGCCTCCGCCGTCGCCGGCGCCCTCACCGGCGGCCTGCTCGGTGCCCTGCACGGCGAGACGGCCCTCCCGCCGGCCTGGCTGGCCGAGCTGGAGGGCCGTCCCACGGTGCTGGAGCTGGCCGACGACTTCGCGATGGAGATGACCCAGGGCCCGGCGCTGCACGGGCCGGCGGGGTCGTCGCCGGGGTGGCTGGCCCGTTATCCGCGGGCTTGAGTCCGGGCTGGTTGTCCGCGGGCCGGACGGCCGGGTCCGCTGTCCGCTGTCCGCGGGCCTGACCGCCGGGCCGGTCAGGCCTTGGCCGGTGCCCGCACCTCCGCGCGCTGAACCCGCGCCCGCGCCCTGGCAGCCTGAACCGATGCCCGCACCTCCGCGGCCCGCACCTCCGCACCCCCCACCTCCGCACCCCGCACGGCGAACGGCCCTCCCGTCGGCCTGTCGGCCGAGCTGGAGGGCCGTTCGGGAGCCCGAGGCTCCCCGGACTGGAGTCGCAGGTCAGTCCTTCACCGGCGTCGTCCCCACCACGCCGTCGCCCGCCGCAGCCGGCGTCGGGACCGCCGCGGCGGCGCTGCTGTCGTCGTCCGTGTTGACCTTTTCGATGATCGCCAGACGGCCCGGGGTGTCCTCAGGCTTCAGGAAGCCGACGAGGATGTAGAGGACCAAGGAGACGGCGAGCGGGATCGAGACCTGGTACTCGAGCGGGACGCCGCCGTCGACACTCCAGTTGATGGGGTAGTTGACCAGCCAGAAGGCGAGCAGGCCCATCGACCAGCTGGTGAGCGCGGCCGTCGGTCCGGAGCGGCGGAAGGTGCGCAGCAGGCCGAGCATCATCGGGATGGCGATCGGGCCCATCAGGCCGGCGACCCACTTGATGACGACGGTGATGATGTCCTTGAAGGCGGGGGAGTTGACCTGCGTCGCCACCGCCATGGACAGTCCGAGGAAGATGACCGTGGTCACGCGGGCCGCGATCAGACCGGAACGTGAGTTCCATGCCCGGGCCCGCGACGACAGCACCGGAGCCACGTCCCGGGTGAAGACAGCGGCGATCGCGTTGGCGTCGGAGGAGCACATCGCCATGGTGTGGGAG
Source organism: Streptomyces sp. LBL (assembly GCF_029893585.1). Lineage (GTDB taxonomy): Bacteria > Actinomycetota > Actinomycetes > Streptomycetales > Streptomycetaceae > Streptomyces. The sequence continues at coordinate 53,391 of NZ_JARXYX010000035.1, forward strand.
AAGAAGCCGACGATGACCAGGCCCAACAGGCCGTGGGGGAGGAGCTGTTCGGTCATCAGCCCGTAGGAGTCGGAGCCGTCCGGCTTCTGGGCGTCGACCAGGAGCGGGGACATCCACATCGGGAAGAAGAGGACGACCGGCCAGATCAGCCAGAGCGCCGCGGACAGGCGGGCCGAGCGGGTGGCCTCGTGCGGGTTCTTCGTCGCCATGTAGCGCTGGGCCTGGTTGAGCATGCCGCCGTTGTACTCGAACAGCTTGATGAAGAGGAAGGCGAGCAGGAAGACGGTGCCGTACGGGCCGACCAGGGGCTTGCCGTGGCCCTGCAGGGCGGGCTCGTCCCAGGCGCCGAAGAAGCTGATGCCCTTGTCGTTCAGCTTCAGTACGACCGCGACGAACATCGAGACGCCGGCCAGCAACTGGATGACGAACTGGCCGAGTTCGGTCAGCGCGTCCGCCCACAGGCCGCCGATCGTGCAGTAGACGGCGGTGATCGCACCGGTGATGAGGATGCCCTGGTTCAGGGATATCCCGGTGAAGACGGACAAAAGGGTCGCGATCGCGGCCCACTTGGCGCCCACGTCCACGATCTTCAGCAGCATGCCGGACCAGGCGAGGGCCTGCTGGGTCTTCAGGTCGTAACGGTTCTTCAGGTATTCGAGCGGGGAGGCCACATGCAGCCGGGAGCGCAGTCGGTTGATACGGGGCGCGAACAGCTTCGAGCCGATCGCGATGCCGAGGGCGATCGGGAAGGACCAGGTGGTGAAGGAGGTCACGCCGTAGGTGTAGGCGATGCCCGCGTACCCGGTGAACATGACCGCGCTGTAGCCCGACATGTGATGGGAGATGCCGGACAGCCACCAGGGCATCTTGCCGCCGGCGGTGAAGAAGTCGCTGACGTTGTCCACGCGCTTGTGTGACCAGAGGCCGATCGCGACCATCACGCCGAAGTAGCCAATGAGCACGGCCCAGTCGAGACTGTTCATGGGTCCTTCCAGGGTCTTCCGCCGCCAGGGTCAGGCATGTGAACTGTGGGTTCGAGGGCATGCTCACGGCAATAAAGAGGAAGGTCAAGAGAGGGTAAAATAGTTCGGTGTGATGTCCTTCATTCAAATATGTGAACTTCTGGGGACCTCCAGGAGTCGCAGGTTGGCTGAAATCGATCAGCTCAGCGCATCAACTCACCCGCGTTGACCAGCAACGACTGCCCCGTGATCGCACGCGACCGGTCCGAGGCGAGGAACACCGCCGCGTCCGCCACGTCCGCGTCCGCGGCCAGCTCGGGCAGGGCCATCCGCCCGGCCAGCCGCTCCAGCACCTCCGCCTCCGGCACCCCCTCCGTCTGCGCGGTGAACCGCACGTACGCCTGCACCGGCGGCCCCCACATCCAGCCCGGCAGTACGGTGTTGACCCGGATGCGGTACGGCCCGAGCTCCCGCGCCAACGAGTACATCGCGCTGGTCAACGCCCCCTTCGAGGCCGCGTACGCCGCCTGCCGCACCTGCGTCGGAGCCGCCACCGCCGACTGCGTCCCGATGAACACCACCGACCCGCCGCCCGCCTTCAGCCCCGGGAGGCAGGCCCGGGTCATCCGCAGCGAACCCAGCAGATTCACGTCGATCACCGACTGCCAGGTGGTGAAGTCGGCGTCCTCCAGTCCGCCGAAGTGGCTGTCCCAGGCCGCCACATGGACCACCGCGTCGACCCGCCCGAACCGCTCCCGCGCCAGCCCCGCCAGCGCCTCGCACTGACCCTCGACCGTGATGTCCGTCGCCCGGTACGCGGTGTGCGCCCCGTCCGGATCGATCTCCGCCGCGCTCTTGGCGAGGTTCGCCTCGGTGCGCGCACCCAGCACCGCGTTCCCTCCGTCCCGTACGACGGCCGCAGCGACCTGGTGGCCGAGCCCGGCCCCGACCCCTGACACGACGACGGTCTTGCCTGCGAGCAGTGACATCGACGACCTCCCGGCTCTGGCGCACTATCTGACGGAGCGTCAGAGTAGAGGTGGGTGCGGGAGGAGGGAAGGGAAAGGGTCCGGGTGTCGACGGTGCGCTGCTCGACCGAAATCGTGGTCAACGAGCACGTCGGGCGTCTTGATCCGGACTGTCTGATCCTCGCCGGCCCACTGAAACCCGCCGCAACGCTTGAAACTCACCGCAATGCTTGAAACTCACCGCAGTTCGTCTGCGTAACGGTCCGTTCCTGGGATGGTCGGTATGAACGGTGCGACGAACTCCACGGTGCCCAGGCCCTTGGCCGCGACTGCTGTGTCCAGGTCTGTGAAGTGGTCCTGCCAGACGTCGCGGGGATGGTGCTGGAGGAACCACAGGAGTGTCAGCCGGGTTCCGACTCCCTCGACCTGTTTGACGTACGTCATCCGGTCCAAGGGAAGGGGCGTGGGCATGAAGACGGTCACCATGGCTGCGGGCGAGCCCGCCAACCGTTTCGGGAGGTGGTCCTCGCGCAGCCACGCGATCAGGTCCTCGCGTTGGCCGGGGGAGCCGGCGTCGATGACCTGGACCACGAGTCCCGCGTAGGGGTGGTCGAGGGCATGGACGTCACGCGGGCCGTGGTCCCCATCGCGGTAGATGGTCCCCACGTGGTCCTGGAAGGCCGTGAAGATGTGCGTTCGGTCCTGGAAGACACGGTGGTCACGGTTGAGGCGCTTGTTGATGCCGACGGTCCACCGCATGTGGTCGGCGTAGCGGCCCGCGGTGATCCAGTACGTGGATATGTAGCATCCTGCGGTGACCGGCTGCGCGACAGCGGACTTCTCGGGGTAGCGCAGTAGTTGGAGTTCGCGGGTGGCGACCCATCGGCGTCCCGCGTACATCCAGGGCATCGCCATCGCGCCTGCGATGTAGTGGTCGTCTTCGTACCAACGGTTGTACTCGCGCTCGTGGCCGGGGTGCGGCTCCACCATGGTGATGAGCGCGTGCCCGAGGTCGGCTCCATAAGGGCCGACGGCGGCCAGTTCCGCGTACAGGTGACTTCGGGTTTCCTCAGGTCGCGCCGCGTCGTCTGTCATGTATCAGGTGTAGCTGACGAAGTGTCAGATATGGAAGAGTGCCGCAGCTGTCAGCGGCCGGACCACGTCGTGGTTGCCTGCGGCAGCTGATTGGGCAGCTGATTGGGCAGCTGATTGGGCAGCTGATTGGGCAGCTGATTGGGCAGCTGATTGGGCAGCCACGGGCAGGGCCTCCGTCGACCACGTGGTCCGGGTGGACCGGTTGTGCTGAGGTCGAGGCCTGCGTCCCGAGGCCTGCGTCCCGAGGCCCGCGTCCCGAGGCCTGCGTCCTGGCCGACCGGGTCGGTCATTTCAACTCGTCCGGACACGGAGTGCCCCGCGGCACCGTGTACGGCGCCGCCAACCGGTACGTCCCCGTCTTCGGCGCGACCAACATGGTCCACCGGTCCCCCTCCGCGTCCTCCTCCGTCTCCAACAGACACCCGTTGACGTTGTCGTACGACTTCGCCTCCCCGTCCCCCCGCTCCTTCGACGCCTTCGTCTCCTGCGGCGGCTTCAGCTTGTTCCCCTCGGAGTCCACGATGCTCAGCCACGGCGAGTACGGGATACGGATGAGGATGCGCCCCGTTTTCTTCACCTCCATGGTCAGCTCGCCCTGCGCCGCCCGGTCCACCACGGCGTCCGGCTCCGCGAGCGGCGCCGGGTCGGTCACCTTGAACAGCTGCCAGTTGGCGTCGCCCCAGATCTGCCGCAGATACGGCATCCCGCGCTGCACCAGTTGCCGCTCCCGCTGGCCTCCGTCACCGTCCGGCTCGTCCTTGGGCAGCACGACGAAGTGCACGGCCCAGCGCTGCAACCACTCGTGGTAGTTCGCCGAGTTGAGCGTGTCGTCGTAGAAGAGCGGGTTGCGCTCCATGTCGGCCTGCCGGTTCCAGCCGCGGGCCAGGTTCACATAGGGCGCGAGTGCGGACGCCTCGCGATGCGAGCGGGCGGGCACGACCTCCACCCGGCCCTTCTCCGCGCCGACCCCCTGGAGCTCGTTGACCAGCGGCGCGAGTTCACGCGCCCAGGACGCCGCCGGGGTGGTGTGGAGGATGTCGTCGACCGTCTTGAAGCCGATCCACCCGGTGAAACCGGCGAAGGCCAGCACGGCCGTGTACCACTTGCGCGAGCGCGGCACGGTGAACGGCAGCGCCGCCAGCAGCACGACCCCCGCGAACAGCATCGGCAGCCGCGTGATGTTGGAGCCGATCTGGGAGCTGACCAGCCATACCAGCAGCACCCCCAGCCCGTACACGACCGACGTGATCCGTACGGTCGTCCACTCGCGAGGGACCACGGCGTACACGGCTGCCGCGGACGCCAGCGGCAGGATCGTCGAGAAGATCGACATCGGCTGGGTGCCGGAGAACGGAAACAGCCAGGCAGACACCGCCACGACGGCCGCCGGGGCGAGGCCCAGCGCCCACGCGCCCGGCCGCCGCTTCTGCAGGAACAGCGCGACCGCCACCAGCCCCACGAACAGGCCCGCGACCGGCGAGGACATGGTGGCCAGCGCGGCCAGCGGTGCCGCGCACAGGGCCTTCGCCCACCGTTTGTAGCGCCAGCGGTGGGGCCAACAGAACACGACGGCGACCGCGGCCAGGGAGAACATCGTGCCCAGCCCGAACGTCACCCGCCCCGAGATCGCGTTGCACAGGAGGGCGAAGACCCCGGCCAGCGCCGGCCACAGCGGCTTCCGCACCGGCCGGCTGCGCACGAGGACCAGCATCAACAGGGTCGCCGAGAGCGTCCCCGCGATCATCATCGTCGTACGGACGCCGAGGACCGACATCAGATACGGCGACACCACGCTGTACGACACCGGGTGCATCCCGCCGTACCAGGCGAGGTTGTACGCCGAGTCCGGATGCCGGCCGACGAACTCCGCCCACGCGTCCTGCGCGGCAAGATCGCCACCGCTGTTCGCAAAGGTGAAGAACCAGGCGACGTGGAGCACACCGGAGAGGATGGTGACGAAGAGGACGGGATGGCGCCGGCTCCATGCGCGGAGGGTGGCGAAGCGAGCGGCGAAGCCGGTGGTGGATTCGGTGGTGGATTCGGCGGTGGATTCAGAGGTGGATTCGGACGCAGGGTGGGCGTCCTCCTCATTGCCGGTTTCCGTGCCGGTTTCCGTGTCGATCTCCGCACCGCCGTGGTCGTCTTTCGGGTTCGCGGGCAGCCGTATTCGCGGGCCTGTTCCCGGGCCCGGATCGGTCTCGTCGGCGCGTGTCGGCTCCGCTGTGGCCACCTGAAGGCACTCCCCGTGGTGTCCCGTCTTCTGGTCTCGGCCGCGCCCCGTTCCCCGTGCGTTGCCGGCCGTGTCTTCCCTGGTTCGGCGACCGCGCCCCGTCAGCGGCTACTGCCCCGTTTCGTGACGCTAGCACGCACCCCGCCGACCGGAACCGGGACGGGTTCCGGTCGGCGGGGTGCGAGGGCGCGCTTTCTTCACCCGTTTCAGCCGAGGCGCGTCAACTTGTCCGAGAAGCCCGGCTCCACGAGGTCCCGCTGAAGGGCGACCGGAACCTTGACCGCGCTGCCGGACCCGTCGCCGACGGTGAGCGAGCCCACCTGGGTGCCCGCCTTCGCCGTGTGCGGAAGGTCGTTGGCGGCGAAGGTCAGCTTGACGGTCAGGCCCGCCCAGCCGACGGCCGTGACGTCCTTCGTGACGACGACCGGGGTCCGGCCGCCGACACCGTCGTCGGCGTACCCGACGACCTCGCCCTTCTTCAGGATCGTCGCGGACTTCAGCTCGCCCTGCGCGGCCCGGATGAGCTTGTCGCCCGCGTCCAGTGCGCCGGCGAGGATGGTGTTGTCGGACCCACCCGCAGGCTGGCGCACGACCGCCCCGACGATCCTCCGGATCTCACCGTTGATTTCCTTCTTCGCCGCGAAGAGGAGGTTGCCCAGGGCGGAGGTGGTGGTGCCGGTCTTGATGCCTACGACGTCGTTGTAGCCGACCAGGCGGTTCCAGTTGTCGTGCTTGACGCCCTTGTGGTCGACGTACGACATCATCGTGGCGACCTCACGGAAGGCGGGCTCCTCCATCGCCTTCTTGCCCAGTTTCACCTGGTCCACGGCGGTGGAGACGGTGGTGTTGTTCAGACCCGACGGGTCCGTGTACGTCGTGTTGGTCATGCCGAGATCCTTGGCGGCGGCGTTCATCTTGCTCACGAACGACTTCTCGGACCCGGTGTCCCAGCGGGCGAGCAGCCGCGCGATGTTGTTCGCGGACGCAATCAAAATGCTCTCCAGGGCCTCGCGCTGGGTGAGCGAGTCGCCCTTGGTCACCTTGACCGTCGACTCCTGGCCGGCGTCCGACTGGTCCTGGGCGGTCTGGTCGATCTGGATCTTCGGCCCGTCGGCACCGCTTTTCAGCGGGTGGTCGCGCAGGATCACGTACGCGGTCATGACCTTGGCGACACTGGCGATCGGCACGGGCCGCTGCTCGCCCGACGAGCCGAAGCTGCCGATGCCCTGCACGTCCAGAGCGGCCTGCCCGTCGGCCGGCCAGGGCAGGTCGGCCTTGTTGCCCTCGAAGGTGTAGCCGTCCTCCGCGGTGAGCTGGAGCTCGGGGGTCGGCAGCGGGCGTACGGCCTGTGCGACCGCGATCACGACCAACAGCAGCAGCACCAACGGGGTCCAGATCTTGACCCGGCGGATCGCCGTGCGGACCGGGGTGTCCGGGGGTGGCGGTGTGTTCGTCAGCTCCGCCAGCAGATCCAGCGGCGGCTTCGGCGGCAACGGCTGCTGGGTCGTCCGCTCCGGCCCGACCTGCGGCCCGACCTGCGGCCCGGCCGAGGTGACGTCGGGGGTCCGCTTCACCTGCGGCAGCGCGGTGGTGGCGTCGGCGGCCTTCGGCTTCCGCGTCGCGGAATCGTCCAGCGGCTTCAACGCGACGAACTTACTGGTCCGCTCGGCTTCGGCCTCGGGCTTGGCTTCGGCCTCAAGCTTGGCCTCGGGTTCGGGCTTCGCCTCGACCTCGGGCTTGCGGGCCTTGCCGGCCTTCTCGTCCCCCTTGGCTCCCTTGGCTCCCTCGGTCTTGCTCGCCCCACCGAACTTCAACATGGTCGTCGGCTGATCCACGGCAGGCGCGGAGGGCCGGGGCGCCTTGAACACGGCGGTGGGCTGATCAACGGAGGGCTTCTTGGGGCCGGCGCCTTCTATGCATTCGTCGGCGTCTGTGCCTTCGTCAGCGTCGGCGATCTTCGCGTCCGCATCCTTTGCACTGGCCGAGACAGCCTCCTCGGAGGCCCCTCCGTCGATACCGGCGCCCTCGGCGGGGGAGTCGTCCGTGACAACGTTCTCGGCGTCGTCGGTCGCGGCCTCAGGCTCCGTGTCCTCTGCGGGGGAGTCGGCCGTGGCTTCGGGCTTGGTTTCGGTGGGGGGCTTGGCCGGTGTCCCGGCTTCGGTGCCGTTTCCGGCGTCTGCCGTCGGGGTCGGCTTGTCCCCGGTCTCGGCGGAGGCGTCGGCAGGGGGCTCGTTCCCGGCGCGGGTGTCATCCTCGGGTTCGGTTTCGGTCTCGGCGCCACCCTCCGCCGCCGTTTCCGCCTCAGCCGGTGTGTCGGACTGGGCCGCCGACTCGGGCTCTACGGCGGCCCTGTCGGCGTCCTTCGCGGAATCCCCGGCCGCCGGTGTCGGTGTCGGTGTCGGTGTCGGCTCGGACGTGTCGACGGAGGGAGCCGTCCGGGCACCCTCGGCCGGAGACGGGTCCGCGTCCGTGTCGGCGTCCGCTGCCGCGTCGTCACCCCCGGCATCCTCGTCCTGGGGCTCCGCGCCGCCCTCCACGGGCGCTACGGCGTTCTGGGCGCCCTCGGCCCCCTCAGGGCCCTCCTGGGGCTCTCCGGCGCTCTCAGAGGCTCCTGCGCCCCCTTTCGCGCCCTCTACGGCCCCCTCGACCGCCGTGTCGGTCACGGTGTCGGTCGTCGCGTCGGCGACTTCGGCGGCAGCCGTCGGCTTCTCGTCCGCCGACCGCACCCACGCGGCCACAACGTCCCGCAGCCGGCCGTCCCCGCCCGCAGCGGCCTCGTCGCGACTGCCAGACGGATCGTGGTCCTCGGAGGCGTCGGAAGCACCGGAAGCGTCGGAAGCGCCTGAGGTGCTGGAACCGGCATCGGAGGCGTCAGCCGCGTCCGTAGCCGCGTCCATCTCGTCCTCGGCTGCCCCGGAACCCGCCGCCTCGGCGTCGTCACCGTCCGCGCCCAGGGCGCCCCCCGTGTCCGAAGCCTCGGAGTCGTCGCCGGAGGCGTCGGCCGCCCCCCGCTCCTCCCTGGCACCGGAGTCACCAGAAGCAGCACCGGAGCCGTGCCCCGCGCTCGAGCCGCCCTCGGCCCGGCCGTCCCCGTCGCGAGCGCCCCCGGCATCCGTGGTGCCCCCTGAATCCGTGGCGCCCCCGGCGTCCGTCGAGTCCGTGGCGCTCCCGGCGTCCATGGCACGTCCGGCGTCCTCGGAGCTCTCCGTCGCCTCCGCGAGTTCGCGCACCGACAGCACCTTCGTCGCCGTATCGACGCCTCCCCGTGACGTCGACCTCGGCCGGCGCCCCGACGTGCGGGCCACCGCGAGCCGGGGGTCACGGGGTGTGCTCGTCTCGTTCCTGGCCTCGGGAACCGGACCCGCGCTCCCCGACGTCGGTTCTCCCGACGACTCGTGCTGCTTCGAACTGTCGGGGGACTCGCCCGCCACCGATGCCTCCTCCATGCGCCACGCGCACTTCGCGCGGCAACCGAATCGTGAACAGCCGCCCGGGACAACGCTTTAAGCGATGTCCGAACCATGTACCAGTGTCCTGTGTGCGGGCTTGACTCAAGCGGTAGACGAGAACGACATACCTACCGGTTCCCTCACAAACAGGTAACGCACCCTCGACAGACCAATGTGAGAGGGGTCACCCTGTCATTCATCCACGCGGGGAGGCATGGATGGGCAGGAGCCGCAGAACGATTCCGGAGGAGCTTCTGTTGCTGGCGTTGGACCCGACCACGGGTACCACCGCACAGCCGCAGTCGCTCGACCTTGGTCTGGCCGGAGCGCAGCTAGTGGAGCTGGCGCTGGCCGGACGGATAGCCCCTGACGGGGATCGTATCGCCGTGGTGTCCCCACGGCCGACAGGAGATCCAACATTGGACTGTGCGTTGGAGTTGCTGCGAAGGCGTGGCGCTCCCGTACGGGCTGTCCACTGGATTGGCGGGCCGCGTCTTGGGCTGCGCCAGACCTACCTCTCGTATCTGGAGCGGTGCGGCATGGTGCATGCCGCGGCGGGCCAGATGTGCGGGGTGTTGCCGACGACTCGCTATCAGGCGACGGAAACCGAGATCAGCCGGGAGATCAGAGCCCGACTGGACTCCGCGATCCGCACCGGCGTACCGCCGGACCCGCGGACCGCGGCGCTCGCCGCACTGGCGCACGCGGTCGGCCTGGGCAAGCATCTGTACCCCGGGAACGAGGGGCGGTCCTCCCGCTCCCGGCTCAGGGATCTGATCAGGCACGACCCCATGGGCGGTCTCGTCGCGCACGCGGTGATGGACGTCCAGAACGGCGTGGGCGCCCAGCCACGCCGCAGCCCGGCACCGGCCGGCCGTCAGGTCGCCCCCGGAGCCAGGCCCGCACCGGAACCCGCTCGCGGTGTTCCGATGCAACCGCGCCGTGGTTCCATGGCGCGCGCCGTGGCTCACTGAGCGGCGTTTCCACGCACGACCACGCGGCGCAAGGCACCGCACCGCACCGCAGCACGCAGCACGCAGCACCGCAACGCCGCACCATGCAGAACCACGCACCACGCTGAACCGAGCCGCCGCACCGCAGTCCCCATGACCCGGTCCGGGAGCCGCTGGTCCGCGCGGGGTGACGGGATCGTACGTCCGGGCCACCGGACGAAGAAACGGTCCCGCCGCCCCGCGCGGCCGTATGCGTGGGCGTATGCGTATGAAGTGGGGCGTGTGGCGAAAACCCTTCAACCCCCGTGCGCGCAGCGCATATCAACCCCCATGCGCTCAGCGCATATCCACTGTTTCCCAGCGGTAGTAAGCACCTTGGTGGCAGTCTGCTCAACAGCAGATACGCAAAGTCGCAAGTATGAGGCACGCAGCCGGAGGTGCACGTCCCGTGGCGTCCAATGTCAATCCCACCGTCCGGCGGCGCCGGCTGGGCCAGGAGCTGCGCCGACTCCGCGAGCTCAGGGGCATGACGGCCGAGGAGGTCGCCGAGCGACTGCTGGTGTCGCAGTCGAAGATCAGCCGTCTGGAGAACGGGCGGCGCAGCATCAGCCAGCGCGACGTGCGTGATCTCTGCGGGGTCTACGAGGTCGAGGATCGGCGCGTCGTCGAGTCGCTGATGCAGATGGCCAAGGATTCGCGGCAACAGGGCTGGTGGCACGCGTTCGGGGACATCCCGTACAGCGTCTACATCGGTCTGGAGACCGACGCGGAATCGCTCAGGGTCTACGAGCCCCAGATCATCACCGGCCTGCTGCAGACCCGCGCCTATGCCGAGGCCATCATCAGAGGCGGTTCGCCGGAGACCTCGGACACCGAGATCGACAAGCGCGCGAAGGTCCGGCTGCGGCGGCAGGATCGTATCGCCCTTGAGGGGGAGCCGCTCAGGTTGTGGGTGGTGCTGGACGAGGCGTCGCTGCGCCGGGTGGTGGGAAGCCGACAGGTGATGCGCGAACAGCTGGAGTACCTGGCCGAGGTGTCCCAGCGTCCGCACATCACCGTGCAGGTGCTGCCGTTCGACGTGGGGGCGCATCCCGGCATCAACGGCCAGTACTCCATCCTGGAGTTCGCCGACGCGGCCGACTCGAGCGTGGTGTACATCGAGGGTGTCACCAGCGACCTGTACCTGGAGAAGGCGCACGACGTGCAGAAGTACACGGTCATGTACGAGCACCTGCGGGCCCAGGCGCTGAACGTGGACCAGTCGCGTCAGCTGATCGAGGACGTGGCCAAGGAGTACGCCCGGGAGTACGCCAGTTGAGCCTTTTCCGGGCGGGGGTGCCGGATAATACACCCCGGGTAAGCCCTCCTGGAAGAGGCATCTGGAATATGCCACACGGAAGAGTGAACGACTGCTCCGAAAGGGGAGGCTGGCGAGTAGCGTCGATCACGCCAACGATCAGTAAAGGTTGGCGGAAATCGAACAGTGCTACTGCCTAACGGAGCAAACAACATGGCAATTCGCCTGGGTGCCACGAAAACGTGGCTGACGTCCTCGTACACGAACAACAATGGCGCCTGTGTGATGGTCAGGTCGACCACGGAGACGTCGCTGGACGTGGGGGACACCAAGGTCGGCCCCGACGGAGTCAAGGTGAAGTTCCCCGCGGACGCGTGGAACGCCTTCGTGGCCTCGGTCAAGGGATAAGGGAGCGGTTCCTTCTGGTCCCGGTCCGAGCGGGGTGCGTCACCGACAACTGCACAAGCACCACGTCACGAGCCCTCTCGACCAGATCGCCGTCCTTGCCGAGGGGGCTCGGCTCTGCCCGCACCCGGCACGCGGGCCGACCGACGCGCGGGCCGACCGAACGCGGCCCGTCCGACGCCCGGGCCCGTCGGCGCGCGGCCCGTCGGCGCGCGGCCCGCACCCGGTGGGCGGGCCGCTGGGCGGTCACGTCAGCCGGCGAGCTGTGCCTCCACGGCGGTCACGACCTCCGCCGACTCCGGCTCGGTCTGCGGCGAGAAACGTGCGACGACCGTGCCGTCCCTGCCGATCAGGAACTTCTCGAAGTTCCAGCGGATGTCCCCGCTGTGCCCCTCGGCGTCGGCGAAGCCGACCAGACGGTCGTAGAGCGGGTGCCGTCCCTCTCCGTTGACGTCGACCTTCTCGGTCAGCGGGAAGGTCACGCCGTACGTCGCCGAGCAGAACTCGGCGATTTCGTCGGCGCTGCCGGGCTCCTGCCCCATGAACTGGTTGCACGGCACCCCGAGCACGGTGAAGCCGCGCTGGGCGTACTGCTCGTGCAGCCGCTCAAGTCCGCTGTACTGCGGGGTCAGCCCGCACTTGGAGGCCACGTTCACGACGAGCACGGCCTGCCCGGCGTACTGCGAAAGGTCCGCGGAACCGCCCTTGAGGGCGCCGATCTCGGTGGCGAGGGGAGAATTGCCGTTGCTGTCTGCAGTCGTCATGCCCGGATGCTAGCCCCGCCAGGTGTCGCGCTCCTGATCGGGCCCTGACCCTTCACGGGGCACCCTCAGCTTTCGTATGGGACAGGGCTGTTGTCTGGCGGCGGAACGGTTTGGTGTCCGCGTGCGTCGTCCCTCTCCGGGGCGCAGTGGCTGTGTCCCGGAGAGGGGGACCGGGTGCATACGGGCGGCTTCGCCAAGTGGACACGGCGTTTCGAGGACGAGCGTGAGCGCAGGGACGCCCAGGGGGATCCGGACTGGGGACGAAGCGCGGTGCTGCATCCGGCGGTGTGGGCCGGTATTCAGCGCTTCCAGGTCGGCGAGGACGGTGACGGCGCCAACCTCGTCGGCAAAGCGGACCGGGCCGGCGACGCCGACTACGGGCAGGCGGTCCGACTCTTCGTCGCCGAGGAACAGAACCACGCCCGTCTCCTTGCGCGACTGCTGGCTGCGGGCGGCGTACCGACGTTGACCGGCCACTGGAGCGACGCGGTCTTCGTACGGTTGCGGCGTCTCATGGGCCTACGCATGGAACTGCTGGTGCTGATGATCGCGGAAGTGGTGGCGCTGCGTTATTACCGGGCCCTGCGCGATGGCACCGACGACCCGCTCACTGCGGAGGTGGCGGGGCGGATCCTGTCGGACGAGCAGCGCCACGTCCCGTTCCACTGCGAGCGACTGCACGCCTCCCTGGCGGAACTGCCCCGCCCGACGCGCCGCCCGGTGATGGAACTGTGGCGACTCCTTCTGCTCGCGGCGACTCTCGTCGTCGCCGCCGACCACGGCCCGGCACTGCGCCGACTCGGCGTCGGGCGCCTGCGATTCGTGGCCGACGTCATGACCTCGTCCCACGCGGTGGTCTCCGCGGTGCTGGTGCCCTGCCCGGACGCATGGACGAGCGCGGGGTGACAACAGCAGGCAGCTCCACCGCTTCCTGCGACCTCGCCTCGTCAGGAGAGAGGCGGGGGCGTCGTCCTGCCGGTGACCCGCTGCACACGGCATCGGTTTGCCGCAAGATCAATTATTGAGTTGGTGCCGGGGGGCGGTTGTCCGCGCATAAGCGCAGGTCGAGGACGTACCCATGAGCCCACCCTCATGGGTATCGGCCGAATCTCGATACATATGTCCTGATCGGTGTGAATGCGAATAAAACAGTCACTCGCTTACATGAAGGGCTGAACGTCAGTGCTCGTGTGAGGAGGAGTGGCTGATGAGCGAGGCAGCGCAGGGCGGTGACACGACGAGGTTGCGGCAGAGCGGCGAGACCGCCAAGGCCGAGGCGTCGGCCACCGCCGATCAGGCCAGGCAGGCCGCGGGACAGGTCGCGGGTACCGCCGTGGACCAGGCCAAGGCCGTGGCGGGGGAGACCCGACAGCAGGTCGGCGCGGTCACCCACGACCTGCGGAGCCGTGCGATGAACGAGGTCGAGGAACAGACCAGGCGGGCTGCCGGCTCGCTGCATCAGTGGCCGATGGCCGCCCGAGTCCCCCACTCCGCGCACCGCCCGAGGAGGTGGCTCGCATGACGGAGCCGAACAGTTCAACTCTGCAGAAGCCCGGTCCGAATGAACCCCGCACTCGCCCGGGTACAGCGCTGTCGACGGCGCCGGAGCTCCGCGGCAAAACGACTGTTGCGGACGGGGTGGTCGAGAAAATAGCCGGGATCGCCGCAGGGGAGGTCCCCGGTATCAACGCACTGGGCGGTGGATTCACCCGGGGCATGGGAGCCGTGCGCGACCGGGTACCAGGTGGACGCCCGAGCGCCGGGCGCGGCGTCAAGGTCGAGGTCGGAGAGAAGCAGACCGCCGTTGACCTTCAGGTCATTGTGGAATACGGGGTGAGTCTCAGCGACGTCGCCGCAGAGGTCCGCGAGAACGTGATCGCGGCAGTGGAACGGATGACGGGTCTGGAAGTCGTCGAGGTGAACATCGCGGTCAACGACGTCCACTTGCCGGGCGAGGACGAGGGCGAGGGCGAGGTCACACCGGAGACCAGCGAGGGGCGTGTGCGGTAGGTGCAGTGGTGCGATGCCTCAGAAGCTGCAGGCGGAGTCGGAGACCGATAACAACCGGAACCGCGGGAGAACGTGGTCTCTGCGGTGGAGCGGATGGCGGATCGGGAAGTCGTGGAAGTCAACATCGTGGTCAGCGACGTGAAGTTGCCCGAGGAAGAGGGCGAAGGGGAAGAACGGCAGCGGATCCAGTAGGGGCGGAGCAGCTCGCTTGAGTGAAGGAGCGTGTGATGAGCAGGGCCGTGGTGGGCTTGATGGCCGGAATGACGCTGGGTTTCGCCGCGTACTTCGGAGGCTTCTGGGCTTTCCTGCTGGTGCTGGTGCTGGGGCTGGGCGTCGTCGGTCTCGTGGTCGGGCGGTTCATGGAAGGTGATCTCGAACCGGGCGACTTCGTCCGCCGCCGGGACCGGCAGGAGCGGATCCGCGATGACCGGCGACGGACTCGAGGAGACTGGCGGCAGTGACCGGGGAAGCCGATCGGCGTCCGGACATTCCCCGCGAGGAGCGCGGTGCGACCACCGTCGCCGACAAGGTCGTTACGAAGATCGCTTCCCACGTGACACGCGAGGCGCTGAGCAAGTATGGCCAGGCGACGAACAGGATGCCCTGCAACACCAGCCGGTCCGGATGCTCTTGCGCCCAGGGTACCGGCGTTGAGGCTCCACCATCGCTCACAACGCGTCATCGGCTTCCCGCGGCTTCGGTTGAGCCACCCCGCACCCCCAGAACATCGACTGCGCCGAAACCCCGGCAGCTCCACGACACGCGCCGTTCTCGACTACTGCGTGCGCCTCACCGAACCGATCACCCACCATGGCGTGACCCTGCCGGGCTGGTGGGCGGAGGAACCGGCGGACGTCGGCGGTGGTGTGGGAGAGGAATCGGAAGCCAATGGGTTGGTGGTGCAGCTCGCTTACGGCTTCGCCGGCGCCCTCCCGGCCTTCGACGCACAGACCCGGCGGCGTGAAGCGGTTGTTCTGTAGACGCATGAACACGACCGGCGCCGCAGTTGGAAATAACCGGTGGGTATGCCCCTCACTGTTGGTTAGTCTCACGCCGATGGAGATTCGGACGTTTGAGGAGTCTGATTGGCCGCAGATCTGGCCGATCATCGAGCAGATCATCCGCAAAGGGGACACCTTCTGCTACGACCCGCTACAAAGTGAGGTGCAGGCGCGCGACGGGTGGGTGGTACCGCCGCCAGGGCACGTCGTAGTGGCCGTGGAGGGGCAGCGCATAATCGGCACCTCCAACATGTACCCCAACCGGCCAGGCCCGGGTTCGCACATCGCCAGCGGAAACTTCATGGTCGCGCCAGAAGCACGCGGTCGAGGTGTCGGCCAAGCGTTGGGCGAGTATCTGCTGGACTGGGCACGGAGTCGCGGGTTCGCCGGCGTGCAGTTCAACGCTGTCGCGGCCTCTAACGCACCGGCAGTCAGGCTGTATGAGCGTCTCGGGTTCGCCGTGATCGGCACCGTTCCCGGCGCGTTCTGTCATCCAGCGCTGGGTCCGGTCGGCCTGCATGTCATGTACCACAATCTGGACTCGTGACTGCCCAACGTGCCTCTATGGGAGCTGACTGTTCACGTTGTCCTCGAACAGCTGCCGGGCACGGCGCAACAGTGCTTCCCGCACATCGTCCGGCGACAGGACCCGGAGCGGTGTGCCCAAGCTGAGGAGGTACTTGGCGAGACCGTCCGCGTCGGGGCCGCCGATGTCGACAATCGTGGCGTCGGGGCCTTCCGGGCGGTGGGTGCCGACCGTCGCCGGGATCAGCGTCAGCGCCTGGTTCATGGGCAGCGGGAGGCGGATCGTCACGTAGAGGGGGTAGGCGCCGGCTGCGATGGAGCGGGAGACGAGCAGTGCTGGGTCGGGCGAGTCGACGAGTTCCACCGCGTGCCCGGTCGGCCGTATCTGCGCGACCCTGTCGGCCCGGAACGTCCGCCACTCGCCGCGCTTCACGTCCCGGGCGACGAAGTACCAGCGGCGTCCCGTGTGCACAAGGCGGTATGGATCGACGTCCCGGACCGTGGACTTGCCTTCCCGGTCGCGGTAGGACAGGCGGGTGCGCTCGCCCCGGCGGCACGCGGTGGCCAACTCCAGCAGCATGCCGGGCGCGATCTGCGCCTCGTCCGGCCGGGAGGTGTGCACGAATGCCGCGTCCATCTCGCCCAGCCGGTCCGCGATCCGCGGCGGCAGGACTTGCCGCAGTTTCAGCAGCGCCGACAGCGCGGCCTGGTCGCTGCCGAGGACGCCGCTGAGCGCGGCCTCCCGCAGCCCGACAGCCACGGCGAGTGCCTCTTCGTCGTCGAGGATGAGTGGCGGTATCCGGGTGCCGCCGCCGAGGCGGTAGCCGCCCCATGGCCCGGGGTCGGATTCGATTCCGTAGCCGAGTTCCCGGAGTCTGGCGACGTCCCGCCGCACCGTGCGCTCGGTGACTGCCATCCGCTCGGCGAGCTCGCCGCAGGTCCACGACGGCCGTGCGGACAGCAGTGAGACCAGTCGCAGCAGGCGGGCGGATGTGCTGATCACATCGTGAAGTGTCCCGCATGACCAGGACCGAATCTGTCCTGGTCCCGTCATAGCGTCTGTCCCATGAGCACTGGAAACACATCCGCGCCCGCGATCCGCTATGCGGCCGTCACGTTCGACTGCCCGGACCCCGCCGAACTGGCCCGCTTTTATGGCGATGCCCTCGGCCTGCCCGTCGTCTACTCCACTGACGACTTCGTCCTGCTCGGCCAGGAGGGCTCGGCCGGACTGGGGTTCAACCGGCTGGCCGACTACCGACGTCCCACCTGGCCGGACCCCTCCCAGGAGAAGCAGGCCCACATCGATCTGGGCGTCGACGACCTGGACTCCGCGCAGGCTCACCTGCTTGCCCTGGGCGCTGTCGAGCCCCCGGCCCAGCCCCAGCCCGATCGGTGGAGGGTCCTGCTCGACCCCGCCGGCCACCCGTTCTGCATCTCCACCCTGGTCTGAACATGATCGGCCGATTGATGACCATGACAGCGCACCCGGGCAGAGGTGGCGAACTCGCCGCCGTCCTGCTGAGGGTCGCGGAGAGGCTTCGCGGCTTCCCGGGCTGCGAGATCTACCTGATCAGCCAGGACAGAGCAGACCCGGGCACGGTGCACGTCACCGAGGTCTGGCAGGACGACGCCAGCGCGCAGGCCGCCCTCGCTGCTCCGCCGCCCGCTGACGGTCCGGCCCCCGCCGACGTCCTCGCCCTGCTGTCGGCCCCACCGCACCGCACGGACCTCACCGTTCTGGGCGGGGTTGGCCTCCCTGCCGACGGCCGGCTCTGACGAACGGGCCTGCGCAGGAATCCCGACCGGGGGACCTCGCCGTCCGGTTCGCGCTGTCACTCGCTGGGGCGGTTCTGGTCACGCATCATGTTCCGCAGGGCCTGAACCGCCCCGGCTTTCTCAGAGTCCTCACGCCGGCGAGCGCCTTCTCCCAGGGGTACGCCTTCGGGTTCCCCCGCTTCGGAGGGTGCGACTCGTACCCGTCCGGGCCGTCGAGGACGAGAACACCCTGCTCACGCAGCACGGCGATCGACCGCGCCACCGCAGGCTGCGCCCCCTGCGCCTGATGGAAGTACGGCATGGCCGCCACCGGTACGCCCATGGCACGCACTTTGCGTGCCCTCCTCTGTTGTACCGCGTCCTACGGTCTCGTGTGTGAGACGGATCACCGTGACCGTGGAGGCCGGACCCATGCCACCAGAAGCCGCCAGCACCACCGCCAGCCCACTCTTACTGCTCCCCCTGCCTGCCCTTGACGGGCTGTCACAGGAGCAGGTACGCGGCGCGGCATGCGTCTGGTGTGGCGTCCGCCTTGTCACCACCACGGCGATTGACCTGGGCGAGCGCTGCCACAAGCGTCTGGACGGCGCTTACTCGACGTTCCCCCGGGCCTGCCGTGGCTGCGCTGGAGAAGCTGCCGTGCGAGCGCTCCGCGACCACGCCGGACAGTGCGAGCAGTGCACCGACGGCGCCTCACTGTGCGAGACCCGCACCGCACTGGAGCGCCTCACCCGGGAGGGAAGGCGATGAGCACCGAAACCCTCACCTCGGCCGCGGAGGCGTTCATCTCCCTCGTCGACCACTGCACCAAGTGCCCCGACTGCAGGGCGACCCCGGCCCTGCCGGACAAGACACCCGAGTGCCCGGAGGCTGAGTCGCTGTACCGGGCCTGGTTCACCCTCTGGCGCAAGGAGATGAAGTCATGATCTGCGCGCGCTGCGACCTCGGCTGACCCGGCTGCATGCCACGACGGCAGCAACAGGCGAATCGCACGCGGGCTGAATCTCCGTCCAGGACCCCGGGCCGGACGGTGGCGGGCTCCTGACGAGATCAGCGAGGTCGACGCCCATGGCGTCGGCGATGCGGATGAGGGTGTCGAGGAGGGGCGAGGAGTGGCTTTGCTCGATCCGGCTGTACGTGGCGAGGTCGATCCCCGACCGGCGCAGGCGTCGGACTGGGTGAGGTTGTGGTGCTCGCGTGAGTGGCGGATCTGGTCCCCCACCTGGCGACGGCGGGCGAGGACCCGGGCGTCGGGTGGGGTGGGACGTGGCGCAGGTCCACGCTTCCGACCCCAAGATCAAAAGTGATTAGGGTCCACCCCAAATTGCGTGATCACGCGAGGAGTGGGCACACGTCCCCCGCCACCCCCTCACGTGACGGCCCGCTACGAGCGCGCATCTGGCGCACGTGGGGGAGACGCACCAGCCCTCGCATGCACACTGTGAACGGATATATGCATGATGCCACTACCCCCTGTGAGTGAAGCGATCGTGGGGATGTGGACTCTGATCATGAAACATGCCTCCCGTTCGAACAGAACGTGAGGCATGTAACTCTCTGACCTGCTACTTCGGTCGTGCCCCCGGCAGGATTCGAACCTGCGACACCCGCTTTAGGAGTTTTCCCTGATCAAGGCTGTGACCTGGGAAAATGTCGACCACGATACGTCTGGCCTGGGAAAATGCCCCCTGTAGTTCTCGCGTGTTCACGAGGTTTCCCGTTCGCATGTGTGCCGAATCCGTTCTGTGGGACGTCTGTCCGACAGGGCGAGCACGCGTGATGCGCGCGGCCGGCGGCAGCGCGGACGATGCGGCCTGCGAGCACTTCGACGCGGCCCTGAAGCCCGAGACCTTCCAGGGCGCCCACAACTACAGTGAGGCCGCCACCTGCAGGAGTACCGTCATCCGTCGGCTCACCGGTTACAGTCCCGCCGCAACACACACGAACCCGTGCCCTCCCTCGCGGGCGAAGGCCCCAGTCGTCAAGCGCACGGTCAGCGCGGTGCGCACGGGCGCCGTGTATGTCGAGCACGGCCTGGAACTGTTGGCGCGCCTTCAGGACGCGGCCGTCGCCAAGTAGGCGCGGCCCAGGCAGCCGTGAATGTCCGGGCTCTCGGACACGGCGCGCGGGTTCACGACCTTTACGCCGGGCTGCGGCTGCGGTACGGAGGCGGCTGGCGGGCGCCGGCGGAGAGGACGTACGAACATCATCACCATCTCCCGCCAAAGCTTCCACCTCCTGGAGGAGTCGGCTTCACCACCACCGCTTGGCGTCAGTCGCATGACGTGCGGTAGGCCAAGTGCGGGAACAGTTGTTTCCACTGGTCTTCGGGGATATTCATGGGATACGACTTACAGAGGGTCTCGTAGAGGCCGTCGGTGTCGAAGTCGAGCAGGTAGGTCCTCTCCTCTGTCATGGTGGTGCTGCCGTAGTCGGTGACAGCCAGCCAACGAGGGCCCTGTGGTGAGTTCGCCGGGGGCACATGTATCGCATCCGCGTTCTCCAGCGTGGCGAACTCCGGAGTGCTCCACCGCCCGTCCTTCCCGACGGACCAGATGCGATAGGGCTTGCTCGTGACCGCGTAGCGGCCGTCGGCGGTCATGTTGATCGACGGGATCTGGCGGCCGATCAGGAGGTCGCGCTTCTTCTGGGGCCGGAAAGGGTCGGTGACGTCCCAGAACTCGACGGTTCCATCGCGGAGTGCCGCCGCCAACTCCCCCTTGCGTGTGGGGAAGTAGCCTCCAGGGGAGGCCGGAAGCAGGCCGGCCTTGACGGGGTGCGCGGGCCGGGAGAGGTCCCAGAGCTGGACGTTGTCTCCCGTCTCCTCGGTGATGAGGAGATGGGACGAGCCGTAGTACATCGCGCCCTGCATCGTTGCCGCGTCGTCGACGCGCCCGCCCTTGCGGGGCCGGGCGGGGTCGGAGACGTCCCAGAGCCTGATGTGCCGTCCGTCCTCCACCGTCGCCAGGGATCGCTTCCCAGCGAACCATAGGCTTCTCTCGGCCCCGAGGTCGCCGCTCGCCTTCACCCCGACCGTGCCCCGGAGGACGGGTTTCACCGGATCCCGGATGTCCCACAGCGCGATGTCGGGCTCCTCTTGCGAGCCCACCACGAGGAGAAGACCGTCGGGACTCACGGCGATGCTCGGCATCTCGGCGGTGAACCGGATGCTGGGGCTCTTCTTCAAGGCTCCGTCGGAGTCGAACTGCCAGATCTGGAGGGTGTGGTCCAGCCTCTTGGTCACGTAATGCGCCAGGAACACGGGCGACTTGTGCCGCGTGATGAAGTACTTCGCCTCCCATCCCCTCGGCAGGGTGTACCGGACCTTCGGTGCGTTCGGGTCGCTGACGTCCCACACCTTGGTCGTGTCTGTGCTGTCCGCGTTCGACTGGGAGGCGATGACGAGCTCACCGTCGGGGTTGAACGGGCTGGTCCCCGCCTGGGGCGTGACATAGATGCCGCCCTCGAATGCGGGCGCCCAGGGCCGGTCGGGCCACAGCCGCAGCTCTCCGCCCACCTCACCGGCCGCCAGATACCGGCTGTCCGGGCTGAAGGCGACCGACTGGGTCGGCTCGCCCGACGGCAGGGTGACCTCGCGCATGCGCTCCACCAGATCCGACACCTTCCGGGTCACCTCGGCCCGCTTGACGCCGCCGGCGCGGTCCGCTCCCGCCAGGTACCTGCCGTCCTTGCTGAACGCGAGCGACGGCATGTCCTCTGCGACGCCCCAGGTGTCCATGTACTGCTTCGCCTTCACGCGCCGCAGTTCCCGCCCGTCCGCCACCTCCCACCAGGCGATCTTCCCCGCCGCACCGGTCGCGACCACCAGGTCGCGCCGGGGATCGGCCGCGACCGCCATGACCGTGTCGGCCTGCTCCGTGTCCCGCAGCAGGGGCCGGTCCGGATCGCTCACGTCCCACAGCCGCACCTGTGCGGGCTGCCCGCTCCCCGACTCTCCGTTGCCGTTGCCCGTGATCAGGTGGTGCCCGTCGCGGGTGAACGCCACGGAGATCACTTCCACCTTGGCGATCGTCCGCTGCGTCCGCAGTGCGGGGCGGGCGGGGTCGCTCACGTCCCACAGCCGCAGCTGTCCCTTCTGACTGCCCGCCGCGAGTGTCCGGCCGTCCGCGCTGAACGCCAGCGTGTACGTCACACCGTGGGCGAGCCGAACCAGGGAGAGCCGCCGCGGCTTCTGCGGGTCCGCGGTGTCCCACAGCGTCAGTTCGTCTGCCGACTGTGCGGCCAGGAGCCGTGAGCGCGGATGGTAGGCGATGACCGGACTGCTCCTCAGCGTGAACCGGCCCGCCTCCACCGGCCTGGTCGGCACGGACAGGTCCCACAACTGGACCCGGTCACCCCGGTGACTCGCGGCCAGGACCTTGCCGTCCGGGCTGTACGCGACGTTGAGAACCGGCTTGCGGTACCGCTCCTTCGGGACGAGGCGGGTCGGTGTGAGGGTCGTCGCCGCCGTGTACAGGCTGGAGCGGGTCTCCGGGGTCACCGCGGTGCGGTACGCCGCCAGGCTGAGGCGGAGCGCGGTCTGCGGGTCGCGCTCGCGCAGGGTGTCGGCCTGGGTGGCCAGTTCCCTGGCGATCAGGCTCTCCTCCCGGCTCGCCGCCTGCCGGTTCTCGTGGAACGCCCATCCGAAGAGCGATGCGGCCACCAGGAGCAGGGCCGAAAGACCGGCGATCCACGCCTGCGTGACGAAGCGTCGACGCCGTTGCGCGTGGTCGCTCGCGGCGACGAAATCCCGTACCACTTGGCGGACAGGGACGCCGACGGTCGACGGCGTGCCTGCGACGGCCGAGCCGGCGGTGACCACCGGCTCGGCCGCCTGGGCCGCCTGGGCGTCGTCCGCCGTGAGTTTCTTCGCCTCCTTCAGGGCGTCGCCCTCGTAGAGGCCGCTCGGCCTCCGTCCCGCGTCGGCCCAGCCCTCCGCCGCCGCGGTCAGCCGCCGCAGTCTCAGCAGGTCGTCCCGCACCTCGTCGATCCAGCCGCTCAGCCGCCCCCACGCGTGCAGCAGCGAGTCGTGGCCGAGCTGGGCCCCGCCCTCCTCGTCCACGACGACCAGGCGGGCGTCCGCGAGTCGGCGCAGCAGGTCCTCGCTCCTGGCCAGTTCCTCCGGCGGCACCCGGCGGCGTACCAACCGTCCCTCGCCGTCGGCCACATGGACCATGGCCAGCAGGAGGCTCCGCAGGGCCGTACGGCCGGTCTCGTCGAGAGCGTCGTAGATCTTGTCGGCGGCCCCTGCCACCGCGCCCCGTATGCCTCCGGCGCCGGCGTACCCGGCGTAGGTGAGCGTCGTTCCCTGCCGCCGCAGCCAGATCTCCGGCAGGGCGTAGGCGAGGAAGGGCAGTGCCGCGGCATCGCCCGCGGTGCGCCGCTCCTCGTTCACATCACGTCGCAGAAGCTGCGGTACGCCCTCCTCCCACCGCAGTCCCGCGTACTCCGCCGGGCCCACGATCGCCGCCTCGACCTCCTCGTCGCCCAGCGCGGGCACGGCGAAGTGACCCGTCCGCACGACAGGCGCCAGGCGGGGGTCGCTCAGGGCGTCGCCGTAGTAGTCGGCACGCAGCGCCAGGACGAGACGCGGGCCGGCCCCGTCCCCGTTCCCGCCGCACTCCTCGTGCGCTCCCGCGGTGAGGGCGGCGGCGAATCGCTCACGTTCGGCCGCGTCCGAGCAGAGCGTGAAGTACTCCTCAAGCTGGTCGATGACGAGGACACGCGGTGCCCGCCAGCCCGTGGCCCCCGTGGCCGCGGGCTGGCTGAAGCGCCCCCGCTCCAGATCCCGTACGACGTCGGAGGGCGCCCTGCCCACCGCCGCCGCCCACGCCTCGGCGAGCGTCCGGAACGGCCACTCACCCGGCGCGGACACCAGCCGCACAGGGCCGAGCCCCGCCTGCTCCGCGGCCACGCTCAGTCCGGCCCGCAGCAGCGAGGACTTGCCGACCCCCGACGGCCCCACCAGGACCACCGGCTCACCGGGTCGCGCCCGTTCGACGCGCCGCAGCAGCTCCCGGGTCAGTTCCTCCCTGCCGAAGAAGAGACGGTGGTGCTCGGGGAGGAACGGGAGGATGCCGGGGTAGGGGCAGACGGCGTCCGGATCCGGGACGTCGGCCACGGGCTGCCCGGCGTCCGGGCTCGGCCGTGGCTCGTACTGGCGGTTGACGGCGAGAGTCAGTTCCCCCATGCGCGCGGTGCCACCGCCGTACGGGCGGGCCGCGCTGCCCTGGAGCCGCTGGTCGAGCAGCCGGTAGACGCCGCCCAGCGTCAGCCACTTCGGGCCGCCCACGTCGCCCTCCCGCAGTAGGCTGAGCAACTGGCCGCTGAAGAGGGTGTGCTCCGCGTCCGGTGGGGCATACGCCAATGCGTTGGGCATCGCGGACGCGAGCAGGTAACTGCCGGCGGGCCGCGCACCGGCGAACGGGTCCGCTGCGGTCGGCCGGCCCGGCTCTTGGGCATTCCCCGCGAAACAGCAGTCGAGGATCACGACCGGGTCGGCGGCGGCGTCGCTCAAGTAGCGCTCGATCTCCGTGTAGGGGATGGAGTGCGCCATGTCGGCCTGGGACTTGGTCGTCGCCGTCGCCAGGTACAGCTGCTGACCGGGTCCGCGCAGCCCGTGCCCGACGAAGTAGAGCAGGACGGTTCCGCGCTCGTACCGCCCCTCCGTGGGCTCAGCCCGGCCGATTGCCGCGGCCATTGCCTCCAGGACGTCGCTCGGCGACGTCGGGTCAGTGAGCAGCGTGACCCGATCGCCCATACCGCACACTGTGCTCAGCGCCTAGGCCACGTCCTGCGCCGACCGTAGAGCGGACGGCAGAGCAGGCAGCTGCTGCCCCGGGTGGGTGGCTGTCCCGACCACCAGCGCGTGGCAACCGGCTCCCGTCAGATCCGCTCTCATCCGTAGATCCGGCGCCCCCCGCGACGGCACGGTCAGCCTGCCTCTCGCGACGGAGCGACCCGACCGTCATCCTCCGCCGTATCCCGTGTCTCCTGTGGATTTCGCTCCTGTCGAAGCGCCGCGGCGACCCGCTCGGCCAGCTCACTAGTGCCCTCGGCGGTCAAGCCGCGCACCTTCTCCGAGGAGACCACGACCTGCGCACCGTCCGGCAGGTTGATGGTGACGGTCTGGTTGCCCCGGCGGCTCTGGAGCCACACCACGACGGCCGCCCCCAGAGCCGCCGTCGGACCGCCGGGAGCCAGCAGCAGCGTGATCAGCTCCCCCAGCGCGCCCATGGCTCCGCCCGGCGG
Source organism: Streptomyces sp. LBL (assembly GCF_029893585.1). Classification (GTDB taxonomy): domain Bacteria; phylum Actinomycetota; class Actinomycetes; order Streptomycetales; family Streptomycetaceae; genus Streptomyces. The sequence continues at coordinate 78,080 of NZ_JARXYX010000035.1, forward strand.
CGCGGCGGCGGCCTCCCGGCGGATGAAAACGCGCAGATCAGGGTCCTGGCGCAGCCACTGGTACAGATCGTCCGAGGCTCCGGCCGCGTCTCCGTTCCAGGCGTCAACGGCCACGGTGACTCTCATCCCTGCCCCCTTCAGGTACAACACATGTCCATCTGTCTCAACTGTCGGTGTAGCCATAAGAGTTGGCAACAGGAGTGGCGATGAAGAACATCGGACCCGCGCCTTCGAGGACCGTGCATGAGGCACCCCCCGAACACCACTTCTGCAGCCGCACCCGAGCGCGACAAGGCGGAAGAGCCCGTGCCGGACGGTGCTGATCGGTTGGGAGAAATTTCGGGACCGGGGGAGCCGTCCACTCGCACACCACTCACACAAACGGCCTCGGACGAAGAATCCGAGGCCGAACAGAGCGCCTCCCTGAGGAGGAAACCCCAGGTCAGCGGCATGACGCGTTGTGCCCCCGGCAGGATTCGAACCTGCGACACCCGCTTTAGGAGAGCGGTGCTCTATCCCCTGAGCTACGAAGGCGGGGCTCTGTGGGAAAATGTGTGGGAAATTGCGGGGATGCCCGCAAGGTCCCACATGATCTTCCGTTAGAGCCGCATGGCGCACTGCCCATCAGGGCTGTGCACCGCCGCCAGTGTAGCGGGTGAGCCCCGTCGGTGGCTGAGGGGTGTCGAAGGCTCGGGGCTGGCTCAGGGGCTGCCGGCTGTGGCGAGGGCGATGGAGTTGATCATCCAGGCGTACCCGAGGTAGCCCAGGAGCGCGCCCTCGGCGCCGTACATGGGGATCCTCTTGTCCCAGTGGGAGTAGTCGAGGGTCGAGTTCGACGACTCGCTGTCCTGCCGCATGCCGAGGAGCCGGTCGCCGTAGAGGGTGTCCGGCGGGATCTGGCGGAGGTGTTCGGTGCGGTTGAATTTCATGCGCTTGGTTCTGGGGTCGATGGCGCTGTCTTCTTCTGTTTCGTAGACCGCGATCAGTTCGGTGTGGGGTCCGTTACGGCAGGAGATTTCGATGGAGTGATAGAAGCGCCATCCTGATTTTCCTTCGCGGACAAGGAGCTCTCGGACGGGGAGCGGATTGTACATAGTTTTGCCGTCTACAGTGAGTCGCCGCTCGCAGGCTCGGCCGCCTGCCGCATACACATCGTGAGAGCATTCTGATTTCTCGTACTGGTACTTGTTCAGGGGATGGGGGGTGATGCCGCTGTGCTGTCGGGTGAAGACGATGAGGCCTCTGCGGATCAGAGGTGCGCGGTGTTTTCCGCGCCAGGCGGTGTCGTAGCTGGCGGCGATGACTCCGGGGGCGCGGTCCAGGATTTCGTGGGTGAGGCGGACGGCGGTGGTGGCTTCTTCCTCGCGTTCCGGGTCCTGTTCGGGTGATCGGTGGCGGGCGTTGTCGGCGTTGAGGATGAAGCGGCTGTGGCACTTCGCTTCCTGGCGTACGGAGAACGCGACGATCTTCTTGCCGTAGATGATGTTGTCATCACCCTCCACCTGGATTCCGGCGTCGTGGTCGACGCGGTGATAACGAATCTCGCCGGTCTTTTCGTCTTTCTCGTACTCTTCCGTCTGGTCCGAGGGCGGGCGGACGACGGTGCCGTCGCCATTGATGACCTGGCTGCGGTGTGGGCGAAGCCAGTCCCCACGCTTTCGTTTCTGGGAGAGCATGCCGAGGGCGATCGCCTGTTGGATCCAGACGTCCCTGGACGCCTTGCGGAATTCGTGTACGGCGGGATGCAGATGGTCGCTGTAGAAGTCGTTCCACTGGTCGCGACTGGGTCCGCGGTTGGGCAGAGCGTCGGCCTCTTTGTCGCCGAGCTGGCGGCGCACTCCGACGCAGACAGCTTTCCACGTGTCGGGGTGTCGGAGGGTGGCATCGGTGCGGCGTGAGGAGTCGTAGATGGCGATGCAGGTGAGGTAGATCAAGTAGATGTAGGGCGGGTAGCGCGCGGGCCTGCCCGGCCCCTTGCGGATCTTGGGCGGGAAGACGGTGGCTGCCACCTCGTAGAGGGCGGGGTTGGCGACGACGTATTCCAGGCGAGTGAGGTCACAGATGCTGGGGGCTTCTGGGGCTTTGGGCTCGGGCCGGAAGTTGGCGGGGCTCAGGATGTCTTGTGGGATGGGGCCAAAGATCCATTTGGGCTTCTTCTTGGCTGTCTTGCGGGGGCTCTTCGCGGTTTTCTTGGCCGTCTTCGGGGCGGTGCTTTTCTTGGCGGGCGTGCGTGCCGCTGCGGCAGACGACGGGCTCACTCCTCGCCTTCCCCGGCGGGCGTGGGCCGCCACTCGTATCCGGCGAGGCGGGCAGCGCCGTCGAGGGAGGACAGGCCGAAGCGGAGCGCTACGTCGGCGATCTGGCCGGTTGTGGCCAGGGTCTTCGCCGCAGCCCAGCTGGTGACGTCGCGGGGACGGGCCGGGTCGCCGTCTGGTGCGGTGCCGCTGGAACGGGCGGTCTCGCCGAAGGCGGTGCAGACGCTGGACTGCCGACGGTAGGCGGGTGAGCCGGCGACGGTGGCGAGTGTGTGCGGTTCGTCGGGCGCGGTGTGCGTGCGGACGAAGTCGGCGCGCAGGCGCAGGACTTCGCGGGCCCAGTCGTCGAGCGGGCAGTAGCGGGCGGTGATGCGGGTGGCGCCGAGGGACCAGACACGGTTGTGTTCGAAGTCGAGGTCTGTGGTGCGGGTGAAGCCGATCTCGGCGGTGTGCTGGCCGGACAGGAGCAGGCCCAGGACGGCGGCGTGCCGGGTCTGAGGCATGCCGCGTTCGGAGTGGAAGCGCAGGACGTCGATGTCGGCGTCGGTCAGTCGTCCGGCGGTGAGCCGTGCGGAGCGTGGGATGGGTGGCAGGTCGATGAGAGGGGCCTGCATTGTCAGGCCGAGGGCGCGGCAGGTGGCGAAGAGCGCGTCGACGGCCGACTTGCGTACGCGGCGGGTGCTGTCGGCGGGGGTGGTGATCAACTCTCCCTGGCGGTTGTGACCGGGGGCGTCGATGAAGGCCTGTGCGATGGTGTCGGTGACGTCGTCCAGGCGGACCAGGCCGAGCGCGGCGGCGTAGCGCACGAGGCGCTCGCAGGCCTGGATGTATTTCTCGGCGGTCTGCAGGCGCATGGTGCCGCCCTGGACCTGTTCGGCCCAGGCCCGGCTGGCGCGGAGCACGGCGTGTCGCAGGGTGACCCTAGCCATGGCGTGCTCCGAGCGGTCGGCTGGATTCGGGCCATGGCGTGGTGGGCCGCGCAGGGTGCGTGATCTTGGGTGTCGTGGAATCTGCGGGAGCGTGCGGTGAGCGCGCGCTACGGTGGGTGGTGGCTCTCGCCTTGTGTGAGGGCACGCCAAAGCCCCTCTCTCGCGGCCTGTGCCGCGCGGGGAAGTCATCGGGTTGCGGCGGAGGGGTCCGGGGGCGCTGATCCCGGCCAGGAAATGACGCCCTCGGACCCCTGTCTCGTCTCAGGTGTTCGTCGGCTGCCTCCTGAACGGTGCGGTGGCGGCCAACTGCCGGACCAGGTCATGGGTGTTGAGCCAGTCCTGCCGGCTGCAAGCGGCGATGGCCAAGGGGGTCCACGGCGTCAGCAGCGTCGCGTTCAGCGGGTCGCTGTGGCGCTCGGACCGCTCGTGCATCGCGGACAGGATGCCGAGCAGTCCGGTGAGGTGGTCATGCAGGGTGCCGGCCTCCTCCGAGGTCAGATGCAGGACGTCGTGCAGGCCGAAGGCGGTGGTGAGCAACCCCTCGGTGCTGGGGTGGTGCTGTGCGGATGTGGCGGGTGCGGGTGCGGGGGCGGGGGCGTCCGCGTGGCGCGCGGACGGGAGGGGGATGCGTGCGCCGGCAGTGGCGCCCACGGCAGTGCCGTGCACACGGTTGGGAAGGGCCTCGGTCGGCTCCGTCGCCTGGGGCGGCACGGGCCGTGCCAGGTCTTTGCTTCCGTCCTTCGCGCGGGCGGGATATGGCGAAGCCGTGCTGGACTCTTCCGTCGCCGTGACCTCTGCTGCGGGGGCCTGGGGGTGCCCGTGCCAACGGATGAATCCGTCCGGCTCCTCCACAAGGAAACCTGTGGCGACCATCAGGTCGAGAAGCCGGTTGACCGCAGACTCGTGCCCCGGCCCGGGCAGCCGCCGCAGCAATGCCAGCTGCAGGCCGGTCCGGACGCCCGGACCGTCCTGTAGCCGCGCCTGTGCCGACCGGACGAACCACAGCTCGCCCCAGGCACGACGCAGGGCGTCGAGGCCCTCCTGCTCGCTGACCGACCAGGCCTGGGCGACGGACAAGGCCTGCGCGGTGGCCCGGTAGGTGCCGCGCGCGCCGGGAACCGGCTCCACCAGTCCGCAGTCCACCAGGAACTTCATCGCGATGCCGGTGCCCCACACACCGGTCCCGGCAGCCGCGGCGATGTCGCGGACGTGGCAGGGCTGCGGCAGCGCCCCGATGGCGGGGAGCAGCTTCAGGTGCGTGCCTGCCGGGATGCGGGGGTGAGGCAGCGGCGGCCGGGCAGCTGTGCCGGACGCGGGGCGGCTGCGTGACCTGGACACGGAACTTCTCCTCAACTTGGCGTGTTGAGCGGATGGTTGTCGTACAGCGGTGGTGAAGCGGGTGGCTCGCTGCGTGTGCAGCTGGCCGCGACGTCATGGGTGTGCATCCCACAAAAGCCTGCTACTGTGATAGCAAGTGGTGGGCAGGCGCGCATCCCGAGCGTCCTTCCGTCACACTTGTCGCGTGGCTGAAGGAACGAGGCGTGGAAGAAGGCCGAGGGCGTTCGTGGTCGGCGGCATCTGGCCGCACGCCGTGATGGAGCCGCACCGCGGCGCCCTCGTCGCTCAGGTGGTCGCGCGCAAGCTCGCCGAGGCCATGGCGGAGCAGGAACTGAGCGCGAACGCACTCGCACGCAAGAGCGGCGTCAACCGGCAGGTGATCACCAACGTGCTCAACGGCGAGGTGTGGCCGGACATGGTCACCTTGGTCGACCTGGAGGGCGCGCTCGGCGTCATGCTGTGGCCCCAGCACGCCAAGTGGCGCATTCCGGCGCCCGGCGAGGCCCCCGACGGCGTCACGGACGAGATGCTCTGAGCGGCCGCAAGTGGCGGAAACCCGGCATCGCGCACAGCGAGGCTGTGTGCGCGGGCGCGGCCGCAGGGGTAGAACGCGGCGGGAGGGGCGGGTGTGGCAGACCTGCGGTGGTGAATACGCATGACGATTCGGCACTCCACGGGGCAAAGCGGATGGGCAGGGAGAGAGATGAGGCCGAATGCCAAACGCTCCCGGCCGGGGCCGGGTAGGGTCGGAAACGGCCTGTCTAGGTCACGCCGTCACCGCGGGCGCCCTTTCTGATTCGACCCAGGCGGGAGCTCCGCGGTGACGGCCACGGCACGTCAATGCAGCGTGACGTGCGGGGAGTTCAGGACGTTGAGGTCAGGTCACACGGACTCCCAGTTCATGAGGGGGCGGTAGTAGACGTGGTGGTCGTCCTCGCGGGTGACCCGCTCCAGCGCACCGGACACGACCAGCGCCTGCAAGCAGTTGCGCAGGGCCTTGCGTGCCTTGGCCTCCTTGGGGATGCCCAGCGCCTTGGCGATCTCCTCGCTGCCCCACGGCGGTTCTGACTCCGGACGCGAGGCGAGCGCCGTCAGGACGTTCTGCTGCGCCTTGCTCCGGATCGCGACCGTGGCCGGTCGTCGCGCCGCCTGCGGCTCGGGGGATGTCACGCAGGAGGCAGGGCCGGGGCCGGAAGGGTTCTCGGAGCCGGAGTGACTGTCGGACGTATGGGAGATTCCGGAAGCCGTCTCCCCGACCTTGCTCGCTTCTTCCTTGCCGTCCGGTACGAGGTGCAGGGATGCCTGGTGGGCTGACGGTCCGCGCGGGATTCCGTACCTCGCCGCGTGTTCCCGCATGTTCCGCAAGCGGGCGTCGACGCCGAGCAGGCTTGCTGCCTCGTCGCGCAGGGCGCGGATCGCCTCGTAGGTCTCGGTCTCCTCGCGGAGGGACTCCTGCAGTCGGCTGATGGTGGTGCCGGACACCTCGAGCTTGGCGTCGCACTCGCGGACCACCTGCGCAGCCTCGTCGCCGGTGTCGATCGGCTGGCCGAGGAAGGCTTCCTGGTGCGTCATGGTCATCACGGTAGGCCGTCGGGTAGCCACCTGTCTGCCAAATGAGGTACCAGAAGGCTGAATTGATGGCTGGAAACGAGGAGGCGTTGGCTTTTGTGACACCAAGTCCCCTTCGCTTCGCCGTAGTTCACCGAAGATCATGCTGCCATGGGAGGAGTCGTAGTCGCCTCGTCGCCTCTTTGCATCCGGTCTTGGCTGCTACGTTTTACTGAGGCTGTGCGGCTGAAGTTGGCCACCAGGGCTCACTCATCTCTGAGTGTGCGACTCAAATCCACTGCCGGGCACCGGTAGCTCGGACAGCAGCCCGCCGGTCAGCTTCTCCGTGCCGTCCTGGATGGCACGCACCGCTGCGGCGCGGAGCAGGTAGGCAAGTCGGCCGACATTGCCGCCCGTTCGCCGGTACAGGGTGTGGGACAGGGCGGACAGCGTGCCTGGCGGGTGCGCGCTCAGCCGGAGGGCTTGCTCGGTGTCACGCAGGAGCCGCGTCCAGGCCTCGTCTTCGGGAAGGTCGGCCAGCGCAACGGGCAGCAAGCGGCGGTGCGGGAGGCTGGCCAGGGACGAGGCCAGCAGGTCTGGCGCGTCGAGTGCCGCGTAGACGAAGGTGGCCGGCACCCGGTCGCACAAGAAGTCCAGGGTGTCGGCGGTCCTGGTCCGGGTCCAGCCGGGGCCTCCCAGGTGATGGGCTTCGTCGACGAGGATGAGGCTGGTACGTGCCTCCCGTAACGCGAGGCTGACACGGTGCGCGAGGTCGCTCGTCGTGGGCCCGCCGCGCAGCGGGACGCCCAGGGAGCGGGCCAGCTCCGCCATGAGCTGACGAGGTGACGTGGCGGGCGGCAGTCGGACATGGATCGCGGGACGCTGCCCGGCGGCGGGCGGCTGAGGCGCTCGCCGCAGGTGCTGGACCGCGGCCTGCCTCAGGGCGGTCGTCTTGCCGGTGCCCGGCGGGCCGTACAGCAGGACTCCGTGACGGCTGCCCAAGGAGGCCTGGTTGAGGAGGACCGCCTCCTCGATCCGGCGTATGGCGGAGGCGATGGCCGGGGCCGGCAAAGGGAGTTGAGCGTGATAGGCGATGCGCGCAGAGTCGGTCCGGGCGGCTGAGCCGGCTTCGGCTGGCGTCGCGTCCTCAACCGTGATCGCCCGGGGAGACGCGGGGCGACCGGGCGCGGGCGACGCCGACCGCCCGGCATACACGGCAGCCTGCTGCAATCCCGCATGCCCCAGGGACTCTCGCAGCGTACCCGGCACGCCGGGCACCACCGGGGCTTCCAGCCACCGGCCCTCAGACCCCTGTACCCACACGCGGCGCAGGTCGTACGGATCCCAGCGCACCGGAACCTGCTGCCCGCCCATGGCACCCGTGGACCGCGAGGAACGCAGCGGATCCAGAGCCGGAGCGTCGTAGGTGCGGCCCGCCAGGTGCACACCAGTCGGCCCGATGACTCGGGTGGCCGCATCGAGCCGTTCGGCAAACTCCTGTGGAGGCAGGGGAGTGGGCGTCCACTGTGCGTCGGACACCAGGGACTCGTACCGCCCCATGGGCGTCCGATGTACGTCCGGGGGCGACGCGGCGACGGGGTCGTCGGCGTACGGCCACACGCGCGCGACCCAGTAGTCCAGCAGTTCCTGGACCTCCTCCGCCGACCACCCGGACGTGCCCGGACCGCGGGGGGCGAACGTCAGCAGGTGGTCCGTGAACAGCGAGGCCGCTCGCGCCAGGGAACGTTCGACATCGCGCCGTTCCGGCTGAGTCCGGCTTGTCTGTCGTACGTGAATCCCCAGGCGTCCACAGCAATCGCGCAGCACAGCCAGGCCCGGCCAGGCCGCGCTGTCGAGCACGAGAGCGGACGGGCGGACCAGCGGCGCCCGCTCCCCAGGCCCGAAGCCCGGCGCGTCCCCCGCCCCCCGGCCGCGATCCGGGCTGTCCAGGCCGGGCCACCGGTGGCGCTGGTCCTGGGGTACGCACATCCGTGCCAGCAGGGCCGGTCCCACGGACGGCAACGGCCTGGTGGCGAACACCACGGCCGTCAGGATGAGCCGAGTCGCCTCGTCCACCGCGAACAGGATCCCCAGACCTCCGTGAGACCCGTGCCCGTCATGAACCGGCACGGGCGGGTGCACCGTGCCCAGGTGCACACGTTCTCCCACCTGTGAAGCTCTGTCGCTCCCGGCCTCAGGCGCGGACGCCTGACGTGTCAACTCGGTGCACAACCGGTGGATCGCCGAGCGGGAGGGCGCGGACAACTCACCGCGGCCGATCGGCCCCGCCAGTCGCCGCGCGACCTCCGCCCGCACCCGCTCGCTTCCTGGCCGCCGCCCCGCGACGGGCGTCAGCACGATGTCCCGTACCGCCTCCACGATCCGCGGATCGAGCCGGGCCCCGGGTGCCTCTCGCCGCCCGGCTCGTCCGTCCACCAGACCGGCCACCCCCTGGGCCTGGTAGCGCTGCCGCTTACGCCGCACCGTGCGGGCCGAAACCCCAGTGCCCCCAATTTCCGTCAGCTCCTCAGCCTTGGCCTTCTCCCGCTCGGCCAGCGAGTGGCACGCGGGGTCGTACCCGGGACGGGGCCTCGCGTTGGGCGCGGCGTCGGACGGCAGCCCGGTGAGCACCTCAAGGATGTGCGACTCCCACCACAGCGCCCGCTCCAGGGACGCGTCACCGGAGCCATGCGCCGCTCGCCGGTGGTCGGTGCCGGCCACGGGCCGCAGCACGACGAAACCGGGGCTGAACAACAGCGCCAGCACGTCCGACTCGTGCTCGTGGCCGCATTCGTCCGTGAGCGTGACCTGCCGCCCGCGCACCGCCGTGATCGTGTACGCGGCACCGCCCCAGCGGACCTGGTCACCGACCGCCAGCCGGTCAGGCCACAGCCGTCCTTCCACCCCTTGACTCCGAACCCTTTGACCTTGACTCCGAGCACGACAGGAACAGCCTGCTCCCACCTGGCTCTCGTACGCCATGACGAGGGGCATCCTGCCCGACCTCGTACGCGCGGAACACCCCGTACCGGTCGGGGACGTTCTCCGCGCCCCGCTCAGCACACCCCGAAGCGCCGCAGGTGAAGCCCCGGGGCGGGGAGCCCCGCGACCCTGCCGAGTCCGTCGATGTACGGGTGTACGGAGCGGCGCAGTTCGCCCAGGGCCTCCGCGAACGCCGCGTACTCCTCCCACTCCGCCGGGGCGTGGCCGGGGTGCGCTCGCTCGTACGCGGCCAGGCGCGGATGCCACACGGACAGGAACGGGCGAAGGCCACGGGTGAGGATGGCCATGGCCAGCCAGTGGACGGGCACGCCATTCGCCGAGGGCGGCGGGTCGGCCTTCGGCTGGTCCCGGTACATGGCGAAGAGGGCGTAGAGGGAGTTGAGGGTGTTCCGCGGCGTGCCGCCGCCGTCAGCGTCGAGCCGCCGCCCGATGCGCGGTGCGGCCTGGAAGAACATCCGGGTCGCGGCCTCCCGGGCCCTCGCGTCCGACGTGATCGTGAATTCGCCCTCAGGAAGCGTGACATGAGTTCTGCGCACGTGTGGGTGTCTCACCGTACGAACGTACCAACCTACTCAGGGGGACATCGACGAAAGGTGCCCACTGGGTGGCTCGACACCCGGGGATGCTCCGCCTGCCCCCGAGGACATCTGTGAGACCCGCGGTTGAGCGGGAAGTGACCTTCCGGTGGGGTCGAGTTTTCGACATAGCGGCACCGGCGGGAGAACTATGGAGGCCATGAGTTCCTCCAACACCACGGTCCCGGTCACCTTCTCCGCGGACGAGTACGCGGCCGTCGCTGAGCAAGCTGCCCAGCGCGGCGTCCCCCTCGACACCTACATCCGGCAGGCCGCCGCCCAACGGGCCCACGACGGGAAGTCCAAGAACGCCTTGATCCAGGAGATCGCCGCACGGCGCGGGCAGAGCGTCAAGGAGCTCCTCAAGCCCGGCTTCCTCATCGACACCGACGACATCATCGACGCCGAGTTGGACCGGCGCCTGCCCGCGGCTCTCGGCACCCAGGCCGAGCCCGAGACCAATCGCTAGCTCAAGCCGGCGACGTTCAGCACGTTTCGTATGTCGATCAGTGTCTTCCCGGTCCGTTCGGCAGTCTCCGGCACCGGCATGCCGGCCCGGCGCTGAGCGATGATCGCGGCAGTGACCTTTCGGCAGGCCGCGACTCGGCCACGGCCTGCTCCAGCACACCCTGCTCACCCGTCATACCGTCCATCGTGACAGGACCCGGCGCCCGCTCCGTCGTCATCTGAACCGCCTGCGCCTCGTCGGCCACGGTTCGGAAGGCGAGCCCGGGGACGGGGACGCATCACGGCGGTCCGAGGGATAGGCTCGTTCGTCTGCCGGGCCGGAATGGAGTGACCATTGTGAGCGTCTACGTCGCGACCATCGAGCAGGACGGACACGGCCGCTGGACGGCGTCCGCCGACGGCCTGACCGGGACCGGGAACGGCTACACCGCCGCCCGCGACACCCTCACGGACGCCCTGTTCGCCCGGGACGGCGAGGAACCCGAGCTTCGACGAGACCGCACCGAGATCCCGATTCCCGGCCGCGCAGAACGCACTCCCGACCGGCTCCTGGCCCTGGTCGCCACCGAGTTGCCCGACCAGGCCGAGAAGCTCGCCAGCTCGCTTGAGAAGGCCCGCGGACTGGACGCGCGGGACGGCGAGGCGTTGGCGGTGACCGCGTGGTGCGTCGAGACAGCCGGGCTCATCGTCACCCACCGGGCCCGCCCCGCCGGCGAGGATGTCGAGCCGGCGTTCGTGCCCTGGACCAAGCCGGACCCGCGCGCCGGCAACGATGTGTTCCTGTCCTGCTGGAGCCCGCACCAACTCGACGACCTCCCCACTCTGACCAAGATCGCGGACGTCCCCCGCACGGTGCTGGGCATCCTTGATGCGCTCGCGCCGACCGAGCGGGTCCGGGCATGGCAGGAGATGACGACCGCCGAGCACGGGCCCGCCCTGGACCGGGCCATGGCCCGCTGGTGGAACATCGCCATGGTCATGGGGACCACCGCGCTGCAGCACACCGTGAAGCAGAGCACGAAGCGCCTGACCGCGGGAGACCGCGGCACCCCGGCGACCGACCTGCCCGCCAGCCGGGCCCTGGACGACCTCCACCACGACCTCACCGACGAGGAGCAGACCGCCCGGCGCACAGCCTGGGACCGCTCGCAGCGGGAACAGGCCGAAGCGCGAGATGCGCGCGAGGACGCCTACGTCGCCGACCTCGAACGTCTCCTGGCCGACGCCAGGCAGCACCGTGACATGCAGCTCGAGCACCGGCGGCGACGCCAGACCGTGAGCGATGCACGCTCCCGCATCGACACCCCGGCGCATGAATTCCCCATCGACACCGGCCTCTTCGCCCGCCTGCGCGACGGCCTGCCGATCACGATGCACCTGCCCGCCCGGCCCTGGCGCCACGTGACCACCGGCGAGTCCTGCCACTTCGTCTTCACCAGCGAGACCGAAGCCCAGCTCGCCCGCGTCACGAACGTTAGGCACTACGACAGCATCGAAGCCTTCGACCACGCCGGCGAGCATGCAGGCACCGCCGGCACCACGCCCACCACCTGGAAAGAACTCGAGTCCTACCCCGCCCAGTGGGGCGGGATCATCACGCTGACCGCCACACCCACAGCCGAGCTGGTGCTGCACCACACCGCTCGGTCTCCGCTGCCGGAAGCAGCCGTCGAGCCGGAGTGACGCGGACAGCGTCCCCACCCGGCGCTGAGACCCGCTCCCGGGCTGTCCGGCCCAGGACACGGGTCGGCACAATGATCGCGATGGCGACGAACAAGTACGAGGACGACTGCGCGCACTGCCGACGTCGGCTGCCACCGGGAGCGGGGACGCTGCGCAAAGGCCGGACCGGATGGCTGGCCTACTGCCCTGCCGAGGCCCCTGACCCGCGGCGGCCGGGTCCAGTGCTCGAGCCCCGCAACCCGGACCGGCGGCGGCACGACCCACTGGCGGCATTCCTGCACGCCCGCTTGGACGAGGACGAGGAAGGCACCGACGGCGACGGCACCTCCTGGCGGCACCACCCTCCTCGAAGCGGCACCGTCATCGACGACCACGACCAGCCCGTGCTGCATACCCGGCGCGACGTCGCCACCCACCTGGCCACCTGGAATCCGAACCATGTCCGGGAGAACCTCACGTCCCAGCGTCTGATCGTGGACCTCTACGAGGCCGCCAGCGGCACCGCAAAGGAAGCGCTGCACGACGCGGTCCGAGCACTCGCCATGACCTACTGGAGCCACCCCGACTTCGATCCGTCCTGGCTCCTGCGGGAATGGTGACGCCCTCCGACCGCACCGCCCTCCACGCCTCATTCCGTCCAGCGGCGCAAGCACCGGAAAAAGCCCAACTCCCCTCCCTGAAACTTCACTTGAGGACTCTCGCGTTCCACCTTGCGGCTTCTGATGCATATATAGAGTTAGGAGTCGTGAGGACCCCCTTTCGCATCACGTCGGCCACGCTCGACGTTCTCGAAGCGTTCCTGGCCTCCCGCGAAGAGCTCCACGGTTTCGCGGTCGCCAAAGCAGCCGGCAAACCGACAGGCTCCATCTATCCGATCCTGGCCCGCCTCGAACAGGCGGGCTGGCTCGACAGTCACTGGGAGGCAGAACACCCCGAAGAAGGCCGGCCCCGCCGCCGCTTCTACTTCCTGACCCCGACCGGCGCCCAGGAGGCACGCACCATCGTCCTCGAACGACGCGGCCAGCTGCCGACTCCGTCGGTCGCGCAACCGCCCCGCCCCAAACTCGCGTTCGGCTTCCTGGCCCGATGGGCAGGCGCTTGGTGAACGACGTCTTAACCAACCTGGTCATCCCCACCGCCCTCAGCATGGTCATCGGCGAATGCACCGAGGTCTCGCCCTGGCTCGCACGCCGCGTCCTGCGGCTCGCCGCCCGCCTGCTGGGCAACCCCGAGGCCACCGAGCGTTACGAGGCCGAATGGGTCGCCCTTCTCGATGAGCGCCCGGGCAAGCTGCTGAAGCTGTTCTTCGCGATCTGGATCGCCCTGCGCGGCACCTGGACGCTGCGGTCGATTCACCGGCCTGCCGTCTCCGGGCCGGAGTCACGCTCGGACCGGGCTGCGGCGTCAGACTCGGAAGAGCCCCAGCAGCCTCCCGCGCGCGACGGGCAGCATGACCGGCCCCGTTCCCGGCCGCGGCCGGCAGTCCCGCCCTCGGGCGTCGTGGTCAGGGGGCACTACCGCGTCCGGCGGCGATGGCCACACCGGACGTCGTCACAGCGTCCTCCGAACATGATCCCCCTTGGCCTCACCGTCCTCGCGCTCTGGGCCGTCCACCTCGTCACCACCACGGACGACCTCGCGGGATTCGCCGAAGCGGCCGCCTCGCTGTCGTTCCTCGCGGTGCTGACCTGGCTCTACTGCACGACGACCATGAAACGCGTCCGGTCCCGACTGGCCGCCGCCTCGCTCCGGAAAGAGGACTGGGCACTGCGCATCACGCGCATCCCCGACGGGACGTTCAGGCGCATCAGGAAGGCCCTCGCCGACGGCGAGGACGTGCACCTCGTCGTCCCCGGACACAACGGGGCCAGCTTCGTCCGCGTCATCGACATCCCGCCCCTCAGCGGGCTCGCCGTCGTGGCCCGGCCCCGACGCCGTCCGCAGTCCTGATCCGTTCCGAACCCGGGGCTCTGGCTGCAGGCCGGGGCCCCTTCGGCTTTTCCCAGATCAGATGGCACTGTCAGTGCCTTCTGTCACCATGCAACCTCATTCCGTCACAACATTTCCAGGGAAGGGGCATACGTTGGGGAAGGCATCACGGCGCCGCCGCGAACACCGGCTGGGACAGTCAGGGCCGCGGCCACTCGCCCTCACGTTCTGCGACGTCGACTTCGAACGTGGCTCCCCCGCTCACGGCCGCGGAGTCGAGCCCGCGCCCCCGGAAGGCTGGGTGATCGGCCGGGCCGGGCTCGTCCACGCCGAATGGAACGGCGAGGAACTCCGCTTCACCGGCGACGAGCTGATTGACGGCCCCCGGCCCGCCAGCCGTCTGATCAACGCCCTGCACGGCAAGCAGCTGGTCATCGGCCACGGCATCCTCACCGCCGACCTCCGCGCGGCCTCCATGGTCACCGAGGTGCCCGATTCCCCGCTCAAGCGGACCATCGACATGCTCGCCTTCGCCCACCGCATCCGCGGCAAGCGATATCCCACCGGCTGCGGCCGGTCCGCGCTGGCCAAGCCCGCGTCGCCTTCCACTCCGGGATGTGACGCTACTCTGCGAGACTCCTCCCAGCCCTCGCCAGAGTCGGGGATACTGGTTCGCTGGTGATCCATCTGCCGCTCACGGGTTCGTTGTGACTGGCTTCAAAGGAGGGATCGCCGGGCTGGGTGTGAGGGCGTCGATGAAGGAGTCTCGTCAGGTGGGGACCGCTACGGAACGTCCGCAGGAAGCGGAGAACAGCGCCGGGCGGACGGTGGCGTTGCCGCCGGTCCCCGAGCCGGGGCAGGTCGTCAAGGTTCGGGGTTCCACGTGGGCGGTGTCAGACGTGCGTCGCCAGGGGCTTCCGCGGAGTCCCGCCGATGAGGGAGTTCCAGGCCTGACGCATGCGGTCAGTCTGCAGTCGCTGGACGAGGACCGGCTCGGCCAGGAGCTGACAGTGGTCTGGGAGCTGGAGCTTGGCCACACCGTCGAGCCGGACCAGGGGCTGCCGGAAACCGTACGACCCGAGGCATTCGACGATCCGAACACGCTCGCCGCGTTCGTCGACGCAGTGCGCTGGGGCGCGGTGACCTCAGCAGATGCCAACTCGTACCAGGCTCCTTTCCGCAGTGGTGCGAATGTCGAGGCGTATCAGCTGGAGCCGTTGCGCAGGGCGCTGCAGTCTTCCCGAACGAACCTGCTGCTCGCCGATGACGTGGGCTTGGGAAAGACCATCGAAGCAGGCTTGGTCTTGCAGGAGTTGTTGCTGCGTCACCGGGCACGGACGGCCGTCATCGTCTGCCCGCCGAGTTTGGCGTTGAAGTGGCAGGACGAGATGCGGGAGAAGTTCGGCCTGGAATTCGTGATCGTCAACAGTGCGCTGATGGCGAAGGTGAAGCGCAGCCACGGACTGAATGCGAACCCGTTCCGACTGTACCCGCGTGTCATTGTGAGCATGGCCTGGTTGCCGTCGCTGCGGGCGCAGCGGCTGCTGCGTGACGTGATGGCCGATGTGCGCAGCGCGTCGACTGCTCGGCGGTTCGCCTTCGACATGCTCGTGGTCGACGAGGCGCACCATGTGGCGCCAGCCAGTCCGACAACGGCTCCGGGACAACGCGGGTACGCGGTGGACAGCCAGCGCACCACGGCGACGATGAGGCTGGCCGAGGCATGTGAGCACCGCCTGTTCCTGAGCGCGACACCGCACAACGGCTACTCGGAGTCGTTCACGGCCCTCTTGGAGATGATCGACAGCCGCCGGTTCACCCGCGGCGCCAGCATCGACGAAAAGGCGCTGCGCGACGTGGCCGTACGACGCCTGAAGAGCGAATTGCCGGAGAAGGGATTCAAGGCTCGTCAGCTCAAGACGATCCAGTTCGAGCCGTCACAGGGGGAGCAGAAGCAGTTCGAGAGACTGGAGCGGCTGCTTGCCGAGAGCGCCCGCGCCAACGGTAAGGGCAAGGGCGGCGACATCGTCTCGATACTTCTGAAGAAGCGTTTCCTGTCCAGCCCTTGGTCGTTCGCCAGGACCATGGAGCTGTACGAGGCAGCCGATCCAGGCGACCGCCAGCTGGACCTGGACGACGACGCCGGGTACTACGCCGAGGTCATGGGCAGCGGACAGTCGGACGAGGAGGAAGGTGACGCCGACCACCCCGAGTTCACCGCCCTTCGGCACTCCAAGGGCTCGGACGCGTTGGTCGCGGCCACCGACAGCGAGATCGCCTCACTGGTTGAATGGGGCCTCAGTTACGAGCACAAGCCGGATTCCCGGCTCGAGGCCCTCATCTCCTTCCTCAACGTCCACTGCCGTACGTCCGACGGGCAGCTCTGGACGAATGAGCGGGTGGTGGTCTTCACCGAGTACGCCGCCACGCTCGACTGGATCGCCGGAGTGCTGCGCCAGCGTGGCTACAAGGACAGGCTCGAAACGATCCAGGGCTCGACCCCGGCTGAAGAGCGCGAGAAGATCCGGGCGCGGTTCACCGAGAGTCCCGACAAGCATCCGGTGCGCGTCCTGCTCGCTACTGATTCTGCGGGCGAGGGCATCGACCTCCAGACGCACTGCCACCGCCTGATCAACTTCGACATCCCGTTCAACCCTTCCCGCCTCGAGCAGCGGATTGGCCGGATCGACCGGTACGGGCAGACACAGAGTCCCGAGATCTACCACTTCGTTCCCGAGTCGACCTCCACGACGTATACGGCGGACATGCAGTTCATGGGGATCATCGCCACCAAGGTGGGAACGGCAACTAACGATCTCGTGGGCAAGGTCAACCAGGTCATCGACTCCGACGTTCAGGAGCACTTCAGCCCGTCCGGCGGCAGCCGCAAGTCGCGGCCCACCCCGCCCGACGACGGAAACGAGGTCATCAACCAGGCACTGGCCGGCGGCGTTGGGCTGAACCGTCAGCTCACCGAACTCGCCCGGAGCTACGACGACCGTAAGGCGGCGATGCACCTGACACCGGCCAACGCCCGACGCGTAGTGGACACCGCGCTCGCTCTGGACGCACAGCCGCCCCTGGAGGAAATCGGTGACGACCGGACCGAAGCGCAGGTCTTCGAGGTTCCCTACCTGGGCCGATCCTGGCAGTTTGCCCTGCGAGGCCTGGACACACGGCTGGATCCGGGCGTGCTGCGACCGATCACCTTCGACGACAAGGCGGCACAAGGACGCACGGACCTTGTCCACATCCACCTCGGCCATGCCCTGATGCAGCGGGCCACCCGCACCCTGCGCAGCGCTCTGTTCAGCGTGAACTCGCAGATCAACCGGGTCAGCGCAGTCGTCACTCCCGGTCTCACAGAATCGTGCGTAGCCGCTGTGTCCCGGCTCGTCCTGGTCGGACGCGGAGGCCTGCGGCTGCACGAAGAAGTGTTCCTCACCGGCATTCGACTGCGCGGACGGGCGCTCGCCGAGGCCAAGGTCGAACAGGTACTGGATGAGACCCTGGACGCCGACAACCTGGAACTGGCCGACGAGCAGGTACGCGCCCACCTCTCAGCCCTCTGGAACGACGACGGAGCCCGACTGCGTCCCCGGCTGCTGAATGCGATGGAACGCAAGAGCGAGACTCTGCAGGAGAAGGTCACCCAGACCCTCAAAGACCGCGAACAGACGGACATCAAGCGGGCCCGTGAGATCTTCGACGCGTTCCGAGTCAACCTGCGGGACTCCCGCGACGCGCTGGACCGGGCCATCCGAGCGGAAGAAGAAGACGTCCTCTTCAGCGACGACCAGCAGAAGCAGCGCCGCCGGGACCTCAACCACATGAACGAGCGCCTCGAGAGCCTGGACAACGAGGAGGCCCGCGAGATCGCCTCGATCCGGGAGCGCTACAGCGACATCAAGCCGTATGTTTCGGCCGCCGCTGTGGTGTTCGCACTGACCCCTGAAGACGCGAGGAACGGAATGGTCGAGGCATGATCCGCAAGTACCCCCCGACTGCCGCTGGCTTGCACCGCGCCTGGCTCGAACTGGTCGACGCAGACGGCCCATTCCTCGCCGTGCCGGCCCTCGAACGAGTCTGGCCCCAGGGAATTCCCCAGCCGAACCCCCGGGCCCTCGACGCACTCAAGGACGCCAAACCCGCCTTTGAGAAGGCATGGGAGAACTGGGACACCCACCGCGAAGACACGGCCGCTCTGGATTTGTACCGCGAGGCCCGCGACACCTGGGTCGACCTCGTACTGCGCCAAGGGCTGCGCTGGATCAACTCCTACACCGTCCCCGCGCCGGCCGCCGCCGAGGTGCGCTCACCCGACTACACCGTGACCGTCCGTGCCGACGGCGCCCTCGTCGAAGGCGAGACCACGGGGGCGCTTGTCCTGGTCATCGACCCCGTTGACTCCCTGCGTGATCCGCTCACTGACGGCTGGTCCGCGAGCCCGATCGACCGTATGGACGAGCTGCTGCGCGCCTCCGAGATCCCCATCGGTGTCGTCACCGACGGCCGCTGGTGGGCGATCGTCAGCGCCCGCCCGCAGACCATGGTCGCCTCCGGCATAGTGGATGCCCAGGACTGGATCACGGAGCCTCAGACCCGTAACGCCTTCATCGAACTCCTCCAACGCCGGCGTCTGGTCGGCGGAAAACCGGCCGACCGGCTCACAGAACTGTTCGGCGAGTCCGTCGCCGCTTCGGAGAAGATCACTGAGGCGCTCGGCACCCAGGTTCGACGCGCCGTCGAACTCATCGTCCAGGCCCTGTCCGAGGGAGGCCTGGACGCAGTGCGCGGCGGCGAACCCGACCCGCTCCCGGACCGGCGCGGCGAGGTCTACGAGGCGGCCGTCACCGTCATGATGCGCGTCGTCTTCCTTCTCTTCGCGGAGGAACGAGGCCTGCTCCCCGAGAACGAGCTGTTCGCGATGGGATACGGCGTCAGTGACGAACTCGACCAGCTCGATGCCCGGCAGAACGAGGAAGGCGACCAGGCCCTCGATGCCACCTACCTCACCTGGCACCGCCTCCTGGCCACATCCCAGGCCCTCTACCAGGGCGCTACCTTCGAGGACCTGCGTCTTCCCGAGTACGGCGGCTCGCTTTTCGACCCCTCCCGCTTCCCCTTCCTCACCGCCCGTGACTCCCAGGGCGCCCTGGCCATCACTGTCAGCGACCGCGTGATGCATGAAGTGCTGCGCGCCGTCCAGATCGCTCAACTGGCTGGCGGCGCCCGCCGCATCTCCTTCCGAGACATCGACGTCGAACAGATCGGCTACATCTACGAGGGCCTGCTCGGATATTCCTGCGAGGACGTGGACGAGGTCATTGTTGGACTCGCTGGTCGGGCGGGCTCCGAACCCGAGATGCCGCTCGTCACACTCGAGGAGCTCGCCGAGGCGGCACCCGACGAGGTCGCTCTCGCGGAAGCCATCTTGGTATGGGTCAAAGAGAACCAGCCCGCCGCCAAGCCTCCGACGAGGGCTGCTCTCACCAAGGCGCTCAAGGCCGGCGACACCCTCGACGACACCGAGAACGCCCTGCGTGACCTCACCGATGACGAAGATCTGCGCGAGAGGCTGCGCCCGTTCATCGGCATCATCCGCAGAGACCTGCGAAACCGCCCCCTTGTGGTCGAGCCTGGCGGTGTCCTCCTGGTTGAGACACCCTCACGTGCTTCGGCCGGGGCGCACTACACACCACGCTCACTCGCTGAAGAGGTGGTACGCCACGCTCTGGAACCACTCGTCTACTTGCCCGGCCCTCACCAGACGGCCGATCAGGACACCTGGCAACTGGTTTCCTCGGACGAGATCCTCGATCTCAGGATCGCAGACATCGCGTGCGGCTCAGGCGCATTCCTGGTCGCTGCAGCCCGGTACTTGGCCGCCAGGCTCGTCGAGGCATGGCGTCGTGATCACGTGGCCACCGGAAATGCACATGACCTGCATGTCCGCGCGATAAGGAAAGTTGTCGCGAGGTGCCTCTATGGCGCGGACATCAACGGCATGGCCGTTGAGATGTGCAAGCTGTCGCTGTGGTTGGTCTCCCTCGACCCGAAACTTCCGTTCTCGTTCGTCGACGACAAGGTGCTCCACGGCAACTCTCTGCTCGGACTCACGGACGCCGAGCAGATCCGCGCGCTACACATCACCCCGGGCAAGGGTGCGGCAACCCCCCTCTTCGACCTCGATGATGGCGCAAAGGTGATCCGGCACCTCGACATCGACGGCGTGCTCACCCGGGCGTCGAGGCTGCGCCAAAGTCTCGCGAGCGAGATCAACGTCGATGACCCACAGCGTTCAGCCACCACCAAGCGGCGGCAGTGGCGCGAGTATCAAGAGCTGACCCGACAGCTCACAGACGTCGCCGACGGTGTGATCGCGGCCGGCCTACGCGTCGGAGGCAAGCCGGGCAAGGCACTGACCGAGGCGTACGAGAACCTTCGCATCGCGGTCAGCCTGGCCCACCCCGCGGAGGAGGGTGGTAGGTCCAACCTCACCATGCTCGACGACATCCTCGCCGCAGGCCTCACACCCACAGTGGAGACGGACTACGCGCGCTGGAAGCCGCTGCACTGGATCCTCGCTGTGCCGGACGTCATGGAGCGAGGCGGGTTCGACGCGATCATCGGCAACCCACCGTTCCTGGGCGGCCAGAAGCTCACTGGGACTATGGGCACGAACGTCCGCGACTGGTTCGTCTCCGTGCTCGCGAACGGCCGCAAGGGAAGCGCGGACCTCGTCGCCTACTTCACCCTCCGGGCGCACCAGCTTCTCGCGGCTCGTGGATACACCGGCCTCATCGCCACCAACACGCTCGCGCAGGGCGATACGCGGGAAGTGGGGCTCGACCACATCACGGAAAGCGGCGTCGACATCCGAAGGGCCATCAAGAGCGCACCCTGGCCGTCCGCCTCGGCGGCGCTGGAGTACTGCGCGGTGTGGACTAGCAAGCAGCCGCTTGCGCCCGAGGCGACGCGTGTCCTGGACGGTGAGGAGGTATCGGGCATCACCTCCTCCCTCGACCGCAAGTCCCGAGTCTCGGGTCGGCCATTCCGGCTGGTAGCCAACCGCGGGAAGTCCTTCCAAGGATCCAATGTGCTCGGCAAGGGTTTCATTTTGGAGTCCGAGCAGGCACACGATCTGATCGAGCGTGACCACCGCAACAAGGACGTCCTCTTCCCCTACCTGAACGGCGAAGACCTCAACTCCCGGCCTGACTTCTCGGCAAGCCGCTGGGTGATCAACTTCCATGACTGGCCCGAGGAACAGGCGCGGAACTACCCCGAAGTATTCGACATCGTCGAGCGCCTCGTGAAACCCGTACGCTTGTCAAATAACCGCAAGGTCTACCGGGACTATTGGTGGCAGTATGCCGAGAAGCGACCTGCCATGCTCGCGGCCATCGAAGACCTGGATCGTGTCCTGGTGGTAGCTCGCGTCAGCAAGACGTGTCTCCCGGTCTTCGCCCCAACAGGTCAGGTAATCAGCGAAGCCACTGTGATCTTTACGAGTAACAGTGCATCGGACCTCGCGCTGCTCAGTAGCGGCATCCATTACTTGTGGGCTAGCACATGGGGGTCCAGTCTCAAGGGAGACTTGCGCTATACGCCGTCTGACGTTTTTGAGACATTCCCGCAACCGGCCCTCTCGGCCACGAAAAGCCTGGCCGACCTGGGTGCTCTACTGAATGAGACTCGATCTGCGATCATGCTTGAACACAATCTCGGCCTGACGAGACTTTACAACAGATTTCACGACCCTGCCACCACCGAGAAGGAAATTGGCGAACTAAGAGATATTCACACCCGTATCGATCAAGCCGTGGTGAGCGCTTACGGATGGAATGATCTCGATCTCGAGTACGTTTTTCAGCAGGGCAAGAAGGGGTCTCGTCGCTCCTTTAACGATGCCACCCAATTGGAGACCCTAGACCGCTTGCTCGCCCTCAATCATGCGTACAGTCAAGGAGAAAAATGAGCATCGCGATACCTCGAGTAGAGGGTCAACTATTGACTCATTCCGCACGGCGACGCCCATGGTTTAGTTCGAGTAGCCGATCGAGAATCTCGGCATTGATGGCACCATCGAGGGTGCGGCGAACGCCTTGTCTAGTTTCATGGAAGCCATGTCGAATATCCAGATCGTGCCAGCCGTACAAATCTGCCACTGTGCGATCGATGACCTCATGCGCTTCTCGCAGGGTTCGAATGCCTGCATCAGTGATGACGGGGTCATGGAAGGCATTGTAAAGCTTTGTTAGCCCTTCGCCGCGTTCCATCGCGAGTTCTTTTCGAAGTCGATGCAGGGCTGCACCCTGTTCTGTAAGAGCAGGCTTAAATCTGGGATGAGGAAGAGTCTCATAAGCATCGGAAGGTGAGTAATTTAGATCTGCCTTCATTGTTGATGAATTGCGCCATGCCCAGCTGGTATGAAACGAACTGGACAGGAAAGCGAGATATTCGTCATCATCGACCGCGAAGACGCAGAGCTTATGGGCCAAGACTTGCCGACTAGACGTCCACGTCGGCATCATCGTCCTGCTGACAAGAGCTACCACCAGGACACGATCCAGGTCTTCGATGGCCGCGAGCATGGCAGGTCGCTTCTCGGCATACTGCCACCAATAGTCCCGGTAGACCTTGCGGTTATTTGACAAGCGTACGGGTTTCACGAGGCGCTCGACGATGTCGAATACTTCGGGGTAGTTCCGCGCCTGTTCCTCGGGCCAGTCATGGAAGTTGATCACCCAGCGGCTTGCCGAGAAGTCAGGCCGGGAGTTGAGGTCTTCGCCGTTCAGGTAGGGGAAGAGGACGTCCTTGTTGCGGTGGTCACGCTCGATCAGATCGTGTGCCTGCTCGGACTCCAAAATGAAACCCTTGCCCAAGACGTACGAGCCGATGAACGATCTTCCTTGGTTGGCTACCAGCCGGAACGGAATAAGCCTATTTACTGACTTGGTATGCGAGTCGCCTTCCAGGAATAACCGCGCCGCAGTCGGTCAAGTATTGCGGCATGGTGATCGACAGGTATGTGACGGCTCAGCGTGCGGATGGCTACGCTGCCAACACCATCCGTGCCCGAGTGAACTGCATCAAGGCGATCGCGAAGTATTCAGGCTTGGCGGCTGACGGGATCCGCGCGGAGCATGTGCAGGCATATTTTTCGACTCGTGCGCTTACGAACTGGACTCGGCGTACCTACCTCAACCATCTGGCATCTTTTGGCAAGTGGATCGGCAGTAACCTCATTGAAGGAATCCGGAAGCCGCCGGCTCCCCGTGCCACCCCGGATCCCATTGCGGAGCGAGAACTCAAGGATTTGCTGGGCTCCACGGCTCAACCTGATCACCGTGCGTGGGTGCTACTCGGAGCCTACTGCGGGCTTCGTGCGCATGAGACGGCCAAGCTGGCTGCCGAGGATCTGCATGAGAGCAGTGACGGGCAGACACTTCTGCGCGTAGTGGGCAAGGGAGGGCGGACCGACGTGGTCCCGGTGCCCCCTGTTGTGCTCGCTGCGCTCAACCGTCAGAGCAGTGGGCGGTTCTGGCCCGATCTTCGTCCTGAGAAGGTCTCGCGCTCCATCTCGCGGGTGGCCAAAGCGATGGGGATGAAGATGCGCTATCACCAGCTTCGTCACCGCTTCGGGACCGCCGTCTACCGGGCTTCCGGGCAAGATCTCTTGATGACTCAGAGGCTCATGCGGCATGCATCCCCTGCGACCACGGCCGGTTACGCAGCAGTTGCTGATGATCGGTTTCAGGAAGTCGTCCGGGATCTTCCCGGTGCCCTTCACGTGTGATGACCGATGTGCTGCGCGGCTGCGAGGGCGAGTGAAATACATGCGCGATCGGGGTTCGACTGTCAGTGCGGCGCGGTAGCGTCAGTCGCAGTGATCACGAAGAGGTAGGGGTGCGACTGTGACGTTCACGAAGGCGGCCGGAGGCGCTGCAGTACGCTGCAGCCGAGCCCGCTATGCGGCGGAGGAACCACCTCGGACGGCTTTTGACAGGCTGCGAACGAGCCTGGGCGAGGAGTATGCCAAGTGAGTGTCCCCCACCCTCCGCAGGAGCCGTCCTACTCGCTCGACTTCGAACCGGACGGGCGGTCCTGGACTGTCCGGGAGAACATGGTCGACATCCTGAGGCGTGAACTCCTCGGTCCGGCTGGCGGCCCCGAAGAGATCATCGAAGGTGCTCCTGACTCCGCGTACCTGGTTGGCCGTATCGCCCCGGAGCGTCTCACGGCCGGCGAGGCCAACCCGACCCAGGCAGATTCCGACGATGCGGCCACCGATGTCGGAGATGCTGTCGATGCGGCTGAGAGCCGGGGCATCCCGCTGACCGCAGTCGACGACAGCAGTGCCTCTTCGGAGGAAGACGACGTGGACGATCAGCCGCAGAAGCGCGGGCTCATGATTCCAGCGTCGATGGGGCTGCGCTGCCAGATCCCGGAGGACGTGGATGCGTTCACGGTGGTCACCGAGTTCGGTACGTATGAGCCCGTGAAGGAGAAGCAGGGCGAGGGCGACGAACCGGCGTCGCGCCTTCGTCGGTACCAGCGTATTCCGCACCGCTTCAACACGACGATCAAGATCGCAGACCTTACGCCGTCTCAGACCAAGACGTACGTGCTGAAGGACCAGGTCCTTCTGCGCGTGGACCGTTATGACGACGGCGAACGGGGCTGTCGTCTGATCGAGATTGCCCTGTGCAATGACAAAGAGACACCACGCCAGATTCCGGTGGAGGCGTGGCTCTACCAGACACAGCTGACCGCCAGGGCGTTGGACGGGTCACCCGCGTTCCTGCCGGTGAACGACGTACTCCTGGACACCCACGAGGAGCAGGACGACGAGCTGCGTCGCCTGCGGCTGCAGTACAGGAACCGACTGGAGTTCGCGGTGGGGCGGACCTGCTCGGTGGACTGGACGCAAGTCAAGGGCACCCGCCGTGCCTCTGAGGTCCGGACGACGTGGCTGCCGGTTGCCGAGACTCCGCAGACAGCAGCCGAGGAAATCAGCTCTGCCATGCTCGACATGCGAGCGCTGGAAGTGGCAACCCCAGCCGAATTGCGCGCTGGTCTGGAGCCCATCGTCGAGGGTTATGCCGCCTGGCTGGATGCCGAAGAGCAGTGTGCTCGCGAGCTACCCGACCACCTGAACCCGGAAGGGCTTGAAGCCGTCGGCGACGCGCGCCGGGTGCAGAAGCAGCTCAGGGAGGGCCTGGAGTTCCTACTGGCCGACGGGGAGAACTCTGCTGAAGCCTTGCGCTGCTTCCGATTCATGAACCGGGTGATGGCCGACCAGCGCGTTCAGTCCCAGGTGGCTCAGCGGCGCGCCGGCCAGAGCGAGGAGAGCCGGGAGACCATCGACGAGGCCATCAGCACGATCATTGAAGCCGAGGGCGTCATAGCTCACTCCTGGCGAACCTTCCAGATCGCCTTCATCTTGATGCAATTGCCGTTGCTGTCCGACCCGGCAGCCGACAAGAGATCAAGTGACCTTGCCAACGCCCAGCTGCTGTTCTTCCCGACCGGTGGTGGCAAGACAGAGGCATACCTAGGACTCGCCGCGTACACCTTTGCTGTGCGGCGGCGTCAAGGCATAGTGGACGCCTTTGATGGTCCACTGGACGGCCGTTCCGGCGTGGCTGTGCTGATGCGATACACGCTTCGGCTGCTCACCGCTCAACAGTTCCAGCGAGCCACCGCTCTGGTGTGCGCGGCGGAACGGGCACGTAAGCAGGAACCGGAGATCTGGGGCGATGAGCCGTTCCGGATCGGGTTGTGGGTCGGCACGGACGTGAGCCCCAAGCGATATGACGAGGCCGCCAAGCAGCTGGAGAGGGCCAATCAGGGGCATGGCTTTCGCCTGACGGTGCTGCAGGTTCAGCGCTGCCCCTGGTGCGGTACTCCTATCGAGGCGCGGAACGTCCGGGCCGATGACGCCCGACGCCGGGTGTATGTGTACTGCGGTGATGAGCTCGCGGACTGCCCCTTCGCGGACGGCGGGGAGATCGACGAAGGGCTGCCCGTCCTGACCGTCGACGAGGAGATCTACCGCCTCGTCCCAGCCTTCGTCATCGCAACAGTGGACAAGTTCGCCCGCCTGGCTCGCGAGGGAGAGGCAGCCTCGCTGTTCGGGTACGTTTCGCGGCGCTGTGAGCGGCACGATTTCGTCCACCCCGATTACTCACAATGCTCGATCAAGGACGGCAGCAAGCATCCGAAGAAGGACGGCATGTCGGCCGCCGCAGTGCTCTCTGTGACCCGACTGCGGCCTCCGGACCTGATCATCCAGGACGAGCTGCACCTGATCACCGGAGCTCTCGGCACGACGGTCGGTCTGTTTGAAGTGGCCATCGACGTGATGACGCACTGGCAGACCGAGGACGGACGTCCTGTACGCCCGCTGCTGGTCGCTTCCACGGCGACTGCCCGTAATGCTGCGGATCAGGTGACGGCTCTGTACGGGCGGGGCACCACCATCTTCCCGCCGCAGGTTCTCGATGCAGGTAACACCTTCTTCTCCAAGGAGATCGAGGTCTCGAAGGAGGCTCCCGGACGCCGCTACATCGGGATCAGCACAACCGGTGTACGGCTCACCACGGCCGAGATCCGCGTTGCCGAAGTTCTCATGGCAGGCGGCCAGTTGCTGCTTGACCGCTCGGGCAAATCCGCGGATCCGTACATGACCCTGGTCGGCTATTTCAGCGCGACCCGGGAACTGGCCGGTATGGCCCGGTATATGGGCGACGACATCCAGACGGCACTTGCCAAGCGCCGCCCGTGGTCCAGGCTGCCCAGTCGTACAGGCACCAACTTTGGTGCCTTGCATGTCGCTGAGCTGACCTCCCGCGTGGCCAGCGCGGACATCACCTCCACCCTTGACCGGATGGCCGTCAGGTTCGATCCCGACTTCGACTCCACCGCCGGAAAACGGAACTTGCGTGCCCTGAGAGAAAACAAGGCTCGTACACCCGAGAGGGACGTGAACCCGTACGACGTCGTGCTCGCGACCTCCATGCTCCAGGTGGGTGTGGACGTAACCAGGCTTGGACTAATGCTGGTGGTCGGTCAGCCGAAGAACACCGCCGAGTACATCCAAGCTTCCTCGCGTGTCGGCCGTGACGGAGAACGCTCCGGACTGGTCGTGGCGCTCGGTAACTGGGCCAGGCCCCGAGACCTGGCGCACTTCGAACAATTCCGTCACTACCACGAGACGTTCTACGCCCAGGTCGAAGCGCTATCCGTCACCCCGTTCTCGGTGACGTCGCTCGAGCGTGGCCTGGATGGTGTCCTGGTCAGCGCGGCCCGTGTTCGCCAGGCGGTCCGGACGCAGAGCCTGTCCCCGGAGTCCGGAGCCGACCGGATCGACACCGAGCGGCACTTCGCTGTGGATCTCGTCGACGCGCTGGTGCGGAGGGTCGCCAAGGCCGGGGGCGAGGACGCGGCCGAACGGGCATGGGATCTATTGACTAACCGACTCGACCAGTGGAGCAAGCGCCGTAGCCATCTCATGGTCAACCGCAAGTCGCTGGTCTACGAGAAGGTGCTCGACGACTCTCAGCACGAGGCGCTCATGATGAGCGCCGAGGATGCCAAGGCTGGCCGTTACAGCCAGGACGCTCCGCCGTTCGTCGTTCCCAACTCGATGCGTGAAGTGCAGCCCGAGATCAACCTGCTGGTCAGCCCTATCAAGGAACGACTCGTGTATATCGAGCCCATGACTGCGCCTCAGTGGGAGATGCGGGAGGAGAGCTCGTGACTGACGACGGTCGCTTCGTCTACGACGCGAACAGGGCGGTCGACCCGCTGGGCGACCTGGATGAGGAAGCGGAGCGCCAGGCCAAGCACAACCGGGCCAAGGTCGGCTCCGCCAGGCCTTCCTCCCTTCTGTACACCTACGGCCCCGGTTCGATCACGGACCTGCCGCAGTTCACGATCATGTCCACCGGTCTTGATGACTGGGAACGCATCTGGCGCAGACGCGATTCGCTGCCACCGGTCATCCACGCACCGAGGCTGAAGGGCGTCGTACGGATGGCGCTCAGGTCGAACGACGTGGAGCTCCGGCCGCACCCTTGGCAGCCGAAGAAGCACAGCCGGTCTGCTGAGGGCAATGACCTTGGAGTGCCGGCCCGGGTCTTTCCGCAGTGGTTGCGGTGCACTGGTTGTGACCTGCTGGGAAAGCTCTCGCAGTTCGACTACAAGAACACTCATCCATTCCGTACAGACCTGGCCACGTTCGAGCACACGAAGTGCACGGGCCGTTCCGGCAACCGGAACAGACGGCCGATGCGCCGCCCCGCGGTGCCCGCGCGCTACCTCCTGGCGTGCGCCGACGGGCACCTGGACGAATTCCCGTACGACCTGTGGGTTCACCACGGTCAGCAGTGCGCCAATGCAGAGCTTCCGGTCCTGAAGATGACCGACCACACCGTTGGTAAAGGCGCCTCAGCCGTCATCCGCTGTGAGTCCTGTGGGATGCGCAGGCCGATGAACGAGGCCCAGGGTGAGGCCGGAAAGAAGAAGCTGCCGAAGTGTCGAGGGCGTCATCCGCACCTGGATGCCTTCGATCACCGGGGCTGTCGGCACCAGACGCGCCTGATGCTGGTGGGTGCCTCCAACCTGTGGTTTCCCGCCACCTACTCGATCATTGTCATGCCAGAGTCTCAGCAAGAGCAGGAAAGTGACCTGGCCGATCGGATCCGCACCACGTTGGGGGAGCGACTCGTCAAGTATCGGGATCATCTCGACATGATTCGGGACTTGCTCGTGGATCGGGTGGACGTCACTGGACTGTCTGATTCCGAACTCGCTGCAGTGGTCGAGGCTGCCTGTGCTCCCCAGCCCACAGAGGAGGAGCACGAGGAGCGGTTCAGTGACTGGGACCCGGTCGACCTGCTACTGCCCGAATGGCGCTACCTGCTGCTCGATATCAATGGTTCTCGAGTTGAAGACCCCAAGAGCGGTCTCACGCTGGCCACGAGGCAACGTGGCCCCGAGCTGAGGCCAGAGATCACCCGTGTCCTCGCCGTAGAGAAGCTCCGTAAGGTCAATGCACTCGTCGGGTTCACACGGATCGATGCCATGGACCGCGCCGGAGACCTGCAGAGCCGCTTGGCACCTCTCACCAGAACCCGCCGTCCCTCATGGACAGTGGCGACCGAGGACCGCGGCGAGGGCCTCTTCCTGCAGTTCGACGAGGACTCCGTCGCCGCCTGGGAGGAGCGCATCCTCAAGTCCGACATATGGGAGGCTCATCGCGCGGCCCATGAGCGGAATTTCAACCGACGCTTCTCGGAGACTGCCGAGAAGGTCAAAGCCAACAGCCGACTCAAGCCCCCGCGTTACTGGCTGATCCACACCTTTGCCCACACTTTGATCCGAGAACTCGCCCTCAGCTGCGGCTATTCGGCTGCCAGCCTCAGCGAACGCCTGTATGCCTGGCCCGCCGAAAACCGGGAGCCTGCGGCTGGCTTGCTCATCTGCACCACGGCCTCCGACAGCGACGGGACCCTGGGCGGGCTCGTTCAGCTCAGTGACCCTGAGCGGCTTCAGCGCGTCGTCGCCGACGCCCTGCGCAAGGCACAGCGTTGCTCCTCCGACCCGATCTGCGCGATGCGTACCCCGCAGCCCCCGGAAGATTTTCTCCACGGAGCCGCCTGCCACTGCTGTGTCATGGCTTCGGAGACCTCTTGCGAACGGGCGAACCGGTTCCTCGATCGTCGCTTCCTGATCGACCTGCCCGGCAGCAATCTTGGATACTTCTCAGCCGATGAGTGACGCTCAGGCTGCTCTTCTCCTGGGCAGACTCCTCACTCGCAGCGAGGCCAAGGGCGTCGCAGACAGACTCGCGGACGGCGACACGCTCACCGCTGCCCTCAAAGCGGTTGCCCCAGCTCGACGAGTTGAGGCGAGGAGATTCCTGGCGGTGGCCGGCGGAGTCCCTGGGGCGGAGGCCCAGCGCATTGCCCTGCTCCGGGCGATAGAGGGGGCACGGACGCTACCGACCACGCTCACACCCTTGTGGACAATGCCTGGTCACCTCGCCCGAAGCGGGCCACTCACTACGTCCGTGCCCCATCTGATCGCCAACGCGCGCCTTGCGGTGACCTGCTCCACCTTCAACTTTCAGCGAACTTCTGGCCTGTGGACCGCTCTCCAGGACGTCGCACAGCGCTCCGAAGTCGCCCTACGGATTTACCTCGACACCCGTGCGGCAGACGACCCAGGTGTCTTCCGAGCGCCGACGACCTCCGAGGTCGCCCAGCACCTCAAGCCGGCCGAGGTGTGGCGCACCAAGACGTTCGACGGCACGTACGTCCGCAATCACGCCAAGTTCCTTGCCATCGATCACCACCTGCTCCTGGTGACCAGCGCGAACTTCTCTTGGAGCGCGGAGAACAGCAACGTCGAGTTTGGAGTCATGATCGACAACGCGAGTCTCACGGAGACCGTCGAGCGCGAGATGCGTGAAGTGGAGGGAATCCTGTACGAACGGGTACAGGAGGGGTAGGCAGGTAGAAGCCCAGGGGTGCTGCAGCTGTTGCTGTGGGTCAGTCGATGAGTCAAAACCCCTGCTCATCAGGTGACTTGAAACATCACAGCACTGCTGTCACTCCTTGTGCAGTGCGCAACGAGCCGACTACTGTCCTAGTGGTGTCCAGCATTCCCGACCGAGTCCTGAGCCTGATTGAGAAGTCAGGCATGAGCCGCGCTGACTTCGCTCAGCAGATCGGCTTGGCCGAAACCCAGCTCACCGATTCCCTCGACGGTTCACGAGGGTTCTCGACCGTGGAAGTTGCACGCATCGCGCAGGCGTGCGACGTCTCCGTGAAGTGGCTGATCACCGGTGCAGAGCCTCCACTGGCGGTGGCGGGCAGGACGACCACAGGACAGGCCGGTGAGGCCGTTGCAGTGGCCCGCCGGTACACCTCGCGGCGTGCGGACCTGGCAGGCATCGGTTATCCCCAGCCCTGGCAGCCTGTATCCGTGAGTCTGAGTGAGGGAAGCTACTCCGACCAAGGAGAGAGGCTGGCCCGCAAGGCCTACGTTGCAGTAGTTGGCGCGGGCCGTTCGGTATGGGATGGCGATCTGGCAGAGCTCCTCGAGGAGGTCTTCGGCGTCGAAGTGGCTGTCGAGGAACTTGGTGAAGGTTTCGATGGCCTTGCCACGGCAACCAGCGAAGCCAAGCTGATTCTCCTGGCCACCACCTCGAATCCGGCGCGTCAGCGCTTCACGCTCGCCCATGAACTGGGGCACCTTCTTGCTGAGGACGATCAAGAAGTCCACCTCGACCGAGACATCTTCGACCTGGCCCAGAAGAAGGCGCCGAGCGAACAACGTGCCAACGCCTTCGCATCCGCGTTCCTCATGCCAGAACCTCTTCTACGGAAAGACATCGCGCGCCGTGGCACCCTGACCCAAGCTGATCACGCTGCCCTCGCCAGCCGGCTGATGGTGACACCCGAAGCACTCGCCTATCGGCTCCTCCGCCTACGCATCATCGACGCAGGTACCTGCGACCGCTACAAGCGCATGTCTGCCAAGGAGGCGGCTGACCTTGTCGGCCGAGGCAAGGAGTTCGAGCGGCGATCAGCCGAATCGACGACGCGCAGACTCCCAGGCCCACTTCTACGTGACACGCGTGCGGCCTACGACGCTGGCCGGGCCACGCTTCGACCGTACGCCAGCCTGATCGGGGTGGATGTCGACGAGCTCAGCCGCAGGATCGAGGAGCAGGCAGCCGGTGGTGAGTCATGAGCGAGTTCCTGTTCCCTGACAATACGGTCCTGTGCAACTTCGCCGCTGTCGACCGCCTTGATCTCTTGCGTGCAGCCTTAGATGGGCGCGGTAGGTGGACGGCCGCCGTCGCCAATGAGGCCCAGAGCTCGGCGAGATGGATCCCTGCTTTGAGTAGCCTCGAACGGCAGGGGTGGCTGGGAGAGGCCATCCGGATCACGACTGCAGAGGACATCGAGAAGGTTTTCGATGAGCGGAGCGCCGTGTTCGGCGGTACTCCCGAGAGGCTCCTCCAGCATCTTGGTGAGGCCGAAACGCTCTACATCATCAAGCACTGGGACGATTTCGCTGGCTCTTGGTGGATCTCGGACGACCGGGAGTCCCTGCGCTACGCCCAGCGACAGGGCATCACGACTGCGGAGACGGTCGGCATGGTCCGTCTTGCGGTCGGTGACGGGCACATCTCAGCCCAGGACGGCTTCGACCTGATGAAGCAGATGTGGGATGTGAATCGTCGCCCACGGCTGCCCGACTCCGTCACAGATCTGAAGCCGTAACGAAGTTCGTGCCGAAGTCCGTACTCATGGGGGAAGACTCTGTGGAAGCTGAGTTGACAGCTCTTGCAGTATCCGGGGCCACGACACTCGTCGGGCTGATGGTTTCGGAAACCTGGACACAGGCGAGGGACCGAGTCGCTCGATTCTTCGCACGTGGTGGGGACGAGGGCTCCGCTGTGGAGGAACTGGGACGGTCTCACCAGGAACTCATGGCAGCTCGTGCTGCCCAGGACGAACTCGCCGGAGCGGACATCGAGGCCGAGTGGCGGACGCGACTGCGTCGCGTTCTGCAGGCTGATCCCCAAGCTGCCGAAGAACTGCGGAGTCTGCTGGCTGAGTTGGAACCGATTATCGATGACAAACAGGGCGCTTCCGTGCACAACAGCATCAGCGGGGGCGTGCAGAACGGCCCGGTCATCCAGGGGCAGCACTTCTCCGGCCTGACCTTCGGCAGCCCCGAACGGGTTTCGCCCGAGCAGGGGGCCGGAGGACAGTGAGGAGCGAGAGTCCTGAGGGCGTGCCCCAAGGATCGCAGGTCAGGAACGAGCTGTCCGGGAACGTCGACGGACCGGTCGTTCAGGCCCAGGAGGTCCATGGCGGCATCACGTTCCACGTCCATTCGGCGCCGCTCGATGATCCGCTGTCCCGTCCTGATCAGATGCCACCGCTGCCTGGGCGGTACGTCAACCACACGAATGCGCTGTCGTTCCTGGACTCGGGTCTGGCCGATGCCACGCCCGATTCCTCCGGCATCGGCTTCGGCGTGGTCTCCGGTATGCCTGGTGTCGGCAAGACCACGCTGGTCTGCCGGTGGGCCGGCACGGTGCAGGACCGCTTTCCGGACGGACAGCTCTTCATCGACTACGCCAAACTGCGTCGGAAGAAGGGTGGCGCCGTGTCGGCAGCGGTCACAGCGTGCCTGAAGAGCCTCGGGGTACGCGACGCGTTCTTGCCGGAGTCCCTTGAGGACCTGACCGCGCTCTTTCGGACCCGCTCTGCTGGCCGCCGGATCCTCGTCGTGCTCGACGATGTCGACGAGCCTGCCCAGGTGCTGCCGCTGGTGCCGAAAGGGCCTGGCAGCGTGCTGCTGGTTACCAGCAACATCAGGCTGGGGGAGCTGAGTCTGGACGGCGCCCGCCCGCTGTACCTCGAACCGTTGGACATGGACAGTGGGCTTCGGTTGCTGGCACAACGGTGTGGTGAGGAGGCTGTGGAGGCGGAGCGTGACGCAGCCGAACGACTCGTCGTGTTCTGTGCGGGCCTGCCGAAGGCGCTGCACCTGGTGGCGGCTCGCTTCCTGAACAGCAAGCGGATCACGATGAGCCGACTCGCCGAGGAACTGGCCGATGAATCGCGACGCCTGCGAGGGCTGTCTCTGCGAGGAGAACACTCCGTGGCCGCAGCGCTCGAGCTCGTCTATCGGGCACTCCCGCTCGATGCAGCGCGCCTGTACCAAGCCCTGGGCTGGATCCCGGGCCGCACCTTCGACGCCGGCACGGCTGCTGTTGCTGCGCATCTCGACACGGTACAGACAGAGGAGCTCCTGGACGTCCTGGAGGAAGCCAGTCTCGTTGATGTGACCGAAGACGGCCGCTTCCGCTTACACGACCTTGTTCGCCTCCACGCACGCGAGCGCGCGACCGGAGCAGCCGAGCAGGACCCTGAGGTTGGCCAGCTGGCCGTGGTGGAGCGCGTGGCCACCCACTACTTGGCCCTCACTGCTTTCGCCGACCGTTCCATCAGAGAGGAGCGGCTCAGGATCGGGGACTTGGAGGGCCTCCAGCGAGGTGCGCCGGACCCCTTCGCCGTGGACGGCGGACCGGATCCGCTGGCCTGGCTGGAAGCCGAGAGCGCCAATATCCTGGCCGTTCTACGGGATGCGTCACGGCTCGGGCTCCACGCGTGCGTATGGCAACTGGCTGAATGCTTCACGGTTCTGTTCCTGCACCGCAGGTATCTGGAGGAATGGACGGAGTCCCTGGAACTGGGCGTGACGGCAGCGGCCAAGGCAGTGGTGCCAGCCGCGGAGGGCCGGTTGCGCAGCCTGCTGTCGCGGCCGCTCATGGACCTTGAACGGAGCGAGAGGGCACGGGCGGAGCTGGAGAAGGCAGTCGCCTGCGCCGAGGTGTCGGGGCATACCGCACTGCAGGCCTCTGTGCAGGAGTTCTTCGGACGCTACTGGGACCGCTTCGACGCCGCCCGTGCGGTGGAGGCGTACCGACAGTCCGTCGAGCTCAACATCGAAGCCGGGGAATGGCGAGGGGTGGCCATTGCTACCTACTTCCTCGGCTGTGCGCAAGACGCCGCCGGCCACCACGAGCAGGCACTGGACACACTCTGCCGGGCCCAGCAGGACCTGCTGGCCCGCAACGACAAGCGGATGGCCGCTAGGGCCTTGGCTGCGACCGGGGCCGTCCATGACCATCTGGGCGACCCGGGCACGGCGATGCGCGTGCTGGGCGAGGCAGCAGATGCACTCCGTGAGGAGAAGGCGAGCCACTACGAGGCGCAGGCCCTGGTGCTGCTTGCCGACATCGCGGGCCGCACCGGGGGAGCCCTGGAGACCGTACGGGAACATCTTCGCCGGGCCTACGAGATCTACAAGACAGGTGGCAGCCTGGAGGCGGCCAAACTGCAGGAACGACTCGATCTGCTGGACGGAACCGGCTGATCGCGTTCCTCAGAGCACCGAGGCGGTGGGCGGGAAGCGCCTCAACCAGAGGCCGACGTCGTCCGTCCTTGCATCGCCAACGCGTAGCGTCACCAGGGCGTCGTCAAGCGGCAGGCCCTCGCGCAAGCATGTGTAGACGGCGGCGGCGGGTAGCCCGGGGTCCACAATGGGTCCCGTGACCGTCGTCTCTACGATCCGCCCGTCGCGCAGCCCCACCAGAGAGCTGTTCCTTCCCGTCACCGTGGCGGCGAGCCGGCAGCCGGGAAATCGGCTCAGAGTGTCCCTGATCCAGGAAAGAGCGCTGACCGCGTTCGGAGTGTGATGGCGGCGCATGACTACCGATGCGCTCTCGGCCAACTGGCGATCCCGCTCCTCCTCGTCACAGGCGAGGTGCCGGATGTGGACGTTCACGTATTTCCCCGGGGCTGAGTTCACGTAATTCCCCAGCCCCGGGCGCCGATGGCGTCTACTTGACCGACGGCTTGGCGGGCTT
>NZ_JARXYX010000036.1 GCF_029893585.1 Streptomyces sp. LBL
AGCCCGCCAAGCCGTCGGTCAAGTAGACGCCATCGGCGCCCGGGGCTGGGGAATTACGTGAACTCAGCCCCGGGGAAATACGTGAACGTCCACATGAGTCGATCTGGTGGACGAGTTGGGCTGGGAGCCGCTGCGCAACCGCCATCTGCTGGTCGAGCGCGGAGGCGACACCCTCGTGTTCGCCGGCGTGGACGACGTCACCGCCGAGGCTTCCGGACTGGAAGGCCGCTGCGCCCACCTCGCCGGAGCCTTGAACGGCGCCGACCCCGACCTGCCTGTCCTGCTCGTGGCCCACCAGCCCAAGTTCGTCGACCGGGCGGTAGCCGCCGACATCGACCTCCAACTCTCCGGTCAGACCCACGGCGCCAGATCTGGCCCTTCCACCACCTCGTCCGCATCGACCAGCCCGCCCTCGCCAGCCTCAGCCACCGCAGCCCCCACACCCTCCTCTACACCAGCCGCTTCACGGCTTCTGGGGCCCGCCATTCCGCCCCGCGAGATCACCCTGCCCGTGCTCCGCAGCCCGCACATGCCCACCGGGCCGTAGACGGGGCGGGCCAACACATCCGCTTGGAGTCGTCCACGAGCCGAGGGGTGCGGCGTCGACAAATGACCAGGCTCGTCTCGCCGAGGGCAAGATCCGGACCATTCCCGGGCCGGCGGCTCCAACGAACCACACGTGGACACGTTTTACACAGCTCAGCGACGCTTGGCGCCTGCACCACCAGCAGACGAAGAACCTGCTGATCTCAGCACCGAATCAAGCCGCTTCCCACAAGCCTGCATCCAAAATGCGAGCCGCCTTCGCGATGCTCCCAGGCATCAGGTGCCGGTAGGTCCGATACGTCTCCTCAATGGACTTGTGCCCCATCCATTCCGCCACGTCGGTGATCGGTATTCCGTTCCCGAGCGCGTTCGAGGCGAAGTAGTGCCGGAAGCCATACATGCCGACACCGTCCTCCGCGGGGAGGACTTTGAAGAGCTTCTGCACACGGCGGCGTTCCATCGGTTCCGTGTAGTAGCCGCTCGGGCCGCGCAGGAGATAGCCATCCTTCGTTGTGCCGTGCTTCTCCTCAAACCGCTCCATCGCTTCCCGCACCGAGCGCGGAAGGGGAACCTCCCGGAACTCCCCCGCCTTGCGGTGTTTGAGCTTCGCCGGCTTGTGCGTGTTGGAGTGGATCTGCTCGTGCACTCGATAGACGTTGTCCGCCACGACATTGTTGATGTTCACCGCCCGGGCTTCCCCGTTTCGCAAGCCGCAGCCCACCATCATGACGATCTCGAGCGCAAGGATGTGATCCGCAACGGTCAGCGCCGTTTTCACGTAGTCGAGGGGCGGGATGACCGCCTTCTGGCGGACGTACTCCGGTTCCTGAACGCCCTTTACAGGGTCATCCGCCATGGCTCCCTTGCCATAAGCGTCCCGCAGGATGGCCTTGAGGACGCGGAAGATGTTCACCTGGTTTCCGCGGCCCACCCCGTCGGTCTCCAACTCGTCCAAGAAGCGCTCGACCACGATCGGCGTGACCGAGTTCAGCCTTCTCGATCCGAGACGGGGGATGATGTGCACGTTGATGGAGCTGTCGACGTGCCAGCCCGTGGAGTACTCCGTCATCCTCCGCTGCCGCGGCCGCCACTGCTTCGCGTATTTCGCGACCGTCTGCTGACCGAGTTCCCGGCGAGCCTCGGCAACGGACGGCGCCGTCTTCTTTTTCTCCGCGTAGATCTGCGTAAGGCGCTCGATCGCGTCGTCCTGCGTGTCGTAGCCGGCCTCTTCACGCTGCTTGCCGAGAGCGTCCCGGAACCGAATCGTGTACGGGTGCGGGCAACGGGTCGGCCTGGAACAACCGCACTCCTTGAAGAAGGACCCCATCCCACGGGAGAGCTGTCGAGCCACGAATCAAGCCTTCCGAGCAAGGCGCCGGGCGGCGCAGCAAGCCCCTGCCGAGGGAGCAGGTCAGCAAGCCGGACACCTTCCGGCCCGATGCTGACCTTTTGCTGACCCGGAGGCAGCGATCAGGGCTCTGACCTGCGGAAACGCCCAAACGCTAGATCTTGGACTTGAACAGAGTACGCAGCATTTGGGACTCCTGAGAGACGGCTCCCTGCCTGCTTTGTGCAGGTCAAGGGCGGTCTCGACTGTACACCGGGACACGCCGGTCGAGGAAGGTGAGGAACATCGCTCCGCTCGGGCGAGACGGCTTCACGCCTGGGCTTTCGCGCCGCACCGGCGCCTGTTCAGGCAATCCCCCGGGAAAGCCCGGCGACTCGTGCTGACCGGATGCTGACTTACCTGATGAGCCATCAAAGATGCGGGAGACCGCTCTGCACACGGACGACGTGCCTCCACGCACCGACCTGTCGGGCACCGGCATCGCTCTGGTTCGTGGAACACGGTCCCTTTGGCCCTCGGCCGGTCGGCGCTCGACCGCCCCGGAAGCCGGCTCGCTGCCTGCCGCCCGCCCAAGGCCCCTCGGCAGCGTGGAACTCACGAGCGAGGCGGGGCCAAGGCGCCGCCACCGGCCCGCCCGGGCCAAAGTCCAGGTCACGCGCCCCTGCGCACTTGTGTGCGCCGCTCCTCCCTTCCGTACGGTCCAGCCGATGGCGAACCGCCCTCGCACACCGCGAAGGAGAGCTGTTGAAGCCGACCGAGGAAGTGCTCCAGGACCTGACCTGGCCCTCGAACGTCTCCGTCCACTCCGACCACGCGCTCGTCGGGAAGGTGAAGGCCGCCATCGCGGCGGACGACGAGAAGCGCAAGGAGAATGAGGACGAGCCGCTCCGCCGTAAGCCCGCCCTCGTCCCGATCCTGCCGACGGAACTGCCCCGGCAGTTCAAAGTGACCCTCTGGGACGTGCTCCACACCTTCGCCCGGGCCACTGCCCTGTCGTGGCGTGGTGCGGGCCGGGGGCTGGCGGAGCACTGGGGCGCACTCAAGTACGCCCAGGCCCTGACCGGCGGTCGTGACTCCTTCCTCGGCCTCACCGACGAAGGCCACCGCATCGCGGACCACTACAAGTCGCTGCAGTCCGGCGAGCTCGGCATCAGCTCGGGGAAAGCGTCCTCCCAGACCTCGCGGATGTAGGGACTGATCAAGCGCCGCAGCACGGGCCACTGCTCGGTGAGCAGCCGGTGGTGCAGGAAGGCCACCAGGTCCTCACTCAGTCCTTCGGCGAGGACGGTCCGGTAGAGCGTCATGCGGGACTTCGGACGGTCCAGGCTGTAGCTCGTCCGCCCGGACCAGACGATGTGGAGCGGCAGGTCCACGTTGCCCTCGACGGGGCCGGCCAGCTCCTGCAAGCGCTCGGGCATTCGGCTGCGGTAGCGGTCCCGCAGTACCTCGGCGCGGGGGGGGCGGTGATCGTCGTGTCCATGCATCCAGTATCGCTGCTGGGAGGCGGCGGCATGGCGGATACGGGGGTCCCCCCATCGTACGTACACAGGTCGGGCGGCCGCCCGCCCTTCCCTCTGACCTATCACCCAGTGGGTGCTTAGCGCATCATGGCCTACCCGTGCAGCCCCCAGGTGGCGCGGCAACCGGCTGCCCTGCGGAGACGACGACGTCGCCTGGGACGCGGTTGCCTTCCAGCCGCTCAGCGCCAAGCCCAAGCACATCGTCGCCGTCCTCGGCGACTCCTACACCTCTGGAGAAGGAGCGGGCGCCTACTCTCCCGAGAGCAACAAGGACCACGGAACCAGCCAGTGGAACGGCTGCCGCCGCAGCAATCCTTACGACGGCCCCGCAGGGATCACCTCGCCGTCCGAGAGAGGGACGTCCCGGTGGGTCGCCGATGCCACGGTGCGCCCCAGGCGCCGCTGGATCTTCAGTTCGTCGATCGCGTCGTGGATGTTCGGTCGTGGACCCGGGCCGAGTTCCGGGCTCACGACGTCGGCGCGGTCGACCGGCACAACCCGGACGTCTTCCGCCGCGCCGTGGTGATCGGCGATCGCGCGGAGCCGTTCGCTCAACGCGGTGGCGATCTCCAGGCCGGTAAGCCGGCGCCGACCACGACGGTGTAGCGGACCGGTCAACCTGCTCTGGCGGACCGGAATCGAGGCACATGAGACGCACGTGACACCTCACTTCTTGTCACACATCGCCATGACACCCGGTCAGTAGTGCGTATCCGCCACGCAGCAAGGAGATCACCGTGGAATCGCGTCTCAACTACTTCGGCCACCCCCTCGCAGGAAAGGTGATGAAGCACATCAACTCAGCCAGCAAGGTGGTATCGGACTCGACACTGCCGACTGCGACCCAGGAACTGGTGAAGATCCGCGCCAGTCAGATCAACGGCTGTGGTTTCTGCACCGACATGCACACCAAGGACGCCATCGCGGCGGGCGAGACCATGCAGCGCCTCAACCTGGTCGCGGCCTGGCGCGAGGTCAAGGTGTTCACCGAGGCAGAGCGCGCCGCGCTGGAACTGGCGGAACAGGGCACCCGCATCGCCGACGCGGCCGGCGGTGTCACCGACGAGGCCTGGACAAATGCGGCGAAGCACTTCGACGAGGACCAGCTCGTCGCCTTGATTTCCCTCATCGCCGTCATCAACGCCTACAACCGCATCAACGTCATCAACCAGCAGCCCGCCGGCGACTACCAGCCCGGTCAGTTCGGCTGACCGGCACCCGCCCGGCCGTTGGCCGACCACATACAGTCCGTCTCCGCGCCGCCCCGACCTACGGCGGGAGACGGACTACCGCTTCTTCAGCACGGACGGCGGTCGGACATTTAATTTCAAATGATACCGTATCGAACGAACCGATGGCTGTAATGTGGCCTCATGACCGCCGACGTTCCGCACAGAACCATCGCTTCGCGCGCGACCGACCGCCCCGGGGACGCATCGCCTTTCGCTCTCGGCTTGCTGTTGCGCCGGGCGCACTGGCACGCGGCAGCGGTGATGACGGAGGCGCTTCGGCCGCTCGGCATCGAGTTGCGGCATTTTGCCGTGCTGATCGTGCTGATTGACCGCGGGCCCACGGTACAGCGGGACTTGGCGGTGGCGACGGGGTCGGACAAGGCGGGAATCATGCGGGTCGTGGACGACCTGGAGCGTAGGGGGCTGGCCGCACGGAAGGCCGTTTCGGGAGACCGACGGGTGCGGGCAGTGGAGATCACGCCTCAGGGCGTCGAGCTTTTCGACGCAGCACATGCGGCGGCGGAGCCACTGGCTGAGCGTCTGGTTGCCGAACTGGGGCCCGGCGAGCCCGCACAGCTGGTGGATCTGCTGACCCGGTTCACCCATCCCGCAGGCGACGAGACGTAAGCGCGCCCGCGCACCCGGCTTCCTGCCGCGCGGGCGCGCTGCGTCTCGTGCGGCTTTCGCGACAACCCGCCCCTTGGGAGCCGCGGTCATCGTCGCCACGCCGGCCCTGGCTGCGGGTGGCGGCCAGGGCTTCGCCGCCGACGGGGTCCGAGCCGTCCCCACAGCTCGGACCGGGCGCGGGCGACGAGGACACCGTTGACGTCCTGGGGTGAGGCGTCACACGGCGTCCAGGGCCCGGGGGTTACGCGGCGAGGCGCTCCGCGAGTTCCTTGGCCTTGGTGGCCGCATCCTCGAAAGCACGCTCGCGGGAGGCCTCATAGAGGGGGACCAGTTCAGACATGGCCGGATTGCGGGGGGCCATGGTGAGTTCCGGGACGATGAAGTCGAGGTCCAGGCCGAGGGTGCCCTCGAGGACGGCCTCCAGGTAGTTCTGTACGAACTCGTAGCCCTCGCGCGGGGTGCCCGGCGCGTAGGAGCCGCCGCGGCTGGCGACGACAACGACCGGGGTGCCCTGGGCGGAGGGGGTCTCGCCCGCGGTGCGGCCGAGCAGGAGCACGTTGTCCAGCCATGCCTTGAGGGTCGACGGGATCGAGTAGTTGTACATGGGGGCACCGATCAGGACGGCGTCCGCCTGCTCCAGCTCCTCGATGAGCATCACGCGCGCGGCGAACGCGGCTGACTGCTCCGGCGTGCGCTCGGACGGGGCGACGTATCCGGCGGACCAGGCATCGGCGGTGATGTGCGGGACAGGGTTGGCGGCGACATCACGGTAGATCACCGTGCCCCCCGGGTACTGCTCCTCCCATGCCTCACGAAAGGCGGCCGCCACCGAACGCGACGAGGACGCCTCATCGGGGAACGCGGACGAGTCGATGTGCAGCAGCGTGGCCATGGGCTTTCTCCAAAGTGCGGTGCCCGAGGCAGGGAGCCAGGGGCTGACGATTCATGTTCGACGATAGTTAAACACGAGAAGGTATTGAATGATACTGTCATGACCGCAACGAAGGCGAATGCCTCGAGCAGATGGGAGGTAGGCGGTCTTGGACGTCTATGAGGCGGTCACGAGTCGACGGGCGGTGCGCGGATTCACTGACCGGCATGTCCCGAGAGAGGTCCTGAAGCACGTACTGTCCACCGCGGCTTGGTCGCCGTCCGCATCGAACCTCCAGCCGTGGCACGTCTACGCGCTGACCGGCGAGCCGCTGGTCGAACTCAAGAAGCGCGCCGGCGAGCGCCTGGCCGCGGGCGACCCGTGGGACGAGCCGGAGTACGAGATGTACCCGGCCGCACTGAAGTCGCCGTACCGCGAGCGCCGGTCCGCCTTCGGCGAGCAGCGCTACGGCGCACTCGGCATTCCGCGCGAGGACATGGAGGCGCGCCAGAGGGCCGCCTCCGCGAACTGGGACTGTTTCGGAGCGCCCGCCGCCCTGTTCTGCTACATCGACCGCGACCTGGGCCCGGCCCAATGGTCCGACATCGGCATGTATCTGCAGACCGTCATGCTGTTGCTCCGCGCCGAAGGGTTGCACAGTTGCACCCAGATGGCATGGGCGAAGTATCACAAGACCGTCGCGGAGGTCCTGTCGCCCCCGGACGAACTCATCCTCTTCTGTGGCATGTCGATCGGGTTCGAGGACATCGCGGTGGATCACACCCGTACGGGCCGGGCACCCCTCGACGAGACGGTCACGTTCGTCGACGGTCACTGACACCGCCTCCCGACGAAAGGCAGCCGTTGAAGTGCACAGTCGTCGGCAGTGGCGGTCCGATCGGATCGTCGTCAGGAATCTGACGCCGCCGGGCACGAGGCGGTACCGCACACGCGGTCCACCGGAGCCGACGTCACCGGAACTGGACGAGGCGGTGGCGGAGGTCGCCGAGGGCGGCCCCGCTGCGCGGCATTCGCAACATCGCGGCCCCCGAGATCTTCTCCCTGGACGAGCTGGACCGGACCGCCCTGTCCCGCAAGGGCGACAACCGCACGGTCATCACCAACCATGGGCGTGTTCGTCCTCGGGTCAAGGGTGACGTCCCCACCGACAAGGAAGCCCACTCACCCACCCGCCACGCCGACTGCCCCCGACGCGCTCGCGCCTCTTGGCGGCCAGTTCGCCGAGTGCGCGTCCGAGGGCATGATCTGCCGACTCACCGGCCTGGGCTCCATCGTGCCGGCGGCCGTCACCTTGTCATCGCCTGAAGGCCGCTCCTCCACATGCTCCAGCGCTGAGACGTGTCAGCTCATGTCCCGCCGTGCTGATCCCGGTTGTCCGGTCCCAGAGCCGGTGCGTTGAGGGCGCCGAGCATGCGACGGAGGTAAGCGTGTACCTGTTCCCGCTCCTGGGACAAGAACGGTTCCAGGGTCTCCTGCTCGCACGGTTCGAGCGCGGTCTCACCCCGTAGTGCCAGCGCCTCACCCGCGGGTGTAATGCACATTTCGATGATCTTCCCGTGCGTGAGGTGGGAGCGCCGCTCCACGAGTCCACGCTCGACCAGACTCCGCAGTCCCGCGCCCATGGACTGGGCGGTGACGCCGCAGCGGCGGGCGAGTTCGGCACTGGACATTGCGCCGTCCCGGCTCAATCGGACGAGCGCACTGAACTGCGCCTGGGTCAGTCCGAGCGGGCGCAACGCCCGTTCGAGGCGCTGCGCGTACGCCTGTGAGAGCTGCCAGATCAGGTAGCCGATGCGCTCACTGGGATCCTTCACCGCCATCGATGCCCTTCCATGTGTAAGGTGGCTTATATAAGTTACCTTACATGATGAGGATCGAGGACCCATGCCCAGCACTGACACCACAAGTCAACGTCATCTCATTGACCCCGATCCTGGACCAGGCCGGCACCGCCACCATCCAGGAGCGCAGACCGACGCCCCACCCGAACGGCCGGGGCTGACCGGTCCGCAGGCGGTGCTCAAGCCCGTGATCACGGTGCTGACGATTGGTCTCGTCTTCGTCAGCGTTTTCCTCGCGGCTTTCCATACGCCCCAGGCGCACCGACTGCCGGTCGCCGTCGCCGCATCCGACAAGACCGCGGCGCTTTTCGACGTCCGGCTGCAGCGTGTCTCGCCGGACGGCTTTCAGGTCGACCGGTACCCGGACAACGCCTCGGCCCGCCTGGCGGTCGAGCACCGCCAGGCCTATGCCGCGCTGTTGGCCGACGACAGCGATCCCACGATCGTGTATGCGGGTGCCAACGGCCCCGCGGTATCCGCCCTGGTGGCTCCGCTCGCCAGTCCGTGCGCCCCGGGTTGTCAGCCGGCAGACAAGAAATTGCCCGTGGTCGACATCCTTCCGCTCTCGAGCGGGGACAGCCGGGGCCTGTCGGTCTTCTATGCCTCATTCGGGCTGGTGCTCGCAGGGTTCCTCTTCGGCCAGGTGACCTACCAAGTGGCACCGCGCCTCTCGTTCGGGCAGCGCGTGAGCAGTCTGGTGCTGTTCGCGGTCGTCGGCGGGCTGGCGAGCGCACTCATCGCGAGTACGGCCTTTGGAGCCATACCCGGTCCCTTTCTGGGCATCGCGGGGCTTGTGGCGCTGATGGCGGGGGCTGTGGCGGCAGCCACCATCCTCTTGATCCGGATCTTCGGCCCGATCGGAGTTCTGCTGGCGTCGATCTTCATGCTGGTGATGGGGAACGCCAGCAGCGGTGGCGTGCTGCCGCCCGAATTTCTGCCCAGTTGGCTGAAGCCCCTCACCTCGGTCATGCCTCCGGGCGTCGGCGTCCGAGCCCTGGACGGGCTTGCCTACTTCCATCACGACGGGCTGGTCAACGGTGTCGTGGTGATGTCGGTCTGGATCGCTCTGTGCGTCGCGGCACTGTTCCTGCTCGACCGGATCGCCGCGTCTGCCGCGATCCTGCACGCCGCGAGGCCGTGAGGGCGACCAGGGATGAGTCCGCCGGAACTGCTGAGCGGGCCGCCTGTCTCGATCACACCGTGTTTTCGCAAACTCACACTGTTTGCCCGCATGCCCTCAATGACAGCTCTACCTGCCGCGCCTGGGCCGACGGTGTCACACATCGTACGGCTGCCCGGTCAGGTGGGGAGATCAATCCGATTCGGTGCCTGGTGAGAAAGGTGAATCATGAGGGTTTCGCGTCGCCAAAGACCAGCC
The DNA here is from genome assembly GCF_029893585.1 of Streptomyces sp. LBL. Classification (GTDB taxonomy): domain Bacteria; phylum Actinomycetota; class Actinomycetes; order Streptomycetales; family Streptomycetaceae; genus Streptomyces. Next base: position 9,385 of record NZ_JARXYX010000036.1, read on the forward strand.
TCGTCGGCGCACTTCAACCTCAGCGAGGCGGCGTCGAGCAGGCCGCCCGTGGACCCGACGCCGGCCGGATTGAGCGCCCTTCCCCGGCCCGTAGCTGTGGTGATGGGCGCCGGTGGCGTGCTCGGAGCGGCGCATGTCGGTGTCGGATACGCGCTGGAGCAGCGCGGATTCGTCCCGGACCTGATCATCGGAACCTCGGTGGGCGCCCTCAACGGGGCCATCGCGGCCGCCCACCCCGACAGGGCCGCACCGTGGTTGGACCACGTGTGGACCCAGTTGCGTCGCCGTGAGGTGTATCCGCTCGGCTACCTGTCCTCACGGGCCGGCATCTTCACCGATCGCGGCCTGCGTCGGCTGATCGCGCGGGCTGGGCTGCCGTCGCGGATCGAGCAGCTGGCGGTCCCGTTCACCGCTGTGGCCATGGACCTGGCCACCGGGGCTCCGGTGCTGCTCGACCACGGAAACCTCGAGTCCGCGCTGCTGGCCAGCACGGCCATTCCCGGGATGCTGCCTCCCGTGGATCGTGAGGGCCGGACGCTCGTCGACGGCGGGGTGATCGCCTATGTCCCGGTACTGGCCGCCCAGCAGGCCGGGGCGGCCAGCGTGGTGGTGGTCGCGGCCGGGCCGGAGAGCTCGCCGTTGCGCCCCGCCAATCCGCGCCGACGGGCCGGTGCGGTCGCCGCCCGGGCCGGGCTACTGCTGTTGCACCACCAGATCGAGCGTGATCTGCGCGAGGTGTCCCGGCACATCCCGACCGTCGTGCTGCCGACCGGCATCGAGACGTGGCCCGCCCCGTGGGACTTCGGCCATTCCCAGCGGCTGATCAGCACCGCCTGCCGCGCGGCGGGGCGCTTTCTGGACGGGCTGAGCATCAACGGGCCGGGGCTGTATCGAGTCGATGATCCTTCGGCAGCGTCCACCGGCCCGGGCGAGGCGTCAACTTGTTCCACAGTGGGAGTCGACCTGTGAGTACCATCGCGTTCCTCAACATCGGCATGCACGGGCACGTCAACCCGACGCTGCCGGTCGTGGCCGAGCTTGTTCGGCGCGGCCACGCCGTCACCTACCACACCTCGCCCGCGTTCCGTGAGGAGATCGAGGCCACCGGCGCGACCGTGCACCTCTATCCCGGGGGCGATCAGCCGCTCCCCGATCCGCCGACACCGGTCGCGTGGATGGAGGCGCTCGCAAGCACCGCCGTGCGCTTGCTGCCCACTGTGCTCACCGACCTGCGTCACGCCCGACCCGACCTGATCGTCCACGACAGTGCCTGTCTGTGGGGCGCGGTCGCCGCCCGCGAGCTCGGGGTGCCGGCAGTCTCGTCGTTCACCACGTTCGCCCTCAACCGGCATGTCCCCAGCCCCACCCGTGGCTCCTGGGACCTGCTGACCTCCGCGACGGCTCAGCCCCGCAGTGTCCAGGGCTACCTGCGGTCCCGCTGGGCGCTGCACCGTCGCTTCGACGCACGGGGGTTGCCCTTGCTCGACGTGGCGAACATCCGCCGACCGCTCAACCTGGTCTACACCTCACGGGCGTTCCAGCCTGCCGTCGAGGACTTCGACGAGTCGTATCGGTTCGTCGGCCCAAGCATCGGCGCTCGACCGGTCGACCCGTCGTTCCCGGCCGATCGGCTGCAGGACCCGGTCCTGTACGCCTCGCTGGGCACGGTGTTCAACGCCGACCCACAGCTGCTGCGCAGCTTTGCCATCGCGCTCGCCCCGCTGGGCGGAACCGTGATCGTCTCCACCGGGCAGACCGATCCCGACGCACTCGGGCCACTGCCCTCCAACGTGCTCGCCCGCCGCTTCGTGCCGCAGCCGGAGGTGCTGGCCCGCGCGGCGCTGTTCGTCACCCATGGCGGGATGAACAGCGTCAACGAGGCCATGTACGCCGGGGTTCCGCTGCTGGTGGTCCCGCAGGGTGCCGACCAGCCGATGGTGGCCCGGCGCGTCGTCGAGCTCGGCGCCGGTCTGTCGATGCGTACCCAGGACGTCGAAAGGGGCTCGGTGCGTGTCCTCGCCCGGCGCCTCCTTCACGAGCCCCGGTTCCATGCAGCCGCGAGCACCCTGCGGGCCGCCCAGCGCGAGGCGGGTGGATACAGGCGCGCCGCCGACGAACTCGAGCGGTACCTGCAGACGACCGGCCCGGTCGGTCCGTCCGCTCCGTCGCTCCGTCACAGCGAGGCCGGGTGATGTCGCCCGCCGTCGTTGTCCTGCTGCTGTTCGCCGGGGTGTCGGAGACCGCCGGGCGCATCCTGCCTCTGGTAGCGCGCAGGCCTGGTATGTCGCGGACTTTCGTGGCGGGGTTGCTGCTGCCTGCCGGCCTCGTCGAAGGTGTTGTGTTCGCGCTCTGGCCGCTGACCGCGTGGACGCTGGCCGAGCTGGTGCTGTCTTCTCCGCCGCCAGGCACCGGCTTGGTGTGGACACCGAGCTTGGTCGCCCCGCTGGTGCTCGCCGCCGTCCTCGCGTTCCCGTTGCTCGGGCCCTTGCTCCACTTCTTGCTCTTTGTGGGGGTCGGGGCCGGTCTGGTCGGCCCGCTCGCCGCGGCGAGCGGGCTGGACTGGTGGAGCGCCGCTGGTTGCGTTGCCGTCGCTGGGACCGGGCTCGGTCTCGCCGTAGAGGCCGTTCGGCGTCTTGTCGTCAGGATCAGCGCGACCGCAGCGCGGGAGTCGATCGCATGAACGACTTCTTGCTCTGGGGCGGCGTGATCGGGCCTGCTCTGCTGGCTGAAGCTCTACTGGCCCGCTACGAGGTTCTTGCCTACGGCGCCGGCTGGCGGGCCCCTGTCACGGAGCTCCCGGAGGGCGTTCCCTACGCCCGGGGTGCGGCCCCTGGCAGTCCCCCCGATGCCTACCTGGTCTATCTCGACGGCATCGGCAAACGCCGCGTCCGGGACAGCCGCGACGGCGGCCAACTGGTCAACGCCCTGATCGCCGGAGCGCCGGAGCTACGGGTGCTGGGACAGGTGCAGCCCTACTCACCACTGGCCGACCCACTTGCCGACCGGCCGGTGTGGGCGTGGCTGCGCCGCCGCATCGGGCTGCTGCTGTTCCTGCACAACGTCGTGCAGACCTTCGTCGCCGCCGACCACCGCTACCGTCCCCTGTACAATCGGGCCGTCGGCTCCCAGATCGCCACTCAGCTCCGGCTCGCCGGCTACCGGCCCGACAGCGGTACACCCGTGGTGCTGCTCAGCTACAGTGGCGGCGCCCAGGTCGCCACCGGTGCGGTCGACGAACTGCACACCCGGCTGCACTGCCCGCTCCTGCTCATCACGCTCGGTGGCTTCCACAACGGCGCCAACGACCTCACCCATGCCGAGCACGTGCATCGGCTCACCAGCGCGAGCGACCGGATCGAGCGGGTCGGCACCTGGATCTTCCCGCAGCGCTGGCGGCTGTTCCGTCGAAGTGGATGGAACCGGGCCGTTCGCGCCGGGAAGGTCACCGTGCATCGGCTCGACCCGGCCACGCACGTCGGGCCGCGCAGCTACATCAGCCCGACGGCTCAGCTGCCCGACGGCCGCAGCCACCTTGACCGCACCGCCGACACTGTGATCGCGGCCATCCGCGCCCATCTCAGTACGACCGCCGCGCCAGGCAACGCGTTGTCATGAAGGGCCCGGCCAGGGTTCGCAGCGTAGATGGCTGGGGCGGATCGCCCCCGAGGAGACCGAGCGGACACCGGTGTTCACGTCGCTGGTGTCCGCGCAACTCGTCGGCCTCGCCCTGCTCCGCCACGTCGTCGCGGTGGAGCCACTGGCCTCACTCGACTTCGAGGAACTGGTCGAGCGGCTCGCCCCCGCCCGTGAGATCCATCTGGACCGGCTGCGCCGGGAGTAGGCGACGGGGCGGCAACCGGCAGGTCAGGTGTCGGTTTTCGCCTGGAGGGCGGCAGCACGGTCGACGTCGAGTCCGGCGACCAGGCCGCGCAGAACGGGGCCGTACTCCGGGTGGGCGAGGGCGAGCGCCATCTGGGCGACCAGGTAGTCGGCCGGGTTGCCGGTGTCGTACCACCGCCCCTGGATGACCTGCCCGTACACCGCGCGGGTGGAGGCGTAGGCGTTGATGGCGTCGGTCAAGTAGACCTCCCCGGACCTGTGCTCGTACCAGCGGCGGGTCTGCTCGCGCAGTTCGTCGATGATGCCGGGGGTGACGACGTAGCCGCCGATAGCCGCGTACGACGACGGTGCGGCGGCGGGCTCGGGCTTCTCGACCAGGCCGGTGATGCGCAGTTGGCCGTCCCCGAGGTCTTCCTTGAGAATGGGCACCCCGTAGCGCTGGGAGTCGGTGGGATCCATCGGCATGAGGGCCAGCACCGGGCAGCCGGTCTGTTCATACGCGCGGATCAGCTGCTGGGCTCGGGGGACCTCGGCCACGAAGACGTCGTCGGGCCACAGCACGAGCACCGGCTCGTCGCTGAAGGCACGGGCCGCGTTCAGCACGGGTGTGCCGTTGCCGTACGGGCCGTACTGGTCCAGGTACGTGATGTGGCCCTGACGGGCCAGCTCCGCGACCTCCTCCACCGCGTCCGCGTAGGCCGTCTTGCCGTCCTCGCGGAGTTGTTCGACGAGGGCGGGGTTGGGGCGGAAGTGGTCCTGGATGAGGCTCTTGCCGCCGGACACGACGATGGTGATGTCGGTGATCCCGGAGTCCACCAGCTCGCGGACGGTGTGCTCGATGACCGGCTTGTCGCCGACCGGAAGCATTTCCTTGGGGATCGCCTTCGTCAGGGGCAGCAGACGGGAGCCGAGCCCGGCGGCGGGAATCACGGCTCTGCGGATCATCGGGGTCATCACGTCTCTTTCTCCGGTCGGCTGGGCACTGTCATTGAGGGATGAGGAGCATCACGACCGTTCCCAGGTGCGTCGCACCCTGCCGGAAGTGGCCGTAGAGCTCCTTGGTGGAAAGTGGTCTTCCCGCTGTGACGATGCGTTCCGCCCTCGAGTTCGAACCGCACCTCACTCTCGATCACGTAGCCGAAGGCCGGTCCCGAGTGGCGGTGCGAAGGAGTGCCGGGGGCACCGGGCGACCACTCGGCCAGGAGGGTCATGCCCGAGGCGCCCTCGGGCATGTGTGGGACCTGGCGTCCTGCAGCATCGTCGCGGCGGTCGTCCATGTCTCCGTCTGCTGCTGCCCGTTGGTGTCGGTCGTCGAATCCTTGCTCGACACTGTGTTGCGCCTCCGTGGTTGTCTCTCGAAGTGAAGACCGCGTAAGCCATGCCTGTGTGACAGATGTCGTCGCTCCTGTCACGCTCTCCCGCCCGGTGTCACAACCATGGTGTGAGTCCTGTCGTATGGAGGGCACGCACACGGGGTCGCTGACCCCTCGACGGGAGGGACCAGGATGAGAGTCGTTGTCGCAGGGGCCACGGGGCTGATCGGCTCCAGGACGGTTGCCGGACTCCGTGACCATGGTGTGGAAGTCGTGCCCGTCTCGCGCCGCCATGGTGTCGACGTGATCACGGGGAGCGGTCTCGGCGAGGCCTTGCGCGGTGCCGAGGTGGTGGTGGACGTCACCGACGCGCCCACGCGCACCGAGGAAGCTGGTCTGCGATTCTTCCGCATCGCGACGGCGAACCTCCTGACCGCGGCGGCCTCGGCCGGCGTCGAGCATCACGTGGTCCTGTCGGTGGCGGGAGCCGGGCGGCTGCGGTCGGGTTACTTCCTTGCGAAAGAGTTGCAGGAGTACCAGGCAGGGCAGTCTTCGATCCCTCATTCGATCGTGCGTGCCGCGCTCTCCTTCGAGTCCCTCGAGGCCATGGCTCTGGCGGACACACGCCCGGACGGGGTCCACGTCGCGCCTGCGCTGATCCGTCCCGTGGCAACGGACGACGTCGCCGCCGCCGTCGCGCACGTCGCTGTGGGAGGGCCGCACGCGGCGCGCCGACGCAGCAGCTGCCGCGGGTGCCCGACATGCTGCTGGATGCCCTTGCCGTGCGTCTCACCGACGGTTACTCGGCTGCGGCGCCGATGATGGAGCACGTACTCGAAGCGTTCTGCGACGAGGAGATGCCCGTTCAGGAGGCGCTGCGCTGGCTCTGGCTTGCATCGGTTCTTGCTTCGGATCTGTGGGACGACGAGCGCGGGCACGTGGTCGCAACCCGTCACGTGACGATCACCCGCGAAGCCGGCGCGCTCAGCACGCTCCCCGATGTGCTCGAATCCCGCGCACACATGCACCTCCTCGCCGGGGAGCTCACGGCGGCCGCGTCGCTGATCGAGGAGGTGGGAACGGTGTGTGCGGCGACTGGGAGTACCCCGGCGCGGGTCATGCCGCTCGGCCTGGCTGCCTGGCGTGGTCGCGAGCACGAGGCCCGCACGCTGATCGACGCGATAATGACCGAGGCCGTGCCGCGTGGCCAGGGGGCCGCCGTCACCGTCACACACTTGTACCACGCGGTGCTCTGCAACGGCCTCGGCCAATACACGGAAGCACTGGCTGCGGCCCAGGAGGCAGCCGCCCACCAGTGGGAGTTCGCCTCGCCGCGATGGGGCTTGGCCGAGCTGGTCGAGGCGGCCGCACGTAGCGGCTCCCCCAAACTGGCAACCGACGCGCTCGACCAGCTCTCGGAGACGACACAAGCCAGTGGCACTGACTGGGCACTGGGCGTGGAAGCGCGCTCGCGGGCGCTCCTGAGCGAGGGCGACGCCGCGGAGCATCTCTACCGCGAGGCGATCGAGCGGCTCGGCCGCACCCGAATCCGCGTGGAACTCGCCCGCGCACAGCTCTCGTACGGCGAATGGCTGCGCCGCGAGAACCGCCGAGTCGACGCCCGTGCCCCACTGGGCCTCGCACACGAAATGTTCAGCCAGATGGGGGCCGAGGCGTTCGCCGAACGCGCGCGAAGCGAGCTGCAGGCCACGGGAGCGAAGGTCCGCAGACATACCGTCGCGACGCCCACGGCCCTCACGCAACAGGAAGCGCAGATCGCTCGTCTCGCCGCCGAAGGACTCACGAACCCCGAGATCGGTACCCAGTTGTTCCTCAGCCCCCACACTGTCGAATGGCACCTCCGCAAGGTGTTCTCGAAGCTCGGCATCTCCTCCCGCAAGGAGATCCACACCACGCAGCTCGAAGGCGAGGCGACGTCGGCCTAGTCCGCGACCGGGGAAGTGCGTGCATCCGTCAGGCAGCATGCGGCGTTCAGGCACCGATGGACATTCTGGATGTGGCCGGCTTCCCGTACGAAGGTGATCGGGGAGCTGGCGAAGTGTGGGTTTGCCCCGCTGCCCGAGCGGGCCGATCCTTCCGTGCCGGCGGTGCGGCTCAGGAGGCGATGACGGGGCGTCCGAGAGACAGTCGCGACGGGGCGATCAGCTCTCAGCCTTTCCGACCCAGTTGGAAAGCAGCTACGCCGGGCCTCCCGAGCTGTCGCGGTGTCACATCGGGAGTGGCTTGCCGGTCAACCGGCTGTCCCGGAACCCGGGGCGTCGCCCACGACATGAAGGTGGACAAGACATGGCATGTGACCTGGTTGGTTCGAGGTGATGGGGCTCTGCCCATGGCCGGGCGTCTCGCGTGGCGTGTCGGTGTGACATGCCGACGCCGGGAAACAGCGGGCTTCCCGCATCGATGCCGGCTTCGCGCCCGACCGTGTACGGCAGCGCTGAGGGAGCCATACGGTGACCGAGCAGATCCGGCTGCCCGATCTGCCCACCGACAAGGACTTCGACGGGGAGGTCTTCGCCCCCCTCTACACCACGACGGTGATCGTGAGCGGTGGGACAGCGAGTCACGGGCGGGCCTCGGGAAGAGCACGCTCGGCCGACGGAGTCCTGGATCTCAACCTGCGCATGCCCGCCGAACTGGGGGGAGACGGCCAGGGGACGAATCCCGAGCAGCTGTTCGCAGCCGGGTTCGCCGCCTGCTTCCACGGGGCGCTGAGCCTGGTGGCACGACAGGCCGCGCTCGACGCCGCCGCGATCTTTGTGGAGGCAACCGTGGCCTTCGGGCGCGACCCGGGAGACGGCGGCTACTTGTTGTGCGTCGACCTGGTGGTCAGGTGGCCTGGCATCGATCCTGAGATCGCTGCCCCGCTCCTGAGGAAGGCCGATTCGCTGTGCCCGTACGCGAGGATGGCCTGGCAGGGAACGCCGACAACCATCACGCTGGCTTCCTGACCGCCGGCCCGGCTGCCTGCTCACCGTGTGCCGTTCCAGGCTGATTCAGTAGTCGTCGTGTGCCGCAGGCCGGCACACGACGACTCTTGTCGTGGAAAACGTGTCACACGAGCGTGAGCCTTCCTGTCCTAGCAGTGAAGGGACGAGCCACGGCGTCCCGACGTAACTCCGCCCCGCTTGGTGATCACCAGCCGCACGGCGGTCCGCCTCGCCCGAGAGGGAGACTGATGAACGCACGCATCGTGTCCGTAAGTGAGGGCCCGCGCCTCGCCCGTTCCGTTGCGGTCGGCCCTCACACGCTGACCGCGGACGAACCCCAGCCCATCGGCACCGACACGGGGCCCACCCCCGGAGAGCTGCTTCTGGCCGCGCTCGGGGCGTGTACCTCCATGACCGTCCGGGCGTACGCGGACAGGCACGGTTGGCAGCTCGACCAAGTCGATGTGGCGGTGCGGTTCGATCCACAAGGGCAGATCGTCAAGAGCATCCGGTTGACCGGCGATCTGGAGCCTGCCCACATCAGGCAACTGCTGGCAGTTGCCGGGCGCTGTCCTGTGCACCGTCTCCTGACCAGCGGGGCCACGGTCGTCACCGTGCCCACTGTGGTGGGGAGGCCCCGCGCGTCCCACAGCCGGGCTGTGCCGGAATGACCTGGCCCGGTACGGTCCCCCGGCGCCCCCGAGGGTGCAGAAAGAACGGCTTCCGATGTCACAAAGCAGCGTTCCATCCAGTCAAGTATGTCGTACGGCAAATCGCCTCACCCCTCGCCCATCTGGACGGTACGCCGCTCTTCCGACGTGATCGCCCGAGTCGGAACGGAGATGAGAACAGCATGTTGCTCCAGACGGACAGGTACCTCGCACAGGGCGGATCCGCGGTCGGCATACCCACTGCCGAGACGGTTCTGGGGCCCGGCACCTCCGGTTGCAGCCGGCGTGACCCTGCAGTCGGTGAGCGAAACCCGGGCGCCGGCTCCCGCCTCGTGAATGATGGCAAGTGGCTGGTGGGTCTGCATTTCCACACCGCCAACTCCCAGTGCCTGTGGCTGTACTACGTTGTGGACGACGCCTTCGACACGATCCACGCGGCGCGCATGGCCGCCGTCCAGCGCGCCGGAAGTGACCCGGACCGAGTGGCCCGCTGCGGGGACCAGGCCGAGGCCGATCAAGTCGAGGTCCAGTGCATCCTTCGGGATGCCCTCGGCCACTACCGTCTGAGCCGGTGTCTCTGAACCGTTCCGGCGAGGGCCGTCCCGGTGACCGGCCGGCGTGAACGGCACACCGGACAACCCGCTTTCAACCCCTACGGCTCGGCCGCTCCGTCGGTGAACACGCCGGTCGGGCGGCCTGAACGGCGGCAGGCTGCGAAGGCCGCGCCCCGGGCCGCAGAGAATCCTGGCCGGACTGCCTGAGAACCGATTGGTGCGGACGACGAACGGGCGTGCCGGCGCCGTCGCCGCCCCCGGTTGAGTACGCCGGACAGCGGCCCGTCCGCGCCGTCTTCTCGATGATGGCGATGTCGCCAGTCGCCGTGCAGGGCGGTGCTCAGGGGGTGGACGGCCTGCTGCACCACGGCGGTTGCGGCCTGCGTGCTCTGGAGCGGGTTGAGCATCATGAAGCACGGCCGGCTTCTCCAACGGCGCTGCCTGCAGATCGACCAAAACCTTCCGAGCACTCTCCCAACCGAGCTCGCACAGGCACCTCGTCAGTTCCACTTCGCATGCGGCCCGGGTGCGGGGGTGTCAGTGCCGGTGTTCGCCGGTGATCTCCTTGTACTCCTGCGCGGTCGGCTTGGCTGTCTGCGTGCCTTCGCCGTAGAAGCTCCGGCTGAGCCTGGCACGCAGGAGTTGCGCAAGGCGGGATCCTGTACCGGGGCCTCCCCCGTCACCCGCAGGGCCGGGACCGATCGGCTTGTATTGCTCGTGCTGTGTGAGAACGTGCAGTTGTTCTGGGCCGAGTGGCTCGTGCACCTCGATGAACTCGCCGTGCGGCAAACGCTTGATGATGCCGGTCTCGCGTCCGTGCAGCACTCTGTCGCGGTCTTGGCGCTGGAGGCCGAGTGCGCACCGCTTCGTTACGGCATAAGCGGTGACGGGCACGGCGAAGAGGCCGACGCGAACCCCCCACGTCACGGATTCGACCGAGACGTGGAAGCGGATGGCGATGATGTCGTTCGCGGCGCCGATCAGGGCCACCAGATAGAAACTGATCCATGCGACGCCAAATGCCGTTCGCACCGCTCGGTTGCGCGGTCGGTCGAGAAGGTGCTGCTCGCGGTCGTCATCGGTCACCCAGGACTCGATGAACGGGTAAGCGCCCATGGCAAGGAAGAGACCAACGCCGGCCGTGAGCGGGATCAGGTTGTCCAGAGCCAATGTGTGGCCCCAGAAGTCGATTTCCCAGCCGGGCATGACCCGCAGCAGCCCGTCGGCTATGCCCATGTACCAGTCGGGCTGCGATCCGGCGGAAACCTGGTCGGCACGGTAGGGGCCGTACACCCAAACAGGGTTGATCTGTGCGACCGAAGCGATGACGAAGACGACACCGGCGACAAGGAAGAAGAACCCTGCGGACTTTACAGCGCGCACCTTGGGCGGCAGACCCACAACATTCTTGTTGCTCCGCCCCGGACCTGGGTATTGCGTGTGTTTGTGACGAAGAACCAGGACGAGATGGACGACAAGCAGTCCCACCATCAGGGCAGGGATGAGCAGAACGTGGATCGTATTGAAGCGCGCCACCAGATCATTTCCAGGGAACTCACCTCCGAAGAGGAACATGGAGAGGTAGGTGCCGACGATCGGGACGGAGAGGATCGTTCCGTTCACGACCGCGAGTCCGGTTCCGGACAGGAGGTCGTCCGGAAGGTCGTATCCCGTCAGCCCTCCGAACATTCCGAGGACCAGCAGCAGGAAACCGAACACCCAGTTGAGCTCGCGAGGCTTACGGAAGGCGCCTGTGAAAAACACGCGCATCATGTGGACGAGTATGGCGGCGACAAAGACCAGCGCTGCCCAGTGGTGGGCCTGCCGGATCAACAGGCCGCCACGGACATCGAAGGATATGTGCATGGTCGAATTGAATGCCTCCGACACCAACTGCCCCTGCAGCGGCGCGTAGCTGCCCTGATACTCCACTTCCTTCATGGACGGGTGGAAGTAGAACGTCAGATACACACCCGTAACGACGATGATGATGAAGCTGTAGAGGCAGATCTCTCCCAGCATGAACGACCAATGATCCGGAAAGGCTCTTCGCGATTTCGCCCTGCGCGGGGTGTAGACGCCCAGGCGTCCACCGGCCCATTCGGCAACCCGTTCGCCCTTGGTGACCCTGTGCGCTTCGTTTCCCTGGCTGCCGTCGCCCATCCCTTACCACCATTCAAGAATCGTTCACGGGGCCCGTCCCGGACGGCACTTCCCGCGTCGTTCACAGCCCGTCCTGGGCGATGTGCGTAACATCCGGACCGAGTGGTACGGGAACGGCAGGTCGGCCGTCGCCGCCGCAGGCTCATGGACCGCTTCCACCCGTATGACCGCGCACGACGCGCGGCTGTGACACGTCTCGCCGGGAGAAGGCATACGCAGGCAGCACATCCTCGTCACAGCGCTTGCAGTGCGGAGGAAAGGGAAACGGCCGGAATTCCTCCTGATCGGGGCGGGCCGAAGCGGCAAGGCGGGGGTGGTTCTGGTCGGCTTCTGACCAGGGGGCCACCGCCACCCCCTACTTTCGTCGGTGTCCGTCGTCGTCGTGTGGCCGATGGACGGCTGTCCGCCGCTCCCTAGCGTCAGGGTCATGGACCTGACGCACGCTCCCAGCAAACCCGCGACGGATCTCGGACTTCCGTACCGTCCCGGAGGGTTGGCCTTCCTGCGCGAGGCCGCCCGCAGCTTCCGGACCACCGGTGCGGTGGCGCCCAGCAGCGGGCCGCTGGCCGCACGGCTGGCGGCCCCGCTGGCGATGGCCCGCGCCGAGTTCGGCGGCCCGGTGTCGGTGCTGGAGGTCGGCGCGGGCACCGGCCCGGTGACCCGCACCCTCGCAGGCCGCCTCGGACCTGCCGACCGACTCGACGTGGTGGAGATCAACCCCCGGTTCGTGGAGGTCCTGTACGACGCACTGCACACCGACCCGGCCCTCTCGGCCGCGTCCGACCGGATCCGGATCATCGCCGACTCGATCACGGACACCGACCTGGATCGCCGATACGACGTGATCGTCTCCTGTCTGCCGTTCACCAACTTCGAACCGCACACGGTCCGTTCGATCCTGGACCGCTATCTCTCCGTCCTGGAACCCGGCGGCCATCTGACGTACTTCGCGTACGTCGGCACCCAGGCGACCCGCGCCCTGGTCGCCGATCGCGCCGAGGCGGCCCGGCACCGGGCGTCGTCCGCCGTGCTGGACGGGTTCGCCACTCGATACGGAGTGGGCGACAGCCTCGTCCTGCGCAACCTGCCGCCCGCCCGCGTACACCACCTGCGCGCTCCCGGCCCGCTCGGCCGCAGCAGCGAGGCCCCGGCGCGCTGAGCGCGGTGGTGGGGCCGAGCTGGCCGGTGGCGCCGGTGGGACCGGTGGGACCGAGCTGGCCTGTGGGTCCGAGCGGGGCCGAGCGGGACTCGAACCCCCACGGCCGAATCCGCCCGCACCGGGTCGCAGGAGTCGGCCGCCGGAGGCCTGTCGAGCTATAGATGCCGCTGTTGCCCCGGTCCTGCCCGGTGACGTCGTCCGGCAACTTCGGCACCCGGAATTCGGCGTGCAGTCTGAAGTCGCCGAAGGACTGTGTGGTACGGATGTCGCCGCAGCACACCTCGACGGAGTCCTCGGCGGTGTGCGGCCATGCGGCGCTTCGGCCGTCGGTCTGCTGCCAGGCGGTGGCGAGGCTGCCGCCGGAGAACAGGTCGATATACGGCTGCCGGGTCTGCGTACGTCGATCATGTCGAGGTTGACGTTGCCGGTGTCCTCGGGCCGGTAGGTGTACGTGATGGTGTTGCGGCCCTTGCGGAGGGCGAGCCGCTCGGTCCTGGTGGACCAGCGGTCCCAGGTGCCGGTGGAGGGGAGGCTGGTCTGCCGGGCCTGTCCGTCGTTGACGGTGACGCCGATCGTCTTCGTGCCGGTGAAGGGGTCGGGGCCGTTGGTGTAGCGCGGGCCCACGTCGTAGCTGCCCTTCGCGGGTGCGTCGACCTCGAAGGTGGCGGTGGCGCCCTGGGAGTTGAAGCCGTCGACGAAGCCGCCGCCGGTGTAGCCGGCATGCTCGGTGTCGATGTCCGCTCCGTCGGAGATCGTCGCCACGGGCCGCGACATCGAGAAGATCAAGGGTCTGGCCGACCGCGGCGATCCACGACGATCTGGCCACCGTCCTCCGGTACCACCAGCAACCGGTACTTCATATAACTGCCCAACTGCTTGACCACCTTGACGTCCTGCCTGGCGACCTGGCCGATCTCGTCCCAGCAGTACGCCTCCGGCTCCTGGTCGGCAACTTGACGCACGACGCCGTACTCGTACCAGGCGACCCATGTCTTCGGCGGCCTGCGGCGCAGCAGGAACCAGCAGGCCAGCCCCAACGCCAGTGCCGCCAGCGCCAGCATGGGCAGTCCGTGGTACCAGGTGCCGTCCTCGCGCTGGTCAGCGGCAGCGATCCCGACGCCGAAGGCGAGCGCGCCCAGACCGACGAGCGACAGGGGAACGATCGCCGCCCATTCAGGACGCCTGGGGTTGTTCTCCACCAGACCTCCGAAAGCGCCGAGTTCACCATCCTCCGCGGCTACCGTCATGCTTCGCGGCCCCATGGAACGCCCCCTTGCCGAATGGCTCAACGTGGCCCAGATTATGCGCCACGGGCGGTATTTCGGCCACTGGCCAGGATCGCGCGGCAGTCCGCAAGAAGAGGGATGCGCGGTCTGCCGAGGGACGTTCGGGGACGCTTTGCGCGAGAACGTGGCAAGGCGACGACGATGGGGACGGCCGCAGGCTACGGCCAGTACGTGACGTTCGCATGCCCCGCCTACTCCAACGCGGTCTTCGCCCTCGTACCGATGGGCGTCCTCGTGACTCCTCCCCGTCCTGACGCAGAACATCGTGAAGGCACCGGACGGCAGCGTGCTCGTCACCTTCTCCGGGGAGGAAGCCAATCGCGCCCACGCCGACGAGATGGTGCGACGGCATCACGCGGCGCTCAGGCGCGGTTCCGGGAATTCGTCCCAGGGCGACGGCACCTGACGGGACGTCCGGGACCGCTCTTTGTGGACCGCCGACTGGAACGCGGCCCGGAACATCTTGCATCTGTACCGGATCGGCCACGTGGCGATCCCGGCTGCCGGAAGGTGCAGTCGTCAGGCGCGGAAAAGCGCCAAGCCCGCCACCGCAAGGTAGGTGGGAATCTCCCGGCAGCCGGGATAGCAGTTCATCGCCCCAGGCTGTGGTCCGCCAATGCCTCAGGGGGACTGTCGAGGCCCGGTTCCTCTTGCGCGACGTGCGGAATACGCAAGAACAGGGTGTCGAACGCCCCCGCACCGTGATACGTGGTGAGAGTGACCGTTGGGCTCTCGTCCCCGGTGTACCTTGACCAGGCCACTCTGGGGTCCCGTCCGGCGGAGTCCGGGAGCGTCAGGTGCCTCGATGTGGGCGTGGGCCGGGGGGCATGAGGGGCGTAGGGGGTATGAGGGCCGTAGGGGGTATGAGGGCCGTAGGGGGTATGAGGGGCGTAGGGGGTATGAGGGGCGTAGGGGGTATGAGGGGCGTAGGGGGTATGAGGGCCGTAGGCCGGGTACGGGGGTATTCCTGTACCGCGGGGTCTGCCCTGCTGTGCCGTGTCTTGTTGCATGCCGCCGCTCGTCACCACGACCGTGACGCCGATGATGATCAATACGAGCCCGGGGACGGTCGCGGGCTTGATGCCCTGCTCCATGAACCACCAGGCGGCGAGCGCCGCCACGGGGGTCTCCAGCAGGAGCAGGACGCTCATTGTCGTTGCCGATGTCCTGCCAAGGGCGAAGTTCAGTGAGCCGAGCCCCAGGATCTGGGGAAAGATGAGCAGTCCGAGCAGCGACAGCTGCGTGGATCTGTCGAAGCCCGTCAGCGGGATGTGGGCCAGCCAGCAGACAGCGAGGAGCTCCAGACCGCAGACCAGGGAAGTGAACGTCGAGTACAGCGGTGTGCTGACATCCGCGCGGGACCGTTCGCTCAGCGCGGTGTACCCGGCCTGGGCGACAGCCCCTACGAGGGCGAGCAGGTCTCCCAGCAGCGCCGTACCGCCGGACCTGATGTCAAGACCGCCCGCCGCGGCCGCTCCCACGACGGAGAGAGCGAGGCCCGCCCATGTCCGGCGGGACGTGCGGACGCCCTGGCCCGCGGCGATGAGGGCCTGCCAGACGGGCTGAGTGGCGACGAGCGCCGTGGACATGGCGACCGAGGTCAGCCGGGTGCTCGTCATGAAGGCCGCGAAGTGGAGCGCGAGTGCCGTGGCGGCGAGGAAACCGAAGACCAGGGGCCGCCACTGCTCCCGCCGCAGGATGCCGCGCTCGCCCCGTGCGACGCGCGCCACCTCACGACGACGCAGTAGCAGCAGGAGAGGCCCGAGTACGGCGAAGCCCAGGCAGTTGCGCCAGAAGGCCATGGCGAGCGGCGAGGCGGTGGCGGCCGCGGTGAGTGGGGCGGTAGCCGCGACGGAGACCACGGTGACCGCCATCGCCGCCATGGACAGCGGATCGAGCTTGGACTTCACGTGTTCGTACCGCCGTCCACACTCGACCGGGCGACGGCGGATACCGCGGTTGCGATGCCGTCGCGGGTGGAACACGGCCGCGGAACACGGGAGTTCGCGGGGCCGTACTCCGCGTCATTTCTCGCGTCGTCTCTCGCGCCGTGGCCGCGATCGAAGACGCGCGTGCCACGCAGACCCTGCCCTGTTCGGTGGTGTATTCGCATGAACTGCCGCGGGGCCGCGGGTATTGACGTGGTGTCGGTGGTTGAGTCACCGGCGTCCGGCAGGTGCACGGCGTTGCGCGCAAGCGTGGGCAGGTGCACGGGGAGACCGTTTCTGTCGAACAGGACAAATAACACTTCGGCCTTATGTCCAATATTGATCACTGGGTACGCGTTTTCTGTGCTGTGGGGGGAAACCCAGGGCTTAGACAGCGGAGGTGAGACCGGTCGGCGACGCGAGCGCACGCTGCCGCACCACGTTCCACGAGGTCGCGTGACGCGGGCCCGTGGCATCGGCTCGTACCGGATCCGCGCATGCTACGGCAGCCGGTGGGCACAGCGGGCGTCGGCCAACAGGTGGCCGGTACTCGCCAGGGAGGTTCGTCCGACGGTGTCCGGGTTCGCCGGGCACGGAGCTCGGCATGACATCCCGCGGATCCGCCGAACACGCGTGGGCCGGAACGCCGACAGTCCGGTCCAGGGCCCGCCATCGCAGGACGCCGACCCGATGCTCTGGACGGCAGCCGCGCTGAGGTGGGGGCCAGGTCGATGCGCTCACGGACGCTCAGACTGGCACGGCAAAGTGATCGGAATCCAGCCTGGAATATGACCGATCCGTAACAGTCTCGGCTATGTGATCATCGTGCAGCAGCGCTGCGATCGATGGGCGATCGCCGCCGACTCTGAGCGCGTTCCTCGTGTCCTCCTCATCGAAGACCACCCCACTGACCGCGAAGGCGTCTGGCAGGCCTTGTGCCGCCAGGGCACGACGTCGCGGCGGCCAGGGCCGAGGACGGCATGGCAAGTTCCAAGACCTCAGGTGGTGTCCGTGCCCCAGGCTGCTGGGCCGCGGGAGATCAGTCCGTTCTCGTACGCGAAGACGACCGCCTGAGCCCGGCTGTTCAGCATCAGCTTGCTCATGCAGCGATGGACGTGTGTCTTGATGGTCGCCGTGCTGAGCACGAGTCGCTGGGCGATGTCGGAGTTGGACATGCCCGCCCCGACCAGCCCGAGAACTTCTAACTCCCGCGGGGTCAGCGTGTCCAGCCCGAAGTGCGCCTCGGGCGCGGCCGGGCGGAGGGTACAGGTCTCGATGAGTCCTTTGATCACTGGGGCGCTGAACAGCATGTCACCGGCGAGCACGGTGTCGATGGCGACGAGCAGCCGGTCCGGTGGGGTGTCTTTGAGAAGGAAGCCGCAGGCACCGACCTTGAGGGCGCCGTAGACGTACTCGTCGAGGTCGAAGGTGGTCAGGACGAGGATCTTGGGGAGCGGGGACGCAGCCTGGGCAAGGATGCGCTCGATGGCGGTGATCCCGCTGATGCCCGGCATCCGAATGTCCATCAGGATGACGTCCGGTCTGGTCTGCGTGGCGATCTCGATGGCCTCCTCGCCGTCCTGCGCCTCGCCGATGACGTCGACGCACAGGTCGACGCCTGGCGGCAGAGCGAACGGGGCACCCGTGATCCGGACGTCGACGGGGACACCCGCAGCTTCGACGCGCCGGGCCAGCTGGTCCAGCCGCCCGAGACCAGGGGTCGCGTGGTGGTCGCCCGCCCCCCTCCTGTGCGCGTTCGGTCCCTTCCCGGAGCACGACCAGCATGCGGCGCATCTCCGCCATGGCCTCGTGGGCGCTGCCTGCGATGGTGTCCAGCGCCTCGCGGGCCGTCCTCGGATCGGAGGTGAAGACGTATCCGGCCAGGCCGGTCTGGACGGAGATCGCAGACACGTGGTGGGCGACCACGTCGTGCAGTTCACGGGCTATTCCCATGCGCTCGGCGATGACGGCCCGTTGGGCCTTCTCCTCCTGCTCCAGGCGCAGTTGCTCGGTGAGCACCGCGAGCCGCTCGCCGCGCTCCGCGAGCCGACGGGACCGGTCGCCGGTCACCCACAGGACAGCGACCATCACGGTCACGAAGACCACACTGAGCGGGCCGATCCCGGGCTCCGCACCGCCAACAGATGCCAACATTCCCGAGTCCGACATACCAGGATCAACAGCAGTAGTCTCTGTCGGAGCTGCCGCCACGCGGATGGGTACTGTCAGACCCCGGGCTTGGCATCCGCTCGTGAACCTCGACTCCCGCCCACCCGACGGCGTAGCCCTGCCGCCCGGCCGCATGATCACCTCGGAAGAAGCGGACGGCGTATCCGCGGTTGAAACACGCGGTGTCGGCGCGGGAGTTGCCCACCTCGGCAGCACGAATCCGGGAGGCAACGGCGCTGCCCGGCTCGAGGCCGCGTCAGCGGCAGGCCGGAGAGGGCACGGAGGGTGGCGGTGCAGGGACTCGGCCGTTCAGCGGCTCCGGTCGACGCGGTCGACGAAGTCGCCGACCGCGGTGGCGAAGGCGGCGGGCGCCTCCTGCGCGACGAAATGCCCGACGTCCGGGATCGTGACCGCGGTGACGTCGCCGGCGACCTGGCGCATCGTCCGCTCGGTGAAGGGGGCGTTGATGCCGTCGACGGCGAGCACGGGAACGGTCAGCGGCCGCGACTCGGCCAGTGCCCGCATCCGGTCGCCGCCGGTCAGGGAGGAACGGTAGAGCCCCTCGGTGCCGCGCCAGCCGCCCGGCCGCGCGTAGGTGCGGGCGAACTCGTCGAGGTCGGCCTCGGTGACCCCGCCCGGCACCATCGTCATCACCGAGACGGCCCAGTCGAGCATCACTCGCTCGCGGCCGGCCAGGAACAGCTCCGGAATTCCCGGGGCGGCCAGGAATCCCACGTGCCAGGAGCCGCCGTTCCTCACGTCGGCCAGCATCTCCCAGCCGTACCCCGGAAGGGTGGTCTCGACGCCGGTGAAGCTGAGGACGTCGCCGGGGTGCGTGGCCGCGAACGCGAAGACCGGCCCGCCGCTGATGTCCTGACAGGTCACGTGCACGGGCCCGACGCCGAGGTGGGCGACCAGCCGGTGCAGGTCCTCCGCCATGGTGGCCAAGTCGTGGTCGCCGTCGGCGATGCCGGAGTCGCCGAAGCCGCGCAGGTCGACGGCGAACACCCGGTGGGTGGCGGCGAGCAGCGGGATGACGTCGCGGAAGGCCCACCAGGACTCCGGCCACCCGTGCACCAGCAGGATCGGGGGGCCGGTGTCGCCCGCCGAGACGTAGTGCAACGTGGTGCCGTTGACCTCGGCGGTGTGGTGCGTGACGCCCGCCACGGCGGGCGAGGCGGTCACGAAAGAGCTGGTCATGCGGTGACTCCCAAGATAGACAGTCAGGTTGACGTTAGTGTTGGTCAACCTGGTTGTCCATGTCAAGGGAAGATCTAGACTGTGGTCATGTCCTCACGATCCGGCGCCGATCTCGCCCTGCTGCTCCTGGGCAGCTATCGCAATCTGGTGGACGAAGTGGTCCGGGAGCTGGCGACCCGGGGATACCCCGACGCCCGGCCGTCGCACGAGTACGCGATCCGGGCCATCCGAGCCGGCGCCGACAGCGCCTCGGACTTGGCCCGCAGACTCGCCATCACCAAGCAGGCCGCGGCGAAGACGATCGCCGCGCTCGTCGAACGCGGGTACGTCACCACCGAGACCGACCCCGCCGACATCCGCCGCAAGAACATCCGGATCACCGATCACGGGATCGGGCTGATCACCGAGAGCACGGCGATCTTCGACGAGGTGCGGGCCCGCTGGGAAGTGCGTCTGGGCGCCGCCGAACTCGCCGAGCTGGAAACGCAGCTCGCCCAATTCGTCGGCGACTCGCCCATCAACCTCGACGCTCCGGGCTGGGCGGCGGGACAGGAACTGCGCTAGCGGTCAGCCGAGGGTCGTGGTCGGCCGGTCGGCGCCGCTTTCGCGGCCGCCGGAGACATCGGCGGGGCCGAGGAATTCGCGTTTGTACAACCGTTTCACGCCACCGGGATGCCGGCCCACCTGCTCAAGCTCGAGCTGGCCACCCGGACGGTCCCGTCGGGGTAGTCGGGGTAGTCGGGGTAGTCGGGATTCCAGCTTGTTTTGGCTCCACGTGGATGGGCTCGTCGTCGTGTGGGTGGGCGTGGTGTCGTCGTAGGGGCCGCCAGCAAAGCGCTCGTTGTCGGGGGGACGCGTTCGACAGGCGGCCGGCCGACAGCCCTGGATTTTCTTGGTGCACGAGCCAGGGCGTGCAGATGGGCACGCTCGGACTCGTCCAGTCGCAGGGCGCTCGCCACCGCGTCGAGCACCTCGCGCGAGGCGTTGCGTGACTGGCCCTGCTCCAGGCGGGTGTAGTAGGGCGCGCTGATGCCTGCGAGCATCGCGAGTTCCTCCCGCCGCAGCCCAGGCACCCGGCGATGTTCGCCGTAGGTCTCCAACCCGACGTCTTGGGGCTGTAGTTGGCTACGGCGTGCCTGGAGGAATTCGGCGAGGTGACACCTGGGCACCCCCTGATCCTCGACTTCCGGCACACCGCCCCGGCCGCCCTCCTCGTGACATCGCCGCCCGGGCGGTCCCACAAGGGCCGACAGGTCGGCTGACCGAGGAACCGGCCATCACCCCGGCCGGCGCGGGGCCGTGGTCGAACTGCGTACCACCAGCCGGGAGCCGACGCGGATGAGCCGGCCGACGCCCTCCGGTCCGGGGTCGCCGTTGGCGGGGCGGCTGTCGATGCGGCGCAGGAGTTGCTCCGCGGCGAGTTCGCCGAGGTCGCGAGCTCCGTTGTCGACGACGGTGATCGGCGGGTGCCAGTACGGAAACCAGGGTGCCTCCTCGTGGCACACGAGAGAGAGCTGCTCCGGCACCCGGACGCCGAGCTGCACCAGGGCTCCGAGCGCCCCGAACGTCGCTTCGTGGTTGGCGCTGTACAGCGCGGTGGGCGGGTCGTCCGCGGCCATCACCCGCATGACGGCCTCCGCGCCGAACGGCACGGTGTACGGGCCACGAGCGCAGAGCGTGGGTTCGGGTTCGAGCCCGGCGGCGGTCAGGGCGGCGGCGAATCCCCTGTAACGGTCGCGTCCGGAGTCGACGCCCGGCGGACCGCCGATGAAGGCGATCCGCCGGTGTCCGAGGCCGAGCAGGTGCTGGACGGCCAGTTCGGCGCCTTCCCGGTCACCGGCCATCACGGAGTCACCGGGAGCGCCGTCGGGTGTGCGCATCAGGTTGACCACGGGGATGCCGGCCCCGCTCACCTGCCGGACCGTCGCGGTGTTGTCGCCCGTCCCCACGATGATCAGGCCGTCGACGCGGTGGTCCAACAGCATGTCCAGGTAACGGCGTTCGCGCACCGGGTCGGAGTCGGTGACGCACAGCAGCACCTGGTAGCCGCACTCGTCCAGCCGCTGCTGGACCACTCCGGTGATGGTGTGGAAGGAGGCGTTCACCAGGTTGGTGATCACCAGCCCTACGAGGTTGCTGCGCCGCGTACGCAGTCCGCTGGCGATCCGGTTCGGGCGGTAGCCGAGGCGTTCCGCCGCGGACTGCACCGCGCGCTTCGTCCGCTCGCTGACCCGGCTGGAGCCGCTCAGCACCCGCGAGGCCGTGCTCTTGGAGACCCCCGCCGCGTCCGCCACCTGGTCCAAGGTGACCGCCACTGGTCCACCCCCGATCATGAAATCGATCCCATACAACTCTCCACACCCCGAGTCGATGGGCGTCATCATGTCAGACACCTTGAAGTCAGTGGCGTAAAAACTACGTTTCTCAGACAGTTTCAAGCCAACTTGAGGTTGACCTCGCCCCAAGCGGCTGCCACGGTTCTGTGCAATCGATCCCACAAGATGGCCTCCTGATGGCCTCCTGAAGGCGTCCTCAAGGCGTCCTCAAGGCGTCCTGAAGGGGACAGACACTCGATCGGAGCTCACCATGACCCCCACGGGTGCCGTCTCCTGGCACGGCTACTGGCCGGCCGCACCCACGCCGTTCGCCGCCGACGGCTCGCTCGACGAGAGCGCCTGGCGCGCACTGCTGCGGCTGTACGCGGAACACGGCGTGCACGGGGTGCTGGTCAACGGCACGACCGGCGAGTGGTTCTCCCAGACCGCCGAGGAGCGCCGCCGGGTGGCCGAGATCGCGGTCACCGAACTCTCGGGGCAGATACCGGTGGTGATCGGCTGCGGCGCGTACACCGCGGACGAGTCCGCGCGATACGGCGAACACGCCCGCTCGATCGGCGCGGACGGCATCCTCACCACGCCGCCGCCCTACGTCCATCCGAGCCAGGACGAGATCCACGCTTTCTACGCCGCTCTCGCCAGGGCGGTCGACCTGCCGCTCATGGTCTACAACTGGCCGCGCGGCACCGCCGTCGACATCACGGTCGACACCCTGGTCAGGCTGGCCGAACTGGACACCGTGATGGCCGTCAAGGACAGTTCCGGCGACGAGCTGAAGGTCGCGGAGACCTGCGCCGCCCTGGCCGGGAAGGTCCAGGTCTTCGGCCGCTTCATCCACCGCCGGGGCATGGCCGTGATGGCCGAGTTCGGCGGCGCCGGAAACATCGACGGCGGCGGCCTCGGTGCCCTCTTCGCCGTCCCCTTCTACGAGGCCTACTGGGCCGGTGACCTCGACCGGGCCCGGGAATGGTCCGCACGCTACGAACGGCTTGTGAACCTGCTCGTCAACGACGACTACAGCTCACGGTTCGCCTCACCCACCTCGCAGCTCAAAGCCGCCATGCGGCTGCTCGGGCAGCCCGGGGGGCACGTACGCCCCCCGCTGCTCCCCCTGGAGGACCCGTCCGCGCTGCTCGGCCTGTCCGCGGCGCTCGACGAGGCCGGGCTGCACCCCTGTTCCACCAGTACCGGAAAAAGGTGAACCGACCGTGCGCAGACTTCTCATCGCGGCTTCCTCCGCGGCCCTGCTTCTGACCGTGGCGGCCTGCGGCAGCGAGGACACGTCCTCGCTGTCCGCCGCCGCCTCCCCGACCGGCTGCACACCCAAGGTGGCCAAGTCGGACCTGGTCACGGCGGGCACGTTGACGATTTCGACCAACGCGACCCTGCCGCCCATGCAGTACCTGGACTCCTCCAACAAGATCGTCGGCATGCGGGTGGACCTCGGCAACGAGATAGCCAAACTCCTCTGTCTCACCCCGAAGTTCGTCAACATCCCCTTCGACGCGCAGATCCCCGGCGTGCAGGGCGGACGCTGGGACATGATCGACACCGGCATGTTCTACACGCCGGAGCGCGCCGGGACCGTCAAGCTCGTCCCGTACGAGATCCAGGGTGTCTCCGTCTCCGTCGCCAAGGGCAACGCGAAGAAGATCACCTCCGAGGACGACCTGTCCGGCAGGACCATCGCCGTGGAGGCCCCGGGCTACGAGTTCGACACTCTCACCGCGCTCAACAAGGAACTGAAGGCAGCCGGGAAGTCGCAGATCACCATCCGCACCTTCACGACCACCGCCGACGCCTACCAGGCACTGTCCTCGGGCCAGGTCGAGGGCGTGGCCATCGTCGAGTCGGTCACCAGCTACTACCAGAAGGACGGCCGCTTCGAGACGGCGGTCAAGGGCATGAACCCCGCGCCGCTCGCCCTCGGCTTCGGCAAGCAGAAGCCCGCCGACGCGGTCGCGGGCGCGCTCAACACCCTGCGGGACAACGGCTACTTGGCCACGTTGTTCAAGAAGTACGGCGTCACGCCCTACACCGGCGACCTCAAGGTGACCACCGGCGCGATCAGCGCGAAGTAACCAGCGAAGGGCGAGAGCCATGTGGTCCTGGGATGCCTTCTTTTCCTTTCTCAGCAATCCGCAGCTCATTCAGGGAGCTTGGACGACGATCTGGCTGACCACGGTCAGCATGGCGCTCGCCCTTCCGCTCGCCGTGCTCGTGGCGCTGGGCAGAGCGTCCCGCGTCGCACCGGTCCGGGCGGTCACCGGCTTCTACGTGTGGCTGATGCGCGGCACCCCCCTGCTGGTCCAACTGGTCATCATCTACACGGGATTGCCCCAGGCGGGGCTGCGCCTCGGCGTGATCAGCGCGGCCCTGACGGGCCTGGTCCTCAATGAGGCGGCGTACCTCTCGGAGATCGTCCGCGCCGGGGTCCTCTCGGTCCCGCGCGGCCAGTTGGAGGCGGCCCGCGCGCTGGGCATGCCGCCCTGGAAGGTGTTCCGGGTGGTGGTCGTTCCGCAGGCGCTGCGGGTGATGGTCCCGCCGCTCGGCAACAGCTTCAACGGCCTGCTCAAGACGACGACGCTCGTTTCGGTGATCTCCGTCGAAGAACTGCTGCGCCGTACCCAGTTCGCCGTCCAGACCAACTTCCGCGTCCTGGAGGGCCTCACCGCGGCGGCCCTGTACTACCTGGCGATGACCACCCTGTGGGGTCTGGTCCAGCGGTGGCTGGAGATCCGGGTCGGCCGCGGTCACCAGACCGGGCCGAGCCGTGGCCGCCGCATCAAGAGCGCCACCGTACCGGCACTCGAACTGGAGACCCGATGACAGTCGAGAAGAAGGCCGCTCCCGTGGTTGTCGAAGCGCGCCAGGTCCGCAAGTCGTACGGCGGGGTCGAGGTCCTCAAGGGCATCGACCTGACGGTCCGGCAGGGCGAGGTCGTCCTCGTCCTGGGTCCGTCGGGCGGCGGCAAGAGCACGTTCCTGCGCACCCTCAACCACCTGGAGTCCCCCGACTCGGGCACCGTCAGCATCTGCGGCGAACGCATCGGATACGGCGACCGGGCCGGACGCCAGATCCCTCTGCGGGAGCGCCGGATCGCCGTCCAGCGGCGGCGCACCGGCATGGTGTTCCAGCAGTTCAACCTGTTCCCGAACATGACCGCGCTGGACAACGTGGCATCCGGTCCCGTGCACGTGAACAGCGTCCCCAAGACCGAAGCCCGCGCCGCAGCAGGCGAGTTGCTGGCCATGGTGGGCCTCGCCGACAAGACCGGCTCCTACCCCTCCCAGCTCTCCGGCGGCCAGCAGCAGCGGGTGGCCATCGCCCGCGCCCTGGCGATGCGCCCCGAACTGCTGCTCTTCGACGAACCCACGTCGGCGCTCGACCCGGAGATGGTCGGCGAGGTGCTCGACGTCATGATCCGGCTCCGCGATCAGGGCATGACCATGATCGTCGTCAGCCATGAGATGGGCTTCGCCCGCGCGGCGGCCGACCGGGTGGTGTTCATCGCCGACGGCCTGGTGGTGGAGGACAAGTCTCCGGACCTGTTCTTCTCCGCGCCGGAGCACGAACGCACTCGGCAATTCCTGGAGCGGATCCTTTGAACCCCCCACCCCCCTTGAGCCCTGTGAGCACAGCCATGAGCACCAGCCCCCTGCCGGAAACGGTCACCGTGACCATCGACGGCACCCCCAGCCAGGCCTGGGCGGGCCAGTCCGTGACCGCGGTCCTGGTCGCGGCCGGCGTCTGGCCGCTGCGCCGCAACCCGGTCAACGGCCAGTTGCGCGGCCCGTTCTGCGGAATGGGTGTCTGCCTGGAGTGCGAGGTGACCATCGACGGCCGCCCGGGCTGCCGCAGTTGCACCGCGCATGTCGCCGACGGCACCGACATCCGCACCCACACCGAGCCCGTGCCGACGGCCGCACATGGCTGACGACATCGAGGAACCGGAGACGGACGTCGCGGTGGTCGGCGGCGGACCCGCCGGACTGCACGCGGCGCTGGTCCTCGCCCGGGGTGGGCTGCGCGTGGTCCTGCTCGACGAATCCGACACCCTCGGCGGCCAGTACTACAAGCGTCGGGTCGAGCAACTCGCCGCCGTCTTCGGTGACTTCCGCCCACGCGGCACCGAACTGATCCGCCAGGTACGGGCCGCCGGGGTCATCTGCCGTACCGGCACGCTGGTCTGGGGCGCCGAGGACGCCGGCCGCACCCTGTTCACCTGCGACGTGCGCACCGGCGCCCTGGGGCGGGTGCGCGCCCGTGCCACGCTCGCCGCCACCGGCGCGTACGAACGCACCCTGCCCTTCCCCGGGTGGACGCTGCCGGGTGTGGTGACCCCCGGGTTCGCCCTGCATCTGGCCACCATGGACCGGGTCCCCGTGGGCCGACGGGTGGTGCTCGCCGGGACCGGGCCGTTCCTGCTCCCGGTCGCCTGCGCCCTCCTGGAGGCGGGCGCCAGGATCGAGGCGCTGGTCGAGCTGAACCAGCCGTACCGCCCTCGGGCCGCCCTGACCGGCGGCGCGCTGCGGCAGCCGGCGCGGCTCGCGGAGGCCGCCCGCTACCTGCTGACCCTCGCCCGCCACGGCATCCGCGTCGAGCAGGGCTCCCGCGTACTGGCGGCGTACGGCGACACCCAGGTCACCGCCGTGGACATCGGCAGCGCGGACGGCGGCGTCCGCCGGATCGAGACCGACGCGCTGTGCGTGGGCTTCGGCTTCCGCCCCAGCACCGAACTCCCCCGGCTGCTGGGCTGCCGCACCGAGCCGGACCCGGCGGGCACGGAGCGGCTCCCGGTCGTGGACGCGGACGGCGCGACCTCGGTGGACGGGCTGTACGTCGCCGGGGACTGCGCCGGCATCGCGGGCGTGCACGCGGCAGGCGTACGAGGACAGCTCGCCGCCCATGCGATCCTGCGCCGCCTGGCACCCGAACGCGCGCCCGTGCGGGTGGCCGGCCTGCGCCGCCGGGCCCGCGCTCTGGATCGTTTCGCGGCGCTGGCCGACCGTCTCTACCCCCTGCCCGCCGACGCCGTGGCCGACATCGCCGACGCCACCCAGGTCTGCCGCTGCGAGGGGGTCACCGCCGGCGAGATCCGGCGGGCCGCCGCGACCGGCTGGAACGACCTGCACGGCACCAAAGCCGCCACCCGCGCCGGTATGGGCCCCTGCCAGGGACGCGAATGCGGCCACATCGTCGCGGCGCTGACCGCGCGGGCCTGGGGGCCGGACCGGGCACCGGAGTGCTTCGCGGCCCGTATGCCGCTGCGACCGCTGCCCATGGCCACCACCGTCGAAGGGCGGGAGGTGACGGACCAGTGACTGACGCACAGCCGGACGTCGTCGTCATCGGCGCCGGCATCCTCGGCGCCAGTACCGCCTTCCACCTCGCCGAACGCGGTTACCGCGTCGTGGTGTTGGAGCGCGGCGCCCCCAACAGGGAAGGCTCCGGCACCACCGCGGGCAACCTCCACATCCAGGCCATCCACACCCGTCGCCCCGGCCAGAAGGTCCCGGTCGACAGCGCCCGCCTGCTGCCGCTGCAACGCCGGGCGTCGGACCACTGGGCGCAGATCGAGGAGCGTCTCGACGCGGACGTGGAACTGCGGCGCGGGGGCGGCTTCATGGTCGCCGAAACCGCCGCGCAGGAAGAGGAGTTGAGGGAGAAGCACGAGTGGGAACGCCGGGCGGGAATCCCCACCGAGGTGCTCACCGGCGACGAAGCCCGCAAGCAACTGCCCCTGCTCTCGGACCACGTACGCGCCGCCAGTTGGTGCTCGCTCGACGGATACGCCAACCCGCTCCTGATCACCCCCGCCTATCTGACCGCCGCCCGCCGCCTCGGCGCCCACCTGCACGCCTTCACTCCGGTGACCGGCATCCAACGGGTCGGCGACGACTACAAGGTGCGTTCGGGCGACCGCAGTTGGACCGCACCCACGGTCGTCAACGTGGCCGGCCCGTGGATCACCGAGATCTCCGCGCTGGCCGGAATCCACGTCCGGATGTCACCGGTCGCGATCCAGATGCACGTGACCGTACGGGTGCCGCCGGTGATGCACCACCTGGTCCAGCACATCGGCGAGGGCATGTCGGTCAAGCAGGTCAGTGCCGGCAACCTGCTGATCGGCGGCGGCTGGCCCGCCGCCGGACTGGACATGGCGGGCCGCAGCACCGTCAGTCCGGCCAGCATGGCCGGCAACCTCGCCCAGGCCGGGCGGATCCTCCCGTTCCTCGGCGGGCTGCGCCTGCTGCGCATGTGGGCCGGACCACTGGCCGCGACCCCGGACGAGATGCCGGTGATCGGCGAAGTCCCCGGGCACCCGGGGTTCTTCGTCGCGGGCGGTACCTACGCGTTCACCCTGGCCCCGGTGTGGGGCGACACGCTGTGCCGCCAGATCACCGGGGAGCCCCTGGCCGACCCGGTGGACGACCTGGGTCCCGGCCGCCTGCTGTACGACGCCGCCACCACTCCCGTATCCCCCTGAAAGGCACCCACCCATGACCCTGAAGATGTTCGTCAACGGCCAGGCGATGTCCGGAGGCAGCCTCAACCACGCACTGAAGGACGCCCGCCTCCTCGGCCCCGCCCGCACGGCTCCCGCCTACCGCTTCTTCTCCGTTCGCAACGAGTTTCCCGGCCTGCACCCGGTCGCGGAGGGCGGCGCGGCGATCAACGGCGAGGTGTACGAGGTCAGTTACGAGGTGCTGCGCGAGCAGTTGCTCCCCGAGGAGCCCCAGGAACTCGAACTGGGCGTCATCACCCTGGAGGACGGGTCGGGTTCCTTCTCCATGCGTATGCGTGCCTCCGCGCTGACGGCACCCGGTGTCCTCGACATCACCGCGCACGGCGGCTGGCACGCCTACCTCGCCACGCTCTGACCCTCGTCCCCCTCACTGGAGGCTCACCATGTCCCCTTCCGAACCGATCGACCTCGTCGTCCGGGGTGGCACCGTGGTCAACGCCGACTGGCAGGGCGCCGCGGACGTCCTGGTCGGCGGCGGAAAGGTCCTGGGGGTGGTGGAACCGGGCGCGTACCGTTCCGCGCAGCCGCCCGGCATCACCGAGATGGACGCCACCGGACGCCTCGTACTGCCCGGCGGCGTGGACCCGCACTGTCATGTCGGCTTCACCTCGGGGGACTTCACCTCCCTGGACGACTACCGGCAGGCGACGACCGCCGCCGTCTTCGGCGGTACGACCACGATCGTCGACTTCGCGATCCCCCGTCCTGGGCAGAACCCGGCGGATGTCGCGGCGGCCCAGCGCGCCAAGGCGGGACAGGGGTTGTGCGACAGCGCGCTGCACGGCTGTGTGGTCCAGTGGGACGACACCGTGCCGGAGCAACTGCGGTCGCTGACCGCCGACGGCATCGTCACGGTCAAGATGTTCACCACCTACCGCGGCGAGACCATGGCCGACGAGAAGACCATCCTCAACGTGATGACCACACTGCGGGACCTCGGTGGCATGGTGGTCATCCACTGCGAGGCCGATCACATCATCTCCGACGTGCAGGAACGCGGTGAAGCGGCCGACGCGATCAGCGCCTGCCACCACGCCGGCACCAGGCCCGAACTGGCCGAGAACGCCTCCGTCGCCGAGATCCTCGCCATCGCCGAAGCGGTCGCGGCCCCGGTGTACTTCGTGCACCAGTCCACGCCCGAGGCTGTCGACCTGGTGGCGCGCGCCCGCAGCAGAGGGGTACGCGCCTTCACCGAGACCGTCGCCCACCACCTCGTCCTGGACGACACGGCGTACGCGGGCCCGCACCCGGAGCGGTTCGTGTGCTGCCCCCCGTTGCGCGGCGCCGACACGGTCGCCGGGCTGCGCTCCCGGGTGCTGATGGGCCAGGTCGCCACGATCGGCAGCGATCACTGCTGCTACGACACGGCCCAGAAGGAGTCGGTGAGCCACGACGTACGGGCGATGCCCAACGGTCTGCCGGGAGTGGAGACCCGTATGCCGGTGATCTTCAACGAGCTGGTGGTCAGGGGCGGCCTGCCGGCGGGCCGCTTCGTCGAATTGATGTGCGCCAACCCGGCCAGGCTCAACGGCCTGTACCCCCGCAAGGGAGTCATCGCGCCCGGCTCGGACGCGGACCTGGCGATCTGGGACCCCACGGCCACCCGGACGGTTCGCAGCGCAGGCCTGCACATGGCCACGGACTACACGCCGTACGAGGGCATGACGGTCACCGGCTGGCCGGAGACCGTCGT
Organism: Streptomyces sp. LBL; assembly: GCF_029893585.1. Lineage (GTDB taxonomy): Bacteria > Actinomycetota > Actinomycetes > Streptomycetales > Streptomycetaceae > Streptomyces. The sequence continues at coordinate 39,174 of NZ_JARXYX010000036.1, forward strand.
GGTGGGCGGCCGTCCCGTCGTCGAGGCCGGCCGGCTGACGGACGCCGAACCCCGCGGCCGTCATCTGCGCTCGGGCCCGCTGAGCCGGTCCCTGGTCTGCTGAGGATCCGAGGGCCCGTCCCTTCACAGGACAGGCCGCCCTCTGCCGAGGCACCCGGCGCCTGATCGGACGCCGATACACCGCTGGCCGACCCACGCGTCTCAGGTCCGCGGAGAGTCCCGCCGCCGGGCGGGGTTTTCGGGTCTCGCCTGTTTCGTGTCTCCGAGGCGACGTCGCCCTGCCGTCGCTAAGCGAGCGCGTCCGCTCCTCCTTCCAGCCACACGCGCAGGTGGGAGGGGTGTTGGGCATCCATGTGCACGGTGTTCGCGGCTATGGCGGTGCGGCGGGCGGCGGCCTCCGGCTCGTCGGTGTTGGTGTTGACGTCGAAGCGGGGGAAGTTGCTGGAGGAGATGTCGAGCCGGATGCGGTGGCCGGCGGCGAAGCGGTTCGCCGTGTCGGGGGCGGTGACCTCGATCTCGTACACCTCGCCCGGAGTGAGCAGCTCCGGCTTCTCGTAGGAGCGGTGGAAGCGGCAGCGGACGATGCCGTCGGTGAGGTTCATGGCGAAGCCGTGCGGGTAGTCCGGGTTGGGCGGATGGACGTCGATCATCTTGATGGTGAAGTCGGTGTCCGGGGCCGTGGTGGAGATGTGGAGCCGTGCCGACACCGGGCCGGCCAGCACCACGTCCCGCTCGAGCGGCGGCGTGGTCAGACTGATCACGTCCGGGCGGGAGTCCAGGGGCAGGTAAGGCTCACGCGCCCCGTACACCCGGGCGTCCGGGGCGTTCTGGTCGTATGCTCCGCCGGTCATCACCGGCTCGCCGGAGGTGACTTGGCCTCCCATGGTGGGTACCGGGTGGCGCGGGTCGAAGTCGTAGGTCACCGACGCGGCGGCCTCCGCGGGCGGGGCGAGGGTGAGGGCGCCGTCGGTGGTGAGGTACAGGGCGACGGGGGCCGTCGACGCCGGCGGCCACTGGGTGTCGGTGCGCCATGCGCCGCCGTGCCGCATCCGCCCTGCCGCATCCCGTCGGCCGTCACCGCCGCCCATCAGGAAGTACTGGACGGCGGCGAGGTCTCCGCTCTCCGGATTCCCCTCGTCTTCGCGGCCCAGCGCGCGGTCGAACCAGCGGCGGCGGAATTCCAGGTAGGACGGGGCGAGGTTGCCGTCCAGTGTCGCCCGCGGACCGAAGTCCACGTCTGCGGCGTACGTCTCACAGCGGTGCCCGTGCGTCCACGGGCCCATGACCAGGTAGGAGGGTGCCGACTTCAGCTCCCGCAGGGTGGTGAAGTTCTCGATGGTGGAGCGGACGTAGGGGTCGTACCAGCTGCCCATGTGCAGGCTCGGCGCGTCCGGGAAGCGCTCGTAGAAGCCTCGCCCGTAGATCGCCGGGTTGCGGTAGTAGTCTCCGAAGGTGTCCTGCCGCCACTGCTCCAGCAGGAAGTCCTCGTACGCCGACAGGTGCCGCAGCGGTGTACAGCCCGGCCGCCACGGCATCGCGCCGAACCAGCCCGTCACGTCCACCCGCAGCAGTGCCTCGGACAGCACCGGATCCGCCGCGGCCTCCGGGCTCCGCACCGCGTGCCGCAGGGCCCAGGTCACCTGCTTCAGCTCGAAGGCGCCGCCCATCCGCATCCCCGCGTCGTACGCGGAGGAGAAACCGCCCGAGTCCTGGAACATGGCGGCGAGTCCCTTCACCCCCTCGGCGGCCGCGGCCGCCTGGACGTGGGCCGAGTAGGACACCCCCGTCATCACGACCCTGCCGTCACACCACGGCTGGTTCCTGAGCCAGGCAATGGTGTCCGCCCCGTCCAGGCCCTCGCCCAGATACTTCACGAACGTTCCCTCGGAGTCGCCGCGGCCCCGGCAGTCCTGCCGTACGACGTGGTAGCGGGCTTCGGTGAAGTGCCGGGCGATGTCCTCGGGTCGCGGGACCGGCGCGTCGCTGCGGTCCTGGTCCGAACCGCGCTGCTCGCGCCGGCCGTACGGCGTGCGCTCCAGGAGCACGGGAAGCGCGGTCGCCTGCGGCTCGGGGGAGGCGGAGTACAGGTCGGCGGCGAGATGGATGCCGTCCCGCATGGGGATGCGCAGGGATCGACGCCACAGGGCACCGTCCTGGAGGGGTTCGGGCCGACCGGTGCGGGAGGTGTCGTACGAGGTCACTTCCGTGACGCTAGGCAGTCGCCCACGTCATTGCGATCACTTGACGTCATCAGGTCAACTGTTCCGCCGGACGGTGACGGGATCGAACAGGGGACCTACTGTGCAGCGCAACCCAGCAACGCCCCGTGTGCCATCGCGACGGATCGTGCACGGCTCTGGGCCACCGCTTCCCACCCCGCGTCCGCGACGCGGTCGCGTCGTGCCCTCGTTTCACCGTCCCCACAGGAGACCGCCATGCGCACACCCGAAAGCCGCACCCAGGAGGTGCAGGCCGACGAGCCCGACGAGGGGGGCCGTGGCTCCCGGCTCCTCGACCTGGTCGAGCGTGCGGGAAACGCACTGCCGCATCCGTTCTGGCTGTTCTGGATCCTGGGTGGGGTCGTCGCCCTCGTCAGCTGGGTCCTGAACGTCTCCGGCCTGCAGGTCGAGGACCCGTCCTCGGGCGACCTGGTCGGCGTACGCAGCGCCCTGTCGGCCAACGCCGTGCGGGACCTGATCACCGGCGCCGAGGAGTCCTTCGTCACCTTCGGCCCGCTGGGCACCGTACTCATGGTGATGCTCGGCGTCGCGGTCGCCGAGCGGTCGGGACTCTTCGAAGCACTGGCCCGCCGCATGCTGTCGGGCCTGTCTCCGCGCGCGGTCGTCCTGGGTGTGGCCCTGGGCGGCGTACTGGGGAAGTTCCTGTCCGACTCCGCGTACGTGGTCCTCATCCCGCTCGGGGCGGTGGCCTTCCGCGCTGTGGGCCGCTCTCCCATGCTCGGCATGATCGTCGCGTTCGTCTCCATCAACGCCGCGGGTGACGCCAACCCGCTGATCGCCCCCGGTGACGCGCTGTTCGCCTCCGTGGCCACCGAGGCCGCGCAGCTCGTCGACAAGGACGTCGTGGTCCGCGCGACGGACAACATGTACTTCACCACTGTCTCGGCGTTCGTGCTGGCCGGCACCATCGCTCTGGTCGTGGACAAGATCCTCGCCAGGCGTGAGCACCACCTGATCCCCGACGCGGACCTGGAGGCCTCCGCCGCACAGCAGGTCGTCGCCGCCGGCGTCGACGACGCCACCGAGGTACGCGCCCTGAGGATGACCGGGCTGGCCGTGCTCGGCTACGCCGCGCTGATCATGCTCGCGATGCTCCCCTCCTCGTCGCCGCTCCGTGGCGAGGGGGGTGCGATCGTGGAGTCCACCTTCATGAACGCCATCGCCGTCTTCCTCACCGTCTTCTTCCTCCTCATCGGCGCCGTCTACGGGCGGCTCACCGGGCGGATCAGCGGGAGCCGCGCGATACCGGAGTTCATGGCGGAGGGAGTGCGCTCCATCGCGCCGCTCCTGGTGCTCTTCTTCGCCGTGTCCCAGTTCCTCGCCCTGTTCAAGTGGACCAACATCGCCACGGTCGTCGCGGTCGAAGGCGCGGACTTCCTCAAGCAGTTGGGCGCGCCCACTCTGGTGCTGTTCTCCCTGCTGATCGTCGCGGTCGCGCTGATGAACCTCCTCATCACCTCCGGCTCCGCCCTGTGGGCCCTGGTCGCCCCGGCACTGGTACCGATGCTGATGCTGCTCGGCACCAGCCCGGCCACCACCATGGCCCTGTACCGCATCGCCGATTCCTGTACGAACTCCATCACCCCGATGAGCACCTCGTTCATACTCTGTGTCGGATATCTGCAGACCCTCCGTCGTAAGGCCGGCATCGGCACCCTGGTCTCCTTCACCCTGCCCATCGCCATGATCATGCTGGTGGTCTGGGTGCTGCTGTTCTTCGTCTGGTACCTGCTCGGCATCCCGCTCGGCCCGGGCGCGCCGGTGCGCTGAGCTCCGCCGTACGCTGACAGCGTGAGCATCGTCCTCGACCTCGGAGGGCTCGGCCCGGCGGACGTCGCGGTCGGCCCCTCCCCGCTGTCGGAACTGATGGCGAGCCTGCACGTGCTCGCCGAACCCGAACACCACCCGGAGGCCGTCGTCTGGGCGGCCCGCGCCGCCGCGGCGGGACCCGAGCTGGGTGACGAGTTGTCGATGTTCGCTCCTCTGTGGGCCCGCTTCCGCTGCCGCCTGTTCTTTCCTCGTACGGTGCCCCTCGCGGCGAGCCTGGACGAGGAGCTGGCGGCGATCGCGGATCTGCGGGCCGAGGACTTCCTCGAGCTGGTGGCGCCCGGAATCCTCGGCACCACCGCGCAGTCCGTGCCGCCCATTCGCGAACTGCGCGCCGGCACCGCGGCCTCACAGGACTACGAACGCCGCTGTCTGCGCCGCTCCTACGCCCGCGGTGAGCTGGCGCGACAGTTGGTGACAGCACCGCTGGAGCTGCGGGACCGGCTGCTGGCGGTGCTGCGCGCCGCCGACATCGCGTTCTTCGCCGAGGACTGGCGCACCCTGCGGCCGCCTCTGGAGGAGCACGCGCGGGAGGTACGTCGTCGCCTGTCGGCCCTCCCCCAGCGTTCGGCCGGGGGGACCCCCATCTCGCTTCGCTCGCCCGCGGATGTGCTCACCGAGCTGCTGCCGACCGCGGCCCGGGTCGGACCGGGGGAACGGGTACGGCTGGACAAACTACAGATCGACGAGGTGAAGGTGGCCCCGCGCCCACTCGTCCTCGTCCCGTCCGCCCGGGTGTGGCCGCATCTGACCGTCAAGCACGAGCACCCGTCGTGCGTGGTGGTGCAGTACGCGGCGCGCGGCACCACCCCGGCCGGGGAGCTGACCCTGCGGGATCTGCACCACCGGCTGATGGCGCTGACCTCGCCCGCCCGGATGGAGCTGTGCCGCCATCTGCTGGGCGAGCCCATCACCACCTCGGAGCTCGCCGCCCGACTCGGGTCCAGCGAACCGCAGGTCTCCCGCGCTCTGCGGACTCTGCGCGACGCCGGCCTGGTGCGCTCCACCCGGGACGGCAAGCTGGTGCGGCACCGGCTCGCCACGGACGTCATCCAGCGACTGGGCCAGGACGTCCTCGCAACCGTGGCCCGGTGAACGGTCCCCAGACGCTGGGTGACGAGCAGCGCGGGCGTCGGCTGGGCGACGGTGTCACCCACTGCCGGACGGAAGTCCGCGAGCACCCGGGCGGGCCAGATCCAGGGAACTCCCCCACGGTTGGATCGTCAACCAGGGCATCTCCGGCAATCGGCTCCTCACCGACGGCATCGGCCCATGGAGGACGGCAAGCCGCTCGCCGCGATGGACGCCGCGGACATCGGCCGGAGTGTTCTCCCCCTCTTCAAGGACGGCGAGCGATTCATCGGCGAGACCGTCAGCGTGGCCGGCGACCACTTGGAGCGCTCGGTGGTCATACGGACTCGACACTCACATGATCACCAGCATCCATGCCTGTTCTGCGTCAAGGGTCGCTGCCAACAGAAGCTGACAAGACGTCACATCCGGTGCTCAGCAGGCGAACCGCCCACCTCAAGACTTCTCAAGGACCCTGGACGTGGACCCCGGCAGGGTCGTCCTCCTCGCGATGGGCGGCCAGGACGACATCGGTCCCCGTGACGGCTGCGGCTGCGGTGCGGCCGGTTCGGAGAGCCCCACTGTGAAGCTGTTCCGTCGCGGGCCAAGGGGCAGCCGCGGTGCTGGAACCGTCACACCACCGTACTGACCCTGATCCCGGCCGCCAGTCGGGCCTCGAGTCGCCTTATCGCACGACGTTCGCTCTCCGTGGTGCCGCCCCAGATGCCCTCCATCTGCTCCACCCGCACGGCCCAGTTGAGGCACTGCTCCATGACGGGGCAACGACGGCAGATTGCCTTGGCTTCCTCGATCTGTTCAAGATTCGGCCCGCTGTGTCCTATCGGGAAGAACAGATCAGGATCTTCTACGTACAGGCAAGCTGCCCGTTCGCACCAGCGCATGACATGGTCTCCTCGTTCAGCAGCCATGGGAGAACCTCCAAAGTTCGTCATTCGGCATGGAGGCCCCGGAATTCGGTCATGGTCCTTCTCGTCCCGGTGAGGGGGTACCGGGGGCTGTCAGATGAGACCGGGCAACCGGCCCATGTGTGACATACAGCCGCGTTCCGCATAGCACGGCAGCGCCCCTCGTCCTCATGATCACTGGGGCTCATGTCACAAGATCCGCGTGAACACGGTCTAACGGATTGAGCCGAGAAATACGTGAGGTGTTGTGCGCGAGAGCTCAGCCATCGACTATTGACGGCCCCATGCGGGAGCAGGGCATGGAAGGTGGCACCCCACCGGGGCAGAGGGAGGATGCCGTAATGATCACGCTGACGTGGTGCCGATCGCCGAGTTGTTCGAGGAGCGTCGGTATCTGCTGGATGTCGCCTACTGGATGCTGGGCACTCCCGGTGAGGCGGAAGGTGTTGTCGATGAGGCATAGGTCTGGGTCACCCTGAACCCCGACAAACTACGCCCCTGGAACCAACCCCCGCCCTCCGGTGGCGGCCTGGTGGATCGGCTGGTGGACCGGTTGGTGTCCAGCTCTCCGTGCCGGTGAGCCCACACCCACAGGCCAAAGGCTCCGACCGGCGTCCGGTTCGATCCCCGTGGGTGTGAGGCGCTCACTCACCGCACGGGCCCTCACACTGCCGTCGTCGCACACCATCCGATGCGGGGCCAAAAGGCGGCGGAGAAGCGGGAACGTGAAGCAATGAATGCGGCGATCTTGCTGGGGTTGAACACCCACATCACCTGGTGGATGCCCTCCTTGGAGGCGGCGACGTGGAGCAAGGCGATGGGCTCGCCGTCCCGGTAGATCATCGCACCCGTACGGCCGTTGGCATCGACCCACACGACGTCCGCGTCCGGCCACAATCGCCGATAGACCGCCAGTTTGGCCACGCGTGCACGGCCCAGCACCGGTATACGAGCGCAAGCCCGCATGCCGTTGCCGTCGGACAGACTGACGGCATCGGGGGTGAGAAGGGCTTCCAGCGAAGCCACGTTCCCCGTTTGAGCCGCTGAGACGAAGGCGTTCAGAAGGCGTCTGTGCTCCGCGGTGTCCACGCTCTCGCGCTGCTCGTCCGACAGGTGCTTGCGGGCACGGCTTACGATCTTCCGCACGTTGACGAGGCTGAGCCGGAGGATCTCGGCGATCTCGGGATAGGTGTAGTCGAAGGCCTCGCGCAGTACGTATGCGGCCCGCTCTGCGGGGGTCAGCTTCTCCAACACCAGCAGCAGAGCCATTTCCAAGGCTTCTGCGCGCTGCGCGCCCACCTCCGGGTCCGAGCTCGTGTCGACGGGCTCGGGCAGCCATGGCCCGATGTAGGTCTCCCGGCGCACGCGCGCCGATTGTGCGACGTTGATGGCCAAGCGAGTCGTGGCACTCGACAGGAAGGCCACCGGGCTGGCCACTGCGGAGCGGTCGGTCTTCTGCCACCGCAACCACACTTCCTGGACAACGTCCTCCGCCTCGACCGCACTGCCGAGCACGCGGTAGGCGATTCCGAAGAGACGTCTCCGGTGCTGAACGAAGACAGAAACAGCCTCTTCGAGGTCACTTGTCGTAGAGGACGGTTCAACGTGCATGATCTTGGGGTCTCCGTTTTCTCCGGGCGCGGCTGTCCAGGGGCGCAACCACGCAGTTTCCGCGTGGTTGCGGGCGCTCCGACCAGCGGTCCCAGGCCCATCCCCTGAAAGCCGTGGCGCTGCCGGACACAAGGCGCTGCACGGCTTGTTCGGCTACTGCGGCAACTATGGTCACTAAAAGTCACGTCCGCCCCATCGCATCTGCTTCATAGACCGGGCCCGGCCCGCTCCTGTGACAGAACTGGAGCGGAGAAATGTCATGGGCCACCGTCTGAGAGGTCGGCCTCAGGAGACACGGAAGGAGGACCCGCTCCCCAGCAATGACACTAAGTATTGACATGTTGTTGAACCGTTGGGATCACCAACGCGACAGCCGGTCAACACGGCAGCTGACTGGCATCGACGTCACTGACCGGTCCCGCGCGTCGACACCCGAGTCGGGAGCGACAGGGCGTGGGCCTGGCATTCGCTCCCCTATCCGATGACCGCGACACGCACCGACCTTGCCGTCGCCAGTGTGTCCGCGGCAGCCTCCGACGCACTGCGCCTGCTGCACCGCGCATCTGACGCGACCGTGCTGCGATGCGGACTGTCCGCTGGCGGCCGTGTGCCTTCATACCCTTCGCGTCTACCACAGACAGTGGCAACAATCGGTGCCATACCGTTCAGCGCGCGCCGAAGGGACCTCAGCTTCCTCCGGCACCACGGCGACCTGCCCTTTGAGCCATCTGATGCATCCACATTCAGAACGGGTCACTGCATATGATGTCAAGGGAAGCCGTACCCGCGTTCAGACCGAGCGTCACCGCACGTGAGCCGGGGCGCTGCAGCGAGGGTTGAGGATGAGAGGAACACATGGTCTCTGCAGCCCGCACAGCGCACAACATTGAGATCACCGCTGAGAGCCTTCAAGAGGACCTGGCCCGCCTGCAGGTCCAGAAGCAGGCGCTGGAGAGGGAACTGGCCGCGGTCGTGGCGCATCTCGGCTCGGTGCAGCGGGCCCTCAGCGCTCTCGAACCTCTGATGCTCAACCCAGCCGCTGCGTTGACGGGTACGGCCGGTGCTTCAGCCGCGTGGCAGGGCCAGACTTCGGCCACCGCCGAACCGCAGACGGACAGTGCCTCCGCCGAGCCTGCGGACACCACAGCGAAGGCGGCCGCACGGCGGCGGAAACCGCAGGGGGGCAAGGGCACTGCACGTCCTGTCGCCGCCGGCTCCGACACGCACGGGCAGAAGGCATACGGCAAGCTCACTGAGCAGATCATGGCGTACTTCGCCGAAGTCGGCGATGTCGACGTGCGGGCCCGTGATGTCGCCGCGGCTCTCGGCCGTGACACCGACAGCGGAAGCATCAACGGCATCCGCAGCACCCTCGACCGCATGGTCGGCGCCTCCCGTGTCCAGCGGGTCGGCCGGGGCCTCTACCGCGCCAAGCATGAGGGTGGCGCAGTCGGTGTGCGGTGAGTCCCGCTCGGCATCGCTCTGACGCGGGCCGCCACGCGCTGATGAACTGGTAAGAGGTGGCGTGCACACTGACGGTGCTCCGGTCGATACCGCCATCCAGGTCGGGAATGCGGGTTGGACACGACGAGATCCCGCACTCCCAGGCGCATCACACCAGCGTCGACGACGCACTCGCCGCGCGCGACACCGGCCCGCAGGTCGATCGGTGCTCGGCGTCTACGGAAAGGACCCGTTCCAACTGCGCAAGGTCACCGGACTGTGCTGCTACCAAGAACGCCTGGACAAGCCGCCGATGCGCGACCGAATCCACGGGCTGCCTGCGTCGGTTCTGAGCGAGACGCTCCTGGGCACGTGTGACCTGCTGCCTCGTATTGGCGACGCTGAGGCACAGGATCTCGGAAATCCGGCTGTGCGGGTAGCCGAAGCCCTCCCGTAGCACATACGCGGCACGTTGCCTCGGCGTCAGTGCTTCCATCAGCAGGAGAACCGCTCGCTCGACGGCGTCCTGCCGCTCGGCCGCCGCCTCCGGGGTTGTACGGGTGTCCAGCAACTCCGGAAGCCAAGGACTGGCGCAGGATTCTCTTCGTCTCCAGGCGGACTGGACGACGTTGATCGCCAGCCGGACAGTCGTCGTCCTGAGCAGCGCCGGCGGGTTCAAGACGACCGTACGATCTGTACCCTGCCACCGAAGCCATGCCTCTTGGATGACGTCTTCGGCCTCGCTCGCGTTCCCGACGATTCGGTTGGCGATCTTGAGCAGTCCGGGCCTGGCACGGACGAACACCGCCATCGCGTCGTCCAGGTCACCGATCGTCGGGGTGGCCGTCGTACCCGCCATCTCCCGACCTTGCCTTGATTCGACGAGGTGTGCGTCCACGATCGGCTCCTGTGCTCCGTGGGTCAGCGGCTCGATGGCCGCTGACGACAAACGTCGCACCGGGGGGCAGCCGATCGCGCCCTGGAAGGCCGTGGGCGGCTTCGTGGTCGTACCGTGGTCGGTCCGTGGCCCGAGCTTCCAGAGCAACCCTGACCAGCGGCGATACGGGGCATGGCGAGGCCGGTGCGTAGTTCGGCCAGGGCACTGTCCCACGGTCGTCGCGCTCCCATTGACGGTAGGCACCGTTGTGGTACTGAAGCCGGCACGCGCCGTCAGCCGGTGCCGGCGCCCGGCGAGTCGGCCGACGGACGTACGTCGTGGAGTGCGGAGAGCGCGGCGGCGAGCTTGCCGCGGCTGGTGATGCCCAGGCGGGGATAGATGCGGTACAGATGGGCTCCGACACGGCGGCGCGGAGTTGCTCGCGAGCCATCTCGGCCCAGGGCCGCGCCGATCGGCGAGTGGCTGCCGGTCGGCCTCGTCGGCGAGCAGTTCGAGTACGGCGAGCGCGACACGGAAGATGTGGGGTTCGGTCTGGGTGGCGCTGAACGCGTCGACCAGCGCCGTCCGGTGCGGGACGGCAGCTTCCCGATGCCGTCGGCGGCCGGTTGCAGCAGCAGTTGCAGAGCCGCGAACGCGCCGCCGGTCAGAGACTGGCCGCCGGGGATGAGAGCAGTTCGTGAAGGCGGGCGAGGTTGGCCGCGCCGAGGCGAGTTGCTTGAGTCATTCGACTGTGTCCCGGACGTCGTGGGCCCGTCGTGTCACAGATGGGGGCCGTGTCCGGTCTCCTCCTGTGAAGCAAGTTGGATCGACGGAGGTGTGACACGGTGTTGGAGATGGAATCAATGGGCGGGCACGGCGAGCACGGGGACCAGGAAGGACCGGCCCCAGGATGCTTGCGGACGTCAGGCCGCCCTTCGTGCCGGAGGGCGCGTCGGCGATGACCGTGCTGGTCGAGTGGCCTCCGGGGCACTCCGGGACACCACCGCACCGGCACTCGGGGCCGTGTTTCGGCTATGTCACCGAAGGCGCCGTCCGGTGGGAACTCGAAGGCGAGCCCGAGCGTGTGATCAAGGCCGGTGAGACGTTCTGGGAGCCGGGCGGTGAAGTGATCCACTACCAGAACGGCAACGCCCTGTCGGACACGCCGGCCAAGTACGTCGTCGTCATGTTGGGCGCGCCCGGTCGGCCGATGCTCACGCTGGTCGACGAGAAGGAGCTGGAGGAGCGGGCCCACCTGCGCGCCCCGCGGCCTTCCGCCGACTGAACCACGGCCCGGAGACGGAATCCGTCACATCAGTTCTCGAGGGGGCCACGGTGGCCGGTGATGGTTCGGTGCCGCGTAGCACGGTCGATGCACTGGTAGGACGTGACCGGGAGCTGGAGTTGCTCCGGTCGTTCGTCGATCAGGTGCTCGGCCGCGGCGGGGTGCTGCTGCTGTCCGGGGAGCCGGGCGTCGGCAAGTCCGTTCTCCTGGATACCGCGGCGGAGGCGGCGACGGCGGCCGGCGCGCTGGTGCTGCGCTCCGTCGGCGTCGAGTTCCTCGGGGATCTGGGCTTCCCCGGACTGAACCGCCTACTCGAACCGTTGCTGCACGAGTGCGACGGGCTCGACCCGGCGCACCGCGAGGCCCTGACCGTCGCGCTGGGCGCGGGTGACGGTGCCTCAGTGGATCGGCTGGTCGTCCACGGGGCCGTACCGGCGCTGCTCCGGTGGGCCGCGAGCCGACGGGCGACGAAGCCCAGCACCGCCGAACTGGCCCGGTCGAGCCAGGCGAGGTCGTCCACGACGATGAACTGTCGCGCACGGCCCACCACCTCCGGGGGCTGACTTCCATCCGCTTCCGACCGCACCGTGTCACTCGACGGTTCGGGCACGGCCCTGCGTGGTGCCGGTTTGGGACGGTGCTGCGGCCATCGTGAGGGCAGGTGTCCCGCAGGGGTTCGGGGCAGCCGTTCGAATCGCGAGCCGAGTGACATGGGTACTCCGTACGTTGCGCTGTCCTTCCCGCTGCACGGCGGGAAGGCTTGGGCTCACCGTGCACCCGGCCCGCGAGGACGAACACCAGTAACGTGACAGCACGGCGACTCACGGGTCATTTGACTGATGGTGCGAGCCCACGGGGCCTCGCAGAATCGTGATGTCCCTGAATCACACTGGCGGGCGCACGGCGCAACACACCGTGTGCCCTCCGAGCCCCCTTGATCCCACCGGTTTACCGAGCGGTGATGTGATGAGAGAACCCGACCGTTCCACTCTGGTGGTGTGCCGGATGCTGGTGCGCCTGGTCGTCGCCGAAGGAGCGGACCGGCCCGTGATGCTTGATCTGTCCGCAGCCGTCCACCACATCCTGAGGAACCCCAGGTGAGTCGCGTCGACAGAGGTCTTCCGAGCCGAGGTCACAGACCCCGTCCCCGGCGCGCAAGCACCCTGCCTATCTCGCGGTGCAGAAGGAGCGCGCCGAGGACGTTCAGTTGCGGATCGCCGACTGGATCACCCGGTTCGCCGGATCGATGCGGTTCGTCTACATCCACATGGTCCTGTTCGCAGCGTGGATGGTCGGGGTGGAGAAAAGCCCGTGGCAGACGCTCACGCTGATCGTCTCGCTCGAGGCCATCTTCCTGTCCACGTTCGTGATGATCGGCCAGAACCGACAGGCCGAGTTCACCCGCAAGAAGGCCGACCACGACTACGAGGCGCAGGAACTCGAACTGCGTCGCAACACGGAACTGACGGAACTCGTACACACGCTCACCATCGAGATCCACAAGGCCGTGAACGCCGGGGCCATTGGCGAAACGGCCACGGGCGACAACGCGAAGCAGATATCCAAATCCACTGTCTGAGTCGCCCTTGCGTGTCACATCCGCGCGGCCTGCGTGGTCTACGTGGTGACGGACAACAAAGCAGAGGGAATCATGCGAGAGATTCTGATCGTCGGCGGCGGCTACGCGGGCTTCTACACCGCATGGGGCCTGCAGAAGAAGCTGCGTCCGGGCGAGGCGCGAGTCACGGTGGTCGACCCGCGCCCGTACATGACCTATCAGCCCTTCCTGCCGGAGGTCGCGGCCGGTTCGGTGGAGGCGCGTCACGCCGTCGTCTCGCTGCGGCGGCATCTGAGTCGTACCCGGCTGATCGCGGGGACCGTGACCGAGATCCGTGACGCGGACCGTACAGTGACCGTCCGCCCGGTGCGCGGAGACGCCTACGAGCTGCGCTACGACATCCTCGTGGTCACCGCAGGCGCTGTGACCCGCACCTTCCCCATCCCCGGACTGGCGCAGCGGGCCATCGGCCTCAAGCACGTGGAGGAGGCCGTGGCGATCCGTGACCGGCTGATGACCGCGTTCGACCAGGCCGCGTCGCTGCCGCCCGGCCCCGAGCGGCGAAAACTGCTCACCGTCACGTTCGTGGGAGGCGGGTTCTCCGGCGTCGAGGGCTTCGGTGAGCTGCTGTCGCTGGCGACCGCCATGCTCAGGTCATATCCGGAGCTGAGCATCGACGACGTGTCCTTCCACCTGGTCGAGGCCCGGGGCCGCATCCTGCCCGAGGTGAGCGACAAACCGGGCGCCTGGGTGGTGCGCCACCTGGAACGTCGCGGCGCACATGTCCACCTGAACACGCAACTGCTGTCCGCCGAGGACGGCCACGTCGTCCTCTCCGACGGCGAGGAGTACGACTCCACGCTGATCGTCTGGGCCGCCGGAAACGCCTCGAACCCGGTCGTGCACAACCACACGGACCTGCCGGTCGATGAGCGCGGCCTGCTCCTGGTACGCCCCGATCTGCGCGTGGGCACGGACAGCGAGCCGGTGCCGAACGTGTGGGCGGCCGGGGACGACGCATCCATTCCCGACCTGGCCTCGCCGGTGCCGGGCGCACGCACGGTACCGAACGCCCAGCACGCCGTGCGGCAGGGTCGGCGCCTCGCCAAGAACCTTTTGGCCGACCTGCGCGGGAAGCGAGTCCGGAACTACCGCCACAGCAGCCTGGGCGTGGTGGCGACGCTGGGCCTTGGGCGGGGCATCTTCCAGTACAAGGGCATCGTCATCAAGGGATACCCGGCGTGGCTGATGCACCGCGGCTATCACGTGCTGGCGGTGCCCAGCTGGGAGCGCAAGATCCGCGTTCTGGCGGTCTGGCTCACGGCGGCTCTCACAGGCCGGGATCTCGTGTCCCTCGCCTCCGTGCAGCACCCGCGGGATGCCTTCGTCACGAGTGGGCGGACGCAGGGCGCGGGTGCCGGCCGTACGAAGGAAGGCAGCACGGCATGACCATGTGGAGTTCTCGTTTCCCTCGGGGGTACGCCATGGCCGCACGTGACGAGGCCGCCCGCGGCCTGACCGACATCGAGGGCTTCCTGTATCAGGAGGCTCATGTGACTCCTCCCCCTCGTGAACGAGGGGGCTTCTCCCTTGGGATACAAGCCCCGCAGGACGGCCAAGCCCTGACCGCTGCCGAAGCAGATGTGCAGCGTACTACACCGCTTCGCGGGTCCGAGACCAAGGATGCGTTTCCCTCCCCGGCTGAAGCCGGGGGATACCCACGCAAGATCAGAGATGGGAGCGACGCGCCGCCGCGTGGCGGACCTCACCGCGCGCGTGGAGGGGCTCACCTCCGAGCAGAAGCGGGACATCGGGCAGTGGTACGTCGACGAGCAGGAACACGTCGCCCACATGGTGACCGACCACATCGCCGAGCGCGTCGAGGCGATGGAAGCGCAACACCACGTTCGGATCCGGCAATGGCTGCGGGGAACACTTACCGCGATGGCGCTGATCACCCTGGCGATGATCGCGTGCGTCGTGGTGATCGTGGGATCGTCGCGTTGACCGGCGCGCGCCGCCGCACAGGTCCTTGGTCCTAGGAACGCCATGGGCGATACAGGCCACTGCCGGCGCGCTGGATGCGGGAGGAGGCGACGAGGCGACGAGGCGACGAGGCGATCGAATGTGCTGCGGACCGCGTTGATGCTTCCGCTGTCGGCGTCACCGTCGAGCGCCGCCGCGACCTCACGGGCGCGTACGCCGACGTCCTCGACCTTGGAGAAGTGCGCCGTGATCTGCTCGGTGAGCCTGCCGTACTGCTTGTGCGCGTCCTCGTCGTCCGTGCGCGCGGCGGCAGGCGCGGTGCGCTCGTCCACCGGGGCATCGGCGGCCGAGGCGACCAGCACGCCGGCCAGAGCGGCGAGGGCACGCCCGACCGACCCGAGATGAGCCACGACCGCGGCCAACTCCCTTTCCAGCGCCTGCTTCTGGATCTGTGGCCGGGCAAGTTCCTCCTGAAGTCCCTCTAGTCCACCAGGACGGCCGCATCCTCGCTTTCATGACCGCGACCGTCTCGGAGCAAGGCGTTCACCAGGTGCTCCGGGTGTTCACTCCGAGCGAGATCGCCACCTTTCTCGATGCGCGTTCCCCTTTGACGACGTCGTCCGGCGCCGTGCCGCACGGTGTGTGAACGGCGGCGGCGTGACGTCCTCTTCACTGTCCCGGGCTCTCGTCCGGGTCGGCGCCACCGTCGGCACGGGGCTGGTTCCAGGACCACAGTTTGTCGGGGTTGAGCATGACCCAGACCTGGGCGACGCGGTCGTTCGCGACGTCGAGGCTGATGACGGCGGCGACCTGGCGGCCGTAGCGGGCGACGAGGCCGGTCCGGCCGTTGACGGAATGGGTGGCCAGGGTGGTACGCGGGCGGCGGGCCAGGAGCGTCAGCAGACTGCCGGCGACCGGTCGGCTGCCGTGGACCGGTCCGGTCAGAGCCCGTAGCTTGCCGCCACCGTCGAAGAACGCCGTGACGTCCGAGCACAGCAACGACGTGAGCAGCTCGCCGTCCTCGGTGACGCACGCCCGGCGCACGGCGCGGGCGACGGCGTCATGCTGCTGCGGTGTCGTGGAGCGGGTCCGCTGCAGCCCCAGCCACTTCCTGGCCCGGTCGGCGAGCTCGGCGAGCTCCGGCTCCGACCGGCCCACGATGTCGGCGACCGTGCGGGGGGCCATCCCGAAGGCGCGGAACACGAACGCCGCGCGCTCGTCCGTCGACAGCGACTCCAGCGCGTTCAGCACGACCCGGCCGGCCTCCGCCTCCGACGGCCGTGCAGCGTGCCCTTCTGCGTGGCCGACCGCACCCCAGCCGGGCAGTGCGAGTCGGGACAGGCAGATCCCGCCCACCGTCTTCGCCAGCCAGGACCGCGGAACGGTGACCGGTCGGCGCGCCGCATCGGACAGCCCGTACCACCGGTGATATGCCTCGTCGACGACGCTTTCCGCCGCACCCGGGTCGCCCAGCATCCAGCGGGCGACATCGAGCAGGAACCGACGCTCCTCCCACAGCTCGGCGATCGGCACCGCGTCGCCCTGGTCCATACGGCATCCTCCCTCTCGCTCGCACGGCCCCGTACATGGCAGGGGCGTCGGCTTACCCCTCAAGACCGGGAACTCCCGGATCTTGTGACACCGGCTCCTGCGGCCTCGTGTCACACATACGGCGGCTGCCGGGCCGTTTCGTTACCGAAGGTGCCGTTATGTGTCTACGCCGCGACCGAGGGTGACCAATGCCCAAGGATGCGGTATCTGCAACCAGCCCCTAAGCTTCACTCTGCCGCTGGTCAAGCAGGCCATGGTTATTCGGGTGCCGACGGCGCGACAGCAACAAACAGCAACGCCGAACGCAGCCGGCCACCGACCGCACTCACCGACGCACCCGTCACCAGGGCACTGACCGCCCACGAATACGGCCGCAGCGATCCGGAGACGTACGTACGAACGCCGGTCTATCCTGACCACGGAGGCTGCCATGACGAGCCGCGGTCCACTTGTCGGACTCCTCGGGCGGCGAAACGAGTGCCGGGTCCTTGAGGACCTCTTGGCAGGCGTCAGGTCGGGGCGAAGTGGGGTCCTGGTCCTGCGCGGTGAGGCAGGGATCGGGAAGACCGAACTGTTGAACTACGTCTTCGAGCACGCCACCGGATGCCGCATTGTCAGGGCTGTCGGCATCCAGTCCGAGATGGAGCTCTCCTATGCCGGCCTGCATCAGCTCTGCGCCCCCCTGCTGGACGGCATCAACAATCTTCCCGAGCCTCAACGCGACGCCCTCTGTACGGCGTTCGGGCTGCGTGGTGGTGATGCACCCGACCGGTTCCTCGTGGGCCTGGCCACCCTGAGCCTCCTCGCGGAAGCCGGCGGAAACCAACCGCTGGTCTGCCTCATCGACGACGCGCAGTGGCTGGATCGCGTGTCGGCGCAGACTTTGGAGTTCGTTGCACGTCGACTGCTCGCGGAGTCGGTCGTGCTCGTCTTCGCCGTCCGCGAGCCGACCGCCGGCGAGCCAGTTGCCGACCTGCCCGGCCTGCCCGATCTGCCCGATCTGCCCGTGACGGGCCTGACCGAGAGCGACTCCCGAACACTCCTCGACTCGGTCGTCACCGGTCCGCTCGACCACCGGGTACGCAGCCGCATCGTCGCCGAGACGCGCGGCAACCCGCTGGCCCTGCTCGAGCTGCCTCGCGGGTTGGCCCCGGTGGACCTGACCGACGGCTTCGTGCGTCCCGACGCACGGCCGTTGTCGAGCCAGATCGAGCAGGGCTTCCTCCGCCGCGTCCGGTCCCTCCCTGCCGAGACGCAACGCCTCTTGTTCACCGCCGCCGCCGAGCCGGTCGGCGACGTGACGCTGTTGAGGCGTGCGGCCGAGCGGCTCGGGATCGTCGTGGACACCGCTGTGGAGCACGCCGAGGCGTCAGGATTGATCACTTTCGGCACTTGGGTGCGCTTCCGGCACCCGCTGGTGCGCTCGGCGGCGTATCGCGCGGCGGGCCTGGACGGCCGTCGCGAGGTGCACGGAGCGTTGGCAGATGCGACCGATGCTCAGCTCGATCCCGATCGTCGGGCGTGGCATCTGGCGCGTGCGACGGCCGGACCTGACGAGACGGTGGCTGCCGAGCTGGAGCGCTCGGCGGACCGGGCGCAGGCGCGTGGCGGAATCGCTGCGGCGGCAGCCTTTCTCGACCGAGCTGCCGAGCTGACCCCGGACCCCGCACGCCGCGGAGCCAGGGCGTTGGCAGCGGCGCAGGCCAAGTATCAGGCCGGCGCGTTCGAAGCCGCGCGGGGATTGGCGGACGCGGCGGAGCTGGGCCCCCTCGACGAGTTCGGAGCTGCCCAGTCGACATTGCTGCGCGGTCAGATCATGTCTGCGTCGAAGAGCGCCAGCGCAGGTCTGCCGCTGCTGCTCGACGCGGCCAAGCGGCTCGAACCGCTTGACGCAAGGCGCGCCCGTGAAACCTACCGCGACGCGATCTACGCGGCTCTCACCGCCGGCCGGCTCCCGAAGGGCGGCGTCCTCGCAGTGGCGAAGGCCGTACTGAGCGCACCGAGGCCCGCTGAGCCGACACGCGACGATCTACTTCTGACGGGCCTTGCACGGGTGGCCACGGAGGGCTACGCCGCGGGCACGCCGATGCTGCTCGAGGCGCTGGCCGCATTCCGCACCGACAAGGTCCCGACGGCAGAAGGTCTCGGCTGGCTCCCGCTCGCATGCCGTTTGGCCCACAGCACGTGGGACTTCGAGAGCTGGTCCGTGCTCTCAGCGGGGTTGGTCGACCTGGCACGCGAGACGGGAGCTCTGTCCGTGCTGCCGTCGGCTCTCCTGCTGCGCCTGTCGAATCGGGTCTTCGCAGGCAACCTCGCCGACGCCGACTCCCTTGTCGTGGAGGCGACCGCGATCGGCGAGGCGACCGGCAGCAGATTCTTCGCGCACTACGGGGCGCTGGTCGTCGAGCCATGGAAGGGCCGGGAGTCGGAGACCCAGCACGCGATCGAGGCAATCACCCAAGACCTCCTCCTGCGAGGGGAGGGCAAGGTGGTGACCGCGACGCAGTGGGCGGCGGCGGTGCTCTACAACGGCCTCGGCCGATACCAGGAGGCCTATGCGGCCGCCAAGCGCGGTTGTGAGAACCCACAGGAACTCGGCCTGTACCTCCAGTCGATGGTTGAGCTCATCGAGGCATCAGCACGACTCGGAAGACCGGAACACGCAACCGAGACGGTCCAGACCATCCATGACATGGCGCAGGCCAGCGGCACCGACTGGGCTCTTGGCACCTCGGCCAGGGTCCGTGCGCTCGTGAGCGACGGGCAGGCCGCCGACGCTTTGTACCGCGAGGCGATCGAGCGGCTCGGCAACACCGAGGTCCGGACGGAGCTCGCACGCGTCCAGCTTCTCTACGGTGAGTGGCTTCGCCGCGAGAACCGCCGCGCAGACGCCCGTGCTCACCTGGCAGCCGCCCACGAAATGCTGAGCCGGATCGGGGCCGAGGCATTCGCGGAGCGTGCGCGACGCGAGCTGCAGGCCACGGGAGCGAAGGTTCGTAAACGCACCGCCACGACGCATGATGCCCTCACTCCGCAGGAGGCGCAGATCGCGCGTCTCGCCGGCGACGGGCTCACGAACCCCGAGATCGGCGCCCAGTTGTTCATCAGTCCCCACACCGTCGAATGGCACCTCCGCAAGGTGTTCTCGAAGCTCGGCATTTCCTCCCGCAAGGAAATCCGCACCATACAGCTCGAAGGCGAAGCGACGTCGGCCTAAATGCTCACCGACTCGCCTTTCCCCGAGGACACGCCGGCGCCCGGGGCGATCCCTCCTTCACCGGATTCGCTCACGTTCTCCCTCAGGAAGTCATGCGGGCGAGAGCCGGTACAGAGCGGCCGAGACGGCTGTCATGCGTCGGTCGACGTCCACCAGTTCCTGCCGCAGTGCGGTGACGCGAGTCTGCAGTTCGGCCGCTTCTGCGGTCAACACCACGACGGCGACCGCGATATCGGTGCATCCTTCATGGGTTTTGGCCATGGTGCTCCTTGTGCTGTCGCCGCGTTCCCATGGGACGACCGAAGACACATGTCGGTCGCCTTGCGGCGGAATCCGGTGAGCCGTTCCCTAAAATGCCCGGGTGGCCCGTCCCGGAGTAAAGGGCCACCCGAAACGATGTCTACTTCTGCTGTGCGAGCCAGTCGGCGAACCTCGTGCCGGCGATGTGTGCGTCGCTACCCGGCAGAAGCGTGGTCTCCTGCAACTCGGCGCCCCAGTACGTCGCCTGCGGGTCGGTGACGATCTTGCGGGGGTCGTTCTGGGCGGTGAGTCCCATGCGGATGAACTCCTCGAGCTGGAACGCTTCGGGACCGGCGACCTCGACCACGCCACCCACCGGGTCCCCGACCGCGGTGCGGCCGACGGCCGCGGCCACGTCGTCGGAGACGATGGGCTGGATCTTGGCGTCGGGCAGATGCACGGTGTCACCCTCGGTCACCCCGTCGGCGAGTCCCTTCGCGAACTCGAAGAACTGGGTGGCGTGCACGATGGAGTAGGGGTTGCCGGACGCCCTGATCAGGTCTTCCTGGGCCTGCTTGGCGCGGAAGTACCCGCTCCCCTGGAGGCGCTCGGTGCCGACCACGGACAGTGCCACGTGATGCGCCACGCCCGCCTCGGTCTCCGCCTTCAGCAGATTGGTCGTCGATGTGTGGAAGAAGTCCATGACGGCCTCGTCCTCGAACGAGGGCGAGTTCGACACGTCGACCACCACCGACGCACCTTGCAGAACCTCGGCCAGCCCCTCGCCCGTCAGTGTGTTGACGCCGGTGCTGGGCGCCGCCGCGACCGCCTCGTGCCCGTACTCGCCGAGCCTGGCGACCACCTTCGAGCCGATGAGCCCGGTTCCACCGATCACTACGACCTTCATAACGGAATTCCTTTCGGGTTTCCCTGATGCCTGTACCAGTAGAGACCGGGCACGGGCTCTGTTTGTGACAACCCCTACTCAACGAGTTTGCCCGCGGTCGAGACTTCCGCCATCAGCGAGGCAATCTCGTCGGGAACGGCCGGAATGCTCTCGCGGGTGACGCCCGTCGTCGGGGACCACACGAGATTCACCTGCAGAGCGGAATCCAGGCCGGGGTGGTCACTGCGGTTGTGGCAGCCGCGCGTCTCGCGACGCTCGAGGGCCGATTCGAGGGTGGCCCGGGCCGCGAGCGCGGCTGACTTGAGATCGAAGGCGTGCGCAAGGTCCTGATAGCCCGCGATGTCCGGGTGGATACCGACGGCCTCCATGCGCTTCTCGATCACCGCGAGTTCCGCCAGTCCGGCGCGCAGGCCGTCCTCGTCGCGTACGACGCCCGCGTGCTCGGTCATGGTGTCGCGGATGGCGCGTTGCAGGGCACGGACGTTCTCGGCCCCGTCGGCGGCGAGGAGTTCATCGATCTCCGCGCGGGCCTGCGCGATGGCCGACGCCGACCGCGGCTGCGCCTTGAGGGACTGCGCATACGCGGCGGCCGCCTGGCCGGTGAGGCGGCCGAACACCAACAGTTCGATGAGGCTGTTGCCGCCGAGGCGGTTGGCGCCGTGCAGCCCGCTCGACGCCTCGCCGATGGCGTACAGGCCACGGACGTCGGTGCTGTGGTCCTCCGGGCGCACCCACACCCCGCCCATCGAGTAGTGCGCGGTGGGCGCGATCTCGATCGGATCGCGGGTGATGTCCAGCATCTGCAGGTCCAGCAGGGTCTGGTAGACGCGGGGCAGGCGCGTCATGATCGTCTTCCGGGGCAGGTGGGAGACGTCGAGCCACACGCCGCCCTTCGGGGTTCCGCGCCCTTCCCTGATCTCCGTGTACGCGGCCAGGGCCACGCGGTCGCGGGTGGACAGCTCCATGCGCTCGGGGTCGTAGCGGGCCATGAAGCGTTCCCCGAGCGCGTTGCGCAAGATGCCGCCCTCGCCGCGGGCGGCCTCGCTGACCAGGGTGCCGGCGGCGTTCTCCGGTTCGATGATGCCGGACGGGTGGAACTGCACCAGCTCGGCGTCGCGCAGTCTGGCCCCGGCCTCCACGGCCAGGCGGAAGGAGTCCCCCGTGTTCTCGTCGCGCCGCGAGGAGGTACGCCGCCAGATGCGCGTGTGGCCACCCGCGGCGAGAATGACCGCGTCGGCGTGGATCAGGTAGCGCCGTCCGCTCGTGAGGTCGAAGCCGTACGCACCGAACACGGCGCCCTCGTGCACCAGCAGCCGGGTGATGTACACGCCTTCCAGCACAGGGATGTCCAGTTGCTCCGCGCGCCGGATGAGGGTGCGCTGGATCTCCAAGCCGGTGTAGTCGCCGGCGAAAGCGGTCCTGCGGAACTTGTGCGCGCCGAAGAAGCGCTGGGAGATCCGGCCGTCCTCCTCCCTGGCGAAGGCCATGCCATAGCGCTCCAGATCCTCGATGCCCCGGGCGGCACCCTGGGCGACGGTCTCCACGGTGCGGGGATCGGCGAGGAGGTAGCTCTCCTTGAGGGTGTCGGCGGCGTGCTGCTGCCAGCTGTCCTCGGGGTCCATGGTGGCCAGAGCCGCGTTGATGCCGCCGGCCGCCAGTACCGTATGGGCGTCCTCCTTGGAGCGTTTACCGACGGCGAGGACGTCGATGCCGGCCTCGGCCAGTTCGATCGCCGCTCGCAGGCCGGCACCTCCGGTGCCGATCACCAGCACCATGGTGGAAAGACGTTGTTCGGTGACAGCCACGGTCCACTCCGATCGCTGGGGTCGTCACCCAGTACGACCGGACAGCCCCGCGATCTGTGACGCCTCGGGGCCGTCTTGGCCCCACGGCCTTTCGTTTGGATCAGGCCGGGCGGCTGGATCGGCTCGGTCACCGCGTGACTCCCGTGGTGCTGCGACGTGCCGGACCGACTGTGCTGCGAGCCATGGTGAGCGTCCCTTTGGGCGTCCCGGATACCGGACGACTGGATGACCGACGAGTACCCGCTCTGGTGACGCGCACGGCGGCGTTCGGGAGGAGAACGTGGTGCCACCGTCCAGGGACGCCACGTAGGGTGCCAGTTTTTCCGGATTCATGACCCACATGGCCCGCTCGATGCCGCGTTCCGAGATGTCCAGGGTCAGCAGAACCACGGCCGTCCCGCCGGCCGACACGAGGGCGGCCGGCCCGCCGTTGGCCTCGACCCAGTGGATCTCCTTCTGCGGCCAGAAGCGCGGGGCGAAGGCGGCAAGGTACCTGGAGACGTGCACCAAACCGACGACCGGAAACTTGGATGCCCCGCGCAGCCCGTTCCCGTCGGTGTAGCTGACCACGTCGTCGGCGAGGATGCCTTCGAGCACGGCCAGATCGCCGGTCTGTGCCGCGGTGAGGAAGACCTCCATCAGCCGTCGGTGCTCGGTGGCCTCGACGGGCTTGCGGCGCTCCGACGAGATGTGCTTGCGCGCGCGGCTGACCAGCTGGCGCGTATTGGTTTCGCTGGTCTCCAGCATGTCCGCGATCTGCTGGTAGGGGTAGTCGAAGGCCTCCCGCAGAACATAGGCGGCCCTTTCCACGGGGTTGAGCCGCTCCAGCAGGAAGAGCACCGCCGTGTCGAGCGCCTCGGCCCGCTCGGCGCCCAACTGCGGATCCGCGCGCGTGTCGACCGGCTCCGGCAGCCAGGGGCCGATGTACGACTCGCGCCGCACCCTGGCGGACTGGGCGACATTGAGCGCCAGACGGGCGGTGACAGTGGCGAGGAACGCCTTCGGCTCGCGGACGACGTCACGGTCGGCGCCCTGCCACCGCAGCCACGCCTCCTGCAGTACGTCCTCGGCCTCCGTGGTGCTGGCGAGGACTCGGTAGGCGATGCCGAAGAGATGGGGACGCGCCGCCATGAACACGTTCGTCGCCTCGTCGAGGGAGTCCGTGTCGTCCCCGATACTCATGCGTGCCGCCTTCAGTTCCGACCCCGTTCTCGCAAGCGCTTGCCCTGGTACGGCGGGCGGGGCACCACCTGGCAGAACCTGTCGTGGCCGTACGAGGCGCACAGCCAGGGCGGAAGGATCCGGCCGTTTCGGGCAGCGCGATGAAACCGTTCTTCTCCAGTTCCGCAATCATCATCGCACGGGAGGCCGGCCACAGCCGGACCGTCTCGTCGTGCCGACGCAGCACGTGCCCGTCATCGCGCACCCGGTATGCGAACCGTGCGGGACCGGGCCGGCTCCCCCGCGTGCACGGGAACCCGCGATTCCAGCAGACCCAGCAGACCCAGCAGACCCAGCAGACCCAGCAGCGTGACACACCCGGTGCCCGCACCGACGTCCAGCACACCGACCCGGGCCATGCCGACATCGTCACGTGCCGGAACAGGTAGATGCCTCGCACGATGCCTTCCTCGACACCGGGCCCGGCGGGCATCGCCGGCTGCTCCTTGGGTTCGTTGTAGACCGTGAGGTAGTAGAAGACGTCCTCGGGCCGGTCACCGTACATGCGGCGCAGCCCGTCCCGCACGATCACCGCGATCTCGTACGCGAAGGCCGGGTCGTAGGACACGGCGGCCGGATTCGTGGACGCCAGCAGATGGGAATGCCTGTCGGCGTGCTGCAGCCCCTCGCCCGTCATGTGGTACGGCCCGCCGTCGCCCCGATGACGAACCCGCGCCCCATCTGGTCGGCGAGCGCCCAGAACTGGTCGCCGGTGTGCTGGAAACCGAACATGGCGTAGAAGATGTAGAACGGCAGTCCATGACCGTCGACCTCCCGCCGGAAACCGTCCAACTGCGCCTCGCTCAGGCGCCCTTCGAGGAACACACGGGCGTAGATGCCCGGCGAGGCATGCCCCTGGAAGTACAGCTGATCGCCCGAGCCTTCCCCGCCGTCCTTGCCCCGGAAGAAGTGGTGGAACCCGGTCTCGTACAGCCGGGCCGCCGAGGCATAGGTGGATATGTGGCCGCCGAGCCGAACCGGGCGCCGCGGGTCACCATCGCCGCCGCGTTCCACCGGTTCAGGGCGGTGATCCTGGACTCCATGGCGAGGTCACCGGGACAGGCCGGCTGGGCCGAGGCGGGGACGGTGTTGATGTAGTCGGAGGACAGGAGCCCGGGCAGGGACACACCGGACCGGGCCGCGTACTCGTGCACCCGTCGCAGCAGGTACACGGCTCGATCCGGCCCCGCGTTCCGCACGGCGGCGTCGAGTGACGCCTGCCATTCGGCGGTCTCCTCGGTGTCCTGGTCGGGTAGTTGGTCGAGCTCACTCATGGCCGTTTCCTGTCAGGGCGTGGGGCGTGGGGCGTCGGGCGTCGGGCGTCGGGCGTCGGGCGTCGGGCGGAGGAGACGTTCGGGTGCCGCCGACGTCATCGCCGCGCGATCCACTCGGAGAAGGTTTCGTGCCCCAGGTGGGCGTCAGCCCCGGGCTGCAGCGCCCGTTGCCCGAGGATCGCCCCGAAGAAGGGGGTGTGGGCGTCGGAGACCACGTCCCATTTCGGGCCCCTTCCTGCCGAAGGGTCGATGCCCCCCGGATGGCTTCGTAAGGCCGCGGCGACGTCAGTCCCTCACACCATCTAGGACAGGACTCACCTCAATGTTGTGACACTGATGTGGCCGCGGGTGTCACAGATCCGTGCGGAGCCCGGTCAACACCATGACGGCCATGGCAGCCATGGCCGGGTGAATCCAAGGGAGGCCGACGTATGTCGGAAACGGACGCAACGCAGGAGACCGGACCGCAGACCCACCCGGAGGGATGGAAAACGGCGGCGAAGATGCTGCAGGACACCGCACCGCTCACCGTCCCCGATGGCGCGTCGGCGATGACCATTTTCGTCGAGTGGGAGCCCGGAGACCCGGGAAGCCCGCCCCACCGCCACTCGGGGCCGGCGTTCGGTTACGTCGTCGAGGGCGCCGTCCGTTTCGAGCTCGAGGGCGAGCCCGAGCGCGTGATCGAGACGGGCGGGACGTTCTGGGAGCCCGGCGGCGACGCGATCCACTACCAGGACGGCAACGCGCTGTCCGACGGGCGCACCCGGTTCGTCGTGACGATGCTGTGCGCGCCGGGCAAGCCCATGCTCGAACTGGTCACGGAGGAGGAACTGGCCCAGCGGGCCCATCTCCGCGCCCCGCGCCCCACCGACTGACTGTCCACTGCCGGCCCCGTACAGGGCGGTCGCGAACGGAGACTGTCCGCTCCGTGGGAGGACGCGGTGAGGCATGAGCGCCACTGATGTCGTGTACGGCATGCTGACAGCGCTGTTCGCGGCCTCGGCCGTCTACGCGCTGCGGCAGGTCGTGCTGGCACGAAGCTTCGGGCGGCGCGCACGAGTCGACCAGCTCCTGCACACCGTCATGGCCTCGGCCATGTCGGTGATGCCGTGGCACCGGGTCAGCGAAGTGCCGCCGCCGGGGCAGGCGGTCTTCTTCGCCACCGTGGCCCTGTGGTTCCCGTTGACCTCGGTCCTGAGCCGCCGCGGCCCCAGACTGGTCGGCCTCGTGCGGAGGTCGCCCCACGCGGTCGGCATGGTCGCCATGGCGTGGATGCCGGTGAGGCATGGCGGCGTCACGGACGCGCGGACCGGCGACGCGATCACCGGCGTGCTGACGCTCTGTCTCCTGGCCTACGCTCTCCGGTCGCTGACCCGGGACATGCCCAGACTGCGCGGAGCCTCGGGCGACGTGGGCGTCTCCATCGGCATCGGCGGCCCTTGCGACCGCTTCTGGCACGGATCGACGGCCATGGGCACGGCCATCATGCTGCTCATGCACCACTGACACCGGGTGGCACCGGACAATCATTGTGTCTGTTACAGCTCGGTCGCCTCCTGCTGAGCCTTCCGAACGGCGGGTCCGGTCCGGCTCCAAGCGCGTTGTCCCGGGACGTCGACGACACTCTCTACTTCACGGCTTGGCGTCCGATGACGGCTTCGCCAGACAGGCCGGACCACCGCACGCCTACCGGACTGCAGTTCGCTGACGCTGCCGTCAGCGTTGCCGTCAAAAGGCCTTGAAGGCCCGCCGGAAGCTTCCTGGCGGGCCTTGCCACATCCTCGGCCCACCAGCACGGCGACTGAGGGGCCTCCCGAGTTCCGTCAAAAATCCCAACGCGGCTATCGCCCTATTTTCGATCTCTGTACCCCTCCACCTGTTCGGCGATTTCCTCCACAGCCTCCGCTCCGATGACCTTCTCCAGGGAGTCACCCACGAATTCACGGGCTCGAGCCAATCGCGCAGGGAGACCGTGCTCCACCACATACTCAAGGAGTATGCGAGGGTCTTCTCCTGCCCCGATACGCGACAGCACCCGATCCAGAGAAACCACGTATTCCTCCAGATCCCGGAACAAATCGGCGAATCCCACCAGCTCTACTGGGATACTCTGAGGCACGCCCATCACCTTTTCACCCGAATGTTCTCGACCGGCAGATCACCGTCAGCGACCCACTCGGTGATGCCCATCGTCGAATTATATCTCGACCGAACCCGGCCGGCCGGGACGTCGAATTCGAGCACGTGATTTCCCCTGCCTCGACCGATCCCCAACGCGCTTTCGGCGTCACGCGGACTCATCGGTTTTCCCTTGGCTGGAACGAGGAAGACCTTGTTCTGGTCACTCGCTCTGATGACCTTGCTCTGGACGATTCCCGCCTTGCCCCGCGCATTCGTGTAATGCCGCATCCGAAGGAGCGCTTCAGGGGCATCATCGCCACCTGAAGGACAGTTGTGGACGAGGACCGGAGCATCGCCCGCCAGCACATAGTACGTATGCGCCCTGTCGACCGTCAGGTTGTAGACCGCGGCCTGCTGGGTCCATGCGCTGACCGCGTCGACCTGGACCCGCGTACCGGAACCGGTCCGGAGCCACTGGCCGGGCTTCAGTTCGTCGGCCTTCAGCCACTTCTTCAGGTCGGGGACCCAGAAGGGGTGGCCCTCGGTCGCCGTGATGGTGTCGGTCGCTTGGCCCTTGTCGCCGTCCGTGTCGATCGTGAGCTTGACGAGGTTCTTCGCGCCCTTGCCCTCGATCGTGTCGGTGACCTTCTCCTTGGACGTCCTACCCGTCGTCGGGTCGGTGGCGAGGACCTCGTCGCCCTCCTCGACCTTCTCGATCGGTTTGCGGCTGCCGTCGGCCATCACGACTTCCGTACCGGGTACGAAGCTGTTGCCGCTGGCGAGTGAGGCCACGTCCCTGGCGGTCGAGACGCATTCCGCCATCGCCTCGGCCTCGTTGAGGACCTTCTTGCCCTTCTCCGCCGCCTTCGCGATCTCGTCCGCGTACTTCGCCGCCTTCGCCGCCATCCGTCCGGCCTTCGCCGCGCGGACCGCCGCCGCGCCGGCGCCGCCGAGGACGATGCCGCCCACGGTCGCCGCCGCCCAGGCGCAGGACTCCATGTCGCCCGTGGTGACGCAGCTCTTGATGTCGTTGAAGCCGGTGACGTCGCCGACGATGTTGCCGACCATCTTGGCGTCGTCCCAGACCTCACCCCAGTCGACCGCGTCCGAGACGGACTCGACGACGCTGCCGACCTGCTTGACGACCTCGTCGCGGATGGCGTCCGCGGCCTTGGCGGCGTCGGCGACGACCTGGACCGCCGCGCCGACGATGATCGCCGGGAGGTTGGGGTCGGCCGTGACGATCGCCTTGCCCACGGCGATCAGGGGCTTGGTGGCCGCGATGATCGCCGGGATCGGGTTGTGCTGGGCCGCGAAGGACGCCGCCAGCCTGGCCTTCTTCGTGACGTAGACCTTGGCCTGATAGGCCGCCCTGGCTGCCTGTCTCGCCTTCTCCCGGGCCCACTCGGTGACGCCCGTCTTCTGGCCGACCCATGTGACGGCGTTGACGGTGGCGTCGACGACCGTCTTGAGACCCGACTTCTTGTAGACCCAGTTGGCGGCCTTGCCGACGTAGCTCAGCGCCAGCTTGAACGCGGCCCCCGGGTTGCGCCACGCCCACTGCACGCCGTGCCAGACGGACTGGGCGGTCTTGGAGACGTAGCTCGCGCCTTGCCGGAGCTTCTTGCCCGCCCAGCTCGCGGCCTTCTTGCACCAGCCACAGCTCGGCCAGTGACCGTCCGGGTCGGTGTAGTCCATCGGGGCGCCCGCACCGTAGGTGTAGCGGTTGGCCAGGATCGACGCGCCGGAGCTGTAGCCGTACGAGTCCCGCGAGTCGAAGGCACCGGTTCCCGGGTCGTACCAGCGGGCCCCCATGTTGACCTGGTCGGTGTCCGGGTCGGTCCAGTCGCCCTGGTACCCCACGTTCCCGTCCGTGTCGGACGTGCCGAGCACCTGGCCGAACGGGTCGAAGGCCGTGGACTCGTCCAGGGCGGGAGCCGCGCCGTCCGCCGCGGACATGCTGCCGACGACGTCGCCGTGCTTGTCCTCCAGCGTGAGCCGGGCCGTTCCGCCGTTCTCGGCCACCGCCAGGAGCTCGTCCGCCGCGCCGCGGCCGTACGTGGCGGTCTGGTCCTTCACCGGGTCGGGCGCGAAGCCGGCGTAGGAGAAGTCCACGCCGTTGCGGGACGCGACACGGTCCAGCGAGTCGTAGCCGTACTCCGTTCCGGATTCGCCCGCCTTCGTCAGCCGGTCGAAGGCGTCGAAGGTGAAGTCCTCCTTCAGACCGGAGCTGGTGCGCGACGCGAGCGTGCCGCGTGCGGTGTAGTCGTAGGTGTAGTCACCGTCGGAGAGCAGCCGGTCTCGCTCGTCGAAGGTGGCGGTCTTGCTGCCGTTCTTCACACGGTTGCCGCTGTCGTCCCAGCCGTACTGGGTCGCCGTGCCGTCGGCCGTCCAGGAGGCGAGGCGGCCGGCGTAGTCGTAGCCGTAGGTGTTGGTCCCGGCCTTGGCGGTGCCGACCGTGGTCTTGGACGTCAGCCGGTCGTCGTCGTCGTAGCCGTAGTCGGTCGACGCCATCTTCTGCCCGGCACTGTTCTTCAGCGTGTCGGTGTCGACCCGGCCCAGGTCGTCGTAGGTGAAGGCACGGGACTGGCCCGCGCCGTAGTCGACCTTCTTCACCGCGCCCGCGCCGTCGTAGGTGTAACTCTGCCGCACACCGGTGAGCGGGTCGGTCGCCGAGGACAGCTGCTGCTTGACGTAGCTGAAGCCGGCGGTGCCGGCCGCGTCGGTGCGGCTGGTGAGCAGGCCGTCGCTGTCGTAGGTGTACGTGGCGTCACCGGACGGGCCGGTCGCCTTCAGCAGCCCGCCGCGGTCGTCGTACTCGTAGGTGTCGTCGCCCTTCGGGGACGAGGCCTCGACCAGCCGGCCCACCGGGTCGTACTGGAACCGCTTCTCGGGGGTCGTCACGTCGGCGCCGGTGCCGGTCTCACGGACCAGCTGCCCCGTCTTGGCGTACTCGCGCTCGCGGACCACGTTGCCCGGGGCGGTGAGCTTCACGGGCTCACCGGCGCCGTCGTACGCGGTCGTCCAGGTACGGGCCCCCGGTGACGGGTCGCGGTCGGTCGCCGGCTCGATCACCGACTCGGCGAGGCCGAGCGAGTTGACCGTGTAGATCGTCGAGTTGCCGCGGCCGTCCGTGTAGCGGGTGCGGTTGCCGAGCGCGTCGTAGCCGAAGGACGTGGTGATGGACTTGGTGTCGGAGACCGGCTCGGTCTGGCCGGTCAGCCGGTTGAGGGCGTCGTGGGTGTATGTCGTCGTATGGTTCAGCGGGTTGGTCGACGAGGCCAGGTTGCCCGCCTTGTCATAGGTGTAACTGACCTTGCGCAGCTGGCTGTTGACCGGGTCCAGGTCCTGGTCCTGGACGAGCTGGCCGAGCTGGTCGTAGCTCTTCGCCGAGGTGCGGCCCATGCCGTCCGTCTGGCGGACCTCACGTCCCTCGGCGTCGTAGCCGAGCTGGGTGAGGATGCCGCTGGGCTGCTGCATCCGGGTCAGCTGGCTGAGGTTGTCATAGGTGAACTGGCTGACGGCGCCGCTCGGCGAGGTCTGCTTCACCACGTTGCCCGCGTCGTCGTACTCGTTGCGGGTGGTGAAGGCACCGGGCAGGGGCTTGCGTTCGATCTGGGTGGTGGTGACCGGGCGGTCCAGGTCGTCGTAGGTCGTCTCGGCGCGGGCGTTGTTCGGGTCCGTGACCGAGAGGATCTCGCCGGTGCGGGTGTACGTGTACTTCCACTGGCCCCGCTCGTCGCCCGTGCCGACGGGGACGTCCTTGACGGTGAGCCGGTTCTGGCGGTCGTACTGGAACGTGGTGACGCCGCCGAGCGGGTCGGTGGTCTCGATGAGGTTGCCGAGCGCGTCGTAGGTGTTGGCGACCGTCGGGGCGACGGTCTCGGTGGAGCCCGGCGCGGTGTAGGAGGGCGCGGTCTCGGTGACCGCGCGGCCCAGCCGGTCGTAGGCGGTGCGGTTGACGTTCCCGAGCGCGTCCGCCGACTCCGTCACCGCGCCGAAGGTGTCGTAGCCGGTGAAGGTGGTGGGCCGGGAGGTGGTGGGCGTGCTGCCGCCGGACTCGGTCTGTACGGCGGGCGCGGTGACGGAGACCGCCCGGCCGAGCTCGTCGTAGCCGTACTCGGTCTTGTTGCCCGCCGGGTCCGTCTGGGACGTGGTGAGCCCGCGGTCGTCGTAGGTGTAGTCGGTGGTGCGGGAGTCGGTGCCGTTCTCGACCGTCTCGTGGGCGACGTTGCCCGCGTCGTCGTACTCGTAGCGGACCGAGTCGCCGCTGACGCTCACCGGCCAGGGGACGTTGGAGGGCGAACCGCTGGAGGCGGTCGTCAGCACGTTGCCCGCGGGGTCGTAGGTGTACGTCGTGCGCCGCGCCAGCCCGTCGGGGTCCGTGACCTCGGACTTCACCCGGCCGACCGGGTCGTAGGTGTACTCGGTGACGAGCTTGCCGCCCGCGGTCGTCTCGGTCAGGACGTTGCCGGCACCGTCATAGGTGTCGGACTCCACGACGATGTCGCGCTTGGTGCCGTCGGGGTTGTGGAAGTCCTTGAGCGTGATCGACTTGACCAGGTCGTCGCCGTAGTACTGGTACATCATCGAGCGGCCCATCGAGTCCGTGTGCCGGACGAGCCGGCCGCCCATGTCGTAGGCGTACGACTGCAGGACCGTGTAGCTGTCGTCGCCCCCGTCGTCGTCCCAGTCGCGCAGCCGGGTCTCGGCCATCATGTTGCGCGCGGTGTAGACGTAGTCGAAGTGGTTGCCGCCTGCGTCCACCATCGACGTCTTGTTGCCGAAGACGTCGTAGGTGTACGAGGTCTCGTTGCCCTCGGCGTCGGTGACCCGCTCCGGGCGGCCGTTGTCGTCGAGGTCGAAGGTCATCACCCGCGCGGCGTCGCCGCCCAGCAGATCGCTGATCTCGGTGCGCACCACGTTGCCGTCGGCGTCGTAGTCCGTGGTGGTCCGCTGCTGGTGCCTGCCCGAGGTGACGGCGTTGGTGACCGCCGGATCGGTCAGAGTGTGGACCCGGGAGAGCTTGTCGTAGGTGAAGGTGGACGTCGTGCCGGCCGGCTGGACGTCCGTGACGACGGTCTCGGTGAGCTTGCGGCCCAGCGTGTCGTACGTGTACTTGGTGACGCGGCCGGACGGCTCGGTCACCCAGGCCAGGTCACCGTTCTTGTAGTACTGGTAGCGGGTGATCTTCGAACGCGGGTCGGCGGTGGTGAGCGGCAGGCCGGTGGGCGTGTTGCCGCCGCCGATGGCCGGCTCGGCGCCGGTCGTGTAGGTGTTCCTGGCCGTGCCGCTGTCGGCGGCCGTCTGGGTGAGCAGCGCACCGCTGGTGTTGTACGTGTACTTGGTGAGGAAGCGGTTGTCGGCGGGGCCCGACGAGCGGCCGTCGCGGGTCTCGGCCGGCTGGTCGGCACGCAGGTCGAAGTCGCCGGTCGCCGTCGGGTAGGTGGTGTACGAGGTCTGGCAGGCGCCGGCCGAACGGCAGGTCGTCCGGCTGGACACGTTGCCGCGATCGTCGTAGCCGAGGGTGACCTTGTCGCCGTTCTCGCTGGTGATCCCGGTCTGGAAGCCGTTGTCGTCGTATGCGAAGGAGCGGATGGCGACACCGTCGACGGGGTACCGGATGAAGTCCGGTCCGTCGCCGCTCCGACCGGGCGGGTCGGTGCAGAAGGCAGGGTCGCCCGGATCGGGATGGGTGCAGATCTGGCCGGGGTCGGTCGGCGACGGGGACGGGGCCTCGGTGACGGGCTCACGGGCGCCGAGCGCCATGGGCTCGCCGTAGCGCAGCAGCCGCGACGACAGCCCGTCGTACTCGTAGAAGTACGGGGCGTCCATCGGGTCGCGCACCTCGACGGTGCGGCGCAGGTCCTTGTCGTTGCCGAAGACCGCGGGCGGACCGATCTTCCAGGTGCCGCCGTTGCGGTCGGTGTACTCCTCGACGCGGTCGAGCAAGGCGTCGTACCGGACTTCGGAGGCGACGCGGCTGCTCGGCAGCGTCGTCCTCGTCAGGACGTCGGCGCCGCGGCCGCCCTCACGGTAGTGGGCGGCGACGGCCGCGGTGCCCAGCGGGTGGTGGTAGACGGCGACGTCGTCGATGGTGCCCGCGAAGGACTTGGCGGGGGTGGGACCCCAGCCCGGCCAGGAGGCGGGGGTGGTGGCGTGGGCGGCGCCGATCTGGTTGTAGGTGAGGTTGGTCTGCAGCGGCTGCTTGCCCGTGATGCTCCCGGAGAGCTTGCCGTCCAGGTAGAGGCTCTGGGTGGAGCCGGACATCGACAGCGCCGCGTGGTGCCACTGGCCGTCGTTGACGTTCTTGGTGGTGTCGGTGATCGGGGCTGCCGCGCCGGTCCAGAACTGGCCGCGGAGCTTTCCGTCGGTACCGACGTACAGCATCGGGACGCCGGTGCCGGGCGTGGTGCCCCAGGCCTTGTCCTGGTAACCGACGAGCGGGCCGCCGACGCCGCCGGCGATCGTCTTGAACCACACCTCCACCGCGTCGTCACGGCTCTTCTTCAGCGTGCCGGCGGGCAGGTCGACGCGTGAGGTGGTGCCGTTGAAGGACGCGGCGGTGCCGGGGTCGCCGGTGATCGCACCGGCGGCCTTCAGGGTGACGTTCTGGTAGGTGCCGCGGTCCTTGCCGAGGTTGGCCTTGTTGGCGCTGTCGGCCGCGGTGCCGTCCTCCTCGCCCAGGCGCCAGTAGGACTCGGGGCGGGAGTCGAGCACGGTGGTGGCGTAGTGGCTGCCGGTGCCGTAGGCGTACTGGGTGCAGCCGTTCAGCGGGTCGCAGACCTTGTCCAGCAGGTCGCCGGTGTAGCTGTACGTCCAGGTCAGCGGGGCGCCGTCGACGGCGGTCGTCTGGACCTTGGTGACGTGCGCGCCGGTCCAGGTGAAGGTCAGCGAGCGGGAGGTGCGGTTGTTCGTCGCGGTCGCGAGCTTGCCGGCGCTGTAGGTGTAGGTGACCGAGTTGGAGTACGGGTCGGTGATCTTGGCCAGCAGACCGGTCGTGCTGAAGTCGTACGTCGTGCCGGACTTGTCCTGCAGCTTGTAGGCGTTGGCCGTGGAGTCGAAGGTCAGCTTGGCGAAGCGGCCGGGCGGCGGAGCGTAGGTGCCGTCCGCGTTCTTGCCGAAGCGGACGTCCTGACCGTCGGGGTAGCGGATGACGACGTTGCCGCTGCCGTCGTCGTCCGGTGTGAGCCGCATGTCGAAGCGGGTCGTCCAGCCTGCGCCGAAGGCGAGGTCACGCCGCGGGTCGAGGCTGTTGTACGTGCGGATCAGCGTCAGGTCGGGACCGACGCCGGCAAGGGACGCGTCGGTCGCGCTGGAGGTGAAGTTGCCGACGTTCGGGTCGAACTCCTTGCCCTGCGTGCCGGAGAGCCGCGAGGTGATCTCGGGCTGTGGAACGGTGACGACCAGGGCCACCTGCTGGGTGGGGACCTCGTTGGACGCGTCCTTGACGAAGCCGCGCCACAGGTAGGTCTTGCCCCACTTCAGCCGGCCGGACGGGACCGGGTAGGCCGAGCTCGTCTGGTAGGACGAGGTCGTGCAGGCGGTCGGCTTGCCGTCCTTGTCCGCCTCGCAGATCTCGAACTTGTACTGGAGCGAGGAGCCGGGGGGCGCGTCGATGTCGACGCCGGCCGCCCACAGTTGCGGGGTCGAAGTCTGGGCCTGGTAGCCGTTGGGCGGAAACTGTTCCTTCACCACCGGCGCGATGTCGAAGACCTGGATGGTCAGCCGGCCCGGCGGCACCTGCTCGTCCGTGAAGACCTTCCCGCCCTGGCGGACCATCGTGAAGTCGAGCATGTAGACGCCCGGCGGGAGCGCCTTGATGGTGGCGTCGACCGTCGCCCTGGCGCCGTGGGCCACGTTGCCGGTGAGGCCGCCCGCCCGCTGCTGGGTGACCAGCTTGCCCTTCTTGTCGTAGGCGCGGTAGGCGAGGTAGTAGGTGGACGGCGTCCAGGTCTCGGCACCCTTGTTGGTGACGGCGACCTTGACCTGTCCGGCCTGGTTCTGCAGCACCGGCGGGTCGGGGACCGGCTTGGGGAAGCTGTAGGACGCGTGGTACGGGGAGTGCGTGACGAACAGCTTGGGCGGGTTGGCCGTGGCATGGCCGGTGAACTTCTTGAACGCGAGCGAGTCGGTGGCCGAGGCCCGCAGCGACAGACCGTAGTTGGCCTGAGTGCCGTTGACCCAGCGCTGCACCAGGTCGCGACCGCCCTTGCCGAGGTCGAAGAGCTCACCGGCGGTGGGGCAGGCGGACTTCGACTGGCCGAAAGCGATGTGGCCGTAGGCGAAGGACTTCGACGCGAGGGCGCTGCCGACCGAGGGGCCGGGGTAGGGGGTGCCGGTGCCGGCGGTCCACGACTCGGTCACCGGGTGGACGGAGACGGAACGCGGCTTGCAGGAGCCGGAGTCGAAGTTCACGACCTGCAGTTGCGCACCGAAGATCTGGTGGTACTTGAGCTCCTCGTCGAGTTGGGGGAAGCCGAGATAGGCGGCGGAGGCGCCGTCCGGGCCCTTGCCGACCTGCAGTTCGCTGGAGCCGACGACGGAACCGCCGCTGCGGACCGTCATGGAGGTGGAGGCGGACGTGGTGTCGACGGAGGGGTCGATGCGGACGGGGAAGGCACGGGCCGGGTCGGCGAGCCACTTCCGGTCGGCGGTCACCTTCAGCGCCTGGCCGCCGTCCTGCTGCCCGACGAGTTCGTACGACACGGCGTGCGAGACGGACTGGGCGGCGTCCTCCATAAAGCCTGCCGGGATGACGGCGCGGGTGCGGCCCTCGGCGTCGGTCAGCAGAATCGATCCGCCGTCAGCTTCGGCGGTGAGGCCCTTGAGGTGGAGCGGGAAGACGAAGCTGTTCGGGGCGGTGGCGGACCTCAGGACGAGGGTCTCCTTGACCCCGCCGGCGTGCGAGTCCAGCCAGAGGTCGGTTTCGGGGAGCACCCGCTCGTAGCTGACGCGGGCACCGTCCGCGCTGCCCGCCACGGAGGCGGCGCCGCTCAGCCCGTACCCGAAGGACTCGCCGGTCGGCAGGGTGACGGAGGCGATGTCGCCGGCGTCGGCCCGGTCGGCGAAGCGCAGGGCCACGGAGTCGGCGGCGTTGGTCCAGCCGCCGCGGTCCTCGACGAGCGAGGTGTTGATGGGCTGCCAGACTCCGTCGGCAGCCCGGTAGTTGACGGGGTCGGTGGAGATCTCGCTGGTGCGGGTGCCGTCCTCGTTGGCGTACGTACGGCTGCGGGCGTCGCGCTCCGAGACGATTTCTTCGCTCGTCCCGCGGTCGAAGCCCTTGACCTTCGCGGGGGCCGGGGTGGTGACCTCGACCGTATTCTTCCGCGTCGCGGGCCGTGCGGCGGGCGGGCTCTTCAGCGGGTACTTGGCCCGCAGGGACCGCGGCGCGTCGTTGTTGCGCCTGCCCCCCGCGAAGTGGCTCAGCCCCTCGGCACTGCCCCAGCGCTGACCGGGCCCCTTGGCGGCGGCCGGCTTCTCGGGGAGGAGGAGGATCCCGGCCCCTGCGACGGCGAGCGAGCCGACGGCGATGACCGTCGCCACGGCGAGTGCGACGGCCTTGCCCCAGTGCGAACGCAGAAGCCTTGGCATCAGTAATCTGCGCGCGAGTATCCGGTACGCCGGCACGGTCCCCCCACAGGACGAACGAATGATCGGATGTGATGCTGACGGTTCGTCGGGCGCCTTGTCGACTCATTGACCAGTCCATTCACCTGGGCGTTATCCCATTGTGATCATCTCTCCTCAAGGTCGAACTCAGGTTTCCTGACTGCCACTTACGGCACGAGCTCACAGGGGGCTTCCGCCGGAAACCATGAATCAGGCTGCCCTGGGGCACCTTGTTCGACGGAAGGACATGACGAATCCATATGACATTCACTCCAGACCGCAGAGTCGGCCGACTGGCCTCCGCGACAGCGGCCGTGGCGGCCGCACTGCCGCTGCCGGTCGCCGCGCCGGGCACGGCACAGGCCGCCGATTCGGCGACCTGCCCGGCCGACGGCCGTACGTCAGTCACCGACGCGGCTGCCGGTCTTCTCGATCGGCGCGCGAAGTCGGGCGCGAAGTCGGGCGCGAAGTCGGGCGCGAAGTCGCCGCGCGCATGCGTGCGGGACCCGGCAGCCAGGTCGCGCTGGCGGTCCGCGCACCTGCTGATGCCACATCAACTAGGCACTGGTCACGCGCGGTTGAGCCCATCCGTTCACTTTCAAGATCCTTATCGAAGTTCATTGTTCACCTGATTGCAACGGCAGCGTTCACCGCCGGACGTTAAACGTCCATGCTATGAACGGAATTTCACCTCGCGCACTCATCTCCGCCACAGCTCTGGCCGCGGCCCTGGCGACCGCCCTTCCGCTCGCCGGCGCACTGCCCTCCGCGCCCGCAGCGGCTGCCGTGTCGCTGACCTGCAACTCCAGTGCGGCCACATACACCCTGGACTCCGCCGGCAAGCTCAACAGAACCGACATGCCGGACCCTGCGGCCGGCAACGCCCTGCCCGCCGGCAGCACCATCGACTCCACCTGGACCGGCTACGGCCACATGCTCGCCGGCCCTGGTGCGACCTTCTACGGCATCAAGTCGGACGGGCTGTACTACAGCCACCGGATCAGCTCCAGCGACACCTGGGACGTCCACCACCGCAAGATCAGCTCCAGCTTCGCCCAGTTCAGGGCCGCCGACCGGATCGACGACATCACCATCGACCGCGGCGGCTACATATGGACACTCTCCGGCGCCACCAACGATGTGCGCTGGTACCGCTACGACGCGGCCGCCGACGACTTCGTCGAGGGCAGCGGCAAGATCGCAGACATGGGCTGGAACTACGCCGCCATCTACGCGGGCGACCGCGGCGTCATCTACGGCCGTGACGCGACCGACGGCAAGCTCTACCGCTCGCGCTACGACTACACCAGCCAGCGCTGGATCGAACGGCATGTACTGGAGTCCTCCGCCGACTGGAGCGACACCAAGTTCATGTCGTCGTACGGCGGTGACACGCTGTTCCGCGTCAAGGGCGGCGGCTCGGTCACGCACTACCGCTTCGACGAGGACATCCGCGACTGGCCCGTCTACAACAAGCAGGTCGAGGCGTCCGGCTGGGCCGGCTACGTCTCGGTCTCGGCCGCGCCCGACGTCTGCAGGCTCAACGTCAACCACACGCCCGCGGCGACGCCCGTGCCTCTGGAGTCGTACACCCCCAACTCCGTCATGCAGGCGTCCGACGGCAAGCTGGAGCTCGCCTACACCGACAACATCGGCCGCCTGGTCCATGGCCGCACCGACCCGGCCGACGTCAACGGCGCCCAGTGGACGGTGATCTCCGGCCAGGATGCCTTCACCGGCCGGCCCTCGCTCTCCGCGCACACCGACGGCCGCGTCGTCGTCACCGCCCACAACACCTCCGGCAGCATCTGGCAGCGCAACCAGACCGCCGCGAGCAGCGCCGACTGGGGCAACTGGATCGATCTGGCCGGCGCCATGCAACAGCACGCCGTCACCGGCAAGACCCCCACCGGTCTCATGACCCAGTTCGCCCTCGACGCCAACGGCAAGCCCTGGTACCGCGTCCAGGTGCGCGCCAACGCCGACTTCATGGGCTGGATGCCGCTGTCCGGCACCGGATTCACCGGCGCCCTCACCGCCGTCACCGTGCGCGACGGCGTCCAGCTCTTCGGCAGGAAGGCCGACGGCACCCTCTCCACCGCCCTCTTCAAGGAGGCAGGCACACTCTCGGCATGGACCGGCATGGGTGCCCAGGCCATCGCCGGCACGCCGTCCGTCGTCGTCTACCCCGGCTACCGCAAGCGTGTCTTCGCCACGGACGCGAGCGGCAACGTGATCACCACCAGCCAGGCCGTGGAGGGCGGGGCCTACGGAGCCTGGGAGACCGTCGCAGGCATCACCGCGCAGGGCTCCCCCAGCACCGTGATCTCCCCGCTGACCGGCCTCACCGAGGTCGTCGTCCGCGGCACCGACGGCTACGTCCACAACACCGGCGAGACCACTCAGGGCAGCGGTACCTGGCGCGCCTGGCAGCAGGTGAGCTTCGAAGCGTCGGCCACCGAGCCGACCGCCTTCACCTACACCAACCCCACCGGTCCGACCTGGGCCTACACCTTCCGTACCGCCGACAACCAGACCCGCATCTACCAGGTCCAGCAGACCTCCTCGCTCAGCGCGATGCGCTCCGCTGCCGACGCGCCGGACTTCAAGGGCAGCAAGCTGCCCACCCCGCCGGTCAAGTGATCACACCGTAGAGGAGACGTGACGGCCGACGGCCGTCACGTCTCCGCCTCCGCTGCCGCCCGCTCGCGTGCGGTCCGCCGCTCCGGTATCCGATGCCCAGCTCACCGAGGCGCAGGCCATGGCCCCCGTCGTCACCGTGCAGAACCTCTACAACCTGGCCAACCGCCAGGACGACGCCCTCGTCGAACGATGCGCGGCAAGAACATCGCCTTCACCCCGTTCTTCCCCCTGGGCGGGTTCTCCCCGCTCCAGTCGCAGACCCTGACCGACGTCGCCGCACGCCGGGGCGCGTCACCCCAACAGGTCGCCCTGGCGCGGCCCGTCCCTACCAGCACGTCACGCCACCGTCGACGATCACATCCGTCCCGGTGACGAAGCTCGCGGCGTCGCTCAGCAGGAAGACGACGGGGCCGACCATCTCGTCGACGGTCGCCATCCGTCCCAGCGGGGTGTCGGCCTCGAACTGCTTGACGCGTTCGGCGACTTCGGCTCGCCGGTTCATGGGCGTCGCGGTGTAGCCGGGGCTGACGCTGTTGACCCGGATGCCGCGGTCGCACCACTCCGTGGCCAGGCTCTTCGACAGGTGCATCACGCCCGCCTTGGACGCGTTGTAGTGCGCCTGCGTCAGCCCTCGGTTGGCGATGGTGCCCGACATCGACGCGATGTTGACGATGGAACCACCGCCGCCGGCGAGCATGGCGCGTCCCTCGGCCTGGCAGGAGAGGAAGACACCGGTGAGGTTCACATCGATGACCTTGTTCCACTGTTCGAGGGGCATGTCCTCGGCAGGGGTGGCGTCGGCGATGCCCGCGGCGTTGACGGCCAGCCGCAACGGTCCGAGGTCCCTTTCCAGCAGGGCCACCACCTCGGCCAGTTCGTCGGGCCGGGTGACGTCGGCGGGCGCGGCGACCGCTCGCCGTCCGGTCTCCTCGACGGCCTTCACGGTGCCGGCCAGATCGCTCCCCGGCAGGTCGACGCACCCGACGTCCGCGCCCATCTCCGCCAGGCCGATCGCCAGTCGGCGGCCGATGCCGCTGCCTGCTCCCGTGACGAGGGCGACGCGGTCGTCGATACGGAAAGAGGGTGCGGCCATGAGTTCTTCCTCCACTGGATGGCGGACAGCCGGTTCTCGGCGGTCCTCGGCGTGCGGGCGTGTGCGGGCGTTCCACGGGCTCTCGCCGGGGCGCACGTCTCCGGCCGCTACGGAAGCTGTGCCTCCGGCCGGTCGGCGAGGCGTCTGGCCACGCTCAGGTCGGTGATCAGGACATCGACCCACCCGCCGAGCACGGCCGCGCATATGGCGGCGTACTTGCGGTGTCCCCCGGCCACCGCGATGCGGCGCGGGACGGCACGGTAGGTGTCGGGGTCGATGCCGATGACGCGGTCGTTGAGTTCGGTGTCGAGCAGGGTGCCGTTCTCGTCGAAGAAGTGCATGCAGATGTCGCCCACGGCGCCGAGGGCGCGGAGCCTGTCCTGGTCCTCGAGCGAGAAGATGTTGCCGCTGCGGCGCAGCAACGGCGACGGTTCGAGGCTGCCGATGCCCACGATGGCGAGGGTGAGGTGCTTCCACGCAGCGGCGACACTGGTGACCTTCGGGTCGGCGAGGATGGCGTCACGGATCGCCGGGCTCGCGACGACGCCGGGAGCCGACATGAAGACCGGTTCGGCGCCGGTCGTCTCGGCGAGCCGTCCCATCAGACGGGTCGCCTGGACCTGTACCTGTGGGTCGCCGACGCCGCCCATCAACTGGACCACCTCTTCCAGGGACCGTTTCCCGGGGCGCGACCTCATGGCCTCGACGGCCGCCAGGAGAGTGGCGCTCCAGGAGGAGATGCCGAGCCGGTCGCCCTCCATGAGCGTGGTCTCCAGGTAGACGGCGGTCGCCGCACCGAGGGCCGGGATGACCTCGTCCCCTTCGCCCTCGACATCGACGACCACGACGTCACGCAGACCGTAGCGGGTCGCGATCAGGTCCTCCAGGTCCGCGAAGACACCCTCCGGCGGCACCACGATGGTCCGGACGATCCCCAGCTTGGTGGCCTGGGCGAGCAGCCTGGAGACGCGCGCCTGGGAGATGTGAAGCTCCTCGACGATCTGCGGCTGCCGCATGCCCTGCTCGTGGTAGAGGCGTGCGACCCGCGTCATCAGGCGCAGTTGCTCGTCGGTGGTCGCCATGCGCGTGGTACGGCGGTTCACCGGCTGACCGGTACGGCTGCGGGGGTCCATCATGTCCTTTCAGCAGGCCCGTCATGTCAGCAGGCCCGTCCTGCGGGTCGGGGCCACCGCGGGCCAGTCGACGGCACCCGTTGCATCATGCCGTGGCGAGGCGCATCACGGCGACGCCCGTCGCCTCCTCCGCCGGCAGAATGCCCTGCTGGCGTCCTCGGCTGAGGACGAGCACGCGGTGGGACAGTCCCAGGACCTCGTCGAGATCGGAGCTGACCACGACCACCGCCATACCGGACCGGGCCAGATCCGCTATCACCTCGTAGATCGCGGCGCGGGCGCCGACGTCGATACCGCGGGTGGGCTCGTCGAGGATGACGACCTTCGGTTTGCGTTCCAGCCACTTGGCGATGACCACCTTCTGCTGGTTCCCGCCGGACAGCGTCCGCACCGGCTGGCTCGCCCGTCCCTTCACCGTCAGGAGGTTGATGGCGTCGGTGGCCACCTCGGTGACGCGCTGGGGAGTCAGCCAGCCCCTGCGGGCGACCCGGTCGAGGTTCGGAAGCGCCACGTTGTCGCCGATCGACATGTCGAGCACGGCGCCCTGGCCCTTGCGGTCCTCGGGTACGAGGGCCACTCCCGCCTCGATGGCGTCCCGCGGCCCGCGCAGCCGCAGCACCCGGCCGCCGACGGCCACTGTGCCGGAGGTCACCGGGTCGACGCCCGCGATGGCCCGTACCAGTTCGGTACGGCCGGCGCCGACGATGCCCGCGATTCCGAACACCTCGCCTTCGCGCACGCTGAAGGACACGTCCTGGAAGGAGGGGTTGGTGAGCCCCTCCACCCGGAGGACCTCGTTCGCCCCGGGGGCTCCGGTGTCCGGGAAGATGCGCTCGATGCTGCGCCCCACCATCTCCTCGACGAGCTGCGGCACCGGCACCTGTGCGGTCGGATGGGTGGCGACGCACTGTCCGTCCCGCATCACCACGATGCGGTCGCAGATACGGGCGATCTCCTCCAGTCGGTGGCTGACGTAGACGAACGACACTCCTTCGTTGCGGAGGGCGTCGATCCGCTCGAAGAGGTGGTCGGTCTCCTCGCCGCCGAGTGCGGCCGTCGGTTCGTCGAGGATCAGGAGCCGTGCGTCGAGCGTCAGCGCCTTGGCGATCTCGACCTGCTGCTGCGCCGCGACCCGCAGCGTGCGCACCGGCCTGGTCGGGGAGATGTCGAGGCCGAGCCGCCGCAGCTGTTGTTCCGCCCGCCGGTTCATCTCGGCACGGTCGATGCGGCCCCCACGGGCCGGCAACCGGCCGAGGAAGACGTTCTCGGCGACCGAGAGGTCCGGCAGCAGACGCATCTCCTGGTGGATGAGTCCGATCCCGTGGTTGATGGCGTCTCCGGGCGACTTCGGCTCGTAGGGCCGCCCCTGCCAGACCATGTGGCCGGTGTCGGAGGGGAACGTACCGGCGATGATGTTGGACAGTGTGGACTTTCCCGCGCCGTTCTCGCCGAGCAGGGCGACCACTTCGCCGGGGCGCACGTCGAGGTCGATCTGGTCGAGGGCCTGGGTCGCGCCGAAACGCTTGGACACTCCCCGGACGACGAGGCCGTTGTGGCCCTCGTCCCCCGGGAGGCGGCTGATGTCCGTCATGGCGATGTTCTCCCCGCGTTCAGGGGTGGGTCTTGATGTACTGGGCGGCCTTCGCCTGGTCGTCCTTGGTGAGGAGGAAGGCGGGCTGGAGCTGCTGGGCC
The DNA here is from genome assembly GCF_029893585.1 of Streptomyces sp. LBL. Taxonomy (GTDB): domain Bacteria; phylum Actinomycetota; class Actinomycetes; order Streptomycetales; family Streptomycetaceae; genus Streptomyces. The sequence goes on from NZ_JARXYX010000036.1 coordinate 82,507, forward strand.
GGGACCTTCTTGCCCTTCAGGATGTCCAGTGCGGTGTCCACGGACATCCGGCCCATCTTCTGCGTCTGCTGGACCATGGTGGCGTCGATGGTGCCCTTGGCGACCGCCTTGATGCCCGCGTAGTCACCGTCGAAGCCGACGATCAGCGGCTTCTTCCCGGCGCCCTTGGCGGCCTGGGCCGCGCCCAGTGCCATCGCGTCGGCCTGGCCCCACATGATGTCGATGCCGGGGTGGGCCTGGAGCATGTCCTGGGCGACCGAGTACGCCTTGTCCTGCGCCCAGTCGGCGGTCTGCTGGGAGACCACCTTGACGCCGGGTGCGCCGGCGAGTGCCTGCTGGAACCCCTTCTGCCGGTCCACCTGCGGGGTGGTACCGATCTGGCCCTGGAGGATGGCCAGTTGGCCCTTGCCACCCTTCTGCTTGATCACCCACTCGCCGAGCGTCTTGGCGGCCGCGACGCTGTCCGTGGCGATGAAGGACTTGCCCGGCACGTCGGGCGGGTTGCGGTCGACCGTGACGACGGGGATGTTCGCGCGCTGCGCGGCCTTCACCGGCACACCGGCCGCGGTGGCGCCGGCCGGGATGTAGATGATCGAGCTGACCTGACGGCTGATGAAGTCCTGGATCTGGTTGACCTGGGTGGCCGCGTCGCCTCGGGCATCGGAGACGATGACCTTGACGCCCTTCTTCTTGGCCTCGGCTTCGACGGACTGCTTGATCTGGTTGAAGAAGTCGGCCTGGAGGTTGGCCACGGACAGCCCGATCGTCACCGGCTTGCCGTCGGACGTGGACGCTCCGGCGTCCCCGCCTCGTCCGCAGGCGGTGGCGCTCAGCGCCAGGGTGGCCATGATGCTGACCGCTATCGCAGGTTGGGTCTTCATGAGAACGACTCCTTCGGGAAGTGTCCCGGCGGCTCGGGGAAGGGGGTTGATGACCTCGGGGAGAACGACTAGTGAGCCTCGGGTGAGCGGTGGTGAGGCTGGGGAGAGCGGTGGGTGAGGCTGGGGAGGGTGAAGGGGGCGGGTCGTACGGTGGCAGCGCGTCGCAGGGTGGTCAGCGCGTGTCGCGTCGCCGCAGTACGTCGAGCATGACGGCCAGCGCGATCACCACACCGATGACGATCTGCTGCACGAACGGGGAAACGCCCAGCAGGTTCAGGCCGTTGCGCAGCACTCCGATGATCAGGACGCCGAAGAGCGTTCCGGTGATGGAGCCGACGCCGCCGCTGAGGCTCGCGCCGCCGATCACCACGGCGGCGATCGTGTCGAGTTCGTAGCCGGTACCGGCGCTCGGCTGCGAGGAGTCCAGACGCATCGCCAGGAAGACCCCGGCCACACCGGCGAGCAGACCGGTCACGGTGTACACGAGTACGGTCCGTTTCCGCACACTGATGCCGGCCAGCCGCGCCACCTCGGAGCTGCCCCCGATGGCGTACAGCTCGCGTCCGCCGGACCGGTAGCGCATGTACGCCCACCCTGCCGCGTACAACACCACCAGCACGAAGGTGGTGAAGGTGAAGATGCCGACGTAACGGCTGGTGGAGAGGTTGTCGAACCAGTCCGGGAAGCCGACGATCTGCTGCCCGTCGGTGATCACGTTGGCCAGGCCGCGGGCGACGGACATCATCGCCAGGGTCGCGATGAACGGCGGGAGTCTGGTGAAGGTGATGCCCAGCCCGTTGGCCAGACCGCACGCTCCGGCGACGCCGACCGCGGCGACGGCGCTGATCCACAGCGGCCATCCCTGGTCGTGGGAGAGCCAGCCGAGCACCATGGTCGCCAGGGCGAGGACCGCGCCGACCGACAGATCGATGCCGCCGGTGACGATCACCGCGGTCATGCCGAGGGCCAGCAGACCCAGGATCGCCGTCTGGTCGACGATGTTGAGCAGGTTGCTCTGGGTGAGGAAGTACGGCGTCGCTATGTAGAAGACGACGCACATGACCAGCAGGCCGGTGGCGGGACCGCGTGATCCCGTGAGCAGTCGGGTCGCCCAGGAGCGTGCTCGCAGGCGCCGTTCGTCCGGTGGTGCGTCAACGGCGCTTGCCGCGTCGCTGGTTGTGCTCATCAAAACCTCCGAGTATCCGATATGCCACGTATATCCGACTCGTGAGGGGTGTTCTGAACCGCGCGTCCGGTCGACCGGCGAGGTCGTCGCGCCCGACGCCATCGCGCCGGGTGGCGCGCTAGTTCATGAACATCCCGCCGTCGACGTTGATCGTCTGGCCGGTGATGTACTCCGCCTCCTCGGAGGCCAGAAACAGCAGCAGGTTGGCGATGTCGTCGTGGGTACCGGCACGCCCCAGCGGGATCCCGGCGATCCACTCGGCCATGAGTTCGCCCGGCTTGTAGTCGCCGAGCAGCCGGCCCCATTCGCGGTCGTTGTAGTCCCACATGTCGCTGCCGACGATGCCGGGGCTGTAGGCGTTCACCGTGATCCGGTCCTTCGCGAGTTCCTTCGCCAGACTCTGGGTGAGTCCCACGACCCCGAACTTGCTCGCCGCGTAGTGCGGTGTGTACACGAACCCCTGGCGGGCCTGTCCCGAGGCGGCGTTGAGGATGCGCCCTCCGCGTCCGTGCCGGCGCATGATCCCGGCGGCGGCCTGTGCGCACAGGAACGTACCGGTGGTGTTGACGGCCAGCACCTTCTCCCAGTCGGCGAGGCTCAGGTCCTCCAGTCGGCTGATCGTGATGACGCCGGCGTTGTTCACCAGGACGTCGAGGCCGCCCCAGGTCTCTTCCGCGAGCGCGAAGGCGCGGGCCACGTCGTCGGCGGAGGTCACGTCCGCGCGGACACCGAGCACGCTGCCGACGGTGCCTTCGGCGGCGCTCTCGGCGGCCGATTTCTCGGTCACCTGCTCGGCCGTCTTCTCGGCCGTCTTCGCAGCCATCTGCTCGGCCACCTGATCGGCCGCCTCCTCGACGGTCGGCGACGCGTCGAGCATCAGGACGTCGGCACCCTCCGCGGCGAACCGCGCGGCGACCCCGAGGCCGATGCCGCCCGCGGCTCCGGTGACGACGACGCTCTTGCCTCGGAAACGGCTTCCTCCGCGGCGACCGGACCCGGTCATGATCCGTCTCCGATGTCCGAGGGGTGCGGCCGCGGCCCGGGCGCGGGGTCGTGCCGCGTCGCTCCTGTGCCGACGAGAGGCCGCTTCCGTGACGGCGCGGGCGGCGTTCCGACCCCGAGGACGGCATGAGGTTCCGCAGTGGCCACGGCGTGGGATATGCCCTCGTCGTCCGAAGCCCGTCGGCGTGACCGCCGTACCGCCGCGTGCCAGTGCGCACGCCGGGCCGCCCTGCTGTCGGGGTTCTCGTCCGGTGTGTAGACATCCCGTGGGCGGTGCAACCGCTCCAGGTCCGCCTTGCTCCACACACCGCCGCCGAGCCCCGCGAGGTGGGCGGCGCCCAGCGCCGACAGATCGCGGGCCCGGGCCCGTTCGACGACGCGCCCGCTGGTGTCCGCCTGCAACTGCATCAGCAGCGGGTTGCCGGTGGGGCCGCCGTCCGTGAGCAACCGGACCACGGGGCCGATGTCCCGCTCCACCGCGGCCACGACGTCCTCGACCTGGAACGCGATCGACTCCAGCGCGGCCCGTACGAGCTGCGGTGCCTCCGTGCCGAACGTGACGCCACTGATCAGGCCGACGGCCTCGTCGTCCCACCAGGGCGCGCCGAGCCCTCCGAAGGCCGGGACGATGACGACACCGTCGCTGCTGTCCGCGGCCAGGGAGGCCAGCGCGGACACGTCGGTGCCGAGCAGCTTGGCCAGCCAGGTCAGGGTGGCCCCGGTGGAGCGGATGTTGCCCTCCACAGCCCACGCCGGCTCGCCGACGTCCCAGGCGACGGTGAGGCACATCCCTGAGGAGGGGCGGGTCGAGGAGGGCGCGACCGCCATGACGGACGATCCGGTTCCGTAGGTCGCCTTGACCGTGCCGTCCTGCCATCCGGCGTGCGCGAACAGGGCCGCGTGCGAGTCGCCGAGCACCGCGGTGACGGGGACACCGTCCGGCAGCGGTGCGAGGTCGCGTGCCGGCGGGAACGGACCCTGCGAGGACACCACGCGGGGAAGCACCCCGGGCGGCACGTCGAACAGCCGCATGAGCCGTTCGTCCCAGGTGAGGCGGTGCACGTCGAACAGTTGGGTGCGGGCCGCGTTGCCCACCTCGATGAGGTGGGCACCGCCCAGCTTGAACAGCAGCCAGGAGTCGACGGTGCCGAGACAGAGTTCGCCGGCGCGGCTGCGCCGCCGCTCGGGGTCGTGGTGGTCCAGGAGCCAGGCGGCCTTGGGGGCCGAGAACATGGGGTCGAGCGGCAGGCCGCTGATGTCGCGGACCAGGTCGGCGGAGTCCAGGGCCCTCAGCAGGGCGGGGTCCCCGGCGGTGCGCTTGTCGAGCCAGCTCACCAGCGGGCTCAGTGGAGTTCCGGTGGCTCGCTCCCACAGGAGCAGCGACTCGCGCTGTGTGCTGAGGCCGACGGCGGCGACCCGGGTGGCGTCCTGGCCGTCCAGGCACTGCGCGACCGCTCGGCGACAGCTCTGCCAGATCTCCTCGGCCGACTGTTCCACCCAGCCGGGTGCCGGGGTGGACAGGGCCACGGGCGCGGATCCGAGCGCGACGATGTCTCCTCGTACGTCGACGAGGACCGCCTTGGTCGCGCTGGTGCCCTGGTCCACCGCCAGTACGAGCGGACCGTCCGCCCCGCCCATGGTGCCGACGCCTTCGGCGGCACTCATCGACTCAGCCATGATCACGCGCTCCGTCCGGGTTCACGGCCATCAGCTCGCGCGCCGCGGCGGCGATACCGTCGGCGGTCAGCCCGAAGTGCTCCAGCAGGAAGGCGGCGCTTCCGGTCGGCGCGAACTGCCGGGGCACACCCAGGATGCGCATGGGCACGGGGTGGTTCTGCGCGACGAAACTCGCCACGGCCGCGCCGAGGCCGCCCGTGGTGGTCGCCTCCTCGGCGGTGACGATGCCCCGGGTCTCGCGGGCCGCCCGCAGAACCGCTTCCAGATCGAGCGGCTCGACGAAGGTCATGTTGAGCACGCGTACGCCGATGCCCTCGGCCCGCAGCGCCCGGGCCGCCACGACGGCTCGGGAGACCATCGTCCCCACGGCCATGACGGTGATGTCGTTCCCGTCGGTGAGTTCGACACTGCGCCCGGGTTCGAACGACGCGCCCTCCGGCGTGACCGAGGGGACCTTGAACCGCGGGACGCGCAGATAGGTCGGCCCGTCCTGCGCGGCCGCCCAGCGCACGGCGGCGCGGGTCTGGGCCGGGTCCGCCGGCACGGCGACGGTCAGGTCGGCGATGGCCCGCATCCAGGACAGGTCCTCGATCGAGTGGTGGGTCGGGCCCAGTTCCCCGTAGGCCATGCCGGGGCTCTGACCGCAGAGCACCAGCGGAAGACCGTTGTAGGCGGCGTCTGTCTTGATCTGTTCGGTGGCCCTGCCGGTGAGGAACGGACCGGCCGCGCTGATGAACGGGATGAACCCGCCGATCGCCAGTCCCGCGCCGACGCCGACGAGGTCCTGCTCGGCGATCCCGACGTTGATGAGCCGGTCCGGGTACAGCTCCCGGAACCGTACGAGGTTGCTCGACCCGACGGAGTCGTTGCAGACGGCGACGATCCGCTCGTCCTCCGCGGCCAGGGCGATGAGTGCGTCCGCGAACGCCTGGCGGCAGTCGTAGGTCTGGGCGGTATCGGGCATGAGTTCGGCAGTCATCGGCTGAGCTCCTCAAGCGCGGCGTGGACCTGTGCGGCGTCGGGCACCTTGTGGTGCCACTCCACGCGGTCCTCGATGAACGAGACGCCCTTGCCCTTGATGGTGTGGGCCACCACGGCGACCGGCTGCCCGGTCGTGGAGGGGCTCAGGGCGGACAGCAGTTGCGCGTGGTCGTGTCCGTCGACATCGCGCACCTCCCAGCCGAAGCTCGCCCACTTGTCCGCGAGCGGCTCCAGGCGCTTGGTCTCCTCGGTCCCGGCGCCCTGTTGGAGGCGGTTGCGGTCGACGATCGCCGTCAGGGAGCCGAGGGAGTAGTGGGCGGCCGTCATCGCCGCCTCCCAGTTGCTGCCTTCCTGCAGTTCGCCGTCGCCGAGCACGACGAACGTGCGGTACGCGGAGCCCGACAGCCTGGACGCCAGGGCACAGCCGACACCGACGGGGAAACCGTGCCCGAGTGGTCCGGTGTTCGTCTCGACGCCCGGTACCTTCCGCCGGTTGGGGTGACCGTTGAGCGGGGACAGCGGCGCCATGAACGTGTCCAGCTCGGGCGTCGGGAAGAAACCGCTGTGGGCGAGGGTCGCGTACAGGGCCGCCGCGCAGTGCCCCTTGCTGAGGATGAACCGGTCCCGGTCGGGCTTGCGCGGGTTCTCGGGATCGACGTCGAGGACGCCCCCGAACAGGGTGACGAGGATGTCGGTCACCGACAGGTCACCGCCGATGTGACCGAGTTGAGCGCGGTCGATCATCCGCACGATGCTGCGCCGCACCTCGGTCGACAAGTGCCGGAGATCGCCGAGACGGACGTCCGGATCTCCTTCGGCGATACGCCGGCGTCGGGCCCGGAACCGGGTGACGCCTTCTGGGTCTGTGCTGAGCATCTGAGTGTCCTTGATCGCTGACGCTTCGGGGGCGACGGGCCTTCCGGGTGCGAAGGGTGCGAATATATATTCATTAGTGAATCGCGACGCCCCTGATACTCGTAGCGTTTCAGCCATGTGTCAATAGGGTGAATCCAAGGCGCTGGAACCCGTCCGCACGCGCCACGGTCGGCGCGGCGGCAGCGCACCGGAGCACGCAAAAGGCGCCTGACCTGGGCCGGTGCCCGTCAGACGCCTTTCGAGGATGTTCACGCCGCGCGGCGTCACCTGGCCACGACGAAGAGAGTGGCGGCCGCGCCAGGTGTACGGCGGTGGCGCGTCCGTGTCTACGCCGCCGCGTCGTCGGTCGGCGCGTTGTTCAACGCCGCGTTGGCCACCGCCCCGTTGTCCGTCGGAACGTTGTCCGTCGGAACGTTGTCCGTCGGAACGTTGCCCTTCGGAACGTTGGCCACCGCCACGTCGTCCGTCGGCGCGTCGTGGGTCGGCACGTCCGTCGGCGCGTCGTGGGTCGGCACGTCCGTCGGCGCGATCTCCGTGACGCCGCCCGGCCGGTGGGCGAACTGTGTGCGGTAGAGCTGGGCGTACCGTCCGTCGAGGGCGAGCAGTTCCTCATGGGTGCCGCGTTCCACGATCCGGCCCGCCTCCACGACCAGGATCTGGTCGGCGGCGCGCACGGTGGAGAGGCGGTGGGCGATCACGATCGCCGTCCGGCCTGCCAGTGCCTCGGTGAGCGCCTCCTGGACCGCCGCCTCCGAGGTGTTGTCGAGGTGGGCGGTGGCCTCGTCGAGGATGACGACGCGCTGGCGGGCCAGCAGCAGCCGGGCGATGGTCATCCGCTGGCGCTCGCCGCCCGACAGCCGGTAGCCGCGTTCGCCGACGACGGTGTCGAGGCCGTCGGGCAGGGACCGTACGAGATCGTCGAGGCGGGAGCGGCGCAGGGCGTCCCACAGTTCCTCCTCGGTCGCCGTGGGGCGGGCCAGGAGGAGGTTGGCGCGGACCGTTTCGTGGAAGAGGTGGCCGTCCTGGGTGACCATGCCGAGGGTCCCCCGCAGGGACCCCGTGTTCAGGTCGCGGACGTCCACGCCGCCGACGCGGACGGCGCCCTCGTCGACGTCGTAGAGGCGCGGCAGCAGCTGCGCGATCGTCGACTTGCCGGCGCCGGACGAGCCGACGAGGGCGACGGTCTGGCCCGGTTCGGCGCGGAAGGAGATGCCGTGCAGGACCTCGGCGCCGCCCCGGGTGTCGAGGGACGCCACCTCCTCCAGGGAGGCGAGGGAGACCTTGTCGGCGGAGGGGTAGCCGAAGCGGACGTCGTCGAACTCGACGGAGACCGGGCCGTCGGGGACCTCGCGGGCGTCCGGCTTCTCCTCGATGAGGGGCTTGAGATCGAGCACCTCGAAGACGCGCTCGAAGCTGACGAGGGCGCTCATCACCTCGACGCGAGCTCCGGCGAGGGCGGTGAGCGGGGCGTACAGCCGGGTCAGCAGGAGGGCGAGGGCGACGACGGCGCCCGGGTCGAGGGTGCCGCGCAGGGCGAACCAGCCGCCGAGGCCGTAGACGAGGGCCAGCGCCAGGGCCGAGACCAGGGTCAGGGCGGTGATGAACACGGACTGGGCGGTGGCCGTCCGTACGCCGATGTCCCGGACCTGGCGGGCGCGGACGGCGAACTCCTCGGACTCCTGCTCCGGCCGGCCGAAGAGCTTGACCAGGGTGGCGCCGGGTGCGGAGAAGCGTTCCGTCATGCGGGTGCCCATCGCCGCGTTCAGCGCGGCCGCCTCCCGCTGCATACGGGCCATCCGGCTGCCCATGCGCCGGGCCGGGATCACGAACACCGGCAGCAGCACCAGCGCGAGCAGGGTGATCTGCCAGGAGATGGTGAGCATCACCACGAGGGTGAGCACCAGCGTGACCAGGTTGCTCACCACGCCGGACAGGGTGTTGCTGAAGGCTCGCTGGGCGCCGATGACGTCGTTGTTGAGACGGGAGACGAGCGCTCCCGTACGAGTGCGTGTGAAGAACGCGACCGGCATGCGCTGCACATGATCGAACACAGCCGTCCGCAGATCGAGGATGAGCCCCTCCCCGAGCCTCGCCGACAGCCGTCTGCCGAGGATGCCCAGTGCCGCCTCCACGACCGCGATCAACGCGATGAGCAGGGCCAGCCGGACGACCGTGCTCTCGTCGTCGCCCGCCACGATCGCGTTCACGACGCGCCCGGCGAGGACCGGGGTGGCGACGGCGAGCAGCGCGGTCACCACCCCGAGGGCCACGAACCGCGCGATGGGGCGGCGGTGCGGGCGGGCAAAAGCGCCTATACGGCGCAGGGTCGCGCGGGCCAGGGGGCGGCGTTTCTGTTCGGCGTTCATGACACTGTGCAGCTGTGTCCAGGCCGTGGTCTCCATGCTCATGAGAGGAACCGTAGAACCTCAAGCAAGATTGGGGTCAATCAAATCCCGCAGTCCGCTGGTGCGAAGGATCCGATGACCGTACGTAAGCCCCTGTCCCCGCTTCCGCAACCCGCAGTTGGTGCGGGGTGGAAAACCTCTCCTACTGTGACAGCGGTACACATCCCCGAGATCCCCGAGATCGCCGACCTCCCCGAGATCCCCGACCTCCCCCAGGGACGACTCCCCCGTCGCGTCCCGGTCCGTCGGGTACGCCAGATCCTGTGTCTGCTCCCGCTCCTGCTGGTCACCGTCGTCGCGGTCCAGCACCGGTCGGTGCTCGCCGAGGGCTTCGGCCATCTGCGGAACGCCCAGTGGCCCTGGCTGCTGGCCGCGGCCGGTGCCACCTGTCTGACCTGGGTGGCCGCCTCCGTGACCCGGCAGGGCGCCGTCGTCGAGTCCCTGCCCAAACGCCGGCTGCTGGCCACCCAGTTCGCGGCCGGGGCGGCCAACCATCTCCTGCCGACCGGCCTGGGCGCGAGCGCGGTCAACCTGCGGTTCATGACGGTGTGCGGGCTGCCGCTCGCCCGCTCGTCCGCCGCGCTCGCCCTGTATCTGCTGGCCGAGACGGTCGGCCGGCTGAGTCTGCTGGCCACGCTGCTCGTCCTCTTCCCGGACGCGTTGCGGCTGGGCTCCCTCCTTCCCGACGGGGCGGTCGGCTCGCTGCTGCCGGCCGTCGGCGCGGTGCTGCTGGTCGCCGTCGGCGTGCTGGCGTGCGTACGACGCCTGCGGACGGCCGCGTGTTCCTTCCTGCGGACCGCGCTGGGCGAGGCCCGGTCGGTGCACACCCGGCCGGCCCGGGCGTTCGCCCTGTGGGGCGGCGCGTTGGCCTTCCCGGCACTGCAGGCGGCCGGACTGGCCGCGGTGGGGCAGGCGATGGGGCTGCCGGTGCCGCCCGCGCACATGGCGGTGGCGTATCTGGCGGCGACCGTCGCCGTCGCGCTGGTACCCACTCCCGGCGGGATCGGTTCCGTCGAGGCGGCGCTGGTCATGGCCCTGGTGGCGGCGGGCGGCCCGGCCGTGGTCGCCACGGCCGTGGTCCTGGCCTTCCGGATCATCACCGTCTGGCTTCCCCTGGTGCCGGGGGCGTTGACGCTGGGCGCCCTGGTACGGATGAAGGTGATCTGATCGCCTGAGGCACGTACGGCACACCTGCCACGGTCGCGTACTCCGACCGGGAACAGGTCGAACAACCTGAACTGGCCGAACTGGCCGAACTGGCCGCACTGCCGACGGAATCGTCTGATACCAGGCGGTCCGGCGCCGCTCGCGGTACGAACTCCCGTGCCGGATACGGCAGGATGAGCGGTCGCGCCGACCACGGGGGCTCTCGACGGCCGGCACGATCGCACATCCCGCAATCGAGCAGGTGGCAACGTGACGCAACTTCACATCCAGCCGTCGGCGAAGGTCTTCGCCGCACCAGTCCTCCCCGGAGGTGACCGGTGAAGCGGGACCTCACCATGGACGACCTGGTGCTCGCCGGCATCGCCTTGATCGCGGGTCTGCTGGCGGCGTTCCTGCTCCGCATGCTGCTGCGCTGGCTGGGCAAGCACGCCGACCGCACCCGCTGGGGCGGCGACGACCTCATCGTGGACGCGCTGCGCACGGTGGTGCCGTGGGTGGCGATCACGAGCGGCGCCGCGTCCGCCGCGGCGGCGCTGCCGCTGACCTCCGCGGTCCAGCACACGGTCAACCAGGCCCTGACCGTGCTGCTGATCTTCGTGGTCACCGTGGCGGCTGCCCGGGTGGTCGCCGGCCTGATGCGGGCGGTCACCCAGTCCCGCTCCGGCGTCGCCGGGTCGGCCACGATCTTCGTGAACATCACCCGGGTGCTGGTCCTGGCGATCGGCTTCCTGGTGGTGCTGCAGACGCTGGGCATCTCCATAGCGCCCATGCTCACCGCCCTGGGCGTCGGCGGACTGGCCGTCGCTCTGGCTCTCCAGGACACCCTCGCCAACCTCTTCGCGGGCATCCACATCCTCGCGTCCAAGACCGTGCAGCCCGGTGACTACATCAAGCTGGCCAGCGGCGAGGAGGGCTACGTCGAGGACATCAACTGGCGTCAGACCACGGTCCGGGCGCTCTCCAACAACCTGATCGTCATCCCCAACGGGGAGCTCGCGAAGACGAACATGACCAACTTCATGCGTCCCGAGCAGCAGTTGACGATCCTGGTCCAGGTCGGCGTCGCCTACGACAGTGATCTGGAGCAGGTCGAGCGAGTGACCTGCGAGGTCGTCACCGAGGTGATGACCGAGATCACCGGCGCCCTCCCCGATCACGAGCCGCTGGTGCGCTTCCACACCTTCGGCGACTCGCGGATCGGCTTCACGGTGATCCTGGGCGTCGGCGAGTTCAGCGACCAGTTCCGGATCAAACACGAGTTCATCAAGCGCCTGCACCGCCGCTACCACGACGAGGGCATCCGGATCCCGGCGCCCGCGCGCACGGTGGCCTTGCAGCAGGGTGCGGTGGTCATTCCGCAGCAACGCGGCGCGGAGAACGAGCCGGGCGAAGTCCCCTCCGCCCGGCTCGACTGACCCTTAGCCCGCTGAGCCCAACAGCGTGGCCGAGTTGTCGTGGTGGTGCCCGTGCGTCCGGGCGTTCGGCGCGACGGGCGACGACGCCGCCGGCGTGACCGTCCAGTCCGGGTGGCCGGGCATCCGCGGGGCTTCGTGCCGTACACCCTGTCCCGCAGGAATCCGGACAGATCCTTGCCGGAGATCTCGGAGGCGACCGCGCGGCCCCGGCCACCGCCCTGATCGGCACCTCGGCGGCCCTGACCGTCGGTTCCGCGGCTCACGCGGCCCCGGCGGCCTCCTCCCCGGGCGCGGAGACCCTCGGCGACCCCGTCTTCCCGGCCTCGGCAACGACGGCTACCGCGTCTGGGCGTACTGCCTGGACCTGGCCTACGACGCCACGACCAGGCTCGTCACGGCCACGGCGCCGGGTGGTCGGGTCGGGTGCGGCCGTCGGTCAAAGGGTGATCACCGTGCATGACCACAAGGTCAGACGCACGGGTCGCCTGACTGGATGCACGAGATCGCCGGAAGCTGGTGAGGACCGCTGTCGAGACCGGGTCGGTCAGGAGATATCTTGATGTCGAGCAATGTTGCAGACGTGGAGCGGAGCACCCGGTGACTGACTCGACCATCATCTATACGCACACTGACGAGGCCCCGGCCCTGGCGACGTATTCCTTCCTGCCGGTGGTCCAGGCGTACGCCGCGCAGGCGGGTGTCGCCGTGGAGACGCGTGACATCTCGCTGGCCGGCCGCATCATCGCCCTGTTCCCGGAGTACCTCACCGAGGACCAGCGGATCCCGGACGCCCTGGCGGAGCTCGGCGAACTCGCCAAGACGCCCGAGGCGAACATCATCAAGCTGCCGAACATCTCGGCGTCGATCCCGCAGCTGAAGGCCGCGATCGCCGAACTGCAGAGCCAGGGCTACGCGCTGCCGGCCTACCCGGACGACCCGAAGACCGACGAGGAGCGGGACATCCAGGCCCGCTACGACAAGGTCAAGGGCTCCGCGGTCAACCCGGTCCTGCGCGAGGGCAACTCCGACCGCCGCGCCCCCGGGTCGGTCAAGAACTACGCCAAGAACCACCCGCACCGTATGGGCGCCTGGACTCCCGAGTCCAAGACCGACGTGGCGACGATGGGTGTCGACGACTTCCGCTCCACCGAGAAGTCCGTGGTGATCTCCGAGGCCGGCTCGCTGAGGATCGAGCTGGTCGGCGACGACGGCTCCACCAAGGTCCTGCGCGAGTCGGTGCCGGTCCTCGAGGGCGAGGTCGTCGACGCCTCCGTCATGCACGTGGCCCCGCTGCGGGAGTTCCTCACGGCACAGATCGCCAAGGCCAAGGCCGACGGCGTGCTGTTCTCCGTGCACCTGAAGGCGACGATGATGAAGGTCTCCGACCCGATCATCTTCGGTCACGTGGTGCGTGCCTTCTTCCCGAAGACGTTCGCGAAGTACGGCGAGACGCTCGCGGCCGCGGGCCTCACCCCGAACGACGGTCTGGGCGGCATCCACAAGGGCCTTGAGTCGCTGCCCGAGGGCGCCGAGATCAAGGCCGCCTTCGACGCCGAGCTCGCCGAGGGCCCGGAGCTGGCCATGGTCGACTCCGACAAGGGCATCACCAACCTGCACGTGCCGTCCGACGTCATCGTCGACGCCTCGATGCCGGCCATGATCCGCACCTCCGGCCACATGTGGGGCCCGGACGGCCAGGAGGCCGACACCCTCGCTGTCCTGCCGGACTCCAGCTACTCCGGCGTCTACCAGGCCGTGATCGACGACTGCCGCGCCAACGGCGCCTACGACCCGTCCACGATGGGCTCGGTCCCGAACGTCGGTCTGATGGCGCAGAAGGCCGAGGAGTACGGCAGCCACGACAAGACCTTCGAGATCCCGACCACCGGCACGGTCCGCCTCGTCGACCAGGCGGGCAACGTGGTGATCGAGCAGACGGTCTCCGCGGGTGACATCTTCCGCGCCTGCCAGACCAAGGACGCCCCGATCCGGGACTGGGTGAAGCTGGCCGCCACCCGCGCCCGCGCCACCGGCAACCCTGCGGTGTTCTGGCTGGACGAGACCCGCGCGCACGACGCCAACCTGATCGCCAAGGTCAACACGTACCTCCCGGAACACGACGTCGAGGGCCTGGACATCCGGATCCTGAACCCGGTCGAGGCCACGAAGCTGTCGGTGGAGCGCATCCGCCGCGGCGAGGACACCATCTCGGTGACCGGCAACGTGCTGCGTGACTACCTCACCGACCTGTTCCCGATCCTGGAGCTGGGCACCAGCGCCAAGATGCTGTCGGTCGTCCCGCTGATGGCGGGCGGCGGCCTGTTCGAGACGGGCGCCGGCGGCAGCGCGCCGAAGCACGTCCAGCAGCTGGTCAAGGAGAACTACCTGCGCTGGGACTCCCTGGGCGAGTTCTTCGCACTGGTGCCGTCCCTGGAGCAGTACGCCGACTTCACCGGGAACTCCCGCGCGAAGGTCCTCGCCGACACCCTCGACCGCGCCACGGCGAGCTTCCTGAACGAGGACAAGTCCCCGACCCGTCGCGTCGGCGGCATCGACAACCGCGGCAGCCACTTCTTCCTGTCCCTGTACTGGGCGCAGGAGCTGGCCCGGCAGACCGACGACGCCGACCTGGCCAAGGCCTTCGCCCCGCTCGCCGAGACCCTCGCGGCGAACGAGCAGAAGATCGTCGACGAGCTGAACGCCGTCCAGGGCAAGCCGGCCGACATCGGCGGCTACTACCAGCCCGACCCGGCCAAGGCCGCCACGATCATGCGCCCGTCGACCACGTGGACCGAGGCGCTGGCGTCCCTGAGCTGACGCCACGCCCCTGCCCCCTGAGGGGCCCGTGTGTGACTCCGCCCCGGCCGGCACCAGCAACTGCCCGTCCGGGGCGGAGGCATGTCCGGGGCCGGAGGCACGTCCGGGGCCGTGCCCTTGATCAGCATGAACACCTCGTCCTCGCGGGTGTGCAGGTGGAACGGCGGGGCTTCGCCCTTGGCGACGTCGAAGCGGCCCACGGTCAGCTTGCCCTCAGTGGCTTCCTTGTCGAGCAGCACGGAGAACGTTCCCCCGTCGTGCCATTCGAGCTTCTGCTGCTGTTCGGGCTGCGCCAGATAGGCCATGGTCATCGGAGACCTCCAAGGAAACTCCGGCCTTCGGGCCGGCGCGGAATCGGACTCCTGCGGAGCGGGGCAAGGGTCGGGAATCGCCCCCGGAGAGAATCCCGGTGCTCTGACTCGCAGGCCTGAACTTGACTGGTGGTGCTGTGAGTTTGTGCGTGCGACCGCGCACCGTGTGAAGCGGGCGTTCACCTTCGGTGAGGGAGGGACACAGGGGGGGACATGGGCAAAGCAGGGGACGGTGTGGGCCGCACACGGCGTATCCGCATATCGCGGGGATACGGACTGACTGGAGAAGGAGAGGACCGGCTGGTTGCCGGCGGCCGCGCGGGGCCGGCCCCCGCGGGAGGAGGTCAGCCGACGGTGCGGACGAGCTTTCCGCGGCTGTGGCCGGCGTCGCTGGCCTGCTGGGCCTTGGCCGCGTCGGTAAGCGGGTAGGTCGCGCCGACCGTGATCGCCAGTGTGCCGTCGGCGGCCTGCCGGGCCAGTTCGGCCAGCCGGGCGGCCGAGCGCCGCGCCGGGCCCTCGGCGAAGACGACACCGAGTTCGCGGGCCCGGAAGTCGGCGGTGGTGACGATCCGGTCGGTGCCGCCGCGCAGGGTGATGGAGTCCTCCAGCGCGCCCTTGCCCGCGGCGTCGAGCACCGCGTCCACGCCGTTGGGGGCGAGCGCACGCACCCGCTCGACCAGACCCTCTCCATAAACCAGCGCGGTGGCGCCGAGCGAGGTCACGTACTCCTGGTTGGCCGGACCGGCGGTGCCGATGACGCGGGCGCCGCGGGCGACGGCGAGCTGGACGGCGTGCTCGTGCAGCCAGCGCAGGGCGGTGTACGCGTCCTCGACCGGTGTGGGGAGGGAGTGTTCGGGGGCTCGGCGGTATTCGACCGACAGCATCGGCACCCCGCTGGCGGAGACGTAGCGGGCAACGGGGCCGTCGAACAGGTCGATGTGGCCGAAGATGTAGCCGCCGCCGTGGAAGAACAGCGCGGCCGGACCGGTAGGGGCGTCCGTCTTGGCGTACCAGCGCATGGTGATCTTCGTGCCGTCGTCGGCGGTCGCGTAGTACTCGGTGGTCGTGACGTCGGCCGGGACCGGTTGGGCCGCCGAGGCGGCACCGATGATCGGTTCCCACATGGCGCGGCGCGCGGCGACGTCGCCGACCGGCGGAGGGGTGGCGCCCGCCATGGCCTCGGCCATGGCGGCGAACACCTGGGCGAACTCGGGGTCGAAACTGAGTGACATGGCTGTCCTGCCTTCTTGGCTGGTTGGGTCTGCTCTGGTCATTCGTGGAGTCAGCGGACCCAGAAGTTCCGGGTTTGGCGGGCAAGGGTTCGCCGTTGGACGGTGCAGGAGACCTGGCCGTCTGGAGTCCCGCGCCGGCTCGACCGTCGGCCGGGAGACGCGACCTCAACGTCGCTCCACGCAATGTGCTTCAGTTTTGAAGCGTTGGGAGGGTGCAGGACACTCCGGTTTCGAAGCGGCATTACAGGGTGAGAGGGCGGCGACTGCCGCTAGGGACCGACAGCGAACAGCATCTGGAGCTTGCCCTGGCTCGGGGAACCGGGCACGGCGGTGAAGACCAGCAGCTGCTGGCACTGCTCGGGATCCACCAGCATCTCGGAGTAGAGCTCCAGTTCCCCCAGCTCGGGGTGCAGGTAGCGCTTGAGGTCGTGGTGATGGGTCACCCCCACCTCGTGCAACCGCCAGATCTCCGCGAACTCTGAACTGACCTCGAGCAGAGCCGCGACGATCTCACCGGCCTTCCCCGTGGGATCGGCCGTGTAGGCGTCCCGGATCTCCGCGGCGAAAACCCTGCCCCGCAGCGAATGATCCTCCACCGGGTACAGGCCGCGGACCTGCGGGTCATGGGTGAACCAGCGGTAGACCAGGTACCGGGACAGACCCGAGTACCGGGTGAAGTCGCCGAGCAGCGCAACCGCCGGACGCGTCTGCAGCAACGCCTCACCGAACCGTGACAGCACGATGGCGGGCACGTCCGAGAGGCCGGCGACGATCCGCATCATCGTGGGACCGACATGGTCATCACGTACGATCCGCCGAAGCGCCGGGATCCCGCCGAGGACGAAGAGATGGTCACGCTCGCTCAGGCTGAGCCGCAACGCCCGGGCCAGCGCAACGAGCATCCGTTCCGACGGTGCCGGACCACGCTGCTGCTCGATCCGGCTGTAGTAGTCGGCCGACATACCAGCCAGCGCCGCCACCTCCTCGCGCCGCAACCCACCGGTGCGGCGCCGCTGCCCACGAGGAAGCCCGACATCCTCCGGCTGCAACACCGCACGACGCGCGCGAAGAAAATCTGCCAGCAACGCCCGGTCCATCGTCCGACCTCCCCTGTTCGACACACCAATCCTGGCGCGAACCGAGAATTGGATGAAGGCCGACTTTAACCGCGGACAAGTTGTCCCTGGCTGGGCTTCAGTCGGCTCGCCCGGGCCTGCGCATCTGCCTGTCGGACGGGTACCGTCCCCAACACCCGGACCACCGGTTCGAGACCTACCGGAGCGGTTCACCCGAAAGCCCTCCGGGAGCCTGCACGCCATCCACTCATTGACAACGCCCCGGGAGCAGCCCCATGACGTCTGCCGCACCGTCCTTCGAGCTTCTGTCCGGTGCCGGGAAGTCGCCGGTGATCCTGCATGTGCCGCACTCCGCACGGGAGATACCGGACGACGTACGCGCCGGCATCGTGCTCGACGACGAGGCCCTGGAGCGGGAGCTCGACCACATCGTCGACGCGCACACCGCGGAGATCGCCGAGGCAGCGACCGAGCTGTCCGGCGTCACCCCCTGGCGGTTCGTCAACCGGCTCTCACGGCTGGCCGTGGATCCGGAGCGGTTTCCGGACGAGCGGGAGGAGATGCTCGCCGTGGGGATGGGGGCCGTGTACACGCGGACCACGCATCGCGAGCCGCTACGGCCCGTGGACACCGACCCCGAGCCGTTGCTCGCGCGGTACTTCCGGCCGTACGCCGCCGCGATGACCGAAGCGGTGGCCGAACGGCTGGCTGCCGCCGGGCGGGTCGTGATCATCGACGTGCACTCGTATCCCACCCGGGCGCTGCCCTACGAGCTGCACGGCCACGGGCCCCGGCCGCCCGTCTGCCTGGGCACCGACTCCTTCCACACCCCGCCGGAGCTGCTCGCCGCCGCACGGAACGCCTTCGCGGGACGTGGCAAGGTCGGGCTCGACAGCCCGTTCGGCGGGGCGTACGTGCCGTTGGAGTTCTACGGCAGGGACCCACGGGTGAGCGCGCTGATGGTGGAGATCCGCCGGGACACGTACATGAGCGAGCCGGGCGGTCCCGCGGGACCTGGACTCGACCGTCTCGCGGAGGCGCTGGCCGCTCTCGTCGACGCCGTGACCGACTGACCTCTGCGTCGACGAGAGCGAGGCCCTGGTCGTGGTCTTCAAGGAACGGGACGGCGAGCCCGGCCACCGGACAGAACCAGGCCGGCCGTGGCCCGGAGGCGGGACCACCGCCGGACCGACTGCCAACGCCACCAGTACCGCCACCGCCACCACCGGGCGGAACGGTCAGGGTGTGCGGGCGGCGTGGGACGCCCAGTCCAGGATCTGCACGGCCGCACCGGCGGCCTCCAGGCCCCGGCAACGGGCGTGGTGCCAACGGGTGATGCCGGTGAGGTCGAGCTGGGAGCCGAACGCCGGGTGGGCGGTCAGGCGGCGGGCGTAGGCCCACAGGGTGGGGTGGCCGGCGATGCGGTGCACCGTCGCGGCGTCCAGGTGGTGCCGGTGCACGGTGTCGAGTTGCACCAGAGCAACCCACAACTCGACGTCGGCGGCCGTGATCTGATCCCGGATCAGGTATTCCCGCTCGACGAGCCACCGGTCCAGTGAACCCAGTGTCTCCAGCAGCTTGTCGAGCGCCGCGTCGTGCGCTGCCGGCTCCGAGTCCACTGCGCCGGCCTGTTGCGCGGCCTCCTCGATGCCCTGCCGGCACAGCCGCTCGACGGCCTCGATCTCGGACTCCGCACCGCACGGGTACAGCGCCGAGCGGCCTCCGCCGAAGTGCCGGGCCAGGTCACGGGTGATGTCGGGGGCGTGGGTGCTGACGATCCGCCCCGACCAGTCGTCGCTGAGCACCGGTCCGGCCGCCGGACCGGCGTAGCGGTGCGCACTCGCCTCGTACAGCGGTCGCAGGACGGAATGTCCCCCGTCGGGACCGTCGGGGACCGCGTCCAGGAACGTGATCGGACAGACGTCGTCAAGACCGAGCAGGCTGTGCACGACGGAGATGCGCAGGCCGCTCGGACAGGCGGGTGCGAGATGGAGCCGGTAACGGCGCGGGACGGCGTAGTGCCCGCTGCGCGCATCCAGGCCGATCCTCCCCCGGAACGCGGGGGCGGGCTGGACGGGGCGAACGGTGGCGAGCGGTGTGACGGACATGGGTCTCCCCGGGGGTGTCGGGTGCGCAGACGTACGCGCGGCGGAAGCGTCGTCGGGGGCGGCCGGGTTCAGCCGAGGGGGCTGATCGCGCTGCGGATTCGCAGCAGATCGATGTGCCGGCGGGAAGTCAGCAGAGGGGATTTCGGCGACGTACGGCTCACTCGGCCGCTGCCCGACTCATGGCGCCCCATGCTTCCCTACCTGTTCACTAGGATTCCCCCCTGGAGTGTCGATCCGCCCCGGGCGTGCGTCAAGAGGGCGTCCAGGGGGCGGGCATGTCGTCCGCGCGCCCCCTGAACACCCTCTTGGGGAGATCTCGCACCCCTGCACACGTTTCCGCCTCCGCGAACCCCCGCCCAGGTCGGGCGGAGCGCGGTGGCGAACCGTGCCGGGCCCTCGGGTCAGACCTGTGCGAGCACTCCGTTCGTCGAGGCGCCGGAGGCGATGCCGTACGTCGGCTCGGGCACCGACCGCGGCGCGAGGAGCGTGGAGGGGCGTCCGTCCACGCCGACCGGTACGTCGCCGTCGATGGTGATGCGGCGCAGGGTGCGCTCGTGGGCGTCGGAGTCGTCGACGCCGTAGTGCTGGGTGGCGCGGTTGTCCCAGATGGCGACGTCCCCGGCACGCCACTGCCAACGGACGGTGTTCTCCGGGCGTTCGACGTGCGCCTGGAGGACACCGATGAGGGCGCGCGAGTCGTGGCCGTTGAAGCCGGTGAGCTTCTGCAGGAAGCTCCCGAGGATCAGCGTGCGTTCGCCGGTCTCGGGGTGGACGCGTACGACCGGGTGCTCGGTCTCGAACTTGACGGCGGTGAACACCTTGCGGTGCTCTTCCAGCTCCCGGGAAGGCGCGCCGGGGCGGCTGGCGGCGTAGTCGTAGTCGTTGGTGTGCACACCGCGCACACTGTCGGCCAACACCCGCAGGGGCTCGGGGAGTTCGGCGTAGGCGGCGGCCGTGTTGGCCCACAGGGTGTTGCCGCCGTAGGGCGGGATGACCTCGGCGCGCAGGATGGAGAAGGCCGGGTAGGCGGGCACGAAGGTGACGTCGGTGTGCCACTGGTTGGCGCGGCCGCCGTGGTCGTTGTCGATGCCGAGGGCGTAACGGCCGTCCACAGAGGGCACGGTCGGATGCGCGACGAGCTCCCCGAGCAGCCGCCCGAACGCCTCGTGCCCCTCGACGTCGAGGTGGTGCTGGTCGCGGAAGAAGACGACCTTGTGCTCCAGGAGGGCGGCGCGGATCACGGCGACGGTGGCCTCGTGCAGGTCACCGCCGAGGCGGACGCCGGAGATCACGGCCCCGATACGGCCGCCGACCTTGTCGACGCCGAGGGCGGCGGGGGACGGGGCAGTGGTGGCGGAGGCAGTGGTGGCGGGTGGGGTGGCGGGTGGGGTGGCGTCCGGGGCAGTGGCGTCCGGGGCAGTCGTGGGAGCGGCGGGAGCGGCGGAGGTCATCGCGGGGCCCTTTCGATGGGTGCCTGAGGTGCGGGCGGCTGCGCGAAGCGGTCGCGGGTGCACTGTTAGTTACGCTCGGAGCGGAAGGAAATCCACGCAGGTGATTGCGCTAGCCTGGCACGAGATACGGGCTGGCGCTGCGGTCAGCGACACGCGCGGACAGCCGGGGCAGGACACCCCAGGCCGGCACGAAGCCGCGGAACGAGGAGATTCATCGCGGTCATAGCCACGATCATGGGCATCGCCCGGTGCCCGGTCAAGGCTCTCCGGCCCCGCTTCACGACCCTGCAACACGCCTGACACTCCCGGCACGACCACAATGGTCCCGCCACCCGGGTCCCGAACGGTCTCCGGGCACGGCATTTTGGTGGCCACCGCGTAGGGAAGGACTCGCATGTCGACCACCGTTCCCCCTGCCGTCCGCTCCCCCGGCGACGGCCGCCGGGAGGCCAACGCCGCGTCGGTGCTGCGGGCCGTGCTCGACCACGGTCCGGTGGCCCGCAGCGGGATCGCCCGGCTGTCCGGGCTGAGCCCGGCGGCCGTCTCCCGGCAGTGCACGGACCTGGCCCGGCTCGGTCTGGTGCGCGAGGTGCCGGAGCTGATCGCGGCGAGCGGTGTGGGTCGCCCACAGATCCCGGTGGACCTGCGCACCGGTGACGCGGGCGGGCCCCTGGTCGCGGGGGTGCACATCGGGGTGCCCTCGTCCGGCTTCGGCCTGACGGATCTGCGCGGCACGCTGGTGGCCCGGCAGAACCTCTCGCACGACGGGATCCCCGCCACCGAACTGCGCGAGCGGGTGGGCCGGGCGCTGGCCGCTTTCCTCGCCGACCGGACCCCGCCCGGCGCCCGGGTCCTCGGGGTGGGCGCGGCGATCGGCGGCTGGGTGGATCCGGCCGCCGACACCGTCGTACGGCATGACGCGCTCGGCTGGCACGGGTATCCGCTCGGAGCGGACCTACGGCGGCACACCGGGCTGCCCGTCCGGGTCGACAACCACGCCCGTGCCGTCGCCCAGTCCGAGCTGCTCTTCGGCCGGCCCGCGGCCCGGCGTTCCCTGCTGCATCTGTTCGTCGGCAACGTGGTGGACGCGGCGCTCGCCGTCGCGGGCGTGGTGCACAGCGGTCCCCGCTCGGGCGCGGGTGACGTGGCGCATCTCCCGGTGCCGGACAGTTCGGTGCCGTGCCCGTGCGGCCGTACGGGCTGCCTGGAGGCGACCGTCTCCGACACCGCCCTCGCCGGGCGCGCGGTCGAGGCCGGTCTGATTCCCGAGCCCGCCGCCGGGCTGCTGGTGGACGCGGCGGCGGCCGGGGACCGGCGGGCCGACGCGTTGCTCCGGGAGCGTGCGCGAGCGGTGGGGCGGGCGACGGGGCTTCTCCTCGACGTGCTCAACCCCGACCTGGTCGTGATCACCGAACGGTCGAGCGCGCTCCAGCCCGAGTACCTCGACGAGATCCGGACGGCGGCGATCGCCCACGCCCACGTCTGCGACGACCCAGAACGGATCGTGGTCCCCCACGCCGGCCCGGCCGTCCTCCTCGTGGCGGCAGCGACCGTCGCCCTGAACCCGCTGTTCAAGAGCCCGTTGCAGATCGACGCCGGGTGACCGATGCAGTGTGCGGGTTAGGATGCTTCACATCTGCTCACAGGGGGGCCGTGTCCGACATGCTCGTTGCACAGCGGCATGAGCAACTGGTCAGGGAGCTGGAGGCATCCGCGGGGCTGAAGGTCACCGACCTCGCCGCGCGCCTGAACGTCTCGCGCGCCACCATCCGGCGGGATCTGCTGGACCTGGAGGCCGAGGGGCGGGTGACCCGGGTCCGCGGGGGCGCCGTGCCCGCGACGCCCCACCGCGCCGGGCAGCCGTCCGAGCCGCGGCCTGTGGTCGCGCCGTCGGCTCCTCCCCACGCCCACCCCGGGCCGACTTCGGTCCATACGCTCGGGTTGCTGGTCCCCTCGGCGCACTACTACTACCCGCGGATCGTCGCCGGTGTGCAGGCGGTGGCCGCCGAGCGGGGCGTCCGCGTCGTCATCGGCCTGAGCGACTACTCGTACCCGAACGACACCCAGCAGATCCAGGAGTTGGCCGCGTCCGGCGCGACCGGGCTGCTGGTGGCCTCCGCCACGGGCCACACCCTGCCTCGGGAGCCGTTCGAACAACTGCGGGCCGGCGGGCTGCCGTTCGTCCTGATGGAACGTCAGCCGTACGACCGCTACGCGCCGTGCGAGTTCGTGGCCACCGATCACCGGCAGGGCGCGTTCGGAGCGGTCGGACACCTCAGGGACCTGGGGCACGACCGGGTGGGTCTGTTCACCAACAGCAGCCCCACCGCGCCCCTGCTCCGCGAGGGGTACGAGGCGGCCGTCCGGCACCTGGGCCTCGCCTCCGGCGCGCCGGTCCTGGACAGCGGGCGCCCCAGGCTCGGCCCCGAGGAGGCCACCCGGCTCTATGACCGGTTCATCAAGGAGTGCCTGGCCGACGGCACCCGGGCCGTGCTGGTGCACTCCGACCACGACGCGATCGAGCTGATGCGGCGGATGCGCTCCCATGGCCTGCGCACGCCGGACGACCTCGCGCTGATCGCTTACGACGACGAGATCGCCGCCCTGGCCGACGTGCCCCTGACCGCGGTGGCGCCGCCCAAGCACGAGATCGGTACGCAGGCCGCGCGGCTGCTACTCGACCGCCTCGACGCGGCCGACCCGTCGGCCGTGCCCGTCCGCCAAGTACTCATCCAGCCCCGCCTGATCGTCAGATCCTCCTGCGGAGCCGCCGCCCGGGCCTGAACACCCGCCCGCGCCACCGCCTCTCGGGTTTGTTCCTTCCTGGTTCAACTTGGCGGTTTCTCTTGACACTTGATGGACCCGAGTGCAGCATCATGCAGCAATCTGTTGCTCAGTGATTCAAAATGCCGCACCACCCCACCTGATGTCTGACGCTTGATGTCTGACGCTTGATGTCCGAGCCGGACCTGTCATGAACTTGCCATTCACCGTCTGTTGCACCCGTGGCATGTCCGCCGCCTACCGCAGAGAGGTCTGGAAGTGGACATGGGACAGGAACATGCACAACGACCGGCCGGTGTGCGCCGCCGAACGGTACTGCTGGGCGCCGCGGCCGGTGCCGGAGCGGTGGCGCTCGGAACCGGCATCGCCCCCGCCCAGGCACAGGCCGCGCCGTTCGTCCGGGGCGCGGACATCAGCTGGATGCCGCAGATGGAGGCACGGGGCTACTACTGGACCAACAGCGCCGGAGTACGGCAGGACCTGTTCACGATCCTCAAGGGGTACGGCATCACCGCCGTCAGCCTGCGGTCCTGGGTCAACCCCTCCAGCGATCCGGCCAACGGCCACTGCAGCGTCGAGGAGACCGCTCAGCTGGCACAGCGGGCCAAGAACGCCGGCCTGCAGGTCCTCATCGGATTCCACTTCGGCGACACCTGGAACTCGGCCGGAGTGCAGAACCCGCCGGCGGCCTGGGCCGGCCTGGACTACGGCGGGATGCGTGACGCCATGTTCGACTACGTCTACCACTCGTGCAACGTCATCAAGTACTACGGCGTGACGCCGGCCTGGGTGAAGATCGGCAACGAGACCAACTCCGGCATCTGCAAACCGGTCGGCAGCCTCAGCAGGCCCGCGCAGATGACCGGTCTGCTGAACGCCGCGTACGACATGTCCAAGCAGGTCTTCCCGAGCACCCCGGTGCTGGTGCATCTGGCCCAGCCACAGAACCTCTCCGGCGTCGAGAACTTCCTCGACGCCTACCGGGACAACGGCGGGAAGTGGGACGTCACCGGCCTGTCCTCGTACGCGCAGGGCGGCAACGTACCCGGCGTGCTGGCCAACATGCAGACCATCCAGTCCCGTTACGGCAAGCCGGTCATGCAGGTGGAGTACGGCGGTCCGGTGGGCAAGCCCACCCAGGTGCGCGACTCGCTGCGGGCGTTCGTCACCGGGCTGCAGAGCTTCGGCGGCCTGGGCACCTTCTTCTGGGAACCCGAGGGCTACCCCTCGTTCAACAGCTACAACAGCTCGGCCTGGGACGAAAGCACCCGGCGCCCCACGGCGGCCCTGGACGGCTTCCTATGAACGCCCGTCCGCCCGTTGTCGGATCCGCGCCAGAAACGTCCCCAGCCGCCGTCCGGAGCGAGCCATGAAACCTGCCATGACCGTGCCCTCTGCCCTTCTTCTCTCGACCAGCACGTTCCTGTTGAGTTCCCTCGCGATGGCTCCCCCTTCGGCAGCCGTGAGCGGCAGCGCGGCCGCAAAGATCTATTACGTCGCCCCGAACGGCAGTGACACCGCCGCGGGGACGCAGGCCGCTCCCTGGGCCTCGATCGCCCATGCGCAGACCGTCGTCGGGGCGGGTGACACGGTGTACTTCCGGGGCGGCACCTATGCCTACTCCCACGGGATCAACAGCTGCGCAAGCCAGACGGACAGAGTCGACGCGATCACCCTTGCCAAGAGCGGCAGTTCGGGCAACCCGATCCACTACGTGGCCTACCCGGGGGAAAACCCGGTCTTCGATTTCTCGCGCATGACGGACGACTGCCGGATCAAGGGCTTCGACGTCACCGGCAGCTGGATCCACCTCAAAGGGCTGGAAGTCACCGGCGTGCGGCAGAACAACAAACTGAACCACGAGTCCTGGGGGATCTGGGTCTCCGGGAGCAACAACACGTTCGAGCAGATCGACTCCCATCACCACATGGGACCCGGCCTGTTCCTCCAGAAGGGCGGCGGCAACCTCGTTCTCAACTCGGATTCACACGACAACTACGACCCGAACAGCTCAAGTGGAGCCGGGGAGAACGCCGACGGATTCGGCGCGCACATCTCGGCCGGCAGTCCCGGGAACGTGTTCCGGGGCTGCCGGGCGTGGGGGAACTCCGACGACGGGTTCGACCTCATCAGCGCCTACTCGTCCGTGACCATCGAGAACTCCTGGGCGTGGCGGAACGGGTACATACCGGGAACGACCACGGGAGCCGGCAACGGAAACGGCTTCAAGGCGGGTGGTTACGGCGGCGACTACGACGCCGGCGCCGTCAAACACACCGTCCGCACCTCGGTGGCCTTCGCCAACAGGGCGGCGGGTTTCTACGCCAACCACCACCCGCTCGCCAACGACTTCTTCAACAACACCGGCTACGGAAACCACCCCGACTTCAACATGCTGGGAGTCGACTCGAGCGGCGCCGCCGTCGGCCGGGGAAAGCTCCGCAACAACATCGCCTACACCGGGACCCTGACGTCGAACATGAGCGGCACCGATGCCGCCTACAACTCCTGGAACCTGGGCATCGCCCTGTCGGACTCGCAGTTCCGGAGTGTCTCGACGTCCGGTTGGGACGCGCCCCGCCAAGCCGACGGCGGTCTGCCCGTACCGCCCGGCCTCCGCCTCGCGGCGAGCAGCACTTTGATCAACAAAGGCGTCGACATCGGTCTGCCGTACAGCGGTCCGGCACCGGATCTCGGTGCGTTCGAGACCTCCTGAGCCATCGGCTCCGTCCGGACACGACGGAGGCCGTCTTCCCATTCCTGAGAAGACGGCCTCCGACCTGCCAAGAAGCTGGTCGGGACGACGCCCGTGTGCGTACTGTTCAGGGGAGCGGGCACCGTGTGGTCCCCAACTGGTCCCCACGGTAGTGAGGTCGACGAGGGGCGTTGGCCTCTCGCAGAGGAATCCCTGCTCGGTCGGGCAGACGGGCGCAAGAGGCATCTTCCCGGAAGGCACTCTGGAGTGGTTCCACGACGTGACCCAGTCGTTGCGATCCTCGGACACCCCGCAGGCAGCCGCCACAGATCGGCACCCCGTCGGAGATCTACGGCGCTCCGCGCACCCGCTTCGTCGCGGAGTTCGTCGCGGAGTTCGTCGGAGCCATGAACCGCATCGAGGCCCACGTGGTCGACGGAGCGAGCGGTGAGGTCAGACACAACGACGCGGTCCTGCGCCTGCACGCCGCACGCGGCCTGCCGGACGGCGCTCCCGTGCTGATCCTGATCCGGCCCGAGGCCCTGACGGTCGCCCCGCTGTCCGGGAGCGGGGCCGAGCCGGGCTTGGGCAGGTGTACCGCCGCGGCCCGGGTGATCGCGCACGCCTTCCTCGGGCCCGTCACGCGGTTGAAGGCCAGGGCCGACCAGCTCGGCACGCTCTCCGTCGACGTGCCCAGCGCGAAGATGCAGGGGCTTTCGAGTTCCCAGAACTCGCCGCCCGTCGGCCCGGTCTCGGCAGGGCTGTACGCGCTGCCGTCCACGCCTTCCGCGGCCAGCCGACGCCGGAAGTCCTCCCCCAGCCGCTCAGCCAGCGGGGCCAGGAACAGTCCAAAGAACAGGTCGCTGCGGCTGGTGCCGTCCACGGGCCGTGGTGCGGGAACCGGTTGCTGGTCTTCCGAGATGCTCACGGGCGGTGCGGCAGCCGTTGGTTTGCCCGTGACGATCAGCTGGTTCACGACCAGCACGTCGATGTCCGTATGCCGGTAGCACTCCCACGCGTCGTGCGGGGTGCACACGATCGGCTCCCCACGCACGTTCATCGACGTGTTCACGAGCACCGGGCACCCCGTCAGCTCGCGGAACGACTCCAGCACGGCGCGGAACTCCGGGTTGCTGCCGGGTCCCACGGTCTGCAGTCGGGCACTGTGGTCGACGTGGGTGACCGCGGGTACTTCGCTGCGGACCTGCCGGACGAGGGCGAGCAGATCGGCGTCGGTGTCGCCGTCGGACGCCGCGTCGGGTTCCGGTGTGACGCGCCGCTCCTGGCTCACCGGAGCTGTCATGAGCTGCACCGGTTGCCGCCCGGTGGGTCTGGCCCCCAGCGTTGGATCCTGCACCGGTACGCAACTTGGCACCTCCTTCGCCGACGAAGCCGCGGCAAGGAGGTCACCCACTACCAACTCGCGGTTGCGCGGCAACATCGCCGCAGCCATGCCGTCCTCGCCCGAACAGACTCACCCTGGCTGTTCCCCGGAGGCCAGCCCGGCCCGATCAGCGCCTGGGCCATGGGCGAAAGGCTCCGAAAACTCGGCATCCGGCTCGCGGAAGCCCGCTCGACCACACTCTTCCAGCTCGCCGCCGGGCTCCCCGCAGCAGTCCTCGCACGCGCCCTCGGCATCGACATCACCGTCGCAGTCAAGTGGCAGCGAGCCGCCGCCGGGACTGGGGCGCCTACGCCGCCGAAGCCAGCCGCCGGACGACTGCGGAGCAAGCATGATCTAGTGCCGCATCAGGCAACGTTCGCCCTGTCGACGACGGTGCGTAGGCGCTTGTCGTCGGCATGGTGGTTTCGCCAGATGATGTAGCGGCGAAT
>NZ_JARXYX010000037.1 GCF_029893585.1 Streptomyces sp. LBL
CCGGCATGCGCGATCAGGTCCGGGTCGTCGAACGCGGCGAACAAGGTCGCCGGGCCGTGGGAGACTCTCACTTCAGAGGTGCCTTGCTTCGTGGGACTGATGAGGGCGTAGGAACTCCCATCATCCCAGGTCAGCGGGCACCTCTTCTCATTACGTCATCCACAGACCGGCTACCGCGCGGTGGATCCAGGGTGATGGATGTCGGCGGCACCTCCGAACCAAGGAGGAATTTTCAGTAACCATTCGAGCCGGCTACCCACCAGGTCTCTTTCCCGCACCCAGATAGGAAGCCCCTGTTCCCTATAGTGCTTGAACTTTCCCCTACCCGCCCACATCTTTGACAGGCAGGCAGCTTCGCATGCCCCGCGATAGATCAACGCCCAATCGCCATAACCGATCTTCCGTGCAACTATTCTCACGCTTTGCTTACTTCCGCGAAAGTATGCGGACACCCGATCGACATCATCGACGCTGGACCATTCAAGGTCAACGAGCGCTTGCCCGAACACCTCAAGGCCCACCTCTTCTATGCCGGCTTTGAGGGCCGCAAGGAACTGTTGATATGCAGAGTTCAGCGCCCGAGGTTCACCAGCAAGAGGAATCTCCTTGTAGCGCACACTCGATCCGAACCATTCCCAATAATTGAATGCGAGTTGAGCAGTTCCCCAAACACCGCCGGCTTCTTCAACGGCTTGCCAATAAGCTGCGTCTAGATCCACGCGTTTCCGAGAACGACTTTCCAGTGCCCTGAGCAAGGACGTCCGAACCACTCGCTCAGAAACCAAATGCATACTTCCGGGAGACCAACACAGACGGTCATAGAAACTTTGTTCGATGCATCTGTAAATATTGGAACCTTGATAGGCAAGTCGCGCGATAGTGCGCGCGCAGAGCTCAGCATCCGGAGCGGGGGTAGAGGTCGACCCCTTTCCGCACCCAAGAGGTTTGCGTAAATTCCTTGGCATAAGTCCGAATTGCCGCCATCGCTCCAGTTGGTACGGACTCACGTCCCACCCACCTTTGGCCAAGGAGGCAATGATCTGCATGTCGGCTCGGCTGACCGCTCCTCTGGGCATGGGCCTGAGGATAGAACCCCGCGAATGTCATGTGAACCGCCTTTTGCCCCCTTCTTCAATGATGGTGCTGCCCGGCACTGGGCCGGCAGCCCTTGGAGGTGAGGCACATGCCGAACTGTTGTTCTCAGGGAGAACCCCGAGACTCTTCACCGCACAGTCAATGCATTCGTGACCTGAGTAAGTCGTCCCGAAGTCGTGGTACCCGAAACTTTTCTCCAAGCAGGACATCGCGAAAGAAGGGGACTGGCCGACGAGCGAGCACCCTGCTGGAGGGTGCACTTGATGAGGCGGTTCGTATGGCAACTAAGGCAGCTTGTAGTGGCGCTGGGCTACTCGCGGCGTATTGGTGGACGCATCGGTGACCCTGGACGGCACATGCCGGACATGTGGACCGTCAGGCAGTCGACAGAGGTGGAATAAACCGTCATCTGGCCTGATGACGCACGGCCTGCTCGCGCTCGTTGTCCTGGTCTTTGTCCAGTGCATGAACAGCCGCCGCCGTTCACCGCTGTACGCGCACCCCGTCTGACCTGCCGCGTGAACCCCCACGGACGCCCCCGAACGGCCACGCGGACAGTTGGAAAGCGTGTTGGCACAACCGCCCAGGTCTCCGTACAAGATGGAGGCTGTCCAGACCAAGCTCTGACCAGCACAGACAATCCAGGACGCGGTGTTCCTCACTGCCGGTTTGCCTGCCACCGTGGGAGCATGACGGACGACTTACCGGTTCGGATAGCCGATGGACGTGTAGTCAGAGCCCCCGGGGTCGGGCCAGTGGCGATGGTATGGCTCCCCGTGAACGGGCAAGTCATCGCCAAAATTCCGCGCCGCAAAGGCAACCGCCACTGGCTGCACGAGACAGTGGGCATCCGTTCCCCGCAGTTCGATGGTGATCGATGGAAGCTGCCACGGAGCAGTCTCGTGCGGCTGGTGACGGCAGCCATCGATCGGTACGGGTTCATCGTGCTCTGGCGGGACATGTCCAGGCTGTCGCAGTGCACCAGGGCATGTCTGGAAGCGACGGGGGTCGAATGCCATTGCTCGTGCCTCGGGGCGCATCATGGACAGGATGCTGCCGGTTGGTTCGAGCGCGTCGGAGACGCGGTGGTGGCCGACCGAGGCGAGTTCACCCGCACCGCGGTTGTCTACGGTGCGAGAGGCAGCGACGCCAACGCCGTGGTGTACGACGGCAAGCTGACGGGTGAACGCTACCGCGTGGATCCCGCCGGCCGACGGAACTGGCCAGCCGCCGCACAGTTCATGTGCGCGAGCTGCATGACCACGAGGGCAGCCGTGTGGGACCACTGCCA
Organism: Streptomyces sp. LBL; assembly: GCF_029893585.1. Classification (GTDB taxonomy): domain Bacteria; phylum Actinomycetota; class Actinomycetes; order Streptomycetales; family Streptomycetaceae; genus Streptomyces. The sequence goes on from NZ_JARXYX010000037.1 coordinate 2,387, forward strand.
CACGCATGGCTTCGTTCGCGCGCCGCTGTGTAACCGTTGTAACACCCGTTACTGGCAAGGTTGGCGGCCCCAGCACGGCCGGGCAACGCACAGCCGCAACTTCGACGACAGCTACTACCGCTGGTGCCCCGAGCACTCCAACACACGTAGGCGGTGCAGCGCGTAGCTCTGTGCTCCGTCTCAGTTTCCGTCTCGTTCGTAGTCGTCCACCGCCGTCCGGAGCCGTTCGTGCTGCCTCAGCGATCACAGCATCCGGACGGCGGTGGACGTATGCGAACGCGTCTGGATCACCCTGCGGCCATCGCCGACAAACCTGCAAAGCGAGTTACGCGGGTTCGATTCCCGCCACGGCCTCCACTGCCTTGAGCAGGCACAACGAAAGGGCGGCACCCCTCCGAGGGTGCCGCCCTTTTGAGCGTCCCTCTCAGTTCACGTCCCAGTTGCGCGGTGGAGGACAGGGCACACCGTCAGTCAGAGCACCCCGCCCGCCTCGTCCTGGAACAGTTCCGTCCAGTAGTGCCAGTCGGCTCCGGGAGCGGGCGTGGCTCCCGTTGGGTCGACGCTTGCCAGAACCTGGATCATCGTCGTGGCCAGCTGGTCGTAGGTGTGCGTCGTCAGCTCGTGGGCCAGGTCCTTGTCGATCACTCTCTCGCGGTGGAGCAGCCAGAGCGTGAAGGCCAGCGTGGAGACGTCGGTGTTCAGCGGGTAGAGGGCGGCCTCGCGCTCGTGCCAGTTGAGGACGGCGCCGGTAGCGCCGTCGAGGACCAGGCTGTGGCCCTCGGAGAGGCTGCCGACCCGCAGCAAGTGGCCGGCAGCGGCGGGGAGTTCGGCCACGCCGTCACCGTCGGCGCAGTGCTCGGCCAGCGTCGGCAGCGGCACGTCGGTGTCCAGGTGGAGGAGGACGCCGTCCTCCGGCAGGCCGACCTCTCTCAGGAAGCGGCGGGTCGGCTCGTGCGTGAGGGCCACGGGGAAGTCGACGTCCTCGAAGCGCGCCACCTTGCCCTGGCCGAACTCCTGGTCCAGCAGGCGGGCCGGCAGGTCCAGTGCCAGTCCCGAGCCCGTGCCCGGCCCCGCCACCAGGGACAGGGGGCGGATCAGAGCAGCCATCTTCCAGAACGGCGCCGGCTCGCCGCCCGCGCCCTCCTCGAAGACGGCGAGCAACTGCCGGGAGGCATCCGCCACCGCCTTCGGCCCGAAGCGGCCCGCGTAGGACGCGAACTGGCCGCGCAGGCAGGCCAGTTCGTCCGTCGCCGCGGCGAACCGCACCAGCGTCGACAGCGAGGGCGCGAGCGGGCGGCGGTGCATCAGGTCGTGGCGGTCGTGCAGGAAGTACGCCGTCGAGATCTCGCCGGTCGAGCCGTCCAGCAGGACCGACTCCGTCGCCAGACCGCGGGGACCCACCAGCCCGCCTATCACGAGCTGGTCCCGCAGGTCCCAGGCGAACAGCGGGCCGGGTTCGCCGGTCGAGTCGGCCACCGTGCGCAGGCCCTCCTGGCGCAGTTCCGCGAAGGTGAACACACCACTGTGGCCGGGCAGTCCGGGACCCGTGAGCCAGCGGCGCGTCGGCGCGTGCGTGACGTACGGATCCAGTTCGGCATCGGTCAGTGTGATCGTCGCCGGGCCGGCATCGGTCAGTCTGATCGTCGCCGGGCCGGTGTCGGTCGTCGCTTTCATGTGCTCCCCCGTGTGTACGTGCTCACATCCCCGCGCAGGGCACGCCCGGCCGACCAGCTCCGACGGCCGTCCCCCACTGCTCAGAACACTACGCGGCACCACTGACAACGCCCCCGGCCCACGGCCCGGAGGTCTCTCGGATCACGCGAAGTACACGCCACCCACCACGACCACCGCCGCCGCCAGCACGAACAGCAGGATCCACAGCGCCAGCTTGCCCACCCCGGGCGGAGGTTCGTAGCGGGGCTGGTTCTCGGGGTCCGGGCTGGTCACCAGGTGCTCACTGGGTGGTCGCCACTGCTGCCTGGGGGCGGATCGGGAGGCGGTTGACGGGGCGGCCGGTCGCCGCGCGGACCGCGGAGGCGATGGCCGCGGGGGAAGTCACCACCGGGACCGCGCTGACCGCCTTGGCGCCGAAGGGGGCGACCACGTCGCGTTCCTCGACCAGTTTCACGATCCGCAGGTCGGGCGCGTCCAGGGCCGTCGGGAGGGCGTAGCCGGTGAGGTCGGGGTGGCGGATCAGGCCGCGGGCGCTGCGCAGGTTCTCGGTGAGGGCGATGCCGACGCCCTGGGTGACGCCTGCCTCGATGCGGGCCGTCAGCTGGGCCGGGTTCAGGACGCGGCCGACGTCCTGGGCGAGGGCCAGCTCGACCACGCGTACCGAGCCCAGTTCGATGTCGACGTCGACCACCGCGCGGATCGCGCAGAAGGCGAGGCCCACGAAGGCGTCGCCCTGGCCGGTTTCGTTCAGGGGTTCCGTCGGGTGGGGGCGGCACTGGGCGGTCGCCCACAGTTCCTTGCCGTCCATCGCCTCGGTGACGGTGGTCGACAGGACACCGTCGTACGAGGTGATCTTGCCGTCGGTGATCTGGAGCAGCTCCGTGGACATGCCGAACTTGTGCGCCAGGGGCTGGAGCAACTGGGTGCGGACCATCTTGGCCGCCCGTTCCACCGCTCCGCCCGACACCCAGGTGTGGCGGCTGTGGCAGCTCGGGCCGGCCGGTGGCTGGTCGGTGTCGACCGGGGCCACATGGACCTCGTCGACGCCGAGGGTCTCCTGGACGATCTGCCGGGCCAGCGTGGTGAAACCCTGACCGGTCTCCACAGCCGCGCACAGCACCGTCGCCACGCCGTCCTGGACCCGGACGGTCGCCGTGGAAACCTCGTCCGCGCCCTCCGCGCCGAGCATGTGCACCATGCCCAGGCCGTAGCCGACGCCCCGGCGCACCGCGCCCGGTTCGCCCGCGCCCTCGGGGCCGCCGGGCAGCAGCCACTCGTCCTCGGGCGTGTCCTTGGGGAGCGCGGGGAGCGGGAAGTCCCGTACCGCCTGCAGGAGTTCGGCGACGGGCGCCGGGCAGGTCACCGGCTGACCCGTCGGGAGTACGTCCCCGGTGGCCATGGCGTTGCGCAGGCGCAGCTCCGCCGGGTCGACGCCCAGTTTCTTCGCCAGCTTGTCCATCTGGGCTTCGTACGCGGCGCACACCTGCATCGCGCCCTCGCCGCGCACATGGCCGGAGGGCGGGTTGTTGGTGCGGACGGCCCAGCCCTCGATGAAGGCGTTCGGGACGACGTACGGGCCGCAGGCGAAGGAGACGGCGGCGGCCAGCGCCTCCGACGAGGTGTCCGCGTACGCGCCCGCGTCGAGCAGGATCTGCGCCTCCACCTTCACCAACTTGCCGTCCGCGTCGGCGTGGTGGCGGTATCTCAGCAGGGTGGGGTGCCGGTGGGTGTGGCCGAGGAAGGACTCTTCGCGCGTCGCGGTGAGCTTGACCGGGCAGCCCGTCTTGAGCGCCAGCAGGCCCAGCGGGAGCTGGAAGCCCTGGTCCTCGCGGTCCGCGGTGGCGCCGGGGACGCCGGTGACGACGACCTTCACGCGCTCCGGCTCCAGCCCGTAGCAGGCGGCGGCGGTGTCGCGGTCGGTGTGCGGGTCCGTGGAGGCCACGTACAGCTCGACGCCGCCGTCGGGGCGCGGCACGGCCAGGCCGGCCTCGGCGCCGATGGGGGCCGGGTCCTGGCGGCCGATGCGGTACTGGCCCTCGACGACGATCTCGCCGACCGCGTCCGGGTCGCCGTGGCGCAGCGGGATGTGCCGGATCAGGTTGCCGTCGGGGTGCAGCGGCTCGGCCTCGAAGGACTGTTCGGGGTCGGTGACCGGGTCGAGTACTTCGTACTCGACGATGACGGCGGCTGCGGCCATCCGCGCGGTGTCGGGGTGGTCGGCGGCGACGGCCGCGATGGGCTCGCCGTGGTGGCGTACGACCTCGGAGGCGAACACCGGACGGTCGGCCTTGCCCCGGCCGAGGACCGGGCTTCCGGGCACGTCCTCGTGGGTGACGACGGCTCGTACGCCGGGCATCTCGCGCGCGTGGGACGTGTCGATGGACACGATGCGCGCGTGCGGGTGCGGGGAGCGCAGTACGGCCGCCCACAGCAGGCCCTCGGCCCACAGGTCGGCCGCGTACGGGAAGGTGCCCTCGGTCTTGGCCCGGGCCTCGGCGGCCGGCAGGGACACGCCGAGACCGTGCGGGATCGGTTCGGGAGCGTGTGCGGCCTCCGCGGCGGTGGTCGCGCCGGCGGCTTCGTTGCTCACGCCTGGCCTCCGTCCTGTCCGGGTTCGTGTCCGGGGCCGTGTCCCTGTCCGGGGCCGTGTCCCTGTCCGGGGCCGTGTCCCTGTCCGGGTCCGTACGCCTGGTTGTGTCCGGCCGGTTCGAACGCCGACGGATTGACGCCTCCGGCGCCCGGACCCGCCTGATGCGGGATACGTGCCTCGCCCGCGTCCGGCCCAGCCTCGGCCTCGGCCTCGGAGTGCGCCGCGCGTTCCGCCACGACCTCCTTGACCGCCTCCACGACGCCCCGGTAGCCGGAGCAGCGGCAGAGGTTTCCGCACAGTGCCTGGCGGGTCTCCATCTCGCTCGGTGCCGGGTTGCCCTCCAGCAGGTCGTGCAGGGTCATCGCCATCCCCGGTACGCAGAAGCCGCACTGCACCGCGCCGCACTTCGCGAGCGCCCGCTGGACGTCCGACGACTGTCCGTCGACGGCCAGTCCCTCGACCGTACGGACCTCGCTGCCGGCCGCGGTCACGGCCGGGACCAGGCAGGACGCGACGAGCCGTCCGTCGACCTGGACGTTGCAGGCCCCGCACTCGCCCTGCGAGCAGCCGTCCTTGGCGCCCGCGAGACCGAGCCGCTCACGCACCACGTAGAGCAGCGACTCGCCGATCCACGCATCGGTGACGGGACGTTCGACGCCGTTGACGCGCAGGACGTAGGAGGCGAGGGGGTGTTCCTCGCCGGACGGCGGTGGCGCCCCGTCACCTGACTCCGGGTCGGTCGCGGGCTCCTCGCCCTCGGGCTCCGCGTCCGCGGCCTTCGCGTCCGCAGCGGCACCGTGCACGGGCTCGGCGGATTCCTCGGGGGCCCCGGCGGTCCTCTCCGCGGTCTCCGCGGTCTCTGCGGTCTCTGCGGCTTCTACGGCGTCCTCGGCGCGTTCTGCCGTCTCTGCGGCCTCTGCGGCCTCTTGGGCCCTGTGAGCGGGCTGCGGGGCGTCCACGACAGCTTCGGCGGACGCCTCGGGCGCCTCCGCGTGCACATCGGCGGGCTGCTGCTCGGGCGGGAGCGGCTGGGACTGCTCGGGCGCGTGGGCGCGGGGCTGCTCGGGCTCGGACTCGTGCCCGGCGTGACCCGGCTCCATGAACCCGGTGGGACCCGGCTCCAGGGGCACGTAACCCTCAGGCGCGGGCTGCTCCTGGGCGTAAACCCTCGGCTCGAATGCCCCCGGCTCGATCGTCTCCGACTCGAATGCCCTCGGCTCGTAAGCTCCCGGCTCGTAAGCTCCCGGCTCGTGGTGCTCCGGGGCGTGGCGCTCCGGAGCGTGCGCGCCCGCGGCGCGCGCCTCCGAAGCATGCCGCTCCGCAACGCGCGCCTCGAAGGCGTGCCGTTCCGCAGCATGCGTCTCCGAAGCGTGCCGTTCCGTCGCGAACGCTTCCGCCGCTCGCGCTTCCGCCACCCGTGCTTCCGCCACTCGCGCTTCCGCCGCGAACTGCTCCCGCTCGTGCGTGGCCGCCGCGCCCCCGCCGTACGACTCGGGCTGCTCATGCGGTGCGATGTCCCCGGAGGCAGCCGACCGGTCCGGCACGGGCCAGGTCTGCGCCGACTGCTCATGCCCGTGCCCGCCCTCCGGCGGCTGTCCGTACCCGGAGCCCGGGCCCGACGGCTGTCCGTAAGCGGAGCCGGGGCCCGACGGCTGCCTGTGCGCGTACTCGGAGCCCGTCGGCCGGTCGTAGCCCGGCCCTGTCGGGCGCCCATACCCGTGGCCGGGTTCCGAAGGCTGCCCGCCCTCGTGGCGCGTGTCCTGGTCCGCCGGCCCGGGCGGCCGGCCCCAGGGCTGCCCGGCCGCTTCCGTCGCCCAGGGGGCGGAGGCGCCGCCGGGCAGGGTGGCCGGCGGGGTGCCGCCCCACTGCTCGACCAAGGCGGACGTGGTGAACTCGCCCGATTCGTCCGGGAGGTCGCCGCCGGCGACCGGGATCGACCACTGCCCGGTGACGTCGTGGCCCGGCGCCGGGGCGGTCTGCCCGGTGTCCGCCGTACCCGTGTCCTCGACGTTCCACTGCCCGGTGCCCCCGGGGTCGGCCGCCCCCGGGTCGTACGTGAACCGGTCGTCGCCGGTGGTGCGGGGTACCGCGTTCGGGTCGGGCCAGTGGGCACCGTCGGCGGGCGCGGTGGGCATCGCCCAGGAGCCCGTGGCCGGGTCGATGCCCGCACCGGTGGCCGGATTGACCGTTATCTGCGGCGGCACATAGCCGTGACCGGGCGCGGCGAGCGGAGTGTCGGCGGAGGCCAGAAGGGCGTCGATACCCCCCTCGGGGAGCTTCACGAAGGCGGTGGCACCGTCGTCGTAGTCGCCCTGGGGCAACGGGTCCCAGCGGCCCGCGCTCCGGGGCGTTCCCTCTTCGTGCTGGTCGTCGGTCACTTCAGAGCCCTCCCCAGTGCTCGACGGGCCAGTGCGGCGACGGTGCGCCGCAGGTGCAGTACTGCGGGCGGAAGCTGCTGCAGGGAGCCGTCCTCGGCCGGCACCGGGTCGGGGATGCAGGCCGCGGCGACGTACTCGCCGAAGGCGCTGAGGGCCTCCGGGACGATCGCGCGGCCGTTGTCCCAGTCGATCAGCCGGGCGACCCACTGTTCGGCTTCCAGGGGCCTGAGCGGCATCGGCGCTATGGCGCCGACGGCGCACCGGACTCCGCGCCGGGCCGGGTCGAGGACGAGGGCGACGGAGGCGACCGCGCGGCCGGGGCCGGTGCGGCCGGTCGCCTTGAGGAAGACCTGGGGCGCGTGCAGCAGCGGCACGCGCACGTAGCCGATGAGTTCGCCGGCGCGCAGCATCTCCATGCCGGCCAGCAGGTGCGACACCGGCATCTCCCGGCGGGCCCCGCCCGCGCCCGCGATGATCAGTGTCGCTTCCAGGGCGGCCAGCACCGGAAGCGCGTCCCCCGTGGGGGCGGCCGAGGCGATGTTGCCGCCTAGGGTGCCCGCGTTGCGGATGTGCGGCGGGCCGGCGGCGCGCGCGGAGGCCGCGAGTGCCGGGATCAGGGCGGCGAAGTCGGGGCGGCCCATCCGCGCGTGGGTGAGGCCCGCGCCGAGCAGGGCGTGGCCGTCCAGGTACTGCCAGCCGCGGATCTCGCTGATCTTGCCGAGGCCGACCAGCGCGGCGGGCCTGAGCTGGCCGGAGTTGACGGCAGCCATCAGGTCGGTGCCGCCCGCGACGGGGACGGCGGCGGGCATGGCGGCGAGCGCCGCCACTGCCTCGTCCAACGTCGTGGGCAGGGTGACGGCCTGCGCCGCCTGCGGTGCGTGCGTGGTCAAACCGGCTACCCCTTCCCGCTGCCCCACCTGGTCCCACCTGTTGCTGCCGTACGGTACGTGCTGACAGGGCGGACGTGGCAACTCTGGCACATCTTCGCAAGGCTCGAAGACAGGGGTCCGCTAGGTTGCATTCGCCCACCTCACCAGGGAGATGGCCGGTTTTCGCACAACTTCACCGGCGCGCGCGAATTGCCACTCTTCGGTGATGCTTGCGACGGTTTTCCCCTACCTGTTCGGTAAGTTCAGTTACCTGTTCGGGGGTGCACCCTCGATCGGCCGACCGAGCACGCCGGGCCGCTGCTGCCACGGCACCGGTCCCGTCGGCGGCCGATAGCCGACCCCGAGGGCGTCAAGTAGCCGGTAGTGGGCGGTCATCCGCCGCTCGAAACCGGCGACGTCCCGTTCCGCGGGTGCGGGCAGGGCGCTCCAGGCCACCTCGGCGAAGGCGGCGAGCCTCGGGAAGGTCTGGTAGTCCACCCGCGCCTGGTTCTCCATCACCTCGGTCCACACGTTGGCCTGCGTGCCCAGGACGTGCCGGGCCTCGTCCGGCGTCAACTCCGGTGGAACGGGTTCGAACCGGTAGACGTCCTCCAGGGTGCGGACGTAGCCGATGGGGACCGGCTCGTCCGCGCCTTCGTGCTGCCGGTGGTCCAGGTACACCTGCTGCTCGGGGCACATGACGACGTCGTGACCGGCCCGCGCGGCCGAGATCCCGCCCTGGTAGCCGCGCCACGACGACACGGCGGCCCCTTCGGCGAGACCCCCCTCCAGGATCTCGTCCCAGCCGATGAGCCTGCGCCCGCGCGCGGTGAGCCATGTGTCGAAGTGCCGGATGAACCAGGACTGCAACGCGTCCTCGTCCGCGAGCCCGAGTTCCGTCATCCGGGCCTGCGCGGTGGACGACCGCCTCCACTGGTCCTTGAGGCATTCGTCGCCGCCGACGTGCAGGAACTCCCCCGGGAAGAGATCCAGGACTTCCTCGAACACCCCTTCGTAGAAGCGCAGGGTGTTGTCAGTGGGGGCGAGTACGTTCTCAGAGATGCCCCAGCTGTCCCAGACCGTGAGGGAGGTCGTGTCGATGACGTCGGTGTTGCCGAGTTCCGGGTACGCGGCGATGGCGGCCTGCGAGTGTCCCGGTACGTCGATTTCGGGGACGACGCTGATATGCCGCTCGGCGGCGTAGGCGACGATCTCGCGGATGTCGTCCTGGGTGTAGAAGCCGCCGTGCGGCTTGTCCTCCCACAGCGGCGACGCCCGGTGGCCGATTTTCGTGCGGGCCCGCCAGGAACCGACCTCCGTCAGCTTCGGGTACCGCTTGATCTCGACGCGCCAGCCCTGGTCGTCCGTCAAGTGGAAGTGGAAGACGTTGAGTTTGTGCACGGCCATCAGATCGAGGTAGCGAAGGACGCCTTCCTTCGGCATGAAGTGCCGCGCCACGTCCAGCATGAGGCCGCGCCAGCGGAAGCGGGGGGCGTCCTCGACGATCTGGTGCGGGGCCTCGCAGGAGGTCCCGGGGCGAACCGGAGCGCGCCGGAAGGCGTCGGGTCCGAGCGTCTGACGCAGCGTTTGGGCGCCCCAGAAGACACCGGCCGCGCTGCCACCCCGAATCTCGACACCCCGGTCGGGGACGACGCTGAGTCTGTAGGCCTCGGGCGCCAGCGTGTCGTCCAGGCGCAGCCTGACGGAGGCGGGGCTGTCCTCGGGCCCGGGCGCGAGCGGCAGGCCGAAGGCCGCACCCAGCGTGGAGCGCAGCCAGCGTTCCGTGGTGCCGGTGCCGGGGCCCGCCCACAGGGTCGTGTCCTCGTCGAACGGGACACCACCGCGCGCAAGGCCCTCGACGGCGCGTGGCGCCGGAATCAGTTCCGTCGGAAGGATCACGGGAGTCACGGGGGTCACGGGGGTCACGGGGGTCATGTCAGTCCTTAACCGCTCCGCCCAGCCCGGAGACCAGCCGTCGCTGTACGAGTACGAAGAAGACCAGTACCGGAATCGTCATCACCGTGGAGGCCGCCATCACACCACCCCAGTCCGGGTCGTCCGGTTTGTAGAAGACGAGCAGGGCCATCGGCAGGGTCGACTGGGAGGTGTCGCTGATGATGAACGATTTGGCGAACAGGAAGTCGTTCCAGGCCGAGATGAAGGAAAACACGCTCGTGGCCACCAGCCCGGGGAAGACCAGCGGGAAAAGGATCTGCCACAGGAATCGCGCCCGGCTCGCCCCGTCGATGTACGCGGCCTCCTCCAGCGCCTCCGGTACGGCTTTCACGAAACCACGCAGCATCCAGATCGCGAAGGGCAGCGAGAAGGCGATGTGCGGCAGGATCAGCGAGCCCAGGGTGTTCAGCTGCCCGAAGTCCCGCATGAGGAAGAACAAGGGGATCGTCAGGGCTTCCACGGGCACCATCTGGGCCACCAGAAACATGATCAGCAGGGTGGTCCGGAAGCGGAACCGGAATCGGGTCACGGCGGTCGCCGCGAGAAACGCGATCAGCGCGGAGACGATCACCACACTGCACGCCACGACCAGGCTGTTGAGGAAGTACCGGCCGAATTCCTGCTGTTCGAACACGCGCCGGAAAGAGTCCAGCGAGGGCGACAGAGTCCAGGGCCTCGGTTCGGCCGACTCGATTTCCCCGGCCGGTTTGAAGGCGCTGAGCACCATCCAGTACAGCGGAAACGCCACGAGGACCGCGAGCAACAGGGCGGAGGTCTCGGCGGCCAGCCGCCACGGACGCCGCAGTTGCGCTCGTAGACGACTCACAGCTCCTCCCCTTGGCGGCGCAGCAGCCGCAGGTACACGAGGGTGACCGCGAGCAGGATCAGCAGCGTCACGACACCGATCGCGGAGCCGAGACCGTACTGCGAGGACGCGAACGCCTGCTGGTAGGCGTACACGTTCAGCACGAGGTTCTGCCCGGCGATGCCGCCGCCGTTGGTCATGACGTAGATCTGGGTGAAGACCTTGAAGTCCCAGATGACCGACTGGATGGTGACGACGGTCAGGATGGGCCGGAGCATCGGCGCGAGCACCGACCGCCAGATGCGCCACTGGGAGGCGCCGTCCAGGGCGGCGGCCTCCAGCACCTCGCCCGGGACGGCGCGGATACCGGCGTACACCGTCACCATCACGAACGGGAAGGAGCACCACACCACTTCGAGCAGGACGAGGAAGAAGGCGCTGTAGCGCCCGTAGGTCCACGAGTGGTCGCCCAGGCCCAGCACACGGTTGACCGGACCGAAGTCCGGGTCGAAGAGGAACAGCCAGACCGTGGAGCCGGTGATGGCCGGCGTCGCCCAGGCGCCGAGCGCGGCCAGCATCAGCGCGAGCCGGGGTACGGCACGCACCCGGGTGAGCAGCACGGCGAGCGCGCACCCGGCGGCAAGGGTCGAGACGACGCAGGTCGCCGCGAAGACCACCGTCGCCAGCAGCACCTGCCAGAACTGGCTGTCGGAGAACAGTTCCGTGTAGTTCCCGAACCCCTTGAAGGTGGTCGGTTCACCACCGCTGACCTGGGCCTGGGTGTACTGGAAGAACGAGATCAGGCCGAGCTGGTAGACGGGGTAGACGAGCAGCCCGCCGAGCACGACGAGAGCGGGGGCGAGATACAGCCAAGGGGTGCTGATACGCCCCCGGGGGCGCGGGGCCCTGCTGGAGGTGCGGCTGGGGCGGTTGGAGGTGCGGCTGGGGCTGCGTGGGCGCGATCGGCCCCCAGCGCCCCGCAGCCGCAGGCGCTCCGCGCCCCCCGAGCTCTCAGGCACCGGCGTCACCCGGCGGAGCCGAACGCGTCGTCCATTTTCGTCGCCGCGCTCTTCGAAGCCGCCGCCACGTCCTTCCTGCCGCTGATGACCTCCTGGAACATGGTCGGCAGGACCAGCGAGGAGTCGATCTGGGACCAGGCGGGAGAGGCGGGGACGAACTTGGTGCCGGCGGCGAGGGTCTGCACGAAGGGCTTCACATACGGCTCATTCGCCGCCGCCTGCTGCCGTACGTCCGCGAAGGTCGGCAGGAAGCCCATCGCGTCGAACAACGAGGCCTGCGTCTTCTTCGAGGCGAGCTGTTCCATCAGGTCGACCGCCAGGGTGCGGTGCGAGGTGCTCTTCAGGACGCCTATGTTGTTGCCGCCGGCGAACGCGGGCGCGATCGAGCCGGACCGCACACCGGGCAGCGGCACGACCGCGTACTTGCCCTTCGCCTTCCCGGCCTCGACGGCGGTGTGGCTGAAGTCGCCGCCGATCGCCATGCCCGCCTTGCCTGCCGCGAACGCGGTGATCGTGTCGTTGCCGCCCATGCTCGCGCACTTGGCGGCGGGACAGTTGTCGTCGCCGAAGAGGGACGTGTACTCCTTGATGCCCTTCTGGGCGGCCGCGCTGTCGATCGCGGAGGCATACGAGCCCCCCTTGCCGGTGGCGAGTTCACCGCCGTTGGCCCATACGAACGGCATCGCACCGTAGGTGTAGGCACCGCCGACGACCAGGCCGTAGAGCTCGGGTCTGGCGGTGCGGATCTGGCGGGCGGTGGAGGCCAGTTCGGCCATGGTCCTGGGGACCTCCAGGCCGAGTTCCTCGAAGACGTCGGTCCGGTAGTAGAGGGCGCGGACGCCGACGTAGAAGGGCGCGCCATAGATCTTGCCGTCGACGGTGACGGACTGCTTGGCGGTGGGGTCGGTGCCCTTGGCCTCGCTCCAGGCGCCGAACTCCCGGGTGACGTCGAGGAGTCCGCCGTCCTTCACATAGCCGGCCGTGTCGGTGTTGCCGTACTCCATGAGGTCGGGGGCGGACTTGGGGTCGTTGAAGGCGGCCTTGACACGCTGGGCGCGGGTGTCGATCGGGATGTACTCGACGTCGACCCGGGTGTCGCTGTGAGCCTTCTCGAACGCCGTGACGACGGAGTCGACGACCTTCTCCTTCGGCTTGTTGCCGACCTCCTGGAAGAGCCAGACGCGGAGGGTGCCGGCCTGGTCGTCCTTGTCGGAGGAGGAGTTGTCGGAAGTCTGGGGGGCGCAGGCGGTGACGACGACGGCAGCGAGCAGTACGGCCAGTCGGGGAGCGACTTTCATGGAGCGTTCCTCCAGGCGTGCGTTGCAACATATGCAATGGCGGTTTCGCTCTGCACAACACCATGGAGGCTAGGGACTACATGAACATGCCCACAAGAGGTCTCCACCACTTCGTGACCCACGAGGGCACAGAAGACACACGAGGACACACGAGGACACACGGCGACGCACGGCGACGCACGGCGACGCACGGCGACGCACGGCGACGCACGGTGACGCACCAAGGCATACGGAGAACACACGAAGGCCCCTGAAGCCTCGCCGCAGCGTGACCTCAGAGACCTTCGGAACCTCAGCCGGAACTCAGTGAAACTCAGCCAGAACTCAGTGGGGCACTCGGCGGGACCGGGCTACTTGTCGCCGCCCTTGTCCTTGTCGTCGCCGCCGGAGCTCATGGACTCGTAGATCTCCTTGCACATGGGGCACACCGGGTACTTCTTCGGGTCGCGGCCCGGCACCCAGACCTTGCCGCACAGCGCCACGACGGGAGTGCCGTCGAGGGCGCTCGCCATGATCTTGTCCTTCTGGACGTAGTGGGCGAAGCGCTCGTGGTCGCCGTCGCCGTGGGACACCTGCGGCGTCGGCTCTACAAGGGTCCCCGTCCCCGTACCTCGCTGCGGCTGGGTCTCAGGCTCAAGAGTGCTCATGAAACCTAGGGTACTGAAACTCACACCCCTCAGTTGAGCGAAGGGTCGTCCGGGTACGTGGCGACCATCGCCAGCTCGTTGCGCTGGCGGCGCAGGACCTCGCGCCAGAGCCTCTCGGGGGACGGGGAGGAGACATCACCGGGTTCCGACTCGACGACGTACCACGCCCCCTCCACCAGCTCGTCCTCCAGCTGGCCGGGGCCCCAGCCGGCGTAACCGGCGAAGATGCGCAGGGAGCCCAGGGCCGAGGCGAGGAGTTCCGGCGGGGCCTCCAGGTCGACCAGGCCGATCGCGCCGTGCACCCGGCGCCAGCCCAGCGGGGTCCGGTCGGCTGACCCCCCGCCCGGGATGACGGCGACGCCGAGGGCCGAGTCCAGGGAGACCGGGCCGCCCTGGAAGACGACACCGGGTTCACCGGCGAGACCCGCCCAGCCCTCCAGGATGTCGCCGACGTCCACCGGGGTGGGCCGGTTGAGGACGACACCGAGGGAGCCCTCCTCGTCGTGGTCGAGAAGCAGCACCACCGCACGGTCGAAATTCGGGTCCGCCAGGGCGGGCGTTGCCACGAGCAGCCGTCCTGTGAGCGAGGACACCTCGGTCATGGCAGACATGATCCCGCATCCCACCCGCGCGTGGGTAGGCGAAACGAAAACGGGCACCAGCGCATGGGGGCACCGACGCCCTGTGCACCCCGTAGGGGAACTGTTCGTGTTTTGAACCCTCCCCGGCTGGAGCGGGGATTCCTGGCTCACACTGCTCGACCGTTCAGTGAACGACACAAGACTCACGCGATCAGCACCAGCCCGGTTGGGACCAGCCCGGTTGACATCAACGTCATCAAGAGGGCACGGCGCTTGGTTCGCAGACCGCACACCAGGCAGCTTAGTCGATTCTGTGTCTGGCGATTACTCTTTCCCTTCTGGCCCCTGCCCCACTCATCGGAACGCGAGATACATGACCGTCAACGACGATGTCCTGCTTGTCCACGGCGGAACTCCGCTGGAGGGCGAGATCCGTGTCCGCGGTGCGAAGAACCTCGTACCGAAGGCCATGGTCGCCGCCCTGCTGGGCAGCGAGCCGAGTCGACTGCGCAATGTTCCGGACATCCGTGACGTCCGGGTCGTACGCGGTCTGCTGCAACTGCACGGGGTGACGGTCCGTCCGGGGGAGGAGCCGGGCGAGCTGGTGATGGATCCCTCGCACGTGGAGAGCGCGAATGTCGCGGACATCGACGCGCACGCGGGTTCGAGCCGCATCCCGATCCTCTTCTGCGGCCCGCTGCTGCACCGCCTCGGCCACGCGTTCATTCCGGGTCTCGGCGGCTGCGACATCGGCGGCCGGCCGATCGACTTCCACTTCGAGGTGCTGCGGCAGTTCGGCGCGCGGATCGAGAAGCGGGCGGACGGCCAGTACCTGGAGGCGCCGCAGCGCCTGCGTGGCACGAAGATCCGGCTGCCGTACCCGTCCGTCGGCGCGACCGAGCAGGTGCTGCTGACGGCCGTTCTGGCCGAGGGCGTCACCGAACTCTCCAACGCGGCCGTGGAGCCCGAGATCGAGGACCTCATCTGCGTACTGCAGAAGATGGGGGCGATCATCGCGATGGACACCGACCGCACCATCCGCGTCACCGGTGTGGACAGCCTCAGCGGCTACGACCACCGCGCGCTCCCGGACCGGCTGGAGGCCGCCTCCTGGGCGTCCGCCGCGCTGGCGACCGAGGGCAACATCTACATCAAGGGCGCCCAGCAGCGCTCGATGATGACGTTCCTCAACACCTTCCGGAAGGTCGGCGGTGCCTTCCGCATCGACGACGAGGGCATCCGGTTCTGGCACCCCGGCGGCGAGTTGAAGTCCATCGCCCTCGAAACGGACGTCCACCCGGGCTTCCAGACGGACTGGCAGCAGCCGCTGGTCGTCGCCCTCACCCAGGCCACGGGCCTGTCCATCGTCCACGAGACGGTGTACGAGTCCCGGCTGGGCTTCACCTCCGCGCTCAACCAGATGGGCGCCCACATCCAGCTCTACCGCGAGTGCCTGGGCGGCTCGAACTGCCGCTTCGGCCAGCGCAACTTCCTGCACTCCGCGGTCGTGTCGGGCCCCACCAAGCTCCAGGGCGCCGACCTGGTCATCCCCGACCTCCGCGGCGGCTTCTCGTACCTCATCGCCGCGCTCGCAGCCCAGGGCACGTCCCGCGTCCACGGCATCGACCTGATCAACCGCGGCTACGAGAACTTCATGGAGAAGCTCGTGGAACTGGGCGCGAAGGTGGAGCTGCCGGGCAAGGCACTCGGGTAAGACAAAGGGCAACACGCCCTTTGCGTACGACGATGGGGCGGCCCCCGGTGAGGGGGCCGCCCCATTGGCGTTACTGGGCCTCGTACGCAGTTCTGTCGCGTACGTGAAGGCTTACTTGCCCTTGGCGGCTTCCTTGAGCTTCGAGCCCGCCGAGACCTTGACGCTGTAGCCCTCCGGGATCTGGATCGGGTCACCGGTCTGCGGGTTGCGCGCGGTACGAGCGGCACGGAGGGTGCGCTCGAAAGTCAGGAAGCCGGGGATGGTGACCTTCTCGTCGCCCTTGGCGACGATCTCACCGACGGTCTCGGCGAACGCGGCCAGAACGGCGTCGGCGTCCTTGCGAGTCACCTCGGCGCGGTCGGCCAGCGCGGCCACCAGCTCACTGCGGTTCATGTTGTTACTCCTGTGTTCTTCTTGCCATTGAGGCGTGCCACGCGGCGGAGCCGCATGTTGGGCGCTGTGAAGCCGATGCCCTCGCGCCCAGGGACGCATCCTGCCCCTACCTGCGGCGGGAAAGCCAATCCGGCACCCGTTGGAAACGTGTAAACACCCGAGGGAGTCACACGAAAAGAGGGACCGAGCCTGGCCGCCACGATAAACGGCGGCCGTGGAACCCGGGTTCCACGACGCGCCGATATCAAGCCCACCGTGGTAATCCTCACAGCCTCCTACGAGGCTACGCCTGCCGCCTTCGCGGCTTCCCGCACCGCCCCGGCGACCGCGCCCGCGACCTTCTCGTTGAAGACGCTCGGGACGATGTAGTTCGCGTTCAGCTCGTCCTCGGTCACCACGTCCGCCAGCGCCTTCGCGGCGGCGATCATCATCTCGGTGTTGACCGTGCGGGACTGCGCGTCCAGCAGACCGCGGAAGACGCCCGGGAAGACCAGCACGTTGTTGATCTGGTTCGGGAAGTCGGAGCGGCCGGTGGCCACAACCGCCGCCGTCAGGCGGGCGATCGCCGGATCCACCTCGGGGTCCGGGTTCGCGAGCGCGAACACGATGGCGTCGTTGGCCATGGCGGCCACGTCGTTGCCGTCGAGGACGTTCGGGGCCGAGACGCCGATGAAGACGTCCGCGTCGCGCACGGCCTCCTTCAGGGTGCCGGTGAGGCCCTCGGGGTTGGTGTTGTCGGCGATCCAGCGCAGCGCCGAGCCGGGGGCGGCGTCGACGAGGTCCTCACGGCCGGCGTGCACGACGCCGTGGATGTCGGCGACGACCGCGTTCTTCACGCCCGCCGCGATCAGCAGCTTGAGGATGGCCGTACCGGCCGCACCGGCACCGGACATGACGACCCGGATGTTCTCAATTGCCTTGCCCGCCACGCGAAGTGCGTTCGTGAGCGCGGCGAGGACGACGATCGCCGTACCGTGCTGGTCGTCGTGGAAGACGGGGATGTCGAGGGCCTCGCGCAGCCGCGCCTCGATCTCGAAGCAGCGCGGGGCCGAGATGTCCTCGAGGTTGATGCCGGCGAAGCCCGGGGCGATCGCCTTGACGATCTCGACGATCGCGTCGGTGTCCTGGGTGTCCAGGCAGATCGGCCAGGCGTCGATGCCGGCGAAGCGCTTGAAGAGGGCCGCCTTGCCCTCCATGACCGGGAGGGCGGCCATCGGGCCGATGTTGCCCAGGCCCAGCACGGCCGAACCGTCCGTCACGACCGCAACGGAGTTGCGCTTGATGGTGAGGCGGCGGGCGTCCTCGGGGTTCTCGGCGATGGCCATGCAGACGCGGGCGACACCCGGCGTGTAGATCATCGAGAGGTCGTCACGGTTGCGGATGGGATGTTTGGACTGCATCTCGATCTTGCCGCCGAGGTGCATGAGGAACGTACGGTCGGAGACCTTGCCGAGGATGACGCCCTCGATGCCGCGCAGTTGCTCGACGATCTCTTCGGCGTGCGCGGTCGAGGTGGCCGCGATGGTGACGTCGATGCGCAGCTTCTCGTGGCCGGACGCGGTGACGTCGAGGCCGGTCACCGAGCCTCCGTGGGACTCGACGGCTCCGGTGAGCAGGGAGACCGCGGTTCCGCTCGCGGGCACCTCCAGCCGGACCGTCATCGAGTAGGAGACGCTGGGCGCCGTTGCCATGGCCGACTTCCTCTGCTTTCACCGGGTGACGCTGGATGCGGTCCGATCGTCGCACCTACCGCCGGGTAGACGTTAGCCGGGTGGGATTGCGAACGTTTTGTTCGCCAGGTGATCACAAGAAAAAGAGGCCCACGTCACTCGGTGACGTGGGCCTCCCCGACGTTCAGTGGCACCGACCCGCCATGCTCGCCTCGCGGCAAGTGGTCGCTCGTAGCGACGAAGGTTGGGCCCGGGGGCTTGGATCGGGCCGGTGCCACGTCCAGGCTAACAAACGGATGCCCGAAGGCAATTCCCGTCCGGGGAGTTCACCGAAATCAGTCCCTCAGCAGGTCCGGCACACCGTCCACATCCGGGGCGTCCCGCTCCCCCGACACCACCGTGAGCTGCTGCGTCGCCCGGGTCAGGGCCACGTACAGCACCCGAAGTCCCGCCGGTGACTCGTCCGCGATCTCCGCCGGGGAGACGACGACCGTGGCGTCGTACTCCAGGCCCTTCGCCTCCAGGCTGCCGAGCGCCACCACCCGGTCACCGAGTCCGGCCAGCCAGCGCCTGGCCTCCTCGCGGCGGTTCATGGCGACGACGACGCCGACCGTGCCGTCCACCCGGTCGAGCAGGTGGGCGGCCTCGGAGCGGACGGTCTGGGCCAGGGAGTCCCGTACGCCGGCGCTGTGTCCCCTGTTTGTTGCGTTCGTGGCGTTCGTTGCCACAAAACGCGGCTGTACGCCGGTGGAGCGGACCGCCGACGGGGACGCCATACCCGGCATGGCCAGCGCCAGCACCTTCGCGGCCAGCTCGGCGATCTCGGCCGGGTTGCGGTAGTTCACCGTGAGCTGGAAGCGACGGCGCGGGCGGGTACCGAGGGCCTCGTCGCGGGCCTGGGCCGCCTCGTCGGGGTCGGACCAGGAGGACTGGGCCGGGTCCCCGACGACCGTCCAGGTGGCGTGCCGGCCACGGCGGCCGAGCATGCGCCACTGCATCGGCGTGACGTCCTGGGCCTCGTCGACGATGACGTGGGCGTACTCGGTGCGCTCCTGGGCGAGCCGCTCGGCCCGCTCGCGCTGGGTCTCCTCGCGCACCGGCATCAGCTCCTCCAGGCCGGTGAGCTGGTCGAGCGGGTCCGCCTCGCGCTTGCGGCGGGGGCGGGCGGGGGCACCGAGGATCGCCTGGAGCTCGTCGAGCAGGGCGATGTCGTGCACGGTGAAGCCTTCGCGGCGCAGGGAACGGGCAACCTTGCGGACCTCGCCGGGGTTGAGGATCCGCCGGGCCCAGCGGCCCAGCCGCCGCTCGTCGGCCATGGCGTCCAGGACGGCTCTCGGGGTCAGCTCCGGCCACCAGGCGTCGAGGAACTCGAGGAAGCTGTCCTCGGAGCTGACGTCCTCGTCGAAGGAGGAGCGCAGCTCGGCGGCCAGCTCCGGGTCGGTGTGCCGGCCGTTCGCGCCGGACCGCGTCCACAGGGCGTCCAGAAGCAGCTTGCGGGCGCGGGGGCGCAGAAGGTTCACGGGGGCGTTGCCACCGAGGACGCTCTGCCGGATACGGTCCAGCTCAGCGGCCTCCAGCTCCAGCCGCCGGTTGAAGGCGACGACTCTGAGCCGGGTCGGCGGGCCGGCGGTGGCTTGCGGCGCCACCGGGGTGCGCTGACCGCTCTCGCCGGGCTCGCGGCCCTCGTCGCTCTGGTCGCTCTCATCACTCTGGTCGCTCTCGTCGCTCTCGTCGCCGAAGGCGAGCTGACCGAAGGCGAGCTGACCGGAAACGGGGCGGCCGGAAGCGGGGCGGCCGGAGGCGCCCGGGCGCGGGTCGGCGTCCCTGCCTCCCGCAGTGCCGGGACCCGCGCCGCCGGGACCCAGCTCCAGGGCCCCGCGGGCGGCCTTCCGCAGCACCTTCAGCATGCGGTAGGAGCCCTTGGCGCGGGCCGTGGCCGGGGAGTCGTACAGCGTGGCCTCGGCGCCGGCCGCTTCGTCGGCGAGTGAGCCGATCGCCCGGATGGCGACCTGCCCTTCCTCGCCGAGGGAGGGCAGCACGCCTTCCGTGTACGCCACGAGCAGCGGGGTCGGGGAGACGATGAGGATGCCGCCCGCGTACCGGCGCCGGTCCTGGTAGAGGAGGTAGGCGGCCCGGTGCAGGGCGACGGCGGTCTTGCCGGTGCCGGGGCCGCCCTCGACGTAGGTCACGGAGGCGGCGGGTGCGCGGATCACCAGGTCCTGCTCGGCCTGGATGGAGGCGACGATGTCCCGCATGGTGTGGGTGCGGGCCTGGCCGAGGGCGGCCATCAGGGCGCCGTCGCCGATGACCGGGAGTTCGTGCCCGCCGAGGAACGCCTTCAGCTCGGGGCGCATCAGGTCGTCCTCCACGCCGAGGACCTTGCGGCCCTTGGAGCGGATCACCCGCCGGCGCACGACCCGGCCCGGATCGACCGGGGTGGAGCGGTAGAACGGGGCGGCGGCGGGAGCCCGCCAATCGATGACCAGCGGAGCGTAGTCGGAGTCGAGGACCCCGATGCGGCCGATGTGGAGGGTCTCGGCGATGTCTGCCGTGTTGTCCTCCCGCACCGCGCCGTCGGCGGGCTCCACGGCGGTGTACGCGCCGTCGGGTCCCTTCTTGCCGTCCATGCCGGGGAGCAGGTCGATCCGGCCGAAGAGGAAGTCCTCGAACTCGTTGTTCAACCTGTTCAGATGAATGCCCGCCCGGAAGACCTGGGCGTCCCGCTCCGCGAGCGCGCCCGGCGTGCCGACCTGGCCCCGTTTGGCCGCGTCGTTCATGAGGAACTCGGCCTCGTGGATCTTCTCCTCAAGCCGCTGGTACACGCGGTCCAGGTGTTCCTGTTCGACGCTGATCTCGCGCTCCCGCACGGAATCCTGGACGGAGTCCTGTGCGGAAACGCGAACCGCGGTTTCCTGCTGAGCCTGAGCGGCCACCGAGCCCCCTTCTGACGTGCTGGGAAGCCGTCAACCGTACGCGAAGGAGGGCCCGGGAAGCTATGCGCCCACTCTCAGTGGATTCACACGTCGACGTTGACGAGCTTCTTCCCGTCGAACGTCATGACCTCGATGTGGTCGAGCTCGCTGGTGTCCATGGACACGCCGCCGTTGATGTAGAGCGGGCTCTTGGCCTGCTCGGTGGTGGCGTCGGGGAGGCCGTAGCCCGGAGCCGGGACGGACCAGGAGGCGGCCGTCTCACGCTCGCCGTTCTTCCCGACGAAGATCAGGGTGCACTTCAGCGGACCCTTGACGCCCTTGAGCTCGAGGATCGAGGAGATGCCCCAGAGCTTCTTCTGCAGGGCGACGGTCGCACTGACCTTCGTCGTGGCGTCGGTGGCCGAAACCTTGTCCTTGGCCACCGTGTTGTCGAAGAGGTCCTTGGCGGGGTTCGCCGCGAGGGTCTGGTTGCCGCCCCCACTGGTGCCGCCCGAGGATCCGCCGCTCGTCGCCATGGCCACGATCGGGCCGCCGATGATCAGCGCGGCCGCGGCCGCCACCATGTAGAAGCTCTTGCGGCGCTTCTGGGCCCGGCGCTCGGAGACCTCGTCGACGAGGTTGTTCACCAGCCGCGGGCTGGGCTTCGCGGACAGCGACTCGCCGATCGCGGGAGTGCCGGAGGCGGCCGGCAGGTCCGCGAGGGCGGCCAGCATCGGCTCCATCCCGGCGAGCTCGTCGAGCTGTTGGGCGCACCATTCGCAGGTGGCGAGATGGGCCTCGAAAGCGGTTGCTTCGGCATCGTCGAGGAGCCCGAGGGCATAAGCACCGACGGTTTCGTGCTCGTTCGGGCCCGGAGATCCCATCATGGGGCCAGACATACCCGCACCACCCGTACCGAATCCCTGTGATCCTCCGTACACACTCATCACGCCGTCACCCCCCGCTCCTCCAGTGCCAGCTTCATCGACCGCAGGGCATAGAAAACCCTTGAGCGCACAGTGCCGCTGGGTATCCCCAGGGTCTCGGCCGCCTCGTTGACGGTACGCCCCTTGAAGTACGTCTCGACGAGCACTTCCCGGTGGGCCGGGGTCAGGTCG
Source organism: Streptomyces sp. LBL (assembly GCF_029893585.1). Lineage (GTDB taxonomy): Bacteria > Actinomycetota > Actinomycetes > Streptomycetales > Streptomycetaceae > Streptomyces. Next base: position 24,011 of record NZ_JARXYX010000037.1, read on the forward strand.
TCGAGAGCGTCGGACAACGTCATCAGCCACAGCGCCTTGTCGATCTCGTCCTCCGCGGGGATGACCTCCAGCGGCGACGGATCGACCTCCTGCGGCCGGGCTTGCCGACTGCGGTGGCCGTCGATGACGATGCGCCGGGCGACCGTCACCAGCCAGGGGCGTACCGATCCGGTCGCTCGATTGAGCTGACCGGCGTTCTTCCAGGCACGGATGAGTGTCTCCTGCACGACGTCCTCGGCTCTCTGCCGGTCGCCGGCAACCAGACGAAGGACATACGCAAGGAGGGGTCCGGCGTGTTCCCTGTACAGGGCACGCATCAGCTCCTCATCAGGCTCCGAGGGCTGGGACATGCGATGTCGGGCCCTCGATCCACGTTCATTGGCCACGACAGAATCCTTGCGCACGCCCACCTCCGATGTCCCGGGGTTCCCCCAGTCGGTCGCTCGATCACAAGTACGCAGCCGACAAGTTGAGTGTTCAAAGTGGGGCGACAGTTTTCTTGCGAGTGTCGTGACGAGCCGGGACATGACCGCACATTCCCACTGCGCGATCTTTACATATCCACCACAACGGCAAGTTCAAGCCAGCCACCTCTGAGGTTGAGTCAATAAACGAGGTGTAACCGAAATCACGTCTATCGCCGCTCCACACAAGGGACATAACGCCGCCTCAGGCGCGGGTGGACCCCGTTTCAGACGTGAGTGAACCCCGCCTCAGGCGCGGGTGAGTGCCGCCTCAGGCACGGGTGAACCCCGCCTCAAGCGCGAGTGAGGGCCGTCTCAAGCGCGAGTGAGGGCCGTCCGACGACGGTGCCGAGCCACTCTTTCGCGGTTCCCGCAGACCTCACTGGAGCACCAGCGCCTCCTGCGCCCCCGCGAGGTGTCGAGGTAGACGAGGGGACAGCTGTCCCCTTCGCACTGCCGCAGGCCCGCGCGCGCGACCGGATCGGTGAGCAGTTCCACAACATCCCGCGCGACCGCTCCGAGCAGCGCCGCGCACTCCGGGGGGCCGGCCAACTCCCGCACCAGGGTGCCGTCCGCACCGGGTACGGCACGCGGGGCCGGGGGCGCGGCGCGGGCCAGTTCGTTGACCTGGGCCAGCGCGAGATCGTACGGCCGTCCCTCCGGGGCCAGCCCTCCGGGCACCAACTGGCCGATACGACACCGCAGTTCACGGAATCCGGCCAGCCAGGTGGGGTCGGCGTGCGCCAGCGGGGTGCCCGGTGGGACGAGTCCCGACCCGGCGATCCAGACGCGCAGCACCGCAACGGAGCCGAGGCGCTCGGCGGGGTGGGTGGTCGCGAGGAGATCCAGACAGATCCGTCCGGCGTCGAACCGCAGCTCATACGCGTCCGTGGCCATGCCCACTGCCATGTGCCTGTCACCGCCTAGAGGTCACCCCGGTGGGGAACCGTTCCCCTCACACAGTGCCTGCCCGATCCTCCGGCCGGAACCCCTCGAACCGGCGGGAGGCGAAGCCGATACGGCAGGGGAGCAGTTCGAGGGTCCAGGGGACCGTAGGTCCCGTGGGACCGGTGGGACCGGTGAGACCGGTGAGACCGGTGGGACCGGTGGGACCGGTGACCGGTCGCAGCGCGCGTCGGTCGGGCGATCACCTTTCGGCCGGCCGAGTCGGGGGCGGGGCGTAGGCCTGAGGACTTGAGGGCCCGGGGAGGGACCCCGCGGTCCGGGGGGAGCGGGGGCCAGGGACCCGGCGGTCCGGAAGGGCCCAGGAACGCCCCCACCCGCGAGGGGCGCCTACCTCACTCGTCAGTACTTCGCGTCCGACGCCGACGGATCCAACGCCAGCCGGTACCCCCGCTTCACCACCGTCTGGATCAGCTTCGGCGCCCCCAGTGCCGTACGCAGACGCGCCATCGCCGTCTCCACGGCATGCTCGTCCCGGCCCGCCCCCGGCAGCGCCCGCAGCAGCTCCGAGCGGGCCACCACCCACCCGGGCCGCCGGGCCAGGCTCCGCAGCAGGGACATCCCGGCCGGGGGTACGGGCTTCAGCTCCCCGTCCACCAGCACCGCGTGCCCCCGGATCTCCACCCGGTGCCCGGCGATCGGCAGGGTCCGCGCCCGCCCCGGCAGTTCCTTGCACAGCACCTGGACGAGGGGACCGAGCCGGAAGCGCTCCGGCGAGACCGTGTCGACGCCCCGGGCCTGGAGCGGCAGCGCGGTCACCGGGCCGACACAGGCCGGAAGCACGTCGTGGTGGAGGGCGGCGAGCAGTTCGGCCAGCAGTCCGCGCTCCTCGGCCCGGGACAGCAGCGAGGCGGCGGCGGGCGCGCTGGTGAAGGTGAGCGCGTCCACGCCGCGCGAGACGGTCGCGTCCAGCAGCCGGTCCACCGGCCCGATGTCCTCCGGCGGCATCCACCGGTACACCGGCACCCCGAGCACCTCCGCTCCCCCGGCCCGCAGCGACTCCACGAACCCGGGCAGCGGCTCACCGTGCAGCTGTATGGCGATACGGCGGCCCTCGACGCCCTCCTCCAGCAGCCGGTCGAGCACCTCGGCCATGGACTCGGAGGACGGCGACCACTCCTCGGTGAGCCCCGCGGCGCGCACCGCGCCCTTGACCTTGGGGCCGCGGGCGAGCAGTTCCACCCCGCGCAGGCGGGCCAGCAGGTCCTCACCGAGGCCCCAGCCGTCGGCGGCCTCGATCCAGCCCCGGAAACCGATCGCGGTGGTGGCGACCACGATGTCCGGCTTCTGGTCGATGACCTTCTTGGTCGCCGCGAGCAGCTCACTGTCGTCGGCGAGCTGCACGATGCGCAGCGCGGGGGCGTGCAGAACGGCGGCTCCGCGTCGCTGGAGCAGTACGCCCAGCTCGTCGGCCCGACGCGCCGCGGTCACTCCCACGGTGAAGCCCGCGAGGGGGCCGTTGACCGGTCCCTGCTGTTCCTCGTACATAACTTCTCGTCCCGGAGTCGTTTGCACCTACCCACAAGGTGATGGCACCTGCATGCCGAGCGAGCCTGTCAACGGCACGTGACAGGCTCGGTTCGGCTGCGTGACGCCAGTGTTACGTCACACCTCGGCGTAGTTGAGCTGTGGCTTCGCCTCTGTGGCCGCCGTGGCCGTGTCCTTGGCGGCCGAGCGGCGAAGGTATACGGCCCAGGTGACCACGAAGCAGGCCGCGTAGAAGGCGAGGAAGGCGACGAACGCGCCGGTGCCGGAGCCGTAGGAGAGGAAGGACTGCCGGAAGGCGAGGTTGATGCCGACGCCGCCGAGCGCGCCGACCGCGCCGATCAGACCCATGGAGGCACCGGAGAGACGACGCCCGTAAGCGGCGGCCGCCTCGCCCTCCAGCCCCTTGGCCACGGCCTTCGTCTGGAAGATGCCGGGGATCATCTTGTACGTCGAGCCGTTGCCGAGGCCGCTGAGGACGAACAGCACCACGAACGCGACGGTGAACAGTCCCAGCGACTTCTGCATGCTGGCGGCGATGAGGACCGCGGTCGCCACACCCATGCCGACGTAGTTGTACAGCGTGATCTTCGCGCCGCCGTACTTGTCGGCCAGCGCGCCGCCCACCGGACGGATCAGCGACCCGAGCAGCGGGCCGATGAAGGTGACGTACGCCGCCTCCAGCGGGGTCCGGCCGAACTGGTTCTGCAGCACCTGCCCGAAGGCGAAGCTGTAGCCGATGAACGAGCCGAAGGTACCGACGTAGAGGAAGGCCATGATCCAGGTGTGCCCGTCCTTCGCGGCGTCCTTGGCGGCTCCGGTGTCGTTCTTCACGTTCTCGATGTTGTCCATGCAGAGCGCGGCGAGGACGGCGGCGACGACGATGAGCGGGATGTAGATCCCGAGCAGCACACGGGGTCCGCCGCCGGCGCCGATGATCGCGAGGGCGGCGAGCTGGATGACCGGGACGCCGATGTTGCCGCCGCCCGCGTTCAGACCGAGCGCCCACCCCTTCTTACGGAGGGGGAAGAAGGCGTTGATGTTGGTCATGGACGAGGCGAAGTTACCGCCGCCGATACCGGCCAGCAGGCCGATCAACAGGAACGTGTTGAAGGAGGTCCCCGGCTTCATCACCGTGAACGCGGCGATGGTCGGGATGAGCAGCAGGCTCGCGGAGATGATCGTCCAGTTCCGCCCGCCGAAGATCGCGACAGCGAAGGTGTACGGCACCCGGACGACCGCGCCGACCAGCGTGACCATCGACGTCAGCAGGAACTTGTCCGCCGGGGTGAGCCCGTACTCCGGGCCCATGAAGAGCACGAGCACGGACCACAGGGTCCAGATCGAGAACCCGATGTGCTCGGAGAGGACGGAGAAGAGGAGGTTGCGCTTGGCGACCTTCTCTCCGGTCTCCTTCCAGAAGGTCTCGTCCTCCGGATCCCACTGCTGGATCCAGCGGCCGCCCCTGCCTGGGGATGCGGGGGCTGTGCTCGGGGCTGTCATGACGCCTCCACGGTGCTCCGGGACTCGGTGGTGCTTTTCGGGTGCTGAGCGGTGATGAGTCCCGAAGGTAGGGAGGGCGCGTTTCCGGACCTGTGGCTCTGGGTGACCGGAAGGGAACTTTGCTCTCACCGACAGTGGAGGCGGGATGAGAGGTTTCGGAACCTCATGCGAATCGTTTCATATATGAGCAAAAACTGTCATAACAGAAGGGCAGGTCACCGGGGTTGCTTCACGCACCTTCCTTGCTTATCGTTTATCGATAGCATCGATAAACGATAAGCAAGGCGGGGAACCATGACCGAAGACCGGAAGATGCTCGAACCCATGGCCACGGTCGTGTCCGTCGTTCTGCGCATCCTGCTGGCCTTCCTGACGGCAGGGCTCATCCTCTCGGTCGTCCACGGCAATTGGGCGAACCCCGAGATCTGCGTCGCCGACGAGTCGACCACCAGCTCGGTCACCGCCCGCGCCTTCATCCCCGAGAACGGGGTGGAGGTCGACTCGATCCCCCGCTACTGCGCCGAGGCACCCGACACGCAGCTGCGCTTCCTGAACGAGCTCGGCGAACTGCCGTCGACGCTGCTGCTGATCAGCGGCCTCTTCCTGTTGCACCGACTCCTGCAGGGAGCGGCGCGGGGCGGTGTCTACACAGTGCGGACGGCATCCCGGCTCCGCCTGCTCGGCTGGTGGCTGCTCGCCGGGAGCCTGGTCGCCGCGATCGTCGAGGCCAACGCCGAAGCAGCTCTGCTCGCGGCACTGGCCAAGACCGCGGACTTCACGGCCGGAACCTGGCTGAACTTGTGGACGCCTCCCTACCTGGCCGTACTGACCGGTCTCGGCCTGCTGACCTTCGCGCGGATCACCCGCGCGGGCACGTCCATGCGCGAGGACCTCGAAGGGGTCGTCTGATGGGCGCCGACGACCACGAGGGCCATGACATCGAGGTACATCTCGACAAGCTCCTCAGCGAGCACGGCATGACCCTCACAGAACTCGCCCACCGCGTCGGCGTGACCAACGTCAATCTGTCCGTGCTCAAGAACGGACGCGCCAAGGCGATCCGGTTCACCACCCTCACCCGGATCTGCGAAGTCCTGCAGTGCCAGCCGGGAGACCTGCTCAGCTACCGCCCCGGATCATCCTCCGGAAGCCCTGAGGAGCCCTGAGGAGCCCCGAGAAGTCCGGACCCGCACGACCGACTCGACCACGTTCCTCCTCATCTCGACCCGTTCCCCCGTTTCCCCTTCATATTTTCCCCTTCATAAGGAGACCCAGATGTTCGGCGTCATGGATACCGGTACGAAGATCGCGATCGCGGTCGTCCTCGCCGTCCTGATCACCGCGGCCGGCGTCCTGGTCCGGTGGCTCACGCGCGACTGAGCCCCTCGGTCGGCGTACGCGGTCCGTTGCGTACGCCGACATGTGTGCTCCCGCCTGACGCCGCGCCCGCCACCCCGGAGGCCGCCCGGACCGTTCTGGTCCCGTCGGCCTTACGCATGCCGAGCCCGCGGGGTCGCGACCACCCACCCGGCACCCCGCCGACCGCCCACCTCGAACCACAGCAACTTCCCGCCGGCACCCAGCCCGAGCAGCCCCTCCCCGAGTGGCCAGCCACCCCAGACATCCGCGTAACGCTCCACGAGGTACAGCCCGCGACCCCCCTCGGCATCCGCGGGAACAGGCGAGACGTGATCCCAGGGAGGCTCACCGAAGGGTGCGGGGACGTGCGGATGGCTGTCCCACACCCCGACCCGCAACCGCCCGCCTCCCAGTGAGGTCAGCCGCAGCGAGGCCGGCCCCTTCGTGTGCCGGTAGGCATTGGTGACCAGCTCGGACGTCAACAACTCGGCGTTGTCCGCGACTTCGCACTCACCGCACCCACCGTGCCCGTCGAGCGCGGCCCGCACGGTCATACGTGCGACCCGTGCCGCGCGGGGGTCATGGGGCAGGCGGAGGGCGTACGTCCACACCTACGGCGGTGACGGCTCGAACTGTGTCGAGATAGCCACCCCCTTCACCACCGTCCATATACGCGACTCGAAGAACCCCGAAATCGCAACTGCAAGAGGACAGCAACCGCGGCCACGAACTCGGTCACGGTGTCAGTCACTTGATGTCTCTTCCATGATCATCAATTACACCGGTGAGCGTACAGACCCGATCCCGGACCGTGGTGTGCGTGCGTGGCCGGGTGGGGCCGTTCAGACGTCCAGGCCGGCCTCGATCCGCTTCAGGCCGTGCCGGGCGAGGGCCAGGTTGCTGCGGCCCCGGTCGAGCGCCAGGTAGAGGAAGAGGGACCCCTTGCTGCTGCCGAGTGGCCGGATCAGGTGGTACTGCTTGCCCAGTGTGATCAGGATGTCCTCGATCACCTCGTTCATGTCCAGCGAGGCGAGCGTGCGCATCTTGGAGCGTACGACCTCGGTGTTTCCCGCCGCCGCGAGTTCGAGGTCGAGGCCCTGGCCGCCTCCGAGTACGCCGAGCGCCATGCCGCTCTCGTAGTCGACGAGGGCGACGCCGAGCGCGCCTTCGATGGCCATGGCTTCCTTGAGCGCGATCTCGATGCTCATGTTGTTGCCTCAATTCTTCAGTGCTGCTGACCGGCCGCTATCCGGCCATCTACGATCGAACATGCGTGACCCGAGGGTCACAAAACGTCAACTCTTTGCATGTTGTGGAAGTTGACGTTCAAAGTACTGTGCGACGGAGGGAGTGGGAGGGCGAATGCGGGAAACGACAACGGCGCTGCAGGCTTCCCTGCACCGGCTCCTCGACTCACCCGGGGTCACCGGCGTCGCTCTCGTCGACGCGGTCACCGGCCTGACCTACGGCGTCGCGGGAGACATCGCCGAGGCGGAGGACCGGGCGGAAGCCTCCGAACTGGCCGCTCTCATCGCCGAGCGACTGGGCGCGGCGGGGGCCGAGGGAGAGTTGGAGAGCGTGGTGACGACCAGCACGAAGCGCCAACAGGTGCTCTTCGCCGTGGCGCGGCCGGCGGGTGATCCCCTGCTGCTGACGGTGGGACTCGACCGGGACCGGGCCAATGTGGCGCTGACGCTGCGGAGTCTGGGCGACCGGGCCGGAGAGGTGCTGGCGTGAAGGCGCCCTCGGCACGCAATGTGCCCGCGCTCCTGCTGGGCCTCCGCGAGGAGGGCTTCAGCGGAACAGTGCGTGTCTCCGGTCACCCAGGAGGAACGATTCACCTGCGGAACGGGCTGGTGGGCGCGATCGAGACACCGGGCGCGCCGACCGTCACGTCGACACTGCTCACCTTGGGCCGGATCAGTGACGAGGCCTGGCTGGCCGCGTGCGCCGCGGAGCCCGACGCGGACCGGCTGGGCGGACACCTCGTGGCCGCCGGACTGATCGGCGCCGCCGAACTGGAGGTTGTCTGCGCCGCGGCCGTGTTCGACGGCGCGTTTGCCATGGCCCTGAGTGCCCTTGGCCGTTGGGAGCTGTCCGACCGTGAGCCGGCGCTCGTCGCCGAGCCGGGCGTGGAGCCGCGACAGCTGGCCGAGGAGACCTCCCGGCGCATGACGCTGCTGTCCCGTTCATGGGGTGCGCCGAGCGAACTGACTCGTGTCCGTCCCACGGTGGTCACGGGATCGGGCCCTCATCGGTCCGACGGGCCCGCCCGTCGGCACCAGGACATCCTCGACAGTGTCAACGGACGCCGTACACCGCGTGACATCGCCTTCAAGCTGGGGCGCGGACTGTACGCGGTCATGCTGGACGTCATGCGGCTGGAGGCGCTCAACCTCGTCCGGTGGGACACCACGGCCGCCCCTGACGGCCGACCGAGCACCGCCCCCCGCGCACCGCGGACGGACCCCTCCACCGAGGCACCGGCACCGAAGGCGGTGCCCCTGCCCAAGCGCAGACCCGGGGGCGGATTCCCCGGGGCCGACGGCGTGCAGATGGGTGGGTAGTGAGTCGGGACGACGACCGGGCGGCGAAGTCCCGGCAGCGGACCACCGGTGCCCGTTCCCAACGAGCCCCTACGCGCAGTCAGAAAGAGACCAAGGCCCTCAAAGGGCAGGAAACGGTCAAGGCTACGAAACTTCAAGAACAAGCAACGACACCGCAGGACCAAGAACAAGCAACGACGGACGCACGCCCCACGCCGGACGCGGACCCCGGTTCCCTGCCCGCACGGATTGCGCTACCGGTCCGCCGACCGCTACCCCGCGGTGCGGCAGCGGATCGCATGATCCCCCGGAACGAGGCCGAGCCCCGGCCCGCGATGGCGCCCGCACCCTCGTCTGCTCTCTTTTCCATGCTGTCGGCCGAGGATTTGTCAGCCGATCAACCATCGGTCGAAACGCTGCGGCGTGTCCGCGAAGCTCTGCAGGCTCTCCCGGAGTCCGACTGACTCCGTGAGCCCGTTTGAACCATACAGGTACCGGCATATGCCCGGAACAAGGAGCACGTCAAATGACCGAAACCCTACCCCCTGATTCCCTGACCGACATTCTGACCTCGCTGCGCGAACGGGTGATGGGGGTCTCCGAGAGCGTCCTGTCCACCGTGGACGGCCTCCTCGTCGTCGCCGACGCGGACACGGTGCACCCGGAATCCGTCGCCGCCCTCGCCGCCGCGACCCTCGGCATCGGTCGCCGGATGGCCGACACCACCGGCGTAGGAGTGCTCCGCGAGGTGGTCGTCCGCTGCGGATCAGGCCACGTCGTCGTCATGGCCGTCGGCGACCGCGCTCTGCTCACCGTCAAGGGCGACGACGGCCTTGACCTCGCCGCCTTCCAGCGTGAATCGCCGGTTGCCGTCGAACAGCTGAACAAGGTACTGGCCTCGGACGCGACGCACTGAGCCTTCGTCGCCCTCAGTGGACTGTTGAAGGCCCGGTCATGCTGGCGGGTCAGCGGCCGAGGCCCACAGCCCACGAAGGGCGCCAGCTTCAACCCGCCGCGGGATGCCTCGTTACCGAGGCATCCCCACCGGCATTGCCCCTACCGGCGTGTCAACTTCTTCGTCACTGCTGCCGTCAGCAGATCGGCATCGAAGAGGCCACCATTGGTGGGGCGGGTGTTGGCATTCAGCATGGCCTTCGCGGTTCGCAGCGCGGCCGGATCACGGCGGACAAGTGGCTTGGTCCAGCGACTGACAGTTGTGTCCAACTGGTCCGAAGGGACGACCTTGTGCAGGATGGACAGCTCGCGTCCGACCGCAGCGTCGAATTCGTCGGCTGTCAGGACCAGTTCACGGACCTTGGCCGCCCCCACTTCGTCAAGCAGGCGAGGCAAGATACCGCCCCATGCTGGGGGGACTCCCAGGCCGAGTTCAGGCAGTCGGAAGCGGCAGTTGTCCGCCCCGACCCGCAGATCGCAGAGCACCGCGAGCCCGACGCCTGCCCCGACGACCCCGCCGTGTAATTTTGCGATGGTCACAGTCTCAGTGGTCGCGAGGGCGTGACACACACGACGTGCTTTGTGGGCGAGTGCCCGAAGTGCCCCTCCCGAGGGGTCCTCGGTGAGGAGTGAAGAGAACTCACTGCGGTCTCCTCCCAGGCAGAAGTTGTCCCCTGCGCCGGAGAGCACCATCACTCGAATGTTGGGGTCGTCTTCTGCTTCACCCAGCACGACGAGCAGTTCGTCCAGGACCCCTCCGGATATGGCGTTGCCAGCCTCCGGGGTGTTCAGCTGCACTGTGAGGATGTGGCCGTCGAGTGCCACGAGGAGGGTCTTGAAATCTTTCAGCATGTCCTTCTTCGACTTTCCGAGGTGCTCGATGGTGGCTGTTCAGGCGAGGGCAAATTGCAGTGAGGTCATGTGACGGAAGGCCACTCGTGGTGCCCAACGTGGAGGGGCGCTGATGCAGAGGCGGGTGGACCGTCTGAGCAACGAGGCGAGCACGGCTGTCGCTTCCAGCCGGGCCAAGGCATTGCCGAGGCAGTAGTGGATGCCTGCGCCGAAGCCGAGGTGGGGGGGCCTGCGGCGAATGTCGAAGGTCTGGGGATCGGCGTACTGGACCGGGTCGTGCTGAGCTGCACCGATCATGAGCTGGACCATCTCGCCCTCCCGCACGAGCACTCCGCCGAGCTCCGTGTCTTCAGGCGCCACCCGGCTGATCATGTGTATGGGCGGGTCGTAGCGCAGCACTTCCTCGATCGCGTCGGGTATGTGCTCAGGATGACAACGCAGCCAGTCCATGTGGTGGGAGTCGTCGAACAGCAGCCGGGCGGTGCTGGAGAGTACGTGCGAGGTTGTTCCCAGTGCCGCCAAGATCATGAAGAGTGCGAGGGAGTGCACTGCTTGGTCAGCGCTGTCCTGGTCGGGTTCGAGTGCGTCCCAGGTGCGGAGCCAGGAAGAAATCAGATCTTCCCCAAGTACCCTTCGGCGTTCCTGGATAAGCTCGGCGAAGTACTGGCGCAGTTCGGCTGTCGCGGCGTCGGATTGAATGAGCTGAGTCGGAGTCGGGAATAACTCCTGGGTGTGCACTTGGCCGTGAGTAAGAGAGCGCAAGAGGCTGTAATCGGACGAGGGTAAGCCCATCCATCTACCGACGGCGATAACCGGCAGCTCTTCGCTGACAATAGTGCAGAAATCCGATGGCCCTTGATGCAGTTCATCGACGAACCGATCCAGCAGGCGTTCGACCGCTATTTCTATCGAGGGCCGCAGCGTCTCCAGTGAGTTTTGACTGAATGGATTTCCCACCGATTTCCGCATTCGCGCGTGATGCGGCGGATTCAGCATCGGAAGTGAAGCGCCCATCTGTTGCGATGCTAACGCACTCCACCGCTTCGCGTCGGGCTGACTGGTGCGCCAGCCACTGTCAGGAACCTTCCAGTACCTGTCCCTCAGAATTTGGTGGCAGAGTTGGTAGGAAGTGACCAGATGCCCGCCCCATGGTGCCGGAATCATTTCACCCATCGCCATGAGCTGTTCGTAGATGGGGAAAGGATTCGCCTGCCCGTCACTTGTACGCAGACGGGAGACGAGCGAAATTATCGCGCGCCGGTCGGATACTGGAGATGCTGGGATTGACGTCACGGCAGCCTCTTACTCTTTTCTCTTTTCGCACGATCGCACAATAGTTGCGAACCGCGCATACCCTTGCGAATGTATGGTCATGCGCATGTCAGAGAAGCTCCACTGTTGCAAATATCACACAACCAGCGGTCTACGAGCCCATCACTGAAGGTCGCTGTCAATCAACCGGTCTGATACACGGGGGAGTTGCTCAGAGGCAGTCACCACGACAACGTAACCGGAAGAGTCCGTTCCTCACATCATGACCATCGCCACGATTGAGGGCTCCGAAGTGGTGGTAGCTACCCACCAAATAGCCCATCTAGGTACACGGGCCACAAGCCGTATACGCCCCGCCTTCATGCCACTTGGGGACTCTACGGTTACGCGTCACGAGTCGCCCGGCGGCTCGCCGCCAGGCGCTGGACGTGGTCACGCCTCGGGATGGCGCCAGGCGCTGGGCACCAGGGGGGGGCAGACGGTGCACGACCTGGTGTTCGTTCTTGGTGCAGCGTCTCTAGAACTCTGTGTGTGCCTGTGGTTTCCAGGCTTTTCGGGCGCGGCGTGGCCGTGTGCGGTCACCGTCCGGTGGTCCGAACCTCGGGGTGAGGGGGTGGACTGCGGTGGCGTGCAGGTGGTGGAAGCCGGTCCGCTCGGCGGCGCGGGTGCGCCGCCGACAGGTTCTGTGGGAGAGCCGCACCCGGCTGGATCGAAGAAGGTCTTCTCCGGGCCGGTGGGGTGCGGGTACTCCATGACCTGACGCCAGCCCGGATGCGGCGGCTGGTGTCGTGGTGTCATGCCCCGCCGGACGCTGGACTGTCCCCGTGGTGGGGGTGGTGGCGGGGACGGTACGCACATCGGGCATACGGCGGGAAGTCTTCTGTCCGGGGGCCTGTTCGGCGGCGGGCCGGGTGCCTCGGCCACGAGGGGCGGCGGGCCTGGTGGGGGTGGGGTGTCTCTTGCCCCGGGTGGTCTTGGGTCCGCGTGGCCGGGGCGGGGTGTGCTCTGTGCGGCGTTGGCGGCGCAGGCGGCGGGTGGTCTTCTTCGGGCGCCGGACCAGTGTCACCGTGGCGTCCACTGTGGTGCGGATGGTGCGGGCGTGGGTGGCGCGGTCGGTGGTGGTGTGGGTTTGTGCGAGCAGAGTTCCCCGACCTGGAACGGCACTACTGGCGGGCCAACAAGCTCTGGTCCGGGTCCTACTTCGCCGGAACCGTCGGCGGCGCCCCGCTCACCGTGGTCAAGCAGTACATCGAACAGCAGAACCGGCCGGTGTGAGCGCCGCCCGGCTCCGCCGGACTTGAATCCGCGACGCTCCGCGTCGCCACCATCAGATTCGCCTCACCACCGGCCTGAAGGCCGATGCACTGCGAATGAATCCCGGTAGCCCGCCGGACAGGGTCGATGCCAGCCCTCCCTCACACCCGGTGTGCCCCGGACCTGGGCTTGGGCCCGGACCTGGGGCCGGACCTCGGCCCGGACCTGGAGCGCGCACGCTTCCCCTGCGAACCGTCCGGCCACAGCTGTGGCCTTCGCTTGGCGGCCACGTCCTCCATCCAGCCGAAGCAGACGATGCAGCCGGCGGTCAGGGCCCAGATGACGATCAGGAGGGGCCAGGGGCTGTTCAGCAGCCAGGGGGCGTGCTCCTCCAGCAGCGGGACGTCCCACAGGTGGTCCCACAGGGTCTGGGCGGCGACGATGCAGACGTTGTGCCACAGGTAGATGGTCACCGCGCGGGAGTTGAACAGGGTGACCAGCCGGTCCCAGCGGCGTAGCGGGCGCGGCCACTGGGACCACGAGGGGCTGAAGTGCAGAAGCAGCAGCACGGTGGCGAAGGACCACAGGGACTGGGCGAAGGGGATGTCGTCGAGGTCGTGGTCCGGTTTGAAGCCGTGCGTGAGCATGTACCACAGGCCCAGACAGGCGACCGCGGGGGCGAGCGAGGGCACGACGTAGCGGGGCAGGCGTTGCAGGATGCCTTCCTGGTGGGCCATGCCGAGGAGCCAGCAGGCGCCGAACGCGCCGAAGTCGGTGAGGGCCGAGTCGATCCGCCAGCTGGGCACGGTGAGCCAGCCGAACTCCAGGGCCGCGGACACGACGATCGGCGCCAGGATCGTCGGCCAGGGCAGCGCGCGCAAAGCCTTCAGCAGGAACGGCGACAGCAGGACGAACCAGAGGTAGGCGCGGATGTACCACAGCGGCACGGCCAGCTGCTCGGCCCATTCGTCGCCGATGAGCCCGTGGATACCGTGCACTCCCGCGCCGTACGGCGGGTCGCTCAGCGGCAGGATCCAGTAGCCGAGGTGGATCCACCACCAGCCCGGATGGCCTTCGGAGTCCGGGCCCCAGCCTCCCAGCAGCATGCCCGTCACCCCGACCGCGCCCAGCAGCCACAGGGGCGGTAGCAGTCGGCGCATGCGGCCGCGGACGACCTCCACCGCGGGGCGCTTGCCGAGGGAGCGGGCCATGAGGTTGCCGGCCAGGGCGAACATCACGCCCATGGACGGGAAGATCACCGGCAGCCAGGCCCAGCCGAACAGGTGGTAGAAGACGACCCGGAAGAGGGCGATGGCTCTCAGCAGGTCGAAGTAGCGGTCACGGCCGGAGGATGCCGCCTTGGTCCCGGTCCGCTGCTCGGGCACGACCGGCCCCGGCTGCCCCGGCTGCCCTGCCTGCCCCGGCTGCCCTGCCTGCCCCGGCTGCTCGGGCTGGTCCTGCGTGACCGGCGGGACCGGCGGGACCCCCGGGATGGGTGTGGTGCTCATGCGACGGGCCTTTCGTCCACGACCTGCCTGCGGGGAGCGGGCGCGTCCGGCGGCGCCGCCACCCCGCCCTTGCGTCGCAGCTTCTGCCAGCGCAGCCGGCCGCCGGTGAGGGCGGTGATCCAGGACTGGAGAAGCACGACGTACATCAGCTGGCGGTAGAGGATCTGTTGCAGGGGAAGTGAGATGAGCGGGGCCAGCCGCTCGCGGTCGAGGATGAAGGAGTAGACGGCGCAGGTCGCCTGGATGGTGAGGACGCCGAACCAGGCCACGATCGTCTTCTCGGTGGGGCCGAAGACCAGCCCGTAGACGAGGAACACGTCGATCAGCGGGGCCAGCAGCGGTGCCAGGACCATGAAGAGGGAGACCAGCGGCAGTCCGACCCGGCCGAAGCGGCCCGAGGGGCCCCGGTCGAAGAGGGCGCCGCGGTGCTTCCAGATCGCCTGCATGGTGCCGTACGACCAGCGGTAGCGCTGGGACCACAACTGCTGGACGGACTCCGGGGCCTCGGTCCAGGCGCGGGCGTTCTCGGCGTAGACGACCCGCCAGCCGTCGCGGTGGATGGCCATGGTGATGTCGGTGTCCTCGGCGAGCGTGTCGTCGCTCATGCCGCCGACCCGTTCCAGGGCCGTGCGCCGGAAGGCTCCGACGGCGCCCGGGATGGTGGGCATGCACTGCAGGACGTCATACATACGGCGGTCCAGGTTGAAGCCCATCACGTACTCGATGTGCTGCCAGGCGCCGATGAGGGTGTCCTTGTTGCCGACCTTCGCGTTGCCGGCGACCGCGCCGACCCGGTGGTCGCCGAAGGGCTGCACGAGTTCGCGGACCGTGGAGGGTTCGAAGACGGTGTCGCCGTCCATCATCACGACCAGGTCGTACCGGGCGTTCGCCACGCCCCGGTTGAGGGCGGCGGGCTTGCCCGCGTTGAGCTGGCGGACGACGCGGACGCCCGGCAGGGCGAGGTTCTCCACGATCCGGGCGGTGCCGTCGCTCGATCCGTCGTCGATGACGATGACCTCGATCGGATGGTCACCGGCGATCAGCGAACGCACGGTGTCCTCGATGCATTTGGCCTCGTTGTACGCCGGGACCAGCACCGACACCGGTTCGGTGACCGGCTCTCCCCAGCGGAAGCCGCGGCGGCGGACCCGGCGGACGTGGATGCCGGAGAGCAGGAGCATCAGGCCGAAGCGGGCGAAGACCAGGGAGCCGATGATCGCGAGGCAGACCACCAGGACGGCGGTGATGTTGTCCGAGGCCTGCACCAGGAAGATCCAGGCTTTGCCCTTCCACAGGCCGACGCCGGTGACCTTGGTGAGTGCGCTGGGCGCGTCGAGGGCCTCGGTGAGGTTGTCGAACCGGTAGCCCCGGGCCTGCATGTCGGGCAGGAAACGGTCGAGGGCCTGCACGGTCTGGTGACGGTCGCCGCCGGAGTCGTGCATCAGGACGACGGCGCCCTTGCCGGCCTTGGGCGTGGCGTTGCGGAGGATCTGCGCGACGCCCGGCTTGCGCCAGTCCTCGCTGTCGGTGTCGTTGACGACGGTGATGTAGCCGCGGGTGCCGATGTACTCGGTGACCGGCCAGGACTTGTCGTCCATGGCGTCGGCGGACGAGGAGTACGGCGGCCGGAAGAGCGAGGTGCGGATGCCGGCGGCGCCGGTGATCGCGAGCTGGGTCTGGGACAGCTCCCAGTCGATCCGCTTCGTCGACTGGTAGGAGAGGTCGGGGTGGTTGAAGGTGTGCAGGCCGACCTCGTGGCCCTCGTCGACCATGCGTCTGACCAGGCCGGGGTAGCGGGAGGCCATGGTGCCGGTGACGAAGAAGACGGCGTGCGCGTGGTGTTTCTTGAGCGTGTCCAGGACCTTGGGGGTCCAGGTCGGGTCGGGTCCGTCGTCGAAGGTGAGGACCATACGGTGGGCGGGCACCCTCAGGCTGGTGACGCGGCCGCTGCGGGTGTCGATGACCGGGCCGCCGTCGAGAATCCTCTCCGGCACCTTGTCGGAGGCGGCCTCGGAGCGGACACGGTGGTCGGCGAGGATCTCGCTGTGGACGTAGCCGCGCAGCATCAGCATCGCCGTCAGCGCGACGAGGACGAGCAGCGGCAACAGCAGGCGCATGGACAGGCGGCGACGCGGGGAGCCGTCAGGGACTCCGGGTGCGGACCCGGGGAGGCGTTTGCGGGATGCCATCAGTGGTTGTGCTCCGGGACGGGGATGCCATCTACCGATGGCCAGCGGGTACGGGGCTGCCATCTGCCGATGACCAACGGGACAGGGGTGTCATCGGACGATGAGCACCGGGGCAGGGGTGTCATCGGACGATGAGCACCCGGGACAGGGGCGCCCTCAGCCGATGAGTACGCCGATGGGTACCGGGACAGGAACACCCTCGACACCCGGCCCGCGGGCGCCGCGGGGCGGTAACCGGCGAGCGGAGTGCGGCGGGGCCATCAGGTGACGGGTGCGGTGGACGGGGACGGTGCCGACGGCGCGGGGGCGTTGGCGTTCGACTCCGTGGCGATGGGCGTCGGGGCGCCCTGACCGTCGGCCACCGGGACGGTGCCGGGGCCCGTGCTGTTGCCGGGAACCGTGGACGGCGTCGGCGTGGCCGGCGGGCCGGGGTCGGTCGGCGTCGGGGTGACCGCCGGGTCCGTGACCGTCGCGGTCGGCGTCGGAGTCGGCGTCGGCTGGGTCGGGCCGGTGACCGGGGTCGTGGCGGTGCCGGTCGGGGTCGGATCAGGGGTGGCCGAGGTGCCCGCCTTGGCCGACGTGCCCGCCTTGGCCGACGTGCCCGCCTTGCCGGGGCTGCTGGTGACACCGGACGCGGTGGCGCCGCGCGCCGGGGCGGTCGCGGTGTTCCGGTCGGCCGTCCGGATGGGGCCGAGCACACCACCGCCGGTGCCGGACGGCGACGCCGAGTCGGCGGGCAGCGGCGGGCTGTCGACCTTGCCGGCGGGCTTGCTCTGCTGCTGGCCCGGCACGAACAGCCAGGGCGCGTTGGAGTTGCCGGACAGCAGAGTGGCGACGATGACGACGGCGTACACCGTGCAGGCCATCCCGACCGCGATACCCACCCGGCGGAACCGGCGGCTACGGCGACCCGACTCGTCCACGAACACCGGTACGTCGGAGCCGTCCTGACCGTCGCCCGGTTCGGCGGCGCCCTTGGCCTGCCCTACGAGCGACTCCTCCAACTGTTGACCAAGGCCGTCGAGTTGGACCGTCACCTCGTGCGGATCGTGGTCGGGATCACCTCCGCCGGACCCGCTTGCCTCCAGCACATCTTGGCCGAAACCTGACGAGGTGTGCTCCTCCCACGGATCCCGCACGGCGGCGTTGCGCGCGGCGGCCTCGGTGACTCCCGGGGACTCGCCGCCCGACGCGAGGATGTCGAACCGGCCGGACCGGCCGGACCGGCCCGGGTCCGGCAGACCCCGGGCACCCCCTCCGGTCCCCGCCACTCCATCCGTCACGCCGACGGAGCGAACACCCTGGCTCGGGATTCCGCTTGCACCTCCGACCGGCCATCCGGTCCCACTGGTCTCCGGAAACGCCTGGGTACGGCCCTCCACAGCCGAAGAGCCCGGGCCCGATGCGACCTCGGGCCATTCCGGTTGGGCGTTTTCTCGCCGCTTCTTCACACGCATGTTCATCCCCCCACAGGACCGTTCCGGGTGCGCCGACAACCTCGAACACCCGTCGCTCGACCAGGTCCCCACCCGCTCCGAGCGCCCCCATTATCACATTGTTCTCAGACCAAGAATGTAGCGCACAAGGAGGTTCCATGTTCGTCTCGTGTCAAGAATGCACGCTCAACAGGTCCACATCAATGGCTTGAATCCATCCCTCGCTCGGCCGCCCCATCCGGCCTTCCT
This sequence comes from Streptomyces sp. LBL, assembly GCF_029893585.1. GTDB lineage: Bacteria > Actinomycetota > Actinomycetes > Streptomycetales > Streptomycetaceae > Streptomyces. Next base: position 42,045 of record NZ_JARXYX010000037.1, read on the forward strand.
CGACCGACAGTTCGAGCGCACTCATGGTGCAGAGCGGTGATTCCGTGACACAACAGACAGTTCCGTCACACCAGTGACACAAGCGACAGGCACACAGGTTCGATGGACGGCCGCGGCGCCGTCGCGGGCATGGCCGGAAAATCCACCACAGCAAGAACCGGGTTCCGCGTCTTCGCCACGCCCTGGTGGGACCCCTCGTCCCCAGCGGCGAGCGGGACGGGCGGCGCGACCTCGACCCCCGTCCCTCGAACAGCGGGACAGTCGGGTTCGCTTCACTCCGGCGTGCACGGATTCCGGCGGCCTCGCGCACGACCTCGCCGGCGGGCACGCGGCAACACCGGCACACGGCACCACCGGCACGCGGACACGCGATCAGCACCGCCCGTCGAACCGCTTCACCATTTCCCGCGCAACCCATTGACGCTGTTACGCCTGCCACATACCTTCCACCGTCGAAGCGCTTCGACGTCACGCATCGAATGAGTTCGATGAACGCAGCGTGACGCCGAATACCCAGCCGACCCCCGTGGAGGCACTGGATGTTGACGGCTCGAAGGCGTGTGACAGTTCGACGGCGTGTGACGGCTCAAAGCGGTATGACGACTCGACGGCGTATGCCGGCTCGAAGGCGTATGACGGCCCTGGTCGCCGCGGCCCTGAGCGGAACCCTGCTCCTGACGGCCTGCGGCGGCTCGGACGGCGGCTCCTCCGACGGCAAGACGTTGAAGCTCTGGCACTACGAGGCTCCGAACAGCGCGATGGGACAGGCCTGGAACGAGGCCGTCAAGGAGTTCGAGGCCACCCACCCGGGCGTGAAGGTGGAGTTCGAGGCGAAGGGCTTCGAGCAGATCCAGAAGACCGCGCAGATGGTCCTCAACTCCTCCGACGCCCCTGACCTCATGGAGTACAACAAGGGCAACGCGACGGCGGGCCACCTCTCCCAGCAGGGCCTGCTCACCGACCTCAGCGCGGAGGCGACGAAGCGCGGCTGGGACAAGAAGATCAGCGCGGGTGTCCGTACCACCAGCGTCTACGACACCGACGGCGTGATGGGCTCCGGCAAGTGGTACGGCGTGCCCGACTACGCCGAGTACACGATGGTCTACTTCAACAAGGACCTCTTCGCCAAGTACAAGATCCCCGAGCCGAAGACGTTCGACGAACTGACCGCCGCGATGGACACCTTCGTCGAGAACAAGGTCACCCCGCTCGCCAGCGCCGGCGCCGAATACCCCGCCCAGCAGTACCTGTACCAGCTCGCCCTGTCGAAGGCGGACCGTGCCTGGGTCGACGCCTACGAGCTGTACAAGGGCAAGACCGACTTCCACGACGCCGCCTGGACCTACGGGGCGGAAACCTTCGCCGACTGGGTGAAGAAGGGCTACTTCGGCAAGGACTCCACCAGCGCGAAGGCGGAGGACGCGGGCGTCTCCTTCCTCCAGGGCAAGTCACCGATCCTGTTCTCCGGCAGCTGGTGGTACGGCCGCTTCCAGGACGAGGCGAAGTTCGACTGGGGCACCTTCCTGTGGCCCGACTCGAACCTCACCCTCGGCTCGGGCGGCAACCTGTGGGTCGTCCCCAAGGGCGCCAAGAACAAGGACCTCGCCTACGACTTCATCGACATCACCCTGTCGAAGAAGATCCAGAACCTGCTCGGCAACAAGGGCGGCGTCCCGGTCGCGGCGGATGCGAGCGCCATCACCGACCCCAGGTCCAAGACCCTCATCGACCACTTCAACACCCTCTCCCGGCGCGACGGCCTGGCCTTCTACCCGGACTGGCCGATCGCCGGCTTCTACGACGTCCTCGTCTCCGAGACCCAGAAGCTGATCACGGGCAACCAGAAACCGGACGGCTACCTGGACGCGTTGCAGCAGGCGTACGACAAGGACGCGCCGAAGCGATGACGGTCACCGTCGAACACGGCGGGCGGGCGGCCGGCAAGCGGGACCGCACCGGCCGCCCGCGCCGCCACCCCAGCCGCCGCCCCCGCGACTCCTACGCCCTGTTCCTGCTCCCCGGGGCCCTCGCCTTCCTCGTCGTGATCGTCGTCCCGTTCCTGATGAACACGGGCGTGAGCTTCACCGACTGGCAGGGCGTGGGCTCCCCCGACTGGTCCGGGCTCGCCAACTACCGTGAGCTGCTGGACGACGCGGAGTTCTGGGCGTCCTTCCGGCACAGCCTCTTCATGGTCGTCGCGATGGCGGCCCTGCCGACGGTGATCGGCCTGGTCCTGGCCGCCGCGCTGTTCGACCACGTCGGCAAGCACTTCGGCAGCAGATGGGCAGCGGTCCTGCGGGCCTGCTTCTACCTCCCCCAGGTGCTGCCCATCGCGGTCGCCGGCATCGTCTGGAGCTGGATCCTCGCGCCGGACAACGGCTCCCTCAACGAACTCCTCAAGTCCGTGGGCCTGTCGTCCTGGCAGCAGGACTGGCTCGGCGACCCGGACCTCGCGCTGTACAGCGTGATGGGCGTGATGGTGTGGGTGCAGATCGGCTTCCCGCTGGTCGTCTTCATGGCGGGCCTGCAACGCGTCGACCCCCAGCTGTACGAGGCGGCCGAGCTGGACGGCGCCGGCTGGTGGCGCCGCTTCTGGCACATCACGCTGCCGCAGATCCGCCCGGAGACCTACGTCGTCCTCACCTGGTGCACGATCGCCGCACTCAAGGTTTTCGGCGCGGTGTACGTCCTGACGAAGGGCGGCCCGGGCGGGGCGACGAACGTCCCGTCCTACTTCTCCTTCACCACGTTCTTCGAGAAGACCCAGGTCGGCTACGGCGCCGCGATCTCCACCGTGCTCACCGTGATCATCCTGCTGCTGTCCCTGATCGGCCTGAAGCTCCAGACCCGCGCCGAGGACGCCGAGGAAGGGACCCGCACATGACGACCGCCCTCCGCCGCTACCCGGTCCTGGTAGCCCTCTGCATCGCGGCGCTCTTCATGGTGGTCCCGTTCGCGATCGTCGCCGTCAACGCGGTCAAGTCCCCCACGGAGTACGCCCAGAACGGCCCCCTCAGCCTGCCTGAGGGCCTCTACCTCGACGGCATCAAGGACTTCTGGGAACGCGTCGACTTCGGCCGGAAGCTGGCCAACTCGGTGCTGATCAGCGGGTCGGTGGCCGTCCTCGCGGTGGTCCTGTCGGTCCTGAACGCCTACGCGATCGGCATCGGCCGGATCAAGGGCCGCACCTGGGTCCTGGCCTTCTTCGTCCTCGCGAACATGCTGCCGCAGGAGGCGCTGGTCTACCCCCTCTACTACCTGAGCAAGGAGGCCGGCCTCTACGACACCAGGCTGAGCGTCATCATCGTGTTCACGGTGATCCAGGCGGCCTTCGGCACGTATCTCCTCTCCTCCGTCCTCGGCCAGTTCCCCCGCGAGATCCTCGAAGCCGCCCGGATCGACGGCGCGAACAAGTGGCAGGTGCTGTGGCGGATCGTCGTCCCCGTCAGCCGCCCCACCATCGGCGTCCTGCTGGTCTTCTTCTTCATCTGGACCTGGAACGAGTTCCTGCTCCCCCTGGTCATGCTGATCTCCAACGACAACCAGACCGTGTCGGTGGCCCTCGGCGTCCTCCAGGGCCAGCGTCTGATGGACGCCACGATGACCAACGCGGCCGCCCTCCTCGGCATCCTGCCCGCCCTCGTCTTCTTCCTCCTCTTCCAGCGAACCCTCACCCGCGGCATCGCCGCCGGTGCCGTGAAGTAAGGAATCCCCCACATGAAGTTCACGGACGGCTACTGGCTGCTGCGTGAGGGCGTCACGACGGACCACCCCGCCGAGGTCCTCGACGTCACGGCGGCTGGGGGCACCCCCTCCGGGGGAGGCACCCTGGAGATCCACGCGCCCTCCCGCCCCATCCGCAGCCGCGGCGACCTGCTGAAGGGACCGGTCCTGACGATCAGCGCGCACTCCCCCCTGCCCGACGTCATCGGCGTCACCTTCACCCACTTCCGGGGAGAGCGCCCCGAGACCCCCGAATTCGAGCTGGCCAAGCAGGAGTTCACCTCGCAGACGTCGTACGACGACGAGCACGCGACCCTGACCTCCGGTTCCCTCTCGGTCCGGTTCGCCCGCTCCGGCCCCTGGCAGGTCGACTTCCTCGCCCACGGCCGGGTCCTGACCAGCAGCGGTCCCAAGAGCATGGGCATCATGCGGGACGCGTCCGGCGGTCACTATCTGCGCGAGCAGTTGGGCCTCGGGGTCGGCACGTCCGTCTACGGCCTCGGCGAACGCTTCGGCCCGCTGGTGAAGAACGGGCAGGTGGTCGACATCTGGAACGCCGACGGCGGCACGACCACCGAACAGGCCTACAAGAACGTGCCGCTGTACCTGACCGACGCCGGCTACGGCGTCTTCGTCGACCATCCCGGCAAGGTCTCCTTCGAGGTCGGCTCGGAGGCGGTGTCCCGGGTGCAGTTCAGCGCGGAGACACAGGAGCTGACGTACTACGTCATCCACGGCCCCACCCCGAAGGACATCCTCCGCAAGTACACCGCCCTCACCGGCCGTCCGGCCCTCCCGCCCGCCTGGTCCTTCGGCCTGTGGCTGTCGACGTCCTTCACGACGTCGTACGACGAGGAGACCGTGACCTCCTTCATCGAGGGCATGCGGGAACGTGGACTCCCGCTCTCCGTCTTCCACTTCGACTGTTTCTGGATGCGCGAGCACAACTGGTGCGACTTCCGGTGGGACCCGCGGGTCTTCCCGGACCCGGAGGGCATGCTGGCCCGGCTCAAGGAGCGGGGCCTGCGGGTCAGCGTGTGGATCAACCCGTACATCGCCCAGCGCTCCGCGCTGTTCGCGGAGGGCAAGGAACTCGGGCATCTACTGAAGCGGCCGGACGGGAGCGTCTGGCAGTGGGACCTCTGGCAGCCGGGCATGGCGATCGTGGACTTCACCAGTGCGGCGGCCCGCGAGTGGTACGCGTCCAAGCTGGAGGGGCTGCTCGCGCAGGGCGTCGACTGCTTCAAGACCGACTTCGGCGAGCGGGTGCCCCTCGATGTGGCCTGGTCCGACGGCTCCGACCCGGAGCGGATGCACAACTACTACACGTACCTCTACAACCGCACGGTCTTCGACGTGCTGCGCAAGCACCGGGGCGAGGAGGAGGCGGTCGTCTTCGCCCGCTCGGCCACCGCCGGGAGCCAGCAGTTCCCGGTCCACTGGGGCGGCGACTGCGAGGCGACCTACGAGTCCATGGCCGAGTCCCTGCGCGGCGGGCTCTCCCTCGGGCTCTCCGGCTTCGGCTTCTGGAGCCACGACATCGGCGGCTTCGAGGGCACCCCGACACCGTCGCTGTTCAAGCGCTGGCTGGCCTTCGGCCTCCTCTCCTCCCACAGCCGCCTCCACGGCAGCTCCACCTACCGGGTGCCGTGGCTGTTCGACGAGGAGTCGGTGGACGTGCTGCGCCACTTCACCCGGCTGAAACTGCGGCTCATGCCGTACCTGTACGAGGCCGCGCGCACCGCCCACACCGAGGGCGTGCCGGTGATGCGGGCGATGGTGCTGGAGTTCCCCGACGACCCCGGGTGCGCGCACCTGGAACGGCAGTACATGCTCGGCCCCGATCTGCTGGTCGCGCCGGTGTTCAGCGATGACGGCGATGTCTCGTACTACGTCCCCGAGGGCACGTGGACCCACTTCGTGACCGGGGGGACGGTGACCGGGGAGACGGTGACCGGGGAGACGGTGACCGGGGGGACGGTGACCGGGCCGCGCTGGGTGCGGGAGAACCACGGGTTCTCCAGCGTGCCGCTCCTCGTGCGCCCCGGGGCCGTGATCCCGGTCGGCGCGGTGGCCGACCGGCCCGACTACGACCATGCCGACGGGGTCACCCTGCGGGCGTACGGTCTGGAGCGGGGGCAGCAGGTGGCGGTGCGGGTCGGGGACGTGGCCTTCACCGTCGTACGCGAGGGCGACCTGGTGCGTGCGTCCTGCAGTGATCCGGTCGCGCCCTGGGGGCTGGCCGTGGGCGAGCGTGAGGTGCGGGCGCCCGCCGGGACCGGGTTCCTCACCGTGGAGTGGGCCTGATGGCGAAGATCACGGACGTGGCCCGGCACGCCGGGGTCTCCCCCAGCACGGTCTCCTACGCCCTCAGCGGCAAACGCCCCATCTCCGACGAGACCAAGCGCCGGGTGGAGGCGGCCATCCGCGAGCTGGGCTACCGGCCGCACGCGGGCGCCCGGGCGCTGGCCAGCAGCAAGTCGAACGTGCTGGCGCTGGTGGTGCCCCTGCGGACCGGCATCCACGTCCCGGTGATCATGCAGTTCGCGGTGTCGGTCGTGACGACGGCCCGCCGCTACGACCACGACGTGCTGCTCCTGACCCAGGAGGAGGGCGAGGAGGGCCTGCGCCGGGTCGCGGACACGGCACTCGTGGACGCGCTGATCCTGATGGACGTCCAACTGCACGACCCCCGGCTGCCGCTGCTGCGGGTGCTGGAGCGGCCGTCCGTGATGATCGGCTTCCCGGCTTCCTCCGAGGGTCTGACCTGCATCGACCTCGACTTCAAGGCAGCCGGTGAGGCGTGCGTGGAGCATCTGGCGGGACTGGGACACCGGGTGGTGGCGCTCGTCGGCTCACCACCGGAGGTGTACGTCCGGCAGACCGCGTTCGCCCAGCGCGTGGTCGAGGGCTTCACCGCCGCCGCCGACCGGCACGGGCTCGCCTCCTCGGTCCACCCCTGCGAGGCGGGCCCGGGCGCCGCCCGCCGGGCCGCCGGGCGACTCCTGCGCGAGCAGCCCGCGTTGACGGGCGTGGTCGTCCACAACGAGCCCTTGCTGGAACCCCTGATCGACGCCTTCGAGCAGCTGGGCCTACGCGTCCCCGGCGACCTGTCGGTCACGGCGATCTGCCCCGACGAGCTCGCGGGATCCGCCCGCGTGCCCGTCACCTCGGTCGCTCTGCCGTCGGCGGAAGTGGGCACACGGGCGGTGGAGCTGCTGATGCGGAAACTGGGCGGCGACCCGGACGTACCGGAGTCGACGCTGCTGGCGCCCCGGCTGACGGAACGGGCGAGTACGGCGCGGCGTCAGGTGTCCTGACCGGGACACCCTGCCATCGCGCTCAGCCGGCGGGTACCACCTCGCGCAGGAAGCCGGTCAGCAGGTCCGTCACAGCGGCAGGCCGCTCCAGACTGGGGAGATGGCCGGCCCAGGGCAGTTCGAGGTGCCGGGTGTCGGCGAGCAGGCCCGGCAGTCGGGCCGCGATCTGCCGAAAAGCGGCCAGGTCGCGGCCCCCCGAAATCGCGAGACAGGGTGCCTTGATCGCTGACAGGTCGATCTCCACCTCGATCCGCCCGGCCCCCTCGGGGGCGGCCAGTTGCACCTCGAAAGCATGTCGCTGCATCCCGCGCACCTCCTCCCGGACCGCCTCCTCGGCGTCCGGCCCCAGCCAGGTGTCCACGTTCAGTTCCACGGCCCCCACGATGTCGCCCGCCTCGAGCAGCGCGTCCTCCCGCTCGCCGAACGCACGCAGCTCATCGGTGGGTTCATGCCCTGGCAGCCCGGCGCACAACAGCGCCATGGCGGATACCCGGTCCGGACGGCGCGCGGCGATCTCCAGGGCGACACGTCCGCCGTACGAGGAGGCGATCAGCGCCGCCTGCTCGATGCCGAGCACGTCCAGCAGGCCCAGTACATCCTCTGCATCGTTGTGGCGCCGATCCGGCAACGGACTCCGGCCGAAGCCCCGGAAGTCGCAACGCACCACCCGGTATCCGGCATCGACCAGGGCCTGCCACTGCGGATCCCACATCCTTCGGTCACCTACCGCGGAGTGCAGCAGTACCAGCGCGGGACCGTCTCCGGTTGCATCGTAAGCAAGAGTCATGCGACAGACCCTAGGCGGCGAGTGATCGAAGCACCCATGAATTTCACCGCCGCCCGCCTCGCTCACAGGGCGGCCCCCTCACCCCGGCGAGCCTCCCCGGTCAGAGCGCTCGCTGGTCCTCGGTGGCGAGGAGGACGACGTTCCGGACCTGCCCGGATCCACCGCCGCGGCTGACCCGAACCCCGGACATGACACAGGCCCCGCCGCTCGAAAGCGACGGGGCCTGTGCCCACATGGGGTACCCGCCCGGAGGCAGGTGGTGGAGATGGCGGGAATCGAACCCGCGTCCAACGGTGCGGAATCAGGGCTTCTCCGTGTGCAGTTCGCTGTGATTTTCTCAGCCCCGGCGATCACGCGAACAAGTCGCCGACGGGCTCAGTCACTGTTTGATTTCCCTCTTCACCCCGTGACCGGGATCAAGGTTTAGTCCCCTAGCTGATGCCAGGATCCGGGTCGGGAACGAGCCCGGGCTGACACTCCCTTAAGTAAGGAGCACTCGCTTCGCTACCTGATCAGGCGGCGAGGGCGAAGTGCTGCTTGGGAGAATCGCTCTTGAGAGTGGCGATTATTTTTTTCGGCCTGTGGTTTACGAGATCATGGCCGCTTCCTCGACACGCTTCCCCTGCTTCGACAGCCGCTGTCGAAACCGATCATCCCCATGTTGATTTTTCAAGCTGTGCCCCTCGGGAGGGACGCGCACCCGCTGTGAGGTGCAGATGCCATCGTACGTGACCAAGGCAGGTCGATGCCAGCGCATTCCCCCCGGGGCCGGCCGGCGGGCCGACTACGCGCCCCGCTCCTTCCGCTTCGCCGCCGCGATCACACGGTCCGACTCCCGCCGGTCCTGCTTCTCACGCAGGGTCTGCCGCTTGTCGTATTCCTTCTTGCCGCGCGCGAGGGCGATCTCGGCCTTGGCCCGGCCGTCCTTGAAGTACAGGGCGAGGGGCACGATCGTGTGACCCGTCTCCTGCGACTTGGACTCCAGCTTGTCGATCTCCTCGCGGTGCAGAAGCAGCTTGCGCTTGCGGCGCACGGTGTGGTTGGTCCAGGTGCCCTGGCTGTACTCGGGGATGTGGGCGTTGTGCAGCCACGCCTCGTTCCCGTCGATCTGGACGAAGCCGTCGGTCAGCGAGGCGCGCCCCTGGCGCAGCGACTTCACCTCGGTGCCGGTCAGGACGAGCCCGGCCTCGAACGTGTCGATGATCGCGTAGTCGTGCCGCGCCTTCTTGTTCTGCGCGACGATCTTGCGCTTGCCGTCCTTGGCCTTCGCGGTCCCCCCTGCCTGCTTGGACTGGGACTCCTTCGGTACGTACATTCCCTTGCTCATAGTGCCGCCCATTTTCGCACCACGGAGGGGGTGAACGGGAAACGCATTACCGCGAGGGCGGGCCCGGCACGGCGGGGGCCTACCGTCCGAGCCCGCTGAGCACCGTCCCGGCCCGCTCCAGGACGTTCCGCTCCGCGTCCAGGTCGGGGGTGATGCCGCGACCGTCGACGCCGCGGCCGACGGGGGTGCGGTAGTGGCCGACGGTCAGCTCCGCGACCGAGCCGTCGGGCAGCCGGCTCGGCATCTGGACCGAGCCCTTGCCGAAGGTGCGGGAGCCCACCACGACCGCGCGGCCGCGGTCCTGCAGGGCGCCGGTGAGCAGCTCGGCGGCGCTCATCGTGCCGCCGTCGACGAGCGCGACCAGCGGTCTGGTGGTGTCGCCGCCGGTCTCGGCGTGCAGGGCTCGCTGGTCGCCCGCGACGTCGTATGTGGCGACCAGGCCGCCGTCGAGGAAGGCGGAGGCGGTGGTGACGGCCTCGGTGACCAGTCCGCCGGAGTTGCCGCGCAGGTCGAGGATGACGCCGGCACCGGCCGGGGCCTGCCGTACGGCGGTGCGCACGGTGTCGCCCACGCCCTTGGTGAAGGCGGCGACCCTGATGACGGTGACGCCGCCGGCGAGCGTGCGCACGGTCACGTCGTCGGTGGACAGGCGGGCCCGGCGCAGGGTGAGGCTCCACGCGCGCGGGCCGCGTTCCAGACCGACGCGGACAGTCGTTCCGGCGGCCGCGGCCGTGGCGTCACCGCGCAGCGAGGAGACCACCTCGGTGACGGGACGCCCGTCGACCTTCTTCCCGTCGACGCTGCGCAGCCGGTCGCCCCGCTGGATCCCGGCGACGGCCGCGGGCGACCCGGAGGCCACCCTGGTCACCTCGATACGGCCGTCCCGCTCGCTTCGCGCCCACAGGCCGACGCCGGTGTACTGGCCGTCGAGGGCCTCCTCGAACTCCTCGAACTCGCCCTCGGAGTAGACGGCGGCCCAGCGGTCCCCGCTGCGGCTGACCGCGCGTTCGGCGGCCTCCATGGGGGACGTGCCGTCGGCCATGGCCTTCTCGGCGGCCTTCGCCACATCCTCGTGACGGCTCGCGGAGGCGGCTGACAGGGTCGGCTCGGAGGCGGGTTTCCGGTCTCCGTCACCAGCGTCCGGGAAGGAACCGGTCGCGGCTCCGGCGACGAGCACGCTCGCGAAGACCAATGTCAGGCCCGCCCCGCGGCCGAAGCGGCGGGGCTGACAAAACAGGTGTCGGCCAGACATGCGGGTGAGTCTAGGACAACGCGAAGGGTCGCACGGTCGGTTGACCGTACGACCCTTTTGGTATGCGTCACACCTTCAGGTACTTGCGCAGCGCGAAGAACGCGGCCAGCGCGGGCATCAGCAGACTTGTCGCCAGAATGAGCGGCAGTTTCGTCAGAACGGCGTCCCAGCCGATGAAGTTGATCAGGTTCAGCTTCTCCGACAGGGCCAGGCCGTGGTCGATGAGGAAGTACCTGGCGACCACCAGGAACCCGCACGCGACCGTGCCGCCGATCAGTCCGGCGACCGCGGCCTCCGCGATGAAGGGCGCCTGGATGTAGAAACCCGACGCGCCGACCAGGCGCATGATCCCGGTCTCGCGCCGTCGACTGAACGCCGAGACCCGCACGGTGTTGACGATCAGCATCAGCGCCACGACGAGCATCAGCGCCATAATCGCCCGCGCCGCCCAGTTCATGCCGTTGAGGAGCCCGAAGAGGTTGTCCAGGATCCCCTTCTGGTCCTGCACCGACTGCACCCCGTCCCGCCCGTCGAAGGCGGTCGCGATGACCTGGTACTTCTCCGGGTCCTTCAGTTTGATGCGGTACGACTCCTGCATCTGGTCCGGCGTGAGGGAGGCGGCCAGCGGGGAGTCGCCGAACTGCTCCTTGTAGTGCTTGTACGCAGCGTCCTGCGACTCGTACGTCACCACCTGGACGACCGACATCTTGTCCAGGTCGGACTTGATCTGCTTCTTCTGCTCGTCGGTGACCGCGCCCTTGGCGCAGTTCGGGTCCGACTCGGCGTCACCCTTGTTGCAGAGGAAGACCGAGACGTTGACCTTGTCGTACCAGTAGCCCTTCATCGTGCCGACCTGGTCGCTCATCAGGAGCGACCCGCCGAACAGGGCGAGCGACAGGGCGACGGACACGATGACGGCGAAGGTCATCGTCAGATTGCGGCGGAGACCCACACCGATCTCCGACAGAACGAACTGGGCGCGCATGGCGTCTGGTTGGGCCTTTCCGTGGACTGGCGGTCAGTGCTGGTAGCCGTAGACGCCGCGTGTCTGGTCTCGGACGAGGCGGCCCTTCTCCAGCTCGATGACGCGCTTACGCATCTGGTCCACGATGTTCTGGTCGTGCGTGGCCATCACGACGGTCGTGCCGGTCCGGTTGATCCGGTCGAGCAGCTTCATGATGCCGACGGAGGTCTGCGGGTCGAGGTTGCCGGTCGGCTCGTCCGCGATGAGCAGCTTGGGCCGGTTGACGAAGGCACGCGCGATCGCCACGCGCTGCTGCTCACCACCGGACAGCTCACCGGGTCTGCGGTCCTCCTTGCCGCCGAGCCCGACCAGGTCGAGCACCTGCGGCACGGACTTGCGGATCTCGCCCTTCGACTTGCCGATGACCTCCTGCGCGAAGGCCACGTTCTCCGCGACCGTCTTGTTCGGCAGGAGCCGGAAGTCCTGGAACACCGTCCCCAGCTGGCGCCGCATCTGCGGCACCTTCCAGTTGGTCAGGCGCGCGAGGTCCTTGCCCAGAACGTGCACCTGACCGTGGCTGCACCGCTCCTCGCGGAGGACCAGGCGCAGGAAGGTGGACTTGCCGGAGCCGGAGGACCCCACGAGGAACACGAACTCGCCCTTCTCCACTTCCAGGGAGACATCCCTGAGTGCGGGGTGGGTCTGCTTGGGGTAGATCTTGGATACGTTGTCGAATCGGATCACGGATGCACCACGGGTCGCCGGGGGTAGATGAGCGTGACCATACGCGAACCGGGCGGCCCGGCGCAGGCACCGGTCGGGGTTGTGTGACAGTTGCGCGTTTTGTGCCCGCCTTGGCCCCGTAGGACCCTGCCCCGGTCCCACAGGACCCCGCGCTGAATTCCACGGAACCTGGCAGAGTGGAGGGGGAACGTTCGGGTTCCCTCAGGCGTTGTGCATGTGGAACCGGTGCAAGGAGGGCGAGCGCATGACGTACGACCGGCTGGTGTGCGCGAACTGCGCGGGACCCGTGAGCGAAGGTCGGTGCCGCGTGTGCCGCGCGAGCCGCGAGCGGCTGCAGCAGCAGGAGAACCCTTTCGCGGGCCTGACCCCCATGACACTGATCGCCTTGCTGACGGTGCTGATCGCGGCAGTCGCGCTGCTGGCGCACCAGACCGCGTAGGACGCGGTCGCGGGGCGCGATCAACGACGCGGGTGGAAGACCAGCAGTCAGAAGACGTACGAGGGGCTCGGAGCGCATCGCGCTCCGAGCCCCTCGCCGTATGACGTGCGTACGGTGCGTACGCGGACGGCTACCCTCAGGCAGCCGCGCCGCCCCGGCCGCCCATGAGGCGCGGCAGGACGCGGAAGCCGACGCCGCCGGCGATCATCGTGGCGGCACCGAGCAGCAGGAAGGTGGTCTGCGCGGCACCGGTTTCGGCGAGCTCCTCACCGCTGCCCTGGGCCTGAGCCTGGGGGGCAGTGCCGGTCGTGGTGTCCGTACCGGTGTCGGTGAGGGCCGAGGTGCCCTCCTCCTGGGCGGAGGTGCCGGAACCGCCGTTGGGGTCGGCCTGGTTGCCACCGGCGGCACCGTTGCCGTTGCCGTTCCCCTGGCCGTTGCCGTTGCCGTTACCGTTGCCCTGGCCGCCGTTACCGTTGCCCTGGCCGCCGTTCCCGTTGCCGTTGCCCGGGTTGGTCGGCGCGGCGGTCGGGTCGTCCGTCGGGCCCTCGGTGGGCTCCGTCGGCTCCTCGGTGGGGTCGGTCGGGTCGGTGGGGTCGAGCGTCGGGACGTCCGTGGGGATGTCCGTCGGGACGTCCGTGGGAATGTCGGTGGGGATGTCGGTGGGAACCGGCGGCGACGGGACGGGCGACTCGTCGGCGCACAGGATGCCCAGGATGCAGTCGTCCGCTTCGGCGGCGGACGCCGCACCGGTGGCGGTCAGTGAGGCGCCGGCCGCTATCACGGCACCGGCCGCGATCCGCGCGACACGGATCCGCGTCTTCTTCGTCATATGGTTGCTACCCCCAGTAGCTCATCATCAGTGAGGCGGCGCTCGGGGGCCGTGATCGACGGAGGAGGTAGCTGTACTCAATCCCCCGGTTCACATGCGCCCCAGAGATACGCATGCCGCGCCTCACCTTTCCCATTTTCCAAAGGAACGTCAAGGCCGTTGCGCGCGCAATGTCCACCTGCGGGATCTATGCCGGATATTGAAGCCTGTGAGTGTGATGTAAAACCCCGACATCAGGCGCGGAACCGGGCACGCGAAGGGCAGACGAAAGGCAACTGTCGCCGGTCGGGCGACAGTTGCCTTGTCGACAAAGCGCTGTGCACGCCTCCTGTTACTTCTCCCCCTGCTTGCGCCAGCGAATCCCGGCCTCGAGGAATCCGTCGATCTCGCCGTTGAACACGGCCTCCGGGTTGCCGACTTCGAAGTCGGTGCGCAGGTCCTTGACCATCTGGTACGGGTGCACAACGTACGAACGCATCTGGTTGCCCCAGGAGTTGCCGCCATCGCCCTTGAGCGCGTCCATCTTGGCCTGCTCCTCCTGGCGGCGCCGATCGAGGAGCTTGGCCTGGAGGACGTTCATCGCGCTCGCCTTGTTCTGGATCTGCGACCGCTCGTTCTGGCAGGAGACGACGATGCCGGTGGGGAGGTGGGTCAGACGCACCGCGGAGTCGGTGGTGTTGACGCCCTGGCCGCCGGGTCCGGACGAGCGGTACACGTCCACGCGCAGCTCGGACTCGTCGATCTCGATGTGGTCGGTCTGCTCGACCACGGGGAGGATCTCGACGCCCGCGAAGGAGGTCTGCCGGCGCCCCTGGTTGTCGAAGGGCGAGATACGCACGAGGCGGTGCGTGCCCTGCTCCACGGAGAGCGTCCCGTAGGCGTACGGCACCTGCACGGCGAAGGTGGTCGACTTGATGCCGGCCTCTTCGGCGTACGACGTCTCGTAGACCTCGGTCTTGTAGCCGTGCCGCTCCGCCCAGCGCAGGTACATGCGCTGGAGCTTCTCGGCGAAGTCGGCGGCGTCGACGCCACCGGCCTCGGCGCGGATGTTCACGAGGGCCTCGCGGGAGTCATACTCCCCGCTGAGCAGCGTCCGGACCTCCATCTCGTCCAGCGCCTTCTTGACGGCGATGAGCTCGGAGTCGGCCTCGGCACGGGTGTCCGGGTCGTCCTCCTCCTCGGCCATCTCGAACAGCACGGCGAGATCGTCGATCCGCCCGCGCAGCGCCTCCGTCTTCCTGACCTCGGCCTGGAGGTGGGAGAGCTTGCTGGTGATCTTCTGCGCCTCGTCCGGGTTGTCCCACAGGGACGGCGCGGCCGCCTGCTCCTCGAGCACGGCGATGTCTGCCCTCAGTTTGTCGAGGTCCAGAACGGCCTCGATCGACTCCATGGTCGAGGAGAGGGACTTGAGCTCTTCGGATACATCGACGACTGACACGCCTCCCAGCCTAACGTCTACACCCAGCAGGGGGCGCCGGTGCGGTCGAGGGGGATGGGTCCGGGGGCCGGAGCCCCTGGTACCTCAGGGGGACGCCGGGGACGAGTTGCGGCCGTCCTGGGGGGCGCCGGGGTCGCCGTCCGAAGTCGCCGCCCAGGTTCCGACACCGGCCGCCGCGACCAGGACCAGCGCGGCGGCGCCCAGCACCAGGCGTCGGCGCCGTGTGGTCGCCCGGTGCCGCGCGGAGCCCGGTCGGGCCGCGCCCGCCGCACGCGGTGCCCGGGCGGTGCCCCGCGCACCCCCGGCCAGCTCGTCCGGCGCCGGCACCCTCATCGACGTATGCGTGTCCCGGTTGGAGTCGGCCGGCTTCGCACCCGGTACCAGCGGCACGGCGCCCCGCCGTACCCGCGCCGAGGACACCGGTTCCTCGGGGGTGGCCTCGCGGGGCTCCTCCTCCGGTTCCGTGTCCGGCTCGTCCACGTCCAGGGGAGGCATCCCGGCCAGCATCGGCAGCAGCTCCCGCAGTCGGCCCCCCAGCTCGGAGGCCCGCAGCCGCGAGGCCGGTGCCTTGGCCAGGCACTGCACCATCAGCTGCCAGAGCTCGTCCGGGATGCCGGGCAGCGGGACGACCGTCTCGGTGACATGGCGGCGCAGTACCGCGCCCGGGTGGCCCCCGCCGAACGGTGTGAAGCCCGCGAGAAGCTCGTACAGGACGGTCGTGAGCGCGTAGATGTCCACCGAGGCCCGCGGCGGCAGGCCCTCCACGATCTCCGGCGCCAGGTAGTCCGGTGTCCCGATGATCTTCGTCGCCCGGGTCCGCTTCGGCGAATCGATCAGCTTGGCCACCCCGAAGTCGGTCAGCAGCGCCGGATGGGAGCCCCCCGGACCGAGCGGCCCCTGCATGTCGAGCAGCACGTTCTCCGGCTTGACGTCCCGGTGCACGACCCCGGCCGCGTGCGCGGCCGCCAGTGCGTCCGCCACGTCCGCCACGATGGCGACCGCCGCCTCGGGCGAGAGCCGCTTGTCCCGGTCGAGCCGGGTGCGCAGGTCCGTGCCCCGGACCAGGTCCATGACCAGCGCGAGGTCGTTGCCGTCCACCACGAGGTCCCGTACCGAGACCACGTTCGGGTGCTCCAGGCCGAGCAGCGCCGTGCGCTCCTGCACGAAGCGTCCGACGAGCTCCTGGTCGGACGCGAGGTCCTCGCGCAGCAGCTTGACGGCGACGGGCCCGTCCGGTCCCTCACCCAGCCACACCGTGCCGGCGCTGCCCCGCCCGAGGATCTGGTGGGCGGTGTACCGGCTGCCGATCTTCCGTGCCAAGGCTGCTCCTACAGACGCGTGTTGTCGCTAAAACTACGCGCCGGAAGAGCCAACCTTCACCGCGGAGACGGAAATCACCCGCCAGGTGTCGACAAATCCCGAAGCTCACCGCCGGGAGAGTCCTACCGGAGAGTCCTAGTTGGAGGAGCCCCCGCTGAGATCATCGATGAATCCGGTCACCTTGCCGAACCAGTCACCGAGCTGCGCCCAGTAGCCCTTGCCCGTCCCGATCCAGTCCTGGAGCGGGCTGAACTCCCAGACCAGCCAGCTCGCGACGAACAGGATGATGATCGTGAACAGGCAGCCCTTGAGGCAGCCCAGGCCCGGGATCCTCATCCGGTTGGCGCTGCGCTGCCGCGGCTCGCGCGGCTCGCGCGGGGCCCGCCGCGGCTCCTGCCGCTCCGGCGGCGGCGCGTACCGCTGCGGCTGCGGCTGCTGCCGGGGCTGCTGCTGCGGGGCGTACTGCTGGGGCTGCTGCTGCGGCTGGCCGTAGCCGGGTTGCGCGGGCTGCCCGTAGCCGGCCTGCGGAGGCCGCTGCTGAGGCTGCTGCTGGGGCTGTTGCTGAGGGGGCCGCTGCTGCGGCCGGGCGACCTGCCGCTGGGGGCGGCGGCGCAGCGGGTCCTCGTTCGGATCGAGGTACTGGACCTGCGTCTGCTCGTTGCGGTCACGGGCGGCGCGCAGCTGGTTCTGCCAGGGGTGCGGATCCTCGGGTCCACCGGACTGCCCGGGCTGCCCTGGCTGCTGCCCCGGCTGCCCCGGCGGCAACGGCGGCATGACGGCGGTCGGGTCCGCCGCGCCCCGGTTGGGGAGGACGGCGGTGGGGTCGGCGGCGCCCACGGGGCCGCCGGTGTGCGGCAGGACGCTGGTCGCGGCGGCGGGGTCGTACGCACCCGCGCCGTGCTGCAGCACCTGCGTCGGGTCGGCGGCGCCGGGCGCCCCCGGGACGGCCGCCGGGGTCGGATCGGGCGCCAGCAGTGCGCCGACGCCCTCGGCCGCGGCGATCTGCGCGGAGTTCGCGTGCACGCCGATGCCCTCGGCGACGGTGCGCAGGCCGCGGGCGAGGCTCTCGGCGCTCGGCCGTTCGTCCGGGTTCTTGCGCAGACAGCGCTCGATGACCGTCCACAGCGGGCCGGGGACCGTGGAGGGGCGGCGCGGTTCGGCGTTCAGGTGCTGGTACAGGACTTCGAGTGCCGTGTCACCGGCGAACGGCGGACGACCGGTGACCAGCTCGTACAGCAGGATGCCGGCACCGTAGATGTCGACGGCGGAGGTCTGCGGGCGACCCTCGGCGGACTCGGGCGCTATGTACGCGGGCGTGCCGACGAACTCGTGGGTGCGGGTCAGTCCGGGCGAGTCGGCCAGTCGGGCGATGCCGAAGTCGGTCAGCAACGGGTGCAGCTGGTCGCCGTACTGCCGGAGCAGGACGTTGGCCGGTTTCAGGTCGCGGTGGACTACGCCGTCCGCGTGACTGGCGGCGAGCGCGTCGGCGATCTGGGCGGTCAGCAGCGCGGCGCCGACGGGGCTGAAGGGGCCGTTCTCGCGCAGGTAGCGGTGCAGGTCCGGGCCCTCGACGAGGTCCATGACCAGGGCGAGCAGATCACCCTCGACCACCAGGTCGCGCACCCGCACGATGTTCGGGTGGGTCAGCCGGAGCAGGACGGAGCGCTCCCGCAGGAACCGCATCACGATGTCGGGGTCGTTCGCGAGTTCCTCCTTGAGGACCTTGATCGCGACGGTCTCCCCGGGCTGGCCCTGCACGGCCGCCTCGGCACCGGCGGCCTCGCGCTGGCGTGCCCGCCAGACGGTCCCGGTGGCACCGCGTCCCAGCGGCTCCTCGAGGAAGTACTTGCTGCCTACCGGCCGCACGTCATGCGCTCCCTGCTGCTTGCCTGTGTCCCGAGCTGCTTGCCTGTGTTCCGACCTACTGTAGTGCCGCCCCGCAGGACGGCAGCCTGTCGTCCGTCTGCGCCTCTTACGTACGGCTTGCCGTAGTTGTTCGAAGGAAAGACGCTCGGCCCGGTCGGCTGGTTGCCGGGTTCGGACGTGACCGATCTCAAGCGGCCCCCGTTGGGGCACCGGTCGGGCACTTTTGCGGGCAGAGCCGACCATTCAAGATCATTTGGTGCCGGGGGGCGGGCGCGTTGTCAGTGACAGGTGCGAGGATGCCTTCCGTACTGGCCGACGTGCTCGTGGTG
This sequence comes from Streptomyces sp. LBL, assembly GCF_029893585.1. Taxonomy (GTDB): domain Bacteria; phylum Actinomycetota; class Actinomycetes; order Streptomycetales; family Streptomycetaceae; genus Streptomyces. The sequence goes on from NZ_JARXYX010000037.1 coordinate 60,383, forward strand.
GTGGGGGAAGTCCGCGGTGGGGGACCGCCGGGGCAGCTTCACCCCTGTCGCGGGCGCCCGCGCGGAAGGGACCGCTGACGGCGATGCAGATCCGGCTGACCGTCGTAGACCCGCAGGGCCCGCCCGATCGGGCGCGGGGCCACGCCGCGAGCTGCGATGTGCTGGTCACGGCACCCGCGGGCACCGCCCTGGCCGCGGTGGCGTCGGCGCTCGCCTCGGCGGTCTCCGCAGGCGACAGCCCGCTCGTGTTGTACGCCGGCGGGGAGCGGCTCGACGCCCAGCGCTGCACCCTGGGCGAGCCCCCGCTGATCGACGGCGCCGTGCTGTCCCTGGGCACCCCGGGCGAGCCGGAGGCCCACCCCGAGCTGGACGACGCCCCGACCCAGCTCCAGGTCATCGCCGGCCCGGACGCGGGCGGGGTCCATCTGCTGCACGGCGGCCAGATCCACCTCGGCCGCTCCGCCGACGCCGACGTCCCGCTCGACGATCCGGACGTTTCCCGGCTGCACTGCGCGGTGACGGTCGCCGCCGACGGCCGGGTCTCGGTCGCCGACCTCAACTCCACGAACGGCACCACGCTGGACGGCACCCGCGTGAGTACCCGCCCGGTCCGCTTCGCCCCGGGCGCCCTGCTGCGGCTCGGTGAGTCGGCCCTGCGGCTGGCTCCGGCCGGCGGCCCGGGGGCCCGGGTGCGGACGGCTCCGGACGGCGAGGGGCACGTGCGCGTGCCGACCGCCGACGGTACGGGGGACGACCCGGCTCCGGGATCCGGGTCCGAGGGCGGCCCCGCCCCCTCCGGCCGGACTCATCACGCGTACGGCTCGGCGGGCCGGAGGGCCTCGACACGCGCCTCGGGCGCCCAGGGCAACGGCCCCGTCGAACCACCGCCGGTCGCACCCGACGAGGGCGGGGCCCCGCACATCGGGGCCAGGGGTGCGCGGCCGTACGGCCGGACGAGCGCCGTCCCGCGGGACGGCTCCGGCGCGGGGCCCGGCGACAGCGGCGCGACCCACGCCGGGCGGTTCGGGGTGGGTGGCGTGGACGGCACCTCGGTACCCGGAGACCTCGGACAGACCCGCGGCGGTGCGTCCGGGGCCGACCACCCGCCCCGGGGTGTCTCCGGAGACTTCGGACAGCCCCCTGTGGAGTCGCCGCCCGGGGCGGATCCCTACGGCATCCGCGCGGGCCACGACCACGGAACCACCCGGGGACACGGGCGGGAACACGACCAGGGACACGGCCGGGACGACGGGTACAGCACGACGGACGACGGGTACAGCACGACGGACGACGGCACGGACCCCGCGGCCGCCGCCGAAGCCGGCCGCCGCAAGGGAACCCCTCTCCGGGGCACCGACGTCCCGCAGGGCCTGCGCAGACGCGGCGGCCTCTCGGCCTGGGCGCGTCGGCTGACCGGAGGACGCGGCGACCAGGACCCGACCGCGCGCGGGGTGTACGACGACGACGCCGAGGACACCGCCTCTCCCCCGGCGGAGCCCGAGCTCCTCGCCCCGCACTCCCAGGCCCCCGAGACCTGGCCGGACCCGGCGGCCCTGCTGCTCACCGCCCTGGGCCCCGGACCGCGCCTGTGGGAGCGCGGCCCCGGCCACCCGGAGGCGCTCACGGTCCGGTTGGGCACGGCGGACCGGGCGGCGCCCGACGGCTCGGGGCTGCTGCCCCTGGTGCCGGTGACCACCGATCTGCGCGAGGTCGGGGCGCTCGGGCTGGCGGGTCCGCGCGCGCGGCTCGCGGGGCTGGCCCGCGCGGTCGTCGCCCAGCTCGCCGCGCTGCACTCCCCCGAGACCCTCGAAATCGTCCTGATCAGCACGGACCGCTCCCGCCCCGTACAGGAGCGCACCGCCGAGTGGTCCTGGCTGGGCTGGCTCCCCCATACCCGCCCGGGACACGGCCAGGACTGCCGCCTCCTCCTCGCCTACGACCGCGAACAGGCCACCGCCCGCACCGACGAACTCCTCCGCCGCCTGGAGGACCACCTGGCGGAGGCGGGGTCCGGAACGCGGACGGCGCTCACCGCCGGCGCGGCCTCGGGGGCGGGCAGGCGCCCGTCCTGGGCCCGGGACGACGCCGGGGCGGACGCGAACGGCGAGGCGGGCGGCTTCCCCGGCCCGTACACCGTGGTCGTCGTGGACGGCGATCCCGGCGGCGCCGCCGTGCGGGAAGCGGTGGCTCGGCTGGCGCTCGAAGGCCCCCGGGCCGGGATCCACGTCGTGTGCCTCGCCGAGACGGCACCCGCGTCGCCCGCGTCCCCGGTGACGGAGACGTACGGGGCGGCCTGCGCGGCGGCCCCGGCGTTCCGGGACTGCGGTGCCGTCGCCCTGCTGAGCGGGGATGTGGCCACGGCCCTGCGGCTGATGCGGGTGGCGCGGACGGGGACGGAGCCTGCCGGCGCCGGGCGTGACACGTCCCGGACGGGCGCGGGACCGGACCGCTCTCGGACAGGAACGCCGGCAGACGCACCCGCCGCCCACGCCGACACCGGTCCCGGCCTCGCGGGACACGGTCCCGGCCCCACGGGACACGGTCCCGGCCCCACGGGACACGGCCCGGGCCTCGCAGGACACGACCCCGCGGTCGTCGGCGCCCCGGGAACCCACCCCCCGACACACGGCCCCATACCCCCCGGCACCGTCGCCGCCGTGGACGCCGTCTCGCTCGCCTGGGCCGAGCGGTTCGCGCGGGCGTTGGCGCCGTTGCGGGCGGAGGGCACCGCCGGTGGGCGGCACCCGAGAGTGTCGGCCCCGCTGCCCCGGACGGCCCGGCTGCTGGACGAGTTGGGGCTGGCCCGGGCCACCCCGGCGTCCCTGATGACGCGGTGGGCGGACGCGGCCGACGACACGGAGTCGCTCGGCGGACGGGCCTGGGCGGTGCTCGGTGCCGGACCACGCGGCCCGATCTGCGCGGACCTCGCGGCCGAGGGCCCGCACCTGCTGATCGAGGGACCGCCGGGCAGCGGACGTACGGAGCTGCTGCGGGCGGTGGTCGCCTCTCTCGCCGCCGCCGAGCGCCCCGACCGGCTGAGCATGGTCCTCATCGACGGCCGGGACAGCGTGGGCACGGACGGCGGCGGCCACGGCGAAGGCCTGCGGGTCTGTACGGACGTACCGCATGTCACCACCCATCTGACCGCCAACGACCCCGTGCGCATGCGGGAGTTCGCGCAGTCCCTGAGCGCCGAGCTGAAGCGGCGCGCGGAGTTGCTCGGTCGGTCCGGCTTCGCCGAGTGGCACACCGGCCGCGAGTTGTCGGGCCGCCTGATAACTCAGCGCACCCCGACGGCCCGCGGCACGACCGCGGCCGGGACGGACACGAAGGCCGCACCCGGGACCTGCGCCAAGAACGGCACCGCCACAAACCCCGACCCGGCCCCCAACCGCAACCCCACCTCCGCCTCCGCCTCCGCCTCCGACGATCACAACGGTGACCTCGACAGCGTGCCCAATCCCACCCTGCGGCTGCGCCCGGCGGCCGCTCGTCGTCGGCCGGAGGTGGCCCCGCCCCTGCCTCGGCTCGTGGTCGTCGTCGACGACCTGGACCTGCTGGTCTCCCCGGCGCTGGGGTCGCGGGGCAGGCCCGCGGCCGGGTCGGTGATACGCGCGCTGGAGGCGGTGGCCCGGGAGGGCGAACGGCTCGGCGTGCACCTGGTGTCCGCGGCCGGCGTCGACGGTCGTACGGCCCAGTCCGAGCCGGCGAGAAGGGCCACCCTGCACGTCACCCTCGACGCCCCGGCCTCCGGCCCGGACGAACCGGCACCCGGGCGTGGCCGCCTGACCTGGTCCGACGGACGGACGACCGTCTTCCAGGCCGGCCGGGTCACGGGCCGTATCCCCCGCACGGCGACCCTGCGCCCCACGGTCGCCCTCCTGGAGTGGGAACGCATGGGAGACCCCCCGGCCCGCCGCCCCGTCCGCGAACTGGGCAACGGTCCGACGGACCTGGCCCTCCTGGCCAGTGCCCTGGAGCGAGCGGCAAGAGAAGTCTCGGCAACGGCGGTTCCGTCGCTCCTGTGACCGATCTGCCGAAGCGCCGTCGCCCCGGCTGCCGTAGCCGCCGTCCCGGAGCGGCGGTTGGACCGGCACCGAACTGCTGTCGCGCCGTCACCGAGCTGCCGTAGCCGCCGAGGCCGCCGTAACCAAGCTGCTGTTACGCCGTCACCGCACCGCCGTAGCCGCCTAACCAAGCTGCTGTTACGCCGTCACCGCACCGCCGTAGCCCCCGCTACCCGAGCGGCCGTCAATTCTGACTCGGACAAGCTCAATTGGGCCCGTCCGGCAGAGGAGGACGAGGCGTTCAGGCCGATTGCGGGTGCCTCCGGGAGCCGGCGGCCCCCCGGTTGACACGAGCCGCACCCACCCCGCACCTGGTCACGACGGCATTACGATCTTCCGCTGGACACCGGATGCCATCTTGCCGCCTCCAACTCCCGGGCGTAGACCAGACCGCACGGGACAGCGCTCGAACGTTCGACGAGGCACCAAGAACGGGGCAGTGATGCACAGCAGGAGAATCACCATCCGGGCACATCGGAGCAGGGCCGCGAAAACCGCAGCCACAGTCGTCGCGGGAGCCCTCGCGCTCACGCTCACCGGCTGCGGAGGCGGCGACGACGGCGACAAGGGCGACGGAAAATCGGGCGGCGGCGCCACCGAGAGCGGCAGCTCCCTCCAGCTCCCCAAGCTCGACGGCCAGACCCTGGAGGTCGCAGCCGTCTGGACCGGACCCGAGCAGGAGAACTTCACCAAGGTCCTGAAGGAGTTCGAGAAGCGCACCGGCGCCAAGGTCGACTTCGTACCGACCGGCAACAACACCTCCACGTTCCTCGGTACCAAGATCCAAGGCGGTCAGCCGCCGGACGTGGCGTTCCTGCCGCAGGTCGGCGTGCTGCACCAGTTCGCGCAGAAGGGCTGGATCAAGCCCCTCGGCGCCGAGGCACAGGCCCAGCTGGACAAGAACTTCTCCAAGGGCTGGAAGGACCTGGGGGCCTACCAGGGCAAGCAGTACGGCATCTACGCGAAGGCCGCGAACAAGTCTCTGGTCTGGTACAACACGGCCGCCTTCGAGGCCGCGGGGATCACGGACCCGCCGAAGACGTGGAAGGACTTCATGTCCACCGCGCAGACGCTGTCCGACGCCGGCTCCCCGGCCGTCTCCATCGGCGGCGCGGACGGCTGGACGCTGACGGACTGGTTCGAGAACGTCTACCTCTCCCAGGCCGGCCCGGAGAAGTACGACCAGTTGGCCAAGCACGAGATCAAGTGGACGGACCCGTCCGTCAAGCAGGCGCTCACGACGCTCGCCGAGCTGTGGGGCAAGGACACCCTGATCGCGGGCGGCCGCAAGGGCGCGCTGGCGACGGAGTTCCCGAAGTCGGTCGTCCAGGCCTTCTCCGGTGACACTCCGGCCGCGATGGTCTTCGAGGGCGACTTCGTCGCCGCGAACATCAACGCCGACACCAAGGCGAAGATGGGCACGGACGCCAAGGTCTTCCCGTTCCCGGCGGTCGGCGCCGACTCCCCGGTGGTCAGCGGCGGTGACGTGGCCGTGGCCCTGAAGGACGGCAAGGGCCCCCAGGCGCTGCTGACGTTCCTGGGCTCGACCGACGCGGCCGAGATCTGGGCGGCGCAGGGCGGCATCCTCTCCCCGAACAAGGAGATGGACCCGAACACGTACAAGGACGACGTGACCCGGGGCATCGCCAAGGCGCTGATCGACGCGGGCGACAACTTCCGTTTCGACATGTCCGACCAGGCACCGGCGGCGTTCGGCGGCACCCAGGGCATCGGCGAGTGGAAGGACCTGCAGGACTTCCTGAAGAATCCGGGGGACGTGGCCGGCGCCCAGCAGAAGCTGGAGGCCGACGCGGCCAAGGCCTACAAGAACGGCTGACGGTTCATGTCGTCCGCCGTGGCGAAGACGGCGGAGGGCGCCGGCGCGATGCCGACGCCCTCCGCCGCACCGCGTAAGAGCGTGACGAGGAGCCGGTGGTGGGTGGCGCTGCTGTTCCTGCTGCCCGCCCTGGTCCTCCTCGGCGCGCTCGTGGTCTACCCGATCGGGTACTCGATCTGGCGCAGCCTCTACGACGCCGACGGTTCCGGGTTCGTCGGCCTGGACAACTACGTCGACATCTTCACCACCGACTCGACACTCACCGCGGTCCGCAACACCGCGATCTGGGTCGCGGTCGCCCCGGCCCTGGTCACCGCGTTGGGGCTGATCTTCGCGGTGCTGACCGAACGGGTGCGCTGGGGAACGGCGTTCAAACTGGTCGTCTTCATGCCGATGGCGATCTCCATGCTGGCCGCGGGCATCATCTTCCGGCTGGTGTACGAGCAGGACCCGGGACAGGGCGCGGCGAACGCGGTCGCGAAGTCGATCCACGACACGTTCGTGTCGTCGTCGGTCTATCCGAAGGCCCGTCCGAACGTCGCGGCGAGCGACCTGAAGCCGTCCGGTGGCGGGTCGTTCACCACGACCGGCGCGGTGAAGGCGGGCACCCCGGCTCTGCTGCCTCTCGTGGGCATCGCTCCGAACAAGCTCCCGGGCAGCCCCGAGAACGCCAGGGCAGCGAGCGGCTCCGGTGTCACCGGCACCGTCTGGCTGGACTTCAAGCTGGGCGGCGGCGGGACGAAGGGGCAGGTCGACGCGGGTGAGAAGGCGCTGAAGGCCGTCACGGTGGAGGCGGTGAAGGACGGCAAGGTGGTCGCCTCCGCCAAGACCGGCGCCGACGGCACCTTCCGCCTCCCCCAGGACGCCGACGGCGCCCGACTCCGGCTGCCGGGCTCCAACTTCGCGGCGCCGTACAACGGCATCGACTGGCTGGGCCCGACGCTGGTCACCCCGTCCATCATCGCCAGCTACGTGTGGATGTGGGCGGGCTTCTCGATGGTGCTGATCGCGGCCGGGCTCGCGGGCGTGGACCGCAATCTGCTGGAGGCGGCCCGGGTGGACGGCGCCAACGAGTGGCAGGTGTTCCGCCGGATCACCGTGCCCATGCTGGCGCCGGTCCTGGTCGTCGTCCTCGTCACACTGATGATCAACGTGATGAAGGTGTTCGACCTCGTGTACATCATCGCCCCGCAGCCCAGCCAGGACGATGCCAACGTGCTGGCACTGCAGTTGTTCCTGTCGTCGTTCGGCGGGGGCGGCAACTACGGCGTGGGCAGCGCGATCGGTGTGATCCTGCTGCTGCTCGTCCTTCCGGTGATGTACGTGAACATCCGCCGGTTGCGGAAGGAGCGTCAGCGGTGACCACTCTCGAAACGTCCGTGCGCGCCCGGCGTTCCCTCGCCGCGCGGGTGGCGAGCGGTGCGGCGGGCGGGGTGATGCGGGTCTTTCTGATCCTCGTCGCCGTGTTCTGGCTGGTGCCGACGTTCGGCCTGCTGGTGTCGTCGTTGCGCGAGCCGACCGACATCGCCTCCTCGGGCTGGTGGAAGGTGTTCACCGCGCCCGGCCAGCTGACCGCCAAGAGCTACCAGACGCTGCTGGAGAACGACGCGATCACCAGCTCGCTGTTCAACACCATCTGGATCACCGTGCCGGCGACGCTGCTGGTGGTGCTGATCGGCGCGATGGGCGGATACGCCTTCGCGTGGATGGACTTCAAGGGCCGCGACTGGTGGTTCCTGGTGGTCGTAGCGCTGCTCGTGGTCCCGGTGCAGGTGGCGCTGATCCCGTTGTCGGATCTGTTCGGCAAGATCGGAATCTTCGGCGACATCATCGGCGTGGTGCTCTTCCACGTCGGCTTCGGACTGCCGTTCGCCATCTTCCTGTTGCGTAACTTCTTCGCGGAGATCCCCCGGGAGCTCCTGGAGGCGGCGCGGCTGGACGGCGCGGGCGAGATCAGGCTCTTCGCCACGGTGGTGATGCCGCTCGCGGCCCCCGCCCTGGCGTCCCTGGGGATCTTCCAGTTCCTGTGGGTGTGGAACGACATGCTGGTGGCGCTGGTGTTCTCCAATGCGGAGTCGCAGCCGCTGACGGTGGCGCTGCAGCAGCAGGTACGGCAGTTCGGCAGCAACATCGAGATCCTGGCGCCCGGCGCGTTCATCTCGATGGTGATCCCGCTGGCCGTGTTCTTCGCGTTCCAGCGGCAGTTCGTGTCCGGCGTGATGGCAGGCGCGGTCAAGTAGCCCGCACGGCAAGCGAATTCGGAAGGAGGCGGGCCGTCACCGGCCCGCCTTCGGACGGTCACGGATGTTGACGGACGTTACCGGACATTGCCGGACGGTCGCTGACGTTGCCGTACGGTCACGGGCGGTGCCGTACATTCACGGACGTTGTCGCATGTCCACTGGCAGTCCCCCGTATGCAGCACACACCGTAACCGGGTCATTCCATCGGCTGTTTCCGGGCAGAACGCCCGCGCTCGCGTCGACCCATGGATGTGCCGTGCCCCGGTTCAGTGTCATTGCCCCCGCGTACCGGGTTAAGGCGCACCTGCACGAGTGTCTGGCATCGGCGCTCCGTCGCATCGCCCGCGCCTGCTGCCGCCGTCGCCGCACCCCGGGCCACCCCGTCCCCGCCCGTACCCGCCTCCGGCACACCCTCGTCCACCTGGGGCTGCACCGCACGTTCCGCGCACTCCAGTGGTCGTCCACCGCGCACCGCCGGGGCGTCAAGGCGACCGTCCGTCTCCTGAAAGCCCTGCCTACCACCGCCCTCCGTCTGCACTACCGCGTCCAGTCGCGCCAGCGCACCGACCGCGCGGCCTGCGTGGACTTCCTCACCGTGCAGGCGGGGGCGGTCGTCCAGCGCACACTGGATCCGGTCGGCTTCGCGCAGCCGCCGCGCTGGCCGGAGTACGCGTGGGCCGCGCGGCACATCGGGTCCGGCGAGGTCGTGATCGCCGACGGCTACCACGCCGTCCACGCGATCGCGGGCTACGGCCCGAACCTCGCCGCGCCCGCCTGGCCGGACCCGGCGCTGGACGAGCGGGAGCGGCTGCGGCGGCTCACCGACGTCCGCGCCTACCTCGCCCCGACGTCGACCCGCGCCGAACGCACGGCCGTCGTCCGCCGCTATCACGTGCGCTGGCTGCTGCTCACGCGCTGGCACCCGATGCCCGAGGAGGCGGTGGTGGTCGCGTGGAGCGCGCGGACGGGTGAGGTGCCGGCACGGGTCGGGCGAGGCCTTCCCGGGATTACTCGATGACGAGGTCGACCTCGATGTTGCCGCGGGTGGCGTTGGAGTAGGGGCAGACCTGGTGGGCCTGCTCGACCAGCTTGCGGCCGGTGGCCTCGTCCACGGTGTCGGGCAACTCGACGCGGAGGGCGACCTTGAGGCCGAAGCCCTCACCCTGCTTGCCTATGCCGACCTCGGCGGTCACGGCGGCGTCGCTCACGTCGATCTTGGCCTGACGGCCGACGGCGCCGAGGGCGCTGCCGAAGCAGGCGGCGTAACCGGCGGCGAACAGCTGCTCCGGGTTGGTGCCCTGACCGTTGCCCCCCATCTCCACCGGGATGCCCAGCGCGAGGTCCAGGGTGCCGTCGGAGGAGACGGCACGGCCGTCCCTGCCGTGGGTGGCGGTGGCGACAGCGGTGTAGAGCGCGTCCATGGAAACCATCCCTCTCGAGTTCACGTTGCGGCGGCCTGCTCCGACCGCCTCACGAAGACAAGTAGAGCACACAATTCAATTGTGCACAACTAAATGGCCCGCAAGGGCTATCCTGGACACATGAAAGGCCTGACCTCGACCTCGACGACTCCATCCGGCACCGCCACCGACGCCGCTACCGACGCCGCCGTCGCCGTCCCTCCTGAAGAGAACTGGCTGCGGCTGGACCGCCAGATCTGCTTCTCCCTGCACGCCGCCTCCCGCGCCTTCAACGGTGTCTACCGCGTGATCCTCAAGGACCTCGGTCTCACCTACCCGCAGTACCTGGTGATGCTGGTGCTCTGGGAGCAGGGAGAGCTGCCGGTCAAGAAGCTCGGCGAACACCTGCGGCTCGATTCCGGCACGCTCTCTCCGCTGCTCAAGCGGCTGGAGGCGGCCGGTCTGGTACGGCGTGAGCGCAGCGTCCGTGACGAGCGCTCGGTGGACGTACGGCTGACCGAGGAGGGCGTGGCGCTGCGCTCGCGTGCGGTCGAGGTGCCGCGCCGGATCGGCGGCGCGACCGGCGTCGACCTCGACGAACTCCGCGACCTGCGCGAGCGTCTCGACCACCTCACGTCGATGCTGGACTCGGCGGCGCTGGAGGAGACGCCGGCGTGCGAGTAGGTGGGGGCGCGGGCAGGTGAAGGCGTACGGGCAGGTGAAGGGGCGGTGGCTCAAGGTCGGCGGACGTAGAGGCGGAGGGTCACCCCACCCTGCACGGTGTACGTCCGGGACTTCTCGGGCACGAAGCGCTCCCGCAGCACGGCGAGCTTGACACGCTCGGCCGGATCGCGCGGGGACCAGTGCCCACGCAGGGCGTACGGCTCGGCCACGACCCACACCCGGCCCACCGCCGCCAGCCTGCGCCGCAACGCGTCGGTCCCGATCTCCCGCCCGTACAGCGTCCCCGACCGGGACCCCGACTCCCCCAACGCGATGTCCCAGGCCCCCCGGAACCCCTTCGGATACGCCAACGCCGGCCGCCGCGCGATCAAGGGCAGGAACAACACCGGTTCCCCCGGACGTACTTCCCGGTGGACAAGGGCGGAGACGACCGCGAGATCGTCGGGCCGGCCGGCCGGGGCGCGATCCTGACGGTAGAGCGGGAGGTACTGAACAAAGACGAGCCCGATCACCAGGGCACCGGCGAGGGTGAGGGCACGGGAGACCGACGGACGGCGCCTGACCGCCTGTTCAGTGAGCCGCCCCTCACCGGACCGCAGACGCCGGCCCTCAGCGGACCGCAGACGCCGCCCCTCACCGGACCGCAGAGGCCCGCACCCGTCGTGCCGCACCCCCACACGGTCCCGCACCCGAGTCCCGCACCCCAGCCCTTCCAGTACCGCCGCCACCCGATCCGCCCCCGCCGCCACCAGCAACGGCACCCCCACCAGCGCATACAGCACGTACCGGTCGTCGTACATCGGCTTCATCTGCGACACGGCCATCAGCAGCCCCGGCGGAATCACGACCAACGGCACCGCCACCACCGACACCCGCAGCGCGCTCACCCCCACCACCATCAGCAGCACGCCCACCCAGAACACAACCCCCATGGGCACCACCAAGAACTCCCGTGCCACCCGCGCCACACTCCCCCAGCCCGGCACCGGCAGCCACCCCACCTGCGCCGACTGCGTCGACGAGACCCACGCCAAGGGCAGCAACGCGAGCACCGCGACCCCGGCCGCGCACCCCCAGCGCGCCCACACCCTCTTCGGCACTCCCAGGCCCGCCAAGGCCGCCGCATGCGCCGCGACGACGAGCACCGCCATCTCGTGCAGGAGACACATCGCGGCGAGGAGCCCCCCGTACGATCCCCACCCCGACCACATGCGACGGGCCCGCCCCTCCACCGCGCGCAGCAACAGCAGCGTGGTGCCCGTCACTCCGGCCGTGACCAGGGCGTACGACCGGCCTTCCTGGGCGTAGTGGCCGACGAGCGGTGTGATGGCGTACAGCAGGCCCGCCCACAAGCCCACCCGGGCACGTCCGCCGAGCCGTGTGCCCAGGGCGCCCACCAGCCCGGCCGTCACCGTCGCCCCGCAGACGGAGGGCAGCCGCAGGACGACCTCGCCGGGGTGCGGAACCGCCAGCACGACATGCATGAGCAGGTAGTACAGGCCGTGCACCGCGTCCACTTCGTGCAGCAGCCGCCAGATCTCCGGCACCGACCGCCGTGCGACCTGGAAGGTGACCGCCTCGTCACGCCACATGCCACCCCGGTCGATCCCCCACAGGCCGACCACGAACATAACGACCGCGGGAGCGATCACCGCGGCGATTCGTCCGGCCCTCCCGGACTCCCCGGCCCTCCCGGACTCCCCGCCCCTTCCGGCCTCCCCGACCTGTCCGGACTCCCCGACCTGTCCGGCCCACCCAGCCCGCCCGGCCCACCCAGCCCGCCCGGACTCCCCGACCCTCCCGGCCTCTTCACAGTTCCCGCACTTCTCGGACTTTCCGGACTTCTCGTTCAACACAAGATAATTTTCTGCCGTTATCCACCGCTCGCTCACTATTCGCCCCCCACTGCGAGTCGCTGCCGCGGCACATCAAGTCATCACGCCTGCCGCATCAGGCACCAGCGCCTGCTTCACTGAGGACGGAAACGGGAGCCGATCCGCTCCACCTCAAGGCAACGGATGAGGAGACGGCCGCACATGACCTGGCTGATCACCGGCGGCGCCGGTTACATCGGGGCCCATGTCGTACGCGCGATGACCGGCGCGGGGGAACGGGCGGTGGTGTACGACGATCTGTCCACCGGCATCGCCGACCGCCTCCCCGCGGACGTACCGCTGGTGACCGGCTCGACCCTGGACGCCGAACGTCTGGCGCACACCTTCGCCACGAACGAGGTCACCGGGGTCGTCCATCTGGCGGCGAAGAAGCAGGTGGGCGAGTCGGTGGACCGGCCGCTGGACTACTACCGGGAGAACGTCGAGGGCCTGCGTGTCCTCCTGGAGGCCGTGACCGCGGCGGGCGTGCCGTCCTTCGTGTTCTCGTCCTCCGCGGCGGTGTACGGCATGCCGGACGTGGACCTGGTGACGGAGGAGACACCGTGCGTGCCGATGTCTCCCTACGGTGAGACGAAGCTGGCCGGCGAGTGGCTGGTCAAGGCGACCGGCCGGGCGACAGGCCTGGCCACGGCGTCACTGCGTTACTTCAACGTGGCGGGCGCGGCGAGCCCCGAACTCGCGGACGTGGGCGTCTCCAACCTCATCCCGATGGTCTTCGAGAAGCTGACCGAGAACGCGCCCCCACGCATCTTCGGCGACGACTACGCCACCCCGGACGGCACCTGCGTCCGCGACTACATCCACGTGGTCGACCTGGCGGAGGCCCATGTCGCCGCCGCCCGCGTCCTGCGCTCGTCCCCCGGCCGCGACCTCACCCTCAACATCGGCAGCGGGGAGGGCGTGTCGGTGCGCGAGATGATCGACCGCATCAACGCCCTCACCGGCTACGACCGCCCCCCGGCCGTCGCCCCTCGGCGCCCCGGCGACCCGGCCCGGGTCGTCGCCTCCGCCGACCGCGCCGCCACCGAACTCGCCTGGAAGTCCAAGCACGACATCCAGGACATGATCACCTCCGCCTGGGCGGGCTGGCTCCGCCTCCACCCGGAAGCGGCACGCGACCGGCGGCCCAGCTGAGCAGCGGTGACGGAGGCGGGCCCGCGATATGAGCCCTCCTCTGTGGATCCTCTTCGCAAGAACCAGGTGAACTGGCCCACGGGGTGCGGTTGTTGTCGCGACAGGGCCTCGGCATGATGGATGCCGCACGATGTGAATCGGTCACCGCCCATGGCCTCTCCGCAAGGGGGCCCGACAGGGATCCGTATCGCGATATAGCGTTAGTCTTCCACTCGCGCCGCTGCCTGTGTCGCGCGGCGACCTTCGACAGGACCGGGACGGAAGCATGTCGGGAGAGATTTCACCCACCGGGAAGCACTCTGGTCCTGGCTCGTCGCCCGAGCTTCGAGCCTCTCATGCGGACCGGGACCGGGTGGTGGATGTGCTGCGCATCGCGGCGGGGGACGGCAGGCTGACCGCGGACGAGCTGGACGAGCGCCTGGAAACCGCCCTGTCAGCGCGGACTCTGAGCGAACTGGCCGTGCTCACCGCCGACTTGCCGGCCGTGTCGACCACCACTGACGGCATCACGGCGGGAGTCGTAGAGGTCAAGGACGTCATCCGGATCGAGCAGGTGTTCAGCGGCGCGATCGAGCGGACGGGCCGCTGGGTGCTGCCGCGGCGGCTGGAGCTCGCGGTGACCTGGTGCGACGTGACGCTCGACCTCACCGAGGCTGTCTTCACGCAGGACACCCTGCGGATCGACGTGGCCATGGCGGGGAAAAGCCTGACGCTGGTCACGAGGCCGGGCGTCGAGGTCGATGTCGACGGCCTGACCCTGGTCCACTGCAAGCTCAGACACCATCGCATGGGGACGCCCCCGGACACACCGACCACGCTGCGAGTCGAGCTGGTCGGCCAGAAGGCCCACGGCAAGGTGGTGGTGCGGCCCCCGCGTCGGACGTTCGGTCAGTGGCTGCTGCGCAGATCCGCGCCCCTTTCCGCAGGCGCCTGACTCCATCACCCACGAACGCGAGTGGCCCAAGCCACTCGAACTTCGCTGAGAAACGCTTGGATGCGTTTCCCTCCCCGGCTCGAGCCGGGGATGCCCACGCAAGATCAGGGATGGGACCCATGGTTCTGCGGGGCCCGCCGGCACGAGTCGGCGACGGCGTTCAGAGCGCCTTGATCGCCGCCGCCGTGGCCCGCGCCAGCGACCCCAGATAGCCCTTCGGGAGCTTCGGGCTGCGGATCACCACCGAGCGCCAGTACAGGGGGCCCGAGATCAGGTCGAGGGCCAGGTCCTCGTCCGCGCCCTCACGGACCTCGCCGCGCTGCCGCGCCGCCACGACTATCTTGCTGGCGACGCCCTCCTGACCCTCTCGCAGGGCCTTCTGCACGGCCTCGGCGATGTCCGGATTGCGGGCCGCCTCGGCCTGGAGGTCCGGGATGATCTGCGAGGCGACGGGGTGACGCAGGGCGCGCGAGGTCACCTCGTACAGCAGGCGCAGGTCGCCCTCCAAGGAGCCCGTGTCGGGTGCCGGCAGCCCCTGCACGGCGATCGCCGAGACCACGTCCAGCACCAGGTGCAGCTTGGAGCGCCAGCGGCGGTACACCGCGGTCTTGCCGACGCCCGCGCGGCGCGCGATCCCCTCGATGGACATCCGCGCGTAGCCGACGGCCGCGAGTTCCTCGAAGACGGCCGCCCGGATGGCCTCCGTCACGTCCTCGCGGAGCACGGCGGCTCCCGCGGGGGCCCGGCGGCGCGGACGCGTCTTCGACTCCTCGGCATTGGTCGTCATACGAACCAGCATAGGGCGTTACGACGAAACGGTCCCGTCCCGACGCACCGCGTTACGACGAAACGGTTGCGTTCCGACGTCAGGTCGGCCTACGCTCACGCTGCGACGATACGGGCCCGTCCCGACGTAAGAAAACGTGAAGAGAAGCGTAAGAAAACGCCGGGACAACGGACCCATTGGTCCCGCCCACACCACGCACCACAGCCCCACGCATCGCAGCCCCGCCCACCACAACAGCCCCACGCACCACAGCCCCACGCACCACCCGACCCCCCGAGCGAAAGCAGCGGATGTGAGCCAGGTCCTCCACACACCGCCCCCCACGACGGTGACCGCACCCGCCGACGACGACCTCGCGGCCCTCGCCGCCCGCCATGGCCTCACGGTCAGCGGTGCCCGCCCCACCCTGTCCGACTATCTCCGGCAGCTCTGGGCGCGGCGCCACTTCATCAGCGCGTTCTCGACCGCCAAGCTCACCGCCCAGTACAGCCAGGCGAAGCTGGGCCAGGTCTGGCAGGTGATGAACCCGCTACTGAACGCGGCGGTGTACTTCTTCATCTTCGGCATGCTGCTGGGCACCAAGAAGGGCGTGCCGGACTACATCCCGTTCCTGGTCACGGGCGTGTTCATCTGGACGTTCACACAGAGCTCGATCATGGCGGGCACCCGGGCGATCTCCGGCAACCTGGGCCTCGTCCGGGCCCTGCACTTCCCGCGGGCCGCGTTGCCGATCTCCTTCTGCCTCCAGCAGCTCCAGCAGCTGCTGTTCTCGATGGCCGCCCTGGTCGTGATCCTGCTCTGCTTCGGCGTGCCGATCGCCGCCTCCTGGTTGCTGGCGGTCCCGGCCCTGGTGCTGCAGTTCACGTTCAACGCGGGCGTCTCGATGATCATGGCCCGGCTCGGGGCCAAGACCCCCGACATCGCCCAGCTCATGCCGTTCGTCCTGCGCACGTGGATGTACGTCTCGGGCGTGATGTGGAGCATCGACAACCTGCTCGGCAAGCACAACGACCTGCCGTCCTGGGTCGGCCCCGCCCTCCAGGCCAACCCGGCGGCCGTCTACATCGACCTGATGCGCTTCGCGCTGATCGACAGCTTCCACGCCGGCCAGCTGCCGCCGCACGTGTGGCTGATCGCCACGGGCTGGGCGCTGCTCGCCGGAGTCGGCGGCTTCATCTACTTCTGGAAGGCTGAGGAGACGTACGGCCGTGGCTGACAACACGCACACCGCGCCACTCGCGCCACTCGCGCAGGAGAAGGTCCCCACCGTCGTCGTCGACGGCGTCGACATCGTCTACCGGGTCAACGGCACCGGCGCCGGCCGAGGCTCCGCGACCGCCGCCCTGAACCGTATGCTGCGCCGCAAGCAGACCGAGAAGGCGGCCGGCGTGCGCAAGGTGCACGCCGTCCGGAACGTGTCGTTCGTGGCGTACCGGGGCGAGGCGATCGGTCTGATCGGGACCAACGGCTCCGGCAAGTCGACCCTGCTCAAGGCAGTCGCCGGCCTGCTCCCGGTGGAGAACGGCCACATCTACACCGACGGACAGCCCTCCCTGCTCGGCGTGAACGCGGCCCTGATGAACGACCTCACCGGCGAGCGCAACGTCCACCTCGGCGGCCTCGCCATGGGCATGTCCCGCGAGCAGGTCAAGGAGCGCTACGAGGAGATCGTCGACTTCTCCGGCATCAACGAGAAGGGCGACTTCATCACGCTGCCCATGCGCACGTACTCCTCCGGCATGGCAGCCCGGCTGCGGTTCTCCATCGCCGCCGCCAAGGACCACGACGTCCTGCTCATCGACGAGGCCCTGGCGACCGGCGACCGCTCGTTCCAGAAGCGCTCCGAGGCCCGCATCCGCGAGCTGCGCAAGCATGCGGGCACGGTGTTCCTGGTCAGCCACAGCAACAAGTCCATCCGCGACACCTGCGACCGCGTGCTGTGGCTGGAGCGCGGCGAACTGCGCATGGACGGGCCGACGGAGGAGGTCCTGGAGGCGTACGAGGCGTTCACCGGCGGCCCGGACAAGGCCAGGCCCAAGCCGAATCCGCAGCCCACGCCGAATCCGGCCAAGGTGCCTCTTCCCTCTTGATGCCTGCACACCGAGAAAGGGCACCCCGAGCCGTTATGGCCCGGGGCGCCCTGATGGTCGTAGGGATACCGAACCCGTAGGCGTACGAATCCGAACCCATAGGCGTACTCGGAACCCGTAGGCGTACGAATCCGCACGATGACGAAACCGTACGCCTACGAAACCTGTACGCCTACGAACCCGTGCGCCACGACCCCGTTCCGGTCACGAATGCGTCCGCAGCAGCGTCCGCATCGTCCGCATCGCCACCGACAGATTCGCCAGATCGAACGTCTCCGAGCCCTGGATCTCGTCCAGAGTCGTACGCGCCCGGCTCAGGATCGGGGCGTTCTTCTCCTCCCAGGCCTTGAAGCGCTGCTCGGGAATCGAGGTGCCGTTGCCCACCGCGAGGACGTCCGCGGTGAGCGCCGCGTGGGCCGCGTAGAGGTCCTCGCGAATGGAGGCGCGGGCCATGGACTGCCAGCGGTCCGCGCGCGGGAGTTCGGTGATGCGGTCCATCAGCTGGGTGATGTGGAGACGGTCGCCTAGGTCGTAGTAGACCTCGGCGACATCCAGCGGGTCCCGGCCCATGCGGTCGGCGACCGAGACGATGTCGAGCGTCGGGAAGGCGGAGGAGAACCCGGCCACCCTGGTGGCGACCTCGCCCGGGACACCCATGCCGGTCAGCTCGTCGTAGATCTTCTGGTACCACTCCAGGTCCGCGCCCCGCAGCAGCTTCGGCAGCTGCGACCACACCTGCTCGACGCGGTCGGCGAAGAAGTCGACCGTCTCCGCGAGTTGCAGCGGCTGCGGCCGGTTGTTGAGCAGCCAGCGCGTGCCGCGCTCGACGAGGCGACGCGAGTGCAGCCGGATGCGGGTCTGCACTGCGGCCTCGACCTTGTTGTCGAGGGCCTCCACCGCGTCCCACACGACCCCGGAGCGGAAGATCGCGCGGGCCGCGGTCTGCGCCCGGACGATCTCCTCCAGCGAGGCACCGGTCTCCTCGCGCAGACGGTGCAGATACGTCGTACCGCCGGTGTTGACCGTGTCGTTGACCAGCACGGTCGTGGTGATCTCGCGGTGCAGCGGGTGGGCGTCGATGCGCTCGGCGAGCGTCTCGCGCAGCGCCGCCGGGAAGTACGTGTGCAGCAGGCCGCGCAGATACGGGTCGTCCGGCAGTGAGGTGCTCAGCAGTTCCTCGGCGACCGTGATCTTCGTGTACGCCAGCAGGACGGCCGTCTCCGGGCTGGTCAGACCCTGCCCGGAGCCGAGGCGCTCGCGGATCTGGCGGTCGGTGGGCAGGAACTCCAGGGCCCGGTCGAGCAGGCCGGCGCGCGCCAGGTGGCGCATGTAGCGCTGCTGGGCGTGGAGCATGTCCTTGGACTGGGCGAGCGCGTTGGCGATGGCGGTGTTCTGCGCGTAGTTGTTGCGCAGGACCAGGTGGCCCACCTCGTCGGTCATCTCGGCGAGCAGCTTGTTGCGCTGCTTGATCGTCATGTCGCCGTCCGTGACCAGCCCGTTGAGCAGGATCTTGATGTTCACCTCGTGGTCCGAGGTGTCCACGCCCGCGCTGTTGTCGATGGCATCGTTGTTGATCTTGCCACCGTGCAGCGCGAACTCGATCCGGCCGAGCTGGGTCAGCCCCAGGTTGCCGCCCTCGCCGACGACCTTGACACTCAGGTCGGCACCGTCGACCCGGATCGGGTCGTTGGCCTTGTCGCCGACGTCCGCGTGGGTTTCCGTGCTGGCCTTGACGTACGTACCGATGCCGCCGTTCCACAGCAGGTCCACCGGCGCCTTGAGGATCGCCTTCATCAGGTCGGCCGGCGTCATCTTGGCGACCTTCCCCTCGATACCGAGGGCCTCCCGGATGTGCGCGTTGACCGGGATCGCCTTGGCGGTACGGGGGAACACGCCGCCGCCCGCGGAGATGAGGCCGCTGTCGTAGTCGGCCCAGCTGGAGCGCGGGAGCTCGAAGACGCGGCGGCGCTCGGCGTAGGAGGTGGCCGCGTCGGGCTTCGGGTCGAGGAAGATGTGCCGGTGGTCGAAGGCGGCGACCAGCCGGATGTGCTCGCTCAGCAGCATGCCGTTGCCGAACACGTCACCGGACATGTCGCCGATGCCGACGACGGTGAAGTCCTCGGCCTGCGTGTTGACGCCCAGTTCCCGGAAGTGCCGCTTCACTGACTCCCAGGCGCCGCGGGCGGTGATGCCCATGCCCTTGTGGTCGTAGCCCGCGCTGCCGCCGGAGGCGAAGGCGTCGCCGAGCCAGAAGTTGTACTGCTCGGCCACTCCGTTGGCGATGTCCGAGAAGGTCGCGGTGCCCTTGTCGGCGGCGACGACCAGGTAGGTGTCGTCCTCGTCGTGCCGGACGACCTCGGAGGGCGGAACGACCTCACCGGCGACCATGTTGTCGGTGATGTCGAGCAGCGCCGAGATGAAGGTCTTGTAGCTGCGGATGCCCTCCGCCAGCCACGCGTCCCGGTCCACGCTCGGGTCCGGCAGTTGCTTGGCGACGAAGCCGCCCTTGGCGCCGACCGGCACGATGACGGTGTTCTTCACCATCTGCGCCTTGACCAGGCCGAGGATCTCCGTCCGGAAGTCCTCACGCCTGTCGGACCAGCGCAGACCGCCTCGGGCGACCTTCCCGAACCGCAGGTGCACGCCCTCCACGCGCGGCGAGTACACCCAGATCTCGAACGCCGGCCGCGGGGCCGGCAGATCGGGGATCGCCTGCGGGTCGAACTTCATGGAGACGTACTCGTGCGGCCGGCCGCCCTCCGCCTCCTGGAAGAAGTTCGTGCGCAGCGTCGCCTTGATGACGGTGAGGAAGGACCGCAGGATCCGGTCCTCGTCGAGGCTGGCCACCTGGTCGAGCGCGGCATCCACCTCTTCCAGCAGCGCGTCGACGATCTCGAACCCGGCCCGCTGCCGGTCCGGCGACATCCTCGCCTCGAACAGCGAGACGAGCAGCCGGGTGGTGTGGACGTTGTTGCGGAGGGTGTCCTCCATGTAGTCCTGGCTGAACGTCGAGCCCGCCTGCCGCAGGTACTTCGCGTACGCCCGCAGCACCATCGCCTGCCGCCAGGTCAGCCCGGCTCCCAGCACGAGGGCGTTGAAGCCGTCGTTCTCCGCCTTGCCGGTCCAGCAGGCGGCGAAGGCCTCCTGGAACCGCTCGCGCCCGTCCTCGCCGAGGTAGTCGCCGCTGCCGCTCTTCGGCTGGGGCATGCGCAGCCCGAAGTCGTAGATCCAGGCCACGCTCCGGTCGGAGCAGCGCAGTTCGTACGGCCGCTCGTCCATCACCTCGACACCGAGCCGGTTGAGTACCGGCAGCACCGCGGACAGGGAGATGGACTCGCCCTTGCGGTAGATCTTGAACCGGCGTTCCTCGGGCGCGGCGCCCACGGGCTCGTAGAGGCTGAGCGAGAAGAAGCCTTTTTCCTCGCTGAGTTCTTCGAGATGGACGAGGTCGGCGACCGCGGAACGCGGGGAATGGTCAGCCTTGTAGCCCTCGGGGACGGCGGTGCCGTAGCGGCGCAGCAGTTCGGCGGCGCGCTCCTCGCCGAACTCGGCGTTCAGCGCCTCCGCGAAGCCGTCGGCCCAGGAGCGGGCGGCCTCGACGAGCCGTGCCTCGATGCGCTCCTTGTCGTTGTCGCTGAGCTGCTCCAGCTCGGTGCCCTGCGGAACGCGGACGACGAAGTGCAGCCGGGACAGGATCGACTCGGTGTTCCAGGCGGTGAAGTCGACGCTGATACCGCCGAGTTCTTCCTTCAGGATGTCGATGATCCGCAGCCGGACACCGGTCGTGTACCGGTCGCGGGGAAGGTAGACGAGGGCGGAGTAGTAGCGCCCGTACTCGTCCTGCCGCAGATACAGCCGCAGCCGCCGCCGCTCCTGGAGGTACAGCACGGACGTGGCGATGGCCTCGAGTTCGTCGGGCGGCGTCTGGAAGAGCTCGTCCCGGGGGTAGGTCTCAAGGATCTGCAGCAGATCGCGCCCGTCGTGGCTGTTCGGCGAGAACCCGGCCCGCTCCAGCACCTCCTCGACCTTGCGCCGGATGACCGGCACACGCCGCACGGACTCGGTGTACGCGGCCGAGGAGAACAACCCCAGGAACCGCCGCTCACCCACGACGTTCCCCTCAGCGTCGAACTTCTTGACGCCGATGTAGTCCAGGTACGACGGCCGGTGCACGGTGGCCCGGCTGTTGGCCTTGGTCAGCACGAGGAGCTTGTGCTCGCGGGCCTTGGCCCGGGCATCGGCCGGCAACCGCTCGAAGGCGGGGCTGACGGGGTGACTGTCCGCGTCGCCGTGCTGCGGATCGGACCGCAGTATGCCGAGCCCGGTGCCCGGGACGGCCGCCAGGGAGTCGTCCTCCCGGAGTCGGTACTCCCGGTAGCCGAGAAAGGTGAAGTGGTCGGCGGCCAGCCAGCGCAGCAGCTCACGGGCCTCCTCGATGTCCTGCTCGCGCAGATCGGAGGCGACGGGTTCCTTGGGCAGCTCGTCCGCCATGCGCAGGGCCGCGTCCCGCATCTTCTCCCAGTCCTCGACGACCTCACGGGTGTCGGACAGGACCCGCAGCAGGTCGGCGGTGATCTGCTTCAGATCGCTGCGGTCGGTCTCGCGGTCGATCTCGACATGGATCCAGGACTCGGTGTGCGTGTCGTGCGGAAGATCCTCGGAGGGAGGTGCACCGAGCACCTCGATGAGCTTGCCGGTCACGTCACGCCGGACGACGATCTGCGGATGGATGACGACGTGGATCCCACTCCCCTGCCGCGTGAGCTCATTGGTCACGGAGTCGACGAGGAAAGGCATGTCGTCGGTGACGACCTCGACCACCGAATGACTGCACGTCCACCCGTTCTCCTCCACGGTGGGCGTGTACACCCGCACGTTGGCCGTGCCCTGCGGGCGGTTCTCGGCCAGTCGGTAGTGCGAGAGTGCGGCGCCGAAGATGTCGACCGGGTCCCGGCCCGTGAGGTCCTCCGGTGCGGTGTGCAGGTAGTAGCGCTGGAGGAACGTGAGCAGGGTGTCCCGGTCAGGTGTGCTCTCGTCCGTCGTCCCGGTCGGTAGGTGGCCCCCGACCGGGCTGTTCTCAGCTACCCGGGCAGCCCTCTCGAGCAACTCGGCTTTGGCTTCGTCCAGCTTGGTCTGCATTGTCCTCTGGCTCCTGTCGCGCGCCGTTGCGTGACGTAGAAGGAAGTACGGTTTCTTCCCCAGTGACGTGACGCCATGACGCGGGATGTCCGGTCTGCTTCGACGCTATGCCGCAAGGTGAGATGAGCGCGGGGTTATCAGCCATTCTCGACACGCCCTCGGGGTGTGACACTGCTCTCTGTGGCGCGTACGTCCGGGGTGTGTACGGCGTCCTGGGGGCCCTTGTGCCCCCGTCCCGCCCGCGAAGACCAGCGACCGCCGCCCGGCCACGGAGGCAATCCGTGCTTTCCGGGCGCACGGCAGGGACAACTGGGCCCCCGCGAACTATCGCGCTGATCACGCCACCAAGGCTATCGCTCCTCCCAGGGCCCCCGTCATGAGCCGTATGTGTACAAAACCGGGGGTGGAAGTTTGACGTTCTGCACAGGGGCGGGGGCGGGGTCTCCGTGGGGTTGGGGTTTCCGTGCGGGCGGCGGGCGGCGGGCGGCGGGCGGCGGGCGGCGGGCGGCGGGCGGCGGGCGGCGGGCGGCGGGCGGCGGGCGGCGGGCGGCGGGCGGCGGGCGAGGAAACCCCACCCCGACACCAGCCACATCACCCCATCGGCGCACGCCCCCTTGGCAATCCGCTCCCGCAGATGCAGGTTGCCGACATGACCGCAAAAATCCTCATCGTCACCGGCGACGCCGCGGAGTCCCTGGAAGTCCTGTATCCCTACCAACGCCTGCGTGAAGAGGGCTACGACGTCCACATCGCCGCACCCACCCGCAAAAAGCTCCAGTTCGTCGTCCACGACTTCGAACCCGGCTTCGACACCTACACCGAGAAACCCGGCTACACCTGGCCCGCCGACCTGGCCTTCGCCGACGTCGACCCAGGCCAGTACGCCGCCCTCGTCATCCCCGGCGGCCGCGCCCCCGAGTACCTCCGCAACGACCCCGAACTCCGCAAGATCCTCAAGTCCTTCTTCGACGCCGACAAGCCCGTCGCCCAGATCTGCCACGGCCCCCTGCTCACCGCCGCGATCGACGGCCTCCGCGGCCGGCGCGTCACGGCGTACCCCGCCCTGGAGCTGGACATGCAGGCCGCCGGCGCCACCTTCCAGGACGCCGAGGCTGTGGTCGACGGCACCCTGGTCTCCTCCCGCGCCTGGCCGGACCACTCCAGCTGGATGCGCGAGTTCCTGACGGTGCTGAGGGCGAAGGCACCGGTGACCTGAGCCTCCACCGCCACCGCCACCGCCCGTGCCGCCGCGAACCCGCGGGTAATCCTGCCCCGCAGGCGGCACGGGCGGACACACCGGCACCTCACTGCCACGGCCGAGCACCTCCAGCCGTACCCCGGCACCGTCACGACCAGCCCACCCACTTCAGCCCAGCCCGACCGGCCGACTGACTGACCGACCGGCTGGCTGGCTGGCTGACTGACTGACTGACTGACTGACTGGCCCACCGGTCGACTCAACCCGCCACGCCACCGCTCCCCTACGCCGCCAACCGCTCCGCCTCCACAACCGCCTCCGCCAACGTGTCCACCACCGGCACCCCGAGCTCCTCCAGGCTGGCCCGCCCGTGCGACCCTCCGGTGTACAGCACGGCCCGCGCCCCCACATGCAACGCCGCCACCGCGTCATCCGCGGCGTCCCCGATCACCACTGTCCGCGCCGGATCCACCCCCGCGAGCGAAGCCAGATGCCGGACCATGTGCTCGGCCTTGCTCCCCCCGGACGGCCCGGTCCGCCCGTCCACCCGTATGAAGTGCGCCTCGATCCCGAAGTCCCGTACCAACGGGACGAGTTCGTCATGGACGTACATGCTCAGGATCGACTGGCTGCGCCCCGCCGACCGCCACTCCGTGAGCAGCTCCACCACCCCCGCCGTGAGCCCGCACCCCACCCGGTGCTCGGCGTAGTACCGGTGGAAGATCTCGTCCATGACCACCCACTCGGCGTCGGTGGGCAGCCTCCCCATCAACCGCTCGTAGAACTTCGGCACCGGCACGCAGTACAGCGCCCGGTACTGCTCCATCGTGATCGGCGCCAGCCCCAGCTCGGCGAACGCCGCGTTCGTCGCCCCGATGATTGCGTCGTTGTCGTGGAACAGCGTGCCGTTCCAGTCCCAGACAATGTGCGCGCCCGTCTTCTTCCCCATGTCAGAAAAGTACCCGCCGCCACTGACAATCAAGAGACCCACCGGTGAGACCGGAACGAAGACACCGCAGCGCCGGGCAGCCGAATCCTCGGACAGCGAAGGGCCGGCTCGCAGTCCCGCTCAGCCCCCAAGCCCCGTTCAGACCCCAAGCCCCACTCAGTCCCCCAGCCCCACCAGGTTCGGGATCTCCTGCGTCGCGAACCACAGCAGTTCGTGGTCCTCCGCCCCGTCCACCACGAACTGTGCGTCGTCGTCCCCGCTGTCCGCAGCCCCGAGCGCCTCGGCCGCGGCGGTCACATCCGCCACCGCGTCATCCGCGTCGACGTGCACGGCGGCCGCCTTGGCCAGCCGTACGGTCCCTGCGACCCGTACCTCGCCGAGTGCCGCCGGATCCAGCGCCCGGTCCGGATCGGCGGTCGCCGTCCCGTCGGGTACGTCCACGGCGACCACGACCCGGCGCCGCTCCGCACCCGGGTCCGCCGCCAGCAGCCTCAGCGAGGCCGACGCGGCCCGGTTCAGCGCCGCGTATTCCAGTTCCTCGATGTCGTCGGAGACGTACCACTCGCGCAAGGCCGGCGTGACCGCGTACGCGACGAACGGCCCGGACCCCAGCTCTCCCGTCTTGTACGCCTCGGCGAGACCGGGAAGGGTCAGGGGGACGTAGACGCGCATGGCTGGCCGCTTTCGTGGTCGGTTGTGTGGAAGTTCGCCTTGCCGGTTGCGTTGTCGGAGGTTCCGCACAAGCCTCGGCAGGGCGAGCCCACGACTGCAGGAGGGTCTCCAGGATACGTGCGGGCGTCCCCTTTCGAGTCCCTGCCCCCGTCCCCGTGGGCGTCAATCCGCGACCTCGAAAATCACCCGGCGCATCTCTCCGACAAGGCCTTTTCCCAGACTCGATCACTCGGATAAGTGAACTGCCCGTCGCCCCGACTCGAACCCGCGGCTCCTTGCCCTCACACCCCACGACCCCGTACAAGATCCCCAACCGCGAAGTTACTGCCCGGTACCTCCGGGTGATCGAACGGGGACACACATGAACAAGGTCATGACCAGGGCGAGCCAGGCCGGCCACCACCCCGGTACCCGCCCGCCGAGCCGCCGCGACCCACGCCGCCCCGGCGGCACACCCCCACGCACCCCGGGGGGCGGTACCGCTCGCACCACGACCTCCGACGGCCGCCCCCCGGGTTCCCCGGGCGATCGCGGCCCGTCCGCCCGCACCAGGCCCACCGACAACCGCCCACCGACCACGCCCACCGCCTGGTCGCCGGCGCCGGCGACAACGCCGGCCACGACTGCAGCCACCACCGCGCGGAGGGCAACCAACACCACGACCACGGCAACAACCGCCCCTACAACCCGCACCATCCCGACCAAGCGCAGCACCCCCACCAAACCGGTCACCCCCATCCCGACCACGCGCAACACCCCCACCAAACCGGTCGCCCCCACCCCGACCACGCGCAGCACCTCCACCCCGACCACGTCCGCCACCCCCACCCCCACCCCGCACGCTGCTCCCGCCCCCGTAGTCCCCGCCCGCACCCCCCGCAGGCCCGTCCCCCAGCCCCGCCCCACCGACGTCTTCGCCGACCGTCTTGTCGCGGTCCTGAGCGGCCGTCGCCCGGTCCACTGGATGCTCCGGCACACTGCGGGCCGCGCCTACGACGAACTGGCCTGGCTCGCCCAACGTGGCCCCCTGCGCACCACCCGGGGCACCGCGCCCGTCGTCCGCGACATCGGTTACGACGTCCCGCGTCCCGGCGCCATCGAGGCCTTCGCCCGCATCAGCGCCGGCGACCAGCTGCGCGCCATGGCCTTCCGCCTGGAACAGGGCCGGGACCTCCGCTGGCGCTGCACGGCGGTGGAACTGGGCGGCCCTCGCCCGCCCCGCACCTACGAGGACTGATCCCGAGCAGGCCCGGCACCCCGGGCACAGCCAACCTAGCCCGCGCATACCGAGCTTGCGCATACCGAAGGCCCGCGCATACCGAAGGGCCGCGCATACCGAAGGGCCGGGCATACCGAAGGGCCGGGCACCCTCAGGTGACCCGGCCCTTCACACCGCTAAAGCGCCGCAGGCAACCGCGGGCAACTCCAGCGTCACTTCTTGCGGCGCCGCCCGCCACGGGACTGCTTGCGACGCTCCGCGCGCGTGAGGCCGTCGGCCTCGGAACGCACCGGCTCCTCGTCGTCGGCGAAGTCGCCCTCGACGACGCCGCCCTCCCCGTCCACGGTGGGCGCGGAGAAGTGCAGCTCCCGGCGCTGCGGGACGTCGAGCCCCTTGGCGCGGATCTCGGGACGCGCGCCCGCCTGCGCCGGCACCGCGTCCTGCTTGTCGAGGGACGGCTTCTCGTCCTCGACCGGGACCTCCTCGACCTGCTGCTCGACCTGGACCTCCAGGTTGAACAGGTAGCCGACGGACTCCTCCTTGATGCCCTCCATCATGGCGGTGAACATGTCGAAGCCCTCGCGCTGGTACTCGACCAGCGGGTCCTTCTGCGCCATCGCGCGCAGGCCGATGCCCTCCTGGAGGTAGTCCATCTCGTAGAGGTGCTCACGCCACTTGCGGTCGAGGACCGACAGCACGACCCGGCGCTCCAGCTCACGCATGATCTCGGAGCCGAGCTGTTCCTCGCGTGCCGCGTACTGCGCGTGGATGTCGTCCTTGATGGACTCGGAGATGAACTCGGCGGTCAGTCCGGCCCGGTCACCGGCCGCCTCCTCCAGCTCCTCGACGGTGACCTTCACCGGGTAGAGCTGCTTGAAGGCGCCCCACAGCCGGTCGAGGTCCCAGTCCTCCGGGAAGCCCTCGGCGGTCTCCGCGGCCACGTACTCGTCGATGGTGTCGTCCATGAAGTGCTGGACCTGCTCGTGCAGGTCCTCACCCTCCAGGACGCGGCGGCGCTCACCGTAGATGACCTCGCGCTGCCGGTTGAGGACCTCGTCGTACTTCAGGACGTTCTTACGGGTCTCGAAGTTCTGCTGCTCGACCTGCGACTGGGCGGACGCGATCGCGCGCGTGACCATCTTGTTCTCGATGGGCACGTCGTCCGGGACGTTCGCCATCGACATCACGCGCTCGACCATCTGGGCCTTGAACAGGCGCATCAGGTCGTCACCCAGGGAGAGGTAGAAGCGAGACTCGCCCGGGTCTCCCTGACGGCCGGAACGACCGCGCAGCTGGTTGTCAATACGACGCGACTCGTGCCGCTCGGTGCCGAGGACGTAGAGCCCGCCGAGCTCCTTGACCTCCTCGAACTCCGCCTTGACGGCCTGCGCGGCCTTCTCCAGGGCGGTGGGCAGGGCCGCGGCCCACTCCTCGATGTGCTCCTCGGGGTCGAGGCCGCGCTGCCGCAGCTCCGCCTCCGCGAGGTCCTCGGGGTTGCCGCCGAGCTTGATGTCCGTACCACGGCCGGCCATGTTGGTGGCGACCGTCACGGCGCCCTTGCGACCGGCCTGAGCGACGATCGTCGCCTCACGGTCGTGCTGCTTCGCGTTCAGCACCTCGTGCTGGACGCCACGCTTGGACAGCTGCTGCGACAGGTACTCGGACTTCTCGACCGACGTCGTACCGACGAGGATCGGCTGGCCCTTCTCGTGCTTCTCGGCGATGTCGTCGACGACCGCCTCGAACTTCGCGACCTCGGTGCGGTAGATCAGGTCCGACTGGTCCTTGCGGACCATCGGCTTGTTCGTCGGGATCGGGACCACGCCGAGCTTGTAGATCTGGTGGAACTCGGCGGCCTCGGTCATCGCCGTACCGGTCATGCCGGAGAGCTTGCCGTAGAGGCGGAAGAAGTTCTGCAGGGTGATCGTGGCGAGCGTCTGGTTCTCGTCCTTGATGTCCACCCCTTCCTTCGCCTCGATCGCCTGGTGCATGCCCTCGTTGTAGCGGCGACCGGCGAGGATACGGCCGGTGTGCTCGTCGACGATCATGACCTCGCCGTCGATGACGACGTAGTCCTTGTCCTTCTTGAAGAGCTCCTTGGCCTTGATGGCGTTGTTCAGGTAGCCCACCAGCGGGGTGTTCACCGACTCGTAGAGGTTGTCGATGCCGAGCCAGTCCTCGACCTTGGCGACACCGGGCTCGTGGATGGCGACCGTGCGCTTCTTCTCGTCGACCTCGTAGTCGCCGGTCTCCTCGATGCCCTTGAGGGGGTTGCCGGCCTCACCGCGCTTGAGGCGCGTGACCAGCTTGGCGAAGTCGCCGTACCACTTGGTGGCCTGGTCGGCCGGACCGGAGATGATCAGCGGCGTACGGGCCTCGTCGACGAGGATGGAGTCGACCTCGTCGACGATGGCGAAGTTGTGGCCGCGCTGGACGAGTTCGTCCTGGGACCACGCCATGTTGTCGCGCAGGTAGTCGAAGCCGAACTCGTTGTTCGTGCCGTACGTGATGTCGCAGGCGTACTGCTCCCGGCGCTGGGCCGGCGTCATGTTGGCAAGGATGCAGCCGACGTTCAGGCCCAGGAGCTTGTGGACGCGACCCATCATCTCGGAGTCGCGCTCGGCCAGGTAGTCGTTGACCGTGATCAGGTGGACGCCCTTGCCGGAGAGGGCGTTCAGATATGCGGGCAGGGTGCCGACGAGGGTCTTGCCCTCACCGGTCTTCATCTCCGCCACATAACCGAGGTGGAGCGCCGCGCCACCCATCATCTGCACGTCGTAGTGCCGCTGGCCCAGGACACGCTTGGCGGCCTCGCGTACGGTGGCGAAAGCCTCGGGGAGCAGATCATCCAGGCTCTCACCATCGGCGTACCGCTGCTTGTACTCATCGGTGAGGGCCCGCAGCTCGGCGTCGGAGAGGTCGACGAAGTCCTCTTCGATGGAGTTGACCTGGTCCGCGATGCGGTGCAGCTTGCGCAGGATTTTGCCTTCGCCTGCACGCATGATCTTCGAGAGGACGGACACGGGGGTTGGTCTCCTTGCCGGTCGGGCCTGGGACGGTCGGTTACCACTGGACTCACTGAGCAACGGCCATCGTATGCGAGGACACCGCCACGCCGGGAGGCCTGCCGCGACGACGCCTGTTCACCGCTTCGCGCACTGCTTCAAATCTCCTTCAAAGGGACAACGGCCGGGCGCCGCGGATGGTGCCGCGGCCTGCCGACGAATTGCGTGAATTGTGATCACCCGCTCACACACGGCTAAAAGTTGGCGCCCCCGGGGTCGGCTGAGCAGAATCGCCCGATGGACCCCGTCACACTCAGCACGGACCGCCTCGACCTGCGCACGGTCGAGGCGCGGCACGCCGACGCCGTGTACGCGGCCGTCCAGGACCCCGAGATCCAGCGCTGGACGACGATCCCCGCGCCCTATCTGCGGGAGCACGCCCAGAGCTTCACCCAGCAGGTGGTCCCCGACGGCTGGGCCTGCGGTTCGATGTTCACGTGGGGCGTCTTCCTCCCCGCGGGGGAGGAACTGGTGGGCATGCTCAGCATCACCCTGCGCTCCCTCGGTACGGCCGAGGTCGGATTCTGGGGCACGAAGGAGCACCGCGGCAACGGCTACCTCACGGAGGCCACCCGCGCCGCCTCGCACTGGGCCTTCACCCGTGCCTCCATCGACCGCATGGAATGGCGCGCCGAAGTGGGCAACGCCCCCTCGCGCGCGGTGGCGGAACGAGCGGGCTTCACCATCGAGGGCACCCTGCGCTCCGCCATCAACAACAAGGGAGTACGCCGGGACTGCTGGGTGGGTTCCCTGCTCCCGTCGGATCTGGGGCTGCCGTCGACGGCGCCGTACCTGCCGAGGCAGCCGTAGTCGCCCGCAAACCGGCAGCTCAGCCCGCACTGTCAGTCCCACCCCCTATCGTGCGAACGCATGACGACCCCGCGCCCCACCATCACGCTCTCCGCAGATGAGGCCCGCCGCGTCGCCCTGAGAGCTCAGGGCTTCCTCGGTGCCCCCGACCGGAAGTCCGGCGTCCGAGGCGTCCTCCGCCATCTCGGCGCGGTCCAGCTGGACACCATCTCGGTCCTGGCACGCTCCCACGAACTCATCCCGTACGCCCGCCTGGGAGCCGTGGGGCGCAAGACGGTCGAGAGCGCCTACTGGAAGTCATCCGTCGGTGCCCCTTTGGCGCAGCCCACCGCCTTCGAGTACTGGTCCCACGCCGCCTGCATCCTCCCCATCGAGGAGTGGCCCCACTTCGCCTTCCGCCGCCGCGCCTACCGAGGCCGCCCGCACTGGAACCACGAACTCCCGGACGGCGCCTACGACCAGGTCATCAAGCAGATACGCGCGGAAGGTCCCCTCACCGCCACGGAATTGGGCGGCGCCAAGAAGACCAACGAGTGGTGGGACTGGTCCGGCGCGAAGGTGGCCGTCGAACGCGCCCTGATGTACGGCGAGGTGGTCTGCGTCGAGCGCCGCGGCTGGAAGCGCGTCTACGACCTCGCCGAACGCGCCGTACCAAAAGCCCTGCTGCACGACGATCTGGACGACACGGAGTGTCTGCGCCGCCTGGTCCGCCTGGCCGGCCAGTCCCTGGGCGTCGGCACCCGCGCCGACATCGCCGACTACCACCGTCTCAAGGCCGAGCAGGTCGACGCGGTGATCGCCGACTCGGGCCTGGTCCCGGTCACGGTCGAGGGCTGGGGCAGGCGCGCCTGGGCCGACCCGGCGGCCCTGGAGACAGCCCCGCGCGGACGCCATCGCACCACGCTGCTGTCGCCCTTCGACTCCCTCGTCTGGGAACGGGCGCGCACGGAACGCGTCTTCGGCTTCACCCACCGGCTGGAGGCCTATGTCCCCAGGCCGAAGCGGGTGTTCGGCTATTTCGCGATGCCGGTGCTGGCCGGCGGCCGGCTCGTCGGCCGCGTGGATCCGGCGCGCGAGGGCCGCACCCTGGTCGCCCGGCAGGTCACCCTGGACGGCCCGAAGGCGGTCCCCTCGGTCGCCCAGGCCCTGGTCGAGGCGGCGAGCTGGGTGGACTGCACGGACGTACGGGTGGAACGGGTGGACGCACCGGAACTGCGCGAGCCCCTCGTGAGGGAACTCGCCCACGCCCTCACCTGACCGTGCCCGGCAGGACCGTCACCGGATCTCGAGGATCTTCTCCCGCATCGCGTAGACGACCGCTTCCATCCTGGAGTGCAGCTGCAGCTTCTCGAGGATGTTGCGTACGTGGTTCTTCACGGTGTTCTCGGAGATGAACAGTTCCTTGGCGATGTCCCGGTTGTTCATTCCCGTGGCGACAAGCTTGAGCACTTCCAGTTCCCGGTCCGTGAGCCGCGGCGCCGGCACGAGTCGACGCTCGTCGGTCCGCTGGATCATCGACTTGAACTCGGTGAGCAGTTTCGACGCCATGGACGGGCTGATCTGCGACTGCCCGTCGGCCACCGCGCGAATGGCGGTCGCCACCTCGTCCGTGGAGATCTCCTTCAGGAGGTATCCGGTCGCGCCCGCCTTGATCGCGTCGTAGAGGTCGGCCTCCTCGTCGCTGATCGTCAGCATGATGATCTTCGCACTGGGGGCCACCTCCTTGATGGAGGTGCACGCCTCGATACCGCCCCGCTTGGGCATCCGTACGTCCATCAGCACGATGTCCGGCAGCAGGTCGGCGGCCTTGTCGACCGCTTCCGCCCCGTCGCCCGCCTCGCCGACGACCTGGATGTCCTCTTCGGCGGCGAGCACGATCTCCAGGCCACGGCGGAAGAGGGCGTGATCGTCCACGACCAGGACACGAATCGGCTCCTTGCGTGGTGAGCCCGAATCCGGGCCCATGCCGACGACACCGTGGCCGGCGTCCGCGTCCTGCATCGGTCCGAAGCTGTCCGCCATCGTTCCTCCCCCTGAAGGCTGTGGCCTGTGGTCCTGTGCCATCGCCAACCCAAGGCAACGACCCAACGGTTGGGCCGGTTCGGCCATGATTTCATGCCCGGACGACAGTGAGGTGACAGAGCGGGGCGCGAAGTGGTCGCACACCGGTGCCCCTGGGGGCGCACACGCGCACCAGGGGCACCGGTTCAGTCGTCGGCCAGGCGGTCAGCCGCCCAGCATGCCACCCGCCGCGGGGGGTTGCGCCTGGGTGACCATCGGGTCCGTGCTGAGGTGGATGACGCCGTAGTCGTAGGCGTGCCGCCGGTAGACGACACTGGGTTCCTTGGTCTCGGAGTCGATGAACAGATAGAAGTCGTGCCCGACCAGTTCCATCTCGTAGAGAGCCTGGTCGAGAGTCATCGCAGAAGCGACGTGAGTCTTCTCGCGGACGACGAGGGGGCCCTCCCCCGTGACTTCCAGCGAGCCGATCTTCTTGGTGGGTACCCCGTCGGGCTCGTCGTCGTGGACGGCATGGCCGTTGCCGTTGAGGGTCGCCGCGCCCGGAACGTGGTCGGGGACCTCGGCCGCCGTGAGTCGGCGTGCACCTCGACGGGTGTGGCGCTTGTCGTGCTGCTTGCGCAGCCCGGCGTACAGCTTCTCGGCCGCCAGGTCGAGTGCCGCGTACGGGTCGCTGGCTGCCGCTTCCGCCCGGATCACCGGACCGCGGGAGCGGAGCGTGATCTCCACTCGGTCACAACGGTCGGCCTGTCGGGGGTTCGGCTCCTTGGACACCTCGACGTCGAGGCTGATCACCTTGCCATCGAGCTTCTGGATCTTCTCCAGCTTCAGCTTCTCGGCCACGTGCTTGCGGAACCGCTCGGGCACCTCGGTCTTGCGGCCCTTGACGACGATGTCCACGCAGAACTCCGTTCCCGGATCGCTCCGCCTCGTTGCGGAACGTCTCCCTCTTGCACCAGGTTCCGGTGAGTCCCGGAACCTCCGGACTCGGCGACTTCCACCTCCTCCCCCATGGGCAAGATCTCCACGCCACCGGTGCGGGTGATGATGAAAATCCCGCAGCACGGCATCCGGATTTGAGAGGTTTGGCCTGCGCCTTTCTCTCACAACCGAACATATCTCGCCCGGACGGATGTCGTCACCCTCTACCGCGGTGTACCTCCGTTCAGGTGAATTACTCCTGTTATTACCTGCAACGATGCAACTTTCGAGTCAGTTCCGGTTTATTTCGAAAGAATCCGGCGTGGCCGCGACCACGGCCGCGTAGATCAGCTCGTCCATGGCGCCACCGACCATCATTTCCGGCCGTCCAGGCACCCACCTCGCCGTCTCCTCCGTCGCCGGAGTCATCCGTTCCTCTCTGCTTTCCCGACTTCCCGCCGCGTACACCGCCGCGTTCCTCCCGCCGCACACGGCCGGCTCACCGACTCCCATCGCCCCGTCGCGGGCCACCCCCGCCTGCCGTCCCCTCACCGAGGCATCTCCCCCAACGACCAACAGCTTCCCTGCCGGGCCCCGATACGCCACCTCTCCGCTCTCAGCCCCTGCCTGCACGTCCCCTCCCGCTTCCTCGGTCGTTTCCGCTGCCTCCGCTGCCTCCGCCAGCGCCACCCGCACCGCACGCGCCGCCTCCGCCAACGACGCCCCGGTCGTCATCAGGTCGTCGACGAGCACCACCGGACCACCGGCGAGCAGCCGCCCACCACCCCCCACCACCGCCAACGCGCCCGCCAGGTTCGCCAGTCGCTCCCGGGAGTTGAGCCCCGCCTGGTCGGCCACGGCCCGCCGCTGCCGCAGCACGGCGGCCACCCGCGCCGGGGTCCCCGTCCGCCGTAACTCACGGGCCGCCACGAGCGCGATCCGCCGCGCCGGATCGTGCCCCCGTGCCCGCACCGCCCTCCGCGCGGACGGCACAGGAACCAGCACCACAGTCTCGTCACCCCACATGGCCCCGGCCCCCGGCCCCATCGGCTCCCCGCCCGGCCGGCGGCCCTCGCTCCCTCCGCTCGCATCCCCTGCCCCAGCCCGCACAGCCCCCGCCAACGCCACTCCCAAAGGTGCCGCGAGCGCCAACGCGCCCCGCTCCTTATGGGCCAGCAAGGTCGCCCGTACCTCGTCCGCGTAACGTGCCGCCGCGTGCACGACCGGCAGACCCGGCGGCTCCGAGACCGGTCGCACCCGGCGCGGTACGGCCCCGCTCAGAGCCGCACGGCACGTCGGACAGAGCACCGTGCGCGGCTTCCCGCACCCTCCGCACTCGGCCGGCAGCACCAGGTCGGTGAGGTCCTGCCACCACCCCCGCATGCCCACCACTGTGCCAACACCGGCACGCCCCTGCCACCCCTGTGGACAACTGCCTGTGGACAACTCCAGCCATGACGGAACGGCCGCCTCCGCCGGGGTCCCGCCCCGGCGAAAACGGCCGCTCACCTGGCCGGTCCCGCAGTTCACCGGCCGCAGACCAACCGCGGTCCCGATTCACCCGGAACTCGCCGACACTCATCCGGAACTTGATCCGGAACTCCCCGGAACGAACCGGCACTCACCCCGGATAAACCGGCGCCGTCCCGTCCGCGTCCACCTTCTGCCACTGCCCCCCGGACGGCAGCCGCACGATCCCGTCCTCCGAATACGCCACCAAAGGCAGCTGGTCGTCCTCGGACGCGGCGATCTCCTTGACGCCTGTCAGCGCCGTCGGCGTCGGTCCCTCCGGCGTGGAGCCGTCGACCTGGACGTAGCGCATCTGCTGCACGCCCCCCTTTTCCCGCCCGACCACCACAAGCCTGCTGTCACCGGCCCACGAGATGGTGCTGACCTCCTCCAGCTCCGGAGTCGTGGCCCGCATTTCCTGCACCGAGACAGACGGGCGCCCGCCCGACTTCTCGCCCCGTTCGATCCGTCCGATGAGCAGCGACTGCTTGCCGCCCTTCTCCACGACGAGCGCGATCCGCACTCCGTCGGCGGCCACCCGGACATCCCTGATACGCCCGTCCAGCCCCGGAACGTCCACCTTCAGCGGCTCGCCCGCGCCCCCCTCCAGCACCAACAGCCGCGGGTCGTGCGGGTTGCGGTCGGCCACCCACAGGTCACCCTCCGCGTCCCAACTGGGCGTCGTCAGCCGGTCGTCGGCTGTGGCGCCGCCGCTGGTCAGCACGGGCTCCCCGAGCGACCCACCCGACGCCAGCGACGCGACGTACAGCGGCCTCCCGCCGATTCCGACCCCGGCCGCCTTGTCCTCGTCGCGCGACACCGCCACCGACTGGAGGTCCTTGTCGCCCTCGCCCAGCCCGCCGGGCACCGGATTGGGCTTCGTAACGCTGTCCTCGGCCGGTATTCGCACCAGCCGGTGCTTGCCGTCGACGAAGTACAGGTACTCGGGCTGGTGCTGCACCGAGCCCCGCGCGGCGACGGCGTCGGCCCCGGCGAGCGCGCACAGCTGCTTGCCGCCCGCCTTCAGCTCGACCTCGTCCACCGCGGGCGTCACGTCCTCGAGGGTGAACAGGATCTGGGCCGCCATGTTGTCGCACACCGTCGAATCGACCCGGGCGGCCTTGTCGTTCAGTGGCACGGTCAGCTTGCTCTGGTCGTCCGGCGTCAGCGAGGTGACGTCCTTCTGCAGCTCCGCCCCGGTGGGGAAGCTCGATCTGGCGACCGGCCGGAGCCAGGTCGTGGGCCCGCTGATCAGGGAGCGCACCATCTGCGTCATGGCGTCCACGCGCTCGCGCACGTACACGGGATCGGCGACCGCCACGGTCTGTGGGCCCGTCGTGTGCGAGGCGAAGTAGTACTTGTTGACGGACATGTAGTTGCGCTGAAAATCCGACTTACCCATGACGACGCCCTGCGGCAGCCCGTCGATGCGCCACTGGTGGGTCTTCTGGTCCCGGACCAGGTGCACCGACTGTTGATAGCTCCCATGAGCGGGTGCGTACGACCCCTGCTCGTCCACCGTGCCGACCTTGCTGCCGGTCAGCCTGAACGAGAGGTCGTTGGAGTCCTCCCGGCTGCCCGAACGCTCGACCTCGATGCGCAGCCCTTCGGCGAGCACCGTGGTGGTCCGCTCCGGCTCCCAGGTCTTCGCGGTATCAGCCGTCAGATACTGGCGAGCCGTCTCATAGTGCGGATCGTCGCTGGTCAGCGCCTCCAGGAAGCCCTGCACGATCTCCTGGGACTGCGCGTTCTCCTGGGGTGGCATGGCGAAGACCCGCACCTGGGTGTCCTGGCGGGGCGTGGACTCCACACCGCGCAGATCCCCGCTGTCGGGCATCGAGGCACACCCTGCCAGCAGTACGACGCCACAGGCGGCGTACGCCGCCGCGCGCCCCGTTCCCCGCCGGACGCCCCTTTCGCGGTCAGCGCCCACGGAATGCCTCCCCTTGTTCGTACGACTCCGCCGACGCATCTTCCGAAGAGCTCGCCGGCGCATTCTCCACCCCGGTGTCCGGGCGGCTCGCGGTCCCACCTCGCGGCCCCTCACCGGAGGCCGTCTCCTCCTGCGATCGCGTCCCCGAAGGCGGCCGGGACACCACGCGGGCGCCGTTGCCGGGCAGCGCCGTCGGGTCGGCCGTGGGCGCCAGAGTGGCCGGACGCGGCGCGATCGGGTCCCGCGACGCCGTCTGGTCACTCGCCGACTGGGCGGGCACGGTGGCCGTCTTCTCGCCGCCCCCACGCGGCAGACCGGCCTCGTTGAGGCCGCGATTGCGGCGCGAGTCTCTGGGTTCCAGCGGTATCGGGGAGCCCCGAAGCGGCTCGTCCGCGGTGCGCGGCATCGTCAGCCGGAACTGCGAGCCGCCGCCCGGCTCGCCCCACGCCTGCAGCCAGCCGCCGTGCAGGCGCGCGTCCTCCAGGGCGATCGACAGCCCGAGGCCCGTACCGCCGGTGGTACGCGCGCGTGCCGGGTCGGCCCGCCAGAAGCGGCTGAAGACGCGGGTCGCCTCGCCGGGCTTGAGACCGACGCCGTAGTCCCGCACCGCGACCGCGACCGCCCCGCCCGCCGCCGCGAGCTTGACGACGACGTCCTTGCCCTCGCCGTGCTCCACGGCGTTGACGACGAGGTTCCGCAGCACCCGCTCCACGCGCCGGGCGTCCGCCTCCGCAACCACTGGCTGCTGGTCGCCGACGACCCGGATGGTCGTCCCCTTGCGCTCGGCGAGCGGCGCGGCCCCGCTGACGACTCGCCTGACGACCTCCCTGAGGTCGATGGGTTCGGCCTCCAGCGCCGCCGCGCCCGCGTCGAAGCGGCTGATCTCCAGCAGGTCCGCCAGCAGCGACTCGAACCGGTCCAGCTGGTCGGCGAGGAGTTCCGCCGACCGCGCGGTCACCGGGTCGAAGTCCTCGCGCGCCTCGTGAATGACGTCGGCGGCCATCCGTACGGTCGTCAGCGGCGTCCGCAACTCGTGCGACACATCCGACACGAACCGCCGCTGCATCCGCGACAGATCCTCCAGTTGCTGGATCTTCAGCTGAAGGCTCTGCGCCATCTTGTTGAAGGCCTCACCGAGCCGCGCGATGTCGTCCTCTCCGGTGACCTTCATCCGCTCCTGCAGCCGCCCGGCGGACAACCGCTCCGCGATCCCGGCCGCCATCCGCACCGGAGTGACGACCTGCCGCACGACGAGCCAGGCGATGGCGCCGAGGAGGACGACGACGAAGAGACCGGCCGTCGCCAGGGTCCCCTTGACCAGGCTGAGCGACTTCTCCTCCTGGGTCAGCGGGAAGAGGTAGTACAGCTGGTACGGGTCACCGTTCGGGTCGTTGACCTGCTTGCCGATGACGAGCGCCGGCTGGGAGTCCTTGCCGGACGTGTTGTCGTAGGTGATCCGCGTGTAGCTCTGGGCCGCGACCGCATTGCTGTCGACGCGCGCACGCAGGTCCTCGGGCACGCTGGCTGCCCAGTCGACGTCACCGGAGGCGCGCGGTCCGCGCCCGCCGCCGCTGTCGTCGCCGACGGCAGGGAGCGTCACCACGTCGAAGGCGCCCTGACCGCCGCTCGAGAGCGACTCCACCAGGTCACTCATCCACTGGATGACGTTCTGCTCGGTACGGCCGTCCACCGGAGCGCCGTCGTCGCCGGTCCCGGCGGCCGCCTCGTCGGACTTCTGCTTGGCCACCGCGAAGCCGCCGGTGGCCTGGCTCTGCGAGGCCTTGACCTTGGCGTCCAGCAGCCCGTTGCGCACCTGTCCGATGACGACGAAGCCGAGCAGCAGGACGACGCCCAGCGACATCAGCAGGGTCGTGGCGACGACCTTGAGCTGGATGTTGCGCCGCCACAGCCGCATGACCGGCAGCAGCGGCCGGCGCACCCAGCGCATGAACAGACGCAGGACCGGGCTGCCCTGGACTCCGCCCTGCAGTAACCCGCCCTCGAGGAAACGCCCCCACCGGGAGCCTGACGTCTTCCGGTTGACAGGCCGCTCCGCCTGAACCCCGGTCCGCCCGGGCGACGAAGCGGCACTGTCTTCGGACATGTCAGCTGGGTCCTGCCTTGTATCCCACACCGCGGACGGTCACCACGATCTCCGGCCGCTCCGGGTCCTTCTCGACCTTGGAGCGCAGCCGCTGCACATGCACGTTCACCAGCCGGGTGTCCGCCGCGTGCCGGTAGCCCCACACCTGCTCGAGCAGCACCTCACGGGTGAACACCTGCCACGGCTTGCGGGCCAGCGCGACCAGCAGATCGAACTCCAGCGGCGTCAGCGCGATCGACTGCCCGTCCCGCTTCACGGAGTGACCGGCCACGTCGATGACCAGATCGCCGATGGCGAGCTGCTCGGGCGCCGGCTCCTCGGACCTCCTGAGCCGCGCCCGGATCCGGGCCACCAGCTCCTTCGGCTTGAACGGCTTCACGATGTAGTCATCGGCACCCGACTCCAGGCCCACGACGACGTCGACGGTGTCGCTCTTGGCCGTGAGCATCACGATCGGCACCCCGGACTCCGCCCTGATCAGGCGGCACACCTCGATACCGTCCCGGCCCGGCAGCATCAGATCGAGCAGCACGAGATCGGGCTTGGACTCACGGAAAGCGGCCAGCGCCTTGTCGCCGTCGGCTACGAAAAACGGCTCAAAACCTTCACCACGCAACACAATGCCGAGCATCTCGGCCAGTGCGGTGTCGTCATCGACGACAAGGACTCGTCCCTTCATGAATGCCATCATCCCATTAACTAAATCGTTACCTGGCGTGACCTGTCACACACCTCTGCAAGCGCCTCAGCCGTCACGGGAGACACGGCGCCCTCTTCGGTGACTATCGCCGTCACCAGCTCAGGAGGCGTCACATCGAACGCCGGGTTGTACGCCTGGGTCCCCAGGGGTGCCACCGGAATCCCGCCTCCCGCTCCCGTCACCGTCACCTGCGGTGACGTGATCTCGGTCACCTCGAACCCGGGGCGTTGCTCGACCTCGATGGCCGCCCCGTCCGGTGTGTCCGGATCCACCGTCGTCACCGGTGCCACCACGATGAACGGCACATGGTGGTACCGCGCGAGCACCGCGAGCGGATAGCTCCCCACCTTGTTCGCCACCGAACCGTCGGCCGCGATGCGGTCCGCCCCGATGAGCACCGCGTCCACCTCCCCGGCCGCGAACAGCGAGCCCGCCGCGCTGTCGGTCAGCAAGGTGTACGCCATACCGCGGCGAGCCGCCTCGTACGCCGTCAGGCGAGCACCTTGCAGCAACGGACGCGTTTCGTCCACCCACAGGCGCCTCAGCCGCCCCGCCCGATGCGCCGCCAGCGCCACCGCGAACGCCGTCCCCTCGCCACCCGACACGAGCGATCCCGTGTTGCAGTGGGTGAGGATCCGGTGCCCGCCGCCGGGCAGCAACTCATCCAACAGCGCCAGCCCCCGCTCGGCCATCCGGGCGCTGGCCTCGGCGTCCTCCCGGTGCAGCGTGCGCGCCGCGGTCAGCGCCGCCTCGGCGGCCTGCCGGGCATCACCGCCCTTGCCGAGTTCGGCCCGGTACGCGGAATGCGCCCTGCGCACCCCGACGGCCAGATTCACCGCGGTGGGACGCGCCCCCGCCAGCGCGGCCGCGGCGTCCTCCACGTCGAACCCTCGCGCGGCGGCGAGCGCGACGCCGTACGCCCCCGCGATACCGAGCAGCGGCGCCCCGCGCACGGCGAGCGAACGGATCGCCTCCACCAGCGCGGACGCGTCCGTACAGACGAACTCGACCTCCTCGGTCGGCAGCCTCGTCTGGTCGAGAAGTACCAGTACGGGACCTTCGGGGGGCTCTTCCCAGCGGATCGCCGGAATCTCGGTCGCTCTGCTGTCCTCGGCGGGTTGCGCGTGCTGATCAGCCATGTGATCAGTCTGCCCCTTATCCGGCGGACAATCGAAGGTGCCCAGCCCATACCGCGGCTGGTCACTCGGTGACCACCCCATGGCACGATGGCTGCCAACCTGCCGCCGCGACCGCGGACGGGCACCGTGAAGGAGCGACGATGAACGACACTCCGGGCTGGGCGTCGCCCGGATCCGCCCCGTCGGACGGGCAGCGGCCAGGTGCGTCCGGGCCCACCGAGCCCGTCGACCGCCCCGGACCCGCGGAGCAGCCGGGAGCGGAGCAGCCGGAGTCGGACCCGCAGCGCCCCGGCTCGCAGTGGTCCAAGGAACAGCCGCCTCGGGGCCAGTGGTCCGCGCCCACCGGCCCCGAGGCCCCCGGCCAGGCCCCGCCACCCCCGGCGCCCGGTCCCGGCTGGGGCACCCCGCCCCCGCCGGCCCCCGGTGGTCCCGGCGGCTTCGGCCCGCTCGCCGGACAGAGCGGATACGGCGGCTGGGGAGGCGGCCACCCCGGTTACGGAGGCTGGGGCGGCCCGCCGCCCGCGGCCAAGCCCGGGGTGATCCCGCTGCGCCCCCTCGGCGTCGGTGAGATCCTCGACGGCGCGGTCTCCACCATGCGCACCTACTGGCGCACGGTCCTGGGTATCTCCCTGACCGTCGCCGTCCTCACGGAGATCGTCGTCATCCTGCTTCAGGGCCTGGTCCTGAACGACACCGCCGGCACCGAGGCCCTCAACGACCCGAGCGCAACGTTCGACGAACTGACCCGCGCCATGGGCGAAGCCATGCTCGGCTCCGGCGTCGTCTTCCTGATCACGCTGATCGGCACGGTCGCCGCGACCGCGCTGCTCACCACCGTCACCAGCCGCGCGGTGCTCGGCAAGTCGGTCACCCTCAGCGAGGCCTGGCGCGACGCGCGCCCGCAGGTGCTGAAGCTGTCCGGCCTGATCATTCTGCTGCCGCTCATCGCCCTCGGCATCGTCTTCGTGGGCACGGTACCCGGCATCCTCCTGGCCGTCTCGGGCCAGACCAAGGGGGGAGGCGTGGCACTCGCCGTCCTCGGCGGCTTGGGCGCCGGCGTCGTCGCCCTGTGGCTGATGGTCCGCTTCTCCCTGGCCTCGCCCGCACTGATGCTGGAGAAGCAGAGCATCACCAAGTCGATGAGCCGCTCGACGAAGCTCGTCAGCGGCTCCTGGTGGCGGATCTTCGGCATTCAGCTGCTCGCGGGAGTCATCGCGAACATCATCGCGGCGATCGTGGTCCTTCCCTTCACCTTCCTCGCCGCCGCACTCAGCGGAGACGGCATCGGCAGCTTCCTCAACGGCACCGGCGACCTCGGCTGGACCTTCCTCGTCGTCAGCGGCATCGGCTCGGTGATCGGCTCCATGATCACGTTCCCGATCACGGCGGGCGTCGCCGTGCTCCTCTACGTCGACCAGCGCATCCGGCGCGAGGCCCTCGACCTCGAACTGGCCCGCGCCGCCGGTGTCCAGGGCTACGGCGCCACTCCCGGGAGCTGATGCGGTGAACCTGGCGGGGGGAGTTCTCACAGCGGTTCCGACACTGCCGCACCCGGTCGGCCCAGCCGTACGACTCGTGCTGCGCGCCGCCGGCACATCCGTACAGGCCGTGCTGCGCGCCGCAGACCCATCCGTGCGGGCTGTGCTGCGTGCCGCCGACACGGCGTCCGTCCTGTCGCTGACACGCTCCGCCGACGCACCACCGCTGACGACCTCACGCGACCCCGCGCGGGAGGCAGCCCGGCGCGAACTGTCCAAGCGGATGTACCACGAGAACGATCCCGGCCTCTTCCAGCGCGCCCTGAACGCGTTCTGGGACTGGGTCGGCAAGCTGTTCGACGCCGCCTCGTCCGCGGCTCCCGGAGGGCCGCTCGGCCTGGTCGTCGTCATCGTGGCCGTCCTCGCGGTCCTGGGGGCCCTGTGGTGGCGCCTGGGCACCCCACGCCGCCAACCCACCTCCGCCGCCGCCCTGTTCGACGACCGCCCCCGCAGCGCCGCCGAACACCGGTCCGCCGCCGAGGCACACGCGGCCCAGGGCCACTGGAACCAGGCCGTCCAGGAACGCATGCGGGCCATCGTCCGCTCTCTGGAGGAACGCGCCCTCCTCGACGTCCGCCCCGGCCGCACCGCCGACGAGGCAGCCGTGGAGGCCGGCCGCGCCCTGCCTTCCAGGGCAGACGGGCTGCGCACCGCCGCCCGGGACTTCG
Organism: Streptomyces sp. LBL; assembly: GCF_029893585.1. Taxonomy (GTDB): domain Bacteria; phylum Actinomycetota; class Actinomycetes; order Streptomycetales; family Streptomycetaceae; genus Streptomyces. Next base: position 103,037 of record NZ_JARXYX010000037.1, read on the forward strand.
ACGACGTGACATACGGCGGCCGAAGGGCGAGCGAGCAGTCGTACCACCGCATCGCCGAACTCGACCGCGACCTGGAGCGCACCAAGCCGCAGCTCGCGAGCAGCAGCCACAGCGCGGCCCACAACGCCCGCCAGGGAGCCGCCGAATGACCGCCGAGGCCACGCTCTCGTCCACCTCGGCCTCGCCCACCGCCCGCCAGGTGTGGCCCCGCGCGCGGGGCGTGGTCCTCGCGCTCGTGCTCCTCCTGGTGGGAGCCGTCACTATCGCGGCCATCCGCTCCGACGCCCGCCACGGCAGCCTCGACCCGCGCTCCGCCGACCGTTACGGCAGCCGAGCCGTGGCCGAACTCCTCGCCGACCGCGGCATCTCCACCCGCGTGGTCACGACTCTGGCCGAGGCGCGCGCCGCGGCCGGCCCGGACACCACCCTGCTGGTCGCCGTCCCCGATCTGCTGACCGAGCAGCAGCAGAGCCAACTGCACTCCGCGACCAACGCCTCCGGGGGCCGCACTCTCTTCGTCGCACCGGGCAGTTGGTCCGTCGAACGACTCGCCCCCGGCGTCGTCGCCGGCCCCGCCACCAGCCTCGACTCGACACTCGCCCCCGCCTGCGCCCTGCCCGCCGCTCGGCGCGCGGGCTCGGCGGACACCGGCGGAGTCCGCTACACCGTCACCCGACCGGGTGCGGACAAGTGCTATCCCAGCGAGCGCCTGGCCACCCTGGTGCGCCTCCCGGACCCATCCGGGGACGGCGACACCGTCGTAGTCGGCGCGCCCGACATCCTCTACAACGACACCCTCGACGAGCAGGGCAACGCATCGCTCGCCCTCCAACTCCTCGGCTCCCGCCCCCATCTGGTCTGGTACCTCCCCTCGCTCTCCGACACCTCCGCCGCCGACCCGGACGACGAAAAGGACTTCTTCGACCTGCTCCCCTCGGGTTGGCTCTGGGGCACGCTGCAGCTCTTCATCGCCGCGGCCCTCACCGCCCTCTGGCGGGCACGCCGGCTCGGCCCCCTCGTGCCCGAAAAACTCCCCGTGGCGATCCGCGCCTCCGAAACCGTCGAAGGCCGCGCCCGCCTCTACCGCAAGGCGAACGCCCGCGACCGCGCGGCCGCCGCTCTTCGCTCCACCACCCGCACCCGACTCGCCCCCCTCGTAGGCGTCCCCGTGGCCCAGGCGCACGCGCCCGAGGCCCTGCTGCCCGCCCTGTCCGCCCACCCCCACAGCCATGGGGACGGACAGGCCGTGCACGCTCTCCTCTTCGGGCCGCCGCCCAGCGACGACACGGCCCTCATCGCCCTCGCCGACCAACTCGACGCCCTCGAAAGAGAGGTACGCCGTCCATGATGGACCCGACCACTGACAACGCCGCGCACACGGGGGATCCGGACGCCGCCCGGGCCTCCCTGGAAGCCCTGCGCGCCGAGATCGCCAAAGCCGTGGTCGGCCAGGACCCCGCCGTGACCGGCCTCGTCGTCGCCCTCCTGTGCCGCGGACACGTTCTCCTCGAAGGAGTCCCTGGAGTCGCCAAGACCCTGCTCGTCCGCGCCCTCGCCTCCGCACTCGAACTCGACACCAAGCGCGTCCAGTTCACGCCCGACCTGATGCCGAGCGACATCACGGGTTCACTCGTCTACGACGCCCGCACCGCCGAGTTCTCCTTCCAGCCCGGCCCGGTCTTCACCAACCTCCTGCTGGCCGACGAGATCAACCGCACCCCGCCCAAGACCCAGTCCTCCCTCCTGGAAGCCATGGAGGAACGCCAGGTCACGGTCGACGGCACCCCCCGCCCCCTCCCGGAACCGTTCCTGGTCGCCGCGACCCAGAACCCGGTGGAGTACGAGGGCACCTATCCCCTCCCCGAGGCCCAGCTGGACCGTTTCCTCCTGAAGCTGACGATCCCGCTCCCCTCCCGCCAGGACGAGATCGACGTCCTCACCCGCCACGCCGAGGGCTTCAACCCACGCGACCTGCGCGCCGCCGGGCTACGCCCCGTCGCCGGCCCCGCCGACCTGGAAGCAGCCCGGGCCGCCGTCGCCAAGACGACCGTCTCCCCCGAGATCACCGCCTACGTCGTCGACATCTGCCGTGCCACCCGGGAATCGCCGTCTCTCACCCTCGGAGTCTCCCCGCGCGGGGCGACGGCCCTGCTGGCCGCGGCCCGCGCCTGGGCCTGGCTGACCGGCCGCGACTACGTCACCCCCGACGACGTCAAGGCGCTCGCCCTCCCCGCCCTCCGCCACCGGGTACGACTTCGTCCGGAGGCCGAGATGGAAGGCGTGACCACCGACTCCGTCATCAACGCGATCCTCGCCCACGTCCCCGTCCCCCGCTGATGGCACTCACCGGACGCGCCGCCCTCCTCGCGGCCCTGGGTTCTCTCCCCGTCGGCTTCTGGGACCCCAGCTGGGCGGGCATCCTCGCCGTGAACGCGCCCCTGGCCGTCGCCTGCGCCTGCGACTTCGCGCTGGCCGCCCCCGTACGCCGCCTCGCCCTGACCCGCTCCGGCGACACCTCCGCCCGCCTGGGCGAGGCAGCCGACGTCACTCTCACGGTCACCAACCCGTCCCGCCGGCCGCTCCGCGCCCACCTGCGCGACGCCTGGCCCCCCAGCAGCTGGCTGCCCGGCACAGAGGTGGCGGCCTCCCGCCACCGTCTGACGGTGCCCGCAGGCGAACGCCGCCGCGTCACCACTCGCCTACGGCCGACCCGCCGCGGCGACCGCCAGACGGACCGGATCACGATCCGCTCCTACGGCCCCCTCGGCCTCTTCTCCCGCCAGGGCACCCACAAAGTTCCTTGGACGGTACGCGTCCTGCCCCCCTTCACCAGCCGCAAGCACCTGCCCTCCAAGCTGGCCCGCCTGCGCGAACTCGACGGCCGCACCAGCGTCCTGACGCGCGGCGAGGGCACGGAGTTCGACAGCCTGCGGGAGTACGTCCCCGGGGACGACACCCGCTCCATCGACTGGCGTGCCACCGCCCGCCAGACCACGGTGGCCGTACGCACGTGGCGCCCCGAACGCGACCGCCACATCCTCCTGGTCCTCGACACCGGACGCACCTCCGCAGGCCGTGTGGGCGACGCCCCGCGCCTCGACGCCTCTATGGACGCGGCCCTCCTCCTGGCCGCCCTCGCCTCCCGCGCCGGCGACCGCGTCGACCTGCTCGCGTACGACCGTCGGGTACGCGCCCTCGTCCAGGGCCGCTCGGCAGGCGACGTCCTCCCGTCGCTGGTCAACGCGATGGCCAGCCTCGAACCCGAACTCGTGGAGACGGACGCCCGAGGTCTCGCGGCGACGGCACTCAGGTCGGCCCCGCGCCGCTCCCTGATCGTGTTGCTCACAGCCCTCGACACCGCGCCGGTCGAAGAGGGCCTCCTGCCCGTCCTCCCCCAGCTCACCAAGCGCCACACGATCCTGCTGGCATCGGTCGCCGACCCGCACATCGCCCGCATGGCGACAGCACGTGGAAACACCGAGGCGGTCTATGAGGCCGCAGCCGCCGCGCAAGCCCAAACTGAGCGCTACCGCACCGCGGCACAACTCCGCCGACACGGTGTGACGGTCGTCGACGCCACCCCTGACGATCTGGCTCCGGCACTGGCGGATGCGTATCTGGCGCTGAAGACAGCAGGACGCCTGTAAAAATACTGGGACTGGGGTGGGCTGGAGCTCGGGCATGTACCTCCCCCCAATACCCCTTGATATCCCCTGAACGCAGGAAACCCCGCACCAACCGGTGCGGGGTTTCCTTCAAAAATTGTTCGGCGGCGTCCTACTCTCCCACAGGGTCCCCCCTGCAGTACCAT
>NZ_JARXYX010000038.1 GCF_029893585.1 Streptomyces sp. LBL
GCGGGGCGTGCGCGGCTCACACAGAGCGACCCCCTATGACAACTACCCCCAGGGGGGACGCGCCAACAGCTCAGGGACGGCTGAACTACGGGGGGGGGCGCCCCCGCGGGGGGGCCCCCCCTCCACGTTCGTAGGACCTGATTCCCAGGTACTGCCTGATTCGATGCGCAGGTACTGCCTGATACGCACGTACCGCCTACTGCGCGCCGGGGCGCACCAGGCCGCTCTCGTACGCGTACACCGCGGCCTGCACCCGGTCACGCAGCCCCAGTTTGGTGAGGACATGGCCGACGTGCGTCTTGACGGTGGTCTCACTGACGAACAGGTCGGCGGCGATCTCGGCATTGGACAGCCCGCGCGCCACCAGCTTCAGCACCTCGACCTCGCGATCGGTGAGCGTGTGCAGGGTGTCCGGCACCGGCTCGTCGCCGGACGGCAGATGCGTGGCGTACTTGTCGAGCAGCCGGCGGGTGATGCTCGGCGCGAGCAGCGCCTCACCCGCGGCCACCACGCGGATGGCCTGCACCAGCTCGTTGGCCGGGGCGTCCTTCAACAGGAAGCCGCTGGCACCCGCCCGCAGTGCCTCCACCACGTACTCGTCGAGGTCGAAGGTGGTCAGCACCAGCACCTTGGCCGGGCCGTCCCGCCCCGGTCCGGTGATCTGCCGGGTCGCCTCCACACCGTCCATCCGCGGCATACGGATGTCCATCAGGACCACGTCGGGCTGCAGGGCCCGCACCTGGTCCAGAGCCTGGAGGCCGTCTCCGGCCTCGCCGACGACCGCGATGTCCTGCTCGGCCTCCAGAATCATCCGGAAGCCGGTGCGCAGCAGCGGCTGGTCGTCGACCAGTAGGACGCGGATGGCCACGTAAGTCTCCTTCGCTAGTCCGGCCCCATTCTGCCCTGCGGGCCGCCGCCGGACTCGGGCGCCCTCACCGGCAGCGGATAGGGCGGGGGAGTACCGCCGAACTCCGGGCAGTGCGCCTGGTGGTCGCACCAGCCGCACAGCTTGGTCGGACGCGGCCGCCAGTCCCCGGTCTCCGTGGCCTGACGGATCGCCTCCCACAGCGCGTGCAGCTTGCGCTCGACACGCTCCAGGTCGGCGACCACGGGGTCGTACGTCAGGACGTCGCCGCTGCCGAGATAGACGAGCTGCAGCCGGCGAGGGACGACGTTCTTCAGGCGCCACACCACCAGGGCGTAGAACTTCATCTGGAACAGCGCGCCCTCGGCGTACTGGGGCCGGGGCGCCTTGCCCGTCTTGTAGTCGACGATCCGCACCTCACCGGTGGGCGCCACGTCGACCCGGTCGATGATCCCGCGCAGCTTCAGCCCGGACTCCAGCTGGGTCTCGATGAACAGCTCACGCTCCACCGGCTCGAGCCGGGTGGGGTCCTCCAGCGTGAACCAGCGCTCCACCAGCTGCTCCGCCTCGCCGAGCCAGCGCGCCAGCCGCTCGCCCTCCGGATCGTCGGCGAACAGCTCGACGACCTCCGGCCGGGTCTCCCGCAGCCGGTCCCACTGGCCGGGGATGAGCGACGTGGCACGGGGAGCGGTCCGTTCGGCGGCCGGGGCGTCGAAGAGCCGCTCCAGGACCGCGTGCACCAGGGTGCCGCGCGTCGCCGCCTCGCTCGGCTTCTCGGGCAGCCGGTCGATCACCCGGAACCGGTACAACAGGGGGCACTGCATGAAGTCGCCCGCACGGGAGGGGGACAAGGAGGCGGGGGCCATGGCGGTGGGGGCGGTCGCGATCGTGATCCCCTCGTCCGTTGCTGTTGCTGTTGCTGTTGCTGTTGCCGCTGCCCCTGTTCCTGTGCCTGCCGCTGCCGTGTCCGTCGTCGCGGTGACCCCCGCCGTTGACTCTTCCGCCGCTGCCGTGTCGGTGTCCGTGGCCGTTGCCGTCGCGGTAACCGTCGCGGCCGTCGGCTCGGCCGGGACCGGCGGGTCCGCCTGCGCGCTGCCTTGGCCGGCGGCCTCCGCGGCGCCCTCCGTGCTCGTCTCCATGACCACAGACCATACGGCCCGCCACTGACAGTGACCCAGCCGTCGTCGCGTGACCGGCGCGACCACCGGGGAAACACGGGGGTGCCGGGGCGGAATGCGTCGCGACGGCCGCATACCATCGACCCGAGACCCTCCCGTCCGGCAGGTGCGGGAGACGCTTCGAACGAGGGGACACCGTGGACGAGAGCGGCGGGAGCGGGCAGCCGCGGTCCGGCAACGACGAGCCGGCCGAGCACCCCGCAACACCTGCGACCCCGGCCACCGGCCCCGCACGTCCCGGCCGGCCCCGACGGGCCACCGACACCGACGAGGCCCCACCGGCCGACGAACCGACCATGGTCGTACGCCGGTTGGGCGCCCTGCCCGAGACCCCCAGTGACGCCGCCGGCGACGAGGCCACCGGGGGCGAGAGCCCCGGTCGCTCCGGAGCTGAGACCCCCACGGGCGAAGCCTCGCGGGACAAGCCCACCGAAGGCCGGCCCGCCGAAGGCCAGGCCCCCCAGGACCAGCCCTCCAAGGACCAGCCCTCCAAGGACCAGCCCTCCAAGGACCAGCCCTCCAAGGACCAGCCCTCCAAGGACCAGGCCCCCAGGGACCACGAGGCCACAGCCGCCGAGGACGGCACCGAGCCCCACGCCCCTCAGCACGCCGACCATCACCGGACCGAAGCGCACACCGGCAGCCCGGAGCACTCCGACACCGTCGGTGACCGACCCCTCGCCCACACCGGTGCCACCAAGGGTCGCCCTTCCCGGCGCGAACGAGGACCCGGAGGCGGGCTGCTGATGGGGCGGCCGTTCGGCGTACCCGTGTACGTCGCGCCCAGCTGGTTCCTCGTCGCCGCCCTGATCACCTGGGTGTTCGGCGGCCAGCTCGACCGGGTGCTGCCCGAACTCGGCGCCGCCCGCTACCTCGTCTCCCTCTTCTTCGCCATCGCCTTCTACGCCTCCGTACTGGTGCACGAACTCGCCCACACGGTCGCGGCCCTCCGCTTCAATCTCCCGGTCCGCCGAATCCAGCTCCAGTTCTTCGGTGGCGTCTCCGAGATCGAGAAGGAGGCCGAGACTCCCGGCCGCGAGTTCTGGCTGGCCTTCGTCGGCCCGCTGCTCTCCCTCGTCCTCTCCGGCCTCTTCTACCTCGCCCTGCAGCCCGTCGAGCCCGGTACGGTCCCCGGCGTCCTGCTGGCCGGCCTGATGGCCTCCAACCTGATCGTCGCCGTCTTCAACCTCCTGCCCGGCCTGCCCCTCGACGGCGGCAGGATGCTCCGCGCGGTCGTCTGGAAGATCACCGGCAGGCCGATGACCGGCACCATCGCCGCCGCCTGGGTAGGCCGTGCCCTCGCCGTCTCCGTCCTGATCGGCCTGCCGCTGCTCACCCAGTCCGGAGCGCTCGGCTCCAACGCCGAGGACAACGTCGGCATGGACACCGTGATGGACGCCCTGCTCGCCGCCATCCTCGCCGCGATCATCTGGACCGGCGCCGGCAACAGCCTGCGCATGGCCCGGCTGCGTGAGCACCTGCCCGAACTGCGCGCCCGTACCCTCACCCGCCGCGCGGTCCCCGTCGAAACCGGCACCCCCCTCTCGGAAGCCCTGCGCCGTGCCAACGCCGCCGGCGCCCGCGCCCTGGTCGTCGTCGACGCCGACGGTCACCCGCTCTCCCTCGTCCGCGAGGCCGCCATCGTCGGCGTACCGGAACACCGCCGCCCCTGGGTCGCCGTCAGCGGCCTCGCCCAGGACCTCACCGAAGGCATGCGCGTCTCCGCGGAACTGGCCGGCGAGGCACTCCTGGACACCCTGCGCGCCACCCCGGCCACCGAGTACCTCGTCGTCGAGGAGAACGGCGAGATCTACGGTGTCCTGTCGGCGGCCGACGTGGAGCGCGCCTTCGTGAAGGCGATGGCCAGGCCGTCCTAGTGGTCCGAGGCCCCCGCCGGGACCGGTAGGCTGGTCACATGTCCGAACCGACCGGTGCCGCCCGCAGACGCGGGCCCTTCAAGGTCGGGGACCAGGTTCAGCTGACCGACCCCAAGGGCCGCCACTACACGTTCACGCTCGAGGCCGGGAAGAACTTCCACACCCACAAGGGTTCCTTCCCGCACGACGAACTGATCGGCGCTCCCGAGGGCAGCGTTGTCCGTACCACTGGGAACGTCGCCTACCTCGCGCTGCGCCCCCTGCTCCCCGACTACGTCCTGTCCATGCCCCGCGGCGCCGCCGTGGTCTATCCCAAGGACGCGGGGCAGATCCTCGCCTTCGCCGACATCTTCCCCGGCGCACGCGTCGTGGAAGCAGGCGTCGGCTCCGGCTCGCTCAGCAGCTTCCTGCTGCGTGCCATCGGTGACCAGGGCATGCTGCACAGCTACGAGCGCCGCGAAGACTTCGCCGACATCGCCCGGCAGAACGTGGAGCGCTACTTCGGCGGCCCCCACCCCGCCTGGCAACTCACCGTCGGAGACCTCCAGGACAACCTGTCCGACATGGACGTCGACCGCGTCATCCTCGACATGCTGGCTCCCTGGGAGTGCCTGGAGGCCGTCTCCAAGGCCCTCGTGCCCGGCGGCATCCTGTGCTGCTACGTGGCGACCACCACGCAGCTTGCCCGGACCGTCGAGTCCATCCGCGAGATCGGCAGCTTCAACGAGCCGACCTCCTGGGAGTCGATGATCCGCAACTGGCACGTGGAAGGCCTGGCCGTCCGCCCGGACCACCGGATGATCGGCCACACCGGCTTCCTGCTCACCGCCCGCCGCCTCGCCGACGGCGTCGAGCCGCCCATGCGCCGCCGCCGACCCGCCAAGGGCGCCTACGGCGATGACTACACCGGCCCCAACGCCGAGGGCGGCGCCGCCCGCTGAGGCGGCCCGTCCCGCGAGGCGGCCCGTCCCGCGACAACGCACGAATGCCGTGGCCGAGTTCCCACAGACATCGCGGAACTCGGCCACGGCGTACTCGTGTTGACACGGCACCAGAATCCGTACGACCTGGGCCGGCGGAGTTCCGACCCCGCCGTTCCCCCCTCACTGTGACGTGTGGCACCATGCAGCCACCCCCACCGGCACAGCCCAGGAGACGCTCCGAGTGCAGCAATCCGCCGTCCCGGAACTGGCACACACCCACACCCGACCGATCCACTGGGTCGCCACCGCGACGGCGGTCGCAGGCGTGGTGGCCCTGTCCTCGGTCCTGCAGCCCAACCCGGCGACAGCCGCCCAGGCAGCCGGCCCGGAGACCAAGAAAGCCCCGGCCGTCACCGCGCCCCCCGACCCCACGGGCGTCGCCTTCCCGATCGAGTGCGGCCCGGTCAAGGCGCTCGTGATCAAGAAGGCCACCGGAGACCTCGACGGAGACGGCCGACCGGAAACAGCCGCCGTGGTGCACTGCGACGCACCGATGGGCACCCCGCCCGACGGCGTCTACGTCCTCACCCGGTCCGCGGACACCGGCAGGCCCCGAGTGGTGGCCACTCTCGTCGCCCCCAAGGAGCGCCGGAGCGTGACCGACTTCGCCCTGCGGGACGGAACCGTGCTCGCCACGCTCCTCGGCTACTCCACAGCCGACGTACCCAGTTGCTGCCCCGACACGAAGGACAGCGTGAAGTGGCGGTGGAAGAACGGCGCGTTCGCCCGCTCGGCACCCGCCGACTCACACACCGTCTGACCCGCGCCACCGACGCGTTGTGATGAATCAGACAGGCGTCGCAGCGGGTGACGGTCCGGTCACTCCGCGTCCGGACCGTAGACCTCGGTCCTGTCCGAAACCCGACGCACATGGATGCACTCGCCCGGACACTCCTTCGCGGAGTCGGCCACATCCGTGAGAAGCGGCAGCGGTACGGGCGTTGTGGCGCCCTTGTCCTGCAGCAGCTCGTCCTCCGCGCCCCTGACATAGGCCAGCCCGTCGATGTCCAGCTCGAACACCTCCGGCGCGTACTGGACGCAGATGCCGTCGCCGGTACAGAGATCCTGGTCGATCCAGACCTCCAGCGCCTCGATGTCGACCCCGGCCTCCTGCTGCACGCTCATATCTCCTGCCGTTTCTCGTCGAGCCAAACGGGAATCCAGCCAGCTCTGACGGGTGTTGAACACTTTGACCCTACCTCCGGCGGCTTCCCCTCCATGTTCGGTGGGTATTCCCCTGGCGTGAGGGAGAGCGCAAGGGTGAAGATCGGACACACCCCTACCGTCTTTGTGATCTAGGGGTTTCAATCAACACCCACCCAGGTAGGGTCTGGAAGCGTCCAGCTCCCCTTGGAGGAGGTGAGGACCGTGGCAGCCCACGACGACGACATGAACCGCGGCATCCGCCCGGGACGAGGGTCCGAAGACCCCGCCGGGCAGATTGCCTACCTTGAGCAGGAGATCGCCGTCCTGCGACGCAAGCTCGCCGACTCTCCGCGACACACGAGGATTCTCGAAGAGCGGATCGTCGAGCTGCAGACCAATCTGGCCGGCGTGTCCGCCCAGAACGAGAGACTCGCCAACACGCTCCGTGAGGCCCGCGACCAGATCGTGGCCCTCAAGGAGGAGGTCGACCGGCTCGCACAGCCACCGGCCGGCTTCGGTGTCTTCCTCACGGCGAACGAGGACGGCACGGCGGACATCTTCACCGGCGGCCGCAAGCTGCGGGTGAACGTCAGCCCCAGCGTGGAACTCGACGAGCTCCGGCGCGGCCAGGAAGTCATGCTCAATGAAGCTCTCAACGTGGTCGAGGCCATGGAATACGAGAGCGTCGGCGACATCGTCACCCTCAAGGAGATCCTTGAGGACGGCGATCGAGCCCTTGTAGTGGGGCACACCGACGAGGAACGGGTGGTGAGGCTCGCCGAGCCCCTGCTGGACATCACCATCCGCCCCGGCGACGCCCTGCTACTCGAACCCCGCTCCGGCTACGTCTACGAAGTCGTTCCCAAGAGCGAGGTCGAGGAACTCGTCCTCGAAGAGGTCCCCGACATCGGCTACGAGCAGATCGGCGGCCTGGGCGGCCAGATCGAGGCCATCCGCGACGCCGTCGAGCTTCCGTACCTCTACCCGGACCTGTTCAAGGAGCACGAACTGCGCCCCCCCAAGGGCGTCCTCCTGTACGGGCCGCCCGGATGCGGTAAGACGCTCATCGCCAAGGCCGTCGCCAACTCACTGGCCAAGAAGGTCGCCGAGGTCACCGGCCAGGCCTCCGGCAAGAGTTTCTTCCTCAACATCAAGGGCCCCGAGCTCCTGAACAAGTACGTCGGCGAGACCGAGCGGCAGATCCGCCTCGTCTTCCAGCGTGCTCGTGAGAAGGCCAGCGAAGGCACCCCCGTGATCGTCTTCTTCGACGAGATGGAGTCACTCTTCCGCACCCGTGGTTCCGGCGTCAGCTCGGACGTGGAGAACACCATCGTCCCGCAGCTGCTCGCTGAGATCGACGGCGTGGAGGGCCTGCAGAACGTGGTCGTGATCGGCGCCTCCAACCGCGAGGACATGATCGACCCCGCCATCCTGCGACCCGGCCGGCTGGACGTGAAGATCAAGATCGAGCGTCCGGACGCCGAGGCGGCCAAGGACATCTTCGCCAAGTACCTCACCGAGCGCCTCCCTCTGCACTCCGACGACCTCGGGGAGCACGGCGGCAGCAGGGCCACCACCGTCGGAAGCATGATCCAGACGGCCGTCGAACACATGTATGCCGAATCCGAGGAAAACCGCTTCCTGGAAGTCACCTACGCCAACGGCGACAAGGAAGTCCTCTACTTCAAGGACTTCAATTCCGGCGCCATGATCGAGAACATCGTGGGCCGCGCCAAGAAAATGGCGATCAAGGACTTCCTGGAGCACGAGCAGAAGGGCCTTCGCGTCTCCCACCTCCTCCAGGCATGCGTGGACGAGTTCAAGGAGAACGAGGACCTGCCGAACACCACCAACCCCGACGACTGGGCCCGTATCTCCGGCAAGAAGGGCGAACGGATCGTCTACATCCGTACGCTCATCACCGGAAAGCAGGGCGCGGACACCGGACGCTCCATCGACACGGTGGCAAACACCGGGCAGTACCTGTAAAAAGCAGGGCGGCTGCGGGTGCCCTCACCGGGTATCCGCAGCCGACTGTTTTCCAGGCCACGGCTCAAGCAAGGCAATGACGCAAATGATCTCCCCACCAGCGCAGAGGCGTTCTAGGCTCTTCGGTACCGCCGAATCGCGCAGTGCGGGGACGGGCACCGCACACGCACCGGAGCGCCAGCGGTACTTGAGCGGCGCCCCCGACCGAGGGCGCCGCCGGGCAAGGAGGGCCGCATGACCGTACGGCGAGTAATGGGCATCGAGACGGAGTACGGGATCTCCGTCCCCGGTCACCCCAACGCCAATGCCATGCTCACCTCGTCCCAGATCGTCAACGCCTACGCGGCGGCGATGCACCGGGCCCGCCGGGCCCGCTGGGACTTCGAGGAGGAGAACCCGCTGCGGGACGCGCGAGGCTTCGACCTCGCCCGAGAGGGCGCCGACTCCAGCCAGCTCACCGACGAGGACATCGGCCTCGCCAACGTGATCCTCACCAACGGCGCGCGACTCTACGTCGACCACGCACACCCCGAATACAGCGCTCCCGAGGTCACCAACCCGCGCGACGCCGTCCTCTGGGACAAAGCCGGCGAACGCATCATGGCCGAAGCAGCGGAACGGGCCGCCCAGCTTCCCGGCGCCCAGCCGATCCACCTGTACAAGAACAACACCGACAACAAGGGCGCGTCCTACGGAACGCACGAGAACTACCTGATGAAGCGGGAAACCCCCTTCTCGGACATCGTGCGCCACCTCACGCCGTTCTTCGTCTCCCGTCAGGTCTTCGCCGGAGCGGGCCGCGTCGGCATCGGTCAGGACGGACACGAGCACGGCTTCCAGCTCAGTCAGCGCGCGGACTACTTCGAGGTGGAGGTCGGCCTCGAGACCACGCTCAAGCGCCCGATCATCAACACCCGCGACGAGCCGCACGCCGACGCCGAGAAGTACCGCCGCCTCCACGTGATCATCGGCGACGCGAACCTCTCGGAGATCTCCACCTACCTGAAGCTGGGCACGACAGCGCTCGTCCTGTCCATGATCGAAGACGGCTTCATCGCCGTCGACCTCGCCGTGGACCAGCCCGTCCGCACACTCCATCAGGTCTCCCACGACCCGACACTCAAGCGCCTGGTCACTCTCCGGAGCGGCCGCACACTCACCGCGGTCCAACTGCAGATGGAGTACTTCGAACTGTCACGCAAGTACGTCGAGGAGCGGTACGGCGCCGACGCCGACGACCAGACCAAGGACGTCCTGGCACGCTGGGAGGACACCCTCAACCGCCTCGAGCACGACCCGATGAGCCTGGCCGGAGAGCTGGACTGGGTCGCCAAGCGGGAACTCATGGAGGGCTACCGGCGCCGCGACAACCTCGACTGGGACGCGCCGCGGCTGCACCTGGTCGACCTCCAGTACGCCGACGTACGCCCCGAGAAGGGCCTCTACAACCGGCTGGCGGCCCGCGGGCGCATCAAGCGGCTGCTGGACGAGAGCGAGGTCGAGCGGGCCCGTACGAAGCCGCCGGAGGACACCCGCGCGTACTTCCGCGGACGCTGCCTGGAGCAGTACGCGGACGACGTCGCGGCGGCCTCCTGGGACTCCGTGATCTTCGACCTGCCGGGACGGGACTCGCTCCAGCGCGTCCCAACCCTGGAACCGCTTCGCGGAACGCGTAATCACGTCAAGGAGCTCCTGGACCGCTGTCGTACGGCGGAAGACCTGGTCAGGGTGCTGTCGGGCAACTGACGGGGCCCTCGGGGCCCACGTGGCCCACAGGGTGGAAAGGTCGACGTACGGGAATCATCGAAGTGGTCCCCGTACGTTGAGGCAACAGAGGGGCCGATGTCGGACCCTGCTTGTAGGGTCTGATCAAGAACGTCGAACCGAGCGGGGTGAGGGTTATGGCGACCAAGGACACCGGCGGCGGACAGCAGAAGGCGACGCGCAATACCGAGGAGGTCGAGGAGCAGACTGCGGAAACGCAGGGTTCCGAGGACCTCAAGGAGCGCCAGGAGAAGCTGAGCGACGACGTGGACTCCGTCCTCGATGAAATCGATGATGTACTCGAGGAGAACGCCGAGGATTTCGTGAGGTCCTTCGTTCAGAAGGGTGGAGAGTGATTTCACCTTCTAATCGAAGGTGAAACTCGGGGGTCTGGGTGGTCGATTCATCGGAGGCGAGACGCTGCTCGCGGTGCAAGGAGTACGTGCCGCGAACGGCTTTCGCCAGCAACAAGTCGATGCCCGATGGACTCCAGGCGTACTGCCGGGAGTGCTCTGCGGAGTACTACCGGCAGCGCCAGGAGGCCAACGGCAAGTCGGTGCGTGTCAAGGTGCCGGTTCCGGCGGGGTGTAAGCGCTGCTCTCAATGTGAAGAGGTGAAGCCTCACTCGCAGTGGGAACGCAACAATTCGTCCTCGGATGGCTGGGCGAGCTATTGCCGGGAGTGCCGCGCCGAGCGGAATCGGGTGAGCTACTTTCGGCGGAAGTACGGCCTCACTCCAGCAGAGTTGGACGCGATGATCGCGGAGCAGCAAGGAATCTGCCGCATATGCCTTGCCGCCCCTGCCGAGCATGTGGATCACTGCCACGACACGGGTAGGGTCCGAGGCGTACTGTGCTTCAGCTGCAACGCCGCACTGGGGCAGTTCAAGGATCGGCCCGATGCCATAAGGCGGGCTGCTGCTTACGTGGAAGGAATCGCGTGGAAGCCAACACTCGTAGCACCGGGCGTCTACCAGCTGCCTTCCTGACGCCTGGGTCCTCGTCCTTCATGGACTTCCTGTCCGAGCACCAGCCGGAGATGCTGCCCGGCAAGCGGCAGCTGCCGCCCGTCCAGGGTGTGATCGAGGCGCCGCACGGGACGACGATCGTGGCTGTCACCTTCCCCGGTGGCGTCGTGCTGGCCGGTGACCGACGGGCCACGATGGGCAACGTCATCGCGCAGCGTGACATCGAGAAGGTGTTCCCGGCCGACGAGTACTCGGCCGTCGGTATCGCCGGCACCGCCGGTCTCGCGGTAGAGATGGTCAAGCTGTTCCAGCTGGAGCTGGAGCACTTCGAGAAGGTCGAGGGGGCGCAGCTCTCCTTGGAGGGCAAGGCGAACCGGCTGTCGACCATGATCCGTTCCAACCTGGGCATGGCCATGCAGGGTCTGGCCGTGGTTCCGCTCTTCGCCGGGTTCGACGTGGACCGGGGAAGGGGTCGCATTTTCTCCTACGACGTCACCGGTGGCCGTTCCGAGGAGCATCACTTCGCCGCGACCGGCTCGGGTTCGGTGTTCGCGCGTGGTGCGATGAAGAAGCTCTTCCGCGGCGATCTGAGTGAGGCCGATGCCACGACGCTGGTGGTGCAGGCCCTGTATGACGCGGCAGACGACGACTCGGCGACCGGTGGTCCCGATGTCGCCCGCCGGATCTATCCGATCGTCACCGTGATCACCGAGGACGGCTTCCGTCGGCTGACCGAGGCCGAGTCTTCGGAGATCGCCCGCTCGATTCTGGAGCGGCGTCTGGAGCAGCCTGATGGCCCGCGTGCCGCGCTGCTGTAGTCGGCGCTCGGTTTCTTGTCCAGGTGATCCAGTGACTTCGACAGAAAGGGACGGATAGCCGGTGTCGACGCCGTTCTATGTCTCACCCCAGCAGGCCATGGCCGACCGGGCGGAGTACGCCCGGAAGGGCATCGCCCGTGGCCGCAGCCTGGTCGTGCTGCAGTATGCCGACGGCATCGTGTTCGTCGGCGAGAACCCGTCCCGTGCGCTGCACAAGTTCAGCGAGATCTATGACCGGATCGGTTTCGCCGCCGCCGGCAAGTACAACGAGTACGAGAATCTGCGGATCGGCGGGGTGCGTTATGCCGATCTGCGGGGTTACACCTATGACCGGGACGACGTGACCGCTCGCGGTCTCGCCAACGTGTACGCCCAGACGCTGGGCACGATCTTCTCCAGCGCGGCCGAGAAGCCGTACGAGGTGGAGCTGGTTGTCGCGGAGGTGGGGGAGACGCCCGAGGGTGACCAGATCTATCGGCTTCCGCACGATGGTTCGATCGTGGACGAGCACGGTTCGGTCGCGGTCGGCGGTAACGCCGAGACGATCAGCAGCTATCTGGACCAGCGTCATCAGGACGGCATGAGCCTTTCTGAGGCCCTTGCGCTGGCTGTCCAGGCTCTGTCTCGCGACACCAACGGCAGCGAGCGGGAGATTCCCGCTGAGCGTCTGGAGGTCGCGGTGCTGGATCGTACGCGTCCGCAGCAGCGCAAGTTCAAGCGCATCGTCGGTCGTCAGCTCGGCCGGTTGCTGGAGGTCGGTGGGGCGAGCACCGAGGCGGAGAGCTCCGACGAGGACGAGTAGGACGAGCGGGTCAAGCGGGACGAGTAATCAGGACGAGTGAGCGGAGAGTTCCGGCGGCGTGTGATCCGGTCGCTTGCTCTTCCCCTTGTGCCCCGGCCGATGACTCGGTCGGGGCACAAGGGTGTTCAGGAGGCCTTCGGTGGTGCCGTGGAGCCCCGTACGACCAGCTCGACGGGAATGTCTCCCGCGTCGGGTGTGCGGCCCTCCAGGACGGCCAGCAGGGCTCGCATGCCGTGTTCGCCGAAGAGTTCGGCGTCCAGGTGGACGGTCGTCAGTTCCGGGTCGATGGCGGTGGCCAGTGCGAGGTCGTCGAGGCCGGTGACCGAGACGTCGTCGGGGATGCGCAGGCCGAGGCGGCGCAGGGCTTTGTAGGCGCCGGCGGCGAGTTTGTCGTCGTCGCAGACGAGGGCGGTCGGTGGCGGGCCCGGTGCGGAGAGCGCGGTCTCGGCGGCGGCCACGGCGCCCTCGATGGAGAGCGGCGTGTGGGTGGTGTGGAGCGTCGTGCCGGGGACCTCGCCGATCCGGGCGGCCAGCTCGCGTGCGCGCACCTCGAAGGTCCAGGACGGCACGTTTGCCGCGAGGTGCAGGAAGCGGCGGTGTCCCAGGCTGAGCAGGTGTTCGGTGATCTGTCGTACGCCGTCGGCGATGTCGAGGTTGACGGTGGCCGCGCCGAGGCTTCCGGTCGGGTCGCTGTCCAGCATCACCAGGGGCAACTGGTCGCCGCGGATGGGGGTGAGGGCGTCGGCGGCCATGGAGGAGGCGATGACGCCGTCCAGGGCGGCTTGTGCGGAGGCGAAGGGGTCCCGGGCCGGGCCGATGCCTTCGGGGGAGGGGTACAGGACCACGCCGAAGCCGTGTTCGGCGGCGACCCGGGCCGCGCCGGTGTAGACGCCTGCGAAGAACTCGGTGGTCAGGGCGGGGACGACGAGGAGGACGGTGCGGGTGCGGCCCAGGCGTAGGTTGCGGGCCGCCAGGTTGGGGCGGTAGCCCAGCTCGCGGGCCGCTTCCCGGACGCGGTCGGCGGTGGTTTCCGACACCCGGCCGCGCCATTTGTCGCCGAGGACCAGAGAGACCGCGGCCTGGGAGACGCCGGCGGCGTGGGCGACGTCGCGGCTGGTGGGACGGGTGCTGCCTCGGGCCACCGGCTGCCTGCGCTTTCGTCTGGACGACTGAACAGCGCACATGGTACGTATGGCAGGGCGAGTTATACGTAAAACCTCATGCGTCACCGACGCACCGGGCGAGCGAAGGGCGGGGACATGGCCGCGGGGTACCTGGAGATCCTCAGGGCGAGGCATGCCGTCCGGCTGTTGACGGGCACGCTGGTCGGGCGGTTGCCGAACGCCACCGCCGCGATCGCGATCATGCTGTTCGTGCGCGCGGAGGGCGGTTCGTACACCCTGGCCGGCGGACTGGTGGCCCTGTACGGCGTGGCCAATGCCGTGGGGCAGCCGGTGCTGGGGCGGCTGGTGGACCTGTACGGCCAGCCGCGTGTCCAGCTCCCGGCGGGAATCCTGTCGGGCCTCGCGATGGCCGTCTTCGCGTTCACAGGTGTGGAGCCGCTGCCGCTCGCCTACGCCGCGGTGGCCGCCGCCGGGCTCTTCACGCCGCCTCTGGAGGGCGGCCTGCGGGCGCTGTGGCCCTCCGTCCTCGGCAAGGAGGACAAGGTGCACACGGCGTACGCCCTGGACGCCATAGCGCAGGAAGTGATGTTCACCGTCGGGCCGCTGCTCGTCACGCTGTGCGTGTCGTTGTGGTCGGAAAGGGCGGCGCTGATCGTCCTGAACGTCATCGGGCTGCTCGGCGCGCTTTCCGTGGTCGTGTCGCCGCCCTCGCGCGCGTGGCGCTCGGCGCCGCGTGCGGCGCACTGGCTCGGCGCGCTGCGCTCGCCCGGGCTCCTCGCGCTGCTCGCCGCGTTCCTGTTCGTCGGCATCGCGCTCGGCTCCATCACGGTGGCGTCCGTGTCGTACGCGGACGGCCACGGGGGCGACGTGGTGTACGGCTGGCTGATGGCGGGCATCGGGCTGGGCGCGCTGGTCGGCGGCGTCTTCTACGGGGCGCGGCAGTGGACCGGTGACCCGGCCCGTCGACTGCAGGTCCTGGTGGCGCTTCTGGCGGTGTGTTACCTGCCGCTGACGCTGATGCCGGGCGCGGTGGCCATGACGTCGCTGACGGTCCTCGCGGGCGTGTTCCTGGCGCCTGCCATCGCTTGCGCGTTCGTTCTGGTGGACCGGCACGCGCCGCGGGGGACGGTCACCGAGGCGTTCTCCTGGCTGGTGACGACGTTCACGGTCGGTGCGTCCGTCGGAACGGGGCTCGCGGGGCCGGTCGTCGAGGCGGGCGGGGCCTTGTGGGGCTTCGCCGTGCCGGCCGCCGCGGGGGGTGTGTCGCTGGTGGTCCTACTGGCCACGGGGCGGGTCCTCGCAGCTGCCGTGGGGAGTGCGGTGGTTGCGTCTTCATGGGAAAATGATCCAAACCGTGCTGTCGAACCCCGTTTCAGCTCGGGGGATCGGGCGTAATGTTCACTCATGGACCGCCGCATTTTCGGGCTGGAGAACGAGTACGGCGTCACGTGTACGTTCAGGGGACAGCGCCGCCTGTCTCCCGACGAGGTGGCGCGGTACCTCTTCCGCCGTGTCGTGTCATGGGGCCGTAGCAGCAATGTCTTTCTGCGGAACGGCGCCCGCCTCTATCTCGATGTCGGGTCACATCCGGAATACGCGACACCCGAATGTGACAATGTGACCGAGCTGGTCACGCACGACAAAGCAGGCGAGCGCATTCTCGAAGGACTCCTGGTGGACGCAGAGCGACGCCTGCATGAGGAAGGAATCGCGGGCGACGTCTACCTCTTCAAGAACAACACCGACTCGGCGGGCAACTCGTACGGATGCCACGAGAACTATCTGGTGGCGCGGCACGGCGAGTTCTCCCGGCTCGCGGACATTCTCATTCCGTTCCTCGTCACCCGTCAGCTCCTGTGCGGGGCGGGCAAGGTGCTACAGACGCCGCGCGGGGCGGTGTACTGCGTCAGCCAGCGGGCCGAGCACATCTGGGAGGGCGTCTCCTCGGCGACGACCCGCTCCCGGCCGATCATCAACACCCGGGACGAGCCGCACGCCGACGCCGAGCGTTACCGTCGTCTGCACGTCATCGTGGGCGACTCGAACATGTCCGAGACCACGATGCTGCTCAAGGTCGGCGCGACCGACCTGGTGCTGCGCATGATCGAGGCGGGCACCGTGATGCGGGACCTGACCCTGGAGAACCCGATCCGGGCGATCCGCGAGGTCAGTCACGACATCACCGGTCGGCGCAAGGTGCGTCTGGCCAGCGGCCGCGAGGCCTCCGCACTGGAGGTGCAGCGCGAGTACTACGAGAAGGCCGTGGACTTCTGCGAGCGCCGCGGCATCCGCACCGGCACCGTCGAACAGGTGCTGGAGCTGTGGGGCCGCACATTGGACGCGATCGAGGCCGAGGACCTCGACCGGATCGGTACCGAGATCGACTGGGTCATGAAGTACAAGCTCATCGAGCGGTACCGGGCCAAGCACAACATGACCATGTCGCATCCGCGGGTGGCGCAGATAGACCTCGCCTACCACGACATCCATCGTCGTCGTGGCCTGTACTACCTGCTGGAGAAGAGGGGCCAAGCCGCGCGGATCTGCAACGACTTGAAGATCTTCGAGGGCAAGTCGGTTCCCCCGCAGACCACTCGGGCGCGGTTGCGCGGCGACTTCATCCGGCGGGCGCAGGAACAGCGCCGTGACTTCACGGTCGACTGGGTCCACCTCAAGCTCAACGACCAGGCACAGCGCACCGTGTTGTGCAAGGACCCGTTCCGGTCCGTGGACGACCGGGTGGAGAAGCTGATCGCAGGGATGTGAGCAACGCGTTCCGGACGAGGTTCGGAACGCAACACGGGCGCCGTACGTTTCCCGTACGGCGCCCTTCTCACGTCGTAGAGTTGCGCGCACGCCATCACAAGATCGACCGATTACGAGGCCCCCACCGTGCGTCGACGCTCACTCATCCTTGCCGCCGTACCCGCAGGACTGGTCACACTCGCCGGATGCGGAGACGACGAGTCCGACTCGAGCAAGGCGAGCGAGAGCACGTCGCCCTCGGCCTCGGCGTCCGCGCCGGCGTCGGCCGCGCCCCCGCCGAAGATCGTCGACGGGCCGCTGCCGGCGGTCACCGCGGGCGTGAAGTTCGGTGAGAAGCCGACGCTGCCCAAGGGCAGCGGTGAGCCGTCGAAACAGCTGGCGGTGAAGACGCTCGTCGCGGGCAGCGGCACCACCGTGGCGGAGGGCGACTACGTCCAGGCGGGCTATCTCGGTCAGATCTGGGACTCCGGGAAGGTCTTCGACAACTCGTACGACCGCAAGACGTCGCTGGTGATCCAGCTCGCCCCGGGTCGCATCATCGACGGCTGGCGGTATGCCCTGGCGGGCAAGAAGGTCGGCAGCCGCGTCGAGTTCTCCGTCCCGCCCACCTGGGGGTACGGCGCGCAGGGTCAGGCGCAGGCCGGTATCAAGGGCACGGACACGCTGGTCTTCGTGGTCGACGTGCAGGGGACGTTCAACGCGAAGAGTTCCGCCAAGGGCACCGACGTGGCGCAGGACGACGTCGACCTGCCCAAGGTCGGCACCAACACCGACGGCAAGGCGCCCTCCATCGAGGTCCCCAAGGGCGACGCGCCGAAGAAGCTGGTGGCGAACTACGTCATCGAGGGCGACGGCCCCAAGGTGGCCGCCACGGACTCCGTGCTCGTGCAGTACAAGGGTGTGCTGTGGGACACCGGCAAGGAGTTCGACTCGACGTACGGCCGCAAGGAGCTGACGTCGTTCTCGCTCCAGCAGGTCGTCAAGGGATGGTCGCAGGGCATGACCGGCAAGAAGGTGGGCAGCCGCATCGTCATCGTCATCCCGCCGGAGCTGGGCTACGGCGCCCAGCCGCCGGCCGGCAGCGGCATCAAGAAGGACTCCACGATGGTCTTCACGGTCGACATCCTGGCGAAGCTGTAACCCGTGCCGAGGTGCAAGACTGTGCCTGTTGCCTTTCCGTACACAAGCAGGAGCTAGAGACGTGAGCATCGACAAGCCCGAGATCGACTTCCCGGGCGGAGAGCCCCCGGCCGACCTGGAGATCAAGGACCTCTGGGAGGGCGACGGCGCCGTGGCGCAGGCGGGCCAGACCGTCACCGTCCACTACGTGGGCGTTGCCTTCAGCACCGGCGAGGAGTTCGACGCCAGCTGGAACCGTGGCAACCCGTTCAGTTTCCCGCTGGGCGGGGGCCGGGTCATCAAGGGCTGGGACCAGGGCGTGCAGGGCATGAAGGTCGGCGGCCGTCGCCAGCTGACCATCCCCGCCCACCTCGCCTACGGCAACCAGAGCCCGACCCCGGCGATCAAGCCCGGCGAGACCCTGATCTTCGTGGTCGACCTCCTCGGAGTCTGATCGTCGTACGACCGGTCTCGACCAGCTGGGGCCCATGCCTGTCCGGGCATGGGCCCTCGGCTTTTGCCGCGCCACATCGGGACGGTACGGTCATCGTCCGTAAGCACCATAGGGAGGCGAAGGGCGTCGATGGCCATTGCCAAGGCCGAGCGGCTGATGAACCTGGCGCTGTGTCTGCTCGGGACCCGACGGCCGCTCAGCAAGCGCGAGCTGCGAGAGTCCATCGAGGCCTACCTCGAAGCGGGCAGCGATGACTCCTTCAACCGGATGTTCGAGCGCGACAAGGACGATCTGCGCGAACTGGGCCTGGTCATCGAGACCGTGGAGAACCTGGACGGCGAGGTCGGCTACCTGGCCCGCCGTGACAGCAACCGCCTCCCGCCCATCACCCTGGACGCCGAGGAGGCCGCCGCCTTGGGCCTGGCGGCCAAGGTGTGGCAGCAGGCCCGGCTCGCCGGCGCGGCCAGCGGTGCCCTGCAGAAGCTGCGCGCGGCCGGTCTCCCCGAGGACGTCGACCCGTACGAGGCCCACAGCGCGCTGGAGCCCCGGATCCCGGTGCACGAGGCCGCGTTCGAACCGCTGATGCTGGCCTGCCGCGACCGCCGTCCGGTTGTCTTCGACTACCGCAAGGCCAGCGCCGCCCATCCCGAGCCCCGGCATGTCGAGCCGTGGGCGCTGGAGTGCTGGCGCGGCCACTGGTACCTGGCCGGTTTCGACAGTGACCGGGGCGCCGAGCGGGTCTTCCGGCTGTCCCGGATCACCGGCAAGGTGCGTTCGCGCGGTACGCGCTTCACCGTCCCGGTCCCCGATGTCGTCACCGTGCGCGAGACCGTCGCGAGCTGGGCGGGGGAGACCGCCGACCGCTCCGCGCTGATCCGGCTGCGCACCGGCGCGGGGTACCCCTTGCGGGCGAGGGCCGCCTCGGTGCGGGAACTGGGGGACGGCTGGGACGAGTTGGAGATTCCGTACGGCCATGGGCTGGACGCCTGGCTGGTGGAGTTCGGGCCGGACGTGGTGGTCCTGGAGCCCGCCGAGCTGCGGGCCGATGTGCTGGACCGGCTGCGAGCCGTGGCCAAGGGTTGAGGGGACGTAAGAAAGTGGTGGGAAAACCGGCCAGGCCGGGCAACGCCATCGACCAGACCCGGCGGATGCTCTCCCTGGTGACGTATCTGCGGGAGCGGCCCGGTGCCCGGATCGAGGACGTCGCCCGTGCCTTCGGGATCACCGAGGACGAACTGGTCTCCGACCTCGACATCCTGCCCATGTGCGGAACCAGCTTCCGCGGTGGTGACCTCCTCGACATCGACACCGACGGTGAGCGGATCTGGTGGCACAACCCCGCCGCCCTCGGGGCGGAGGCGGCCGAACCGCTCAGGCTCGCCGCCGACGAGGCCACCGCGCTGCTGGTCGCCGCCCGTGCGGTGTCCACGCTGCCGGGACTGCGTGAGAGCGACCGACAGGCGTTGCTGCGGGCCACCGCCAAGGTCGAGGCCGCGGCCGGTGAACAGGCGGGCGCCAGCTCCCGGCTCTCCGTGACCTTCGAGTCCGAGGGCGGGGTCTTCGCCGACGTCGACCGGGCGATCTCCGAGCGGCGCCGCCTGTGGATCCGCTACTACTCGCCCGCCCGGGACGAGCTCACCGAGCGCGAGATCGACCCGATCCGGCTGGTCAGCGTCGGTCACACCTACGTGGAGGCCTGGTGCCGGCGCTCCGAGGCGCGCCGCACCTTCCGGCTCGACCGGGTCGCCGAGATCAGGATCCTGGACGAGCCCACCGCGCCGCCCGAGATCGAGCTGCGGGACCTGTCCGAGGCGCTGGTGCAGCCCGCCGCGGAGGACCCGGAGGTCGTGGTCGAGGTCGGTCCGGGCGGGCGCTGGGTCGCCGAGTACTACCCGCACGACAGTGCGGATGAGCTTCCGGACGGCGGTCTCCGTATCACCTTGCGGACCCCGGAGCCGGCGTCGCTGAGGCGGCTGGCGCTGCGGCTGGGGCGCGACGGCCGGATCGTCTCGCCGGGCGGCCTCGCCGACAGCGCCCGCGCGGCGGCCCGCGAGGCGCTGGCTGCGTACGACGGGATAGAGGCGCACGGCGCCGACGCGGCACACATGGTGCGGGCAGTGCACGACCGGCACCAGGACAAGGCCCAGGACAAGGCCCAGGACGGGCCCCACGACGGGCCGAAGTGAGCCGCGTCGGCACGCTGGAGGCGGGGCGGCCGGGGTGGTCGGGGCGGCCGGGGCGAGGCGGCCCGGGAGACTGAGCACGGCCGCCCCTCGACACCCGGCTGGGGCGCCCCCGAGGCGAACGACCAGGAGAAAGAGGAGCAGGGGCTTTGAGCGAGTCGTCGACGCCCGGCGCGGACATGACGGTGGCTGCCGCGTTCGCCGGGATGAGAAGCGTGATCCCGGCGACCTTCAAGGCGGGCTGTCCGGACTGCCGGGGCCGTTTCGAGCTCGCCGCGAGCGCCCTGCGCCTTGTCATCGGCGCCAGCAGCCGCACCACGTTCTACTCCTTCACCTGCCCCGAGTGCGGATCCGCGGTCCGTAAGCCCGCCGGTGAACGCATCGTCGAACTGCTCACCGGCGGCGGGGTCAGGACACTGCGGCTGCACTCCACCCTCTAGGCTCGGCGTCATGTTCTGGCCGATGTTCGCGGTAGCTGTGGGTTTTCTGGGTCTCGCCGTTCTCGGTGTGCTGGCCGTCCGGGTCTTCCTGGAGGCGCGGCGTCTGGGCAGGCAGGTCACGGACTCCGCCCATCGGATCAACCGCGCCGCGGAGGACCTGGAGCGCGCGTCCCTGAGCGCGGCCCGCGCCGCGGACTCACTCTGAGCGCTGAGCGCACCAGGGAGGCCCCTGTGAGTTGCGGGGGCGATGCGCTGCGGGCTGCTTCGCCCTGTCACCTTGGTGGGATAGGCAGGTACTCTGCTGATCGTGGACCGGAGAACGAGGCCCGGACCGCGGACCGGGAGTACGCACAGGGATTGCCAGGCGTTCACCCCTGAGCGTTACGATCGCTGTCGAGCACGATCGATCGGACACTGGTCCGACCAGTCGGACAGTACCCCCACCCAGCCGCCTCGGTGAGAAGGTAAAGACTTATGTTCGGAAGGCTCGGCGCCCCCGAGATCATTCTCATCCTTGTCGTCGTCATCCTGCTGTTCGGCGCCAAGAAGCTTCCCGACATGGCGCGCTCCCTCGGCAAGTCGGCCCGCATCCTCAAGAGCGAGGCCAAGGCGATGAAGTCCGAGGGCCAGGACAACGCGTCCGCTCCCGCGGCCCCGCCGCACGACGACCAGCAGCCCACGGTCCAGCGCACCATCAAGGCGTCCCCCGGCGATGTGACCAGCTCTCGTCCGGTCACCGAGCCGACGGACTCGACCAAGCGCTGACGCAGGGCCGGTGACCTCCGGCCCGCCGCACGAGATGGGAACGTGGGTTGCTGAAGCCTGCCCGCAAGAAGGAGAAGGATCCCGAGGGGCGGATGCCCCTCGCGGAGCACCTTCGCGAGCTCCGCAACCGGCTCGCGAAGGCGATGCTGGCCATCGTCGTCGTCACCGTCGTCGCCGCTTTCTTCTACAACGACATCATCAACTTCTTCACCAAGCCGATCCTGGACTCGGTCGGCTGTGACAAGACCTTCGAGGAGCTGGCGAGGTCGAAGTCGACCGAACCCTGCGCCCAGATCACCATCAACGGTCTGCTCACGCCGTTCACTCTGGCCCTGAAGGTCTCCCTGATGGCCGGTGTGGTGCTGGCCTCGCCGGTGTGGCTGTACCAGCTGTGGGCCTTCATCGCCCCGGGTCTGCACAGGCACGAGCGCAAGTACGCCTACGGGTTCGTCGGCACGGGCGTCCCGCTCTTCATCGGTGGCGCCTACTTCGCCTACCGGGTGCTGCCCACCACGGCGAAGGTGCTCCTCGAGTTCACGCCGGCCCAAGCCTCCAACCTGCTGCCGCTGGACGATCTGCTCGACCTCGTCACCCGCATGGTCATCGTCTTCGGCCTCTCCTTCGAACTGCCCCTGCTGCTGGTCTTCCTCAACCTCACCGGGATGATCACCGGCAAGCGGATGCTCGGCTGGTGGCGTGCGATGATCATGGGTATCACCGTGTTCGCGGCCATCGCGACCCCCAGCACGGATCCGCTGACGATGCTGGCGCTGGCCGGACCGATCTGGCTCCTGTACTTCGGCGCCGTCCTGTTCTCCATGCTCAACGACGCGCGCAGGCGCCGCCGCGAGGCCGCCGGCCCCGACGACGACGAGGCCTCCGAGCTGGACCTCACCCCCGAGGACATCGGCGAGGTGGAGACCGTCTCCGCGAACCGGGCACTGCCCGAGCAGGCGAGTACCGAACGGGTCAACGGGTACGACGACGTGACCTGAGATTCCTCCTCCTGCCTTCCGCTGCCTCCTCCCGCCACTTCCTCCCCTGACGTGCGCCGAGTGACCCGTATGCCGGGGTGTACGGGTCCCGGGGCCGTGAACTGCGCAGATCCCGGGTCCGCGGAGAGCGGATCCGGATAATGATCGTCCTGTTGTCAGTGGGGCCCGGTACGCTCGAAGGCACGATGACAGAGGACCTCTCACCGGCCGAGCGGTACGCGGCAGCACGTAGGCGTGCCGTCGAGCAGGCCACCGCACTCGCGGACTTCCGCGAGATGTACGACTTCGGCCTCGACCCCTTCCAGATCGAGGCCTGCCAGGCACTCGAAGCGGGGAAGGGCGTGCTGGTGGCCGCCCCCACCGGCTCGGGCAAGACGATCGTCGGCGAGTTCGCCGTCCACCTCGCGCTCCAGCAGGGCAAGAAGTGCTTCTACACGACGCCCATCAAGGCGCTGTCGAACCAGAAGTACGCCGACCTCTGCCGCCGGTACGGCGCGGACAAGGTCGGTCTGCTCACCGGCGACAACAGCGTCAACTCCGACGCCCCGGTGGTCGTGATGACGACCGAGGTCCTGCGGAACATGCTGTACGCGGGTTCACAGACCCTGCTCGGCCTCGGGTACGTGGTCATGGACGAGGTGCACTACCTCTCCGACCGCTTCCGTGGCGCCGTGTGGGAGGAAGTGATCATTCACCTCCCCGAGTCGGTCACCCTTGTCTCGCTGTCGGCCACCGTGTCGAACGCCGAGGAGTTCGGAGACTGGCTCGACACCGTGCGCGGCGACACCCAGGTGATCGTCTCCGAGCACCGTCCCGTGCCGCTGTTCCAGCACGTGCTCGCCGGGCGGCGGATGTACGACCTCTTCGAGGAGGGCGAGGGCAACAAGAAGGCCGTCAACCCCGACCTCACGCGGCTGGCCCGTATGGAGGCCAGCCGGCCCTCGTACCAGGACCGCAAACGCGGCCGGGCCATGCGCGACGCCGACCGGGAGCGGGAGCGCCGAAACCGCTCCCGGGTGTGGACACCGAGCCGGCCCGAGGTCATCGAACGGCTCGACTCCGAGAGCCTGCTGCCGGCCATCACGTTCATCTTCAGCCGTGCCGCCTGCGAGGCCGCCGTACAGCAGTGCCTGTACGCGGGCCTCAGACTCAACGACGACGAGGCGCGGGAAAGGGTGCGCGCCCTGGTCGAGGAGCGCACGGCGTCCATCCCGACCGAGGACCTGCACGTCCTCGGGTACTACGAGTGGCTGGAGGGCCTGGAGCGCGGTATCGCGGCCCACCACGCGGGCATGCTGCCGACGTTCAAGGAGGTCGTGGAGGAGCTGTTCCTCCGTGGCCTGGTGAAGGCCGTGTTCGCGACCGAGACACTCGCGCTGGGCATCAACATGCCCGCGCGGTCGGTGGTGTTGGAGAAGCTCGTCAAGTGGAACGGCGAGCAGCACGCCGACATCACCCCGGGCGAGTACACCCAGTTGACCGGGCGGGCGGGCCGGCGCGGCATCGATGTCGAGGGCCACGCCGTGGTGCTGTGGCAGCGCGGGGCGAGCCCCGACCACCTCGCGGGACTGGCCGGCACGCGCACGTATCCGCTGCGCTCCAGCTTCAAGCCCTCGTACAACATGGCCGTCAACCTGGTCGAGCAGTTCGGCCGGCACCGCTCACGCGAGCTGCTGGAGACGTCCTTCGCGCAGTTCCAGGCCGACAAGTCGGTCGTCGGGATCTCTCGGCAGGTGCAGCGCAACGAGGAGGGCCTGGACGGTTACAAGGCCTCCATGACCTGCCACCTCGGCGACTTCGAGGAGTACGCGCGGCTGCGCCGAGAACTCAAGGATCGCGAGACCGAACTGGCCAAGCAGGGCGCGTCCCAGCGGCGCGCGGAAGCGGCGGTCGCCCTGGAGAAGTTGAAGCCCGGGGACGTCATCCACGTCCCGACCGGCAAGTACGCGGGCCTCGCGCTGGTGCTGGACCCCGGGCTGTCGGCCGGGCGGTCCAACGGTCACCGCGGCTTCGAGCACCACGACGGCCCGCGCCCCCTGGTGCTGACCGCCGAGCGCCAGGTCAAGCGGCTCGCGTCGATGGACTTCCCGGTGCCCGTCGAAGCGCTCGATCGGATGCGGATTCCGAAGTCCTTCAACCCGCGCTCGCCGCAGTCCCGTCGGGACCTCGCCTCCGCGCTGCGCACCAAGGCCGGGCACATCCCGCCGGAACGGGCCCGCAAGCAGCGCTCCCAGGCCGCCGACGACCGGGAGATCGCCCGGTTGCGTACGGCGATCCGGGCGCATCCGTGTCACGGGTGCAACGACCGTGAGGACCACGCGCGTTGGGCCGAGCGGTATCACCGACTGCTGCGGGACACCTCGCAGTTGGAGCGCCGCATCGAGGGACGTACGAACACGATCGCGCGGACGTTCGATCGGATCGTCGCGCTGCTGACCGACCTGGACTACCTGCGCGGCGACGAGGTCACCGAGCACGGCAAGCGGCTGGCCCGGCTGTACGGCGAACTCGATCTGCTGGCGAGCGAATGCCTGCGGGCCGGGGTGTGGGAGGGGCTCTCCCCCGCCGAACTCGCCGCGTGTGCCTCGGCGTTGGTGTACGAGTCCCGGGTCTCCGACGATGCGACGGCGCCCAAGGTGCCCTCGGGTATGGCGAAGGCCGCCCTCGGGGAGATGGTCCGGATCTGGGGGCGACTGGATGCCCTGGAGGAGGATTTCCGGATCACGCAGACCGAAGGGGTGGGGCAGCGGGAGCCGGATCTCGGATTCGCCTGGGCCGCGTACATGTGGGCGGGCGGGAAGGGGCTCGACGAGGTGCTGCGCGAGGTGGAGATGCCCGCGGGGGACTTTGTGCGCTGGTGCAAGCAGGTGATCGATGTGCTGGGGCAGATCTCCGCCGCGGCCCCTTCCGGGGCGTCGACGGTTCCGAAGAACGCGCGTAAGGCGGTCGAGGCGCTGTTGCGGGGGGTTGTGGCCTACTCGTCGGTGGGATGACAGGTTCCGGCGGGTGCGGGTGCGGGTGCGGGTGCGGGTGCGGGTGCGGGTGCGGGTGCGGGTGTGCGGGTTCGCTGTGGCTGGTCGTGTCCACGCGGCGGAGCCGCACCTGGACACGGCTCCGCGCCCCGCGCGCCTCGGGTACCTCGCCTCAGCGCTTGTTGAGGTAGGAACGCCAGCCGCCGTGACGCGTGATGTCCTCCGCGTCCGTGAGAGCCATCGGCTCGCAGAGGAAGCCCGGCACCTGAGTGCCGTCCGCCAGTCGCACGCTGCCCAGGGTCATGGGGCGGGGGAGTGCGGCCAGTAGGCGGCCGAGGCCCTCTGCCGGGAGGCGCCAGATCTCCGTCTCGATCGCCGCGCCGCCCTCGTCCACGTGGACCAGGCCCGGCTTCGGCGGGTCGGTTCGCAGGGCGTGCAGGCGATAGACCGGGGCCGTCGTCGTCGTACGGTCCAGGCGGGCACCCAGGGACAGCAGATGCGGGTTGAGGGGCTGACCCGACAGGTGCGCTCCTACCACCGCCAGACGTGTCTCCGGCTGGAGGAAGCGGGCGATCGTGGCCAGGCGTTCGTCCGTGAAGGCCGGCCCGATCAGCATGACGCCGAAGGGGCGGCCGTTGGTCTCGCCGGCCGGCACGGCTACCGCCGCCAGGTCGAAGAGGTTGGTGGAGTTGGTGAAGCGGCCCAGGCGGGCGTTGGCGCCCAGGGGGTCGGCGGCGACCTCGGCGAGGGTGGGGTGGCCCGGGGTGGTGGGGAGCAGGAGGGCGTCCGCGTCGGCCAGCTCGGCGAGAGCTCGGGTGCGCAGGGTGGCCAGGCGGTCGGTGTCGGCGTAGAGCTGGTGGGCCGGGATGTCACGGGCGCGGGTGATGATGCCGGCGACGGTGGGGTCGAGGGACGGGTCGTTCGCGGCCAGCGCTTTGTCGATGAAGCCCCCTACGGCTGTGTAGCGCTCGGCCACGAACGCGCCCTGGTAGAGCATCGCCGCGGCGTCGGTGAACGGACCGAGGTCGATCTCCCGTACCGAGGCGCCCGCGATGACGAGCTGGTCCACCGCCGCCTCGTACGCCTCCGCCCAGCCCTCGTCCAGCTCGCCGAGCTGTTCCCGCGGTGGGACCGCCACCCGCCAGGGGCCCGGGGCGCGCTGGGGGAGCGGGGGGAGGTCGCGGTCGGGCGGGGAGGTCATGTGGGCCAGGGCCTGCTCGGCCTCCGGGAGGGTGCGGGCGAAGACCGTCACGCAGTCCAGGGAGGCGCAGGCGGGGACCACACCGGTGGTCGGGACCAGGCCCCGGGTGGGCTTGAGGCCGACGATGCCGTTGAACGCGGCCGGGACGCGGCCCGAGCCCGCGGTGTCGGTGCCCAGCGCGAAGTCGACGATGCCCAGGGCCACGGCGACGGCCGAGCCGGAGCTGGAGCCGCCGCTGATCCGCGCCGGGTCGTGGGCGCCCCGGACGGCGCCGTGCGGGGAGCGGGTGCCGACCAGGCCGGTCGCGAACTGGTCGAGGTTCGTGGTGCCCAGCACGATCGCGCCCGCGGCACGCAGGCGGGCGACGACCGGCGCGTCGGCCTCGGGATGGTAGGCGTACGACGGGCAGCCCGCGGTGGTGGGCAGGCCGGCCACGTCGATGTTGCCCTTGGCGGCGAACAGGCGCCCGGCGAGGGGGAGATGCTCGCCTTCCAACAGTCGTGCGCCGAGCGCCCGGGCCTCCCGCTCGACCTCGTCCTGCGGGCGCAGGTCGATCCAGATCTCGGGGCGGTCGACCGCCGCGATGCGGGCGTAGGCGGCGCGGACGCGGGAGAGGGTGGTGGACATACGGTGTTCCTCTTTCAGTTCGCGGCCGGGGCCAGGACGACCAGTGCCGTTCCCGCCTCCACCTGGTCGCCCGGCCTGGCCAGGATCTCCGCCACCACGCCGTCCATCGGCGCGTGCACCCTGGACTCCATCTTCATCGCCTCCAGGGCGAGCAACGGCTGTCCGGCCGCCACCGCGTCGCCCGCGTTGACGTTCAACTGCCATACGGAGGCGGCGAACTCGGCCTCGATCAGGTGGCCGCCCGGCGGGACGGTCACCTCCGCCGGAGGAGCAGTCGGGGCGGCTACGGCCTCCGCGCGCGTGAACTCGCCCGCCGCCTCCCACGCGTCCCGCTCCGCGGCGAACGCCGTCTGCTGCCGGGACCTGAACTTCCCGATGGACTCGGCGTGTTCGGCCAGAAAAGCCTGGTATTCGGCGAGCGAGAAGGTGCCTTCCTCGATGCGTGGCACAAAGCGGCCGGAGACGATGTCGGCGCGCAGGTCGAGGAGTTCGTCCGCGTCCACCGGATACCACTTGATGCGGTCGAAGAAGCGCAGCAGCCAGGGCGAGCCCGGTTCGAACGCGCCGCGCTGCTGCCAGCCCGACCACACCTGGGTCGTCCGCCCGACGAACTGGTAGCCGCCGGGGCCCTCCATGCCGTAGACGCACAGATACGCCCCGCCGATGCCGACCGAGTTCTCGGCGGTCCAGGTGCGGGCCGGGTTGTACTTGGTGGTCACCAGGCGGTGGCGGGGGTCCAGGGGTGTGGCCACGGGAGCGCCCAGGTAGACGTCGCCGAGGCCCAGGACCAGGTACTCCGCGTCGAAGACCGTGCGGTAGACGTCCTCGGCCGACGCCAGACCGTTGACGCGGCGGATGAACTCGATGTTCCACGGGCACCAGGGGGCGTCGTCGCGGACGCCCGCCATGTAGCGGGCGATCGCCTCGCGGGTCGCCGGGTCGTCCCAGGACAGGGGGAGGTGGACGGTGCGGGAGGGGACCACCAGTTCGTCGCTCGGGGGGAGGGACGCGGTGATCTCCCTTACGGCGGCGAGGAGTTCACGCGGTGTCAGGCGGCTGGGGTCCGTCCGGATCTGGAGCGAGCGGATGCCCGGCGTGAGGTCGGTGATGCCCTCCGGGCCCTGCTCGGCCACCGCCTCCATCAGCTCGTGGACGCGCAGGCGCAGGGCGAGGTCCAGTTGCATCGGGCCGAACTCGACCAGCAGGTTGTCGTCGCCGCTGCGGCGGTACGTCACATCGCCGTCCCGGGCGAGGATGCCGCCGTCCACGATGGTCGGGCGGGGCTCGCCCGACCCGTCCACCGGCAGGAAGCGCACCGTGTCGCCCGGCCGCAGCTGGCCCAGCTTCCAGCGTTCGGCGCTGATCACCGTCGCCGGGCAGACGAACCCGCCGAGCGACGGACCGTCCGGGCCCAGCAGCACCGGCATGTCGCCCGTGTAGTCGACGGCGCCCACGGAGTACGGGGTGTCGTGGATGTTGGACGGGTGCAGGCCCGCCTCACCGCCGTCGGTGCGTGCCCAGCGCGGCTTCGGTCCGACCAGGCGGACGCCGGTGCGGGCCGAGTTGAAGTGGACCTTCCAGTCGGCGGCGTAGAAGTCGTGGATGTCGTCCTCGGTGAAGAACTCCGGTGCGGCGTGCGGGCCTTCGGCGGCTTTCACCTGCCATACGGCACCGAAGTCCGGGCGATCGGCGAGCGGAACCGCCCCGCCTTCGCCTCTGCCTCCGTCTCTGCCTCCGTCTCTGCCTCCGCATTGGTCTCCACCTCCGCCCTCGGTCACTGTCCCGCTGTGCAGGACGTCGCCTGTGCGCAGTGCCCGCCCGCCGTGCCCGCCGAACCCGCCCAGCGTGAAGGTGCTCGCGCTGCCGAGGAAGGCCGGCACGTCGAGGCCCCCGGCGAACAGCACGTAGGTCCGCAGACCGTGCTCGGAGGGCGCACCGATCGCCAGTACGGCCCCCGCCGGCACCGTCACCGGCTCCCATGGCGCGACCGGCGTGCCGTCCACGGTGACCGGGGCCGGGGCGCCCGTCACGCACACGGTCGTCGCGTGCGTGAAGCGGAGCGACGGTCCCTGGAGGGTGCACTCGAGCCCCGGTGTGCCCTCGGCGTTGCCGAGCGCGCGATTGCCGAGCCGGAACGACAGGTCGTCCATCGGGCCGCAGGGCGGTACGCCGACCTGCCAGTAGCCGGTGCGACCCGGCCAGTCCTGCACGGTGGTGAGGGTGCCGCCGGCCATGACCTCGATGCGGGGCGTCGGGTCGGCGAGGGTCGCGAGGGTCGCCGTGGAGTGGGCGGCCCGCCCGAAGTCCCGGTCGGCCAGCGCCGCCCGCACCAGGCCCAGGTTGGTCTCGATGCCGTCCACGCGGGTGCGGGCCAGGGCCTCGTCCAGGCGTTCCAGGGCGTGCGCGCGGTCCGGGCCGTACGCGATGATCTTGGCGAGCATCGGGTCGTACGAGGTCGTCACCTCGGTGCCCGTCTCCACCCAGCCGTCGACCCGCACGCCCGGCGGGAACTCGACCCGGGTCAACAGGCCCGCGCTGGGCCGGTGGTCGCGTGCGGGGTCCTCGGCGTAGAGGCGGGCCTCGACGGCGTGGCCGCGCGGTGGGCCCGGGTCGCGGACGACGTCCTGCTCGCCGCGGGCCAGGCGGAGCATCCAGGCGACGAGGTCGACGCCGTAGATCTCCTCGGTGACCGGGTGTTCCACCTGGAGACGGGTGTTGACCTCCAGGAAGTACGCCTCCTCGCGGGCGGCGTCGTAGACGAACTCGACGGTGCCGGCGGAGCGGTAGCCGACGGAGGCACACAACTCCTGTGCACTGGCCGCCAGTTGCGC
Source organism: Streptomyces sp. LBL (assembly GCF_029893585.1). GTDB lineage: Bacteria > Actinomycetota > Actinomycetes > Streptomycetales > Streptomycetaceae > Streptomyces. Next base: position 29,867 of record NZ_JARXYX010000038.1, read on the forward strand.
GCGTACGCGGTCGGGCAGGCCCGGTGCCGGCGCCTCCTCCAGGACCTTCTGGTTGCGGCGCTGGAGGGAGCAGTCACGGTCGCCGAAGGTGACCACGCGGCCCTCGCCGTCGCCGAAGACCTGCACCTCGACATGGCGGGCCCGCTCGACGAGGCGCTCCAGGAAGACGCCCGCCGAGGAGAAGGAGGCGGCGGCGACGCGCTGCACCCGCTCCCAGGAGTCGGTGAGTTCGGCGGCGGAGCGACATGCCGACATACCGATGCCGCCGCCTCCGCCGGTCGCCTTGAGCATGACCGGATAGCCGATGGCGGAGGCCTGCGCGAGGGCCTCGTCGAGCGAACCCAGCAGCCCCGTCCCCGGTGCCAGCGGCACCCCGGCCGTCTGCGCCGCCGCCCGGGCGGTGTGCTTGGCGCCGAACAGTTCCAGCTGCGCCGGTGTCGGCCCGACGAACACGATCCCGGCGTCCTCGCAGCGACGCGCGAACGCCGCGTCCTCGGACAGGAAGCCGTAGCCGGGGTGGATGGCGCCCGCGCCCGTCTCCTTGGCCGCCTTCAGCACCAGGTCGGCGTCGAGGTACGACTCCTTCGCGGGCGCCGGGCCGAGCCGTACCGCCTCGTCGGCGAGCCGGACGTGGGGCGCCGAGCGGTCGGGGTCGGAGTACACGGCGACCGTGCGCAGGCCCAGTTCGCGGGCCGTGCGGATGATCCGGACCGCGATCTCGCCCCGGTTGGCGACCAGGAGGGTGTCGAAGCTCATCCGGCGGCCCCGATCGTCATCTCCACGGCGGTCGGCTCGAAGCCGTTGCACGGGTTGTTGATCTGGGGGCAGTTGGAGACCAGCACGAGCACGTCCCGCTCGGCGCGCAGGGTCAGTTTCAGGCCCGGAGCGGAGAGGCCGTCCACGATGCCGAGCGTGCCGTCCTTCTCGACCGGCACGTTCATGTACCAGTTGATGTTGGAGACCAGGTCGCGTTTGCCGAGGCCGTGCTTGGCGCCCTCGGCGAGGAAGTTGTCCACGCAGGCGTGCTGCGACCAGGTGTGATGGCCGTAGCGCAGGGTGTTCGACTCCTTGGAGCAGGCGCCGCCGACCGTGTCGTGCCGGCCGACCTCGTCGGCCATCACCGTCATCAACGGGGTGTACTCGTTGGACATCAGCACACTGCCGGTGGTCAGGAAGAGGTTGCCTTGCGCGTGGATCGTGTCGGGGGCGCTGTAGCGGACCGACGTGTCGTGGGCGTCGTAGGCGAGGAAGTCGACGGCCTGGTTGCCGTGCAGGTCGGTGATGGTGAGCGTCTCGCCGGTGCGTACGACGGCGGACCAGGCGGCGCGGGCGGGAACGAGGCTGGTGCTGGTGCGGGCACCGGTGCTGGTGCTGGTGCTGGTGCTGGTGCTGGTGCTGGTGCTGGTGCTCGTGCTCATGCGAGCCCCCTCGCGGCAAGGAAGCCGGCGGTGTTGAGGAAGGCGCGACGGCCCTCCGGTGTGGCCTCCCACAGGGGGGTGCCCGGCGCGGTCGCCTCGGCGCGCCACGCGAGCACCTCCAGGGGGGTGCTGACGTAGTCGGGGCGTGGATCGGCCGGGTGCGGCACGTTCGCGATCAGTACGGTGACGTCCTGCTCGGCGCGCAGGGTGACGCTGCCGCCGGGGCCGGCCGAGCCGGTGAAGTCGAGGGTGCCGTCCTCGCGTACCTCCACCCCCTGGAAGAAGGAGAGCGAGGGCGGCAGGTCGCGGGGCTCCAGGCCGTTCTTGGCGGCCGCCAGTTTGAACAGCTCGCGGCCGGCGGGGGAGGGGCTCTGCGGGGTGCCGTCGCCGTAGCGGCCGGCGTTGCGGACGAGGGTGGAGGTGCCGCACAGGGCGTCGTGCCGACCGGAGGTGTCGGCCACCACCGAGGCGAGGACCCGGCCCTGGTCGGACAGGAGGAGCCGGCCCTCGCCCAGGTAGGCGTTCCACTGGACCTTGACCGTGTCGGCGACGTTCAGCCGCTCCCAGGGGCGGTCGGCCGCGTACACGAGCAGGTGGGCGCAGGCGTCACCGCGCAGATCGGTCAGGCGCAGCTCCGTGCCGCGGGCCAGGACCCGGTGCGTGTAGTTGCCGCCCGCGACTGTCTCCGCCCACACCAGGTGGCCCGCCTCGCAGGGCGGGGCCGGCCAGTCCTGGGCCGGGACGACGGGCATCGCCTCGGTGTGGGTGCCCTGCTGGGCGCGCGCGTGGGCGCGGGCTCCGTAAGTGGTCGCTGTCGCCATCGCGGGACCTCCGGCTCCGGTGGGTGCTGTGCTATTTCTGTCGCTCGACAGAAATTAGGCGCGAGGCGGGTCGCGTGCGTTGCCGCCGCGTTGCCGCTCGGTTACCGGGCCCTCACGAAGATCACCGCGGACGCTGGTGTGCGAGGATCGACCGCATGGGGACGACAGGTGCAGGGCCCGGTCGGCGGGTCGGCAGGCCGCGGGCCGCGCAACGGCCGGACAGCGGACTGGAGCCGCGCGAGGAACTCCTCGCGGCCGCCGCGGAGTTGTTCACCACCCTCGGCTACGCGGCCACCTCCACCCGGGCCGTCGCCGAGCGCGCCGGTATGCGCCAGGCATCCATGTACCACTACGTCTCCGGCAAGGAGGAACTGCTCGCGCAGCTCCTGGAGTCCACGGTCACGCCCTCCCTCGCGTACGCCCGTGAACTGCTCGCCGACGACACCGTCCCGGTCGAGGACCGGCTGTGGGAGCTGTGCCGGGCGGACGTGGAGGTGCTGTGCGACGGACCGCACGACCTCGGCGGGCTCTACCTGCTGCCCGAGGTGCGCGCCGAGCGGTTCGCCGGCTTCCATGCCGTGCGCGCCGAACTCAAGGACGCCTACCGGCAGTTGATCGCGGCGACAGCGGTCGGCGGCACGCTCGCCAAGGGCGAGCTGGATCTGCGTACGGACCTGGTGTTCGGGTTGATCGAGGGTGTCATCCTCGTCCACCGCTCCGACCCCGAGCGGCCCGTGTCGGTGTTCGCGGAGGCGACGGCGGACGCCGCGCTGCGCATCGCCGGGGTCTGATCCGAGGGCTGCTCGGCTTCTCGGCTCCTCCGCGGGCGCTCCTCGGCTTCCTTGCGAAGGCGCGACTCTTGTGATGGCGCGACTCTTGTGATGGCGCGACTCTTGTGATGGCGCGGCCCTGGTGAAGGAACGTCACTCGTCACGGTGAGTGTTTTCGTACGCCCGTGCACTGTTACACGCCGTGTGCGAAAAGAAGCTCAGTGTGTAAATAGTGTCGAGCGTACTCCCCTCGCGCGCCCGGTTTCAGGTGCTTGCTGAATATGACACAGCGATGATCCGGTCGGACTAAGCTCGCCCGCGGCGCACCGAGTTGAGGTGTATTCGTGCGCTTGTTCCCAAACTTGCAGAAGATCCAGAAGCACCCGAGAACTTCCCCCCTGCAAGCTCCCCTACACCCCGCCGATTTGTTTCAGAGGGCCCACATGGTGAGTGTTCAATCTCCTCCCGGTAGCCGTGAACTCCCGTACGCGCGCGTGCTGTTGCTGCCCTCCATAGCGATGGCCGCAGCCACCGGGGCCGCCGTCGCGCTGGTGACGGCACCGGCCCGGACGGCCGTCGGCTGGTGCGGCGCCCTCGCCACGTTGCTGGTGATCGCGACGGCGGCGGAAGCGGTCCGCCGCGGCCGGACCCTGCGCGACCTGCGCACGGAGCACGCCCGTCACTCCGCGTATCTGGAACGGCGGATCACCGGTCACGAGGAGGAGATGACCCGCCTCGCCGAGGAGATCCTGCCGATCGCGCTGCAACTGCTGCGCGGCGGAAATTCCCCCGTAGAGGTGATTCGCCGCCTCGGCGACTTCGAGCCCGGCTGGCGTGAACTCCCCGAGGCCCAGGTGTCGTTGCTCCAGACGATGCTGACCGTCATCGACACGGAAGACGTCATGCGCGACGCCGCGCAGCGCTCCTTCGTCAGCATCGCCCGCCGCGTCCAGGCCATCGTCCACCAGCAGGCCGAAGAACTGCGGGAGATGGAGGAGGACCACGGCCGCAACCCCGAGGTCTTCACCGACCTGCTGCGCATCGACCACGGCACCGCGCTGATCGGCCGGCTCGCCGACTCCATCTCCGTCCTCGGCGGCGGCCGTCCCGGTCGTCAGTGGCCCGAGCCGGTCGCGCTCTACAGCGTGCTGCGCGGCGCCATGTCCCGGATCCTGGAGTACAACCGCATCGACCTGACCTCCATCGCCAAGGTCAACGTCAAGGGCACCGCCGTCGAACCCGTCATCCACGCGGCGGCCGAACTCCTCGACAACGCCACCCGCTACTCGCCCCCGCAGACCAAGGTGCACGTCACCGCCACCGAGGTACAGACCGGCGTCTGCATCGAGATCGAGGACGCCGGCGTCAGCCTCAGCGAGGAAGCGCGCCTGCGGGCCGAGGGCATGCTGGAGCGCGCCATGGCCGGCGTCGACCTGCAGGACCTCGGCGAGGCGCCGCGCCTCGGCCTCGCCGTCGTGGGCCGCCTGTGCCGCACGTACAACATGCAGGTCTCGCTGCGTACCTCCGCGTACGGCGGGGTCCGCGCCATCCTTGTCGTGCCCAGCGACATGCTCACCTCCGAACCCGGCGTCGGACTCGCCCACGGTATCGGCGCCACGGCCGTGCCCCGGCCCGAACTCGGCGCGCTCCCCGGCCCCAAGCGCACGGTCAAGAACCGCCGCCCCACCAGCCCCAAGCACGTCACTCCGGTTTCCATGGAGGACGACGTCCCCGAGGTCACCGAGTGGACCGCCAACGGACTGCCGCAGCGCCGCAGCCGGGTCAAGACCTCGCTCACCCAGCGCTACGCCGAGCAGGCCGCCATCGAGCAGGCCGAAAGGGAGGGCCGGCCGACCATCTGGTCGACCGCCGAGCGCGAGCCCGAACCCGAGCCGGAGCCCGCGGAGAAAATCCCCGACACCCCGCCGGGCCTGTGGGTCCAGGCGTTCTTCGACGGACTCAAGCGCCCGGACCCCACCGCATTCACCCAGCCGACAGAACCGGCCCACGCCGAGGCCGACGACGAGAAGGACCTCAAGTGATCCAGCAGCGCGGCAACTTCGACTGGATGCTCCAGGACCTCGCCAAGGGCGTGCCGGGCATCCAGATGATCGTGGTGCTCTCCGCCGACGGCCTGCGCATCGCCCGCCACGGCGGCGACCCGGACACCGCCGACCGCGTCGCCGCGGCCTGCGCGGGCCTGCAGAGCCTGGCCGGTGCCGTCGCCCAGGAGATCCCGGGCAGCGAGGGCGAGATGAAGATGGTCCTCATCGAGATCCACGGCGGCTACTTCTACCTGATGGCCGCGGGCCCCAACGCCTACCTCGCGGTGCTCTCCGACGTACGCGCCGAACCCGGCTACATGAGCGCCCGCATGAGCGACCTGGTCATCCGGATCGGCGCGCATCTCACCAGCCCGCCGAGGCGCAACGGGCAGACCGTATGACTCCTCCGCAACGCCGGCGGCGATATCCCCAGCAGGAACCCGAGCCGTACATCAGGGCGGAACCCGAACCGACGCCCCCGCCCGAGGTGCAGCAGCTTCCCGAAGGGGAGAAGAAGAACCCCGAGCGGCTGTACGTGATCACCGGTCCGGACGGCGCCGAGCGTACCGAACTCGACCTGGTCACGTTGATCGTGGCGAGCGCCGACCCGCCGCCCTCCGCCACGCCCGAGCAGGCGGCGCTGCTCCGGCTGTGTACGGCCCCCCTGTCCGTGGCCGAGCTGTCGGCCTATCTGAGCCTGCCGTTCAGCGTGGTGACCGTGCTGATCACCGAGCTGCTGACGGCCGAACTGGTCACGGCGCGCGCCCCGGTCGTCCGCCAGGCGCTGGCCGACCGTTCTCTCCTCGAAGCGGTGATGCATGGACTTCAAAAGCTCTGACACCGTCACGGGCCCCCGGAAGGAGGACCAGCTCCCGCACACCGCCCAGGCGGCGGTGAAGATCGTCATCGTGGGCGGCTTCGGTGTCGGGAAGACCACCATGGTCGGCTCGGTCAGCGAGATCAAACCGCTGACCACCGAGGAGACCATGACGCAGGCCGGCGTCGGCGTCGACGACGACTACGGCTCCGAGTCCAAGACGGCCACCACGGTGGCGATGGACTTCGGCCGCATCAGCATCACCGACCAACTCGTGCTGTACCTCTTCGGCACCCCCGGCCAGGAACGCTTCTGGTTCCTGTGGAACGGCCTGTTCGAGGGGGCGCTGGGCGCGGTCGTGCTGATCGACACCCGCCGGCTGGAGGTCAGCTTCGACGTCATGGGACGCCTGGAGGAGCGCGGCGTGCCCTTCATCGTCGCCGTCAACTCCTTCCCGGGTGCGCCCCGTTACCCCGTCGAGGAGCTGCGCACCGCGCTCGACCTGAGCGAGGACATCCCCATCGTCGACTGCGACGCGCGCCGCCGCGCCTCCAGCCGCGACACCCTGATGACCCTCATGCACTTCCTGCACTCCCTCGCCACGCCGGGCGCGCTGAGGTGACCGCCGCACCCGACCAGGCGTCCCCGTGCGGACAAAGGCAACACCGGTGCGGACACAGCCACCCGTACAGATATGGGCAACCCCCGTACAGACCTGCGTGCTCGTACAGACGTGGGCGAAACTCGCACATATGTACGCATCATGCGTCGACCTACCTACCAGACACGGACACCGGATCCACTTCGGAGCGATCACTGTGACGCCTGAATCCCACTCCCTGATCGGTACGGACCCCGGCCTCGCCCCACCGCCCGGCTGCCCCGCCCACGGCCGCGGCCCCGGCGGGCTGCGCCGGCTCCACGGTCCCGACGCGGAGGACCTCGGCTCCCTGTACGAACAACTGCGGGAGGAACACGGCCCGGTGGCGCCGGTGCTGCTCCACGACGACGTGCCGATGTGGGTCGTGCTCGGCCACGCCGAGAACCTGCACATGGTGCGTACGCCCTCGCAGTACTGCCGGGACAGCCGCATCTGGACCCCGCTCCTGGACGGCCTGGTCAAGCCCGATCACCCGCTCATGCCGCACATCGCCTGGCAGCCCATCGCCGCCCACGCCGAGGGCGACGAGCATCTGAGGCTGCGTGGCGCGGTCAACGGCGCCATCTCGACCATCGACCCCCGCGGTGTCCGCCGGCACATCAACCGCTACACCCAGCGCCTGGTCAACCGGTTCTGCGAGGAGGGCACCGCCGATCTGGTCAGCCAGTTCGCCGAGCACCTGCCGATGGCCGTGATGTGCGAGACCCTCGGCATGCCCGAGGAGTACAACGACCGGATCGTGCAGGCCGCCCGCGACATGCTCCGCGGCACCGAGACCGCCATCGCCAGCAACGCGTACATCATGGACGCCCTTGGCCGGCTCACCACCCGCCGTCGTGCCCGTCCCGAGGAGGACTTCACCAGCTACCTCATCACCCACCCGGCACGGCTCACCGACGACGAGGTCCGCGAGCACCTGCGCCTCGTGCTCATCGCCGCGTACGAGGCCACCGCCAACCTCATCGCCAACGTGCTGCGCATGGTGCTCACCGACCCGCGCTTCCGCGCCCAGCTCAACGGCGGCCAGATGACGGTGCCGGAGGCGGTCGAGCAGTCCCTGTGGAACGAGCCGCCGTTCAGCGCGATCTTCGCGTACTTCGCCAAGCAGGACACGGAGTTGGGCGGCCAGCACATCCGCAGGGGTGACGGACTGCTCTTCGGTATCGCCCCGGGCAACGTCGACCCCCGGGTGCGGCCCGACCTCTCCGCCCACATGCAGGGCAACCGCTCCCACCTCGCCTTCGGCGGCGGGCCGCACGAGTGCCCCGGCCAGGACATCGGCCGTGCCATCGCCGACACGGGTGTGGACGCGCTGATGATGCGGCTGCCGGACGTCGAACTCGAATGCGACGAGGACGAGTTGACCTGGACGGAGTCCATGTCCTCACGCCACCTGGCGGAGCTCCCGGTGCGGTTCGCGCCGAAGCCGCCGCAGGATGTGATGCTCACGCCGGGTCACCTGCCGGTCCCGCCGCAGCGTAACGCCTGGCAGGTCGGCACGCACCGGCCGGAACGGCCACACGCGGCCCAACCGGCACCGCAACCGCAATCGCCATCAGCACGGCAACCGCAATCGCCATCAGCACGGCAACCGGCACGGCAACCAGCACCGCAACCGGCCGCCGTCCCGCCGCCACAGCCCGCCCCGGTGCCCGAACCGGCCCGCCCGCAGGGCGCCTGGCGGCGCTTCCTGCGCTGGTGGCGCGGCTACTGACCGGCGGACCCCGCGTCGTACGGCGCGGCCCAGTCGTCGTACGACGTCCAGGCCTCCAGGACCCGCCCGCTCCGGAACCGGTGCTCCACCCCGGTGACCGGATCGGTGAACTCCAGGCACCGCGCCAGCAGTTGGAGCGGACGCCGGAAATCACCGGCGGGCACGGGGCCGGTCACCACGGGGTAGAGCGGGTCGCCGAGGATCGGTACGCCGAGCGCGTTCATGTGGACCCGCAGCTGGTGGGTCTGGCCGGTGGCGGGAGTGAGCCGGTACCGGCCGAGGCGGGTCCGGTCGGGTCTGCCGGTCCCGTCGGGTCTGCCGGTCCCGTCGGATCGGCGGGTCCCCTCGGGCGTTGCGGTTCCGTCGGGTCTGCAAGCCCCGGTGGGCCTGTCCGGTCCGGGAGATCCGGTGGGGCCGCCGGCCCCACCGGGTTCGTCACCCTCACGGAGCTCGGTCAGCTCGACGCGGCTGACCGCGTTCGGCTCGCCCTCCACCTCATAGGCGGCCGGCACGCCTCGCTCCTTCACGATCCGGCTGCGCACCGTCCGGGGCAGGGCGAGCCCCGGATCGTACGGGGCGATCGCCTCGTACTCCTTGTGTATGCGCCGGTCGCGGAACAGTGCCTGATAGGCGCCCCGTTCCTCGGGCCGTACGGTGAACAGCACCAGCCCGGCGGTGAGCCGGTCCAGTCGGTGGGCGGCGCCGAGCGCGGGGATGTCCAGCTCCCGGCGGAGACGGGCGAGCACGGTCTGGGTGACATGGCTGCCGCGTGGGGTGGTGGCCAGGAAGTGCGGCTTGTCGGCGACGACGATGTGCTCGTCCCGGTGGACGACCTCCACCGGGAACGGCACCGGCACCTCGGCGCGCAGTTCCCGGTGGAACCACACGAGCATCCCGGGCATGTACGCCGTGTCCGGGGCCACTGCCCGCCCGTCCGTCCCCACGACCTGCCCCGCGTCGAACATCCCCTCGACGACACCGGAGTCCGCCGCGAGTCGCTCCACCAGATGCTCGCGCACCGTGGCCCACGACCCCTCGGCGGGCAACCGCACCCGCACCGGATCCACCCCTTCGCGCTGAGGCAGGGGAGAGGGCGGGATCCGGCGCTTGCGTCTCATCACCGGCCAGCGTAGACGCTGCTCACACCGGGGACGGCCTCGGGAGATCCGGATGCGCCTGGCCTGGGGCGGGCTGCTCAGGCGACCTGCGCGGGGGCCGCCGAGGGTGACCTTTCCGGAGCAGCGGGCCCCCGTTGTGCCTTCCAGGCCCGGTATCCGGCACCTGCGCCTACGGTGACCAGCAGGAACAGTACGGTGAACCACTGGAAGTACCAGTGTCCGCCCGCCGGGTCGTACACCGCCGCCCGCGGCCAGGCCAGGTTGACCGTCATGATCAGGCCGTAGAGAAGGGCGAGTGCGTTGACCGGGACGCCCCAGCGGCCGAGGGAGAAGAGCTTGGCGCCCGTCTCGTCGGTGCCCTCGTCAGTGCCCTCGACGGTGAACCCGCCGCGCAGACGGCGGACCAGGAGCGGGCCGGTGACCATGGCGTACGCCAGGTACAGCATCACGATGCAGGTGGTGCCGATGGCCAGGAACGCCTCCGGGGAGGCGAAGTTGAGCAGCAGGAGGACGGCCGCCAGTACGCCGACCACCAGGGCCGGGGCGCTCGGCATGCCCGTGCGCGGGTTGACCTTCGCCAGGCGGCCGGAGAAGGGCAGTTGGCCGTCGCGGGCCATGGAGAACAGCATCCGGCAGGCCGCCGTCTGGATCGCCAGGGTGGCCACCGCGATCGCCACCACCACGTCGGCCAGCAGGGCCCGCCCGACGCCGTCGCCCAGGCTGCTGGTGAGGACGTAGCTCAGGCCGTCGACCCCCAGGTGCCCGTCCGTGAGGCTGGGCGCGGCGAGGATGCCGCCGAGGACGATCAGGCCGCCGAGCAGACCGGCCGCGCCGAGCGCCGTGAGGATCGTGCGGGGCGCGGTGCGGCGGGGGTGGTGGGTCTCCTCGCTCATCTCGCCCGCGCTGTCGAAACCGATCATCACGTACGCCGCCGTGAACGAGCCCACCAGGAGGGCACCCAACAGACCGGACTGGGCGGCGCCCTCGGTGTGGAAGGTGATGCCGGGGGAGCGCTCGGAGTGGGTCAGCAGCAGGACGACGATCAGGACGGCGCCGATGATCTCTGCGGTGACGCCGACGCGGTTGATCACCGACATCACCCGGTTGTCGAGGATGTTCACCAGTGTCGTCAACGCGAGCAGGATCACGCCGAGGACGGCCGCGTTGGCCGCGCCGTCCGCCGAGGTGGGCGCCGGGTCGGTGCCGATCAGCTGGAAGCCCGACCAGATCGCGGGCAGCACCATCTGGAGCGCCAGCGCGGCCGCCGCGACCACCACGATCTGCCCGATCACCATGATCCAGCCGGCGAACCAGCCGAACGTGAGGTTCGACAGGCGCGACGACCACTGGTAGATCGCGCCCGAGATCGGATAGCGCGCGGCCAGCTCGGCGAAGCAGGCGGCCACCATCAGCTGGCCGACGAGGACGACCGGCCAGGCCCAGAAGAAGACGGGGCCGCCGAACGCGTACCCGAAGGCGAAGAACTGGAAGACGGTGGTCAGGACGGAGATGAAGGAGAAGCCGGCCGCGAACGACGCGTACCGGCCCAGGCTGCGGTGCAGTTCCTGGCGGTAGCCGAACTCGGTGAGGGAGCGGTCGTCGGGGGAGTGCGGCGGATCGGGGCGAATGTCGGAGGGGGCGGTTGTGGTCACGGCGGCACCTGCCTTCGGCGCAGGAAGCGGGAGCGGAAGCCAGTGCCGCGACAGGCAATGTTCGCCCCGTCGCGCAAACATTGCCTGCCGCGGCCCTAGTTCCTGTCGGGTGACAGAAATTAGGGATCCGCTGTTTCGAAGGCGTCACGCGGGCGTGTCCGGGGCGGGCCCAAGTCCTCACGTACGTGCGGGACTCATTCGATCGCGATATACCGCGTCCGTCGCGAGTGGGAAACGATCGGCCCTCCTCGTCGGCGAGAAGTGGACGAGAAGGGCCTGACCATCCTGCTGAGGTGCTCAGCCGCGGGGGAGGGCTGCCGGCGCCGGCGGAGGTGTGGCTGTCGAGTGGCGGTCGATCCGTACGTTCCGTTCCCGCCGACGGTCGAGGTGACCGCGACGTGGGTCAGGAGGGCGTGGAAGCGCCCTCCTGCTCGGCCTCGATGCGCGCGTTCCACTCCCGCTTGGAGGCTTGCCAGCCGTCCTCGTTGTGGCCCAGGCGCCAGTAACCGGAGATCGACAGGTCCTCGCGCGCGACCCCGCGCTCGACGCGGAGCAGGTGGCGGAGTTCCTTTACGAAGTGCGCCTCGCCGTGCACGAACGCGTACACCCGGCCCGCGGGGAACTCCAGCGTCCGCACGGCCTCGACCAGTGCTGCGCCGACGGGCCGTTCGCCGCGGTGCAGCCAGACGACCTCCACATCGGAGTCGATCTTCTGCTCCTCCTCCGGCCCGGAGATCTCGACGAAGGCGTGGGCCCGGGCGCCGTCCGGCAGTGCCTCCAGGGACCGCGCGATCGCGGGCAGCGCGCTCTCGTCCCCGACGAGCAGATGCCAGTCGGCGCTCGGGTCGGGAGCGTAGGCGCCGCCGGGGCCCAGGAAGCGGACCGTCTCGCCCGGCTGCACCCGCAGTGCCCAGGGGCCGGCCAGGCCCTCGTCGCCGTGGATCACGAAGTCCAGCGTCAGCTCGCGGTGTTCGGCGTCCCAGGCGCGCACGGTGTACGTCCGCGTCACCGGCCACTGCTCACGCGGGAACTCCTCGCGGATCCGCTCCATGTCGAAGGGTTCCGGGTAGGTCGCGCCCCCGGCCGGGAAGAGCAGCTTCACATAGTGATCGGTGCAGGTGTCCGGCGAGAACTCGGCCAGGCTCTCGCCGCCGAGCACCACGCGCTGCATATGGGGAGTCAGCCGTTCAGTACGGATGACCTGTGCAGTGTGCGGTTTGCGCGGCTTGCGTCCCGGTCGTTCTGCCATGGCGGCCTCCCTGATCCTGTAGTTAGGCTAACCTAACTAGTATCTCCCCCCGGTGGAAGCTCCCAAGCAGATGACCTCGGTCTCTTGAGCGGAAGTTTGCCCGCGCTCCGGTGAAACTCGCACGTAGAGCACGTAGAGCACGTAGAGCACGCAGAGCACGCAGAGAGCGAGATCACTGCTTACGCCACAAGCGTGGTGAGCAGTCGCTGCAACGATCCACCCAGCCCCCAGCGCGCCGCCAGCTCCTCCAAGGCCGCGGGATCGAGCGGGGTGCGCGGCACCGCCGTGTCGACCTCCGGCAGCGGGACGTCGTCCGCGACCCGGACGACCTTCGGCGCCACTGCCAGATACGGCCGTGACTCGTCCAGGCGCTTGCGTTGCGTCGGCGTGAGCTTCGCCTTCGGGTCGTCGACCGCCGCCATGATCCCGGCCAGGTCACCGAACTCCGCGAGCAGCTTGGCCGCCGTCTTCTCGCCGACCCCGGGCACGCCGGGCAGACCGTCGCTCGGGTCGCCGCGCAGCAGCGCCAGATCCGCGTACCCCTTGCCGTCGACCCCGTACTTCTCCCGCAGCCACGCCTCGTCCGTCAACTGCAGGGTGCCCACGCCCTTGAGCGGGTACAGCACCCGTACCTCACGGGCGTCGTCCACCAGCTGGTACAGGTCGCGGTCGCCGGTGACGATGTCGACCGGGCCCTTCGCGCGCGCGGTGAACGTGCCGATCACGTCGTCCGCCTCGTACCGGGCGACGCCCACGCGGGCGATGCCGAGCGCGTCCAGGACGGCCTCGATGATCGGGACCTGCGGCGAGAGGGTGTCGGGCACCTCCTCCTCGTCCGGGCCCGCCTCGTGCACCTCGGCGACGCGATGCGCTTTGTACGAGGGGATCAGCTCGACCCGCCACTGAGGCCGCCAGTCGGCGTCCATGCACGCCACCAGGTGATCGGGCCGGTGGTCCTTCACGAGGCGGTCGATGAACTCCAGCAGTCCGCGCACGGCGTTCACCGGCGTGCCGTCAGGGGCCTTCACGGACTCCGGGACGCCGAAGTAGGCACGGAAGTAGAGGGAGGCACTGTCAAGGAGCATCAGTCGTCCGGTCACGCCACGCATCATGCCGTACCGCACCGACAATGGCGGTCGGCCGAAAACCCGTCGGCGGAGGTGTCGCCCGACGTCGCACCGGAGGCGGCGTCGGAGGGACGACGGAGGAGCGAGGGGGCATGGCGGCGGTACGGGCGGACGTAAACGCCATGTGAACTGGAACACCTGTGCGTTTGTCTCAGCGGTGTCTGGGCAGGCGCCGCCTCTAAGAGACGCTGGTTGCCTTTCGATGATCGCGGCCCGCGTCTCTGCTTCTGCCCGCCGAGACTAGAGGTACGCGTGTCATCCAGACTTGAGGCCGCAGGGCTTTACAAGGTGTTCGGAAGACGACCCGACGACGCGGTTGAGCGGCTCCGCCAGGGCGCTGACCGGGAGGAACTGCGCGGCGAAGGGATCACGGCCGCCGTGGTCGACGCCTCCTTCACCGTGGAACCCGGCGAGATCTTCGTGGTGATGGGTCTGTCCGGCTCCGGAAAGTCGACGCTGCTGCGGATGCTCAACGGCCTCCTGGAGCCGACCGCGGGCCACGTCCGGTTCGAAGAGCAGGACCTGACCGCTCTCAGCGACCGTGCCCTGCGCGACGTTCGCGCGCACAAGATCAGCATGGTCTTCCAGCACTTCGCGCTCTTCCCGCACCGCAGCGTCCTGGAGAACGCCGCCTACGGCCTGGCCGTTCAGGGCGTTCCCCGGCGCGAGCGCGAGGAGCGGGCCGCCGAGGCGCTCGCCCTGTGCGGACTGGCCGGCTGGGAGAAATCCTGGCCCGACGAGCTGTCCGGCGGCATGCAGCAGCGCGTGGGCCTGGCCCGCGCCCTCGCCACCGATGCCGACCTGCTCCTCATGGACGAGTCGTTCAGCGCGCTGGACCCGCTGATCCGCCGTGACATGCAGGACCAGCTCATCGAGCTCCAGAAGTCCCTGAAGAAGACGATCGTCTTCATCACCCACGACCTCAACGAGGCCATGCGGCTGGGCGACCGGATCGCCGTCATGCGCGACGGCCGCATCGTCCAGATCGGTACGGCGGAGGACATCCTCGTCCGGCCCGCCGACGACTACGTCGCCTCCTTCACCAAGGACGTCGACCGCTCCCGCGTGCTGACCGCCTCCTCCGTCATGGACACGTCCGTCTCTGGCGGCAGCCCCAGCTGCAGCTGTGAAACCGCCATGGCCGGCACCTCGTTCACGGAGCTCTGCGCGATCAGTGCCCGCCTGTCGCACCGTGTCTCGGTGGTGGACGGGGAGAACCAGGTCATCGGTGTCGTGCCGCGGGAGCGGCTGATCCGTTTCCTCGGCGACGAGATCAGCGAACCCGTCTCGTGCGACAACCCCGACGGTGAGAAGGTGGTGGCCCGTGCCTAGGATCCCGCTCGGCGACTGGGTCAACGACGCGGTCAACTGGCTGCTCGGCCATATGGCCTGGCTCTTCGACTTCCTCAAGAGCATTTTCACCGGCACCTACGACGGCATCTACGCCGTCCTCCACGCGCCCGAACCCCTGCTGCTCGCAGGCATCTTCGCGGTGCTGGCGTTCTGGCTGCGCGGCACCCTGGCCGGTGTCCTCACCTTCGCGGGATTCGCCTTCATCGACTCCCTCGAACTGTGGGACGACGCGATGGTGACCCTCTCGCTCGTCCTCGTCGCCACGATCATCGCGCTGGTGATCTCCGTGCCGGTGGGCATCTGGGCGGCGCGCTCCGACCGCGTCAGCGGACTGGTCAGGCCGGTCCTGGACTTCATGCAGACGCTGCCCGCGATGATCTACCTCATCCCGGCGATCCTGTTCTTCGGCACCGGTGCCCCCGCGGGCATCGTCGCCACCCTGATCTTCGCGCTCGCCCCCGGCGTGCGCATGACCGAGCTGGGCATCCGCCAGGTCGACAAGGAACTGGTCGAGGCGGCCGACGCGTTCGGCACCACGCCCCGCGACATCCTGCTGCGGGTCCAGCTTCCGCTGGCACTGCCCACCGTGATGGCGGGCGTCAACCAGGTCATCATGCTCGGCCTGTCCATGGCCGCGATCGCGGGCATGGTCGGCACCGAGGGCCTCGGCGGCGACGTCAACCAGGCCATCGGCCAGCTCAACGTGGGCCTCGGCTCCGAGGCCGGTGTCGCCATCGTGATCCTCGCGATCTACCTCGACCGTATGACCAGCGCCCTGGGCACCCAGGTCTCCCCGCTGGGCCGCCGCGCCGCCGCCAAGGCACGTGCCGCACAGGGCTTGAAGGTCTGGTCGTACCGGCCCCGCCCGCAGTTCGCCGTGATCGGTGTCGTCGTCCTCGCCCTCGTGGCGGGCGGCATGGGCATTTTCGGCTCCACCTCGGACGGCTCCACCGCCGTCGCCGACGGCAAGGACGTCGGCCAGGGCAAGAAGGTCAGCATCGGCTACATCCCCTGGGACGAGGGCGTCGCCTCCACCTTCCTGTGGAAGGAGATCCTCGAACAGCGCGGCTTCCAGGTGGACGCCAAGCAGTTCGACGCCGGGCCGCTCTACACCTCCCTGGCGCAGGGCAGCGTCGACTTCGAGACCGACTCCTGGCTGCCGACCACCCACGAGCAGTACTGGAAGAAGTACGGCAGCAAGCTCGACGACCTGGGTTCCTGGTACGGCCAGACGTCCCTGGAGCTGAGCGTGCCCTCGTACCTGAAGGGCGTCGACTCGCTGGACGACCTCAAGGGCAAGGCGGCCACGTTCGACGGGAAGATCACCGGCATCGAGTCCAGCGCCGGCATGACCTCCCTTCTGAAGAACAAGGTCCTCAAGACGTACGGCCTCGACAAGGAGTACAAGGTCGTCGACAGCTCCACGCCGGCGATGCTGGCCGAGCTCAAGCGCGCGTACAGCAAGAAGGAACCGATCGTCGTCACGCTCTGGTCGCCGCACTGGGCCTACAGCGACTACGACCTGAAGAAGCTGAAGGACCCGAAGGGTGCCTGGGGCAAGGGCGACGGCGTGCACACCCTGGCCCGCAAGGGTTTCGCGGCCGCCAACCCGGTCGTCGGTGGGTGGCTGAAGAACTTCAAGATGGACGAGAAGCAGCTCACCAGCCTTGAGGCCGAGATCAACAAGGCGGGCGAGGGCAAACAGCAGGACGCCGTGCGTGCCTGGCTGAAGAAGAACCCGGGTGTGGTCGACAAGCTGGCTCCGGTCGCGGGCGGCTCCGGCTCGACTCCCGCGGAGGCCAAGGATCCCATCGATGTGGCCTGGTTCCCCTGGGACGAGGACATCGCCGTCACCTACCTCTGGAAGAACGTCCTGGAGCGGCGCGGCTACAAGCTCGACCTCAAGCAGATGGACGTCGGCCCGGTCTACACCGGCCTCGCCTCCGGCGACCTCGATCTCAACTTCGACGCCTGGCTGCCGTACGCCCAGAAGAACTACTGGGACCAGAGCAAGGACAAACTCGCGGACCTCGGCACCTGGTACGAGCCGACCTCGCTGGAGGTCGCGGTGCCCTCGTACGTCAAGGGCGTGAAGTCCTACGAGGACCTCAAGGGCAAGGCCGGCCTCTTCAACGGGAAGATCATCGGCATCGAGCCGGGCACCGGCGAGATGAACCTGCTCAAGACGAAGGTCCTGCCCGGCTACGGCCTGGACAAGGAGTACAAGATCGTCGCCGGCTCCACGCCCGCGATGCTCGCCGAACTCAAGCGCGCGTACGCCAAGAAGGAGCCCGTCGCGGTCGTCCTGTGGTCGCCGCACTGGGCGTACAGCCAGTACGGCCTCACCAAGCTGAAGGATGACAAGAAGCTCTTCGGCGAGGGCAACACCATCCGCACGATTTCCAACAAGAAGTTCCCCGAGCAGTATCCGCAGCTCACCAAGTGGATCAAGAACTTCAAAATGAGCGAGGCCGAGCTCGGCAGCCTGGAGGCCGAGATCAACCAGACCGGTCAGGGCCACGAGCAGGAAGCGGTCGCCGCCTGGCTGAAGGAGCACCCGGACATGGTCGGCCGGATGACCCCGTAGTAGCCGTAGTAGCCGTAGTAGCCGTAGCGGCCCCGGTGGCTGTAGTGGCCGCAGTGGTTGCTGTATCGAAGCCGCCCGAGGGGCGGCCTCCCCACGCGTCCTGACAGCGTGTGGTGGGGTCCGCCCCTCGGGTCATCTCCCGGCTCGACCCCCGCCGCACGGAAAGGATCCGGCCAACCACATAGAGCTACGCCCCCGCCCGAGCTTCGTCGTGTCGCGTGAGCAGCCGGTGGACGGACGCCCGCGCCCCCGTGGGAGGACCGTCGTCCGACGCTCGGCTCAGCCGTTTCGGGGCCGTTCCGCTGGCGCGAATTGTGAGGTACGACCGCACACCGCGTGACCTCGATATGACGGCCGCATGAAACGGTTCGCCGAACATGCGTAGGGTGCAGACAAGCCATCAGGAGCGGTGTGCGCCCCAGCCGGGGCACTCGGACGACGGACCGACGAGCGAAGGAGGGAGCCGGAGCGATGGGCGACCACAAAGAACAGCCCCTTCGGGTGGGCGCGGCCGTGCGGCGCCGGCGCCGGGCGCTGGAGCTCACCCTCGCCGTCGTGGCCGAGCGCAGCGGCCTGTCGGTCCCCTTCCTCAGCCAGGTCGAGAACGACCGCGCCCGCCCCAGCCGGAGTTCCCTCGAAAAGGTCGCCGACGCCCTGCGCACCACCGCCGTGGAACTCCTCGCCGCCGCCGACCCGGCGTGCAGCGTCGACGTGGTCCGCGCGGAGGGCACCGAGCCGCTGCTCGCTCCCCAAGTACGTTCCCTGGTGCGTGGTCACCACCAGATGCACGCCTCGGAGTTCACCGGCGACCACGACGCGGGTCGTGAATTCCAGTACCGCAACGACCAGTTGATGTACGTCGCCGACGGCGCCGTGGAGATCGAGGCGGAGGGCCGCGCCTACCGGCTGGGCCGCGGCGACACCCTGTACCTCACCGGCGGCGTGCGCCATCGCTGGCGGGCGACGGTGGCCGACACCCGGGTGATCGTCGTCGCGGTGGCCGAACACATCGAGGCGGTCCAGGACCGGCAGCGGTAGTGCGGGTGGTGCGGGCCCTCGCCGGCCGAGGCGCCACGACCTGTTGGGCGAGGTGCTGCGAGCAGCCCTCCGCTGAGCGGGCCACGGACGGAGTGCACGATGCGCCCGGTGGCGGTGCCCCAGGCGTTGAGCAGGTCGCGACCGGCCTTCGACCGGTCCGTGATCGGTCCGCGACCGGTCCGCGACCGGTCCGCGACCGGTCCGTGGTCAGTCTGCTACCGGCCGTGGTCAGTCACGACCAGGGAGTATGACTCCATCAGGGCATAAGCTGTCTTTATGGGCGGCGTGGAGAGGCAGGGCCAGGCGGGCGGCGGCTCGGTGGCGCACCGGGTGCCGGATCTTGGGGCGCTGGAGCTGCTGCTGGCGGTGGCCCGGCTCGGCAGCCTGGGCGGGGCGGCCCGCGAGTTGGGGATCACCCAGCCGGCCGCGAGCAGCCGGATCCGTTCGATGGAACGCCAGCTCGGGGTGGCGCTGGTGGACCGTTCACCACGCGGTTCCCGGCTCACGGACGCCGGGGCGCTGGTCACGGACTGGGCGCGGCGGATAGTGGCGGCGGCGGAGGCCTTCGACGCCGGGGCGCAGGCCCTGCGGGACCGCCGCGACTCCCGGCTCCGGGTGGCGGCGAGCATGACGATCGCCGAGTACCTGCTGCCCGGCTGGCTGCTCGCGCTGCGCGCCCAGCGGCCGGACACCGCGGTGTCCCTGCTCGCCGGCAACTCGACGGCGGTGGCGGAGCGGGTGCTGTCGGACGAGGCGGACCTGGGGTTCGTGGAGGGGCTCAGTGTCCCCACGGGGCTGGACTCCGTGGTCATCGCCCACGACCGTCTGATCGTGGTGACGGCACCCGGGCACCCCTGGGCGCGACGTCGCCGTCCGCTGGAGGCCTCCGAACTGGCCGTGACACCACTGATCCTCCGCGAGGAGGGTTCGGGCACACGTCAGGTCCTCGACACGGCACTGGGCGGCCTGGCGCGGCCACTGATAGAGCTGTCGTCCACGACGGCGGTCAAGGCGGCGGCGGTGAGCGGGGCGGGGCCGGCGGTACTGAGCGAACTGGCGGTGGGCGAGGAGCTCGCGATGCGGAGGTTGGTGAGGGTACCGGTGGAGGGAGTCTCACTGGCCCGGGATCTGAGGGCGGTGTGGCCCACCGGCCACCGACCGGTGGGCCCGGCGAGGGACCTCCTGTCCCTGACACGGGGGTAGGCGGACGTCCTTGGGGCTCCCGCGCTTCTGGGCTCCCGGGCTTCTGGACTCCCGCGCTCCCGGACTCCCGGACTCCCGGACTCCCGGACTCCCGCGCTCCGGGACTTCCGTGCGTTCGCTCCCAGCCGCCGTCCTAGGCCCCCCCGCCACCCCCGCCAGACCGGGCGGCGGACCGCGAAGAAGCCGCCTCGACCAGCGCCCGCATCACGCGCACGTCCTCGCCCATCTCCGGATGCCACTGCACGCCCACCACCCAGTGCGGCCCGGGAAGCTCGATCGCCTCCACCGTCCCGTCCGCCGCGTACGCCGAGGCGATCAGGCCCGTGCCCAGGCGGTCCACCGCCTGGTGGTGGAAGGTGGGTACCGCGGTCTCCTCGGGGACGACATCGGCGTACGACGTGCCCGGCACCGGCTTCACGAGGTGGCGGCCGAAGACGCCGGGCACCTGTACGTGCCCGTCGATGTGCTGGACGAGGGTGCCACCCAGGGCCACGTTCAGCAGCTGCATGCCCCGGCAGATGCCGAGCAGGGGGACGCGGGCGGAGAGGGCGGCGTCGACGAGGGCGAGCTCCCAGGTGTCCCGGGCGACGGCGGGCGGGCCGGTGCGCGAGTCGCGCTCGGCCCCGTAGCGGACCGGCTCGACGTCGGGGCCGCCCGCGATCACCAGGCCGTCGAGGCGGGCGACGGTCGCGAGGGCGTGCCCGGGAGCGTCGGGCGGGAGCATGGCGGCCAGTGCGCCCGCCCGCTGTACGAGCCGCGGGTACCCGGCGGGCAGCAGGGCCGCCTCCAGTTCCCACACGCCCCAGCGCGCCCCGGCCTCCAGATACGTACTGACACCGATCAGTGGCCTGCCCGGCATGTACTTCCTCCGCTTCTCAATGGACTTCTGTCATACCTTTCAGCCCGGCGGGCCGTACGTCACGCCAGGAAACCCCGCAGCAGCGCCGCCGTCCCCGCGCAGTGCTCCCGCATCATCTCCCGCGCCCCGTCCGCGTCCCCGTCCAGTACCGCCTCGACCAGCGCGGCGTGCTGGCGCTGGGAGTGCTCCAGGTTGCGCACCAGGAGCGGGATGCAGTCGAGGAGGTCGTTCACCGAGGCCCGTACCGCCGCGTACTGCGCCGTGAGCGTGGGTGAGCCGCACAGTTCGGCCAGGGTGAGGTGGAGCAGGGTGTCCAGGCGGCGGTACTCGGCGAGCGGCGCGTCCCGCGTCGCGGCCAGCGCCCCGCGCAGCCGGAGCGCCTGGTCCGCCGAGAGTCCGTGCGCGGCGCACAGGCCCGCCGCACCCACCTCCAGCACCTCCCGGAAGCGCAGCACGTCCTCGATGTCGACCTCGGTGACCCGCCGCCGCAGCTCGTCCTCGCCGACGGCGTCCGCGCGCGGCAGGACAAACGTTCCGCCGTACCGTCCGCGCCGCGACTCGACCAGCCCCTGGTCCTGGAGCACCTTCAGCACCTCGCGCAGGGTCACCCGGCTGATCCCGAGCCGCTCCGCCAGGTCCCGCTCCGCCGGCAGCCGTTCCCCGCCCGGCACCAGGCCGAGCCGGACGACCTGGAGGATCTGCTCCAACGCCTCCTCGAAGCCGTTGCCCGCCCGAACCGGCCGCAGCACCGGCGTCAACCGGTCGTCCGGGCCGCCGTCAGCCGCCAGCGACATATGGCCGCGCCCCCTTCCCAAGCAATGGTTCTCCGGAATACCTTAGGGCTTCCGGCTGACCGAAGAAGCCGAGAAGCCGAAGAAGCCGAAGAAGCCGAAGGAGGCTTTCACGTGGCAGACCGCACACCCCCGCTCGGCGTCGAGGAGCTGCACACCCTCGTCGCCGGCGGTGAGATCGACACTGTCGTCCTGGCCTTCCCCGACATGCAAGGGCGGCTCCAGGGCAAGCGGTTCGCCGCCCGTTTCTTCCTCGACGAGGTCCTCCAGCACGGCACCGAGGGCTGCAACTACCTCCTCGCCGTCGACACCGAGATGAACACCGTCGACGGGTACGCCATGTCCTCCTGGGACCGGGGATACGGGGACTTCGCCATGCACCCGGACCTGTCCACCCTGCGCCGGGTGCCCTGGAACGCGGGCACGGCCATGCTCATCGCCGACCTCGCCTGGAGCGACGGCTCCCCGGTCGTCGCCGCACCCCGCCAGATCCTGCGCCGCCAGCTGGAGCGTCTCGCCGAGTACGGCTTCACCGCCCAGGTCGGCACCGAGCTGGAGTTCATCGTCTTCAAGGACAGCTACGAGCAGGCCTGGGACGCCGGCTACCGGGGACTCACGCCGGCGAACCAGTACAACATCGACTACTCGGTGCTCGGCACCGGCCGTATCGAGCCCCTGCTGCGGCGCATCCGCAACGAGATGGCCGCCGCCGGCCTCACCGTCGAGTCCGCCAAGGGCGAGTGCAACCCCGGCCAGCACGAGATCGTCTTCCGCTACGACGAGGCCCTGGTCACCTGCGACCAGCACGCCGTCTACAAGACCGGCGCCAAGGAGATCGCCTCCCAGGAGGGCGTGTCGCTCACCTTCATGGCCAAGTACAACGAGCGCGAGGGCAACTCCTGCCACATCCACCTCTCGCTCGCGGACGCGGCCGGCGACAACGCCATGGCGGGCTCCTCCCAGGACGAGGGCGGTATGGCGGATGTCATGCGCCACTTCCTCGCCGGGCAACTGGCCGCGCTGAGGGACTTCTCGCTCCTCTACGCCCCCAACATCAACTCCTACAAGCGGTTCCAGCCGGGCTCCTTCGCCCCGACCGCCGTCGCCTGGGGGTACGACAACCGCACCTGCGCCCTCCGGGTCGTCGGCCACGGCCGCTCCCTGCGCTTCGAGAACCGGCTGCCCGGCGGTGACGTCAACCCGCACCTCGCGGTGGCCGGACTGGTGGCGGCCGGCCTGTACGGCATCGAGCAGAAGCTGGAGCTCCCGGATGCCTGCACGGGCAACGCGTACACCGCCGACTACGCCCACGTCCCCACCACGCTCCGCGAGGCCGCCGACCTCTGGGAGAACAGCCCGATCGCCAAGGCCGCCTTCGGTGACGAGGTCGTCGCGCACTACCGCAACATGGCACGCGTCGAACTGGACGCCTTCGACGCCGCGGTGACCGACTGGGAGCTGCGCCGCTCCTTCGAACGCCTGTGAGGCCCTCCTTGTCTTCCGAGTCTTCTGCCTCCTGGGAGGCTGCCGAGTCTTCCCAGTCTTCCGAGCACGCACTGGACGTACTGAATCCCGCGACAGAGGAGGTCATCGCCACCGTCCCGGCCGCCACCGCCGCCGACGTGGACGCGGCCGTCGTACGCGCCACGAAGGCGCAGGCCGGGTGGGCCGCCCTGGCTCCGGGCGACCGGGCCCGGCTGCTGCGCCGGTTCGCGGCGAAGGTCGACGAACACCTCGACGAACTCGCCCTGTCGGAGGTCCGGGAAGCAGGTCACACCGTCGGCAACGCCCGCTGGGAGGCGGGCAACGTCCGTGACCTGCTCGACTACGCGGCCGGGGGAGTGGAACGGCTGACCGGCCGCCAGATCCCGGTTCCGGGCGGGCTGGACGTCACGATCCTCGAACCGCTGGGCGTCGTCGGCGTCATCGCGCCCTGGAACTTCCCGATGCCGATCGCGGCCTGGGGCACCGCCCCGGCGCTCGCGGCCGGCAACGCGGTGCTCCTGAAACCCGCCGAAACCACCCCGCTGACCGCCCTGCGCCTGGCCGAACTCGCCCTGGAGGCAGGTCTGCCCGAGGGGCTGTTCCAGGTGCTGCCCGGGCACGGCCCCGTCGCGGGCAACGCGCTCGTCGAGCACCCCGGCGTCGCGAAGATCGTCTTCACCGGGTCAACGGCCGTGGGCAAACAGGTGTTGGCAAAAGGCTCGGCGCTCCTCAAACGGGTCACCCTCGAACTCGGCGGCAAGAGCCCCAACATCGTCTTCGCCGACGCCGACCTCGAAGCCGCCGCGGCCGCCGCACCCATGTCGTTCCTCGACAACTCCGGCCAGGACTGCTGCGCCCGCACCCGCATCCTCGTCCAGCGCTCCGCCTACGACCGTTTCCTGGACCTGCTGGCCCCGGGGATCGAGTCGGTCCGCGTCGGCGACCCCGCGGACGAGAGCACCCAGATGGGCCCACTGATCTCCAAGGCCCAGCTGGACCGCGTCCGTTCGTACGTGCCCGACGAAGCCGAAGGCATCCGCGGCAAGGCCCCCGAAGGCCCCGGCTTCTGGTTCCCGCCCACCGTCCTCACCGGCGTCGACCCGCACGCGCGCGTCGCCGTCGAGGAGGTCTTCGGCCCGGTCGCGGTCGTCCTGCCCTTCGACGACGAGGCGGACGCCGTCCGGCTCGCCAACGCCACCGAGTACGGCCTCTCCGGTTCCATCTGGACCCGGGACATCGGCCGCGCCCTGCGCGTCTCCCAGGCGGTCCGGGCGGGCAACCTGTCCGTCAACTCCCACGCCAGCGTCCGCTACTGGACGCCCTTCGGCGGCTTCAAGCAGTCCGGCATCGGCCGCGAACTCGGCCCGGACGCCCTGGCCGCCTTCACCGAGACCAAGAACGTCTTCATCAGCACGGAGGGCCCCGCACAGTGACCGCATCCGACGACATCATCTGCCGCCGCCTGGTCGGCCGCACCGCCGTCATCACCGGAGCCGGCAGCGGCATCGGCCTCGCCACCACCCGCCGCCTCGCCTCCGAGGGCGCGCACGTCGTCTGCGGAGACGTCGACGAAACCCGCGGCAAGGCCGCCGCCGAGGAGGCCGGCGGGACCTTCGTGAAGGTCGACGTCACGGACCCCGAGCAGGTCGAGGCGCTGTTCAGGACGGCGAACGACACCTACGGCAGCGTCGACATCGCCTTCAACAACGCCGGCATCTCCCCGCCCGACGACGACTCCATCCTGGAGACCGGACTGGAGGCCTGGAAGCGTGTCCAGGAGGTCAACCTGACCTCCGTCTACCTGTGCTGCAAGGCCGCGATCCCCTACATGCGCCGACAGGGCAAGGGCTCCATCATCAACACCGCGTCCTTCGTGGCCCGGATGGGCGCGGCGACCTCGCAGATCTCGTACACGGCCTCCAAGGGCGGTGTCCTCGCGATGTCCCGTGAACTGGGCGTCCAGTTCGCGCGGGAGGGCATCCGGGTCAACGCGCTGTGCCCGGGCCCGGTGAACACCCCGCTCCTGCGGGAACTGTTCGCGAAGGACCCGGAGCGGGCCGCCCGTCGGCTCGTGCACATCCCGCTCGGCCGGTTCGCCGAGGCCGAGGAGATCGCCGCCGCCGTCGCGTTCCTGGCCAGCGACGACTCCTCCTTCGTGAACGCCTCCGACTTCCTTGTGGACGGCGGGATCTCGGGGGCTTACGTCACACCGCTGTAGGCCGCCGCGTCCTGAGGTGCCGGGACGAGCATGACGCGGCGCACCAGAGCGAGCCGGAGCGAGGCGGCACGTCGAGCCGGAGTGAGCCGCAGTGTCAGGGCTAGAGGAAGGTGTGGCCCTCCCCGCGGTATGTCGGAACCGTCGCCGTCACCGCGTCCCCCTCGATCAGGTGCAGTGCGTCGAACCGCTCGCACAGCTCACCGGCCTTCGCGTGCCGGAACCACACCTTGTCGCCGAGGAGGAGGTCGTCGGCGGGGGCGCCGAGCAGTGGGGTCTGGACCTCGCCGGGCCCCTCCTGGGGGTCGTACTTCAGACCTTCCGGAAGGTAGGGCACCGGCAGCCGGTCGGGGCCGGGCGCGCCGGAGGCGGGGTAGCCGCCGCCGAGGACGGTCACGACTCCGACGCCCGGCCGTCGCACGACGGGCTGGGCGAAGAGCGCGGCCGGGCGCCCGCTGAAGGACGTGTAGTTGTCGAACAGTCGCGGTACGTACAGTCCCGACCCGGCGCCGATCTCGGTGACCGCGTCCTCCGCGGCGGTGTGCTGCACACTGCCCGTGCCGCCGCCGTTGACGAACTCCAGGTCGGGCACCACGGCCCGCACCGCCCCCACCACCGAGGCACGCCGCTCGGTGAGTTCCCTGCGGGCGACGGCCTGCATCAGCCGTACGGCACGCGACCGCAGCGGCTGCCCGGCGACGGCGTCCCCGACACCGGCGATGTGCCCCTCGTACGCCATGATCCCGACGACCTTGAACCCCGGCCGCCGGGCCACCGTACGGGCCATGTCGGCGACCTGGGCGGGGGAGTGCAGCGGCGAGCGGCGCGCCCCGACTCGCACGCGGCCCCCGAGGAGCTTCAGCGAGGTGTCCAACTCCAGGCAGACCCGGATGACTTCGCGTCCGCCGGCGCGGGCGTCGTCGATCAGCCTGAGCTGCGCCGGGTCGTCGATCATCACGGTCACGGCGGCGGCGAGCTTGGGATCGGCGGCCAGCTCGGCGAACCTCGCGCGATCGGCGGACGGGTAGGCGAGCAGGACGTCGTCGAATCCGCTCCGGGCCAGCCAGAGGGACTCGGCGAGGGTGAAGGACATGATGCCCGCGAAGCCGTCCCGCGCGAGCACGCGTTCCAGCAGGGCCCGGCAGCGTACGGACTTGCTCGCGAGACGGATCGGCTTGCCGTCGGCGCGACGGACGATGTCGTCCGCGTTCGCGTCGAAGGCGTCCAGGTCCACGATCGCAAGGGGAGCGTCGAGATGGGCGGTGGCCCGGTTGTAACGGGCCCGGTCGGCGGGGCGCGTGGTCATGGTCGCAGCCTGCCAGACTGGATTACCGCAGGGTAGGGGGATGTTCCGGGCAGATGCCCCGGGCTCACGAACTGGTTCCCGTCAGAGCGCCGACAACCCGTAGAGTGACGCGCACGTACGGAGGACCGTTCCGTCCCTGGCCGCGAGGCCGCACGCGGGATGCCGGTCCGCCCGTGTGGGTATGCGTGCCCCGACGGGCGGAGTCCACGCCGGGCCCGGTCGACGGTGACACCGGCCCGCGTACGAGACACGGCCCGGGCACGAGGAAACGGGGGGGCATGAGCACGGAAGCGCGGCGCGCCCCCATACCCCCACGCCCGCCCGAACCGCCCGCCGCGGGGGGCGAGGAGAGCGGTCCGGCAGGTGCCGGCGGGAGCATGCCCGAGAACGGTTCCGGTTCAGGCTCCGGTCTCGGTTCTGGTTCCCATCCATCCTCCGGTTCGTCCTCCGGTTCGACTTCTGGTTCCTCCTCCGGTTCCGGTTCGTCGGCTGGTCGCCGCGACGGTGAGTCCGACGGTGACGAGGCACGCCGTACGCCGTCCTTCCAGAGCTTCGGCGCCCGCTTCCCCCACCTGCGGACCCCGCCCTTCGCAGCCAACGGTTCCGCCTCCCCGCCGCCCCCGCCGAGAGCGTCGGCCCGCTTCCCGGACGCGCCGCCGCGGCCGGGCACGGAAACGTCCGCGCCGGACTCCACTGCTCCGTATGCGGACACCGAGCCGTCCGTGTTCGATCCACTGCCTCCGCGGGCCGCTGCCAGGCCGGCCGTACCGGATTCCGTGGCTCCGCGGCCGAGTGACGACCCGGTGGCGCCGCGTTCCGTACCGCCACAGTCGAACGCCGGACCGGTGGCTCCGGGCCGCGTACCGCCCCGGACGAGAGACCCGCTGCCCACGCGGAACCCGGTAGCGCCGCGGTCTGGTGCCGACGCGTCCGCGAGGGGCCCCGTGCCACCGCAGTCGGGCGCCGACGTCGCCGCGCCGGGACGCGTCCCGCCCAAGCCGAGTGCGAGCCCGCCTGCGGGAGGACACCTGCCGCCCAAGCCGAAGGCGAACCCGGCCGCGGTGACACACCTGCCGCCCAAGCCGAGTACGAACCCGGCGACCGGAGGGCACCTGCCGCCTCCGTCGGGCAAGGGAGCCACGGCGTCGGGCCGGATACCGCCCCGCCCGAGCCATCGACCTGCGGTAGCGCCCCGCCGTACCTCCGCGCCCGCCGAAAACGCGTCGGAGACAACGTTCCGTCTCCGCCCGATCCCCGCCGACCCGGCGTCGGCGCCGTCGGGGCCCGGCTCGGGTTCCGCGCAGTCCGGCGCCGACCGGGACTCGGCGCACACCGAGTCGTACGGGTCGGCGGCTTCGCCCGGCGGCCCGGGGCCCGGCTCGCAGGCCGCCCCGTCCGACCCCGCCCGGGGACCGCAGCGGCCGGGCTCTCGTCCGGGTTCCGCTCGCGTCCGGTCGTACGGCTCGGCGGCTTCGCCGGGCGGCCCCGGACCCCGCTCGCAGGCCGCCCCGTCCGCAGCGGCCGCCACCCCCAAAAGCCGTACCCCCACACTTCCCCCCGAGCCCGCCGAACCGCCGCACCCCCCACGCGGCTCCGAATCTCCCGGCCTCTCTCCGGATCCCGCTCTCTCCTGGAGCGCTCCCATGACGCCCGGCGGAGCCCTCGGGTCCACGCGGCCTGTGGTGTCGTTCGGGGAGCCTGAGAGGTATGACGAGCGGGTGCGGCCGCGGGGGATCGGACTGTGGGTCCGACCGAGAGTCGCCGTCGCGGCGGCGTGTGTCGTGCTCGGACTCGGGCTCATCGGCGGGTCCGTGACCGGGAGTTGGCTCATGGGAGAGCCCGGGGACACCGGGGCGCGGGACACCTTCGCCGTGGCCGCGGGGCTGTGGCACAGCGTTCCCGTGGACCAGTTGTTCCCGCCGACCGTCGAGGGACAGGGCGCGGGGCCCGGTGGCGCCGACCGCGCCTGGACGCGGATCGTCGTGGCCCCGGACACCGGCTGCAAGGACGCCTTCGACCCCCTGCTGCGCGAGGCCCTCGCCCCCGTGGGTTGCCAGCGTCTCCTGCGCGCCACCTACACGGACGCCACCCAGAGCTACGTCACCACGGTCGGCCTGCTGTTCACCAAGGCCGACAGCGCCGCCATGAGCACCCTCGCCCGGCGCTTCAAGGGCGAGGACCTCGGCAGCCGCACCGACCTCATGCCCCGCCCGTACGCCGCCCAGGGCACCCTCGCCGCCGGCTTCGGCCCCGGACAGCGGGCCTCCTGGACCGTGTCCGTCCTCACGGACGCCCCCGTCGTCGTGTACGCGGTCTCCGGCTGGGCCGACGGCCGTACGGTGGACGACCCGCAGTCCGCCCAGGAGGCCATGACGTCCGGCGCCGCCACCGCCTCGGCCCAGGCCGGCCTCGGCTACGAGGCACAGGGCCTCGCCGACCGCGTCGAACGCGGCCTGCGCAAGACCGTCAGCTCGCCCACGGAGAAGCCCTCATGAGCCGCGTCGGGCGCCGAGAACGTCGTATCGGGCGCCGTACCGAACGTCGTACCGAAGGCCGTACCGAACGTCGTATCGGACGAGGTGTCAGGCCCCGCCAGGCCGGTCTCCTGAGCGTCCTCCTCGCCGCCTCGGTCGCCCTCGTACCGCCCACCGCGGCGCACGCGGACAGCATCCGCGCCCAGCAGTGGGCCCTCGACGCCATGCACACCGAGCAGGCCTGGCGCACCACGAAGGGCGCGGGCATCACCGTCGCCGTCCTGGACACCGGAGTCGAGGCCGACAACCCCGACCTCGTGGGCAACGTCCTCGCCGCCAAGGACATGGTCGGCTTCGGCGCGCAGGACGGCGATCGCGCCTGGGCCGTCCACGGCACCGCGATGGCCGGCATCATCGCCGCTCACGGACACGGCCCCGGAAACGCCGACGGTGTGATGGGCATCGCCCCCGAGGCCAGGATCCTCCCCGTCCGCGTGATCCTCGAGGACGGCGACCCGGCCCGCGCCAAGGCCCGCAGCACCCGCGGCAACGCCCTGTCCGACGGCATCCGCTGGGCCGCCGACCAGGGCGCCGACGTCATCAACCTCTCCCTCGGCGACGACTCCGCCTCCGCGCACCCCGAACCCGCCGAGGACGAGGCCGTCCAGTACGCCCTGAAGAAGGGCTCCGTCGTCGTCGCCTCGGCCGGCAACGGTGGTGAGAAGGGCGACCACATCTCCTACCCGGCCGCCTACCCGGGCGTGATCGCCGCGACCGCCGTCGACAAGTACGGCACCCGCGCCTCCTTCTCCACCCGCCGCTGGTACGCGACGGTCAGCGCCCCCGGCGTCGACGTCGTCATCGCCGCCCCGGATCACAAGTACTACGAGGGCTGGGGCACCAGCGCGGCCTCCGCCTTCGTCTCCGGCGCGGTCGCGCTCATCAAGGCCGCCCACCCGGACCTGGCTCCGGCCCAGATCAAGAAGCTCCTCGAGGACACCGCCCGCAACGCCCCGGCCGACGGCCGCGACGACTCCCGGGGCTTCGGCTTCATCGACCCGTCCGCCGCGCTCGCCGAGGCCGGCCGGATCGAGCCGGAGGGCCTGCGGTCCGCCTCGTACGGCGAGAAGTACTTCGGCCCCGGCCCGGACAGCGCCGAGGAGGATGACGGCCCGGCCGGCTGGGTGGCCCCCCTGGCGGGCGGCGTCGGCGGGCTGCTGCTGATCGGCGCGGTCGTCCTGTGGCGCGGTCGCCGCCGCGCACCCCGCCCCCACGACGGCTACGAGACCCACGACGGCTGGACATGATCGCCGACCTGCAGTGCGTGGTCCTGGACTGTGCGGATCCCCGTCAGCTGGCCGAGTTCTACCGCTCGTTGCTCGGCGGCGCCGTCAACCAGCCGGACCGGCGGTGGGCGCTCGGCGACGGCTGGGCCACGCTGCACGCGCCGTCGGGCCTCGTGCTCGCCTTCCAGCGGGTGGCGGACCACCGGGCCCCGCAATGGCCGGATCCCGACCGGCCCCAGCAGTTCCACCTGGACTTCGGTGTCACGGACCTGGACCGGGCGCAGGAGGACGTGCTGGCCGCGGGCGCGACCCTGCTCGACGGCAGCTCCGCCGGACGCGACTGGCACATCTACGCCGACCCGGCAGGACACCCTTTCTGCCTGGTCCGCCACTGACCGGTCACCGGGCCGAAGCGGCCGAAGCGGCCGAAGCGGCCGAAGCCGCCGAAGCCGCCGAAGACACAGACGCGGAGGCCGAGGCGTACGCCCGCCCCGATAGGGTCGGTGACCGTGGCGAACAAGAACATTCCCGACTCCGGCTTCTCCGACGACGACGGCTCCGCCGATCCCCGGCTGAGCGCGGCGCTCGCGGCCTGGGCCGAGGACCGCGACGCCGAGGGCCCCGTCCTGGAGGCGCTCCGGGGTGCCCGGCTGCTGGTTCCCGTGGTGGCCGTCCTCGGTGAGGTCGAGGAGGACGAGAGCGGGCTGCGCCGCGAGAAGACCAGCGACATGGCCGTACCGACGCTGAAGGCGGGTCACCGGACCGCCCTCCCGGCCTTCACGTCCACCGACTCGCTGGCCCGCTGGGACCCGGCGGCACGCCCCGTCGCCGTACCGTTGCGGCAGGCCCTGCAGGCGGCCGCGCACGAGAAGGCCGACACGATCGTGCTCGACCTCGCCGGACCGGTGCCCTACGAGTTGACCGGGCCCGCGCTGCTCGCGCTCGCGGAGGGCCGGACGACGGCCGACCCGCTCGCCGACCCGGCCGTGCGCGACGCGGTACGGACCGCGGTGGCGGCCGAGCCGGGTGTGGTCCGCGCCCACCTCGGGCCCGGGCAGGCCGACGGCATCCTCGCCCTCGTACTGGACCCGTCCGCGCCTCCGGCCGAGGCGACCCGCGCGGTCGCCGAGCGGCTCGCCGCCGACGAAACACTCAGGGCCCGCCTGGTGCGCGGCCTCGACCTGGCGCTGCTGCCGGCCGGGGCGACGCCGCCGGGCGAGCCCTTGTACGTACGACGATGAAGCAGTCGCGGGCACGCGGATGAGACTGTCGGGAATCTAGCCGTAGATCGGACCCGTGTACTTCTCGCCAGGGCCCTTGCCCGGCTCGTCCGGGACGAGGGACGCCTCGCGGAAGGCCAGCTGGAGTGACTTCAGGCCGTCCCGCAGCGGAGCCGCGTGGAAGGAGCTGATCTCGGTCGCGCTGCCGTCCAGCAGACCGGCGAGGGCGTGGATCAGCTTGCGGGCCTCGTCCAGGTCCTTGTACGCGTCGCCCTCCTCCGTCAGACCGAGCTTCACGGCGGCGGCGCTCATCAGGTTGACGGCCACCGTCACGATCACCTCGACGGCGGGGACCTCGGCGATGTCGCGGGTCATGGCGTCGAAGTCGGGGGACTCGGGGGACTCAGGAGGGGTGTCACTCATGCCCACACGATAGGCCCCGGTGTACGCCGGTTCGCACCACCCCCGGCTAGCTGCTAACCTTGTGTGACGACCGGCCGGACGTACATGTAGGTAAGTGTGACCGGCCTCAAGTGGAGGCTCCGATCTCCCACCTGACTGTCCCCCGGGACGGCGGGTCACCCCGGTCAGGCGGCCACCATCGTTCCGTACGGACGATGGAGTCGCCCGAAAGCGCGCCCCGCGATCATCGCGGCGGTGCTCCGGTAGTGTTTTGGAGCCCCGCCTGTGATCGTCCGGGGCATTTTTTGTGCTTCGGGGCGTTCAGGTCTGTCAAAAGAGACAAACGCGGCTGTCCGCCAGACCGCCGTGTGGTGCTAACCGAGGAGGATCCATCAGCGCCGAGCCCCGCATCAACGACCGGATTCGCGTTCCAGAGGTGCGACTTGTCGGCCCCAGTGGCGAGCAGGTGGGCATCGTCCCCCTGGCCAAGGCACTGGAGCTTGCACAGGAGTACGACCTGGACCTGGTCGAGGTGGCGGCGACCGCCCGTCCGCCTGTGTGCAAGCTCATGGACTACGGGAAGTTCAAGTACGAGTCGGCCATGAAGGCCCGTGAGGCGCGCAAGAACCAGGCGCACACGGTCATCAAGGAGATGAAACTCCGGCCGAAGATCGACCCGCACGACTATGACACCAAGAAGGGTCACGTCGTCCGGTTCCTCAAGCAGGGCGACAAGGTCAAGATCACGATCATGTTCCGTGGTCGCGAGCAGTCCCGGCCCGAACTCGGCTTCCGACTGCTGCAGCGTCTCGCGGAGGACGTCCAGGACCTCGGCTTCATCGAGTCGAACCCGAAGCAGGACGGCCGAAACATGATCATGGTTCTCGGTCCGCACAAGAAGAAGACCGAGGCCATGGCCGAGGCTCGCCAGGCGCAGGAAGCCCGCAAGGCTGAGGCGAAGGCCAACCCCGGCAAGTCGCAGAACGCCGCGGAGAACGAGTTCGACGAGGAGTTCACCGAGGACTCTGCCGAGACCTCGGAAGAGGCTTCCGCCGAGACTCCGGCTGAGGCGGCCCAAGCTCCGGCTGAGGCGGCCCAAGCCAAGGCCGAGGCATCCGCCGAGGCGTGATCCCGGGGGACGTGAGTCCCCAGGACGTAACCGATACCAGTACGACGCTCCACCGTGCCCGGTTTTCCCGACCGGGCACCGGAGCGCCACCGACGAGGAGACAACGGCGCTATGCCGAAGAACAAGTCGCACAGCGGTGCCAGCAAGCGCTTCAAGATCACCGGCTCCGGCAAGGTGCTCCGTGAGCGTGCCGGCAAGCGCCACCTGCTCGAGCACAAGTCGTCGCGCGTGACGCGCCGCCTCACCGGCAACGCCGAGATGGCCCCGGGCGACGCCAAGAAGATCAAGAAGCTTCTCGGCAAGTGACATCGGGCGCGCGTCGCGCGCCTGATCTCTGACCGGGACCCAATCGTTTCCGGGCCGCGTGAGTCCCACCGCGGCCCCGCTACAAGGAGTTAAAAGTGGCACGCGTCAAGCGGGCAGTCAACGCCCACAAGAAGCGCCGGGCGATCCTCGAGGCGGCGTCCGGCTACCGCGGTCAGCGTTCGCGCCTGTACCGCAAGGCCAAGGAGCAGGTCACCCACTCGCTGGTCTACAACTACAACGACCGCAAGAAGCGCAAGGGTGACTTCCGTCGGCTGTGGATCCAGCGCATCAACGCCGCTGCCCGCGCCAACGGCATCACCTACAACCGCTTCATCCAGGGTCTGAACGCCGCGAACATCGAGGTGGACCGCAAGATCCTGGCCGAGCTGGCCGTGAACGACGCCGGTGCGTTCGCCGCGCTGGTCGAGGTGGCCCAGAAGGCGCTGCCGAGCGACGTCAACGCGCCCAAGGCGGCGTGACGCCTCGCATCACCGCGACGGCTGCGAGCCGACGTGACTGAACGGACCCGTGGGCAGTGCCCGCGGGTCCGTTGTGTTGACCGGTAACCGAAACTGGTGACCGACACTGGTAACCGAAGGTGAGTTGCATGGCCGCCGCCACCCCCGAGCTGATCTCCCCCCGTTCCCCCCGCGTCTCGGCCGCCCGCCGGCTGGCCAAGCGGAACTTCCGGGGGCAGGAGCGGCTGTTTCTCGCCGAGGGGCCGCAGGCCGTGCGCGAGGCCGCAGGGCATGCGGACACGCTGGTCGACCTGTTCGCTACGCCGGCCGCCGCGGAGCGGTACGCCGACCTCGTGGGGGAGGCCCGTGCCGCCGGGGCCCGGGTACACCTCGCCGACGAGCAGGTGATCGCCGACATCTCGACCACCGTCACCCCCCAGGGCCTCGTCGGGATCTGCCGGTTCCTCGACACCCCCTTCGAGGACATCCTGAGCGCCCGCCCCCAGCTCGTCGCCGTCCTCGCGAACGTCCGGGACCCCGGGAACGCCGGCACCGTACTGCGGTGCGCGGACGCCGCCGGCGCCGACGCCGTCGTACTGACCGACGCGTCCGTGGACCTCTACAACCCCAAGGCCGTACGGGCCTCCGTGGGGTCGCTGTTCCATCTGCCCGTCGCCGTCGGTGTCCCCGTGGAGCAGGCGGTCGAGGGCCTCAAGGACGCCGGTATCCGTATCCTCGCCGCCGACGGTGCCGGAGCCCACGACCTCGACGACGAGCTCGACAGGGGGACCATGGGCGGGCCCACCGCCTGGGTGTTCGGGAACGAGGCCTGGGGGCTCGCGGAGGAGACCCGCGCGCTCGCGGACGCCGTGGTGCGCGTCCCGATCCACGGGAAGGCCGAGAGCCTGAACCTCGCCACCGCCGCCGCCGTATGTCTCTATGCGTCGGCCCGTGCACAGCGCGCCTCCGGAGGGTGCCGCTCCGTCACCGAGAGCTAGTAGGGTGACCAGCTCGGAGGCCCACTGCGTCGGCTGAGCGGCCGTCTGGGAGGTGGGGTACGGGGATGAGGGTCGGCACGAGCAGCGCACCGGGGTCACGGGATGTGCGGCACCCGCCCGCGCCCCGGCCCGGTGGCCTCGCCGAGCTCGGCATCGACCCCGACCAGCTGCCCGACGGCCTGGTCGTCGCCGACGAGCACGGACAGGTGATCTGCTTCAACGCCGCCGCCGAGCGCATCACCGCCGTCCCCGCCGCCGACGCCCTCGGGCAGCGGCTGGAGAAGGCCGTCCCGTTGGAGGACCTGGAAGGGCGGCGCTGGTGGCAGCTGACCGACCCGTACGGCGGCCTCGCCATCCGGGTCAGCCAGCCCGAGCGCAACCTCCTGCTGCCGGGCGGCCGGGAAGTCCTGGTCTCGGCACGGTACGTCCGCACCCGGCCCACCGGACCCGTCCGCCGTGTCGTCGTCCAGCTGCGCGACACCGAGGCCCGCCGCCGCACCGAGCGCAGCCACGCCGAGCTGATCGCCACCGTCGCCCACGAACTGCGCTCCCCGCTCACCTCCGTCAAGGGGTTCACCGCCACGCTCCTCGCCAAGTGGGAGAGGTTCACCGACGACCAGAAACGCCTGATGCTGGAGACCGTCGACGCGGACGCCGACCGGGTCACCCGGCTCATCGCCGAACTCCTCGACATATCACGCATCGACTCCGGGCGGCTGGAGGTACGCCGCCAGCCCGTCGACATGGGCGCCGCTGTCGGCCGCCACATCCAGGCCTACGTCGCCGCCGGACTGCCCGCCGACCGGTTCCTGCTCCGCATCGAGCAGCCCCTGCCCGCATTGTGGGCCGACCCCGACAAGGTCGACCAGGTGCTCAGCAACCTGCTGGAAAATGCCGTGCGGCACGGCGAGGGAACTGTCACCATCGACATCACGCCCGCCACGTCCCCCCGAGAGGGCGAAGGCCATCAGGACGCTGCCACGTCGGTCACGGTGAGCGACGAGGGGGCCGGCATCCCGGAGGAGTCCATGAACCGCGTCTTCACCCGCTTCTGGCGGGGCAGCAAGCGCGGCGGCACCGGCCTCGGGCTCTACATCGTCAAGGGCATCGTCGAGGCCCACGGCGGCACCATCACGGTCGGCCGCGCCCCCGGCGGCGGCGCCCGGTTCCGATTTACGTTGCCCGTGAGCACTCCGGCCTACCTGACCTGAGCGGCCCGCGGGCGCATTCGTCCATCCCCACCCCGTTAGACTCGGCCTTTGGCACCCATGTGTCCCATGGACGGCCCTCTGACCTCTGAGTGAGTCGGTGACGGGGACCTTCAGCCAGCCAATCGGAAGCACGGGAAGAGATGTCGGCACCGAATAAGTCGTACGACCCTGTAGAGGTCGAGGCCTTGAAACCGGAAGAGATCGAGCGGATGCGGGGCGAGGCGCTCGCCGCCTTCGCCGCCGCGGACTCCCTCGACGCACTCCAGGAGGCCAAGGTCGCCCACACCGGGGGCACCTCCCCGCTGGCCCTCGCCAACCGCGAGATCGGCGCCCTGCCCCCGCACGCCAAGGCCGCCGCCGGCAAGCTGGTCGGCCAGGCCCGCGGCGCCGTGAACAAGGCCCTGGCCACCCGTCAGGCCGAGCTGGAGGCCGAGCGCGACCAGCGGGTGCTCGTCGAGGAGGCGGTGGACGTCACACTGCCGTACGACCGCGTACCGGCCGGCGCCCGCCACCCGCTCACCACGCTCTCGGAGCGCATCGAGGACATCTTCGTGGCCATGGGCTACGAGGTCGCCGAGGGCCCGCAGGTCGAGGCCGAGTGGTTCAACTTCGACGCGCTGAACATCGGCCCCGACCACCCGGCCCGCGGCGAGGCCGACACCTTCTTCGTGCAGGGCCCGCAGGGCGGCACCGAGTCCGGCGTCGTGCTGCGCACCCACACCTCGCCCGTGCAGATCCGCTCGCTGCTCGACCGTGAGCTGCCGGTGTACGTGATCTGCCCCGGCCGCGTGTACCGCACCGACGAGCTGGACGCCACCCACACGCCCGTCTTCCACCAGGTCGAGCTGCTCGCCGTGGACGAGGGCCTGACCATGGCCGACCTCAAGGGCACCCTGGACCACATGGTCCAGTCCCTGTTCGGCGAGGGCATGAAGACCCGGCTGCGGCCCAACTTCTTCCCCTTCACGGAGCCGTCCGCCGAGATGGACATGGTCTGCTACGTCTGCCGCGGCGAGTCCGTCGGCAACCCCGACCGGCCCTGCCGCACCTGCTCGTCCGAGGGCTGGATCGAACTCGGCGGCTGCGGCATGGTCAACCCGCGGGTGCTCACCGCCTGCGGTGTCGACCCGGAGAAGTACAGCGGCTTCGCCTTCGGGTTCGGCATCGAGCGGATGCTGATGTTCCGCCACAACGTCGAAGACATGCGAGACATGGTCGAGGGTGACGTCCGGTTCACCCGGCCGTTCGGGATGGAGATCTGATGCGGGTCCCGCTTTCTTGGCTGCGGGAGTACGTCGACCTGCCGGCGACGGAGACCGGCCGTGACGTCCAGGCCAAGCTCGTTTCCGCGGGTCTCGAGGTGGAGACCGTCGAGCACCTCGGCGCCGACCTCAAGGGCCCCCTGGTCGTCGGCCAGGTGCTGACCATCGAGGAGCTGGAGGGCTTCAAGAAGCCGATCCGCTTCTGCACGGTGAACGTCGGCCAGACCAACGGGACCGGTGAGCCGCAGGAGATCGTCTGCGGCGCCCGGAACTTCGCCGTCGGCGACAAGGTCGTCGTGGTCCTGCCCGGCGCCACGCTGCCCGGCGGCTTCTCCATCTCCGCGCGCAAGACGTACGGCAAGACGTCCCACGGCATGATCTGCTCCGGCGACGAGCTGGGCATGGGCGACGACGGCAGCCACGGCATCATCGTGCTGCCGCCGGAGACCGAGGTCGGCAAGGACGCCATCGAGCTCCTCGAACTGGTCGACGAGGTCCTGGACATCGCCGTCACCGCCAACCGCGGCGACTGCCTGTCCATCCGCGGTGTCGCCCGCGAGACCGCCATCGCCTACGGCCTGCCGCTGCGCGACCCGGCCCTCCTCGACGTCCCGGCCCCCAACGCGTACGGCTACCCGGTCCGCGTCACGGAACCGGCCGGCTGCGACCGCTTCACCGCCCGCACGGTGACCGGCCTGAGCCCTGAGGTCCGCTCCCCGATCTGGCTGCGGCGCCGACTGCAGAAGGTCGGCATGCGCCCGATCTCGCTCGCCGTCGACGTCACCAACTACGTGATGATGGAGCTCGGCCAGCCGCTGCACGCCTACGACCGGAACCTGGTCCAGGGCACGATCGGGGTACGCCGGGCCGAGGAGGGCGAGAAGATCGTCACCCTCGACGGCGTCGAGCGGAAGCTGCACGCCGACGACCTGGTGATCACGGACGACCGTGGCCCCATCGGGCTCGCCGGTGTCATGGGCGGCGCCGACACGGAGATCGCGGACCACGACGACCTCGACAACGCGACGACGGACGTGGTCATCGAGGCCGCGCACTTCCACCAGGTCTCGATCGCGCGCACCGCCCGCCGCCACAAGCTGTCGTCCGAGGCGTCGCGGCGCTTCGAGCGCGGAGTCGACCCGCAGGCCGCCTCCGCCGCCGCGCAGCGCACCGTCGACCTCCTCGTGCTGCTCGCCGGCGGCACCGCCGAGGCCGGCGTCACCGAGGTCATCGCCCCGTCCGCGCCGCACTCCATCGCCGTCCCCGCCGACCACCCCGACAAGGTCGCGGGTGTCGAGTACGGCCGCGAGGTCGTCGTACGCCGCCTCCAGGAGGTCGGCTGCGACGTCATGGGAAATACCGCCGCGTGGAACGCGTCTTTGAGGGGCGGTGGCCGGGCGACGGGCGGGGAGGACGAGCTGATCGTCACCGTGCCGTCCTGGCGGCCCGACCTGCGCGACCCGAACGACCTGGCGGAGGAGGTCATCCGCCTGGAGGGCTACGAGAACCTGCCCTCCACGCTGCCCAGGCCCCCCGCGGGCCGCGGCCTCACCCACCGGCAGCGGCTGCACCGCCGCGTCGGCCGGGTGCTGGCCGGTGCCGGGTACGTCGAGGCGCCGAACCACCCCTTCGTCAGCGAGCAGGTCTTCGACCAGCTCGGCCTGGCCGCCGACGACCCGGCTCGCCGGGTCGTCAAGCTGGTCAACCCGCTCAACGACGAGGAGCCCGCACTCCGTACGTCGCTGCTGCCGGGTCTGCTGGGTGCCCTGCGGCGCAACGACGGCCGGGGCTCGCACGACCTGGCGCTCTTCGAGACCGGGTTGGTCTTCCAGCCACGCGAGGAGCAGCGGATCGCCGCGGCCCTGCCGGTGGACCGGCGGCCGACCGACGAGGAGATCGCCGAGCTCGACGCCACACTGCCCGAGCAGCCGCGCCATGCCGCCGTCGTCCTCGCGGGCGCCCGCGAGCAGGCCGGCTGGTGGGGCAAGGGCCGTCCGGCCGACTGGGCCGACACGGTCGAGGCGGCGCGTGCGGTGGCGCGGGAAGCCGGTGCCGAACTGGTCGTCCGCGGGGGGCAGTACGGGCCGTGGCACCCGGGCCGGTGCGCCGAGCTGGCGGTCGTCGCCGACGGTGGCGAGCGGGTCGTGGGGCATGCGGGCGAGCTGCATCCGCGGGTGCTGAAGGCGCTCGGGCTGCCCGCGCGCACCTGCGCGCTGGAGCTCGACCTGGACGCGCTGGAGGAGGCGGGCGACGCGACGGTGCGGGCGCCCGGCATCTCCACGTTCCCGGTCGCCACGCAGGATGTCGCCCTCGTGGTCGACGGGTTCGTACCGCACGCCGAGGTGGAGGCCGCGTTGCGTGAGGGGGCCGGTGAACTGCTGGAGGCGATCCGGCTGTTCGACGTGTACGAGAACGCGGAGCAGTTGGGTGAGGGCAAGAAGTCGCTGGCGTACGCGTTGCGGTTCCGGGCGGCTGATCGGACACTGACGGTCGATGAGGCCTCGGCGGCTCGGGATGCGGCGGTGGCCCTGGCGGGGGAGCGTACGGGGGCCGTACTGCGAGGCTGAGAGCGTCTGAAGGGCGCCTTTCAGGGGGTTGCAGCCACCTCACTCAATAGGGTGACTTCTTCCGGTGATCCGCCCCGTCCGGCCCATGCGCTCGACACAATCGGACCGGCCTTTCGAGGTCGGTCCGATTGCGTTGGCAGGGCCAAAACGGGGGTCCATCGGCATGATCCGTATCAAGGCTGGGGTTACCCGCAGGGCGGGACGGATCCGGACGGACCCACGGACGCCGGACCGGCGGCCACTGCGGCGGGCCTTCGCGCTCGCGCTGCCCACGATCTGGGGTGCCCTCGCGGTCACGTACAAGCTGACCTGTCCGCTGGCCCAACAGGGCGGGCTGGGCGCCCGGGTGGCCACCAGTACCTTCTTCCTCGCCGTCGGCACCGGACTGGTACTCCGCGCCCATCGGATCCTGCTGCGTGAGCTCCGGCAGATCCGCCGGGTCGCGGGTGTCGCCCAGAGCGTGCTGCTGCGGCCGTTGCCGCCGCGTATCGACGGGCTGAGCGTCGCCGCCGCCCAACTCTCCGCCGACCGCGGTGCCACCATCGGCGGCGACCTGTACGAGGCCGTCGCCACCGAGCACGGCGTACGGATCGTGATGGGTGACGTCCGCGGACACGGACTCGCCGCCATCGGCACCGCCGCCGCCGTACTCGGCAGCTTCCGCGAGGCCGTGCACGACGAGGCCGGACTCGACGGTGTCCTACGACGGCTGGAGCGTGCCCTGGCCCGACACCTGCGCGAGCGCGCGCGAGCCGAACACCCCTCGGCCGGCCCGGAACCAGACCACCCGGTCGCCGAGGAGTTCGTCACCGTCCTGCTGCTGGAGATCCACCGGGACGGTGAGGTGCGCGCGCTCAACTGCGGCCATCCGTGGCCGTATCTGCTCAGCGGCACGAGTGCCGAACCCCTCGCCCGCACCGACCCGCTGCCTCCCCTCGGCCCGTTCCCGCTCCCGCCCGAGGTGCCGCCCGAGCGGTGCGGGCACCTGTCTCCGGGCGAGGCGTTGGTCCTGCACACCGACGGGGCGGAGGACGCCAGGGACGCGCGCGGCCGGTTCTTCTCCCTGTCCGGCGCCCTGTCCGAGGCCGTGCGTGAGCGGCCCGCGGCCGTCCCGCAGGTCGTACTGGGTTCGGTCTTCACCGCACTCCTGCACCACACCCGAGGCGCCCCGACGGACGACGTGGCCCTCCTCGTACTGCGCAACGACCGGCAACGCAAAGACACCTCAGGAACGCGGCACGGTGAGACGCCTGGCTCCGCCGGGCGGGCACGAGCGGCCACCACGCCCCCGCAGCCGACCACGCACCTTTGACCTTCAGCCAACCCCGGACCGCACGTGGGTTCAGCCCCTGCCCCTGCCCCTGCCCGAGCCCCTGCCCGAGCCTTTCCCGGCCATGGGACGCCATCCGCTTGCCGCACATGCGGTACCGGGCCGCCGCGCTGTACGAGGGGGAGCCGACGGCCCGGTCGGCCTCTTTCAAGGCGTCTCAGTCAACCGGCCGGAAACTCTCCGTGACAGCGCGCACACAGCGCGGATTCGAGTAGTCGGATCACACCCCGTGTGAAGGCGGACGCACTACGCTGACCGCACCGAGCCACCGGGGGCCTCCCATGCAGCCCAACACTCTGCTCGACGCGATCCTGGACGAGGCGGGGATCTCGCACGCGGGTCTCGCCGCCCATGTGAACCAGGCGGGCCGGGCCCGCGGGCTCGCCCTCCGCTACGAACACACCGCCGTGGCACGGTGGTTGAAGGGACAGCGGCCCCGGGGCCAGGTGCCCGACGTGATCTGCGAGGTGCTCGCCGCCCGGCTGCACCGCCCCGTCACCCTCGACGACATCGGACTCGGCGTCCCCGGAGAACCCTCCGCCCCTCACGGCACCTCGCTGTCCGGCTTCGTCGAGCGGGCCACCGCCCTGTGGCGCTCCGACGAACAGCAGCGCCCGCACATCCTCGGTGCGCCGGCGGTCACCGGCACGCCCGCCGTCATGCCGGTGTGGGAGTGGGAGAACCCGCCCGAGGACGTCGACGTCTCGCGCGGCGGCCGGCACCGGGTCACCTCGGCCGACATCGAGATGCTGCGCGCGGCCCGCGCCCACTACGAGCAGATGTACCGCAAGGCCGGCGGCATGGCGACCCGCAGCCGGATCGTCGGCTTCCTCAACGCCGAGGCCGCTCCACTGCTGCGCGGCAGCTACACCGACGAGACGGGTCGTCAACTGCACCGGGCCACCGGCGGGTTGGTCGCGGTCGCCGGTATCTGCGCCTACGACTCCGACGCGCACGGACTCGCCCAGCGCTACTTCCACCAGGCGCTCAGGCTGGCGAAGGCCAGCGGGGACCGGGGACTCGGCGCCTATGTGATCGCGCTGCTGGTCAACCAGTCGCTGTTCATGCGGGAGTACCGGCAGGCCGTCGCCTTCGCGGAGGCGGCGCTGCGGGCCGCCGGCAAGCACATCACCCCCGCGCTCGCCTCCGACCTGTACGCGATGCAGGCGAAGGCGTACGCCCACCTCGGCGACGGCAGCGGCGCGTTGTCCTGCATCCGGCGGGCCGAGCTGGCCACCGAACGCATCCGGCGCGGTTACGAGCCCGACGAGACGGGCTATGTCCAGCCGGGACTGGTCAACGTCCAGGTGGCGGAGGCGCTGCTCAGCCTCGGCGAGCTGGCGGCGGCGCGGGAACACGCGATGGCCGCCGTCGACAACCCCGCCCACGACAGGGGCCGGGTGCACCGGCTGGCCATGCTCAGCACGATCGAACTGCGCCAGGGCAACGCCGACAAGGCCGTGGTCACCGCGGTGCAGATGGCCGAACAGGCGCGGGGGATGGAGTCCCAGCGGCTGCGCGACAGACTCAGAGCGGTGCGCGAACGCCTGGTGCGCAGCGGCTGCGCGGGCACGTCCGAGGCAGCCGAACTCATCGACGGGGCCCTGCGCGTACCGTTGTAGACGGGCACCCACGCGCCGACAGTCCACAATTCCTGCTGCCATATTGCCACTTACCCGATGGAAGGTGGCAGAACAGTGCAGTGGACGAAACAGAACGAACAAACTGTGTATGAAAACCGCTGGTTCACCGTCAACCTGGCAGATGTGGAACTGCCGAACGGCCGGCACCTGGACCACTTCCTGATACGGCTGAGGCCCGTCGCCGTGGCCACAGTGGTGAACGAGGCCAACGAGGTCCTCCTCCTGTGGCGCCACCGCTTCATCACCGACAGCTGGGGATGGGAACTCGCGGCGGGCGTCGTCGAGGACGGCGAGGACATCGCCTGCGCGGCCGCCAGGGAACTCGAGGAGGAGACCGGCTGGCGGCCGGGACCTCTGCACCACCTGATGAGTGTGGAGCCGTCCAACGGCCTCACCGACGCCCGGCACCACATCTACTGGTCGGGCGAGGGTGACTACGTCGGGCACCCCGTGGACGACTTCGAGTCGGACCGCCGGGAATGGGTCCCCCTCAAGCTCGTTCCCGACATGGTCGCCCGCGGGGAGGTCCCGGCCGCCAACATGGCGGCCGCGTTACTCCTGCTGCATCATCTCCGGCTCGGTCAGGACGCCATGCCCTGAACCGACCGGCACGTGTCCTGGGTGTCAGCGGCCGAGAGCCTGCCAGATCGTCACGACGAGCGCGCCCACGGTGGCGAGAACCGCGACCGCGGGCAACGGCCAGCGGGCGTGCTCCAGTGCGACGACCCGTGCGCTCAGGTCGTCGACTTCCTTGTCGGTCTCCTCGGTCCGGTGACTCAGCAGAGCCA
The DNA here is from genome assembly GCF_029893585.1 of Streptomyces sp. LBL. GTDB lineage: Bacteria > Actinomycetota > Actinomycetes > Streptomycetales > Streptomycetaceae > Streptomyces. Next base: position 73,170 of record NZ_JARXYX010000038.1, read on the forward strand.
GTCCTCCCTCGACGCGCGCGTAGGCGACGTCGAGGCGTCGGCGTAACTCTGCGAGTTCGCCAGGGACCACGGGATGATCGGGATCGATGGTCACAAGTCCGTTCCTTTCCGGTAGTCGTCACATCCCTTGCATGCGCATGAAGAGTCAACTCGCCTGCCGGGTACGTGGGGAGAGTGTGCGAGGGGCATATGCGGGCCCGGCGCGCACACGGTGTGTGAACGCCGCGGGCCCGGCACTCCGAAGAGATTCTCCGAAGAGTGCCGGGCCCGCGGGCGTCGCACTGTGTCATCAGCACCCTGGCACGGGCACTGTGCACTCGGCCGTGGGTGTCTCGACCGTGGGTGTCTCAGGCGCAGGTCTCTCAGCCGTGGGTGTGTCAGCCGTGGGTGTGTCAGCCGTACGTGTAGAAGCCCGACCCCGACTTCCGGCCCAGCCGGCCCGCGTCCACCATGCGCTGGAGCAGCGGGGGAGCGGCGTACAGCGGCTCCTTGTACTCCTCGTACATCGAGTACGCGACCGACGCGACCGTGTCCAGGCCGATCAGGTCGGACAGCTTCAGCGGGCCCATCGGATGGGCGCAGCCCAGCTCCATGCCGTTGTCGATGTCCTCGCGGCTGGCGATGCCCGACTCGAACATCCGGATGGCGGACAGGAGATACGGGATCAGCAGCGCGTTCACCACGAAGCCCGAGCGGTCCTGGGCCCGGATCGCGTGCTTGCCGAGCACCTTCTCGGCGAAGACCTGGGCGCGGCTGAGGGTGCCCTCGGAGGTGGTGAGCGCCGGGATCAGCTCGACCAGCTGCTGCACGGGGGCCGGGTTGAAGAAGTGGATGCCGATGACGTGGTCGGGCCGTGCGGTGGCGACCGCCAGCCGCACCAGCGGGATCGAGGAGGTGTTGGAGGCCAGGATGGCGTCCGGCCGGGTCACGACCTGGTCGAGCACCCGGAAGATCTCGGTCTTGACCTGCTCGTTCTCGACGACCGCCTCGATCACCAGGTCACGGTCGGCGAACTCGCCGAGGTCGGTGGTGAAGCCGAGGCGGGCCTGCGTCGCGTCGAGCTCCTCCTCGGTGATCTTGCCGCGCTCCGCCGCCTTGGCCAGGGAGTTGAACAGCCGGGTCCGGCCGATCTCCAGGGCCTCGCCGGTGGTCTCGGCGACCTTCACGTCCAGGCCGGCGCGGGCGCACACCTCGGCGATGCCCGCTCCCATCTGGCCGCAGCCGACCACTCCGACGCGTTCGATGTCGGTCACATCGTCCCTTTCGCTGATGTACGGCTGTGGCAGGTCCGCCCTTGGTCCGGTGCCTGCTCCGTTCGTGCACGTTACTCCCAAGTATCAATGATCGATCGCCGGGGTTCGGGCATCCTGGGGGCGCGGAAACGGTCCGTGACCGGGTGGATCCAGGGTGTATGGGGGTTGTACGGATGGGGAGACTGTCACGTCGGGCGTTCACGCTGGCCGCGCTGTCGACGCTCACGTCGGCATCGGGGGCGACGGCCGCGCCGCAGCGGCGGGTGACCACCGAGATGCGGGGGGTCTGGCTGGCGACGGTGAGCAACCGCGACTGGCCCTCACGGCCGGGGCTGTCGGCGGACCGGCAGCGCGCCGAGCTCCTCGCACATCTGGACACGGCCGCCCGGGCCCGCCTCAACAGCGTGGTGTTCCAGGTGCGTCCGACGGCCGACGCGCTGTGGCCCTCGCCCCACGAACCCTGGTCGCAGTACCTCACCGGAACCCAGGGCCAGAATCCCGGCTGGGACCCGCTCGGCACGGCGGTCGAGGAGGCGCACGCGCGGGGCCTGGAACTCCACGCCTGGTTCAACCCGTACCGCGTCGCCAACCACACGGACGTCACCAGGCTGATCGCCTCCCATCCCGCCCGCAAGCACCCGGAGTGGGTGGTGCCGTACGGCGGGAAGCTCTACTACAACCCGGGGTTGCCCGAGGTCCGCGCCTTCGTGCAGGACGCGATGCTGGACGCGGTGAAGAGGTACCCGGTGGACGCGGTGCACTTTGACGACTACTTCTACCCGTACCCGGTGGCGGGCCAGACCTTCGACGACGACGCGGCCTACGACCGTCACGGCGGCGCTTTCCCCCACCGGGCCGCGTGGCGGCGCGACAACATCGACAAGCTGGTACGGGAGACGGCGGCCCGCATCAAGCGGATCCGCCCCGCCACCCGCTTCGGCATCAGCCCCTTCGGGGTATGGCGCAACGCCGCCACCGACCCGCTCGGCTCTCAGACGCAAGCGGGTGTGCAGACGTACGACGATCTGCACGCGGACACCCGCAGGTGGGTCCGTGAGGGCTGGATCGACTACATCGTCCCGCAGCTGTACTGGAACATCGGCTTCGCCGCCGCCGACTATGCCGAACTGCTGCGCTGGTGGGCCGATGTCGCGAAGGGCAGCAGGACGAAGCTGTACCTGGGGGAGGCGCTCTACAAGGCCGGCGATCCGGCGCAGCCCGCAGCCTGGCAGGACCCGGCCGAGCTGTCCCGCCATCTGACCCTCGCCCGGGATCACCCGCAGGCGCGCGGGCACGTCTTCTTCGCGGCCAAGGAGGTCGCGGCGGACCGGATCGGGGCGATGGCGCGGGTGGTCGCCGACCACTACACGAAGCCGGCGAAACCCCCGCGCTGAGTCACCGGCGGGTTTCCCGGTGCCGGATCTGGGTGTCGGGGCCGGGCGAGCACACGCCCTCGTGCCCGTCCTCGAAGCGGACGCGGTACGGGGGGTTGCCCTTTTGGCCCATCACTTCGACGATCTCGCCGATCTTGTCCTGCTGTCCGACCACTCTGCCATGCTGGACAAGCTGGTCGCCCACGGTTGCACGCATCTGTCGGGCCTCCTCACCAGGTACGGGAGCAGCGGTTCGTGGCCAGTTTACGGCGCCGGGGCCCGGTGGGAACCGCCGTGTGCACGCCGCTCAGCCTCGGGTCCGCTGGGTGACGGCGATGCACACCAGCACCGCCGCGGCCGTCAGGGGGGCGGCCACCGTCAGGTGCTCGCCGAGCAGCAGCACCGACCACACCAGTGTGAGCAGGGGTTGGGCCAACTGCAACTGGCTGGCCTTGGGGATGCCGATGGCCGCCATGCCCCGGTACCAGACGACCAGGCCGAGGAACTGCGAGCCCACCGCCACCCACAGCAGGCCGGCCACGCTGTGCGCGGTCAGGTGGACGGGCTCGTACGCCAGCGCCACCGCGGCGCCGGGCACGGCGAGCGGCAGACACAGCACCAGCGCCCAGCCGATGACCTGCCAGCCCGGCATGATCCGGGCCAGCCGGCCGCCTTCGGTGTAGCCGGCCGCGCACACCAGCAGCGCGCCGAACAGGTACAGGTCGGCGGTGCTGAGGGCGCCGCCGCTCTGCTGCACGGTGAAGGCGGCCACCGCGGCCGCGCCGGTCAGGGCCGCCGCCCAGAAGGCGCGGGAGGGGCGGGTGCCGACGCGCAGGGCGGACAGCAGCGCGGTGGTCAGCGGGAGCAGGCCGACCACGACGGCCGCGTGGGCGGTGGTCGAGGTCCGCAGGGCGAGGGTGGTCAGCAGCGGGAACCCGGCCACGACGCCGGCGGCGACGACCGCGAGACCCGGCCAGTGCCGTCGGTCGGGCGGCGGGACGCGCAGCGCCAGCAGGCAGCCGCCCGCGATCAGCGCGGCGAGCACGCAGCGTACGGCGACGAGGGACCAGGGCCCGAAGCCCTCCAGACCCCAGGCGGTGGCCGGGAAGGTGAGGGAGAAGGCGACGACGCCGAGGGCGGCCAGGAGCGTGCCGGAGGCCGTGGGCCTCGCGGCCGGGGTGGTGGTGACCGCTATCCGGGTCGGTCCGATAGCGCTACTCTGTGCTCTCATGCATGAGCGTAGCAGTGTGGGCGAACTGGCGGAACGGCTGCGAAGGGAGCTGGACCGCTACTCTCCAGGTGGAAAGCTCCCGTCGAGTCGCGCGCTCGTGGAACGGTTCCGGGTGAGCCCGGTGACCGTCTCGCGGGCCCTCGGGCAACTGGCCGCCGAGGGGCTGGTCGTGACGCGGCCCGGAGCCGGGGCCTTCCGGGCCCGGCCGCGTGCGTCGGCCGCACCGGCCGGGGACACGTCCTGGCAGGAGGTGGCCCTGAGCGCGGACGGCACCGCCGACCTCGTACCGCGCTCGGTGGACGCGTCCGGCGTCCTCGTCTCGCTGAGCGCGCCGTCGCCCGGCGTGATCGAGTTCAACGGCGGCTATCTCCATCCCTCGCTGCAACCGGAGCGGGCGATGTCGGCGGCCCTGGCCCGCGCGGGACGGCGGCCGGGCGCGTGGGGGAGACCACCCATGGAGGGGCTGCCCGAGCTGCGGGAGTGGTTCGCGCGGAGCATCGGCGGGCCCGGTGGGGGCGTCGGGGCCGCGGAGGTGCTGATCAGCTCGGGCGGCCAGTCCGCGCTGACCACCGCCCTGCGCGCCCTCGCGCCGCCGGGTGCGCCGGTGCTCGTCGAATCACCCACGTATCCGGGCATGCTGGCGATCGCCCGGGCGGCCGGTCTGCGGCCCGTTCCGGTGCCGGTGGACGCGGACGGCGTACGGCCGGCCCTGCTCGCGGACGCCTTCCGGGCCACCGCCGCCCGCGTCTTCGTCTGCCAGCCGTTGTTCCAGAACCCGACCGGCGCGGTGCTCGCGCCCGAGCGGCGTGGCGAGGTGCTGCGCATCGCGCGCGAGGCGGGCGCGTTCGTCGTCGAGGACGACTTCGTACGGCGGCTCGTGCACGAGGACGCGGGCGAGCTGCCGCGTCCGCTCGCCGCCGACGACCCCGACGGAGTCGTCGTCCACGTCTCCTCGCTGACCAAGGCGACCTCACCCAGCTTCCGGGTCAGTGCGCTCGCCGCGCGCGGTCCGGTGCTGGAGCGGCTGCGCGCCATCCAGGTCGTCGACAGCTTCTTCGTCCCCCGGCCGATGCAGGAGGCGGCGCTCGAACTGGTCGGCTCGCCTGCCTGGCCCCGCCATCTGCGCGCGATCTCGGCCGAGTTGAAGACCCGCCGCGACACCATGACGGCCGCGCTGCGACTCGAACTGCCCGAACTGGCCCTGCCCCATGTTCCGTCGGGCGGCTACCACCTGTGGCTCCGGCTGCCCGACGGCACGGGGGGCACCTCCCAGGCTTTCGGCTCCGGGCAGGAGCCGGCCCTCATGTCCGCCGCCCTCCGGGCGGGCGTCGCGATCACCCCCGGCCGCCCGTACTTCAGCGCCGAATCCTCCGCCGGCCACATCCGGCTGAGCTTCGCGGCGGTGGCGGGCGCGGGAGAGATCGTGGAGGGGGTACGACGTCTCCGTACCGCGTGCGACGAGGTGCTCTAGCCGCCGGAGACGGGCGTGCCTGACGTTGATTTCCGGCCACCGGCTCGGGGCAACTCTCAGGTAACACCTCTTGACCTGCGCACTTCGGCGCCGCACGATCGCCGCATGCCACTTCGGGTCACGTTCGTCGCCGCCGCACGCAGTTCCCCGCTGCTGGCGGAACGCTTCGAGGACGACCGTCCGCTGGACCAGGCCGGATGGGACGAGGTGCAGCGGGTCGCCCACGACCTGATCCCGCTCGCGGCGGCCGAACTGCGCTACTGCTCGCCGACCCCGCGCAGCCGCGTCACCGGGGAGGCCCTCGGCTATGCGCCGCTCGTGCAACTCGCCCTGAGGGACTGTGACATGGGGCGCTGGCGCCAACTGACGCTCGGCGAGGCGATGGCGCGTGAGCCGGCGGCCGTGGACGCCTGGCTCGCCGACCCGCGGGCCGTCCCGCACGGCGGTGAGTCGCTGGCGGCGTTCATCTCCCGGGTCGGCGACTGGCTCGACACCCGGCCCTTCGAGGACGGCGGCCGGATCGTCGCCGTGGCCGAGCCCTCAGTCATCCGCGCCGCCCTGGTCCACGTGCTCCGGGCGCCGCCCTCGACCTACTGGAACATCGACGTTCGGCCCCTGTCGACGACCGCCGTCACCGGCCGGGCCGGGCGCTGGAACCTCCGCTTCGACGGCGTGACCACTCAGTCCTCGCGGGCGTAGTCAGTGGTCAGCGCGAGATCCTTGGCGGGGCCGCGCACCCGCCACACCGTCCGCCAGTGGTCCGCGGACAGAACGGTGAACTCGCCGCGGTAGAGGTCGGCCGAGCAAGGATGGTCGGCGACGTGGTGCCCGGTGGTCAGGTCCAGGTCGTGGAAGGGACGGCCGTCGGCGAAGCGCACGTCCGCCCTGGCCGGTGAACTCCCGGACAGGAAGCACAGGGTGCGCTCGGCGGGACGTGGCACGCCCTGCCACACGAACGTTCCGGATTCCCGGTGCAGCAGTCCGCCACCGCCGTCCAGTGGGCCGAAACGGGTCGTCCCGGTGAACTCCCCTGCTCCGCCGCTCGCCAGATCCCGTGCCGACCGTTCGACTCGCCAGCTCCCGGCGAGATATCTCAGCACATCCGGCACTGGCCAGAACTCGCCCATCCCGCTCCACTCCCGTCCCATCCGTTGCCGCGTGCCCGGAGGCCATGCCCGATTCGGCGGCAGGTACAGCTTGGGGCCCGTCAGGCACAACCCGTCTGAACGGGCAGGAAGCACATCGTATGAGCTCCTTGAGCGTCGACGGCATCCGGATGAATCACCACGTGGCCGGGAGGGGTCCAGTGCTCGTCGCGCACCCCGGCGGCCCTGGCTTCGACTATGCCTGCCCTTGCTCTCCTGAACTGGAGAAGCACTTCAACCCGGCCGACCGGCGACGGCTGGATCGCCGGCATACGGCACGACTGCACGACCAGGTCATTCAGGATCACAGCTCCGCGACCACACAGGCCGGGATGGTCAGCATGGATTGCATAAACGTGCAATGAAACGTATAGTCATGCCATCTAGAAGGAGGATGACATGGCGGTACGCGCGGCGGTGGCCGGAGCGAGTGGATATGCGGGCGGGGAGCTCCTGCGGCTGCTCCTGACGCACCCCGAGGTCGAGATCGGCGCCCTGACCGGGAACTCCAACGCGGGTCAGAAACTCGGCGCGCTCCAGCCGCACCTGCTGCCGCTGGCCGACCGTGTCCTCCAGGAGACCACCGCCGAGGTCCTCGCCGGACACGACGTCGTCTTCCTCGCCCTTCCGCACGGGCAGTCCGCCGCCGTCGCCGAGCAGCTCGGCCCGGACGTGCTCGTCGTCGACATGGGCGCCGACTTCCGGCTTGAGAACGCGGCCGACTGGGAGAAGTTCTACGGCTCCCCGCACGCCGGCACCTGGCCGTACGGCCTCCCCGAGCTGCCGGGTGGCCGGGCCGCGCTGGAGGGGGCCAAGCGCATCGCGGTACCGGGTTGCTACCCCACCGCCGTCTCCCTGGCCCTGTTCCCGGCGTACGCCGCCGCACTCGCCGAGGCCGAGGCCGTGATCGTCGCCGCCTCCGGCACCTCCGGCGCGGGCAAGACGCCCAAGCCCGGCCTGCTGGGCAGCGAGGTCATGGGTTCCATGTCGCCGTACGGCGTCGGCGGCGTCCACCGGCACACGCCCGAGATGATCCAGAACCTCAGCGCGGCGGCGGGGGAGCGGGTCGTGGTCTCCTTCACGCCCACCCTCGCGCCGATGCCCCGCGGGATCCTCGCCACGTGCAGCGCCGCCGCCAAGGAGGGCGTCACGGCCGAGTCCGTCCGGGCCGCCTACGAGAAGGCATTCGCCGACGAGCCCTTCGTCCATCTGCTGCCGGAGGGCCAGTGGCCCGCCACGGCGTCCGTCTACGGTTCCAACGCCGTTCAGGTGCAGGTCGCGTACGACGAGGTCGCGGGACGCATCATCGCGATCAGCGCCATCGACAACCTGACCAAGGGCACCGCCGGCGGTGCCGTCCAGAGCATGAACATCGCCCTCGGGCTTCCCGAGGAGCTCGGTCTTTCCACGATCGGAGTCGCACCGTGAGCGTCACGGCAGCACAGGGATTCACGGCGGCCGGAATCGCCGCCGGAATCAAGGAGAACGGCAACCCGGACCTGGCCCTCGTGGTCAACACCGGGCCCCGCCGCGCCGCCGCGGGCGTCTTCACCTCCAACCGCGTCAAGGCCGCACCGGTGCTCTGGTCGGAGCAGGTCCTCAAGGGCGGCGAGCTGACCGCCGTCGTCCTCAACTCCGGGGGCGCCAACGCCTGTACGGGGCCCAAGGGTTTCCAGGACACGCATGCCACCGCCGAGAAGGTCGCGGACGTGCTCGGACTGGGGGCCGGCGAGGTCGCCGTCGCCTCCACCGGACTCATCGGTGTCCTGCTCCCGATGGACAAGCTGCTGCCGGGAGTCGAGCAGGCGGCAAAGGCCCTGAGTGAGCACGGCGGCGAGAAGGCCGCCATCGCCATCAAGACCACCGACACCGTCCACAAGACGTCCGTCGTGACCTGGGGGTCCCCCCGGACGGAGTCTGGGGGAGGCTGGACCGTCGGCGGCATGGCCAAGGGCGCGGGCATGCTCGCCCCGGGTCTCGCCACGATGCTGGTCGTCCTCACCACCGACGCGGACGTCGACAGCGGCGTACTGGACAAGGCCCTGCGCGCCGCCACGCGGACGACCTTCGACCGCGTCGACTCCGACGGCTGCATGTCCACCAACGACACCGTGCTGCTGCTAGCCTCCGGCGCCGCCGAAGTCACCCCGGAGTACGCCGAGTTCGCCGAGGCCGTACGGACCGTCTGCGACGACCTCGGACAGCAGCTGATCCGGGACGCGGAGGGCGCGAGCAAGGACATCAAGGTCGAGGTCCGCAACGCCGCGAGTGAGGACGACGCCGTCGAGGTGGGCCGCTCCATCGCCCGCAACAACCTCCTGAAGTGCGCGATCCACGGCGAGGACCCCAACTGGGGCCGTGTCCTGTCCGCGATCGGTACCACCAAGGCCGCCTTCGAGCCGGACCGGTTGAACGTCGCCATCAACGGCGTCTGGGTCTGCAAGAACGGCGGTGTCGGCGAGGACCGGGACAAGGTCGACATGCGCTACCGCGAGGTGCACATCGTCGCCGACCTCGCTGCCGGCTCCGAGACCGCCACCATCTGGACCAACGATCTCACCGCCGAATACGTCCACGAGAACAGCGCGTACTCGTCGTGAGCACTACGCGTAAGCACACCGCCCTGCCCAAGGCCCAGATCCTCATCGAGGCGCTGCCCTGGCTGGTGCGGCACAACGGCAAGACGGTGGTCATCAAGTTCGGCGGCAACGCCATGATCGACGAGGACCTGAAGTCCGCGTTCGCCCAGGACGTCGTGTTCCTGCACCACGCCGGCCTCAAGCCCGTCGTCGTGCACGGCGGCGGCCCGCAGATCAGCGCCGCCCTCGACAAGCACGGCATCGTCAGCGAGTTCAAGGCGGGCCTGCGGGTCACCACCGAGGACGCCATGGACGTCGTACGCATGGTGCTCGCCGGACAGGTGCAGCGCGAGCTGGTCGGACTGCTCAACCAACACGGCCCGCTGGCCGTGGGGTTGACGGGCGAGGACGCGCACACCATCACCGCGACCAAGCACCAGCCGGTGATCGACGGCGAGTCGGTCGACATCGGGCGGGTGGGTGAGATCACCGCGATCGACACGGGCGCGATCGAGGCACTGCTCGCCGACGGTCGTATCCCGGTCGTCTCGTCGATCGCCCGAAGCCAGGACGACGGTGACGGGGGGCGTGTCTACAACGTCAATGCCGACACGGCGGCCGCGGCGCTCGCTGCCGCACTGGGCGCCGAAACGCTCATGGTCCTCACGGACGTGGAGGGCCTCTACGAGGACTGGCCGAACAGCGACGAGGTGATCAGCCGTCTCACCGCTTCCCAACTGGAGGAGCTGCTGCCGGAGTTGAGCTCCGGCATGATGCCGAAGATGGAGGGCTGTCTGCACGCCGTACGCAACGGCGTCAACACCGCCCGCGTCATCGACGGCCGGGTCCAGCACTCGATCCTGCTGGAGATCTTCACGGACGAAGGAATCGGCACGATGGTCGTGCCCGACGAGCAAGAGGGGGAGTCATGAGCAACGAGGAACTGACCGCACGGTGGCAGGGCACGCTCATGAACAACTACGGCACCCCCCGGCTGCCCCTCGTGCGCGGCGAGGGCGCCAAGCTGTGGGACGCCGACGGCAAGCAGTACGTCGACTTCGTCGGCGGCATCGCGGTCAACGCGCTCGGCCACGCCCACCCGGCGATCGTCGAGGCGGTCAGCACGCAGATCGCCTCCCTCGGGCACGTCTCCAACCTCTTCATCGCCGAGCCGCCCGTCGCGCTCGCCGAACGGCTCATCCAGCGCTTCGGCCGCGACGGCAAGGTGTTCTTCTGCAACTCGGGCGCCGAGGCCAACGAGGGCGCGTTCAAGATCGGCCGGCTGACCGGGCGGACCCACATGGTGGCCACCGAGGGCGGCTTCCACGGCCGGACCATGGGTGCCCTCGCCCTCACCGGGCAGCCCGGCAAGCAGGAGCCCTTCCTGCCGCTGCCCGGCGACGTGACCCATGTGCCGTACGGCGACCCGCAGGCGCTGGCCGCCGCGGTCACCGAGGAGACCGCCCTTGTGATCATCGAGCCGATCCAGGGCGAGAACGGGGTCGTGGTGCCCCCGGTCGGCTACCTCAAGGCGGCCCGGGCGATCACAGCGGCGACCGGATCGCTGCTGGTGCTGGACGAGGTGCAGACCGGGATCGGACGGACCGGGCACTGGTTCGAGTACCAGGCCCACGAGGGTGTCCTGCCGGACGTCGTCACGCTGGCGAAGGGACTGGGCGGCGGACTGCCGCTCGGCGCGACCGTGGCCTTCGGACGCGCCGCCGAACTGCTCCAGCCGGGGCAGCACGGTACGACCTTCGGCGGCAACCCGATCGCCTGCGCGGCCGGACTCGCCGTACTCGACACCATCGCCGGCGACGGGCTGCTGGAGAACGTCAAGCGGCAGAGCGAGAAGCTGCGGGACGGAATCGAGGGCGCCGACGGCGGCTCTCGACATCCGTTGATCGCCCATGTCCGGGGTGCGGGCCTGCTGCTGGGTATCGTGCTCACCGAGTCGCTCGCGCCGACGGTGCAGCAGGCGGCTCAGGACGCCGGTTTCCTGGTGAACGCGCCCACCCCCGAGGTGGTACGGCTCATGCCGCCGCTGAATCTCGGCGACGCGGAAGTGAGCGCGTTTCTTCAGGCGCTGCCCGGCATCCTGGACGCGGCCAAGGGGGACGGATGATCCGGAGAATGAGACGACGATGAGCCAGGCGCAGGATCACGAGCAGACCGCCGGGCCTGCCCTTCCGCAGACCCGCACCGCCCGGCACCGCCGGATCGTGGACATCCTCAACCGGCAACCGGTGCGTTCGCAGAGCCAGTTGGCGAAGTTGCTGGCCGATGACGGGCTGAGCGTCACACAGGCGACGCTCTCCCGGGATCTGGACGAGCTGAACGCGGTGAAGATCCGTAACACCGACGGCGACCTGATCTACGCGGTGCCGAGCGAGGGGGGATTCCGTACCCCCCGGGTGCCGCTGGGAGGGTCGGCGAAGGAGGAGCGGATGCGGCGGCTGTCGGCGGAGCTGTTGATCTCCGCGGAGGCTTCGGCGAACCTGGTGGTTCTTCGTACCCCGCCGGGCGCGGCCCAGTTCCTCGCCTCGGCCATCGATCAGGCGGAGCTGCACGACATCCTGGGGACCATCGCCGGTGACGACACGTTGTTGTTGATCAGCCGGGATCCGGTGGGGGGACAGGCATTGGCGGATCACCTGCTGAGGTCGGCCCAGAACGGCAACTGAGCTTGTTGTTCAACCTCGCCGGGTCACCTGACCCGGCGAGGTTGAACAACAAGCTGAGGGGGCGGGGCCCGTCGCGGGCCGCCGGCTGCGGGGCTTCTGTGGCCGGGCGCGCTCACGCGGGGGAGCCGCACATCGCGTGGCCGGTCGCGCTCACGCTGCGGAGGCGCACATCGACACAGCCCCGCGCCCTGGGGGAGACGCACTCACCCCAGTCGAGCTGCCAGGCCTTTAGTGCACCGCACCTCGTCGCCCGCCGTGATCAGCAACGCCTCCACGTCGGGCAGGCTCTCCAGCCAGCCCAGCGCCTCCCGGGAACCCCTCGCGAAGGCCGCCGTCGCCCAGCAGTCCGCCCAGGTCAGTTGGGGGGCGACCACGGTCACCGCGACGAGGTCGGTCACCGCGGAGCGGCCGGTGCGGGGGTCGACTATGTGGGCGCCGCGTTCCGCGGTGCCGGACGTGGCGACCGCCAGCTCCAAGGCCCCCGCGGCCGAGATGACCGCTGCCAGACCGCCCGGGCGGAGCGGGTCCGAGACGCCGACCCGCCAGGGGCGCTCGGGGCCGGGCACGCCCAACATCTGGACGTCTCCGCCGCCGTTGACGCTCACTCCGGTCGCGCCGGACTCGGCCATCCGGCGGGCCGCGCGTTCCGCGGCCCAGCCCTTGACGATGCCGGTGGGGTCGAGGCGGCCCTCGTAGCGCATGCTGAACCAGCCGTCGCTCGTCCGTTCCGCCTCGGCGCCCAGGGCGAGCACCTCGGCGACCAGCGGATCGCACTCCTCGACGGTGAGGTCGCCCCGGGCCAGGCGGGAGACCTGGCTGTCGTCGCGGTAGGTCGTGAACACCTCGTTGACCCGGTGCAGCCCGTCGACCGCCTCCCGCAAGGCCGCCCGGACGGCCTCGGGATCCCCGCCGCGGACGTCAAAGGAGAAGACCGTCCCCATGACCTCCTCCACATGACGTACCGCGGCGGGAGCTTGTGCCGGTTCGGCCACCGTGTCACCCACCGGCCTGGTCCAGCGCCGACTGCAGGGACTGCTTGTACCCGGCGCTGGTGTACGTGGCCCCGGAGACCGAGTCGATGTCCGAGCTGCCCGCCGCCACGGCTTCCTGGTTGAGCCTGGGCACGGAGAGGGCGGTCTTCTGGTCGCTGGTGCCGCCCTTGGGAGCCTGGACCGCCTCCGCCTTGGTGATCTTGCCGCCCGCGACCGTGATACGGACCTGGACCGGGCCGTACTGGGTCTGGGCGACGGCACCGGTCACGGTCTTGGCGGCCTGAGCGCTGCCCGCGTCCTGGTTCTGGGAGGAACCCTGGTCCTGGGAGGAACCCTGGGAGGACGCCGCCTTCGCCTTGTCCAGCGCCGACTGCAGGGACTGCTTGTAGCCGTTGCTGGTGTACGTGGCCCCCGACACCGCGTCGATCTCCGCGTTCTGCGCGGCGACCGCTTCCTGGTTGAGCTTGGGCACGGAGAGGGCGGTCTTCTGGTCGCTGGTGCCGCCCTTGGGAGCCTGGACCGCCTCCGCCTTGGTGATCTTGCCGCCCGCGACGGTCAGCCGGACCTGCACGGCGCCGTACTGGGTCTGGGCCGCGTCTCCGGTGACCGTGCCGGTCCCGGCGGCCTGGGCACCGCCCTGGGCCGACTCCTGCGCCAGCGGTGGCTGGGGCGCTGCGCCGCCGGCCGCCGCGGAGGCCGGGTCGGACGACGGTTTCAGTGACAGCAGCAGCACGACGCCGGACACGGTGGCGGCGGTCGCGAGCACGACGCGTCGTACGGGGTGACTCTTCCTCATCGCTTCAACAGCTCCTGAATCCCGTCGCTCACATCTCGAACGACTCGTGATGGATACGGCGGGCGGGCACACCCGCGCCGCGCAGTGCTTCGTACACGGACTGCGCGAAGCCGGTCGGCCCGCACATGAAGACGTCGTGCTTTTCGATGTCCGGCAACTTCTGCCGCAGCCGGTCCGCCGAGATGTCGGGGCGCTCCCCGTCCGGGCTGTTGACCGCGTACATCAGCCGGGCCCCGCGCTCGTCGGCGATCGTGGCCAACTCGTCCCACAGGGCCAGGTCCTGGGTGCTGTTGGCCCGGTAGAGGAGGGTGATGTCACCGGCCGCGCCGGGCAGCGTCTCGAACAGCGCCCGCATCGGGGTGATGCCGACGCCGCCCGCGACGAGCAGCACCTTGCCGCGGCTGCGGCGGGACGCGGTCAGCGCGCCGTACGGTCCCTCGGCCCACACCTTGGTGCCGGGCCTCAGCTCGCGCAGCCGTTCGCTGTGGTCGCCGATCGCCTTCACCGTGATCCGCAGCATGCCGGGGCGCGGGGCCGCCGACAGTGAGTACGGGTGCGAGCTGAACCGCATGCCCGGCGCCAGGAACCGCCAGCGGAAGAACTGGCCGGCCTCAGCGCCCATCCGGTGCAGCTTCCGCCCGCCGATCAGCACCGACACGATGCCGGGGGTCTCCTCGATGACCGCCTCGACGCGCATCCGGTGGCGCAGGTTCAGCCGGATCGGAGTGAGGATCCGGTACCAGACCACCAGGGCCGTCACCGAGCCGTACAGCCCGTACCAGACGGTCTTCGCGACGGGCTCGACCGCGAAGTCGTTGCCGGTGGTCAGCTGGTGCCAGAACGTCAGGAACACCGCCGCGTACGTCAGCAGGTGCACGTGGTACCAGGTGTCGTACGGGATCAGGCGGCGGACCGGGCCGATCGAGATCAGCCCGATGAAGAACAGCACGCCGACACCGATGGCGGCCTTGCCCATGTCGGGCAGTTGGTTGATGGAGTCGATGGTCTGCTGGACGATGTCGCCGAGGCCCTTGCCGGCCTGGAGGGCATAGCCCCACATGATCAGGAAGACGTGGGCGAGGGTCAGGCAGAGCGTGTAGCGACCGCTCATCGCGTGCCAGCGTGCCACCCGGTCGGAACCCACCCGGCGCTCCAGCGCGGGCACCCGGGCCATCTGCAGCACGACGAGCGCCATCAGATAGCCGGCGAGCAGACCTGTGATCCGGCCCGCGTTGAGGATCTTGCCGTTGTTGTCGCTGATCGACGGGGTGTTGGACCACCACAGCCACAGCACGCCCGCCGCGCCGGCCCAGACGATGATCAGCAGGAGGGTCGCCGGTGAGCGGCGCGGGCGGATGCGGCGCATCGTCTGGCGGCGGGCGGCGCGGCCGCCTGCGAGCGTCGTGGTCACGGTTCCTCCGGGGACGGGGCAAGGGGGTGGCGAGGTGGTCCCTTGGCCCACAGGTACGTGCCCCGACGCCGGTGTGTTCAGCCGCGTGCCGAGTCCAGTGCGGACTGGAGTGACTGGCGGTAACCGTCACTCGTGTACGTGGCCCCCGAGACGGCGTCGATGTGCGCGCTCTGGGCTTCGAGGGCCTCACCGCGCAGCCTGGGAAGGGCGTAGCTGTTGATCTCCTGGTCCCGGGGGTTGTCCGTGGGGTAGGAGACCGCCGTCACCTGGGTGAGTCTGCCGTTCTTGAGGGTGATGCGGACCTGGACGGGGCCCCAGCGGGTCTGGATCGTGTCGCCGGTGACGGTCTTCGTGCCGGTGGCGGAGCCACTCGTCCCGTTCGATCCGGCGGACCCGTTCGATCCGCCGGAACTGCTCGAACTGCTCGACGGCGCGGGTACGGCCAGGGCCGCCGTCGGCGTCGAGTGCGGCTTCAGCGACAGCAGCATCACCATCCCGGAGACGGTGGCGGCGCTCGCCAGCACGATCCGGCGCAGCGGGCGGTTCTTCTTCAACGCGTGCACTCCGGGACCTCACAGATCGAACGACTCGTGGTGGATACGACGGTCCGGCACACCGGCCGCGCGCAGCGCCTCGTACAGCTCGCGGGCGAAGCCGTCCGGCCCGCAGACATAGACGTCGTGCCCGGCGAGGTCGGGGACGGTCGCACGCAGGGACTGGGCCGTGAGGCTCGGGCGCCGCCCGTCCGGCCCGTTGAGCGCGTACAGCAGCTGTGCGCCGCGCCACCGTGCGATGTCCTCCAGCTCGCCGCCGAGGGCGAGGTCTTCGGCCGTACGCGCCCGGTAGAGGAGGGTGACGTGGCCGGGCAGCGTCTCGAAAAGGGCCCGCAGCGGGGTGATGCCGACGCCGCCCGCGATCAGCAGGGACTTCCGGGCGGTCTGCCGGTCCGCGGTCAGGGACCCGTACGGGCCCTCCGCCCACACCCGCGTGCCGGGCCGCAGCCGGGAGACGGCCGCGCTGTGGTCGCCGAGGGCCTTGACGGTGATCCGCATCAGGTCCTGGCGGGGCGGTGCCGACAGCGAGTACGGCGTCGATGTCCAGCCCATGCCCCCGCCGAGGAACCGCCAGCGGAAGAACTGCCCCGCCCGCGCACCCAGCTCGTCCAGCCGCTGTCCCCGTACGACGACGGAGTACACGCCCGGCGCCTCCCGGTGCACGGACTCCACCCGCAGCCGGTGGCGCACGTTCAGCCGCACAGGCACGAGGCACCGGAACCAGACCACCAGGGCCGCGACACCCAGGTACAGCGCGTACCAGGCGGCTGTGGCCAGGGCGTTGCCGCTGAGGTCGTTGCCCAGCGTCAGCTGGTGGAAGAAGGCGAGGAAGACGGCGACGTACGTGAGCAGGTGGACGTAGTACCAGAACTCGTGGCTGAGCCGTCGCCGTGCGGCGCGCGCCGAGGTGATACCCACCGCGAACAGGATGACCGTGCCGAAGGACGCCTTCAGCATGTCCGGGTAGTCGAGGACCACCGTGACCGTCTCGTGCCACAGCGAGGCGCGGTCCTGGGCCGCGTATCCGAGGAGGATCAGCGTGATGTGCGCGACCAGCAGACAGACGGTGTACCGGCCGGCCATGGCGTGCCAGCGGGCCACCCGGTCGGAGCCGATCCGTCGCTCCAACAGCGGAACGCGCGCCATCAGAGCGACGAGCACTGCACAGGCGTACCCGCACAGCAGCCCGGCGATCCGCCCGGCCCCGGTCAGCCACCCCGCCGCGCCCACCACCGAACCGGTGTCCGCCCACCACAGGGCCACGACGGCCGCCGCACCCGCCCACAGCAGGGCGAGCACCGGGCCCGCGGGGGAGCGGCGTGCGGTCGGCGTCACGGCCGGTGCCGTCCGCCGTTCGTACGCGGTGGTCATTAGGTACGTCCTTTCGCCTGTCCTGGACGCAACTCTGCGGCCCGAACCTCTCAGCACCCTCTGAACGGGCACCCTCCGACCTCACTCACAGGAAACTCAGAGGCCGGCCCGCCGCCCGCCGCCCGCGCGAGGGGTGATCCTGGAAGGGCCATGCACACCATTCCTTCCGGCCGCCCCGCGCTCACCCGCCCCGACGGCACCCCGCTGCGCGTCCTCGTCGTCGACGACGACCCCGACCTCGCCGAGGTGCTCTCCGGCGCCCTGCGCTACGAGGGCTGGCAGGTCCGCTCGGCCGGCGACGGCGCCTCGGCGCTGACGGAGGCCAGGGAGCTGATGCCCGACGCCGTCGTCCTCGACGTGATGCTCCCCGACACCGACGGCTTCGCCGTGCTGCGCTCGCTGCACACCGTCAAGCCGGACGTCTGCGTGCTGTTCCTCACCGCGCGGGACGCGGTGGAGGACCGCATCGCGGGCATCACGGCGGGCGGCGACGACTACGTCACCAAGCCCTTCAGCCTGGAGGAGGTCGTGGCCAGGCTGCGCGGACTGCTGCGCCGCGCCGGCATGGCCCGACAGCTGGACGAGGGGCCGCGGCTGACCGTCGGTGACCTGGTCATGGACGAGGAGGCCCGCGAGGTGACCCGATCGGGGGAGCTGATCGAGCTGTCCCCGACCGAGTTCGAGCTCCTTCGCTTCCTCATGCGCAATCCGCGGCGGGTGCTCAGCAAGACGCAGATCCTCGACCGGGTCTGGTCGTACGACTTCGGCGGCCGTGCCCACGTCGTCGAGCTGTACATCTCGTACCTGCGCAAGAAGGTGGACGCCGGCCGGGAGCCCATGATCCACACGGTCCGCGGGGCCGGGTACGTGCTCAAGCCGGTGACCGCATGAGGTTCCTGCGGGGCCTGCCACGTCCCACCCTGCGGCGCCCCACGCTCAGGCGCCCCACCCTGCGGCGCCTGCCGCGACCACGCACCCTGCGGGCCCGTCTCACCTTCGGTCTGGTGGTGCTGCTGGCGGTCAGCTGCGCCGCCGTCGGCGTGGCCGCCGTCGTCGAGCTGAACGGATTCCTCACCAGTCGTCTCGACGAGCAGCTCGACCAGGCCGGGAACCAGTTCCCGGAGAGCCTGGAACACGGCGGGAGGCTGCCCGACGATCACGACGGTGACGAGCACGGCGACACCCGCAGGCAGACGACGGGGACGTTCGGCGCCCGCCTGGTCGGCGACGCGGTCACCAACGCGGCAGTCGTCCGGCCGGGAACCGTCACCGACGTCCCCCTGACACCACGGGACACGCGTCAACTGAGCGCGGTCCCGCGCGACGGCCGGGGCCACAGCGTCCACCTGTCCGCACTCGACGCCTACCGGGTCAGGGCGTCCCAGGGCGTCGACGGTGACGTCCTGATCACCGGCCTGCCCCTGGAGCCGGTGAAGGCCACCGTCCACCGCCTGGAACTGGTCGCCGCGATCGTCTTCGGCGCGGCCCTCACCGCCACCGGCGTCGCGGGCGCCCTCTGGGTGCGCTGGTCGCTCAGGCCGCTGAGCCGGGTCGCCGCCACCGCCACCCGGGTCAGTGAACTCCCGCTGGCCAGCGGCGAGGTGACCCTCCCGCCCCGGGTCCCCGAGTCGGACCCGCGCAGCGAGGTGGGCCGGGTCGCCGGGGCTTTCAACCGGATGCTCGGCCATGTCGAGGACGCGCTCACGAAACGCCATGCCAGCGAGGAACGGCTGCGCAGCTTCGCCGCCGACGCCAGCCACGAGTTGCGCACCCCGGTCGCGTCGGTACGCGGTCACGCCGAGCTGGCGCTGCTGCACCCGGGCCCGGTGCCGCCGGAGGTCACCCGGGCCCTGGACCGCATCGCCGCCGAGTCGTCCCGGATGGGCGAAATGGTCGACGATCTGCTGCTGCTGGCCCGCCTGGACGCGGGCCGTCCGCTGGAACGCGCCCCCGTCGACCTCACCCGCCTGATCCTCGACGCGGTCACCGACGCCCGGGCGGCGAGCCCCGGCCACCAGTGGGAGCTGGACCTTCCGGAGGACCCGGTGACCGTGCCGGGCGACGCACACCGCCTGCAACAGGTGTTGGCCAACCTGTTGGCCAACGCCCGTTTGCACACACCCGTGGGCACGAAGGTGACGGTGATCCTGGACATCACCCCGGGCGCCGAGGGCCCCTCAGCCGTTCTGAAGGTTCACGACAACGGCCCCGGGGTCCCCGAAGACCTCCGCCCCGGCGTCTTCGAACGCTTCACCAGAGCCGACCGCCGCAAGTCCGGGTCCCCGGGCGGCGGTGCGGGCCTGGGCCTGTCGATCGTGGCGGCGGTGGTGGAGGCGCACGGCGGGCGCGTGAGCCTGGAGAGCCGTCCCGGCGCGACGACGTTCACGGTCACGCTCAGTACCGCGTGATCGCGGTACCGCCTCCCGCCGTCCCCACCGCGATGTGCGGCTTCTTGGACGGCTCGGCCCACCGCAGCATCCGCCGCATCGCCGCCGCGGACACCGACACACAGCCGGCCGTGGCCCCACGCCCGTTGACATGCAGAAAGATCCCGGCCCCCCGCCCCCGCACCGGCTTCTCGTAGTTGAACCCGATGACGAACGCGTACGCGTACTGCTGCTCGTACGAGATCAACCGCTCCGACTCACCCGCACGGCAGTCCGCGGGTCTCGGCTCCACCCACCGGTTGTAGAACCGCGAGTCATTGTCCTGACACCACCAGGAATTCTTCCGAACCGCCCGGTACCCGTACGTCGTCCCTCCCGGCGCCTCCTTGATCCCGAAGGCGTACGGCAGGCCGTACAGCCCGGTGGGCGTCGTGTTCGTCCCCTGCCGGCGCGCGGCCCCCTCGACGAGCCCCTTCGCCCCGAACCGGGCGGCCGCCGAACCGGCCTTCGCCCACCGCCCGTTGTGCCGTTCCCACCACGTCAGCGTCCCCGACGTGGAGCCGGTCTTCGCGGCCACCGCGGTGATCAGTTGGCTGCCGCCCCCGGTGTCGGCCATCCGCGCGGGCAGGGGCAGGGGCAGGGGAGAGGGCAGGGGCGGCGGCGAACCGCCCGGTGCGGCACCGAGGCCGAGCAGGGACGCGGACACCAGAGCGGCGACGACGACGGAGCGCATGGCCCCGAACCTACGGTGCGACAACGGCGACGGCACCGGGGCTGACCCGTTCGGGGCTGGGCCGTCCGGGGCTGAGCCTTTCGGCTGACCCGTTCGGGCTCGCCCGCAGGTGTCGTCGCCGCTGACCGGACCGTCCGCGCTCAGTCACCCAGCGGGTTCAGCAGATCCGTCCGCCCCTGGAAGGCGTACAGCATCAGGTCGGTCATCTCGAACACGTGCTGGGCGTCGCGGTCCGCGACCGGGCTGAGGAAAGGCCGCCAGAACGGGTCGCGCACGAGGGAGTACCGGCTGCCTGGATGACATAAGAGCTACCGGGATTCATTCGCAGTGCATCGGCCTTCAGGCCGGTGGTGAGGCGAATCTGGTGGTGGCGACGCGGAGCGTCGCGGATTCAAGTCCGGCGGAGCCGGGCGGCGCTCACACCGGCCGGTTCTGCTGTTCGATGTACTGCTTGACCACGGAGAGCGGGGCGCCACCGACGGTTCCGGCGAAGTAGGACCCGGACCAGAGCTTGTTGGCCCGCCAGTAGTGCCGTTCCAGGTCGGGGAACTCTCCCCCAGCCTTCGGCCGGGCGGTACCCCCAGGCGCAGGCGGCGGGAGGAGACACCCTTGAGGGAGTTGACCAGTTTGGTCACGGCGATCTTGGGCGGGAAGTTCGCCAGCAGGTGGACGTGGTTGTTCTCGCCGTTGAACTCCACCAGTTCGCACTCGAAGTCCGCACACACCGAGCGCATGATCTCCTCCATACGCGTCAGATGATCATCCGTGAACACTTTATGCCGGAACTTGGTCACGAAGACCAAGTGGACGTGCATCACGAAAGTACAGTGCCTACCAGTTCTGATCTTCTGCATCTCAGCCATAACCCAAGTATGTATCGTGATCGTCATGCAGCTCAGGTACGCCTTCAGGTTGTACCCGGACACCGGCCAGCAGAGGGCGTTGGCGAAGGCGTTCGGATGCGCCCGTGTCGTGTTCAACGACGCGGTCCGCGCCCGTGAAGACGCCCGCAAGGCCGAGCAGCCGTTCCCCAAGGCCGCAGAGCTGTCGAAGAGGCTGATTACCGAGGCCAAGCGGACAGCGGAACGGTCCTGGCTGGGCGAGGTCTCCGCGGTCGTCCTCCAGCAGTCCCTGCGCGACGCCGAGACCGCTTACCG
>NZ_JARXYX010000039.1 GCF_029893585.1 Streptomyces sp. LBL
AAGCCCGCCAAGCCGTCGGTCAAGTAGACGCCATCGGCGCCCGGGGCTGGGGAATTACGTGAACTCAGCCCCGGGGAAATACGTGAACGTCCACAGGACGGGCATCCCTGAAGGAGGGTGCTGGTTGAAAGAGCACTTACGGTTCTCGCTTCTGGGACCGGTCAGGGCATGGCGCGGCCCGGACGAGATCGCGCTCGGCCCGCCCCAACAGCGGGCGGTGCTGGCTGTGCTGCTGCTGGCCGAAGGCTCGCAGGTGTCGGTGGGCAGGCTCGTCGACGCGGTGTGGGGGACCGAAGCACCGGCCTCCGCTCGTGGCATTCTGCGTACCTACATCCACCGGCTCCGTAAGGTGTTGGAGCCCGCCGGGGACACCGCATCGTCCGTGATCCGTGCCGCGGCCGACGGCTATCAACTCACCTCGCCGGGCGAGCTGGATCTGAGCCACTTCCGGGAGCTGTTCGCCCAGGCCGAGCGGGCACGAGGTGCGGGAGACGCCCGAGGCGCGGCGAGGTGCCTGGGTGATGCGCTCGGTCTGTGGCGGGGAACGGCGTTGGCCGGTGTCCGGGGCGAGTACGCGGACAGCCAGCGGCAACGGCTTGACGAGTTGCGTCTGTCGGCGGAGGCGGTCCGGCTGACGGTCGAACTCGACCTGGGTAGCCATGAGAAGGCGGCCTCGGAGCTGACCGGTCTGGTCGCCGAGCATCCGCTGGACGAGCGGTTCCGGGAGATGCTGATGCTCGCCCTGTACCGCTCGGGGCGGCAAGCGGCGGCCCTCGCCACCTACCGCGAGGCGCAGACGCTGCTCGCGGACGAGCTGGGCGTCGATCCCGGGCCGGCGCTTCAGGCGACGTACCAGCGGGTTTTGCAGGCCGACGCCGGGCTCCTCACTCCGGCGGTCCCGGTCAAGCCCGCCCCCGTGCCCGCCTCGGTCCCGGTCGTTTCGGCCCAGCTGCCCGCCTCGGTGCCGGTCGTTCCGGCCCAGCTGCCCGCCTCGGTTGCTGCCGAGCCCGCCCCCATATCCCCCTCGGTCCCCTCCGTCGCGGCCCAACTGCCCTCCGGTCCTCTGGTGTTCGTTGGCCGGGACGCCTTTGGAGAGGAGGCCGGAGGTCCGGATACCCGTACCCGCCGGCTCCGCTGGACGCTGCTGGCCGGCTCCGGCCTGGCGATAGCCCTGCTCGCGTGCGTCTCCTTCCTCGTACCGGGCTCGGACTCCGACGAGGGCGGTACGACAGCGGATCCTTCGGCAGCGGGTCCTTCGGCAGCGGGCCTTTCCCCCTCCAAGCCTGCTTCAGGCGTGGCAATACAAAGTCACGCCTCCGACAGGTGTATTGACGGCGGCCCCCTTGGAGACGCGCCGCTGCAGATCCGGGACTGCTCGAGCAGCGACAGACAGTTCTGGCAGATCGTTTCGGAGGACAGGATCATCCGGATCTCGGGCAAGTGCCTGGACGTCGCGGGCGGTTCGACAGACAACGGCGCGGCCATCCATTTGGCCGACTGCAACGGCAGTGGCTCCCAGAGGTTCCGGCTCAACCCCGCACACGACCTGGTCAACCTTCAGGCTCACAAATGCGTGGAGGCCACGGATCCGCGTGGAAGCAACCGCACACCGCTCCGGCTCTGGACCTGCACGGGCGCCCAGAACCAGAAGTGGAGCGCGGTCACCTGATCCATCGGTCGTTCAGGTCACGTGTACGTGGTCGCGTATTGCCATGTCGGGGTCCCCTCGCGCCGTCCCGGGAAACAGGTACTGGAGCCCCGGTGAACCGACGCGAGTACCCAGGCCACGGCCGCCTGCGTGACTCGCTCACCGATCCACTCCGCCGCCGAAGCCGCCGTCCGCTTGGCGTCGAACGCACCCTTATGCTCGGCGCGGAGTCGCTTCTCGACCTCCGGGAGCACACCGAGTTGTGCGTGGAGATCGGCTTCGACCTGGGTGACCTGCGCTTGCAGGTCGGCGAGCAGCCGCGCGCGGTTGATCACTGAGCCACCAACATCTTGGTTGTTTGGTCACGGGAGGCGCCCGACGACACATAGGCGTCCATTTCACCACGAGGAAGCCCCGCCTCTCAGGTGAGTGACGGGGCTGGGGGTGCACGTGAGATTCAGAGGGCTTCGGTCTTGACCGCAGTCACGAAGGGTACCCATGCCTCGACAGCGATGGCGACCACAGGGCCATCGGCGCTTTTGCTGTCACGGACGGGTATAAAACCGGGGAAGCTGTCTGCGACCTCGACGCAAGCCCCACCCTCGCCGTTGCTGTAGGACGACTTGCGCCATACAGCCATGCTCAGAGCGTGTGCGGTGATCATGGTGTCGTGTAGTCCTTCGCCGCCGAATCGATCAGAGACAGGGACGCCTTCGGCGACAGAGCGGCGGCCCTGACGAGATCGTATGACCTCTGGAACTTCGCTACCAGCGCCGGGTCATCGATGAGTTGGCCCGTGTGGGCGCCCTCGGTGTATGCGACGGGCGGGGCATCCGTAAAGGTCATCAAGATGGCCGTGCCGTACATGAGGGGGTGCGGACCCGCAGCGAAGGGCAGTACCTGAACCATGACGCGATGGTGACCCCTCGCCGTTGCTGCCAGCTGTTCCAGTTGGTCCTGCATCACCTTGGGATCATCAACTGGCATCCGTAGCGCAGCTTCGTGGACGATTGCCCACAACTCCGGGCCGGTTGGGTTGTCGAGGCGTCGTGATCGTTCAAGCCGCGCAGCAACATGCTGCTCCACTACCTCGTCCGGAGCGAACGGGAGCGTCGCACGCGTGAGACCTCGTGCGTATGCCTCGGTCTGGAGCAGACCGGGGATCAGCATGGGTGTGTACTCGCTGATCGTCTGCGCCTGCTTCTCCAGTTCGGCCGCGTCCGCAAAATAGTCTGGATGCTTGGACTTCCGGGCGAGCTCGCACAGCCGCTGCAGATGCTCCCCCGACCCCAGCACCCCGTCCAGCTGCTTCGACAGATCCGGCTGTGGCCGTCTCGTCGCCGACTCGAACTGCCCGATGTATGTACCCGAGCAGAAAACGCGCTCGCCGAGCTGCTCCTGGGACCAGGTCGCTTCCTCCCGCAGGCGGCGCAGTTCCGCGCCGTAGAACGTCCTCGGTGAGGTGTACGGGTCCAGGTGCTTGGGCTGGGTCATGGCCAAACGCTCCCTCGGCGCAAAGGCGTTGCTGGGTGGATCTCTCTGGCGAGCCTAGCTCCGTACGGTCACGCTTTGGATGCGAACAGTGACATTCGCTCCGGTTGAAGCGAAGGCCGAAAGAAAGGCACCGTCCCTTATGAGCACATCGCAGGATCAAGACGAGCATCGAGAGCAGAGCCAGTGCCCGCGCCCGCCCCAGGCTCTTGACCCGCTCACCGCCGCCACCGAAGTCGTACGCGAGCTGAAACAAGCCCTTGCCGCCCTCGGGATCTCCTTGCCTTCCCTCGGTGTCGACCTCGCGTCCTGCACGGTCACGACGTCCACGCCTCGCCCGCTCGTCGAGCTGGGTCGCTGCAACCTGGAAACGGCTCAGCAGCTCACCGTCGCCTTCCGGAAAGTGACGGCGCCGTGAACGACGTACACCCGAACCCGGACGCGAATCCGGACCCGCACACACACCTCAGCCCTGGCACCGTCGTCCGCGACGAGCAGCGGGACCGTATCGGCGAAGTGATGGGATCCGAAGGGCCGTACCTGCAACTGCGCCCCCTCGGCGGTGGCCGGGAGTGGGACGCGGAGCCCACCCGGGTTCGGCCGGCCACGGTCGCCGAGCGGCTCAGCGCCGCGGTGGCCGCCGCCAATGCGGTGAGCCGGGGCGAGCGGGCGTAGCCACTGACCCCCGCCCGGAACCGCATGACCGTGCACCTGACCGGGACCAGCCGGCCACGCAACCGCGCAATCGAGCCTCCGACTACGCCGCCCGCCCGGCGCCATCCCGGTCGGCCCGGTGCTGGTTGGTGACCCAGGCGTCCACGACGCCTGACCCACTCCTCCGGGTCCTGCAGCGGGACAGCCGTACCGTCCAGCTTGGGTGCCGCGGTCGGGTCGACCACCGAGCACAGCAGCCACAGGCCCCGCTGTCCCGGCCCGCCGGCCCTCGCGGCGTCCGAGAGTCGTTGCAGGACGCCCATGCCGCCGTACCGAGCCATGACCGCGGCATCGTGGAGCAGCATCGGACGGCGCTCGCCGGAAGCGAGATCGGAAGAAGCATCAGCCTGGCCGGAGGTGAGCGCAGCCGTCAGCTGCTGCTCGACCGTCCCCCACGCCGCCGCCGTGTACTCGGCGAACTTCAGCGCCCCCCTTGAACCGGGCTCGGCAACGTCCGCCTTGAGCAGGGTTTCCCACGTCGGCTTCGGACGGGCGGACACCAGACGATGCAGCGAGCGCAGGTACAAAGCGCTCACATTCACGCCTTCGGCGACGAAGCGGCCCCGCTGGTCCTTCGTCCGTACCAACTCGTCCAGTGCCACCTGGTAGCGGTCCATACTCGCCGTCAATACCCGGAAGCCGGGCCGCTCCTTGGCGAGAAGCAGCTGATCCTCGGCACGGTGCGCGGCCTGCAGCTCAGGTGTCTGGTCAGCCCGTCGGGCCGCCCGAGTGCCTCGAGTGGGACTGCGCTGCGTAACGACGGACGTCTGGTTCGCCGAGCCCGTTTCGCGTTTCGGATAGAACTTCCCGCGCTTGGTCTTCGGATCCGTACGCCACTCCACATCGAAACCGGCCTGGCGCAGAAGCTTGCTCAGCGGGTTGTAGTGACCGGGAAGCGGTGTGCGGAGCTCCGGAAAGCGGGCCTTGACCCTTGCCTGGACGTTCTCGATGGTCAGGCCGTGCTGTTGGTCGTCGGTGGCGCCTGCCAGAGGCTGGATGAGTCCGGCCTGGGTCAGGCGCAGAGCCCGTACAGGTGGCAGGTCTCGCGAGTAGATCTCAAGCCGCGCGTTGGCGGCCGCGTTGCGGGCAGCGGCGGCGCCCAGGGTGACCATGCGGGCCTCGTCCAGCACGATACGCAGCTCGGGATTCCGGGCGTGGAACCCATCGCTCGCAGCCATCACCTGTTCCAGTACGGTGCTGGGACTGGCCAGGGTCCCGCGGCCCGCCAGGCTCTCCGCGGCCTTGCCGAGCCGGTCAGCGTAGTTGAGGAGGGAGGGTCCAGAGGGAGTGTCCGGGCTGTCGGTGTCCTCGTCGACCTCCAACGCGATGAGCATCACGTTGTCGCCGGAATCGCCGTGACGTCGCCCGCGCAGTCGTCGCGGGGTCAGAGCCCAGTCCACCTCGTACGCCGCACGTGCGGCGGCCATGCCCAGAGCCGTACGCACCACAGGGTCGGCCTGCATGGTGCCGCGCTTGGCAACCAGGGTCTCGGCCAGCTCGGCGGCGGATGCGACCCGGCCGAACTCGGCGAGCACCTCGATGACCTCATTGCGCAGCTCCACCAGCGCCTGGTCCCTGACCCAGCGTTTGCGCTGGTCGCCCAGGATCTGGGCGATTCGGCCCTCCGTGACCTGTTCGCTGGTGAGTGGGGCGACCGACGTGTTCAGGGGCCAGCTCGGCAGCCTGTCCGGAAGATTGCCTTGTTCGTCAGGGAGTCGTAGCAGCAGCCTGATGGCCTCTACCTCGGTCGCGTTGCGCCCCTTGGGGGCGGACTTCGGCACAAGCAGAGCGACCAGGGCGTCCAGGCTGAGGCGGCGCAATGGGAGGGTGCTACCGGCCTCCTGCTGCTCGGCCTTGGCCTCTGCGACCTCGTCCGCCGAGTCACTGCGCTCGGTCGACGAAAGCGGCGAAGGCTGCCTTGCGTTGAAGGCGATGCGCCACTGTTTCAGGCGGGCGTTGATCTCGTCGCGGGTCCGAGCACCCAGGCCCGGCTGGTTGACCAGCCGTCGGGTCGAGTAGTCGAGCAGATCGCCGACGGTGTTGAGGCTCAGATTGTTGAGGAAGGAGACGGCTCGCTGGGAGAGACCGGAAACAGCGAGACTGGTCTCCGGCTTCGCCTGTGCGGCGGCTTCCTCCCGTTGGGCGGCTTCGTCGACACCTTCGTCGGCAGGAAGCTCCCCGATCGCCTCAGGGTGCTTCGAAGGGCGGCCGACCGCAGGCTGATCCGCAAGGAGAAGGACCCGCTGCCACTCCTTCTGCATTTCCTGCAGATCGGGAAAGCGCTGCTGCACGTCCCGGTGCAGAGCCCGCTTGAAGAACTTGACCAGACCGTCACGCAGAGAGGGGTCGAAGGCCTCTGCGGCGACCAACGGGCAGGGCCACTCCTTGGCATCTGTCTGGCGCGGGATGCTCTTGCCGTCGCCCCACACGGGCAGCTCGCCCGAGGCCATCTCATGAAGTGTGACGGCGAGTGCGTATCGCTCGGCGTGAGCGTCGTAGCGGCCGCGCGTGATGATGCCGACGAAGGGGTCGAGATAGCCGTCGGTGCCTGAAGTGATCTGATCGACAGGGGCGTTGGCCAGCGAATAGTCGAAGAGGACCAGCTGCTTGGTGCCATTGGGGCGGACGCGGATGGCGATGTTGTCCGGCTTGAGGTCACGATGCCAGACACCCTCGCCGTCGAGGAAGTCGACGGCGGCGAACAGATAGGTGGAGTACGTCCTCAGCTGGTCCGGCAGCAGCCGGCCTTCCTCACGGAGCTGACGGGCCACCGTGCGGTCGCCCGCGTGATCGAGCACCAGCACCGTGCGCGGACCGATGACCACGGGCTCGGGCAGGGCGAGCCGGATCACCTTGGAGTCATTGCGTAGCTGGGCCAGGATACCGGCCTCACGCCGCAACACCTGGGCGTAGTCGTCCTTGCGAGCGATCTTCAGGACGACCAGGGCACTGTCACGTTCGGTGTCCTCGGCGAGCAGGGCACGGCTGGTCGAACCCGGGTGTGAGTAGTTGCGGTACAGGAAGTGCCGTTGAGAACGATCATGGTCAGGGCGTGAGTGTGCTGACCCGGTTCTCGTACTCTCGGCGGGCCTTGCGCTGGGCCGGGACTGCGGGGAGACCCTGGCCGCCGTCGAGCGGCTGGCAGCGGGCGAGGAGTTGGCGGTGTAAGGCGGGGACGGCGCTGACGCGCAGGGTGTAGCCCTGGCCGCGCCGTACGGTCGTCCCATGGTCGAGCGCGGCGCGCTCGGCGGGCTCCAGCTCGGTGGTCCGGAGGTAGTCCGCGACCTTGCCCGGCATGTCGAGGGTGACCGGCAGCTCCGGGGCGGAGGCGTCTTCCTCCATGGCGGTGCGATCGGGCAGGAGGTCGGCGACGGCGGTACGGATTGCACCGCGGCTGACGCCATGGCCACGGGCGAGGGCGGCGATGGAGCGGCCTTCCAGGTACGCGGTGCGCACCTCGGCGGTCTTCGCGGCCGCCACGGCGGGGCGGCGTCCGCCCTTGCTGCCCTTGGCTTCGGCGGCGCGCAGTCCGTCGTAGGTCAGCTCGCGCTGGAGGTCGCGTTGGAGTTCGCCAGCGGCAGCGAGGGTCTGCACCATGAACTTCACGGTGGACAGCAGCTCGCCGGTGCGCGGGTGGCGGGCGGTGAGGTCCATCGCGGAGAACGCGCCGTCGTGGATGCGCAGGGCGACCTGGTCGCGGTGGAGGACGTCGAGCACGTCGAGGATGTGGCCGGTGCCGCGTACGAGGCGGAACATCTCGGAGATGTGCACGGTGTCGCCCGGCCTCGCGTAGGTGAGCAGTTCGCGGAACTTCGGGCGCTGGAGCGGGTGGAGGCGGCTGGAGGTGCCCGGGTCCTCCTCGAAGACGACCGGGTCCTCGATGCCGGCTTCGTCGAGGACGAGGTTCTGCCGGGCAGTGGACTGCTGGTCGGTTGAGACCCGCTTGTAGACCAGGTTCGCCACCGAGGGCGCCTTCCGTACGGAGGAGTCGAACCCTATCTGTCGTCAAACCCTGTCAGCAATCACCATCGGATCTGATTGGATTCGCGCCGCCTCGAACCTCCGGATTGCACGGGGTCATTGGACGCCGCGCCCGCCTGTCGTCAAACGATCGTTTGACGACAGGCGCGCGCCGCCCCAGACTTCCCAATCTCGGTGTCAAGCCGCCTGTGAGCCTGTGGCGCCGTCCGCAGGCGGCGCCGAAGCTCGGGAGGGCTGGACGATGCCCTGGCCCGCGAGATGCACCGGAGAGGGGGGTCGGCCGTCTCCCTTGAGAAGCGCAGTTGCCTGCTCCGACGCGCTAGGATCACTCTTTGCAACAATCCCATTACTGCATGTCAAGGCAACCGAGGTGCCTGAGTATGACTGTCCGTGCCATCACGAGCCTCGACGAGTTCAAGACGATCGTTAACAGCGGCACACCGTGTGTCATCGACTTCTGGGCAACCTGGTCCGGTCCATCCAAGACGATCAGTCCCGTGTTCGAAAAGTTTTCGAACGATGAGGCGAATGGAGCTGTTGAGTTCTACACGGTTAACGTCGACGATCAGCCGGCTATCGCGGAGGAGGTAGGCATCAGGTCCATGCCGACCTTCATGCTCTACAAGGACGGGGAGAAGGTCGACACGGTGGTCGGAGCCAGCCCGACCAAGATCCAAGGTCTTATCACGAAGGCCGTGAACTTCGTCTGAGGGCAAACGCCGACTGTCAAGCAGCCCGAACGAGAGCGGGGGCGGTCTGGAAGGGGGTGTGGTCGCGGGTCATGGCCCACAGGATGTTGACGCGTCGGCGGGCAAGGGCGAGGACGGCTTGCTTGTGGCCCTTGCCCTCTTTCCTCTTCCGGTCGTAGTACGCCTTCGAGATGGGGCACCAGAACACGCTGACCTGGGCGGATAGGTAGAGGGCGCGTTGGAGGCCGCGGTGGTAGCGGCGGGGCCGGCGATGGTTGCCGCTGACTTTCCCGGAGTCCCAGGGAGATTCAGCCCTGCAGACAGTCGAACCGGCAACGCAGGCATGCCACGAGCGAGGCCAGGCAGTGCCGTTCCCGGCAAGGCCCAGCCTCCTCACAGGGCCTACAGGACGACGAGGTGGAAGGGGTTGTCGGTGGCGGCGCCGTTGGTGCCTGTCAGGACTTGCACCGTGTGGTTGTTGTTCGTGGTGTCGACGCTGTAGTACACCTCGGTGTTCCAGTTCGCGCCGCGGTCTGCGGTCACCTGGCAGATGGCGGTGGTCGTGTCGATGTGCGACGCCAGGATCACGGTGTACCTGCCCGGGCCGGTCCTGGTGACGTTGGTGACGTTCTTCCAGCGCAGGGGAGTCCCGTTCCCCTGAGCGTGGACGGCAGCACGGGCGTAGGGGGCGACGAGGTCAGTGGGCATTGCAGTCCTCTGCTGTTGGGTGCAGCGGGTTGGCTGCGTGGAGACGGGACGGGCAGCGTCGCGATGGCGTGATGATGCTGCCGTGCAGTGTCAGGGCACGATGACGTGGAACGCGGTGTCCTGGGCCCCCTTGGTGGGGTGCTGGCACATCACGGCGAAGGTGTTGCTGTTGTCCGAGTGGACGTAGAAGATGGCCGGCGGCAGCGGGGTCTCCGCCCTCATGACAGCGATCGGCACGGCATTCGCCATGTCGATGCTGGCGTCGACCTCGATCGAGTACGAGCCGAGGGCATACCGCTCCACATTGATCACACCGTGCGAGCGCATCACTGTGCCGTCGCTGTTCACCACGGCTGCGGCCTGTGCGTAAGGGGCAATGGCAGTGTTAGCCATATGTCCTCCGTAGATCCATGGCCGACCCCTCGGCGGGGCCAGCAGACCAGGACCATACGGTCCGCCGTACGCCCTCCGGAGTGAAGAAACGTCACCGCTCATCCCATGGTGTGAGAAAGCTGTCGGGGTGCATGGGAGGCACAGCAACCGGGAATTCCAGCGCGGGGATTGAGCCTGCGCAAGCACTCCGGAGGCTGTGCCGAAGCCGGAGACGGGCGGCTCCTGTTGGCGGAGCTGGGTGAAGTCGACGTTCAGCTTCGGGTCCTACGGTCTGGGCTAGGCGCCGGGCACGGGCCTCGGGTGCGCCCGGCCAGCCGTTAGTCGTCCTCGGTGGCGTCGGGGTTACGGAAGGGTCGCAAGCCCTGACCAGGGCCGTTGGCGGTGATGTTGAACAGGTAGCGGCCCAGGAAGTTGATGTGGCGCTCCTTGAGCGGGGAGAGGCGGGCGACGTCCTCGTCCTTGATGTCGTGGCCCCCTGCGCGGAGCCGGGTCACGGCGGCGTCCAGGTAGCGGGTGTTCCACAGCACGACGGCGTTCAGGACCAGACCCAGGGCAGCCAACTGGTCCTCCTGGCCCTCGCGGTACGCCTGTCGGATCTGGCCACGGCCGCCGTGGCAGATCGCGCGGGCGAGCCGGTGGCGGGACTCCTGGACGGTGAGCTGCCGGTTCATCAGCCGCCGGTAGGTGTCGTCCACGGGGTCGACCAGGGCGAGCAGGTGCATGGTCTTGTCGATCCGCCCGTACTCGGCGAACGCCGCCCCCAGCGGGGTCGGGTGCCCTTCGCGGCCGAACATCCGCAGCAGGTCGTAGGCCCGCACCTGGTTGGTGATGAGCGACCCTGCCACCCGCAGCATGTCCGGCCAGTGGGTGACGATCTTCTTGCAGTTGACCTTGTTGCAGGCCACGTCTTCCAGCGGGCCGTACCCGTCGGCCGGCTTCTCGCCGTCGGGCAGGTCGGCTCGCCAGAACCGCTGATCGTTCAGGTCGCGGAAGCGCGGGGCGAAGCGGAAGCCGAGCATCTTGTACAGACCGAAGGCCATGTCGGAGTAGGAAGCGTTGTCGGTCGCCACCATCTCCGGCTTCACCCCGCCATCCAGGTTCAGCAGGGTGTCCAGGGTGTAGAGGCTGTCGCGCGGGGTGTCGCGTACGACCGTCGCACCGATCCCGGCGACCTGGTCGTTGACGGCGTTGAGCCAGGTCACACCGCGTTTATAGCCGTAGTACTTGGGCGAGGGCCCCGTGTTGATACTCCGGACGGGGACGACGAAGCGCAGGCCGTCAACGGAGGCGAGCAGCCCGCCGCCCCGCATCTGGGCCAGCTCGATACGGGACTGCGCGCCGATCAGCGCGGCGTTCGCCGCGGCGATGGTGTCGGCGCGCACATAGTTCTGGTCGACGTGTGAGAGCCGCGAGCGGGTCAGCGCCTTGTTGTTCGGGTCGATTACCGGGGTCAGCCCGATGTTGCAGCTCTGGGAGACCAGCAGGGCGACCAGGGAGACGAGCAGCCCGTCCATGCGGGTGCGCCGGTCGGAGACATGCCCGAAGGAGTCGAGGAACCCGGTCCAGGAGTGGACCTCGAACAGCAGGTCCGGCAGGTCGATCCTGGGCAGCATGGCCTCCGTGGTGGCCTTCAGCCAGGTCAGCGACTCCGGCTCGCCCACCGCGCCGAGCTTGTCCACGCTCAGCCGGGCACGTCCCCCGCCCTCGGGCACGACGATCTCCACCTTCGCGTCGGCGCCGGCCTCCTCCAGGCGGTCGGCCATCTGCCGCCATGCCGCATCCAGCCCGCGGGTGAGGGCATACACCTGACTGGCCTGATCAGCGCCCCAGCGTAACCGCATCTACGGACAGGAGACTCGTAGCCGGCTGCTCCTGTGGACAGTGGGGGAGAAGGAAGGCAACAGGCCGGTTGCTGTCATGGTCTGAGGAGCTGGCCTGAGCGCGGCGCATAGGGTGAGGACATGCGTTTCAAGCTCTCTGAGGTGTTCATCGAAGGGTTCGCCTCGATCCGCTCCAGCGCGCTCACCCTCGGTGACGTGACTGTGCTGGTCGGCGCCAACGGTGCGGGCAAGAGCAATGTGGTCGGGGCCTTGGAACTTCTCGGACGAATGGCGGACGAGCAACTGGCACTGGAAGTCGGTCTGCGGGGAGGAGCAGGGGCCATGCAGTACGCAGGGCCGCGGGCCGGAGAAGGCATCCGCCTCAGGGTGACTGCGCCTCCCTACCGCTACGAGGCGCACCTCGTACCCGCCGCCAATGACTCCTTTGTCTTCGCCGAGGAGAAGGGGCACTTCCACGAGCCCGGCCATGGCAGGCCGCTGAACGAAGGCTTCGGGCAAGGACACCGAGAGTCACTCCTGCGGGAGAAGGAGATCGAACAGCTTTCGCGACTCGCAGGGCCGATGCGCGCGATCCTCGCCGGCTGCCGAGTCTTCCACTTCCAGGACACGAGCAGCAACGCGCCCGTCAAGAAACTCGGATACACCGCGGACAACGAGGCACTGCGACCCGACGCGAAGAACCTCTCGGCGTTCCTCCTGCGTCTGCATGACAGTGAGCCGAAGGCGTACCGCAGGATCGTGCGGGCCGTGAGGACTGTGGCGCCGTTCTTCCGGGATTTTCTGCTGGCAGAGGAGCCGGGGGGGAACATCCGCCTGCGCTGGCTGCAAGAAGGCGTCGACGCAATCTTCCCGGCAGAGGCCCTTTCGGACGGAACACTCCGTTACATCTGCCTCTGCGTGCTGCTCCTCCAGCCAGATCCGCCTGCTCTGCTCACCCTGGACGAGCCGGAGCTGGGATTGCATCCCTACGCCATCGTGCAACTGGCGGACATGCTGCGTTCCGCGGCGACGCGCAGCCAAGTTGTCATTGCCACCCAGTCGGTGACTCTGCTCAACCAGTTCTCACTGGACGACATCGTTGTGGTGGAACGGGAGGACGGGGCGACAACCCTGCACCGTCCCAAGCGCGAGGAACTCCGGGACTGGCTGGAGGACTACTCGCTCGGCGAGCTGTGGGAAAAGAATGTTCTTGGCGGTCGCCCGGTGCCCGAGCTGCCGTTGCGAGGGCGCACAGCATGATCACGGTGGGGGTGCTGTGCGAAGGGCAGACGGAAGAGACCATGGTCAGGGACTTCCTGGCCCCCGAACTCTTCAACGCCGGAATCATCCTCGTACCGACCATCCTGTTGACCGGGACGACCGCAGGCGGGGCATCCGGACGGGGTGGTGTCAGCAAATGGTCGAAGATCGAGAAAGACCTGCGAAACCGGCTGTCCAGCACACCACACTGGGCTGCGGTGACCATGCTGCTCGACTACTACGGACTGCCGCCGGACAGCCCTGGCATGGCGGACCGGCCGAACGGATCAGCCATCCGAGGTTCATCCCCTATCTCGTGCTTCATGAGACTGAGACATGGGTTTTCGCGGCGGCCGAGCAGCTGGCGGACTGGTACGACGATGCCGCGCTGGGCGGCGAGCTCAAAAGGCAGGTCGATGCAGCGGGGGGTCCCGAAGGCGTAAACGACGGGGCGGACACAGCTCCGTCGAAACGACTCCTACGTTTGCGTCCCGGGTACCTCAAGACCCAGGACGGACCAGTGGCAGTTACTGACCTCGGGCTGCCTTCCTTGCGTGCGGCATGCCCTCATTTCGACACCTGGATCGGCAAACTACTGGCCCTCACGAGCCTGTGAGCATGGCGTCTCCCCTCATGACATGCCGTGACTCCCACAACAAGCCGCCCGGCAGGATCCCGCTCGCCACCCTTGCGATCTTTTGTACAGAGCCCCCTAGAACTCCCGCTTGCGGGCCGTTCATGAATGAGGGCACACCTCTGGCACCCTCGGCTCGCAGGTACATCGCGTGCGCAATCGCGCGGAAACTCCCAGGCACAGCCGCAGGTAGCGGCAGACGAGTCGGGCTGTACGCCGGGGAGAATCACCGCAACGCTATGATCTGCGCAAACATGCAGGATGGCCCCCTCCATGGCTACCTTGGTGGCTACCTTGACGGCTTAGGCTTCCCGCCCCGTTCCATGCCTGCCTAGTAGCAACCCCGGCACAGCACCAACGAGGACCCGAGTATGCCAGGGAACCAGACACACGGGCGCCGTCATGCAGGCACGTCAGCCCGACACTAGGACGTCCAACATGTGGACACGGCCCGTGACGTGCATCACGCAGTCGCGGCAATCGGTGCCACAGGTGGGCATTTCGAGGGCGGGGCGCTCCAAAACCGAGAGCCCCAATCTGCGTCAGCCCACAATTCCCCTCAGACGAGCTACCGCCTAACAGTGACTCGCGCTGGCCAAAACACAGGCGGATCGGTTCCAACTCGCCCCCTGATGGACGCCAGCAGGTCTGCTCTGGGGGCATGTCCGACAACACGGCCCGACCCCAACTCCCGAGCTTGCGAACGGTCTCGGAGCCCGGACGCTCACCCCTCCTGAAAATGGCAAGTGGGCAGAAACGCCGGGCAACAAAGGACTAACGAGCCTTCGATCGAACCGGCACGGAAGCCCAGGTCGCATACCCGGCATCGTTACCGCGGTACTGCCCGATCTCGTCGGTGAGGCGGTGCACGATGTACAAGCCCGGCTCCTCCTCCGAGGAGGGCAACGCTCGATCCATCTCCCCGACGGTGATCAGGACATGATCCCCGTCGTACGACACCCGGCCGCTCAGATCGACACTGACGCGGTGCCGGGCGGTGACGTCGACGAGTTCGGTCAGCACAGCAAGCGTCGCCTCCTCGACGACTTTCACATTGGGCGCGCCAGCGAGCAGCGCCGGCAACACCTTCGCAACGAATCCGCGGGCGCGGCGCAGGCTCTGGACCGGGGTGCCCTCCGGACCGAGAAGGAACTCGATCGAGTTCTCAATGTCCGGCATCCCTTGCGGCGCGCCAGCACCTTGCCCGACTGCGGCGTTGTGCAGGCTGGAGACCCAAAGCGGAGACATGGCGTCGGAGATCGTCACTAGCTTTCCGTCTCGTCGAATGGCCGAAGTCGAATGTCAGTTCGATAATGATCAACGGGGCGAGCGTACGTCAGCAGACCCGGGGTGCCGACGGATTTACGCAAGCGGTTACCGGGCGGGCATGTTGGGGCATGGTGCACCTCTCACGCCGCCCGCGTGCGGGCATAGTTGGGCAGAGCGGACAGTGATGGCCTAACACCGGACGGTGTCGCTCCAAGGTCAATCAAAGAACGTCAACACCGCACACGTCAAACGATCTGGGTGGCCAATCGGAGTCGACCCCCCGATAGTTGGGTTCTGGGTATGGTGATCCCCTCACCACCCCGGCCAAGAGAGATCCGCCCGACGTGACGCCACCACATGCCCCAGCGCAGTCCTTCAAGGACCGCCTGAACCTCCTGTTCGCGGCCAGTGCCAGAGAGAACCCTGGCAAACCAGGCACGTACACCGAGTACACCCCCTCCCAGGTGGCCGAAGAGATCAACAAGAAATTCGGCCCCGGCAGCATCAGCGACGAGTACGTCCGCAAGCTCCGCCGTGGGGACATCAAGAGTCCAAGTGTGCTCATGGCGTCGTACCTGGCGTGGTTCTTCAAGATGCCGCTTGACGTCTTCCAGACGGCAACCGACGACGAGTCGAACGAGCCGAGTGAGATCGCTAACAAGGTGATGGCCGAGCTACAACGAATCGCGGCCGACAAGAGTCGTCAACACCAGGAACCAGAACCCAACGAGACCGTCCAGGTCCTCGCCCGGTCCGCTGGCCGTCTCTCGCAAGAGGGGCTCAGGCGCGCAGCCAAGTATGTCCAACAGCTCGAACAGCTCGAACAGATGGAAGGCCAGCTCCAGACAGACGGCCCGCCAGAGAACCACTGACCACTCCCACCCCCACAAGGTGCGCAACGCTGGTGATCCACCGCCCTGACAAACACGTCCAACAGGCGCTTCACGGCTTCCAGATACCTGTTCCTCTCACCCTCGAAGCCCTGTTCGCCGCCATCCAGGAGCACTACCCCCGCCCCCTGGAGCTGCTCCGCGGGGAGTCACCTCTCCCCGCAGTGCCGGCCAGTGGCCTCTGGCTCACACGCCCCGACCAGGAATCGGATGCTATGTGGGTTGACCCGGGCCTAAACGGGGCGGCCGCTGTGCACGTTCTCGCCCACGAGGGCGGCCACTTCTTCCTTGGCCACCAACCCGTCGAGCTTCCGGCGGCCCGGCAGACGGAGCCGTACGAGTTCATCACCGCTGACTTCCTCGACGGCTGTCTCCTCGGGCGAACTCGCTCACAAGAAGGTCCGCACGACGCGGAGTACGCGGAGATCGAGAGCCAGGCCGAAGCCTTCGCTTTCCTCCTGCGCAAGAGGGCCGACCAGCGCGCACGCGACACCCGCTACAAGTCCGACCCGCTGCTGGACCGACTCCACCGCGCCCTGTAGCCCTTCCACTTCCTGCTAGGAGCCTCGTTTCACCGTGCCCACAGACGATGTCATAGACCTCCTCACCACCGTCCCTCTATGGGCGGTGGTGGCCTTCCGCCTCTACGCCCGTCCCACGACCAGCGGCCAGTGGGCCATCATGTGGACGTTCGCGACACTCGCCGTCGGCGCCACCCTGCGCCTGACAGTCATCGAACACGCTCTGACCGACAGTACCGGCATCGATGACCTTGCGATTCTGCCCAAACACCTGCTGGTGATGCTGTCCTGCATACTGCTACTCGGCTGGGTTGAGTCGATCGTCCCGCCCCGCGACCCGGAGCCGGCCTGGCGCCGGTGGACGCAGTTACGCCCCCGCATGATCGTCTTCGCCGTCACCGGGGTTGCCGCCACCGTGGCGTTCCCCTTCGCCGCGCACTCGGTCACCGCCCCAGACGGCTCCACCGACTTCGCCACCCCGCAGTACGGCGACCTCGCCGGAACCCTCCATCTGACCCTGTATCTGCTGCCCATGGGCCTCGCGTTGACCGCGTCGGCCGCCCTCTGCTTCACGGCCGCCCGGCGCACACAGGCGCGCCTGTTCCGGCTGTGCATGGGGCTGATGGGCTCGGGGGCCGCATTGGGCACGCTGTACCCGGTCTACCGGTTCAGCTACCTCCTCTGCGGGCTGACCGACTGGAACTACCCACTCACTGAGCTGCAGTTCCAGCGCGGCGGCAGCCTAATCCAGTTCATGACGATTCTGATGACCATCGCCGGAAGCTCCGTGCGTGCGGCCGAGGTGGTCATCCGAGGTGTCCGCCATCGCCGCAGCCTGATCGCCCTGCGTCCTCTGTGGGAGGAACTCGTCTCGGTCCTCCCTCCGAACACCATCCTGCGACACCTCCAGACCGGCACGTCCCCCGCGGAAGACCGTCGCCGACTGCGCGACCTGTACGGACGCCTCGACGAACGTGTCGTGGAGATCGTCGACGCCTCCGTCACACTCCGCCCCTGGATCGACAAGACCCTCCCGGCCCGCGCTCTCGCAGCCACCCGCGCCACCGGCCTGCACGGCTCCGAAGCCCGCGCTGCCTGCGAAGCCCTCTGCCTGCACGTCGCCCGTACGAAGGCCGTTGAGGGCGAACCGTACGAGCGCAGCCCCGCTCTGGCCTTCACCCTCTCGATGCGGGATGACCTTGAGAGCAGCGCTGCCGGGCTGACCCGCGTGGCAAGCCACTACGCCTCGACCAGCATCGGCACTGCCCGCGCCCTCGCCAACCAGAACTCTCTTGAGGAAGTCTCGGCATGACCGTCACGGCCCTTCCCCACACTGAAAACGCCCTCGCTCGCCGGATCACCGACTGGATGGAGCCGAGCAACGTCATCATCTTGGTAAGCCTCGGCGTTGGCGTTGCCCAGGACAACCCGCTCACCGGTCTGGCATGGGCGCTGGAGGCCATCGCGTTCGCCGCCGCAATACCCATGGCCTACATCAAGTTCGGTATGCGGCGCGGCATGTGGGCTGACCGCCACGTGGGCCAGCGGCAGCGCCGCATGTTGCTCATACCCGTCATCATGGCGTCGGTCGCCATCGGCATCGGCCTCATGGCCTGGCTCGACGCGCCGAAGGCTATGGTCGCCCTCGTCTTCGCGATGCTCGCCACCCTCGCCGTGCTGCTTCCGGTCACTGCGTTCTGGAAGATTTCTGTGCACACCGCCGTCGCTGGTGGCGCCCTGGCGATGCTCGCCCTCACCTGGGGCCCGCGCGTCTGGATCGCCTACCCGGTCATCGCAATAATCGCCTGGTCCCGCATCTCCTTGCGCGACCACACCCTCGGCCAGACCATCGCGGGTGCGGTCGCTGGCACCGTGACAGCGGGTCTGGTCTTCGCCGCCCTCGGCGGAAGATGACGTAAGCCTCCCGGCCCGTGCACCTTCCGCCAATGACGATGACCACGGCTTCCACAGACCTGTTCTCCGCGCTCCCGCGGCACATCGCGTTCATCGCCGACGGCAATCGGCGTTGGGCCAAGGCGCACAGCACGACGGCCGAAGAGGGATTCCGCCAGGGCGCGGTTGCCGTACACCGCGTCCTGGCGCACTGCCGCAGCCTCGGGGTCGAGACCGCGAGCGTCTTCCTCATGTCTGACCGGAACTTCGAGCGTGACCCGGAAGAGGTCGCCGTCCTGGTCGACGTGATCGCGGACCTGGTCGACACCGAGGCAGCGGCCTCGACCGGCCCGGTCCGCATTCTGTCCAGCGGTGCAACCATGCCGGCGCGCGCCCCACAGTTCCTGAAGGACTCGATGCGCCGCGCCGAGGACCGGACGAGGCACCGCACTGGCATGACCGTCTGCTTCGGGATCGGCTACGACGGCCACGCCGACATCACCCAGGCCATGTACCAGGCCGCAGCCACCCCAGGTGACGGGCGCAAGATGCCGTCGATAGACGACTACCTGTGTACGGCAGGGCTTCCCGACCCGGACCTGATCATCCGCACGTCCGGCGAGCGCCGTCTATCCGGGTTCCTGTTGTGGCAGGCCGCGGACTCGACCTTGCATTTCGACGACCGGCTGTGGCCTGACTACGACGTAACTGCCCTCGTTGAGGCGCTGGCAGTCCACTCGACACAGATCCGCACGTACGGTGGCTGACGACTCACCACAGCGCGGGTTCGGGCGTAGCCACGGGCCAGCCTTGAGGCCACCGCGGAATAGGTTGGTGGACTCGTCCCTCCGGAGCCAAGACCACCGGCACGAACGGAAAGCTGCTGTGGTCTCAGTTCAGTCGGTAGCCGAGAACGGCGAGGCCGGCGGCGGCCGCGCGGTGTTGGTAGGCGCGCAGTCCGGGGGCGCCGGGCGGCGCGGGCTTGCGGGCGTTGCGGTGCCAGTGGCCGGTGAGCGCGGCGAGGAACGCCGTGGTGGTCTCGGGGCCGCTGGCGGTGGCGGGGTGGTCTTGGAGTAGGCGGGCGATGTCTGCGGGGCTGTGTCCGGCGAGGACGAGTTGTGGGGCGAGCGAGGCGGCGTCGATGCAGGCCGGGCCGGTGGTGGCGTGGGCCCAGTCCACGAAGGTGACGCCACGGTGGTGGTCGCGGACCATGTTGTCGGCCCGCAGGTCGCCGTGGACGACCCGGTCTCCGTGGGCGAGGGCGGGCCAGGCGGCTTCCAGCTCGGCGAGCTGCGGCAGGCGGTCACAGGCGGCGGGGACGAGGTCGTCCGGCGGGGCGGAGAGCAGTTCGTCCCAGCCGTGCAGGGCCGCCGCTGTGGAGGGCACGGTGCTCACTGCCGCGGCGTACGACGCCGGGGCGGGGCTGGAGGTGAGCTTGTCCAGGAGCGCCCAGGTCTGTTCGGCGTCGTTGGAGGCCGAGGAGAGGTCGGGATGGGGGCCGTCAAGGTGGGCGATGACGACGGCTGTCCAGTCGGCAGCGCGGTGGATGCCTAGCAGTTCCGGGGCCGAGGCACCGGATGGCAGTGCGGCGAGGACGGCGGCCTCATGAATGTTGGCGGCGGTCAGCGGGTCGCCGTCGGGGGCCGCTTTGACGAAGACCCGTCGGCCGTCGGCCAGGCGGAGCGCGGCGGCAAGCTGGTGGCCGAAGCCGCCGCCGGGGGTGACTGCGTCGGTGACGGGCGCGCCCAGGGCGTCTTCGAGGCGGGAGCGCAGGGGCAGGGGGACGTCGGTCCATTGCAGACGGCCGCTGGTGGGCAGTACAGACATCGGGGCAGCTCTCAGAGATCCAGGATACGAGATACGAGTGGCGGGGTGATGGGGTGCGCGCCGAGCCGGACCGCGAGTCGGGCTGAGGAACGAGGTCCTGAGTGCTCCAGCTCGCCGCCGGGTGCTCGACGCCGCATCACGCGCATTCGCCTGTGTCCTCTGAGTGCAGAAGTGCAAAGGGGCGCCCGCAGGGGCGCCCCTCCACTGTAGTCGGGCGTGGGGTTGATGCGGCTTCGTGAATTTCCCCAGGGCTGCTCTTCATTCCCCACTCGGTTGCCGTGGGCGACGGGGGCCGGGGCCGCCCGCTCGTGGAGTGTGCGGGCCGTGTCGGCCGGTCAAGGGCGCCTGCGGCGGCGCTACGCGCTGGGCTTCGCCCACCCTGGACAGTCCGCCCCGCCCCTGGACCTGGCTGGCTATCGGCCGGCCCCTCCCTTGTGGCGTCCGTCCGCAGGTCAGCGCGCCGGGGGTGGGGAATCTCGGTGAGCAGGTCCGTCCCATCCCCGAGCACGGGGTGGGGAATTTCAACGAGCCCCATCAGGCACGCACTGTCGATTAGGGGCAGGTGGCGCAGCAGGGACGGCCCAATGCTGATGGGCCCGGGTAGGAGGCGCGCTCCAGGTGGGACTGACTCCGCCGCCACTCCCTGCACCCGTGCCCCGGCAGGCTGGCCGCGGGGACCTCCCCTTCGGATTCCCGCGGTAGCCGCTGGCCTCAGCTCAGAACAGACCGAACTGGCCGACGCGTTCGCGGGACTGCCGCTCCTCCTCGGCCCGCTGCTGCGCCTCGCCCTGCCGCAAGCGGGCCTTGAGCGGGGCCTGACGCGCTTCC
This sequence comes from Streptomyces sp. LBL, assembly GCF_029893585.1. GTDB lineage: Bacteria > Actinomycetota > Actinomycetes > Streptomycetales > Streptomycetaceae > Streptomyces. Next base: position 20,567 of record NZ_JARXYX010000039.1, read on the forward strand.
TGGGCCGCTTTGCGGGCCTGTAGCTCCGCAGACGTCGCCCACCGCACCAACAGCTCGTTGTCGGCGAGTCCGGGTGCCTCGCCGTCGACGTGGCACTTCACGTACGGCTGCTCCAGCCGGTGACGGACCTCGCGCATGGTGGTGAACCAGTCCGGGCCGTACGCGCCGACGATGACGAGCAGCGTGCGGGTGTCGTCGATGTGCTGTCGGGCGGAGAACCCGTCGGTCTCGTGCTGGGCGGGGTGGCCGGCCTTCTGCGTGGCCTCGCCGAGTTCGAGGTCGACGAGCCCACCTTCGACGAGGTGACGGCGGATCGTGCTGACGCGGGTGGGACGGGACATGGGGCGGTTCCTTCCTTCGGGACGGGGCCGGTGCTCTCCGGCCCCAGGTACAGACGGGCGCGCCGCCCACGACGCCGCTCCCGGGGGTTGGGGCGGGCCGTGGACGGCGCGGCGGTGCCTACTTTTGTGCGCGGGCCTCAAGGACGGCGGGAGCCCGCCGCACGGCCTCCTGCGCCATGGCCCGCACCATGCGGATGCCAAGGACGTCAGCGACCTGGCGAATGGTGGAGTCGGCGAACATGCCCAGCTCCGGCCAGTCGGCCTTGCACGCGGCGATCTGCTCGTCGGTGAGGCGGTCGATGGTCCACGCCGACGGGGCGGCGTTGTCGATGATCCGGCGCTTGGACAGCTCGGCGTCGATCGTGCCGAAGTACTCCACGATCTTCGCGGCGAGGTCGTCCCGCTCCTCCATCAGCTCGACGTCCCACGAGAGGCCCTTGCCCATGCGCTCGTCGGAGGCGTGCCGCGCGACGCTGGTCTTCCACGCCTCGGTGTTCGTCCGCAGGTTGGCGAGCGGGGTGTCCAGGTCGGGCTTCTGGTACATGGTGGTGTCCCTTCGTTCGGGTCGGTGGCGGGGTGCTCTCCCCGCCGGTGGGCCCGGGGCGCCCGTGGTGGACGCCCCGGAAGACTGGAGGATCAGGCGGTCAGCGTCAGGAGCTGCCGGTGATCGGGGAGGGAGTTCAGCAGGCGGTTCCGCCACGCCAGGGCGTACCGCGGGCAGTTGCCGCAGTGCTTGTGCGTGCACCCGGGCATCGGGGCCCGCTTGGTCGCGTTGAGGCTCCACGCGAGGGAGTCTGAGGAGTAGAGCAGGTGGGCGGCCTCACGGAGACCGGTGACCTTGAAGCCGAACCCGTGGAGGCGGATGCCCATGCTCCACAGGGTCTCGATGATCCGTACCGCTTCGTCCGTGGTCTGCCGACGGCACACGGAGCCGATGCCGACGACCGTCTCAAGGGTGAGGTCCACACCGGCCCGCTCGTACAGGTCCATGCAGCGCAGGTAGTCGTCGAGGGTGAAGCCCTGGAGGACGGGCATCCACGGGAGATCCGCGTCCAGCGTCATGAGATTGAGGAAGGACGCCACGGTCTTGTACTGGTGGAGCTCCACCGTCAGGCCGGTCTTCGCCAGGATCTCGTCCTCGCACATCCAGTCCTGGATGGCACAGACGTCCATCATGGAAATCTCGTCGTAGTACCGGCGCGCGGCCGCGGCGTACTCGTACGGGGTGACGGTCCACTGGCCGTACTTCGACAGCTCCGTGAAGCCGCCGGAGTCCAGCATCCACGGGGTGACAGCGCGCGGCAGGGTCTTGCGGCCGGAGAGACGGTGATTCGAGACGCAGAGCGGGACGCAGTCCTCGCCGAACTCCGGGCGGGCGAGCCACGACGGCTGATGCGTGCCCAGGTAGGTCACGCGGTCGACGTCGTCGAACGAGCGGCATCCGGGGTTCTTCGGGGCGGCTGGTCGCATGGCTGCACTGTTCTCGGCGGGTGCCGGAAGGTCGAAGAGGACGGCAGAAGACACGCGAGTTTCCTTCGTTCGGGACTCGTTGGCGGTGCTCTCCGCCAACACCTCAGATAGTACAGCAATGAGACGCGCATGGAAGGGGGACCCGCAGAAAAGCGGGGACCACCCGACCGGGCGGCCCCCGCAGCACTCCCACGGCGCTCAGCTCTCCTCGGCGCCGACCTGCTGGTGCGCCTGCACCTTGCGGACCAGGTTGGCCATCTGCCACGGCGCCAGCCCCAGCTGGGCCAGGGTCGCCATGAACCCGCCGAGGGCTTGCAGCTCGGGTCTCTTCTCCAGCTCCGCCGCGATCTGCTCCTCGGACAGCTCCCGGCTGATCCCCCACTCCCTCGGTGCACGACGGTCGGCCGTCGCCCGCTCGTCGAACTCGGTGAACCGCTCTGCCAGTTCGTAGCCCGCGGTCGCGCGCTCCTCGATGGCCTTCACCTGCTCCCAGGTCTCCGCGCGGGGCGTCATCGGCTTCACCACTGCGGCGGCGAGCCCGCGCAGCGCCGCAAGCCCGTCGTCCAGGGTTGGCTCGGGCGTCCTGTCGGTCATCGTCTTCCTTCGGTCGTCGGATCGGTCGGGCACGGTGGCCATGGGGACTTGGGGCGCGGGCCGGATCTGCTCGGCCGGCGCGGGCCGCTCCGCGCTCTCGGCGTAGCTCAGGCGAGCGCCCCTCGGCAGCACACGCACGGTGCCGTCGGCGAGCGGCCAGCCGAGGATCTGCACCGGCCGGGCGGTCTCCCCCTCCCGCTTCCACATCGCCCACGAGCCGACAGGGTGGCGCTTGGCGAACTCGGGAGCTGTCAGCGGCATGCCGACCAGTCTCCGGCCGCGCTCGGTGATGCGCAGGGAGTTTCCGCGCTCCCAGCGGTCAGCGACGGGCAGGGGGCGGCCGTCACTGTCCTGGAGGACGGCAAGACCGTCGCGGACCAGGGCGAGCATGTCGCTGTGCCCGGTCGTGCCCGGCAAGCGGCCCGTCTCGGGGTTGGCCCGCGCCAGGAGGGAGAACCGGCCCAGCGGGGCAACGGCGGCACGCCCCTCGGCGGTGAGGAACCGGCCCCCGGCCGCCACGTCGGTGCGGGCCCAGGACTCCGAGATGCCGTTGAGCACGCGCTGATTGGCGACATCAGGCAGTCGGCCGTCCGCGTCGACGGCGGCAAGCATGACGCGGCGCTGCCCCAGCGTGAGCTTGTCGGTGGTGTAGGCAGTGGTGGTGAACACGGACACGGGATCTTCTCCGGAAGTCGGTGGGTGTGCAGGGGGTCAGGACGCGAGGGCCAGGCGCTCGCGGAGGAGGTCACGGCGGCCCAGGTACATGGCGGTCGTCGACTTGCCGACGAAGCCGGCCATCGCCGTCCCGGCCGGCGGCCGCCGCACGGGTCCCAACTCCTTCTCCAGCTCGGCGGCGCGGCGGATGATCTCGGCCATGGACAAGCCGTGCTTGAAGTCGGCGCCGACTTGGACTTCCATGTCCGCGTACTCGGCGGCTTCTTCGGGCGCAGCCGCGCGGCGAGCACCACGTCGGCCTCACACCCGAGGACACAGAAACTGCAGCTCAGGCGGTGCATGCCCCAGTCGTACGCCTCGTGGTACGGCAGGCCGGAGCGGGCGATCTCCCGCCAGACCGCGGCGTCGCTCCATCCGTGGATCGGGCGCCAGACGGTGACGTGACGCTTGCCGTTGCTCGCGGAGCGGTCGATCTCCACCTCGGCGTGCTGGCGGCGAGCAATACTCGATTCCGCCAAATGCCTTCAGCGCATGAGTACAGACAGTGACCGCCGTGGGGATTGCCATCAGGCCTTGCCGATCTGCGCAGACTGGTGATCACGCCTAGCGTGGAGGTGTAGGGGATAGCGCAAGAGGCGCGAGCGGTGGTGTGTTGCGTAGTACTGCCGAAGGGTGCCGATTTTCGCCCCGAGGCCGAGGTGGTCGCGCGCTTCAGCCGCTCTCTCGCCGACCCGTCCGACCGACTAATCCTCGATGGAAGAGACGTTCTGATGGACACCGTCACCACCGTCACCATGCAAGCCGCACACTCCATCACAGCTGGCCAGGCGGTCCGCACCACAGGATCGCGCACCGTCACCCCTGCCGTCCAGAGCACCTCCGAAGTCGGGACGGTGCATACCCTTCCGTTCTTTGGGGTTGCTCTGCAGACGGTGGGTGTTGGGAACAAGGTCGACGTTCAAATAGGCGGTGTTCTCAGCGGCCTAGGCTCCGAAAAGCCTGGCGCGGTTGGCGTCAACAGTGCGGGAAAACTCGTCCGCGCTAAGGATAAAGCCTGCATCAGCGCTCCGAACTGGATCGGTGACTGTGATGCTTCGGGCACGGTGACAATTCGGCCCCGCCGCGACACGCGGCTGAACGTGCTCGACTTCGGAGCGGCAGGGGACGGCAAGGTCGACGACACGGACGCGCTCCAAGCTGCCCTGGACTGCGCAACGCGATTTGAAGCGGGCGAGCCGGTGCTCGAGGGTAAAGTGGTCTACCTTCCTCCGGGAGACTATCTGATTAGGAAACCTCTTGTCGTCAAGCACCATTGCATTCTGGAGGGAGCAGGGGGAACTGGGCTGGGCGTAACTGAAAATACTCGCATACTCGCAGATGTTGAAGCCGGAAATTTCGACCTCTCCGCTATCGGTCCAGTCGCAGGGGAGACCGTCTATTGCGCAATTGCCCTGGTGGGCGCTTGGACCTCCGGATCGGCTGTAGTGCCCTCTCGTGCTCGTGCGGACTATGCTGTGCTTCGCCAGTTCACCCTTGAGTCGTTCCCCGATCAAGGGATATTTGCCCCCGCCTTCTATCAGGCCCCGCAGATGGATGGCGTACGAATTCTGGCGCACGGCCCATTGATCGAGACGGTGGGTGTTTCTGGCTTCAGGCGTAACGGACTATCAGTAGATGGCCCTTTTGGGCAAGCCAATGCCAACCTCACGCAGATACGTGACTGCGTTCTCGATAACAATGGCCAACACGGGCTCGACATCGGCAGCCATGGCAACAGCGATGCCAATACCATGCTGATTATGAACGTTTCTGCCTCGACTAATGGCCGCGATGGAATTAATGACCATTCATTCTTGGGCTGCACCTTCGTCTCGTGTCATACTGCATCAAACCATCACCGAAACTACAGCTGCGATAACGTCGCTCCGAATTTCGCCACGTACATCGGCTGCTACGGCGAAGGCGATGCGCCATCGGTGTTCAATGGCAATGACAATATCGCTGTCATCGGAGGGGATATAGCCATTACTCCGGACTCGAAATATTGGGGTTTCGCCCCTGCCAGTAGTGGACCTTCTAGCCTTCGTGTGACAAACCACTATTCTGAAGTGCACCTGTATCCAGGCACGGGTGCGGGGCTCGGAATTCATATCGACAAGGGCGAGCTGCAGACGCCCGGGAACGGATTCAAATATAGAGCAATTCACGCCGGGCGCACTTATGGAGAACATCGCAGTCCCGTCGAGAGTCCGCCTAAAAGGTGGCCGGAAAAGGTCGGGGAGACGATGGAGGAGTTCGAGGGTTTGATATGGAGCTGTGAGGGTAAATATGAACGTCCAGTCTCAGCGTTCAATTACCTCGGAAGTTATGTGGATTCTATGATCATTCAGGATTACGGCTATGACAAGCCGGATATGGCAGACCAGAATCCCTTCTTCCGCACCCAGGTCTCGCCCACTACCGAGGTCAAGGGCAGGATTGAAACGTCCCTCACGAGCGGGACGGATCGCCACACGTACTATCAGAACTCGTACGAAAACGGGCCGGTTCCTGGTACGCTGCTGCTTCCGGATGCCTGGATCGGCGACTACTACTTCGGCGAGCGGCGAATCGGTGTTGTCTATAACGAATCTCCCTTCAAAGTGCCGCATAGCGACAGGAGCGTCGATTTCTACAGCCCGGGTGATCTGCTTCTCAATGCCACCGGAAGACCAACGGAGGAGCGCCAAGGTGGAGTCGGGTGGGCGGTGAAGGCCCTTTGTGGAAGGCGGCCAAAGGCTGATGGCTCTGACTGGGTTCCCAATCAGCACTACCGCATTGGGGAAGTTGTCAGGCCGGCGCAACCTAATGGCAGAGGCCACCTGTATCGGCTGACCGCCTACATCGGTGGCCCGACTTACCCGCTGCAGAAGGTCTCCGGTGAGCACGAGCCGGACTGGAGCAAGTCGGTTGGAGGCGTGACTTCCGACAACCACCTAAAATGGCAGACGCTCTATGACTTGGATGTTCCCGCAAATGCGTGGGTCATTGAACCGCTTCCTCAGCGCGCGAAAGGTCAGCCGGACTCGGCAGCGACGGACATTGCCGGGCTGAGGGAAGAGTTCAACGCACTTCTTGCCAAGATGAGAAAGGCGAATCTACTGGAATAAGCGGAGGCATGGTCGACGTGGCGACGGTGTCCGCCAGCATCGCCGACCACCGATCAAACAGCTGCCTGTTCCAGGCCGGTTCCCAGGGATACCCGCCGGCCATTGCCTGGACCTGGCGAGCGATCCGCGCTCTGGTGTTGACGGTGTCCCAGGACAGTCGGCGGGCCCGCTGGTGATCCGCAAATCCCTGCAGCGTCTTCTCGAAGACGGCCGCCTCGGGGAGGAGCATCGCCACGCCGGGCAGCACGTGCAGGGTCGCGACGCCGGGAACCGCCACCGATCTTCCCGAAGCTCCTCGACTCATCCATCACCCTCTGTGTCCGGCGCAGGGCCTCACCTTCGACGCGATGATGCGCTGCACGCAACACCGGTGCACTGAACACACCACTTTTGAGGGGATCGCAGGCCAAACCGCACACGACCCCAGCGGAGCGTGATAGAACTCGGCTCCAACGGGCACTGGCCGTCTTACTGGCCAGGAGGAACGCCGCAGAACTTTTGGTGCGCGCACCGCAACATTACTCGAAGAGCTTGGCCCGCGGCGCGGACTCGGCTGCCCGCTGCCCCATGCAGTTGAGGATGCGCACTGGGCGGCCCAGGTGCGACAGCTCCGCGGCGAGCTTGGTGAGCAGGGTCCAGATCGGCCCTCGCTTCACGTCACTCGTGCACCAGCGTGCTGCACTCGAAGGCCAAGCGGGCGCGACCTTGACCGTGGACGGGTCGAGGCCCGCCTCGGTCGCCTCGCGCTCCGCCTTCGCCTTCAACTTGCCGAAGCGGATCAGCACGCGCCCGAGGAGATCGGCGCCCTTGGCCTTCACCACCTCGAACCGGTGGACCCCGGCGAGACGGGCCTGCTCCTCGGCGAGGGCCTTCGTGCCGGCCCACTCGATGTCCCCCAGGTCCGCGGCAGCCAGGCGATGGTCTCGTACGTCGTCGGCCGCGCGAAGGCCCTCGGGATGCTGGACAAGGTGGTCGTTGGGGGGCGTGAGGCGGGCGGAGAGGGGCGGTACGGCCGGGGCGTTGTGGGCACCCCGGCCGGGCGGGCGGCTACCGGCGCTGCGGGCGGCCCATGCGCTCCTCACGCGGGAGCAGCGAGCGGTCGACCGGCGGGAAGGGCACCGGACGGCCGTACGCCGCGAAGCGGTACGCGGTCTCCCCCCGCTCCACCCGCGTCTTGAGCCACGGCATGGAACGACGCTCCCCGTACCGGTACGAGCGGGCGAGGCAGGCGCGGGCGGCACCGACGGTGGGGCTCGTTGACCGGATGCTGGCGGGGCGCGGGCGGCGGTCGGTCCAGTGGGGAGAGCGGGCCTTGCGGGCACGGTGGGCGCGGATCGTGGCGTGCATGGTGAAGTCCTCGAGGTCAGTGGGGCGGGCGGAGGGGCGGCGTTCGGCCGGGGCACAGTGGGAGCGCACCCCGGCCAGAGGGACTGCTACTCCCCGGGGGCGCGTCGATGTCGAGCGCCCGGAGGACGGCGTTCAAGATCGTCCCGGGGTCGGCTCCCTCCTCGCCGACGGCGCCTTCGATGGCGTGCCAGGCGGCGTGATGCTCGAGGGGCGTGAGCACTCGGCGGCCGGGCACCGTCTCGGCGGGCGGAGTGAGGATGAGACGCACCAGCCGGTATCCGTCGTACCGGTCGGTCTCCATGTACCGGTCCACTCTCCAGCCGCCGTCCTGGAACAGGTCGGCCCAGCGGGTCAGGACGCGTCCGCTCACCGCCCTTTCTGCCGCACGGACAGCGCGACTGGCCGGGGCCGGGGCGTCTTCGCGCAGGTACGTCAGGACCACCTCGCCGGTGAGCATGCGCGGGTCGAGGTAGGCGCCGCTCGCGACGCAGCGATGGCCCCGGAACGCCGCCAGGGGCGCACCGGCCGGCTCCAGTACGCGGATCGCGGCATCGACCTGGGGGGCGGTCAGGTTCTCGGCGAGAGAGCCGTAGACGATGGCGGTGGGGTGGTCGGCAGTGCTCATGATGTGGGTTCTCCCTTGTGCGGGGCGTATGGCGGTGGAGGTGGGCCCGGGGCGTGGGCGGCGCGCGCCCCGGGCCGGGGGGAGCTGCTACGCGGTGCGGGGCAGGCCGCGCAGCTCCCCCACGGGGGTCTCCAGCTCGGAGGTCCGCAGACGGCGGACGGCTACGCCGTTCTCCCGGCGGGACACGGGCCCGGCCTTCGGGTGGCGCTCGGCGGCGGCCCGCGCGGACGGGTCATCGGCGCCCTGGATACGGGCAACCTCGGCGCCGGTACGGTCGGTGACACTCCACCAGTCAGTGAGGTCCCCGGCGGGGGCGGCGGCCAGCTCGGGTATCGGCTGGAGGTCGACGAGCGGGACCCGGATGACCTTGCCGTTGTAACGGCCGCTGATCGCCTGAATCTTGCCTTCGGCGTCCGGGGCGCCCTTGAGGAGCACCACGTCCCGGTAGCCGGTTCCCCGGTCCTTGTCGTCCTGGGGCACGTACACGGCCGTCTCGGGCAGGCTCAGGGCGTCCGGGCCGATGGCGAGCGGGCCGACGTGGTGCACGGGCACGTAACGGGTGCTCTGGGTACTGACCACGAGGGCCTTGACCATGCCGTCCCGGCGGGGAACGCCCTGGATGGTGACCAGCTCCCGCGCCTTCACGGTGGGCGCGTCGTCCTGGAGCACGGCGAACCGCCCGGGGATGAACGACCAGTCACGCAGCGCCCGGACTCGGCGGGCGGCGTTGATGCCGTGGTGGGTGAGGCGGAAGTGCGTGAACCCGGGGTAGTCCCGGACGGTCGAGGCGAGTCGGCCGATCGCGGTGTACTCCTTCACCCACTGGCGGGCGTAGAACAGGTCCAGCGTGCGGCCGTTGGCGTCGCCCGGGATGCGGTGGCGCTCGGCGTCGAGCGCGGCCAGCAGGAGGCCGGCCTGATAGTCGGTGGGGACGGTGTTGATGCCGGTCTTGGTGCCCATGGCGGGGATCTCCTCGGTGAACATGCGGTGAGTTGGGGGAGGGTGCCGGGGCGCAGCGGTGAACGTCGCGCCCCGGCCGGCGAGGTGGCGCTACACGGTGCGGGGAAGGCCGCCGCGCAGCCGTACGTGATCGGTCACCGCGGCGTGTCCGGCCCGATGCACGTGCACTCCGCGCGTCGGGCGAGCAGCGTGCGTATCTCCGTCCAGGCGTCGTCACGCTCGCTCGTGAGGGCCTTGTGCCGGGCGTTGCGCTCCTCCGGGCGGGCGGCCCAGTAGCGAACCTCGGAGCGGGTGCCGGTCATCGAGCGCAGCGCGTTGTCGGCCTGCAATTGGGTCCGCTCGGCCCGGTAGATGCCGCGCGCGGTGATCCATGCGAAGCAGGTGGGGGCTTCGGGCTCCTGCATCCAGGAGCGGCGGCACTCCGGGTAGGTGGGGTGCTCGGCGGCAGCGGCGACGACGCTGGACATGTGGTTCCTCGGGAAGCGTGTGGCGAGTGGGGGTGGAGGCCGGGGCGCAACAGGTGCCACGCACGCCCCGGCGAGAGGGGACCGGACCGGTCAGATGACGTCGGTGACGTCGTAGAAGCTGGCCAGGCCGCGCGTGAACCGCTCCAGGGAGAGCGCCAGCGTCGGCTTCGCGAACTCGCCGCGCACGGCCTTCTCGTAGGACAGCTCCGCCAGGGCGCGCGTCCCGTGGTCACTCGCCCAGTAGCGCCGCACCGACCAGTAGTCGACGCCGTACCGGGTCTTCTGAGTGACGGGGTCGATGTACTCGACGCACCGGATGATCAGCAGCGCCGAACCGTCCGCGCTGTTGATGACGGACTCCCGCAGCGTCTTCCCGCCGAGGATGTTGAAGCGGTAGGCGTCGGCCTGTTCGCGCGGGGTGTCCGTGGGGGCCTCGGAATTGAGGACGGTGCGCATCTCCGCGAGATTCGCGGTGATCTGGGGCGCGGCCTCCATCACCAGGACAGCATTCATCAGCGGTGTTCCTTCCTTCGGGACGTTGGCGGTGCTCTCCGCCAACAAGGAAGACAGTACAGCAATGAGACGACCGAGGCTAGCAGTCCCTGTGGAAACACCACAGTTGACCTCCACGGGTCCCAGAGCTGCACTATCTGAGATTCGCGGGGGACTGCCGAAGGTGGTGACCGGTCAGGCTGCGGTGCCGTACCGCCCGGGGTCGTCCCTCCGTACGCCCGCCCGGACGGGAACGACAGACACCGGGACGGCCGCCCCCGGCTCGCTCGTCGTCGCGGTCCGCACGGACCGCACAGTGACGTCCTGGACGGCAAACAGCTCTCCCTGCTCCGGCTCCGCGGGCAGCATCCGGGCCAGGTGCGCGGCGACGTCCTCCTCCGGGGCCTCCGCCAGGTCGACCCCGCCGGCCTCCGCCCACACCTCGGCCGCCACGGCCCCGTACTGCTCCCACAGCGGCCGGGAGCTGTCACGCGTCTGGAAGTCCGGCACGCTTCCGCGCAGACCGCGCACCAGGGCGCTCAGGGCGTCCGCACGGAACTCGCGGGACCGCACGCGCATGGTGGACGCGTCCTCGTACTCCAAGTGCGGCTCAGCGGCCACGGAGCGCTTCCACACCCCGAACGCCCGGACAGCGCGGGTGGCGAGACCTTCCACGGCGTCCAACACCCGCGTCAGGGCCGCGAGGTACCGGGCCAGAGCACGCGGGGAGCCGTTGACGTGCAAGCGCCGCTCGTCCAACCCTCCGTGCCGCGCCCCGTTCCCCCAGTTCTCCTCATAGATCGACCACCGGGGGTTCACCTTGTACGGGCTCGACGCCTCCACGCCGTGGACGTCGGCCAGGTGCCACGCCACATGGTGGTGCTCGACGGCCCGACGCTTCGACGCCGCGGGGAAGTGCAGTTCCACCGTGAACCGGTCGGGGCCCGACTCGTACGGGCGGGGGATCTCTACGTACGCGCTCACGCGCTGGTTCCTTCCATCGGGACGGCGGAAGCTCTCCGCCGCAGGGAGGCCGGCCGCGGGACTGCGACCGGCACACTCAGGCGCCCAGCCGCGGCGCAGCAACCGGGCCAACAGGGACCGAAGGGACCGGACACGCCCGCGCCGCTCATACGCCCGGACCATCGCGGCGACGTCGGCCGGGTCCGGGGAGTTGCGCCACATCACCTTGATGACCAGGGCCTGGCGCAGCTCCCCCTGCGGGCGGTCCATCAGCAGCACCGCCCCGTACCGGTCGGACTTCCACAGCAGCCAGACGTGATCCGTCTCGGAACTGCGCTCGAACTCCCCGGTGCGGAGGGTCGGCGGCAGACCCAACAGGCGGGCGACCTCGTCGGCGAACGACTCGAACGTGTACGGCGACGGCGCGGCGGCGGGCAGGTGGGACTGGAGCCAGGACGGCAGAGGCATCGGGCTGGAACCTTCCTCGGAGCGACGACAGACCACGGCGGGCCGGACGCCTAGACAGCGGGCAACAGGGCAGACAGGCGGGGTTATGGGACTTCTGGGACCGTCCACGCGCGCGGGCGCGTAAGGGGGCTCGACGGCGCCGCCCGATCCGGCCGGGCGGCGCCGGGCTCGGTTCAGGGACGATGGTCGGTGACGTAGTAGACGGGGACGGAGATGCGGAACAGGCGGCCGAACATCTTGCGGAAGTTCTCGGCGGCGGCGTCGCGGCCGTCCCGCTTGCGGAACTTCACGAGGATCGGCGGGTGCGCGGTGATGTGCCCCATGGGCGAGTCCACCCCGGCCGTGATCGTCGCGGTGACGGTCCACCCGGTACCGGAGTCGCTACGGCAGTGCACGCGCACGCTGACCATGCCGGTCGCGATGGCGGACAGCTCCTCGGGTGTGCCCTCGACGGCGTTGTAAGCGAGGGCTGCCGCGCGGATGTCGGCGGCGGTCGCGGGCATGTCCGTGCCGTGCATCTGCTTGGCGTGCGGCTCGATGGCCAGGATGGCGGCACCGGCGCGTTGCACGGCGGCGCGGGCACGGTCCCATGCGGCGTTGCGGCCGGTGAGGCTCCGGGTGGTGCGCAGCGCTTCGCGGGCGTCGTCGATGTCGGCCTGCGCGTCGACGAGTTCGGCTTGGAGGTCGGTGGGGGCGGCCGGGCGCAGCGCCGTCAGGTGCGCGGCGAGGGTGTCCAACTCGCGGGGCGTGACGCCGAGTGAGGCGTAGGCGAAGGACTCGTACGCGGCCAGGGCAGTGAACAGGCGCGCGGTGTCGGGCGCGGCCGGTGCGGTCTCCTCGACGGCCGGGCGGCGCGGCTCACGCCAGAGGCGGATGGAGACCGGCTTGCAGTTCCACAGGCGGCGCGTCTGCTGACGGTGGGAGAGGCGGACGGAGATAGCTTTCGTCAGGACCGGGTCCCAGCCGCGCGGGTCGTCGTCGCCGCCCTCGGCGATCTCGTCGCGCAGTGCGTGCACCTCGTCGGTGGTCATGGCGTGGAGCTGTTCGCGGATGGCCCAGTACCGCTCATCCTCGGTGAAGATGACCCGGACGCTTTCGGACGCGGCGCGCTTGCGGATGATGCGGCGCACCATCTCCTTGTTGGCCTTGCCCTGCTCCTTGTCGGCGTCGCGGCTCATGACGGCGTCCACGAGGTCGTGAGTGATGACGTCGTGGTTCGCGCGGGAGGCAATGAAGATCTGCAGCGCCATCCAGTCGGCGCGCTCCGTGGCAGTGATCACGGCGGTGTTCCTTCGTTCGGGACGTCCCGGTTGCTCTCCGGGACTGGTGTGGTGGGGCGGTGCGGGTCTGTCAGGCGTTCTGCGAGCCCGTGACCTTGGCGTGGGCGTCGAAGCGGTCGATGGCGGTCACGTCGACGACGTTGAGGCAGTCGGCCAGCGCCCTGATGTCGTGCGCCTCACGGTCCTCGTCGTTCGGGGCGGGGTTGGTCGCGATGACCTTGCCGTCCTGGACGAGAGCGACGAACGGGCGGGGGGTCTTGTCGAGCGTGACCATGGTGTTCCTTCGTTCGGGATGGGGCCCGGTTACTCTCCGGGGCGGCGGGGTGAACCGCCCAAGAAGACAGTACAGCAATGCGACGATACGGCAATGGCGAACCCCCGAAAATCTGCAAATGCACAGATGAAACGGCACGCTCGTTCTCCCGTAAGTCTCATGGCTGTACTTTTCTGTGTCGGGTGTGTACGTTCTGGAGCCCCGCCACCCGGCGGCCCGGGGTCGAGCAACCCCGGGAGTCCCGAACGAAGGATCGCCACCATGCGCATGCCGCGCCTCCTCGCCCGTCGCCCCCGTCCCGCCGCGCTCCTGGCCGCTGGAGCCGCCGTGATCGCCCTCGGCACCCTAGGAACCCTCGGCGCCTCCGACGCCACCCCGACCGACTTCGCGACCGGCCCCACCAGCACGCAGGCGGACGTCGTGGAGGCGTACAACGACGGCTGGACCGACGGACGGGCCGACCTCATGGGCGACGACAACCGTGACGGCTACGTCGACGAGGACGAGAGCGGATGGGACTGCGCCACGATGAGCAACCGCCAGTGCGGCCCCGACCTTCCGCCGCAGTGCAAGGGGGAGGCCGAGTTCGCCGACCTTTGCGCGACGGTAGCCGGGCGCCCGGCGTACGCCTGGACGGACGTCGACGGCACCCCCCACACCGTGGCGGCCGGGCGGAAGCTGCTCGCCCGGCTCGACGCCATCCCGGGAACCGAGGAGTTCGCCGCCGCGCTGTTCGCCCTGGACACCCTGTGGGCACAGCACAACGAGGACTGAGCACCCGCTGAACCGGCCGGGGGGGCACTGCTCGCGCCCCCGGCCCCGGCCCCGGAACGGAGACCGCAGTGACCGCCGCCAAGCCCCCCGGACCCAACTGGCTGCGTATGGTGCCCGCCGACTTCGACCGCGACGCTTCGGACGCCCCGAACCCTGGAACCCGGCGCGTCCCCGCCGTCCCCGACGAGTGCGGCACCGTGCCGCTGTTCGGGGAGGACCCGACGACCGCGCACACCCCCGGCACCCGCATGCCGGCCCCGGCGTTCCCGGACCAGCCTGACACCCTCTTCTAGGCCATGCGAACGGTGCAGCCGCAAGACTCGGGGCGAACGTCGCACCCCTCGGCATATGGCTCACCGCCTGCGAGATCTTCGGTTCTTCCTAGGATCTTGTAGCGTCCGTAAGTCTTATTGCTGTACTATCAAGGGGTTGGCGGAGAGCACCGCCAACAAGTCCCGAACGAAGGATCATCACCATGGCTTCTGTCGCCGCCCGCCGCGTACTCCGTGACCGCGTCCGCGCCAACCGCGCCGCCTCCACACAGCGCCGCACCGTCGCCCAGGCCGCCCGCCGTGTCCGCACCGGCGCCCGCTCCCTGGCCACCCACATCATCGCCACCGGCGCCGACCGCAAGACCGTCGAAGGCGTCGCTGACGCCCTGCGCACCGTCGCGAAGAAGAAGGGCGTCAAGGGCCGCCGCGCCCGCATCCGCCGCTCCTTCAACGACGCCCGGAACGTCGTCAAGACCGTCTACCGCTACACCCGCGCCCAGGTCGCACAGATCGCCGCGCAGTACAAACCGCGCAAGGCCGAGTACAAGGCCGTCCGCGCCGCGCTGATCGCCGCCTGACCAGCCCCCAGACCGCCGGGGCGCGGCCATCCCCCGCCGCGCCCCGGCAACCCACCTCACCCTTCACACCCGTAGACGGAGACACCCATGCCCGCCACGCCCAACGCCCTCGCCGCCGCCCACCGCGCCCGCACCATCGCCACCATCGCCCGCACCCGCGCCGCCTCCCCCGCGCCCGTGCCGAACGCTGACGGCCGTACCGCCCTGATGGACATCGCCACCCTCCTCGACGACGCCGCCACGGCGCTGGAGACCGAGGACCCCGGCGCGTGGGACGGCATCGTCATCACGAACACGCTGCCCTTCGACACGTCGATCGCCCTGCACGCCGCCGACGACATCGCCGCCGCCAACCCGGCCATCGGCTTCCCGCCCCGCTTCACGCAGTACGTCACCGCCCCCGTGTACGGCAACGAGGTCGACCTGCCCCCGTCGCTGCTCCGCGGCGGCCCCGTGCTGATCGCCCGGGAAGGCGACCTGTTCGCCCGGCTCTTCGCGCTCCACGGCCACCTGCGGCTCATGCTCCCGGCCCGGGACACGACCGCGCTTCTGGAAGGGGTGTTCGCCCTGCACTGGAAGCACGCGCTCCTCGCCGCGTCCGCAGCGGTCGGCGCCGACCGCCCGTGCAACCGGCCCGCCGTCCCGTCCGCCGTCGAGATCCCGACCCCGGGCACTCCCATGGCGCTGCGCCGCGCCCACGAGGCGTACGGCCCGACCGTGACGTACGGGCTCAACGACCGGCGCCTGCCATGCCACGTCAGCGACCAGGGCGTCACGCACACGGCCGTCCGCATGGTGTCCCACCTCGGCGCCACCATCGCCGCCTGCGACGACCACCAGGACGCCGCCGCCATCGCCGCCCGGGAGCTGTACGGCTCCCTCGACTGAGCACCGCCCCTGCCGGGCGGACGCGACGCAAGCCGCGCCCGCCCGGCTTCCTCCCGGCGAGAGCAACGCCGGACACCCGAACGAAGGGACACCAATCGTGAACCTCCTTGCCATGCACACGCACGTCGCCACCGGCGGACAGCCGGAGGGCTGTACCTGTCCCCGAAGCGCGTGCGGCGGCTCCGAATCCGGGCCCGGAGTCCTCAACGACTGCACAGCCCACGGCACCATCGCCATCACCCACCACCACGCCTTCGACTGCCCGGCCCTCCCCGCCGACACCGACCTGTCCCGCCTGTGGCTCCTCGTCACCAAGTGGACCGAGACCGGCCCGGCCATCCTCCGCGCCTACCAGTTCGACCGCGTCTTCCTGGCCGACCTGCGCGGCAGTTCCACCCTGTGGGACGTCGCCGAGGGCAACACCGCCGAAGACGCCTCCCGCGCGTGGCAGGACCACATCGACGCCATGCGCGCCGACACTGCCCGCCGACAGGCCGCCGAGATCGCTGAGATGCAGCGCCGCCGACGGCTGCGGGAGCAGTCGCTCGCCGCACTGCGCCGCTCTGGCCAGCGCCGCGCCCACCAGATACTCGCCGCCCCCGACGTCGACGAGCCGTAGAGCGGTCGCGCTCCGGGGCCCGGACGTACGAGCCGCCCCGGGGCGCGACGCAAGCACCACCCGCATGACCTCATCTCCCGGCCGGAGAGCACCGCGCCGGAACGTCCCGAACGAAGGAACACCGCATGTCCCTGTCGACCACAGCGCCGACCGTCACGATCCCCGGAGCGTTCGGCGAGACCTTCACCGTCACGCCAGGCCGCATCGACGACGCTGCTCTCCGGGCGTTCAGGTCCGGCCAGTGCCACGCCCTCGCGCGTGCCGTCTCGGACACCACGGGGTGGCCCATGGCCCTGATCATCGACGCCGAGTGCGCGTACGACCCGGACCTGTGCGCCGACGACGACATAGCCGAAGGGCTGTGCACATGCCAGCTCCGGCACATCGTCGTCGTCCGCCCGGACGGACAGCACGTCGACATCACCGGCGCACACGCCCCGGGCACCGTGCCCGGCTACGAGGGCGCACCGGCCACGCCTCTGACCGAGGACCTGTGGCAGCACCTCCTCAACTCCGCGGACTGGCGGACGCCCGCTCTGCACGTCGCCCGCACGTTCGTCGCGCCGCTGATCGCCTCCCTGCCGTAGCCCTCCGCCGCCCGGCCGCGCCCCCGAACTGCTCCCCGGGGCGCGGCCCCCTCGAAAGGCCCTCGCCATGCCCCCGCCCGTCACTGCCCCCGCCCACCCCGTCTGCCCCGCCCAGACTCTCGCCGGACGCGTCGCCGCCCTCCTCCCGGAGCGGTCCGGTACACCGTGGACCGTCGAGCCCTGCACCGCATGGTGGACCGTCCGCTACCCCGCTGCTCGCCTCGTGCAGGGTGACCGCGCCCTGGTCCTGGTCGCCCGCACCTGGGACACGCAAATCGGCTGGCAGCTCCCCGACCGCGAACCGACCCGGCCCGACCTCCACCTCGAGAGCATGAGCCCGGCCGTGATCGCGCGTGAGGCGCTGCGCCTGGTCCTGCCCGTCCTCGACGACGAGGCCGCCGGGCACGCCGCGAAGGACGGCCCCCACGTGATGGGGCGGCTGGAGCTGCTGAACGAGATCGGGCACGCGATGCGCCTGCATGGCGCGGCGACGTACAACCGGATCGGCCTGCTCGTGAACTCGTCCACCCTGGCGTGGGGCGCGCCGTCCGGCGCCCGGTACTCCGTCACCCTCCACGGCACGAACCCCGTGGCCGACGTCCAGATACAGGGCCCAGTGCGCGCCGTCGAGAAGGCCGTGACCTACTTCCTGCCCCCGGCCGCCGATGAACGGCACGAGGTGCCTCGCGTCCGCGGACGTCTGCAGCGCCGCCTGGCCGCCGTTCTCGCCCGGCACGGGCAGGTCGAGCAGACCGAGCAGGGCGGACTCGCGTTCAGCACCGGCCCCGGCCCCGGGCCGTACGGGTACGCCACGCCCGCCCGCGACCCCCAGGCCCGCCAAAACCACACCCCCCGGGGGCCCGACGCCCTCCGGGGGGTGGGGGCGCACTCCGTTCCCCCCCGCCCCCCGCAGCTCGGCCGCTCACCCCCCCCGCGCCCCGCGGCCGGCCGGGGGGCGCACCCCACTGCTGGAAGGACACACCACCCGTGAGCACTGCCCCCCTGACCCCGATCTCCGCGTTCGAGGACGCACGGGCTTAGGCGCGCGCCGCCGCTGTCGTGATGCTGCCGCTCGTCGCCTACACGCTGCACGCCCAGTTCCCCACCGCGGCGTTCCTGGTCGTCACCCGGTCGGCCGACGAGGACGACTACGACGAGCTGAGCCTCGACTCCGTTCGGGACGCGGACGGCGGGATCGTGTGGGAATTCGCGCAGGACGGGCGCGGCACCGACCCGCTTCCGGCCGTCCCGGAGGACATCGCCGCCCTGTGGGGCTCGTACGACCCGCAGGACCCGGACGTCCTCCTGGAGCTGCTGCAGCGCGTGAAGGACACCGCCCCGTACGACTTCCTCCCGTTCCTGTCGCCCGAGGCGATGCAGGGCGACGAGGAGAACGCGGAGCGCACCCCGCTGGGCACTCCCCTCGTTCCAGCCGTCTGCCCGCTGCACAGCGACGAGTGCCCGCCGCAGGACCACGCCGAGCCGCCCGCGCCCCTCGACTGACCGGCCACCCCGGGCGCCGGTGTCACAGACCGGCGCCCCTGCCCGTTCCCTTCCACGCCCGGCACTGCTCGCCGGGCACGGCCCAACCCACTGGAGAGACCACGTGCCCAAGCCCGACCCGCAGCACGAGCCGGACTTCGTCGACGTCTACTCGAACCCGGACCTGATCGGTTCGGAGACGGGCGGCCCGGCCCGCATGGAGCAGCGCAACGGCCGAGTCTTGCGCTCCCGGCCGAAGCGCGAGCACCGGCCCGGCGAGGACCCGCTGCCCGACGAACGGCTGGCGGAGATCCGCGCCGCCGCGGACACGCCGGAGCTGCGCGAACTGCTCGGAGAGCTGGACCGCGTCCGCGCGCTACTGAGCACCACCCTGGAGGCGAACGGCACGCTCCTGGACAACTGGG
Source organism: Streptomyces sp. LBL (assembly GCF_029893585.1). GTDB lineage: Bacteria > Actinomycetota > Actinomycetes > Streptomycetales > Streptomycetaceae > Streptomyces. The sequence continues at coordinate 39,297 of NZ_JARXYX010000039.1, forward strand.
CCCGGCTGGAGGGCGTGGCCCCGCACCCGTTCCTCGGTGTGTTCTGCCGAACGTGCCGCGCCGAGGTGCAGCCGGGCACGGAGGGGCCGCGGCACTCGCCCACCGTGATCAGGCGCGCCCTGTACGCGATGCACGAGGAGAATCGGTCGCCCCTGGACGCGGAAAGGCGATCCGGTGGCACGCCGAGGACCAGTGGGCGCGGCTGGTCGCCGAGGCCGGCCTCGGACCCAAGGGGTCCAACGCCGACGCCGAAGGCCCGCGGTGCGCGGTGTGCCTGACTCCGATCGCCGAGCACGCCGGGCGGTACTGCGAGCGCCCAGCCACCCGGTACTGCTGAGCGTGGCGCCCGGCCTCGTTCGTCTACAGGGGACCGGGCGTACCCGCCCGCGATAGTGCAGCCGCGAGACTTCCAGGACCTTTTTCCCTGACCACCCCTTCCATTCGTCTCATTGCTGTACTATATGGGGTGTTGGCGGAGAGCAGCCGCCGACAGTCCCGAACGAAGGAACGCCGCAATGAGGACCCTCCCAGCCAAGGTTCAGACCGCCGTCCACGTCGCCACGCTCGCCCGTAAGGCCGGTCGGCCCATCCCCGCCAAGGTCCTCCCGATCCTCGAAGAGGCCGCCGCCCCGTGGCCCGCGGAGTGGCTGCTCGCCCCGCTCCCCGGCGACCCGATCCGAATCGTCGAGCTGTTCGCGGGCCCCGGTGGTTGGTCGGAGGGCATCGCCACCGTCCTCGGCGTCGCCGTGGACGCCGTCGGCATCGACGTCTCCAAGGATGCGTGCGCCACCGCCACCGCCGCCGGGCACTTCCGCATCTGTGCCGACATCACCACCCTGGACCCCGAGCACTACGCCCTGCGCCACGTGCGCGGCCTCATCGTCTCCCCGCCGTGCCCCTGCTTCTCGCCCGCCGGGAAGCACTCCGGGCAGGAACAGGCCAACATCGACGTCCTGTGCAGGGTCATCGCCCAGACTTCCGAGGCGGGCGGGTTCCTCCCCGGCAACGAGCTCGACGACTGGTGTGAGGGCTGCGACACCTGCGACGAACTCGGCTACCACGACGGGTTCGCCCCGCGCTCCGGCGTCACCTGGGACGAACTGCGCGCCCAGCTCGCACCGCTCACCGACGCCCGCATCGGCCTCATGGCCGAGCTGCTGTTCTGGGCGTTCGGGCTCCAGGCCGGGGGCGCGCCGCTCCAGTTCATCGCGATGGAGCAGTCCAGCCGACTGCCTCAGCAGATCCTCGACGACATCCGCCTAGAGCTGCGCGGAGGCCAAGAAGAGGGAGAGTGGTACTGGAGCACCCAGGGCGTCCTCGAAGCCTCCGAGTTCGGTCTCGCTTCCCGCCGCGAGCGGGTGTTCTTCCTGGCCTCCCGCCGCCTGTCGTACCTGCCCGAGCCCGCCGAGAACGTCCGCCGGACCACGATGGCGCAGGCTCTCGGCTGGAAGGAAGGCGAGCGGATCAACACCCGTGGCGTCCGCCCGCTCGACCCGGCCACCGGCCGCCCCAAGGGCGGGAACGAGTTCTCCGCCGACAAGCCGTCCAACTGCCTCACCGGCAAGGCCCGCACCTGGAAGCGGGTCTCTGACGGCCTGCGCCTCACCCAGAACGAGGCCGGAACGCTCGTCGGGTTCCGCGCCTCCTACCCCTGGTTCGGATCCCGCACCAGCGCGTTCCAGCAGGAGGCCGACGTCGTCCCCCCGCTCATGGCGGCGTTGGTGCTCGCCCAGTTCTTCGGCGTCGACGGCACCGCACGGGCCGCCGACTACCTGTTCCAGCTCTACCGAATGGACGAGCTGACCGGCAACGCCGAGGACTTCGACACGGCCGCCTAATGGCCGCCCGGCCCCCGCCCACCCGGGCGGGGGCCGCCGTCGTTCCCGGACCCTGTCACAGCCCGGGGCCGCCCGACGTTCCCCCGGCATGAGCAACCAGACGTCCCTCCCGCGCCTCGACATCGGCCGCCAGCTCCGGGAGACCATCACCCCGTTCCAGCGCTGGCACACGTATTGCCCGGGCAACCAGTTCCGGGAGGCCGCCGCCGCGTTCCGTCTCCTCGCCGCGCGGCTCGAGGAGGGCCAGCGCGCGCCGTACTGGGTGGCTCAGGCTCCCCGCCGCCACCGCCGGGCCCCTGGCACGCCCCGCCGCCGTTCGACGGCTCGCCGCGCATGAGCGCCCCCGACCCGTCGCCCTTCGCGACCGGCGGACTCTTCCACGCGCTCGGCCCGTTCGTCGTCCTCACCGCGACGGTCACCGTGGACGGAGAGACCGTCACGGTTCAACAGCCGGTCGACCGCGCCGTCTGGCAGCACATCGCCGCCGACCCGGCCATGCGCGCCGCCTACGAACGAGGACTACGTCACCGTCTCGCCGTCGCCCTGGTGGCCCGCCTCGCCCCGGCCGTCACCGTGCACGACCCGACCCCGCCGGGCGAGGCCGTGTCCGGCGCCCTGGCGCGCGCCGACGCTGCGATGCGCAACCAGCCGGCGCCGGAACAGCGCACGCCGTCCGACCGCATCGAGGAGACCCGCTGATGGAACCCCGTCTCGCCGTCCACCGGGGCGTGAGCGCCCTCGAGGCCCTCTACGTCCTGAACGAGCGGGAAACCGTTCCCCTGAGCCGTCTCGGCTTCCTCGTGATCACGGGCACGTACACGCCGCACTGGAGCGAGCCGCGCCGGTGGCCGTTCACTCCCGGGGAAGTCCTCGTCGTCCACCACACGCCCGACGGGACGCACGAGTTCCTCGGTCAGGGTCGCGACCTGTTGGACACCCGCTGGGAAGACATGCACTGGTGCACCCACCGGGACGACAACCTGGGGTCTGCCTTGGGCGTCGCCGCCCTCGTCGCGAGCGACCGGCCCCGCGGCTACTACGAGTGGACCGCCGACGGCCTGACGTACTGCGCGGACCAGGCCGTCGGCGAGGAACTGTGGTGTTCCCGCCAAGACGGCAGCGTGGTGCGCGTCGCCGACCACGCCGGGCGTCGCCCCTGGCGGCTCGAACTAAGCTCCGAAGGATGAGCACCCCCACCCCGTCCGCCGAGGAGAAGCCGTTCGACTGCCTCACCGACTGGACTGCAATTGCATCTGTCCGGGGGTGGCCCTGATCAGGTGGTTCGGGCCCTGGCCGTTGACCGCCGCCCTCGTGACCTGGCGCCGGGCCATACGGTCGGCCCATGCGGATGGACTGGCCCGACGTGCCGGACTGGATGGCGGACTGCGCCGAGTGCTGCCGGATGTACCGGGGCGTGGTTGCCGCCCATGAGCTGTCGAATCTGTGCTTCACCCTCGATGTGCCGCTGACCGACCTGCGCTCCGGCCTGTTCGCCCGGCACGTTCTGCGGGAGCACCGCGGCGGTGTGCCGACGGAGCCGCACCGCGACTGTGAGCTGTGCGAGCAGTACGCGTTCGACGACTCGGACGTCTTGCTGTTCCTCCGCGCAGAGCACCAGGCCCGCGCCCTGTTCCTGCCTGCGGACATTGAGATCCGCGGCTGAAAGAGAAGGGCACGGCGCTCGCAGGGGATTCGAACCCCTCGGTGGCACCGGAGGCGGTGATCGTGGCGGCCCGCAGGCTCGCCCCGCCTCACTCCAGTGGTGCGCGCGCCGTGCCCGGCACAGCCTGGCCGGCCGGGACCCCGGCGGGCAACCCGATTCGGCACCGCGCGACGCAAGACGTCCCCGGCCTCCACGATCCGCGGCCTCACACCTCCGCCTGGAAGGCCCCGCCGTGAAGAACCAGTTCCCGCAGCAGCCGAACGACCGTCGCTCCCGCCTGATCATTGCCGTCGCGGTCGGCGTGTTCGCATGCGCCCTGGTCGTGCTGTTCGCGTTCCTGGTCGCTGACGTCGCCGACGACAGCGACAGCAGTTCCCGCCACTGTCCCGGCGTCGTGGGCACCGTCGACCCCGTGACGTGCCTGCCGTACGGCTCTGCGGGCGCGGCGCCCGCTGGTACCAACCATTCTGAGCGCGGCTCGAGCACCGCACGTAAGCCCGCCGCTCAGCCGAAGGCGCCCGCCGCGAAGGTCCCGGCCGCGCCGAAGGCTCCGGCCGCGCCGCCCCGCGTCTCCCTGGGCAAACGGTAACGGTCCCAGGACGGCAGCACTCGACGTAAGGCGCCCGGGGCCGACATGGTCCGGTCGCCCAGTTCCCGTACCGGAGGATCACCTGTGTCCGACCCTGTCTCCTGTGCCAAGCACGCTCCCTGCTCTCGAGAGACCCCCTGCCCGCGGTGCGCGCGCCTGCTGCGCGTGATGGTCGTCTGCTGGGGCCTCGCCCTGGTCCTGGTCGTGGCCGTGCTCGCGGTCGTCGTCGTGCAGAACCGCGACACCTCGAGCGGCCCGACGCCCGCCCCGTCGACCACGGCGCCCGCGGACCCGTCGCCTAGCGCTCCACCCACCAGCGAATCGCCGCGGCCGACCCCGTTGCCGACTGCGCCCATGCCGTCGGACCCGCCCGGCGGCGAGTGCAACATCTTCGACCCCGAGTGCTCGAGGGGCACCGGCGGCATCGAGGCCTGACCCATCCCGCGCGCTGCGACCTGGCTGAACGACTCCCCGGCCGGGGCGCAGTCGTTTCGCGGCGTGGGCCCGGATGGCAGCCGGCTGACCGGCCGGTAACTCTGCAGCGGACGCAAGGCTTCCGCCACGTGCAGGGTGCGCCCTTTGCCCGCGCCGTGTCCCTCGGCCGCCACCCGGTGGCCGCGCGCCGCGGGCGGAAGGGAGCAGCGTGCGACCGCACGTGACGCAGGCACTCGACAACTGGCGCATGACCTGGGACGACCAGCAGCTCGCCGCGCAGGAAGCGTTCACCGCGGCATTCCCCGCCCTGACCCCCGCCGACAGATGTCAGTGCTTCGGCCCCACCCTGCGCTGGAACAAGCCCGGAGAGGGATCGGGGAAGGCTTGCCTCGACGACCACGGGCGCGCCACGATCGAGTGCGAGGACGTCCCGAAGGAGGCCCTCGGCCAGGCCATGGCGGAGGTCTGGGGCGCCAACTGGTTCGATGAGGGGCCCGGAGGGTTCGCCCAGGCCGAGCCCGGCCAGTACAGCTACGAAGACGAGCAGACGTACGCCGAGTACTACGTCGACGTCCTCGATGGCGGCCTCACGTCATTCGCGATCTCCTATGTGAAGATCGACGACATCGTGACGATCCTCGACGCTCTCGAGCGGTCACTCGCCGAGCACCGCACAGCCTGACACCGGCAGGAGGAGATCGGCCACCACCGGAGCGGTGGCCGTCTCCAGTCCATCGGTCATACCTGGTCAACGACTGAGTAGCGCAAGTAGCACGCGACGCAATCGGCGCCCGCCCCTATGGTCCGCGGCCATGCTCATGACCGCCGCACCGCCCCGTACCCGGATCGCCCGCCTCGCGGCCCGCGCCCGGAACATCGTCGACTCCAGTTTGTGCACCCGCACCTCTGCCGTTCCCAACTGGATTGCCCGCCTCGATCAGTACGAGCGCCTGGCCACGCTACCCGCTGCCTACCGGCGCGCGACTCTTGCGATCCTCGACGACGACATCGTGGTCGACCTCCTGGTCCTGTCGTACCTGCGGCACGGCACCCCGTACGCCCTGTGGGCTGACACTCCGTCCGGGTTCGTCGAGGACGTCCTCGCTGTGCGCACCTGGTCCCGGCTCCGCGCCCTGCTGGACGCCACGGTGGAGTACCCGCGCGTCGCTGCCCCGGCCTGCTTCGGCTCGGGCGCCCGCCGCCATCTGGTGCCGCTCCTGGCGGTCTGGCACGTCGCGGTATGGCGCGAGGGCGCCGCCATGTCCGTGATCGTCAGCCCCTCGGCGGAAGTCGCCGACCACCCGCGCCGTCACCTGCCCCGCCTCGCCGAGCAGGCCGGGCTCCCGCGCGTCCCGGCCGTGTTCTCCGTGACTACGGGCACCGCCCCGGACGACGAGCATGCCCTGGCCGGCCTCTGCCCGCCGGGCACCCTGATCATTGCGACCGACGCCGGACGCCTCCACCCCGTCCAGGGGGCGGCCGTCGACCACGTCCTCGACGGCCGCGCCCGGCTCGTCGCCCTCGGCGTCCCGGAGACAACTTCGGGGACCTGGTTCGAGGACCTGGCGCAGCGGGCCTCCAGCCGCACCGTCCCCACGGCCGTGTCCGATCTCCCTTCGGTCACCGGCGAAGAACTGGGGCCGTGCACGTCCTGCCCTGCCGACCACGGCGTCCACTCCCCGGCCGTGCACCTGCCGGACACGCCGTGGGCAGCCCGCCAGATCGCCTGTACGGGCCGACGAACCCGCTCGTCGTCACCCGCATCCATGCCCGGTTCCCCGGGGCGCGAGACGGCTTGCACGCGACGTAAGCATCCCCGGCGGCTCATGGTCCTGGCTCGCTCCCGCCGTTCTCCCGCGGCCGCCGCTCCCGGCCGGCCCGACGCGCGGGGCAGGACGGAGACCCCGTGGCGGCAACGAACCTCGCCCCCGCAGGGCAGGAATCCCTGATACCCGTGGAGGAGCTGACGGGCCCTGAGCCGGTCGTGTACTGCGCGAACTCCCTCGATCTTCTCCCGACCCTCCCCGATGCGTCGGTGGACGCGATCGTGACCGATCCGCCGTACGAGCTGGGGTTCCTCGGGAAGTCGTGGGACGCCTCCGGCATCGCGTACAGCGTGGACCTGTGGGCGGAGTGCCTGCGTGTGCTCAAGCCGGGCGGGCACCTGGCCGCGTTCGGCGCGACCCGCACCTACCACCGGATGGCCGTGGCGGTGGAGGACGCCGGATTCGAGATCCGTGACTCCCTGCACTGGCTGTACGGCACGGGTTTCCCCAAGGGGCAGGACGTCGGCAAGCTCATCGACCGGCGCCGCGACGACCACCCCGCGCGCCGCCGGTTCACCGCCGAGTTCGCCAAGCTCCGCGACGCCGCCGGGTGGACGAACCCGCAGATCGACGCCCGGTTCGGCTTCAACGGCATGGCGCAGCACTGGACGACACAGACGAAGTCCGCCGCGGTGCCGACCGTCGAGCAGTGGCAGCGGCTCAAGGCAGAGATGGGGTTCGAGGCCCCGGCGGCGCTCGAGGACCTGGTGCACGAACTGAACGGGCGGAAGAACGCGCCCGGGGAGGCGTGGGAGGACCGGGAGGCCATCGGCAAGGGGCATCGGGCCCGCAACGGCTCCGGGGTGTTCCCACAGCTCCGGTCCGACACGTTCGACATGACCGCCCCGGCGACCGCCGAGGCCGCGCGCTGGGACGGCTGGAACACCGCCCTCAAGCCCGGCCACGAACCGATCGTGCTGGCGCGGAAGCCGCTCGAGGGCACAGTCGCCTCCAACGTGCTGGCGTACGGCACGGGGGCGATGAACACCGCGGCGTGCCGGACCCCGCCCGACGACCCGGCGGGACGCTGGCCGACCAACGTCCTGCTGTCCCACGCGTGGGCCGTCGACGAGGCGGGATGGCTCGTCGACGGATGCGCGAACGGCTGCGCGGAGGGGTGCCCGGTCGCCGAGCTCGACCGCCAGTCGGGGCTACTCACTTCCGGGGCGAACCCGCGACGCCGGAACGCCGACAAGTTCCGCGACGTCTACGGCGACTTCCAGGGACAGGCCGCGTGCAAGGTCGTGCGCGGCGCGGACTCCGGCGGCGCGTCCCGCTTCTACCCGGCGTTCCGCTACCAGGCCAAGGCCCCGACCAGCGAGCGGCCGCGCCTGCCGGACGGCACGGTGCACCCCACGGTGAAGCCGGTCGCACTTATGCGGTGGCTGGTCCGGCTGCTCACTGCGCCCGGCGGACTCGTCCTGGACCCGTTCGCCGGGACGGGCACGACGCTGGAGGCCGCCCGGCTGGAGGGCTTCCACTCCGTGGGCGTGGAGGCGAAGGCCGCGTACGCCGAGCTGTGCCGACTGCGGCTGCGCCGCGACACCGCTGGGGGTGCCTGATGCTGCTGAGGTCCTTCGAAACCGTCCGCCTCCCCGGTGGGGTGCACCTCATGTTCCAGAGGATCACCGACCGCGGCGTCACGATCCGCACCTGGTACACCGTCGGCCTGCCGGTGCGGCTGACGCTCACGGCCGTGGCGCAGACCCGGGATGCCTACTACGGGGCCGTGGGCAACCGGCCGCCGGGCCTGTGGAAGCGGGTCCTGCGCGCGGTCGCCACGGCCAACGGGCGCCCGGTCTCGTACTACTGCCCGGCCATCCCGCCGTCCCGGCGCGGGATCGCCCTGGCCGTCCCGCGGTACACCGCTGAACTCCGCTGGGAGACCCGCCGCTGGGACGAGGCGGTGACGGCGCACCTGCAACGGCCGTGCCCAGCCTGCACCGCCGCGGGGTGGCGCCGAGCAGCGGACGCGACGTAAGCGTCGGCCGCCGTTCACTCTCGCCGCCTCGCCCCGGGCGCGCCCACCAGGGCCGTGAACGACGCGGCCCGGCACCCGGGGCAGGCAGGAGACCAGTGCTGTGAAGGCACGACGGCGAACCGCGCCCACCGATGTGGTGAAGGCCATCGTCTTTGACCGGGACGGCGGCGCTTGCGTGCGCTGTGGGGCTCGTGACTCCCTGACCGTCCACCACCGCGTGAACAGGGGCATGGGCGGGGCGCGTGAGCCGTGGATCAACCAGGCCCACAACCTCCTGACTGCGTGCACCGTGTGCAACGGCTGGTTCGAGGACAACCCGCGGGAGTCGTACGAGGCCGGGTGGAAGGTGCGCCGGCCGCAGCTCCCCGGCGAGGTCCTGGTGCGCTACGCCGACGGCAGTGAGTACCGGCTCACGCCCGACGGGGTCCGCTCCACGACCGTGGCGGCCGCCCGATGAGGCGCCGTCGCCAGTGCCCCGCGGTCCCGGCGGCGCTCGTCGGCTCCCAGGGCTGGCGGTGCCAGCGGCTCGTCGACCACGACGGGCCGCACCGGGCCTCGTACTCCGAGCAGTCGACCATGCACTACTCGTGGGAGGACGGCGCCACCAGCATCTTCGGGTACCAGACGCTTCCCGGCACCGTGCGCTTCCGGTCGCCGTTCTGGACGCCGCAGCGGCAGTACCGCGCCGGCGAGTGGACGGTGTCCGTGCTGATCGCTCTGGCGCTGGGGTGGTGCTGGTCCCTGACCGCGGCCGCCGTGTTCCTCGTGCTGGAGCTGTTCACGTCCATCCGGCAGGCGCACTTCGTCGACGTCGGCCGGTTCACCGCCGGGGTGTTCCTCGTCCGGCGGGACAACTACCCGGCGTTCTTCGCGGTCGGCTTCGCCCGGTACGGGCCGGGAGCCGACGCCAAGAGGAACGGCCTGCAGGTCGTCGTCGGTCGTCTGGCGCTGATCGTGTGCGCGCTGCTCCCGCGGGGCGAGTGGGCCGACTTCCAGCACCGGGCGGCCGAGCGCGAGGCCCTGCGGAAGGACGGCGCCCGGTGAGTCCCCAGATCACGGTGAAGACCCGCGTACGGCGGCCGCGCGGGCTGCGTCTCGGGCCGGTGCTGCTGTTGGCCGTCCGCCTCCCCCACGGCCCGTACTTCGGCGTCGGCCGGATCGCGATCACGGACACCCCCCGCGACCCAGCTCCCGGCCAGACCTGGGCCCGGGACGGTCAGGGCCGGGTCCTGATCGTCGGCGGCGTGGCACTCGCTGTGCTCCGGTGCAGGTCAGTGCCCGTGCGCCGCGTGCCCACCTGACACGGGAGTCTCGCGGCTGTACTATTTTGGGCTGTGCACCGACGTGGGGCTATCCCAGTTGGCGCCGAGCCAGCAAAGGCGCCACAGCTTGAGATGGGAAACGACCCAACATGCCCCGCATCGCCAACAAGCTCGACCTGGCCGTCCCGAAGTACGACGACATCCGCAAGGCAGCGGCGGACGACGTCGACGAGCAGCTTCGCAAGCTGAAACGCATGGATGACCGTCTCGAACTGGCAGCGCACATCATCCGCCAGGCAGACGCGGAGATCGCCCTGCACGCCGGCGACCGGAACGGGGCCCTGGCGAGTCTGTACCTCTACGACCACTACGAGGGTCACCACCTCGGGCAGTTGGCCGGCCTCACCAAGAACGCCGTGCGCGAGATCCTGAGTCAGGCCGTCTACGACGATCCGAAGAAGCCGCTGCCGCCTCGGATGACCGAGGAGGAGATGACCCGCATCGCCCTCGATCACAATGTCCCCCACGTCACGGAGACGCCCGGGGACACCTTGCGCTCGACCGGGGAAGTCATCGAGGCAGCCAAGGCTCGTCGTGCCACCGCCGTCCGCTGGATGCAGGATGCGGCCCTGGCGCTGCACGAGGCCGACCGTACGCACGTCGAGATGGCCGAGCACGCCGGAGTGTCCCGGAAGCTGATCTGGCAGCAGGTACAGGCAGCCCGCCGGCGCCGCGGCTACTGACGCCAACCGCACGCACCCGGACCGGTCCCGAGCACCTTCGGGGCCGGTCTTCCCTTTGCCTCGCAGGTCAGACCGGGGCCTGAATATCAGGCCCCGGTCACCGGTGCCTGAAAATCCGGCTTCCGGTGAACGGGCCGCCGGGGGACCGGGTGCCGCTAGATCAGGCGCCTTTAGTAACAAGATCAAGCACCACAATGAAGTAAGAGTTCCGATGCCTTCGCTTCGCTCAGGCATCGGCGCGCATCGGCGTCCAGGAACCTCGAACCGACCACCAGCACAGCGGCAGCGAGAGGACGACGAAGCGCGGGGTGTCACAGAATCCGGCCGGCCGGCGTTCCCCCCGGCATGACGACGCGAATCCCTCGGACGATGCTCCCGCCGAACCTGACCCGCCACTTCTACGAGGCCCGCCGTACCTTCCTCAAAAACGCTACGGGCCAGGTGTCCACCCCGTGGTTCCAACTCACCCCGGAGGAACGCGCCGTGGTCGAGGCAGAGATGGAAATCTTCCGGCAGGCGATACGAGCGGCCGAGGAGGAGCAGGACCTGCTCGTCAGCCTCAACAAGACTGCCGAAGCCAGCAGGCCGACCGCCGAGGGCACCGCGGCCGCCGCAGACGACGGCGGGAACTGCGCCTGCCCCGGCTGCTCGGCCGTCGCCGCGATCTTCGCCCTCCTCGAACACATGGGCAGGCGTCTGGACGCCTCGACGCCGAACAGCGAGCGCGGTGGCCTGGTCGCGCTCAGAACCATCCCTCTCGACACTCGCCCGCAGGGCGTGCCGCTGGGCAAGGAGGAGAAGACCCGCCTGCTACAGGAAGCCATCGCCGACAAGATCGGCGTGTTCCTGACCGCGGGCATCGATCTCGACGTCGTCGATGACACCGCGCCCCGCGGCCCATGGACCTTCGACTCCCGCCCCATCAGCGTCGACCTGGACAGCCTCATGCGCCCGCGCTCCGCGTTCGACGACATCCGGATGGAGTTCTGGACCAGGCGGCCGCCCACCGTCGACAAGGCGTAACAGAATCCGGCCCCTGACGTACTACAGGGTGCGGCTGGCTCTCTGACCCCAACTCCCCCGGGGAAAGCACTCCGGCCGCCCCCGGCCGGGGTGCGGCCCCTGCTCCACCTCCCCGGTGCAGGGTCCGCACCCCGGCAAGACTTCCGGCACCGACCCACCAGCCCGTTGACTCCTCGGGTGCGCGTCGTCTGGTCGATGCCGGAATCCCGCGGCCTGGCCGGCGGTCTGGGCATGGGCCCCGGCCAGGCCGCGACACTAGGCCCCTGCGGGCGGCACCTTTCCCGCCATGTCCCGCAAGCAGCTCTCGCCTCCCGCACGCCCCCGCGTGGTCCCACCAGCCCGAGAGCTGCGCAACGGACGTCAGCCCGGCGTCATCTCCCGCGACGCCTCCAACGTCGCCGACCTCTTCCTCCGCGCCCCCGCGGCCGCCCGCCGCCGCGCCTTCAAGCACGACATCAGCGCCCGGGAGCGGCCCCACGTCATGCGGGAGGTCGAACGGGCCACCGGCTCGATGTACGGGCTCTGGCACGACACCCCGAGCGGCTTTATCGAGGACGTCCTGGGGGAGAGCATTTGGAGCCGTCAGCGCGACATCGTCGACGCCGTCCCCTTCAAGAAGCGCATCGCCGTCCCGGCCGGCTTCGGCGTCGGCAAGACGTGGATTGCCGGTCGGCTCGTCGCCTGGGCCGGAGCCGTCAACGCGCCCGGGACCATGGTCATCGTCACCACGGCGACCCGTTTCCGGCAGGTCAGAAATCAGCTCTGGCCCCACATCAGGAAGACCGTCGCACGCGCCGGTCTGCCCGGCTACTGCGACACCACTCAGTGGAAAATCCCTGATCAGTGGGGCAATGACGTCATCGTGGCGTACGGCTTCACCGCGCCCGAGAACGACGAAGCGGCCATGCAGGGCATCCACGGAACGCCCAAGCTGCTCATCGTCGTCGACGAGGCCGGCGGTATCGCCCGCACCATCGGCAACGGCACAAACAACCTCCTCACCGGCGACGCGAGGATGTTGGCCATCGGCAACCCCGCGATGGATGACCCGCGGAGCTGGTTCGAGACGCTGTGCGAGGAGGGCGAGGACCCCGAGGAGCAGGGAACGGTCACCATTCCCATCGCGACCTTCGACTCCCCCGCCATCACCCGCGAGCGGGTCCCGTACTGCAACGACTGCCCCGACGGCGTGCCCCCGCACTCCCTCGCGATCCACCTCCCAGACCAGGAGTGGGTGGATCGCACAATCCGCGAGTATGGCGAGGATCACCCGTACGTCATCGCGAAGGTGCACGCCAAGTTCCCCAAGGGCGGCGGCGGCCTCGCGATACCCGTGACCTGGGTCGAGGACGCCCAGAACAGCGACGACCCCACCGGGCCCGGCTGGCACCGCCTGTGCGACCTCGGCCTGGAGGGCGAGACCGCCAAGCACACCGTGAAGGAGGGGGCGTGGATCAGACTTGGCGTCGACGTCGCCGCCGACGGAGGCGACGAATTCACGATCTACCGGTGCGTGGGAGACGCAGTCGAGATACGGCACGCCTCCTCCGGCACGGCCAACGACAACCAGGTGAAGGTCGCGGAGAAGGTCCTCGAGGAGATCCGCGCAGCGCAGCGCCTCGCGGTAGCCCTGAACTCCCCGCATCCCGTCCGCGTGAAGATCGACAAGAACGGCATCGGCCACGGCGCCACCAGCATGCTGGAGGTCTGGGCGGAGAACGGCACCCACCAGGCACAGATCGTCGGCGTCATGGTCTCCGAGTCGCCCACCCAGGACGACCCGGGCGCAGTCATGCGCCCGTACCGCAAGCGCGATGAAATGTGGCTCGCCACCCGGGCGCTACTCCAGCCGGACCCGTCGACCGGTACCGGTCGGCTGCGTCTCCGTGTCGACCGACAGGCTGGTATCCAGCTCTCCACGCCCAAGCTCGGGTCCAACACCGCGGGGTACAGCATCATCGAGTCGAAGAAGACCATGAAGAGCCGCGGTATGAAGAGTCCGGACCGGGCCGAAGCCGCCCTTCTGGCCGTGTACGAGCCGGAGCCGCTAAACCAGCCACGCCGCCGCGGCCTGCTCAGCTAGTTGTCTCCCCAGATACGACCGCAATTGGTGCAGCTCAGCGCTAGATCGAGATCCCAGCATTTCCAAAAGACGCGAGCGCGTCACTGTTACTGCGAGAAGCGAAGAAATAGAGAGATCTCTCGCCTTGACTCAACCTATACTCCGACCCGTGCATCAAGTAGGTTTCTGCAACTTTTCGAAACCCTCGCTGCAACGAATCTGCAGTATGACCTAGCGTAATACCATGCAGAAACCCAGAAAGACATAGCTCATACATCATGTTCATTGGCTCAGCAACACGCGGAGGATGGAATAGCTTCTCATTGAAGCCCAGAAATACCCGATTCAAGCAACCGTGAAAACTTTGAGGCCCAAGCTCGGCCCCCGAATTACAAGCGAGCGCGATCAGCACAGAGCTGACGTTCGCAACATTCTCCGTGTCAATCAGCCTCTGCGGTGGCCGTTTATGACCAAGCGAATTCTTTTCTCCGTGACCTAGATAGAACACTATGTCGTGCTTCAGCAAGGCCTCATCCACCTCGGAACGGCTTGCCATTGCACCGTCGAGAACTGTCGCATTGTGACGGGTACTGCAGTAGCTTCTCAGAGCGTAGGCCAGCGGTGCGATATCGCGAGCCCGCCCCGAGTCGCCAGGCGCAATAAATAGGCAGGTAGCCATAGTTGTCCCCTCTAGCCCTTACGCCAGGCGTCTACGTCTTGAGAGAGAGACGCGCTAAGCTGATGGAGCGCCTCAGGCAGACCCGACTCAAAGCCGCACAGCCCTACAGAGAACAAGCGCACCACTTCACCGTGCCACGGTGAAGACTCGTCGGTGAGCGCTTGTGCGAGGTGCCGTGGAGTGAGGCCGCTTGCGTCCTCTTGAGAGGAATCACCGGAGGGCTCGACCAAGAGGACTGGGGCGTCTGCACGCGGGTTCGCTCCAGCCCAGTACTCGAACATCTTGGCCAGCTCTAGCAGGTCGTCACTACTCAGCCGCTCAGGCCTAGCCTCACCCCAGGATGACCCTCGCCAGAAATCACTCATTGCGCCTCCATCAACCTACCCAAGAGGTAAAGAAGTTGGTTACTCCAAGACGTCGAAGTCGCCAGCCGAATCGAGATTAATCTTGATTCTATGCACCGTGGAGTCCCCATGCTCCAACCCCACCTCTGCCCCGAACCCCACCCCGAACGCCCTTAGATTCAAGCCACTCTCCCCCTTTTTTCTGCGTTCGACCGTGAAGGCTATTTCTACCTCAGCGCCCGCAAGCTTCATAATGGGGTCGCCATCAGAATCCATCAGGTACTGCTTCGCCTTGAGGAGGTCGCCTCGCAAAGCCTGGAAAACATCAGGCAGACCGTAGCCCAACTCTGAATCGTTGGCTTCGACTTCCTCTTTGTTTGCCATATATCGAGCGTACGCCTCCCATGCGGACCTTGCCAGTCAACACCGATGGATGCGGATGGACCGAATACAGCTCGCCGCGGCCGCCGCTGAAAGACAGTCGACGAGTTCATGCGGGACGTGGCCCTCGACGCCGCGCACGATCCGTTCCTCGATGCGCTCGAGCAGGCCGCCACCAGCGCCGGCCGCGCTCAGGAGGAGCGGATTCAGCACGACCACGCAGGCTGAAGAGATCGCTGCTGCCTCATGAAGCACCGTAAGCGGGTGGCGCCAAGGGCCAGGCCTACACAGCCACGCCCCGTCTCCCCTCATACACCACGCCGCCCGCCTTGGACGTCACGGTCACCCGGGCCGACGGGACAGCGGAAACTGTGCCGGCCATGAAGCCGAAGAAGGCCATCACAAGGTCGCCTCAACGATCCCGCCCTCGGGGCCCCTTCACCTGCGCGTTCTGCGGGTACGCCATCAAGGGACAAGTGGCCACCAGCAACGAGTACAAGACCCAGGGCAAGCCGATCCACCCGAAGGGGACATGCCCCGAGCAGGAACCCCCGAAGGTGACTACGAAGCCCGATCCTGCGTCGACGCTCCCGCGTAGCCGCGGAGGCCGTGGAAACCCGTACAAGAACCCGAACACGCGCGCTGTCGGCAAGGATCAATGGTCTAAGGTCACTTGCCCCCGCTGCAGGGCGGTGCCAGGCGCCCTGTGCACCGTCCGGAAACCGGGCGGCGGAGACACTCTCTCGGAAGTGCCGCACCAGGCGCATCCAGATCGTGCGCCGTGCCATGGCCGCCCAGCAGCGGAAGAGCGCGCCCTGATCCACCAGCAGGCGCACGAAGGGCCCGGTACCGACGGGGGATGCGGTACTGGTCCTGTGATGACCGTACGGACAGTGCTGTTCAGTGGTGTTGGCACATTGCGGTCAGGCGATCTGCTCCTCTATCCGCCCTGGAGGCAACGGTCGCGTGCGGCCCCAGTGGACTCAACTGCTTTGCCCTGAGCGAGGAACAGTTGGCGCATCTCGCCGAAATCGGGGAGACCGTCATCTGCACAGTGGGTGGCATCACCACGAACCCCCTGGTTGCGGGGCTCATTGCCACCAGGCACTGGCTGCCGGTAACGGCGGGAGTCGTATACGCCGTGGCACTCTGCCGTCTGGAGAGTGAACTGCAGGCTCCACTCCTTCAGACCCTCCCTGGGACAGTACCGGCGCCGGTCGAACCGAGTGGGTTCGAGCAGGCATAAATAGCGCCGCACGCGCGCCCCGGCTCGAACCCTCCTGGGCAAGGCTGCCGCAGTACATGCCGGTTGTACTGCGACAGCGCCGTACGCTCCCCTCCGCCAGTTCAAACCGGAATACGCGCTACCGCCATACGCTGTACCGCTGTTCCCCGACACCGGGGCCCTTCGGGACGGGCGGATCACTCCTGCGCCTGAGCCTCCGGGTTGTGCACCGGGACCTTCTTAAACGGGTCCTTGTTGGCGTCCTTGGTCGGGCGCACGTACCTCTCCCGAGGGATGCGTGAGCCCTTCTTCCATCGCCCGGCTTCTTCGAGTTCTTCGTCCGTCGCGCCGTTCATACCGAGGTCTGTGGCGCCGCCGGCGCGAAGACTGTGCGAGGACACGGGGCGGCCGTCGGTCTTGAGCCCGGCCGCCGCGAACCACAGCTTCACGCGCTCATTGACGGTCTGCGGACGCAGGTAGGCACCGCGCTTGGTGGCCCCCCGCCTCGCCCGGGTCTCCGGCGAGGCCACCTTGCCGCTCCGTAGGACCTCCCGGAACATGGGGCCGGTTGTGATGCCCTGCTCGGCGAGGTAGCCAACCCAGCGACGCAACCGGAAGACCAGGTTGAGGTCCGGCCGATCATGAAGGACGAGCGTCTGTTCCTCGCCCTTGTGGGTTTTGTCCTCGGCGAGCCACACCAACACCCGGTCGTCGAGGATGGTCACGTCCTCGAGCTCCAGGTCGACGTCCTCGACGCTTCGGCCGAGGAACCGGTACCCGAAGGCGAACATCGCCGAGTCGCGCCAGCCGATCGATCGGTCGTCAGTCTCCGCCTTCTCCATCATCGGGACCAGGTACGGCAGCGTGATGGGGAACGCTTCCTTCCTGCGCAGTGCCCGCTTGTTCTTCTTCCGGTACTGCGTCAGGAGCAGCAGGAACAGGCTGTTGTCCGGCTTCTTCCCGGGCGGCATGGACGTCCGGATCAGCGACATGTAGTGCCGGATCGTGGTGACCTTGAGCCCTCTCGCCATCAGGTGACGGCCGTACTCGGTGTACGTCGCCGTTGTGCACGGCTCCGCCACCCGCCCCTGCGCTGCACACCACGCTTCGAACAGCCCCATGGCGGTACGGCGCTGGGGCGATCCCTCCTCCTTCGCCTCCTTGAGGGCCTGGGCGGTCTCCTCGCTGACGTACAGGTCCCGCTCTGTGTACGTCGTGCGCGGGTCCTCGCTGGTTGGGATGGACTCGCCGGGCATCAACACCGTGTGCTCGTTGACGAGCGGGCGGGGAGCTGGCGCGGCGCGCACCAGCTCCCCGTCCTCGACGATCTCGGCGTCGACGATCTCCTCGTCTGCAGCGTCGACACTCACAGGTTGATCCAATGCCTGATACTCCGGCCGCGTGTCCCGCGCTCGGTGAACTGCCAGATGTTCGGCGCCAGGGCCAGACGGCTGTCCTCCCAGCGCCATTCGTACTCGCGGCCGAACAGCACGGTGATCCGACGATGGTCGCGGTTGGACCCCGTCATTGCTGCGCCTTGGGGTGCTCGGGATCCGGCGCTCGCCGTATGGGCAGTGCCTGTCGCGATCCTACGGGCTTCGATCCCGCCCGGGGGAGCGGCCCCGGGTCAGTGCTGGCCATCGATTTTCGCCTCGTGGGTGTGGGCGCAGTTGAAGCAGATGGCGAGGTTCGCCGTTTTCTGAGCGGCCGTGCTGGCGCCAATCACCAAAGTGTCAGTGGCCCCGCAGGCTGGGCAGTGCTGAACGGTTCCGTTGTTCTCGCCAGTGACGCGCCACACGTATTGAAGTGCCGCCATGTCAAGGTTGTATGAAGCCAGACAGAAGCGGCAGGTGATCGGGTTCCAGCTCATATCATCGTTAACGACCAACGCCCATTGGCGGCAGTCTGGGCATCGCACTGTGTGATATGCGGTGGACGCCAGATCGCCGGAAATGGCTTGCATGCGCTTTTCGACAAGCTTCCGAATGCGCCCTAGCTTCATGCGTAGCTCGTCCATGGTCCGGTCGACCTGCCTGAGTTCCCCTCGGGCGCTTCTGAGCTCACGGGAGTGGGGTCCCTGTTCGACCGCCACCATGGACGGAGCGAGGAAATCGACAGGTTTGCTTGTATGCATCCTCTTGTGAAACTCAGCGTTGAGCATCGGGCGTAGATGCTCGGTGATGAAGTTCAACAAGAAGTCGAGGACTCGTGCCGCCCTGGCTTCGACCTGGAATGCGTTTGCAGTATGGCCGTAGTGAGTCAGTGCGTTTCTGTCGTCCGCCAGTACTTTGATAGCAGTGCGGTCCGTGGGTGATATTTTCACCTGGGCAATGCTTTCGAGCCTGTCCATGGTTGCGTCGATAGTGCAGCTCTCGAATTTACCCTTCTTGAAGTCTTCGAGGCTTGCGCCGCCAGGATTTTTGAAAACCAAACTCCAGTGTTCGCCGACCAGCCGGGCCTTGAGTAGTACCTCGGTCGCGGCTTGGAGGTGGAGCACGGCGTACTTCAGGTCACGCTCGCTGGGGGTCGTGGTTCCCGCGGTCAGGTCGTCGACCGCCTTGGCGAGGTAGTCCATGCCGTTGCGGACCGGGGTGAAATCCAGGTCGGGGCGAGGGTTCGGTCGAGAGGCCGGAGTAGGCAGGTCCTCAGCCACGTACGTCACCACCGGCGAGGAACGGGGCGACCTGGTCGAGCACGATGCCGCCCGTCTCGCCCTCGACCAGGACCACCGGGGCACCGTGCCCGATGGTCCAAGCGACGGACCGCGTGACGGTGTCCAGCCTCTGGCACGGGTCGGTGTCCCAATCGCCGAAGAGGCGCCCGGCTTCGGCGCTCTTCTGGTACACGGCCGCCAGCGGGTCCTCCGGCCACCCACTGGGGTAGGCCATCACACGCGTGCCGATCGGATAGCGGGCGTTCCACTGTTCCGCGTTCACCGTCACTCTTCCCTCTCGAGCGCATGGTCGACGTTGCTCGAACGGCCGTCAGTCCGGCCGGTAACTCGCGTCAACGCACTGATGCCGTTCAGCAGCGACTCCAGCTGATAGACCGTCGCGTTCTCGCCATCGGCCGGTTCCTGGGTGGCGAGTTGGTGGACCAGGCTGAGGATGTAGCCAAGGCCCACATGCTCCTTGCTGTAGAGGAGCACCCGGCGCGTGCTGTCGGTCGGGAGCCTGGTCGGCAGATGGCCGATGTTTTTCTCGGCCAGTTTCTCCTCAATGCGCTCGATGACGCGGGCGCCGGCCTTCTGTGACCCGATGAGACGCACCAACTGCTCGACGTCCCATGCGGCGTACCCCTTGATGAACTTGAGGGTGGCCGCCAACCGACCCCACTCGTCCAGACCGTCCCACTCGTTCTCGCGCACTTGCTCCCCCTCGGTTGGTTCTCTGACGTCTCGCCACAGATTACCGACAACAATCACAGTTGTTGTCGGCTACTCGCTAGTAACACCGTAGAGTCTTCTCCGAGGGCGGAGAGCACCGCCCGAGTCCCGAATGAAGGAGCACCCCTGTGCACGCCCTGCGTCTCGCCGCTGCCGTACGCGTCCGCCTGGCACAGCTCATGACGACCCACCGATGCCCTGAGCCGGGTTGCCCCACGAGCATCCGTATCCGGTTCACCAGCGCAGAAGAAGCCCAGCGGTTGCGGAAGCTGGCCGAGGACCACAGCCGGCACCAGTCGCTGGACTCGAAGTGACGGCCATGCGCGCGAAGTTGAAGCTGCTCGCGTATGCCTTCCTTCTCCTGGCCCTCGCGCACCCAGCCGTCGTCCCGCCCCTCCTCGGCACACTCGGTGTCCTGGTCTGCATTGGTGTCGCCGTCTCGGGCTGGGCCTTCGCGAACCTGTCGCTCACCCTCACCATCGCCGCCGGCGTCACGCTGGCCCAGGTCTTTCCCGGTGCCCTCGGCCGAATGAGGCGCTGGCTTGCCCGGGCGTTGGTCGCTTCGGTTGCTGCCGTCGCTCCGAGCAAGGCGTAACACGACCGCCGTTCGAGACGTTCGATTCTTTGCTGAGAGCGATTCTCCGCTCAAACCCGCCGAGGAGCAGAATCTCCATGCCCGACTTCACGCCCGCTGTCGAAACCCTGCTGCGCACCATCCACGCCCAGGGTGCCCCCGGCGCAACCTTCCAGGTGATGCCTCGCGCTCGCTACCGGCTGGCCGGTACTGATTATGTCGTCAGCCAACGCACGTTCTACCCGCTCACCGGCGACGGGTACGTCACCGACGGCGGCGACGACTCCGCACCAGTGCGGCTCACCGCCAAGGGCCTCGAGTGGACGGACGACCACCCCGTGCCCCGCGGCGGCTCCCGCGGCCCATACTTTCCCGACCGCGCGCGGCGGCCTCGGTCCCCGCGCTGGACACCCGCCTCCGAGCAGCGCACCGCGTACAGCGTGGTGAAGGACCAATTCGAGGAGAACGGCATGCGGTTTGCCCTCTCCCCTGTATACGCGCGCGCCGTGCTGGCCATGCACGACCTGGAGACCGCCAACCGGCTCGAGGAGGACGGCTTCCCGGAGGCCGCCGCATCGCTCCGGGTGGGGCGTCAAGCACTCGTCGACGAGGCGTTCGGCCCCGAAGGCCGTTAGCCCTCAACTCCCTTGCAGGGCACGGCCGTACGGCGCCGCTGTGGCGCCATCCGGCGGAGAGCACCGCCGGAGTCCCGAACGAAGGAACACCGCGATGCCCTCGCGCACTCCAGCCCCCTGCCGTCTTTCCACCCTCACCCCGAGGTGAGGTGACCTGTTTCGACCTGCGGATACGCATGATCACGTCACCTCACCCGTTGAGAAGATCCCTGCGGGGAACCGCGCCCGCCAGGCCCTCGGCGCCGTGTGCCGGCTGTGTGGCCGTCTCCGGTACGAGTTGGTCCCGGCTGCGGCCACCGCCGGCATGACGTGCCTGGGCTGGCTGCACCACGCCGTCGGCGTCGGTCTGGAGGGCTGGGGCGGATACGGCCTTGGCCTCGCGGCCGCCGGTGCCCTGACGTACGGCGGGCTCAAGTTCAAGAACGCGCCCGCCGCGTCCCTCGGCGTCGCTTCCACCGGCGCCCTGATCAACACCGCGGTCGGCGCGATGACCGGCCCGTCCGTTCCGTCGCTCATCGCGGGCGGCGTTGTCACGATCGCCTCGTATGGCGTCTACGTGCCGTGGCTGATCAAGACCCGGCACGAGCGGATCGCCCTGCAGATCAAGGCCGCGAAGACCGCCCCGCTGCCCGACGGGATGGGCGTCAACGTCAGCCAGCCCGGCGTGACCGGCGACAGCGTCGAGGAGACCGCCCTGCGGCGTGCCCTGGTCGCCCTCGGCGTCCCCGCTCAGGACGTCTCCCGGATCGTGTTCACCGACACCGGATGGCACGCCGCGGTGACGCTCCCGCCCGGCAAGAACACTTCCGCTGAGGCCGTCATCACGAAGCAGACCCAGCTCGAGGCGAACCTCGACCTCCCGGGGAAGCTGCGCCTGGCCGTCGGCGCGCAGGCCAACCAGCTCATCGTCCGCATGCAGACGAACGACCCGCTTGCCGAGACGATCGCGTGGCTGGGGCCCGCCATCACCTCGGTGGAGCAGGCCCTGCCCATCGGCATCTACCCGGACGGTTCGCAGGTCTTCATTGACCTCGTGGCCGGGCACGTCCTGATCGCGGGCGGCACGGACATGGGTAAGTCCGGCGTCATCAACTGTGTGATCGGCAACCTCGTTGCGTGCGAGGACGTCGAGGTCCTGGGCATCGACATGAAGCCCGGCGCGCTGGAGTTGGGCCCGTGGCTCCGGAACATGCTCGCCCTGGCCGACTCCGCCGACGGCGCCCGCCAGGTACTCACCATGGTCAAGACGGAGATGATCCGCCGCGGCAGGTACCTGTCGACCCTCCGAGGACCGAACGGTGAGCCGGTCAGGAAGTGGACGAGTGAGCACGGCCCGTACTGGATTCTCGTCGTCGACGAGCTCGCCGAGCTGCTGCGCCAGGCCCCGGACGTCGCGTCCGAGCTGGTCACCATCAACCAGGTGGCCCGCGCCATGGGTATCCGGGTGATCGCGGCGACGCAGTCCCCCAGCGAGCAGGCATTCGGCGGGAAGGACACGGACGCCCGGCAGCAATACAGCACCCGCATCGGCCTGCCCGTCTTCGAGACCGAGCCCATCAACATGATCTTCGGACGAGGGGCGTACGGGCGTGGGTGGCGCCTCGACTGGCTCGACCTGCCCGGCAAGGTCATGGTCTCGTCCCGGCGGTACGAGAAGCCCCGCGAGGGCCGCGGCTACTACGTCACGGACGGCGACATCGTCGTCGTGTCCACGGAGCACGCCCGGTACGAGGACGACGTACCGGCGGAGCCCACGCGACCGCACCCCCAGCCAGACCCTGACCCTGATCCCGAGCCGCCCAGCCCGCCGTCCAGGGGTGGCCCGCGCGGTGGCCGGCCGGTCCTGCGCGCCGTGCCAACGTTCCCTGACGGGTCCCGCATCCCTGAGAACCGACAGGTGCTTTGGAAGGCCCTTGAGAAGGCCGGACCCGACGGTCTGACGAAGCCGGAAGCGGTCCGCCAAGGCATCTGCAATCACCACACGTCCATCGGCCCGTGGCTGTCTCAGTGGGTCGCCAAGGGGTGGGTGGAGGAGGCCGACAGGCGCGACAGGGCCGTCGTCTACACCCTCACCGCCGCCCATTACACCCCCGCCACCGAAGCCTCCGCCACCGACGAGGAGACCCCTGCATGTCCCGCAAGTCTGTGATTCCGACAAACGTCTACCCGGGCCACATCGCCCCGCACGTACCTGCCGAGCAGTACCAGGCCGCGGTGTGCCAGTGCGGCCACGGGCATGGCCACGGGCAGGCACCCGTACAGCAGATCATCATCAAGCAGGCCGACCCCTGGCTGAGGTACATCAGCATCGGTTTCGCCGCAGCCACCATCGGCCTCCTGGTGCTCGCCGGCGTCGTGGCGGCACTGATCGCCGCGGGCGCATGCGCGCTGTGCGTCGCCGTGGCCGTGAAGGCGCTCCGCAGTCTGTTCAGCAGCAAGGAGGCCAAGAAGTAGGCCAGTGCGGGGAGTTGCGGGAAAGGGCCCCTCGAATTCGCCGTCGGCTAGGGCCCTTGTCGTGTCCGTGTCGGTAGGCCATGCGATGATCCTTCGTCATGGGGAGACACACTTGGGGGAAGACGGCCGGCGCGCTGCTGCTGGCCACGACCGTGGCGGCCGTGAGCGGCTGCAGCAGCTCGAGCGACGCGGACGCCGCGAAGCCGGCTGCGAAGGCGAAGACAGTGAGCGTGGAGGACGCAACCACCACGTTCCAGGCCGCGGTGACCACGTTCGACACTGACGGCGGCTGCCTCGAGCAGAAGCCCGGTACATGCTGGGACCAGATGCAGTCGCTCATGGAGCCCGCCCGCACACTGCGGAAGGCGATGAACGCCGAGAAGGCCGTGGAGCCGGAGTTCTGGACAGACGCGTACGCGCTGATCAACACCATGGAGAAGGGCATCGCGGTCGGCGAGGACCGGGGGACCACACCCGGCGTCACGAACCGTCCCGACATCCTCGGCTCCGCGCATGACCTGTCCGACTGGCTCGACGAAAACCCGATCAAGTAGGAACCAACGAGGCCTTGTCTCGTGTGCAGGCGAGCCCGGCCCGGACCGCACAGCACGACCAGGTTCAACGAGATTCCAGGGCTGAGCGGCTCTCGAACAATCGAGCTGGGCAGTCCTACACTGTGTTACGTACTGTCGCCCCGCCGGTTGGGGAGACGGGTAGAACGACGATGCGCCCCCCTCAACAACCTTGAGGGGGGCCCTCTCTTTTGAGCGGAGTGCTCGTCAGCCGGTCAGGTGACGGGTCTCGGACTCGTTTGACTGCACGCCGGTCACAAATGCGGCCCAAGAAGCGGACGGCACGATGAGCGCCGGACCCTGCTTGTCCTTGGAATCACGGATGCCGACTTGATTTGTCAGTGCTGCGATTTCGAGGCATGAACCTCCGGTGTCGTTGCTGTAGGAGGACTTGCGCCATGCAGACTCTTCGGCCACGTTGGGGGCCATGATGGGTGTTTTGATGGCTAATTCCACTCTCGTGCTAGTTGGTACAGAAACCCGGCTGTGCTAGCCGGCGGCAGGGCGCTGTCTCGCATCGCGTCAAATCGGCGGAGGTTCCTCTGAACCTCTCGGTGTGCGTCCGTGACGCTGATGGTGTTGGGCATGTCGACCTGCACGATCGGGTCGAGCGCTTCGGAGAAGTCGAGGATCGCGAAGTTGCTTTCCGAGCGGTATGTCACGACATCATGAGTGAGGATCTGGATGGTTACGTTGTCCAGCTTGCCCAGCTGCACGATCTCGTCGTACTGCTCTCGCATGACCTCCGGGCCGCCCACCATGCGTTTCACTGCTGTCTCGTCCATGATGACGCGCAGTTCCAGGGGGTTCTCCGACCTGGTGATCAGCTCCTTCCGTTCCAGACGGAGCCGTACGTTCTGCTCTATGTACTCGGTGGTTGTCTCGTCTACCGGCTTGGCGATCCGGTAGAGAGCCGTCGCGTATGACTCCGTCTGCAAGAGGCCGAAAGCGAAGTTCGGTTGGAAAGCGCGCATCACGGTCGCGTCCTGCTCGAGGCCCCGGTACGTCGGCATCTTCGAGGGCATGAACGCCTTGTAGGGGGTCCAGGGCTCGTCGCTCAGGGAGTCGCGATGCAGTTGGAGCAGCGTCTCACGGTCCCCCTTCGGCATGTCCGGGTCGTAGAGGTCCATGAGATTCTCAAGATCGCTAACCCGGGGCAGATCGTTCTCCCCGTTCTCCACCCGCGCGAGTTTCGTGTGCGAGAAATTCAGCTTCCTGCTGACCTCCTGCTGGGTCAGGCCCTTGTTCTCGCGAAGTTTTTGTAGCTCCTTGCCGAGTTCTCTGCGCCGGAATGTGGCTCCGCGCTTCGCTGCCACCGTGCCGTCCTCTCCCCATGCGTGTCGGTGCTCAACGAGCCCCCTGTCCGGTGCCGACTTACCTCATGCCCCTGAGTGTGACACTCCCTGCCCCCTCTTGAACAAGCCCTTGCTGGTGATCTGGCATGTGCCACTTACTGAGCGTTCGCCATTGAGCTTGCACAGTAACTCGCACATGCATCACGGTAGTTGAGTCAACGCAAGCCGTGACAGGCGAGTGGATAAATTTCGCATTCCAGTGCGATGTTGCTCCACCCTGCCACTTCGTCACGCACTGGACGCCCGGAGGTCTTCGGTATGACACCACCTGCGTACGTCGTGCAGCAGGAAGGCATCCGGACGCCCCTCGAACTGTCCATCGAGCGGCGGCCCGATCCCGAGGCTGACGGACTGTCGAGAGCAGACGCCGCATGGCCGCGTCGGCTCCGCCGCATCGTCCGCGCCGGCCTCACCCACTGGGGTCGCCCGGACCTCACCGAGACCGCGGAACTGCTGCTCACGGAGCTCGCGACCAACGCCCTCCGCCACGGCCAGGGCGACGTCATCGGCGTACGCGTGTACCTCGATGGCGCCCGCTGCGTGATCGAGGTGACCGACGGCTCCCCCCTCCGGCCCGAGCTGCGCCAGGCCGGCCCCACCGACGAGGGCGGCCGCGGCCTCTTCCTCGTCGAGGCCATGGCCGACGCGTGGGGCACGAGCCCCGACGGCACACGGACCTGGTGCTCCATCTCCCTCTGTAAAGGACCCGACGACCCCATGCATCCCGCCCCTGTTCCCGCGTTACGGACGTACCCCCAGTTCTCCATCCCCGGAGACCCCAGCGCCCCGTCTCGCGCCCGCGCGATCACCCGATCCGCTCTCAGCATCATCGGGTGGCAGGGGGACCTCGACGCCGCTACGGCAGTCGTGTCTCACCTCGTCGAAAACGCGGTCGCTCACGGCGTGATGCCCGACTTCCCCGGCGAGAGCGTGACCGTACGCCTCTGCCTCAACGCGGACGGACAGCTCGTCATCGACATCGATGACCCCCACCCGAAATTCCCCGACTTCGAGGCCGCCCTGGCGGGAGAACTCGGCCGCGGCCTGCGGGAAGTTCGGCGTAGCGCAGAGGTCAGCTGGTTCACTCCGCCGGATCTCGGCGGCAAAACGGTCCGCGCCATCATGACGCCGGGGGAGGCGGACCTGTGACCGCCACCGCGACCCTGATGCAGGAACCGATCAGCTCCACGGCATCCGCCCACCACCTCGCTGAGGACATGGCCGACCTCGCCGAGCTGATCCGTACTCTCCTCGACATCGACCGCGGGCAGGACACCCGCGTACGCCTGGGCGGCACCCTCTTTGACGTCGTCATCACCAGCTCCGGCCTCCAGGCCTGTGCCGCCGTTGACCTGATGGACGCGGTCCAAGACGGCTGCGGGCCCGTCATCGAGGACCCCGAGAGCGGATGGCTCTACTGGCTGGTCCCGCCCGGGTCATACAGCCGGTGGGCGCCCCACTCTCACGCCGTGTGCCTCGGCGCTCCCCACACGATCACCCTGCCGTCCCTGACCCGCAGCACACCCCCGGGACCGTACTGGGTTCGACCTCCGGCGAGCGACCGACTGATACCGACCGGACCGCTTCGTGAGGCCCTGGCGCAGTTCCGGCCGGAGCCGACACCGCATGCCGCGCTCGCGGCCCGGTTCGAAATCACCTCCTGAGACTCCGTGCTCGTCGGCGCTGTCTGGACGTCGGCGGGCACGGGCCCCAACTCCCTGGTGCCGGAACGGATCCGGTTCCGGCACCAGGGGCCGACAGCAGTTGTGCAACCGACATACGCGGGGGGACCACCGTGGACCGACCGATAGCGCCGTACGTGATTCCGTGGAAGGGGGAGACCACCTTGCCCGGGGACATCGCGGTCACCTCGGCAGGCGTCGCCTACGCCGACCCCGTCCAGGATGCGCTCCACCGCGACCTCGACGGGGTGCTGTGGGCGATGTGCGGGGGGACTGCCACCGGTGGCCCCGCGTACGCCGCAGAGCTCCACCCCGAGCGGCAGAAGACCACCATGGAGGGACTCCTGTGCGCCGGGTGCAAGGAGCCGGGCGACCGCGATGAACGCGGGATGCTGTGGATTCTCCCTCTCCTCGACGACGCCGCGGACACGGTCTGGGAAGGCGTGCACACAGCCATCCCACCCATGTGCGCGACCTGCGCGGACAGAGCCCCGCGTCTGTGCCCGCAGCTGGGCGACGGACACGTCGAGCTCCGCGTCCGTGAAGCCGACCAGATCGGCGTCCGCGGCACGCTCCACCCCCGCCCCGGCGAGCCGGGTGAACCCGACCCGAACGCCCTGGCCCTCTACGACTCCCCAGACCTGCCATTCGTCATCGCCCGCCAGGCCGTGCGCGAGCTACGCCGCACCACCGTGGTCGCCTTCGCCGCAGCCTTCCCTTAGACCCCTGTCCGGTGGCTCGGGCCACCGGACAGGTACGACTCCGGCGCCGGCCATGGCGTCGGAAATCACGCCGGGCCGCGATGACCACGACGTGGCGTGTACTTCCGACCCTTAGACCTGAGAGGACAGCGTGCGCAGCTACTGGACGCGACCACCCGTTTACGACCGGACCAACCCGACCCACACGGGGCCTCTGGTAGTCAACTACGACTTGGACCAGCTCGAGGTCGGTGAAAACCGGGTTGTGGTAGGCCACAAGGACGGCTACGACCTTCACGACCGTGACATCGCGCCGGGCGACGGCTGGTGTCGGGCACTGTATGCGCCAGAGTGCACCTGGCCACGGGGCGCGCACGTGTGCGTACTGGTCGAGTGGCATCCGGACCACAAGGTCGGATCGGACTGGGATGCACGTCTGGAAGCCGTAACGACCAGTCTGCGCTCGATGGACTACGTCGTCGAACGAGCGGGCCAGCCAATCAACCCGGCGCAGGACTTGCGGGCCACCCTGCTCGTCTACCGCATGGAACCGGGCAAAACACCGCCTCAGCGCTCTGCTGACGCGTGGACACACGTGCCGCCCCTGCACACGTACACCTGGCGGGAGACCAACCCTCTGACCCAGATCGGACACTCGCTGCGGAAGACCAAGGCAGCTCAGGCCGGCTCGCGTTTGGTGGTACGGGATATCGCCAGCGCCCTGTGGCCTCCGGAGGCATCCTTCTGCGCACATGTGCGCTGGTGGCCGGCCCCCGGCACCTCCAGCGCAGAGGTCCACGCCGGGCTCAGCGAATTCACTTCTGTCGCGCGAAATGCCGACTTTCGGACCCGGTTGCAGGAGCGCCCCGTTCCTGACGCCGTGGAATCCGTCGACCTGCTCGCGTATCGCGAAGCCGAGGTCGCCCCAGACAGAAACGGCCTCGATACCCGCCCCTAGAACACGCCACATCAACGGCCAGTTGAGGCCTGGCCCTTGAACAGACCGAAGAGCACTGTCAAAGCCGACAAGACCGGCGCACCACGCGTACCGGCGAGGAGGAGCCCATGGCGCCACCTGAGGACCCGCGACTGACCTCCCTCTTACTCACCTTCTACACCACCCCTCGCCTCGGCCAGGAGCAGCTGAGCGACGGCGGAGGACCGTTCGGATTCGACATCACAACTGCCCTCCAGATCGATTTCCTGATTGACGCGTACGACTGCGACGGCATCGTCGAGACCGGCTGCCACCTCGGTGACACCACCGAGTACCTGGCGAACCGTTACCCGCATCTGCCGGTCCGCACCTGCGACATGGCCGCCGACCATGCCGCCTTCACCAAGCAGCGGCTCGCACGCCACCAGAACGTGAATGTTCTGCACGGTGATTCCGCGGCCCTACTCCCGAGCCTCATCCACGGCCTGAACCGGCCCCTGGTCTACCTGGACGCCCACTGGCAAGAGCGGTGGCCGCTGCGGGACGAACTCAGGGCCATCCACGACGGTGTGGTAGCCATCGATGACTTCTTCATAGGGCACGAACGCTTCGGATACGACCACTACAACGGCGAACTGTGCGGGCCCGGCCTCGTCGCGCAGGCACTGCCGGAAGCGGACGAACTGTTCGTCGGGAACCCCTACGGCAACTACCCGGTTCCCTGCCTGCAGACCGGCCGCCGCTCCGGGACCGGCTACCTCGCCCGCGACCTCGACTCTGTCCTCATGGCCCGCTCCGACTACTTCGTACGAGTTCCCCTGCGGCCGGAGATCATCATGCCGCCGTGGGAGATCTACGGACCCCGACGACGCAAGCCCGCCGAGGTGAGCGCCTGATGTCCGCTGACACCCAGGTCGACGTCACCGTACTGAACGGAGTCCCCTTCCTCGACCACGGGTTCTCCGTGCCGCGACTGTTCGGAGGCGTGGTCGCTGTGCGGCAGAGGCACGGGGAACAACTGCACGCCGAAGACCTGCCGGCGAAAGAGGACTTCCCTGCATGGCTCACCCCGGAGGTCGCGGTCAAGACCCGCCCGAACGCTTTCCCCCTCCCGGTTCGGCCGATGCCGGTGGCACGATCACGGCGCATCCGACGCGCCGTCCTACGGCTCGCGGATCTGGCCCCGTCCTGGCGGCCCTTGATGGGGCTGCCCGTCAGGTATCACCTGCTGGAGCAGGGCGACCCGTCGCTGTCGGCCTCCACCTACCTGTGGCCGCAGCACGTTCTCCTCTCGGACTCCGCGTTCGACAGCGGCCAGGCTCTCGATGAGCTGCTCGTTCACGAGACATGCCATCAGTGGCTGTACCTGATCGAGGAACTGTGGCCTTTCGATGTGCCCAATGCACGCCGTGTCGCGCTGCCCTCAGGAACCCCCGACCGAGCGCCGCGCGAGGTGATCGGCGCCGCCCATGTGGCAGCCGCCACCCTCCGCATGTACCAGGACCTCAACGTCCACAGTGACCGCGTCGACTTTTTCACGTCGTACGGCCGCGGCTGCCTCGAACTGCTCAACGACATCGACGAAGACCTCACCCCGGCCGGGCGCATCATCGCCGGCCAACTCCAGGAGGCGATATGACGACTGAGACCCGGGCGACCACATTCACGGCCTGGCCCACCGGTTTCTACCAGGCCGACCTGACCGCGATGCACGGCCCCGAGACCGTCGCTGAGATGAACGGCCAGCTCCGCACCCTGATCCTGGACGCCGAAGCGCGCCAGCCGGAGTACCGGTTCGGCGTCATCGGCGCGCAGAAGTCGAGCCTGGACATCCTGCGCTGGGAGCACCCGGCAGTCGACTGGCTCCGTGGATGCATCCTCGGCGCGATCCGGGACCTCACCGTCGACGCCCTGTCCGACAAGGAGGAACTGGCGGAGCGGGTGTTCGAGAAGTCCGAGATCCGTGCCGAGGGCTGGGCGGTCGTCTACCACCAGGGCGGCAGCCACCGGCAGCACACCCACCACGACTCGGTGTTCTCCGGCACGTACTACATCGAGACCGGCGGCGTCGGACCGGACGGCGGGCACCTCCAACTCCTCGACCCGCGGCCGGCGGCCTGCGCACGACGGGCATCCCCGGGCGTCTACACCGTGAAGCCCAAACCGGGCCTACTGGTTGGCTTTCCGTCCTGGCTACCGCACAGCGTTCAGGCCACCCTCCCACACGGCGGAACCCGCATCTGCATTGCCTGGAACGCCGGCTTCACCACCACGGAGGCCCTTTCATGAGCACGCTCCTGGAGCCCGGACGGAAGACCGTCACCCGACTGTGGGAGACCGCGTGCGCGGTCCGCACCATCGACCTCGCACCGATCACCCGGATCCGCGACATCCCCATCGACGGTCCGCAGCAGGAGTTCGTGCCGCTCGACACCCTGCTTTCCGATCCGGAGGCCCTGCGGGCGGAGTTCGCGGCCTCGATGGACGAACTGGACGAGGAGTACGGGCGCCGCGGCGGCGTGCCGAGCTACGCCGTCGCCGACGAGATGCGCCTGATCGAGGCCGCCCCCCGCGGGCGTGAGATCAAGATGACCGGCCAGGTCTGGCGGCGCGGCTTCGAACTCCCCCAGTACTGCTCTCCCTCCGATCTCCTCGGCTGGTGCTTCTTGCACGCCACCGAGCCGAGGCACGAAGACTCCGGGTCCGTAGCCCTTCTCGACCCGCGCGCGGGGAGCGAAGGAACAGCGATGCCCGGACTGCCCTGGGGCAGGGAAGTCACCTTCCGCCCCGCCCCAGGGTTGCTGACGGTCGGACCGGGCTGGCTCACCAGCACGGTCCGACCAGTCGAAGACGGCCAAGCGGTCGTCGTGGTGGTCGCAAGCGCGGCCGCCTGACCTATCCCGTCGCACAAGAGGAGACCCTGCATGAGCGACAACACCAGCACCACAGCCCCCGTCAAGTCGAAGAGCCTCGCCCTGGACGCGCCCGGCATGGGCGTGGACGCGGCATCGGTCGAGGAGTTCACCAACCTCGCGGCGGCCGGCCTGGTCGGCACCGGCGCGAACAACTGCGGCGCGGTCCAGAACAACCAGGCCCTGCGCCCGGACACCACGGTGACCCTGAAGCCGTCCACACCGGCGACCTCGGTCTGACCTGCTGTGGGGCGGGGATCGCCGGCGGTCCCCGCCCCACTCTCTGGACGATGAGTCCCGGCACCGCCTTACTTGGTGCACGAGGACTGATCACCAGCCCCCTCGATGGGTATGCACAGTTCGAACTCAACGCGGCAATCGATCTGTTCAGGAGGACACTTGAACGCCGAAGCCAAGCTCCGCGAGCTGGAGGAGATGTTCACAACCTCGGCGCGCACCGCCGTGCCGACGGCCGCTGCCCGGCACCGCAAGCCGTCAGGTAACGGCGACCAGCGCACCAACGAAGACGAGTGAGCCTGTCCTCTCCGTGAAGCAACGGGGTCCCTCCCCTGCGGGAGGGGCCCCGCCTCCGTCGTCCCGAGGAACGGCTGATGCTGAGTATCCGGATAGACACATCGCCCGGCAGGTCCTGGGAATGGAACGGCGTCCGCTGGCACAGCGGCTCATCCTGGATCGAGCCCTACGATCACCCCGCGCTGGAGACCTGGTCCGGGCATGCCTCCACCCGGACCTTCCTGATGGTCCGTGAACGGCTCCCAGGCCACGCCCTCCTGCCCCCTGGTGCCCCGCAGGAGATGAACGGCCGGGCCTACGAAGCGGCCATTGCCGGAGCACGCGAGTGGGCCGGGGCTTATCACCTCATCGAGAGCACACCGGCCGGCACGAGCATCACGACGGGTGTCCGTGGTACGGCACCCATCTATCTCACCGTGAACGGGACCACCCTTCACGGTCATTGGGACATAGCCAGACTGCGCCCCCAATTACTAAACGATGATCTCGACCCCATTGAAGTCGCCCGGCTCTTGGCACTGGCTGGTCACTACAGCACCCGCACCGCATGGTCCCGGATATGCCTGCTCACCGAGCGGTCTACCGCAGACTTCCATGACGGAGACTTGACAGTCCGTCTGCCCCAGCCTGCCCAGCACGACGAGGCCCGTGAACTCGCCGCGGACGCACCCGTCATTGCGGCCTATGAACAGCTCCTCGACGCTGTCCTGGCCGATCACCACTATCTGCCCGACCGGATCGCGGTTGAGCTGTCTGGGGGAATGGACAGCAGCAATGTGGCCTTGTCTCTGGAGCACTGTCACGGCCGAGGGCTCGCCAGTGGCGCACTCATGCAGGGAGGGGAAGCTGGACAGCAGCAGAAGCGGCGACGCGAGACGCTGATCAACTACGCCGGGTTCCGAGACACCACTCTGCTCGCTGCGAACTACCTACCGATTGATCCCCGGCACCAGCCATTAACCCCGCTCGGCCCGCACGAAGAGATCTACATTGCCGGGCACAGCACGCTGCTCGCCAGATGGAAGGCCGACGGAATCCTGTGGGCCGCGACAGGAGTTGGGGGCGACGAAATGCTGAGCCTGCCACCGCTCTCTCTTCCCCCACCGTTGACTGTCCACGACGTCCCGCCGTGGCTCACTGCGTTCACAGTTGAGGCCCTGGGAGACCAAGAGGCCGGTGTACCACCGGCCCCGCCGATCTCTGACTCCACGCTGAGGGCAGTGGCCTGCGGCACACCGATGTACTTGCGCGCGGGGATCTGGCCCCTGTACCCGCTCGCTGATCCCGCGATGTGGAGGTTCGGGCAATGGCTGCCGGCAACATGGCGTGAGAACAAGCGCTTGGCACGCTCCAGGCTGCAACGGCTGGGGTTCCCCCCTGAGGTATCGCACCCTCCGCTGCGGGAAAACTTCCATGCGGTGCTGTACGAAGGGCTCATCCGCTTCGCCCCGCGCGCGCTGCGAGAGGTGCTGAGTACCGGATCTCCGCTCGTGGATGACGGGTACGTCGATCCAGAAGAGCTATCGAAAGTGGCTGACCGACTGGAACGGCAGCAACTTGAGAAGGGGGACGTAATGGCGGCGCACGTTTTGCGCCTGCACAACGCGCTCGTTTGACGCCTGTGGGGGCTTCCCGGCGTCTAACTGGGAAGCCCCCATGGCTTACATCAGAGCTCTCCGCGGCACCACAGCTCGTGCTGCGCGGCGAGGAGTGCTTCATCGACCGTTCGCTGACGGACTGACTCCACCCAAGCGGCCGCTAGTCCGCCGAAGGTCTCCAGGTTCTCAGGCGTCACTTGCTCATCCACGGTGAACAGGGCTAGCAGCTCAGCAGCTTCAGGGTCCGTCTGATCGCAGCCACGGCACAGCACCGCTTCCTTGATCCCGGGGACATCCTCGCCTCGGTTGTTCTTCCAACTGTGCTGATACCGAGCGAGGAGCACCGTGTCGCTGCCGCAACGCGGGCATTGGGGAGTTCCATCAACCTTGAGCAGGATCTCGTCCTGGCCCTGCGGATCAATGTGCTGG
Organism: Streptomyces sp. LBL; assembly: GCF_029893585.1. Lineage (GTDB taxonomy): Bacteria > Actinomycetota > Actinomycetes > Streptomycetales > Streptomycetaceae > Streptomyces. The sequence goes on from NZ_JARXYX010000039.1 coordinate 73,116, forward strand.
ACGTCGTTCATGCCACGCCTTGCCATGTGTCCTGCCCGAAGGAACCCTTGATGTCAGAGGCGATAGTCGCCGCGTTCACCATGGGTTGCAGCCGGAACACGGTGGTTTTCTGAGGTCCACGCACCGACAGGAGAACCGGGTTCTCCCCCGGATGGGCCCCCATGATCCGCTTGAGCTCCTTCACCGTGGGCTCGTTGATGCGGTGGTAGGGGAATGTGAGTTGGACTGGGGCTACGCCGCTGCGCTCTGCCGAGGTTACGTCGAGCACCTGCAATTCCCTAGCAGCGACATTTAGAGTTCCATCACGGTCTTGGATACGGCCTTCCAATGACACGACGCTGTCCTCGACCAGCGCACTTGAGATGAGCTGATATACGGCCGGGAAGCACAGCACTTCGAGCGTGCCGTCGCGGTCGGCTAGGTTGATGATTGCCCAGTTGTTGCCCTGCTTGGTCATCTTGAGCTGGACGCTGGTGATCAGCCCGGACAGCCGAACAAAGCCCTCGGTACGTCCTGACGACACCAGGTCGACGATCGTGGTGTCTCGATTGGCGGCAAGGATGTGCTCGGTGCCGTCCAGAGGATGCGCGGAGACGTACATGCCGAGCATCTCCCGCTCAATCGACAGGAGTTGCTTCCGAGGCCACTCACCATCATCGATCTGCACATCGAGACCGAACGCGGTCTCATCGCCCCCGGCATCGCCGCCCATCGCCGCGAAAAGATCATCTTGCCCGTAGGCGGCAGCCTTCTTCAGAGGCACGACCGCGTCGATAGCCATTTCATGCGCAGCGGACAAACCCTTGCGGGTATGACCAAGGGAGTCGAATGCACCCGCTTTGATCAGCGATTCGATGGCCCGCTTGTTGAGCGCAGGCAAGTCGACCTTGTCGAGGAAGTCACCGAAGGAGGTGAACTTACCCTTGGCCTTGCGGCCTGCGATGATCGACTCAATTACGTTGTCACCGACGTTGCGTACCGACAATAGGCCGAATCGCACGTCGTCGCCGACGGCCGCGAACTCGGCCAGCGACTCATTCACGTCAGGCGCCAGGACGGTGACGCCGAGCTTGCGGGCATCGGCAAGGTAGACGCCGGCCTTGTCTTTGTCATCACCGACAGAGGTGAGCAGTGCGGCCATGTACTCGGCCGGGTAGTTCGCCTTGAGGTAAGCGGTCCAGTAGCTGACCAAGCCGTAACCGGCCGTGTGGGACTTGTTGAAGGCGTACCCGGAGAACGGGAGCATGACGTCCCAGATCGCCTTGATGGCCTCTTCCGAGTAGCCGTTGGCCTCCATGCCATCGTGGAACTTCTGCCACTCGGCCGCCAGCACCTCGGGCTTCTTCTTGCCCATAGCGCGGCGCAGCATGTCGGCGCCGCCCAGGGTGTACCCAGCCAGGGTTCGGGCGATGGCCATGATCTGCTCTTGAAAGATGAGCAGATGGTGGGTCGAGCCCAGGATCGGGTCGAGGACTTCCTTCAGATCCGGGTGGATGGGGTCAGGATTTTGTTTGCCGTTCTGGCGCAGCGCGTAGTTGGTGTGCGCGTTGGCTGCCATCGGGCCCGGCCGGTACAGGGCGAGGGCAGCCGCGATGTCCTCGAATCGTGACGGCTCCATCAGCTTGAGTAGAGCGCGCATGCCGCCGCCGTCGAGCTGGAACACACCGAAGGTGTCGCCACGGCCGAGGAGTTCGAAGGTCTTCTTGTCGTCGAGCGGGATGACCGTGACGCTGTTGTCGCCGTCACCGGGGTCGACCGTGGCCAGCTTGACGCCGCGGTTTTCTCGGATGTTCTTAAGCGCGTGGTCGATGACGCCCAGGTTCCGCAGACCCAGGAAGTCCATCTTGACCAGCCCCATGTTTTCACAACTGGGGTAGTCGAAGCCGGTGATCTTGACGCCGTCCTTGGCGCGCATGTGCAGCGGAATGCGTTCGGTCAGCTTCGTCTTTGACAGGATGACCGCGGCCGCGTGCACACCAGTGCCGCGGGTCAGACCCTCGACGCCCTTGGCGGTGTCGATGACCTTCTTCACGTCCGGCTCGTTCTCATACATCTGCCGGATCTCGCCCGCCTCCCCGTAGCGGGGGTGCGCCGAGTCGAAGATCCCATCGAGCGGGATCGACTTGCCCATGATGTCCGGCGGAAGAGCCTTGGTGATCCGCTCCCCGTGGGAGAACGGGTAGCCGAGAATACGCGAGCTGTCCTTGATCGCGTTCTTGGCCTTGATTTTGCCGAATGTATTGACCATAGCTGTGTACTCGTCGCCGTACTTCTCGGTGACGTAGCGCACCATGGTGTCGCGCTGGCGGTCGTCGAAGTCGAGGTCGACGTCCGGCGGGTTGATGCGCTCGGGGTTGAGGAACCTCTCGAACAGCAGGCCGTGCTCCAGGGGGCACAGCTCGGTGATGCGGGTCGCGTACGCGACGATCGAGCCCGTGGCCGAGCCACGGCCGGGGCCGACCGGGATTCCGTTATCGCGGGCGTACTTACAGATGTCCGCGACCACGAGGAAGTAACTGGAGAAGCCCATGGGGCCGATGACCGACATCTCGATCTCGAACCGCTCCGTCACCTCGGCGGGAAGCGGGACGCCGTAGCGCATCTCCAGGCCCTTGCGACACTCCTTGCGCAGCCACGACTCCTGGGTCTCCCCCTCTGGTACGTCGGGGAACTGCGGCATCTCGTCGACGTTCTCGAAGACGCTGTCGTACGACTCGATGCGCTCAGCGATCAGCAGCGTGTTGTCGCACGCTTCCGGAAGTTCGGAGAACAGCGAGCGCATCTGTTCTGCGGTTTTGAGGTAGTAGTCAGCGCCGGAGAACCGGAACCGCTTCTCGTCGGCCTTGTTCTTGCCAACGCCGATACACAGAAGGTTGTCGTGTGCGTCGGACTGGTCTTCGTGGATGTAGTGCGCATCGTTGGTCGCCAGGAGCGGGATGTTCAGATCCTTGGCCAAGCGCAGCAGTCCGTCGCGAACTTGCTTCTCGATGGACAGGCCATGGTCCATCAGCTCTAGGAAGTAGTTCTCCCGGCCGAAGATGTCCTGGTAGGCCGCGGCGACCTGCTTCGCCTCGTCGTACTGGTTCAGTCGCAGCCGGGTCTGGATCGCACCCGAGGGGCAGCCGGTCGTGGCAATGATGCCCTCAGCATGCTCACTGATCAGCTCCATATCCATGCGGGGCTTGCCCGCGGGGAACTGTCCGGTATAGCTGGCCTCGGTAGACAGGTAGAAGAGATTGCGCAGGCCCTGAACGTTCTGGGCCCACATCGTCATGTGAGTGAAGCGGCCGCCGCCGGAGACGTCCTTCGATCCCTCGCCGTCGTCCGACATGGCGCGCTGCCCGCCAGGCCCCCAGAACTCTTGCTTTCGGTTCCGACGGGAGGACGGGGCGACGTACGCCTCGATCCCGATGATCGGCTTGACGTTCTCGAAGCCCTGGCTCACCTGATGGAACTCGTACGCACCGAACATGTTGCCGTGGTCACTCATGGCGACGGCTGGCATGCCTTGCCGGGCGACCTCAGCGAACATCGGCTTCAGCTTCTGAGCGCCGTCGAGCATCGAGTATTCGGTGTGGTTGTGCAGGTGAACAAAGCTGTCAGCCACCGGGAGGGCACCTCCGATATGGATCGTGGAATGCCACAGCCTATCCCTCTCGGAAGATCAGCTTCGGAGGCCTCGCACTCCCTTCAGACGCGTCGGGACTGGCCACCTCCTTGACCTCCACAGATCACGCGAAGGCGTCAATCCACTCCAGTGAGTTGCCTCAGGCGGACCAGGTGTAACAGAACGCAGCCGTTGACGTTCGGGCAGTGAATGGGGTTGCGCTGCACGTCAACCCCGCAGCGATCCGGAGGAACGGTGACAACCGCGACAGCCCCCCTTTCACCCGAGACCAGCTGCTCTCACCTGCAGGAGAGCCTTTTCTCCTGGCTCAAGCCCGAGACGACGCCCGAGGCTCCGGCACCCGAACCCGAGCAGAAGATTGCTCCCCCGCCGGAGCCACCGGCCGTCAAGGAAGAGGCGCCCGACCTCTCCCACGTCTGGGTTGCCGCGGCCCAGGTGGAGGTCACCCCGAAAATCGCGAGCATCGCCGACTACCGCGGCAGCTTCAAAGCCTCCGAGGGCATGCGCATCGACGCGCTCGAGGTCTATTGCAAGGGCTGCCGCCGCCCGTACGACGAGGTCAAGGCCAGCGACTGCGCCGCCAAGATCGACAACACGCACTTGATCGGCGGGGACCAGAGCAAGCGAGCGAAGCGGAAGATCCCGACACCGCCCGCGAACGCGCGGATCATCGCCGGCGGCACGATCAACCGGCGCGGAATCACCGCCTACGTCTCCGGGGTGTCCCGCCCCAAGCGCTGAGCGCGCGACACTAACGCCGCCCACTGTTCATGGTGCGCGGCGTGACTACTCAGCGAACCTCCTGGGCGCTCGCGCGTGAAGCCGCCGGCCTGATCCTCACCGCGTTCGGCCTCCTCGGCGTCCTCGTGGCGTTGGGCGCACTGCACTGGGCCGCCGGACTCTGCGCCGCGCTGGCCGGCCTCCTCACCACGGGCGTCCTCATGCGCCCGAAGCCCGACGCCCCGCCCTGGGCGCACGCCGTCCGCGCCGCGGCCTGCATCGCCGGGTACGGCGGCCTCACAGGCTGCGCGTTCGCCCTCTCCACCCCCCTCGGCTGGATCGGCGTCTCCGTCGCGGTCGTCCTCGTCGGCCTGGGGCTCACCACGCGTGAGCACGAAGGCGAGGGGGCTTCCTGATGCCTCGCCAGTTCCTCCCCACCCTCCGGGGACTCCTCGTCCCGCGCTCCGCCGCTCCCCCACCGTCACCCGCCGAGACGAAGGACCTCCTCGCGGGCAACGCGTACATGTCGATGACGTACGCAGGCGTGACCAACGTGTGGGGCACGCCCGGCCGTGCGGACGGCTGGGACATGGAACGCGTCATCATCGAGGGCTACGAGCGTTCCATCTGGACTTTCAAGTCCGTTGAGGCGATCAGCAAGCACGCCAGCACGCTACCGATCCAGATCGGCCGAGGCGGCGACGAGCGCCGCTTCAAGGAAACCCTCGACACGCACCCGCTACTCAAGCTGCTCAACAAGAAGGCCAACCCGCTGGAGAGCGGCGACGTCTTCAAGAAGCGGCTCAGCGCACAACTCCTTCTGTCCAAGAAGGGCGTGTTCATCGAGAAGACCTACAGTCGCGGCGGCACCCTCGTACGTCTCGATCTGCTCCCGCCGGACCGCGTCCAGATCATCCCGGACGACCGGAACGCCGACTACGTCAAGCACTTCGAGTTCACGGACTACAGCGGCCAAGTCCGGGAGCTGCTGCCCAAGCACGTCATCTGGATCAGAGACCCCCACCCCACCGATCCGTTCTGCGGCGTCACCCCGCTCGAGGCCGCGGGCCTGTCCATCGACCTGGACGTCAAGGCACGTACCTACAACATCAGTTTTATCGACAATGACGGCAGACCGGGCGGAATTGTCGGTATCGACCTGGACGGCGTCGACCAGCGCGAAGTCGACCGCATCCAGAAGCGTCTGGCTCCCGGCGCCCACAACGCCGGCCAGCTCACGCTCGTCGGCACCGGGCCCGGGGGCGTCACCTACGTCGACACATCCGCCCGCCCCCGCGAGATGGCCTACGAGACGCTGGCCAGCACCTCCAAGGGCGAGATCCTGGCGGCGTTCGGCGTCCCCGAGAGCATCGTCGGCAACGCGTCGGAGCGCACGTACGCCAACGCGGACCGCGAGGAATGGACTTTCTGGGACCACACGGAGCTGCCCCACCTCAACCTGATCGCGTCCGGCTTCGACCCGGACTTGGATGACGAGTGGATCGTCCGCTTCGACACTTCCAGCGTTCAGGCGCTGGAGTTCCCCCGCCGCCAGGCCCGCGAGGAAGCCCGGAAGGAGTTTGAAGCCGGGCTCATCACCATCGACGAGTACCGGGAGATCGCCGGCCGGGCCGCGTTCGGCGTCCCGCAGTCCCGTGCCCTGTGGATCAGCCCGCAGAAGGCCCCCGTGCCCGCCAACCCGCAGGACGCCGCAGCCCTGGGCCTGGGCCCGGACCCGGCCGCCGGAGGCGCGCCTGGCGGGGCACCGGCTACCGGCGCCCCGCTCCCCCCGGGCACCGCTCCGGAGACCGCGGCCTCGGATGTAGCCGCAGCCCGCGCTCTCGGCACCGGCCCGAGCGCCGCGGCAGACGTCGCAGCCGCCCGCTCCGAGGGCGACCCCATCGCGCTGCCCGCCGGGACGGCCACCGACGCCGTCGCCGCGGCCCGCGCTGCCAGTACCGAGACCGGCCCCGGTGACGCGGCCGCCGACGTCGACCGCGCCCGCAGCACCCAGAACACCGCACTGCCCGACGACGCCGCCGACGACGTCGCAGCCGCCCGCTCCTCGGTCGAGACCAAGACCCTGCCCCAGGACGACGACGGGTACGAAGTCACCGACGACGACTTCGACGCCCTGTCCATGGCCGTAGCCGCGGCCGTCACCGCGCTCCTGGCGCGCCAGGAAGGCGTCATCCTCGCCCGGCTCCGCGCCCCGAAGATCCGCAAGTACACGCGGTACTGGGAGCCCGAGAACGACGACGACGTCCGGCACGTCGACGCCGACCTCGACCAGGACCGCGTGGTCAGCGCCGCCCGCTGGGCCGAGGAGACCAGCCAGACCCTGACGCCGATCCTGCAACAGGCCGCCATCGCCACCGCCCTGAAGATCGGCCAGGCCCTCACCGGCACGGATACGGTCCCCCCGGCCGCGGCCGCGGCCGCCATCGTCACCGCGGCGTACGCCGGCGAGGCCATCACCGGCTTCCTCGCCGCACTCGCCGACGTCCTCAGCGCCGCGCAGCACGACGCCAAGGACGTCGGGGACCTGGAGCACGCCGTCGTCAGCTACTACCACTCCGCGGAGCCCGCGCTGATCGCACGCGTCGCCGAGACGTGCGCCGTGGCGACCGTCAACGGCGCCGCGGACGCCGCGGCGGAGCACGCCGGGCTCGACGTCGTCCGAACCTGGGTCACCCGCGGGGACACCCGCGTACGGCCCGCGCACAAGGCCCTCCACGGCAAGACGCTGCCCGTAGGCACCCCGTACACCGTCGATGGCGCCAGCCTCCGCTACCCCGGCGACCCCTTCGCCCCGATCGCCCTGACCATCAACTGCCGTTGCCGCCTCCGCTACGCCACCGACCCGAAGGAGTGACCCGCCATGTGGGCAGGCATCTGGATCGCCTGGACCGCCGTGTTCGCCGTCGCCGAGGGCATCGCCCTTGCCAACAAGCGTGACGGCGACACCCTCTCCGAGAACTTCCGCCGCCTGTTCCGCACCCGCACCAGCAAGGTGGGCAGAGCCGTCTTCGCCGTGGGCTGGTTCGGATTCGCGGGCTGGCTCGCCATCCACATCCTCACCGAGACGATGTAGCCAGCCCGGCCCCGGCCACGAGGCCGCGACGCTAACCACCTGCACTGTGCATGGTCCGCGCCATGCTGAATCGCCCCACTGCACAGGCTGAGTCGCAGGACCTGAGTCGCGACCTCGAGGTCAAGGTCACGCGGCAGCCGTGGAACCCTGCCCTGCACCCGCGCGATAGCAAGGGCCGCTTCATTGAGACCGGCGGAACGGTGCGGTTGTGGGGCGGCAAGCTCGCGCGCGTCGTCCGAGCGCTCCCGAACGACCGCATCCTGGTCCAGGACCAGAGCGGCCCGAACGAGTTCCGCGGCCGCAGGCACACCACCAGTGCCAAGTGGGTCAGCATGGTCGCGCGCCCCGACGGCACCGCGCCCACCGATGTCGAAGAGAAGGTCGTAGCCGAGGACGAGAAGCGCCGCGTAGACCCGCGGCGTGGCAACGGTGTGGCCCGGGATGACGACGGTGACCCGGACACCCCGAACGACCCGCACGACCAGGACGACCAGGGCCGTCCCATCGGGGACGATGACGGCGACGGCCCGGACGACGATGACGACCAGGACGAGCCCGAGGACGGCGCCCACCCGGTCAACGTTGATGCCCTCCCGAACCAGCACCACGCCGCCGGGGCCCGGTATGCCGATACCGCCGCCGTCCGCCGCCACTTCACGCAGGTAGCCGCCCAGCCCAGCACGAGCCCGGACATGGCCACCTTCCTACGCTCGGTGGCCCACGACGACGACCTGCGGACCACTCCGTCGGGCCGACTCGCGATCCTCCGCGACGACCGGCCCGGACATGCTGGCCGCTGGTACCTCACCGCCACCGGCTCTGGACAGCGCGTCGACGCCGCCGGCGACTTCGACACCGCCGAGGACGCCGCCCGATTCGCCGAACACCTCGACAAGACCGCCGTCAACGGCCAGCTCACCCAGTTCAACCAGCCGTTCGACTTCTCCGACCCAGAACTGGACCGGGCTGCCCGCGTCTGGCGTTCCACCAAGGGCGAGAACATCCAGGGCGCTATCCAGCGGGCCCGTAAGGAGTTCGACGGCACGGACACTGCCTCGGTTTCCCCGAAGCCCTCGCAGGCCCCTTCTGCCCCTGCCGCGGACGGACGGCGCTTCACCACCCTGCAGGACGTTCGCGCGCACTGGACCGACATGCGTACGCGCCTGAGCCAGGGCGGCCCCGCGACGCAGAACGCCGTGCGGATTCTGGACACCCTGATCAACGACGACCGGCTCAAGCTCGTTGGCCGTGGGCAACTCGTCACGCGACGAGACGAAAACGGCGACTGGCTACTCGTCGCCACCGGCAGCGGCTACACCCTGCGCGGCGACAACCTGCACCCCCGCTTCGAGTCGCAGGAGGAGGCGCAGCGCTTCGGCCGCTTCCTCGTCGCCTCCGGCATCAAGGGAGAGGACGGTGAGCCGCTGGACCTGTCCCACGGTGCCATCAGCCGATGGCGCTCCGAGGACAACCAGTCCTTCCGCGAGGTCGCCGACGAGGCTCTCGCCAAGTGGCAGCAGGAGCGCGGCGGAGACGCCCCGGCCGGACAGAATGCACCAGCGCCGGACGCGCCGCAAACCCAGGACGAGACCGGCGCCCCTGCGCAGCCGGAGGCAGAGCCCGCACCGGCCCCGGCCATCCCCGAGGGTGCTGAGCCTGTTGAGGGCGTTGACGGCTACCGCTACGTCAACGACGGCGGATCAATCACCCTGTACGGCCCGGACGGTCAGGTCGCCGCAACCAGCGAGCGCGGCTACCCGCCGAAAGCCAAGATCGACGGCGTCACCGTGCCCGTGCCGCAGTACCCGAAGCAGGGCGCCGCGGTGATGGCGCGGCTGCACCGCGCCGCCCAGAATCCGGACCAGCGTGACCGGATCACCGCGGCGTGGGTGATGAAGCCCGGCAAGGACGGCAAGCCCGCCAAGCGGGTCATGGTCTTCCGCGGCACGATCAAGGGCGACGAGCGAGACTACGACGCTGTTGGCTCCACCCGCGCCATCAAGTGGGCCCCGTCCATGCGGGCCTACTCGACCCAGTCGAACATGACCGAGGCACTGCGGGATGAGCGGATCTCGGAGGTCCTGGCCAAGCTCGCCCGTCAGGGCCGCAACATCCACATCACCGACGAGACCGCCGCGGGCACCCCCGACTCTCCGGCCAACGCCGTCGACGAGACCGAGGCCCTGCGCAAGGCCAACGACACCCGCCTGCATCAGATGAAGAACGAGCGGTGGGCGAAGTCCTCCCGCAGCCGCTCCGAGCCCAACCGACGGCGCATGAACGAAGAGGTCGCGCTGATCGACGAGGAGCTGAAGCGTCGCCGAAAGGAACGGGACGAAGCCGCCGCCAACGACGCCACGTCACTCAGCGACGAGGACATCGCCGCGCGCATCGAGGAGTCGCAGAAGGAACGCGGCATGTACGGCGCCCGCAAGGGCCAAGAGGCCAACGACGTCGAGCGCGCCGTGTACGGCGAGCGCCGCCGCCGCTCTCAGGCCCTCGTCGACGACGACACCGAACTGACGACCATGGCCGAGGACGACCTGACGCAGGCCCGCGAGGCCATCGCCAACCGGGTCCGCATGCACCAGGCCGCCGGCGACGATCCGACGGCCGAACAGACCGTGCGCCAGGCCCTGCAGGCGCGGCACGACGCTGTCGTGGGCGAGCAGCAGAACCGCCGCGCCGCTCAGATCGCCGACCGGCCGCCGGTCGCGGACCTCGACGACACCGAACTGTCCGAGGAGTACAACGACCTCCTCAAGCACGACTTCCGGAAGGCACCGCCGGAGGCGCAACGAGTCCTTGAGGGCCGCTTGGAGGACGTCAAGCGGGAGCGCCGCGACCGGGAGAAGCGGGCCATCACCGACCGGAACGCCCCCGAGAACCTGAGCGTGAAGGAGCTGGCCGAGGAGTACACCGAGCTACGCCGCGCCCATTCGTCGTACGAGACGGACGACGTCAAGGCAGCCCGCAAGGAGCGCATGACGGCGCTGGAGGCCGAGCAGAACCGCCGCGACAGCACGCCGGAGGTCGAGCAGCTCGTCGCCCGCGTCGACAATCCGAACGACAACGGCATGATCAGCGTCGGCGGCGGCAGCGGGTACGGCTACGTCGACTACAACGTCAATCCCGGCGGGGGCAGCAACACACGCGAAGTCGGCTGGACCTGGGGCCGGCACTCCTGGGGCCACGGCGACACGGCATACCCGTCCCGCGCCGCTGCGCTCGCTGCACTGGTCCGCTCGTATGACAGCGACCCCGAGACCCGCGGAGAGCGCACGTGGGGCCGCAAGCGCCGCGTGTTTGTCCCGAAGATGTTCGCGGAGCTGTACCAGAACGAGCGTCTGAAGGACCGGCTCGCCAACGCGAGCCAGGAACGGCAGTACCTCTACAGCCTGTTCAAGGACCGGTACGGCTGGGACGACGGCGTGAACCCTCTCGTGCCCGATGGCAAGAAGGGCCGCAACATCAAGGGCCGAACCCTGCACATTCCCGAGGGCCTCCTCGCCGAGTTCAACCGGGTGACGGAGGAGCTGTCGCGGGAGGTGTCCGTACGGGCCACGGACCGGGACGCGGACAGCACGGACCGGCAGAAGGCCAAGACGCGACTCGCGTCCATCAATGTGGCTCTGCACGCGATTGAGGCGACGCGCGAGCAAGTCCGCAACAATGGCGGGAACGACGACCAAAAGGTCATCTCCCGCGAGGAGATCGAGGCACAGCAGGCCGCGCTCCGTGAAGCGCTGGGAGGCGACGAGGATGAACATGTACAGCCCGACGGTCCGGGATCACTGGCGGACGTACCGGCCGCAGGAGTGGGCGGCGATGACCGATCCGGAGGCGTTCGTGGAGACGAAGGCCCGGGAGATCGAGACGCGGATTCTGGTGGCCGAGGAGGCGCTGGAGAAGACGGTTCCGGAGCCGACGGCGTACGAGGATCAGGTCGGCCGGATCAAGCAGATCAGGGCGGACGCAACGGCAATGGTTCTGGCGGAGCTTCTGCCCGAGCCGGAGCCCGGGGCGGAGACAGCGCCGGAGCAGACGCCGATGGAGCAGCACCTGCAGGAGATCAGGGACCTGATGTACGACGCGTAGCGCGGTTCCGGCCTGACCCGGCCGACGCGCCCAAGGGCCCGCGCGCCCGTGCAACCTCCAACGTCGAGGCCATCCGCGTCCTCAAGACGCTGGAGTCCGAGAACCGGCCAGCAACCGACGACGAAAAGCGCATCCTCGCCCGCTGGTCCGGGTGGGGCTCGGTACCGATCCTCTTCGCCACCGAGCCGAACGAGAAGGAGCCCCGCTACCAGCAGGGCGGTGTCCGGTACGGCAAGTTCGCCCGGGACCATGAGCGCTGGTCCGAATACAGCGACATCCGCAGTGAGCTGCAGCGCGTGCTCACGCCGGTGGAGTTCCGGCAGGCCTCCCGCGGTGTGCTGTCCATGCACTACACGCCGCAGCCCATCGCCGAGGCGATGTGGGACGGACTTCGCGCGTTCGGCTTCGACCGCGGAGACGTCCTGGAGGCCGGTTCCGGCGCGGGCACCTTCTTCGGCGTCGCGCCCAATGGTGCGCGCCTGACCGGTGTCGAGCTGGACCCGACCACCGCCCGGATCGCCCAAGCGATCTACCCGCACGCCAACGTCCTTACCGAATCCTTCGCGGAGACCGATGCCCGGCCGGGCACCTTTGACGCCGCAATCGGCAACGTCCCCTTCGCCCGGGTCCCGTTCGACGACAAGCGTTACCCCGCCGAGAACCTGCACAACGGGTTCGTCACCAAGGAGATCGCCCTAGTCCGGCCCGGCGGCATCACCGCCGTCATCACCTCCCGCCAGACCCTCGACTCCAAGGGCGACAAGGCCCGCCGCCAGATGGCCAAGTACGGCGACCTGGTCGGCGCGGTCCGCCTGCCCTCCGGCGTCTTCAACGACGCCGGCACCGGCGTCACCACCGACGTCCTCGTCTTCCGCCGCCGGGAGGACGGCACCGAGCCGGCCGACACGTCATGGCTGGACGCCCCCGAGCGGGACCTCAACGGCACGCCGCACCACATCAACGCCTACTTCGACGAGCACCCCGAACACATCCTGGGCACGCTGACCACCCAGTCCGGCCCGTACGGGCCCGAGGTGACCGTCAAGGGAGACCCGGCGAAGGCCTCCGAACAGCTCCGCGCCGCCCTCGACGACATCGCCACCAAGGCGAAGGCCGACGGCCGCGGTTACGAGCCGCACCCCGACGGCGACAACCGCCCGGAAGTGCAGCTCCAGACCGCCCGGGAGAAGCACGCGAACGACTGGACCGGCCGCCTCTACGAGGGCGACGACGGCCAGTTCTATCAGCACGTCAACGGCGCCGAGCCGGTCTTGTTGAAGCCGGCCGACGGCAACACCGCCCAGCTCCGCGACCTCATGCAGCTCCGCGACGTCGCCGCCGAGCTGCGTGAACTGGACCGGAAGAACGACGAGGAGGAGCGCGCCGAGGCCCTGCGCGCCCAGCTCCGCGACCTCCACGTCGCCTACGTCGAGAAGTACGGCCCCCTGTCCAAGCCGGGCCAGCACCGCACCAGGGGTGGCCGGCCGACTGCGTGGGGCTACTTCCGGGCCGACCCGGACGCCGCGGCGGTTCTCGCCCTGGAACGGTGGGACGCCGGCAAAGGCGAGCCGGTGCTCTCCCGCATCTTCACCGAGCGGGCCGCCGCCCGGCGTCAGCCACTGTCGTCCACCGACGACCCGAAGGCGGCCCTGGCCGCAGTCGTCGCCTCACACGGCGAGGTGGACCTCGGGGAGATCTCCCGCCTCCTCAACCTCGACCCCCAGGAGACGGTGAAGCGCCTCGGCAATGAGGTCTTCGTCGACCCTGCGACCGGCCGCCTCGAGCTGGCCGGCGCCTACCTCTCCGGTGCCGTCCGCGACAAGCTCGACGCCGCCCGGAAGGCCGCCGAGACCGACCCGGCATTCGCGGTCAACGTGGCCGCGCTGGAGGCCGTGCAGCCGCCGGACCGCACCATCGGCCAGTTCACGCCGGAGATGGGCGCCCATTGGACGCCTCCAGAGCTTCTGCAGGGCTTTCTGCGCGAGTACCTGGGCGACCGCACCCTGAACGTCGCGCACGATGACCGGTACGGCTGGATTCTCAACACGGGCCGCGTGCCCGAGGCCAACAACCTCATGTACGGCGTCCCGGCCGACCCGAAGAAGGGCACCCGGGGCAAGAACGCAGTTGAGATCGCCCGCGCGCTCCTCGGCTTCGGTTCGCTGACCGTCTACGAGGACGACAAGCGCAAGGAAGTCGACGAGGCGACTTCCCGTCTGATCCGGCAGAAGGCCGACCAGATGCGGGCCGAGTTCGCCAAGTACGCCACGGCGAACGCCGAGCGGCTGAGCGTCCTGACCGACTCGTACAACCGCATCATGAACGGGCACGTCGTCCGTTCATACGAGGGCATGTCGCCCACGCTCGAGGGCTTCACCCCCGACCGGAACCCGCACCCCTGGCAGCGCTCCGGCGCGGCCCGGATGCAGTTCGAGCGGGGCGTGATCCTCGCCCACGAGGTGGGCCTCGGCAAGACGTCGACGCTCGTTATGGGCACCCAGGCGCTCAAGGCATCCGGGCAGATCGAAAAGCCCATGGCCGTGGTGCCGAACCACCTGGCACGGCAGTGGTACAACGAGGCCCGGTTCCTGTACCCGAACGCCGATGTCCACCTGATCACCTCGGCGGACCTGGCCGGTGACCGGCGCGGCAGCACGCTGGAGTGGCTGCGCGCCAACAGGCCGGACCTGGTCATCTTCACCGAAGAGGCGTTCGGCTCGATCAAGATGAGCCCGGAGGCTCAGGACGACTACGAGTTCCGGGAGCTGGAGGGGCTGCGCGAGCAGCTTGACCGCCAGTACGAGGACGCCGACAACCCGAGCCACCCGTTCATCGTCGCGAAGATCGAGCAGCGCATCGCGACGGTCAGCAAGAACATCAACAAGAACGCCTCCCCGATGCGGAAGCCGGGCGAGACGTACTGGGATGACCTCGGCTTCGACTACTTCGTCGTCGACGAGGCTCATCGGTACAAGGGCGTCGGTTTCCGCTCGAAGGAGGCCGGCGGCGACCCGGCATCCATCCGCGGCGTCGACCTGCATCAGAAGACCACCGACCTGCACCGGCGCCGCCAGGGCCGAACCACGATCACGCTCGCCACCGGCACGCCGCTGTCGAACTCGATCAGCGAGCAGTTCACCATGCTCCAGTTCGCGGCTCCGTGGGTGCTGGACGCCTACAAGGCGGGCGCCCCGGACCTGTGGGCCAACACCTTCGGCCGCAAGACCCTGCGCATCGAGAATGCCCCTGACGGCTCTGGCCTCCGCGTCGTGGAGCGGTTCTCCGAGTTCCACAACAAGCGCGCCATGAAGACCATGTGGGGCCTGGTCGCGGACACCAAGCGCGGTGACGACGTCGGCATTCCCCGGCCGAAGGTCAAGGGCGGCGCCCCCAACCTGGTCATGGTCGACGCGACGTCCGACCAGAAGAAGCGTCTCAAGGGGCTCGTCGCCCGCGGCCGCGCGATCCATAGCGGTGAGGTCGACCGCCACGAGGACAACATGCTCGCGGTGTCCAACGAGGGCACCAGCGTGGCCTTGGACCCGCGGCTGGTCGACGCCAAGGCACCGCCCGGCAACAAGCTCAAGGCCGTCGCGGACCGGCACATCGAGCGGTACCACGCCAACAAGAACCGGGTCTATCCGGTCGCCTACGACAGCCTCGTAAACCACCCCGTCCCCGGCGCCCTCCAGATGGTTTTCCTGAACGAAGGCGTCCCGGGCGGCAAGAACAAGGGCAACTTCGACGCCTACGCCGAACTCAAGCGGCTCATGGTGGCCGGTGGCATCCCCGAGGACAAGATCGCCTTTGTCCAGGACGCCAAGAAGTCCGGCAAGCCCGAGGACATGACGGAGCTGTTCCGCCGCGCCCGTGAGGGCGAGATCGCCGTCATGATCGGCTCCAGCGCCGTCGCGGGCACGGGCATGAACGCCCAGGACCGCATGATCTCCCTCTCGCACGTCGACCTCGACTGGGGCGCCGCGCAGATGGAGCAGCGCAACGGCCGCGTCCTGCGCTACGGCAACATGAACCCCGAGGTCGAGATCGACATCTTCGCGACCAAGGGCTCCATGGACGGCTGGAAGGCCGGATTCGTCGCCACGAAGGCCGAGGGCCTGATCGACATCCAGCGGCCGGAGCCGGAGGACGGCGACTCCAGCGACGTCGTCCAGGAGATCGACGGCGCCGAGTTCGACTACGAGACGATGGAAGCCGAGATCGGCGGCAACCCCTACATGAGCCAGCTCATGAAGGCCCGCCGCAAGCTCAAGGACCTCGAGATCGACCAGCACAACGAGACCGCCGAGCGCATCCGCCGCTCCGAAGCCCTCACTGAGCTGCGCGAGGAGGCCCAAGCCACGCGCGACGGCATCCAGCGGCGTGAGCAGGCTCTGCCCCGCATCCGCGAAGCCGGCGACCGGTTCAGCATGACCATCGGCGGCTCTCCGTACGGCGAGCGCTCCGACGCGGGCAAGGCCATGCACCGGCAGATCACCACCCGCCTCCTGGAGCACGACCGCGAGGGCATGAGCGACTGGCACGTCCTCGGCCAGTTCCGGGGCCTGGACTTCGGCGTCCGTACTGAGCGTGACGCGGAAGGGAAGCTCATCGCTCACGTCGGGTTCCCCGACCTGCGGAACTCCGACTTCGAGCGGACCGTGGAGGACCTGAAGAAGAAGGGCGCAGGGTCGGGCATGATCACCCGTCTCGGCAACGCCCTCGACAAGGCCCCCATGCTGCAGGACTCGGACCGGGCCAAGGTCCCGGAGCTGGACGAGCAGATAGCCCTCCTCCAGTCCGCGCACGCAGCCGCGGACCTCACGCCGCAGATGGACCACGCTCGTAAGCGGTCGCACCTGCTCGAGGAGATCGTCGCCCGCATCACCGATCTCGACGCGAAGCCGGAGATCGATCCCGACGAACTCGACAAGGAGCGGTACAAGAATAAGGAGGACCGCGAGAAGATCGCCAAGGGGCGGCGCGAGGAGCGCGAGCCCCTGCAGGCCGCGGTCGACGAGGCCGTGGCCGAGCTTGAGCGATGGGACCGGGAGAACCCGGCGCCGGAGCAGGACGACACCGTTCGCCTCTCCGAGGACGAGGTACGCGAAGCCCTCGTGCGTCTCCGCCCGGAGTCAAGCACCGCCCCGGCCGCCAACTCCCCGGGGACAGACGGCAACAACCGTGACGCCCCGCCGGCGGACACCGACGTCGAAGCGCCGGACACCGACGAGGCGGAGGCCCCGGACACCGTCAGCACAGGTGGCGGAGGCGACGACGAGCCGCCGGCCGACGCCCTGAGTACAGCAGAGCCCGGAGACGAGGACGACGACCAGGACCAGGGCGGCGATGACAGCAACGCTGACGACCAGGCGGACACCAGCACCGTCACCCTGGCCCCGGACGAGGTGTCCGACCAGCTCGATGCCGTACGCCCCGAAGGCTCCAAGGCTCCCTCCTCGATGAGTGGCCCCGAGATCCGTGACGAGATAGTGGACCTGATGGGCCGGGAGATGGCGGGAGAGGTGTCCGGAGCGGACCGCACGCGCCTGCAGGTCCTGGAGGCGGAGGAGGCCCGCCGCGCCGGCCGCGCCCCGAAGCTGGAGCCCAAGCCGAAGCAGACTGCCCCGGAGCCCGGCGGACTCTTCGACGTCGACGAGCCGACCACCCGTCAGGCCAACAGCGCCGCGGACCCGGACAACCCCGAGGACAAGCCCGCCGACGAGTTCGGTACGCCGGACATGTTCGCCGCCGCAGAGGGCCGCGACACCAGCGGCCTTCGCCCGGCGCGCATGCGCAATGCCGCCGAGCTGGAGCCGGGCGACCGGTACACCGACGCCGACGGCCGTACGCACACCGTCGCGGAGGCGCCCGTCCGTACGCCCCGCGGCCGGACCCGCGTTGTCACCGACGACGGTGAGGAGCGCTTCTACAACGGCGACGCTCAGGTGCGCGTGCGCTACCCGGACCAGGAGATCCCAGACAACGACACCGAGGAGCGCACTGCCCCCGACGTCGACGAGCCGGACAGCACTTCCGGTAGCGACGTCGACGAGCCGGAGGCCACCCCTGACGGCGACGCCGACGAGCCCGCGGTCGACGAACCGGAGGCGGCCCCGGACGCCGACCGCAGCAGCACCAAGGACCGCACCGCCCGTATGTCCGACCTGGTGGACGAGGCCACCAATCTGGCGGACGCCAACGAGCTGCCCGAGGTCCGTGAGATCACGGACGCCATGCGCCGGGCGGAGGACTCCGACGACCCGGACGCCGAGCTGCGCGCCGCCGCTGACCGCCTCGACGAACTTGCCGAGACGTTCGAGTTGGGCGGGCCCGACGGGGAACGCGCTGCCGAGCTGTTCCGGCGGGCCGCCCGCATCGGGCGCGACGAGGACGACAGCCGCGACAACCGTGACGAAGACGAGAGCGCGGCCGCGGCCGACGACACCGAGGAGAACCGGGACGACGACGAACGACGCCGGCAGCGCCGGGACGGAGGCGCCGACGGTGGCGCAGCCAACCCGGGCGGCTCCCCGGACAGAGGTGGCGCCGGTACCCCGGATGCCCCCGCCGCTCACGACGAGGACAGCCCCGACGATGCGCCCGACAACGCCGACGACGAGCCGGAGGCCGAGGAAGACGACGAGCAGGACGACCGCAACCGCCGTCGGCGTCGGCGTCGCCGCAACAATGGTGGTGGCGGCAGCGGTGGCCCCGTCGGGCCTGGCCTGCCGCACCTGAACCTGCCCGACCTCAACACTCCGGACGCCGGAGGCGCTGACGGCAACGACGGCGGGGACGGCCGCGGTACGCGCGACCGCGGCCGGACCCCAGTGCGGCACCGCGACGTCGATTCGCTGCGCCGCGCGTGGAAGAACGGCGAAGGGCTCACCCCTGCCGAGGACACTTCGCAGCGGCGCGAGGCCCTGGCGCAGGCGGCCGACCGGGACGGCTTGGTTCTGTCGCCGGGCGGGGGCCTGGTGACGTGGCCCGAACGGCAGGAAGACGGCACCGCCCTGTGGCGCTTCGCTCAGGCCCGGAACGGCGCCAACCTGACCGGCCTGACGCCGACCACCGAGGACCCAGAAGAGGCCCGCGCGCTCGCCGGCCGCTTCGAGGAGATCACCGGTCGCGACGGCCAGCCCTTCGACTGGCAGCAGGCGTGGGGCCCGAGCACCGTCGGGCAGTGGCGCGACGGGCAGGGCCGCAACCTGCACCGCGCACTCCAGGCCGTCCTCGACGACTTCGAGCAGCAGCGTGCCGCCTCCGCCACGTCGGAGCCCACGCCGGAGCCGGAACGGAGGGCACTGCCGGACGACCTCACCGACCTGGACGACGACGAGCTGGTCGACGCGTGGAGCAACGACCTCAGCGACGAAGACCAGAAGCGCCTTATGGCGGAGATGGACCGCCGTGACGGCTACACCGACCAGCGCGTTCGTGACGTGCTGCCGGACACCCCGCCGGCCGACGCCGAAGAGGCCGAGCGCCGTGCCAAGGCCGTCGACGAGGCCCTCGGCTTCGGGGGCGCCGACGTCCCGCGCGTGCGCCGCACCCGTGAGGAAATTATCCGTGCGGAGTTCGCCGACTTCGACGAGGCTCGCTACCAGGCCGCCATCGAAGCCACGAACGGCTACTTCTACGCCCGGAAGTACAAGTACGGCAGCGGCGTCAACGAGCGAGACCTGTTCTCCGGCGGTCAACTGGCGAAGTTCGGCCGTTGGGAGGAGTACGCCAGTGAGGAACTGAAGGACTGGTACAAGGCCAACGGCGGCCGCATCACGTACAACCAGTTCCGGCAGACCTACCGCGACAGCGACCGCAGGGACCGCAGGGACCGCAGGGACCGCAGGGACCGCAGGGACCGCAGGGACCGCAGGGACCGCAGGGACCGCAGGGACCGCAGGGACCG
>NZ_JARXYX010000040.1 GCF_029893585.1 Streptomyces sp. LBL
GCCATGGTCATCGGCCGCCGACCGGCACGAGTACCCAACTCGCCATTCAGACCAGACCCGTGACCTGCGACTTCACGATGCACACCACTCATTGATAATCAGAGCATGATGGATTTCAGAGCATGATGAGCAGACGCGTCCCCTGCTTGAGCTTCCTGTTCACCGAACGGCTCTGTACGTACACCTCCAGCTTGGGGTTGTTCCCCGCCTTCACGGAGACGGTCCCCTGGACATCCGTACCGAACAAAAGGCTGCGTGCCGCGTCGCCCGTATAGGCGCGGTCGGTGTCCTTCTCGACCACGACTTCCTTGTTCTGCTGAACCTGAGCCCGAGCACCCAGCTGGTAGTAACACGAACCACGTTCGTACGTCACGCCCGGATGCGAGTCGACGAAGGAGCGAATCTCGACCTCCTTGTCGACTTTCAGGAGCCGGTACTTGTCAGCCGGAATCGGTTCGAGGTTCGCCCGCACCTCGTCAACCGATATGTCCTGGCCGACGGTGAACAGGTTCTTCGTACCGCGCACCCCCTGCTCTCGCCCGCGGAGGAAGCTGGTGGCAGCAGCACGCGCGGCGCCGATCGCCTCCTCGACGCCCTTCTGGGAATCCGCATCCCAGATGGCGATGTTCCCGGCCGGGAAACCGTAGTTCTGGGCGGTCCGCTTGGCCAGGGAGTTCGGAACGAGGATCGCGGAGGTCCAGTGGCCCGGAAGCCCCCTCATTTTCGCCGCGATCTTGTCGAGCCAGGGGCCGAGAATGGCCATGTCGCCGTCGTGCCTCCGGTCGCCGCCGGAGGCGTTCTCCTCACCGTCCGTCACGACGATCTGGAGGAAACTGTGCTCGCCGTATTCCTCCCAGATATGGCCCAGGTCGTCCAGGGACTTGTGTTCCCCCTCCGAGGCTCCCCAAGTGTTGTCTTCACTTTATGGGGAGGCACTGACAACGGCGTTTGGCGCTTCGGCCGGGGCCGGGGCGGTTGGGTGTCGGCGCACGTACGGCTTCTGACGCCAGCCCTGACGCAGGGTCGGACTCCGAACCCGACGCCGGCCCGGACACCGAACCCGACCTCGGCCCGGACGCCGAACCCGACGCCGATCCAGACGCCACGCCGGGCGGCAAGCCGGACGACACCCACGGGTGACCCCGTTGCGCCGAACCGCGCACACCCGGCGCGCGAACCTCCGGCACACGTCTGAAGCTCGCGATGCGGAGCCCCGCGGAAAGACCGCCCGCTCCCCGCAACGGAGGTGATGACGTGTCAGGAAGGCTTCTGCGTCTGGTCTGCACGACGGCGATGGCGGCGACGGCGGCGATGGCGGCCGGAACCGTCCTCGCACCCCGGCCCGCGACGGCCGTCCCCGAGC
Source organism: Streptomyces sp. LBL (assembly GCF_029893585.1). Classification (GTDB taxonomy): domain Bacteria; phylum Actinomycetota; class Actinomycetes; order Streptomycetales; family Streptomycetaceae; genus Streptomyces. The sequence goes on from NZ_JARXYX010000040.1 coordinate 1,364, forward strand.
CCCGGGAACCAGGCAGCCGTTCCCTGCCCGCTCTGCTGACGGACCTTCAGCGGCTGTACCGGGAGGCCGAACAGGCCACCGAGACGTACAACGCCACCGAGGAGAAGCTGACGAGACAGCGGGCCGAGACCGGACGGCTGGAGAAGGAACTCGCCCGCGCCCGCCTCTCCCTGCACGACAGCCGGGGCGCGGCGGGCCGCCTGGCCCGGCAGCAGTACCAGAACACCGGCGATATCTCCCCGTACGTCCGTCTCCTCCTCGCCCGCGATCCCCAGCACGCGCTCGACCAGGGCCACGTGATCGGTCAGGTGGCCCGCGAACGGGCCGAGACGGTCGGACGCCTGGCCGGCACCGAGAAGAAGGCCGCCGGCCTGGCCCGTGCGGCCCGCAAGGCCCTCGACAACCAACTCACCCTCGCGGCCCGGCGGAAGAAGACCCGCGACGACGTCCACAGGCGCCTGGGGGACGTCGAGAAACTCCTCGCCTCTCTCACCCCCGAACAGCTCACCGCCCTCGCCGCGTTCGAGAAGGACGGCGTCGACAAGGCCCAGAAGAAGCTCATCACGTCCGGCACCCTCAACGACGACGACAACAAGCCGTCGGCCAAGGGTCAGAGGGCCGTACGCTACGCCGTACGCCAGATCGGAAAGCCGTACGAATGGGGCGCCGAGGGCCCCAGGTCGTACGACTGCTCGGGCCTGACCTCCGAGGCCTGGCGGAACGCCGGGACCCCCATCCCCCGCACCAGCCAGGAACAGTGGGCGAAACTCCCGAAGATCCCGCTGAGGAAACTGCGCCCCGGCGACCTGGTGATCTACTTCCCCGAGGCCACCCACGTGGCGATGTACGTGGGCAAGGGCAAGGTGGTCCAGGCCCCCCGCCACGGGGAGAAGATCAAGCTCTCACCGCTCGCGTCCCACCCGGTCCTTGGAGCCGTACGCCCAGATGTGCGGCCTTCAGGGGCGCGGAGCTGAGACCTGGTGCGGCTCCGGCGCGTGGGCATCACGCGGCTCCGGCGCGTGGGCATCACGCGGCTCCGGCGCGTGAACGCTCCCGGCCGCGCACAACCCGCAGCCGCCGGCAGCCGCGCCCCCAGCCCCTCGGCGCCCCAGCCCCAGCCCCTGGCACCCCAGCGCCCCCTACCGCCGCTAGGCTCCGGCGACCGACCCCAGATACGCCTGCGTCTTCTCCGGCTCATAGAAGAAGTTCTCGAAGTCCGCGGGGTTGTCGAAGGCGTTGGCGAAACGATTCGCCACCGGCTGCAGCTCGCCTGCCGCGCCCATGAGGTTCAGCACATGCTCCGGCGGCGGGGCCAGCATCGCGTTCGTCCACTTGGTGACATGCTGAGCCATCTCCCAGTACCGGTCGAACGTACCCAGCATCCACTCCTCGTCGAACTCCTTCTCCCCGTGGTCGAGAATCGACGCGAGATAGGCCGCCGCGCACTTGGACGCCGAGTTGGCCCCCTGCCCGGTGATCGGGTCGTTCGCGACGACCACGTCCGCGACGCCGAGGACCAGACCGCCGCTGGGCAGCCGGCCGACCGGATTGCGCACGGTCGGCGCGTACCGTCCGCTCAGCACCCCGCCCGCATCCGTCAGTTCGGCCTTCATAGCCCGCGCGTACTCCCAGGGGACGAACTTCTTCATGAGTTCCAGGGTCAGGGAGAGGTGCTCCGACGGGTCCTTGACGCCGTTGAAGACGTCGAGCGGGCCGCCGGGTACGCCCTCCAGGAAGAGGATGTCGGCGCGGCCGGAGGTGGTGAGCGTCGGCATGACGAACAGCTCACCGACGCCGGGGACGAGGTTGCTGCGGACCGCGTCGTAGTCGGGGTGTTCCGGGCGCGGGCCCACCCCGTGGACGTACGCCACCGCCAGGGCCCGCTGCGGCTCGCTGTAGGGAGAGCGCCCGGGATCCCGGGCGAACATCTGCACCAGCTCGCCCTTGCCCGCCGACACCAGCACCAGATCGTACGTACGGGAGAAGTAGTCGAGGTCGCCGACCGCCGCGCCGTGGATGACCAGCTGGCCGCCGCGCTGCTCGAACGTCTCCATCCAGCCGGCCATCTTCACCCGCTGGTCGACCGACTGCGCGTACCCGTCGAGCCTGCCCACCCAGTCGATCGCCCGCTGCGTCGGACCCGGGTCGTGCGAGCCGGGGGCCGCCACCGAGACGCCGAGTCCTTCGATCTTCGGGGCCTGGGACTCCCAGAAGTTCAGCTGGAGATCACGCTCGTGCTGGAGCGCCGTGTCGAACATGCACTGCGTCGACATCACCCGGCCGGAGCGGATCTCGTCCGCCGTCCGGTTGGACATCAGGGTGACTTCGTAGCCGTGCGACTGGAGCCCGAGGGCGAGCTGGAGACCGGACTGGCCGGCTCCGACGACGAGTATCTTCCGCATACGGGTGCTGGCTCCTTACGGGGGACTGCTCAGGACTGCTCGGGGGTCTCGTCCAGCGCGTGGCGGACGAGGGACAGGAGGGTCTCGATCGCCGAGATCCTGCGCCGAGCATCCATGATCATGACAGGTATATGTGCGGGAATCGTGAGCGCGTCGCGCACATCATCCGCGTCGAACAGCTCGCTGCCGTCGAAGTGGTTGACCGCGACGACGTACGGCAGCCCGCAGCTCTCGAAGTAGTCCAGCGCCGGGAAGCAGTCCTTCAGGCGGCGGGTGTCGGCCAGCACGACCGCGCCGATCGCGCCGCGCACCAGGTCGTCCCACATGAACCAGAACCGCTGCTGGCCCGGCGTGCCGAACAGGTAGAGCACCAGGTCGTCGTCGAGCGTGAGACGGCCGAAGTCCATGGCCACGGTGGTGGTCAGCTTGCCCGGGGTGGCGGTGAGGTCGTCGTGGTCCTCGCTCGCCTGGGTCATCAGCGCCTCGGTCTGCAGCGGCGTGATCTCCGAGACGGCGGTGACCATGGTGGTCTTGCCGACGCCGAACCCGCCCGCCACGACGATCTTCGTGGCGATGGGGGCGCGGGTGCGGTCCGTCTGCCAGGACCTCAGGTCCTCCTCGGCCTCGACGAACGGGGAGACGACGCTACGACCGGCGTCAGAGACGACGGAGTCCACTCAGCACCCTTTCCAGCAGCGCACGTTCCGGGCGGCCGGTGCCATGACCGGTCCCCGTTCCGTACACACGGATCTTTCCCTGGTCAGCGAGGTCGCTCAGGAGCACCCGGACCACACCGAGCGGCATCTTCAGCAGCGCGGCGATCTCGGCCACCGTGCGCATCCGGCGGCACAGTTCGACGATGGCCCGCATCTCCGGCATGACCCGGCTGGTGAGCGAACCGTTCGGCAGTTCCTTGCGCTCCTCGGGCGCTTCGATCGCCGCGACGAACGTCTCCACGAGGAGGACGTGTCCGAAACGGGTACGGCCGCCGGTGAGCGAGTAGGGGCGCACCCGGGCCGGCTTGCGGTCGGCGCCCCGCACGGGAAGCCTGTCCGGCGAATCGCTCATGGCGTACTCCCCGTCGCGGTCGACTCCTGCTCCAGTGATTCGCGTAGCTCGCTGCGGAGTTCGGGCGTCAGGACGTGCCCGGCGCGGCCGACGAAGAGCGCCATGTGGTACGCCACGACGCTCATGTCGCAGTCCGCGTTGCCGTGCACACCGAGCAGCGAGCCGTCGCTGACCGACATCACGAACAGGCTGCCCTCGTCCATCGCGACCATGGTGTGCTTCACCGGCCCGGAGTCCATCAGCCTGGCGGCGCCGACGGTGAGGCTGCCGATGCCGGAGACGATGGTGGCCAGGTCGGCGGCGGAGCCGCGCGGGCCGGAGGGTCTGACCTCGCGGGCATCCCGGGCCTCGGTGTTGCGGCCCTGGTCGGAGGAGAGCAGCAGCAGGCCGTCGGAGGAGACGACGGCCACGGACTGGATGCCCGGCACCTCCTCGACGAGATTGGTCAGCAAGAAGTGAAGATTGCGGGCCTCACGGCTCAGTCCGAAGGTACTGGGCGCGGTCAACTGCTTGCCTCCTCGGCTGTGGCCCCCGTGGTCTCTTCGGCTTGTGCGGTTCCTGCGGCGTCCCTGGCGGGTGCCTGGTGCTGGCCCGGCTGCCCCGGCTGCTCGGAGATCTCAGCCTCCACGTCGCGGTAGCCGGCCTCAGCCCCCCGGCGGAAGCCGCCCAGCCGGCGGCGGAGGGCCTCGGCGTCGACGGATCCGCCCCGCGAGCGCGAGGCGGTGGCCGGGGCACTGATCTTCGGGGTGCGCTTGGGAAGACCCTTGTCGGTGACGCGCTCTTCCGGCTGGTCGAGGACGCGCTCATGGCTGTCGGGACCGATCGTGTACGGACCCGTGTCCGTCGTCTCGGACGTCTCGGACAGCTCGTGCGACTCGGACGGCTCGGACGGCTCCTCGGCCGACTGGTGGAGTTCCGCCTCCGGTTCGTACGGCTCGGCGGCCGGCTCCGAGAGCTCCGGGAGCAGGAGTTCCATCGTGGTCTCGGCCGGCGTCTCCGGGACAGCCTGAGTCTGCGGGACCGGTCGTTCGTCCCCGTTACCGTCCCCGCCCCGGCTGCCGTCCCCATCCCGGCTGCCGTCCCCGGCCCGGTCTGCCTCCGACCGCCGTACGGCCTTCTCGGCGAGCGCGACCAGCGGGTCCTCGTCCTTCGAGCGGCCGCTGACGATGTTGGAGTTGACCTCCGCGTCCGCGCCGGGCAGGGAGAGGTGCGGGTCACCGGCCTCGGGCGGCGCTGACACCGTCGCTACGGCGGCGGTCGGCTGCGCGGCGGACGGCGCGGCCGCCAGCAGGCCCTTCGGCAGGACGACGACCGCGGCGATCCCGCCCTGCTTCTGCAACCGCAACCGCACCCGCACTCCGTGCCGGTGGGCGAGCCGGGCCACCACGTACAGGCCGAGGCCCAGCCCCTCCTCGCCCTCCGTGGCCGCGGAGTCGTAGGACTCGTACGAGATGTCGGGAGTGAAGTCCGCGAGGCGGGTGTTGAGCCGGGCCAGCCGGTCGTCGGTCATGCCGATGCCCTCGTCCTGGACGGAGAGCATCACCTCGCCGCTCTCCAGGAACCAGCCGGAGACCTCGACGGGCAGGTCGGGCGGGGAGAACGAGGTGGCGTTCTCCATGAGTTCGGCGAGCAGGTGGGAGAGGTCGTCCGCGGCGAAGCCGGCCACCTGCCCGTGCGGCGGCAGCGCGGCGATACGGACGCGCTCGTACCGCTCGATCTCGCTGACCGCGGCGCGTACGACGTCGACCAGCGGCACCGGACCGGCGGTCTGCTGGACGTGTTCGGTGCCGGCGAGGACGAGGAGGTTCTCGCTGTGCCGACGCATGACGGTGGCGAAGTGGTCGAGCTTGAAGAGCGTGGCGAGCCGCTCCGGATCCTGCTCGCGCTCCTCCAGGCCCTCGATGACGGCGAGTTGCCGCTCGACCAGGCCCAGGGTGCGCAGCGCGAGGTTCACGAAGGTGGCCGAGATGCTGGTGCGCAGCCGCTCCGACTGGGCGGTGGACTCGGCGAGTTCGGCCTTCAGCTGCTCGCGGGCGTCGGCCATCTTCTGCCGCTGCCCGACCAGGTGCTTGCGGTCGGACTCGAGAGTGGTGACGCGCTCGGCGAGGGCGACGGCGTGTGCGTGCAGGGCGTTGACCGAACGGACGACCTGGGCGAACTCGTCGTTGCGGCCGGTGAAGGCGACCGGCTCCTCGGCAAGGTGGTTCTCCGCCTCGGCGAGCCGGGCCGAGCCCCGCCGCAGGACGGACAGCGGCCGGGTGAGGGTGCGGGCCATGGCCGTGGAGATGCCGACGGCCAGCAGCATCAGGGCGCCGAGGACGGCGATACGGATCTCCAGCGCGGTGACGTCGTCGTCGCGCAGCTGGGCGAGGTCCTTGACCTGGCGGTCGTAGAGGGCGGCCTCCGCACCGCGCATCGCGTCGACACGGGCGGAGAGGGCGGCTTCCGCCTTGCTGGTACTGGTGTCGAGCTCGTCGGCGCTCAGGGCCGGCTGGTCGGTGAGGGTGGCGAGGTACTTCTCGGCGGAGTTGACCTCGGGGCCGGTGACCGTGGCGTCGTAGCGCGACCTGGCCTCGGTGGGCGCGGAGTCCTGGAAGCCGGCGAGGTCCGCGTCGGAGCGCAACCGGGCCTGCTGGGCGGCGGCGCTGAGGGCACCGCGCAGCCTGGAGTCGGCGCCCGAGGAGCCGGTCTGCGTGGTCGGCAGGCCGGTGATGGGGTCGATGACGGTCCGGGTCGTCGTCGGCACGTCGAGCGCGGCGAGCAGCAGGCCCCGGGTCGCGGCGGCCTGCTGGACGGCGGAGTCCAGCTCGGCCAGCGCGTGGGCGCCGGAGCCCGCGCGGGGCGGCATCTGCTCGGCCAGCTGCCCGGCGAGCCGGTGCAGGTCGGTGATGGCGGCGGAGTAGGCCTGGTGCGTTTCGAGGGCGCCGCTCTTGCCGGTGAGCGCGGCCCGGCGTACGGCGGCGACGTCGCCGAGGTCGCCGCGCAGGGAGGCGGGCGTGTCCGTGTCGCCGCGCATCTCCTCGACCTGCCGGTCGACCCGGGAGCTCTGCTGCTCGGAGGGGGCCTTGGACTTGGGCCGGCCGGCCGCGACGTACGAGGTGACCTCGTCGCGTTCATCGGCGAGCGAGTGGGCGAGGGCGAGCGCGTCCTGGGTCTGCTCGGCGAGGGTCACCAGATCCTGGGAGTCGCTGAGCTGCCCCGACGCGGTGATCAGGGAGGGGGTGCCGGCCCCGGCGATCGCGGCGGCCACGACGACGGCGGCGAGAATGAGCCGCGTACGGACGTGGGTGGGACGGCCCTTGCCGACGGCAGCGGCGGCGAGGCCGGCAAAGGCGGCGCCGGGCGTGTCGGGGTGCGGGATTCCGGGCGTGCCGGGGTGCGGGATTCCGGGCGTGGCGGAGTGGGGCGTGCCGGGTGCCTGCTCCACGCCTTTGCCGGAGGCCGCCTGCTTGCCTGTACGACGAGGCCGCGTCTTCTGCACCGGTGCTCGCATTCCTGACTCGTGAATACCCATGGCCCGGGTGACGTCCCGTCAACCCCCCTACAGGGTCGAACTGGTGCATCCACCCGGTGCGGTCCCCGACCCTCCCAGTGCCGGTGGGCGGTGGTCGCGCATCACCTGACCCGCCACCCGAAGGAGTGAACATCGGACAGGAGCGGGCGGGCAAGTTCCTGCGGCCCATGCGGCGGCCTTGTCCGGCGGGCCGGTTGGACGTCCACGGCAGGCGGTGGCACTATTCGCCACCACGCCTTCCCGGAGCTATCGATTCCACCCCAAATCAGGCGGCTGACCTGCGCGGCTGCGTCAGTTCCGCAATGATTGCCAGCCTCTTGCGCACCGCGTGAAGGGCTCGTGCAGACTGGCCGAATGCGTACGGAACTTGTTTCGGAGCCCGGCGACCGGGACCGCCCCAACGAGGACTTCGCGAGCGTCGCCCTACCGGCTTCCGGACTGGGCGGCACGCTCGTGGTCCTGGACGGCGTGACGCCGCCGAAGGGCGCGACCGGTTGTCTGCATTCCGTCCCCTGGTTCACCGCACGCCTGGGCGGAGCGCTGACCGAACTGACCGTTTCCTGCCGAGATCTGACCCTGTCGGAGATTCTCTCCCGGGCGATTCTTCGAACTGCCGAGCCCCACCGATCCTCTTGTGACCTTTCTCACCCACGCACCCCGCAGGCCACGGTGGTTGTGGCCCGCTGGTCGGCGGAGACCGTCGAGTACCTGGTCCTCTCGGACTCGGCGCTCCTGCTGGAGTCCCCCGACGGCACGGTGACCCCCCACCTCGACGACCGTCTCGCCCTCCTCCCCCGTTCCGCCCTGGCCACGGACGCCCTCGCCGACGCGACCATCCGCAACAAGGAGGGCGGTTTCTTCACAGCGGCGGCGGACCCGACGGTGGCGACGCGGGCAGTGACGGGGGTGGTACCGCGCGCCGAGGTCCGCGCCCTGGCCGCCCTGACGGACGGCGCGACCCGCTGGGTCGAGAAGTTCCAGGAGGGCGACTGGACCGACTGCTTCACCTACGTCCACAAGGAGGGCGCGCAAGCGCTGGTGGACCGCGTACGGACGCTGGAGCGGGCGGACGCGGAGCAGCGGGCGCACCTGGGCCGCAGCAAGACCCACGACGACGCGACGGTGGTGTACGTGGAGCTGTGAGGCGGCCGTGGCGGACGTCGGCGGACCCGGCCGGCGCGAACGCGAGACCGGCGAACCTATTTCTCCGTTCCCCGGTTCAACTGGTGCAGCAGCCGGGCCAGTTCCGCGACCTCCCGTGACTGCCAGTCGTCCAGGCGGCGGGCGTACCGAGCGCGCCGCGCCTGTCGCACCCGGGTCACCCGGTCATGCCCCTCCTGGGTGAGGGCGACCAGCCAGGCGCGACCGTCGGCCGGGTCGGGTTCGCGGGCCACCAGGCCGAGGTCCTCCAGGGCGCGCAGCTGACGGGACATCGTGGCCTTGCCGACGCCGATGTAGGCGGCGAGTTCGGTGGCCCGCTGCCGACCGCACTCGTCCAGACGTACGAGGAGGCCGTACGCCGCCGATTCCAGGTCCGGGTGGACCTCCCGGGCCATCTCGGCCTGGTTGGCGCGGGCACGCCGCAGCAGAACGGTCAGTTCCCGTTCCAGCGCCAGGAACGCGGGGTGGTCCATCCCGCTCGCGGACACGCCGGATTCGACTCCTCGTCCGTCGCCGTTTCCGTCTTCGTGCACGTCAGCCCCTGCCTCGGTTTCCCGATCCTGATTGTTTCCGCCCGCCGCCGTCATCACCGCAGCTCCGCCAGTATTTCGCAGGGCTGGGCCAACGGCAGCTTTCGGTGCCCCTTCCCACCCCCGGGTCTACGTGCGTAGCTCGCCTTATCAGGCAACGACGGGCATGCCCACGCCAGTACCGCAGCCAGTGCCACAGGCCGGCAGCTGCCCGCGCTTTCCCGTGGTCGCGCTCGCCCATGGCTGACGACCACACCACACGTACGGCGAAGGCCCGGGCCTCCCTCACGGGACCCGGGCCTTGCCCTGACCGATGACGATGACGCTGACCTACGTCACGCCGCCACCGGAACCTCCGACGCTGCCCCGTTCGTCGCCGGGGCGAGCGCCAGCTCCAGGACCTGGCGGACGTCCGTGACGGCGTGGACGTCGAGCTTGTCCAGCACCTCCGCCGGAACGTCGTCCAGGTCGGGCTCGTTGCGCTTCGGGATGATCACGGTCGTGACGCCTGCCCGGTGCGCGGCAAGCAACTTCTGCTTCACACCACCGATGGGCAGCACCCGACCGGTCAGCGAGACCTCACCGGTCATCGCCACGTCCGTACGCACCGGACGACCGCTGAGCAACGACGCCAACGCCGTCGTCATCGTGACGCCCGCGCTCGGTCCGTCCTTCGGCACCGAGCCCGCCGGGAAGTGAATGTGCACGCCCCTGTCCTTCAGGTCGGCGACCGGCAGCTCCAGCTCGGCTCCGTGCGAGCGCAGGAAGCTCAGCGCGATCTGCGCCGACTCCTTCATCACGTCACCGAGCTGCCCGGTCAGGGTCAGACCCGCGGCACCCGTCTCCGGGTCGGCCAGCGACGCCTCGACGTACAGGACGTCACCGCCCGCGCCCGTGACGGCGAGACCCGTCGCCACACCCGGCACCGCGGTCCGCCGCTCGGCCGGATCCTGGGCGGACTCCGGCACATGGTGCGGCCGGCCGATCAGCCCGCGCAGATCCTCGTCCCCGACCGTGAACGGCAGTTCCCGCTCGCCCAGTTCGTGCTGGGCCGCGACCTTGCGCAGCAGCCGCGCGATGGCCCGCTCCAGGGTGCGGACACCGGCCTCGCGGGTGTACTCGCCGGCGAGCTTGCGCAGCGCGCTCTCGTCCAGCGTGACCTCTTCCGTCTCCAGACCGGCACGCTCCAGCTGACGCGGCAGCAGGTGGTCCCGTGCGATGACGATCTTCTCGTCCTCGGTGTACCCGTCGAGCCGGACCAGCTCCATCCGGTCGAGCAGCGCCTCCGGGATGGCCTCCAGCACGTTGGCCGTGGCGAGGAAGACGACATCCGACAGATCGAGCTCGACCTCCAGGTAGTGGTCCCGGAAGGTGTGGTTCTGCGCCGGGTCGAGGACCTCCAGCAGAGCCGCGGCCGGGTCGCCCCGGTAGTCCGACCCCACCTTGTCGATCTCGTCGAGCAGCACGACCGGATTCATGGACCCGGCCTCCTTGACGGCCCGGACGATCCGGCCGGGCAGCGCACCCACATACGTACGCCGGTGCCCGCGGATCTCGGCCTCGTCCCGCACCCCGCCGAGCGCGACCCGTACGAACTTCCGCCCCATGGCGTGCGCCACGGACTCGCCCAGCGAGGTCTTACCGACACCAGGAGGCCCGACGAGTGCCAGTACGGCACCGCCACGGCGCCCGCCGATGACACCCAGCCCCCGGTCCGTACGACGCTTGCGCACCGCCAGGTACTCGGTGATCCGCTCCTTCACGTCCTGCAGCCCGGCGTGCTCGGCGTCGAGGATCGCCTTGGCGCCCTGGATGTCGTACTGGTCCTCGGTCCGCTCGTTCCACGGCAACTCCAGCACCGTGTCGAGCCAGGTACGGATCCACGACCCCTCGGGCGACTGGTCACTCGCCCGCTCCAGCTTCTCGACCTCCTTGAGAGCGGCCTCGCGGACCTTCTCCGGCAGATCGGCGGCCTCGACGCGGCTCCGGTAGTCGTCGGACTCGTCGCCCTCCGACTCCCCGTTGAGCTCGCGCAGTTCCTTCCGCACGGCCTCCAGCTGACGGCGCAGCAGGAACTCCCGCTGCTGCTTGTCGACGCCTTCCTGGACGTCCTTGGCGATGGTCTCGGCGACATCCTGCTCGGCGAGGTGGTCACGCAGTTGCTGGGCGGCGAGCTTCAGCCGGGCCACCGGGTCGGCGGTCTCCAGGAGCTCCACCTTCTGCTCGGTGGTCAGGAAGGGCGAGTACCCGGAGTTGTCGGCAAGAGTGGACACATCATCGATGGCCTGCACCCGGTCCACGACCTGCCAGGCCCCACGCTTCCGCAACCAGGCCGTCGCAAGAGCCTTGTACTCCTTGACGAGTTCGGTGACCTGCCCCGGCAGCGGCTCGGGCACGCTCTGGTCGATCCTCGTCCCCTCGACCCACAGGGCCGCCCCCGGCCCGGTGGTCCCGGCACCGATCTTCACCCGCTCCCGCCCGCGGATGAGGGCGCCCGGGTCGCCGTCGGCCAGCCGGCCGACCTGCTCGACGGTGCCGAGCACACCGGTGCCCGCGTACGTCCCGTCGATGCGCGGCACCAGCAGAACCGTGGGCTTCCCGGGTTCCGACCGCGCGGCAGCCTGAGCCGCCTCCACCGCGGCTCGCACGTCGGCGTCGTTCAGGTCGAGCGGAACCACCATTCCGGGCAGAACGACCTCGTCGTCGAGCGGCAGCACGGGCAGAGTGAGCGGTGTGGACGTCGAAGCCATGATCTCCCCTTCGGTAATCAAGTTGAGCTATGCCGACTCAATGCACGTGAGCCCCAGAATGTTCCCCACCCCGCGTTCGCTGTGAGCGATCACCCCGCCGGCGCAGGCAGGCCCCCTGGGCTCCGCCCTTACGCCCGCCGCCACCGACGCCCTCGTGCCGGCGGCGACCCTCGCAGTCCGTTCCACGGTGAGGCGCTCCTTCCATTTCGCCCCACCCTTCGCCCCCCCGCGCGACGCTGTCTATGACGGGCCGCCACGGGAGCCACCATTCACAGCAAGTTCCCAGCAAACCCCGCACTCCCACCCTCGTCCCTCCGCCCCCTTCCCACTCCCCTCCCCATCCCTTTGGCTCGCCCTCCCCTCCCCCTCCCCCTCCCTCTCCCCCTCCCCCTCCCGCCCTGCCAAAATGGCCCGATGCTCACCCCGTACGACATCCCTGAAGTCCTGGACCGTCGCGAGGGCCCCCACGGCGAGATCGTGTTGCGGCGGCACGGCGGGTTACTGCAGATCATCGCCAACGGCTGCTTCCTGATGGACACCTCGGACGGCCGCTCGGAAAAACGGCTGGTCGAAGCGGCACTGGACGCACTCGACGCACTGGACGCCCCCCGCGAACGCGCCAAGCCAAGCATCCTGATCGGCGGCCTGGGCGTCGGCTTCTCGCTCGCGCACGCCGCCGCCAACCCCCGCTGGGACCGCATCACGGTGGTGGAACGCGAGGCCGCCATCATCGACTGGCACCGCGACGGCGGCCCGCTGTCGCCCCTCTCCTCCCGCGCCTTGGCCGACCCCCGCACCGAGATTGTGAAAACCGATCTGGTCGCATTCGTCAATGAGACATGCGACACGTTCGACGCACTGTGCCTCGACATCGACAACGGCCCCGACTGGACGGTCACGGACGACAACGACGGCCTGTACTCCCCCGCCGGACTCGCGGGCTGCGCAAGGGCGTTGAGGCCGGGAGGGGTACTGGCGGTATGGTCGGCCCAGCCCTCTCCGGAATTCGAGGGAACCTTGCGGAATGCCGGGTTCCAGCAGGTGCGTACCGAAGAGATCCCCGTTGCCCGGGGCGTTCCGGACGTCGTGCATCTCGCCGTCCGGCCTGGATAGCAAAGGCGCGGTGACTCCCCGTACCCTGCTTCTCTGACGCCAATGATTCAAGCGTCAATCGCAGTCATGCATAGACAAGGAACCACCCCACTGGTTCCGGAAAAGCCACACCTCAGGGGCGGGCGATGGAGCAGACACACACCTCCCACAACGGCACGGCGGCGACTCCGGGCGCTCAACGCCGGGTCCTGGTCGTCGAGGACGACCCGACGATCGTGGACGCCATCGCGACCCGCCTGCGCGCCGAGGGATTCCTCGTGCAAACGGCGGTCGACGGTCCGTCCGCCGTGGATACGGCAGAGGCCTGGCAGCCCGATCTGCTGATCCTCGACATCATGTTGCCCGGCTTCGACGGTCTGGAGGTCTGCCGACGCGTGCAGGCCGCCCGGCCGGTGCCGGTCCTCATGCTCACCGCGCGCGACGACGAGACCGACATGCTGGTCGGGCTGGGCGTCGGCGCCGACGACTACATGACGAAGCCTTTCTCCATGCGGGAGCTGGCGGCACGCGTGCACGTGCTGCTGCGGCGCGTCGAGCGGGCCGCGCTGGCCGCCGCGACACCGCGCAGCGGCATCCTGCGACTCGGCGAGCTGGAGATCGACCACGCGCAGCGCCGGGTCCGGGTGCGCTCCGAGGACGTCCATCTGACGCCCACGGAGTTCGACCTCCTGGTCTGCCTGGCGAACACCCCGCGGGCGGTGCTCTCCCGGGAGCAGCTGCTGGCCGAGGTGTGGGACTGGGCCGACGCCTCCGGCACCCGCACGGTCGACAGCCACATCAAGGCGCTGCGCCGGAAGATCGGCGCCGAGCGGATCCGTACGGTGCACGGCGTGGGTTACGCCCTGGAGACGCCGACGCCATGAGCGACGGGCCGGCCGGTCGGAGCAACCCCAGGGATCCCTGGGGCGGCGGGGTGAGCCCGTACTCGATCAAGACCAAGCTGGGCGCGCTGGTCGTCTCCTCGGTACTGATCACCACCGGGCTGTCGATGATCGCGGTGCGCACCAACACGGAGCTGCGTTTCATCACGGTGTTCTCGATGATCGCCACACTGCTCATTACGCAGTTCGTGGCGCATTCGCTCACCGCTCCGCTGGACGACATGAACGCGGTGGCCAAGTCGATATCGCACGGCGACTACACCCGCCGGGTGCCCGACAACCGCCGGGACGAGCTGGGTGACCTGGCCCAGACGATCAACCGCATGGCGGACGATCTGGAGGCCCAGGAGCAGGAGCGCAAGGAACTCGTGGCGAATGTCTCGCACGAGTTGCGCACACCGATCGCAGGTCTGCGCGCGGTCCTGGAGAACATCGTCGACGGTGTGACCCAGGCCGACCCGGAGACCATGCGCACGGCCCTGAAACAGACGGAGCGGCTGGGCCGGCTGGTCGAGACGCTGCTGGACCTGTCCCGGCTGGACAACGGGGTCGTACCGCTGCGGAAGCGGCGTTTCGAGGTGTGGCCGTACCTGTCGGGCGTGCTGAAGGAGGCCAACATGGTCGCCTCCGCGCGCGCGGGCATCGCCTCCGGCTCCGGAAGTCACACCCGTACCGACGTCCATCTGCACCTGGACGTGTCCCCGCCGGAGCTGACCGCACACGCCGACCCGGAGCGGATACACCAGGTCGTGGCGAATCTCATCGACAACGCGGTCAAGCACAGCCCGCCGCACGGCCGGGTCACCGTCAAGGCACGGCGCGGGGCCCGGCCCGAGTCCCTGGAGCTGGAGGTTCTCGACGAGGGCCCCGGCATTCCGCCGTCGGAGTGGCACCGGGTCTTCGAGCGATTCAACCGCGGCAACGTCAGCCGGCCGCACGGGCCCGGCAGCGACGGCGGTACGGGGCTCGGTCTGGCGATCGCCCGCTGGGCGGTGGATCTGCACGGCGGCCGGATCGGAGTGGCCGAATCCGAGCGGGGCTGCCGAATCCTTGTCACCCTTCCGGGACTTCCTTCTTTGCCAAGTTGACGTAAAGTCCGAAGCGGAACCGCAAGATCCACGAGCGTCCGCACAGCTGGACACGTGTGATCAGGCACAGGCCCGCGCGCTCGGCGCGCCGAGGCCGGGCCGAGCCATCCCCTATGAAGCGGAACTACGCTTGTTTCCCGCCATTTCCACCCCCGAAACCCGCTCTTCGATGTGACTTGCACGACGATGAGCGGGCCCGGCCTGACCTTCCCGGTCAAGGGGGCGTAGCCTTTATTCCCGCTGTCCATCACCTTGTGAGAAGCGGAAGAGGGCGGTTGCCGCCGTGTCGCCACAGTCCCCCAGTAACTCGAGCATCTCGACCGACACCGACCATGCGGGCAAGAACCCCGCGGCCGCGTTCGGACCCAATGAGTGGCTCGTCGACGAGATCTATCAGCAGTACCTCCAGGACCCGAACTCGGTAGACCGTGCCTGGTGGGACTTCTTTGCCGACTACAAGCCGGGGGCAGCTGTCGCCTCGGCTCCGGCGGGTACTGCGGCCGCGGGGGCCGCAGGGACCACCACCCCGGCCCGGACCGCACCCGCGGCCCCACCGGCCCAGGCGCCAGCTCCAGCGCAGGCTGCTCCGGCTCCTGCAGCGAAGCCCGCCGCCGCGGCTCCGGCGCCCGCCAAGGCCGCCGCGCCCGCCCAGGCTCCGGCTCCGGCCGCGAAGCCGGCCGCCGCCAAGCCGGCGGCCAAGGCCGAGCCCGCCGGGGCCCCGGAGGGCCCTGAGCTGGTGACGCTGCGCGGTCCCGCCGCCGCGGTCGCGAAGAACATGAACGCCTCCCTGGAGCTGCCCACGGCCACGTCCGTGCGCGCGGTCCCGGTGAAGCTGCTCTTCGACAACCGCATCGTCATCAACAACCATCTGAAGCGGGCCCGGGGCGGGAAGATCTCCTTCACGCACCTGATCGGCTACGCGATGGTGCAGGCCATCAAGGCCATGCCGTCGATGAACTGGCACTACGCGGAGAAGGACGGGAAGCCCACCCTCGTCAAGCCCGCGCACATCACCTTCGGCCTGGCCATCGACCTGGTGAAGCCGAACGGTGACCGCCAGCTCGTCGTCGCCGGCATCAAGAAGGCCGAGACGCTGAACTTCTTCGAGTTCTGGCAGGCCTACGAGGACATCGTCCGCCGCGCCCGTGACGGCAAGCTGACGATGGACGACTTCACCGGCGTGACGGTCTCCCTGACCAACCCCGGCGGCCTCGGCACCGTGCACTCCGTGCCCCGCCTGATGCCCGGCCAGTCGGTCATCATGGGCGTCGGCTCCATGGACTACCCCGCGGAGTTCCAGGGCACCTCCCAGGACACCCTGAACAAGCTCGGCATCGCGAAGGTCATGACGCTCACGTCGACCTACGACCACCGGGTGATCCAGGGCGCCGCGTCCGGCGAGTTCCTGCGGGTCGTCGCGAACCTCCTCCTCGGCGAGCAGGGCTTCTACGACGACATCTTCGAGGCGCTGCGCATCCCGTACGAGCCGGTCCGCTGGCTCAAGGACATCGACGCCTCGCACGACGACGACGTCACCAAGGCCGCCCGGGTCTTCGAGCTGATCCACTCCTACCGGGTCCGCGGCCACGTCATGGCCGACACCGACCCGCTGGAGTACAAGCAGCGCAAGCACCCCGACCTGGACATCACCGAGCACGGGCTCACCCTCTGGGACCTGGAGCGCGAGTTCGCGGTCGGCGGCTTCGCCGGCAAGTCGATGATGAAGCTGCGCGACATCCTCGGCGTCCTGCGCGACTCCTACTGCCGCACCACCGGCGTCGAGTTCATGCACATCCAGGACCCGAAGCAGCGCAAGTGGATCCAGGACCGCATCGAGCGCTCACACTCCAAGCCGGAGCGCGAGGAGCAGCTGCGCATCCTGCGCCGGCTGAACGCGGCGGAGGCCTTCGAGACCTTCCTGCAGACGAAGTACGTCGGCCAGAAGCGCTTCTCGCTCGAAGGCGGCGAGTCGGTCATCCCGCTCCTCGACGCGGTCATCGACAGCGCGGCCGAATCCCGTCTCGACGAGGTCGTCATCGGCATGGCCCACCGCGGCCGCCTCAACGTCCTCGCGAACATCGTCGGCAAGTCGTACGCGCAGATCTTCCGCGAGTTCGAGGGCAACCTCGACCCGAAGTCGATGCACGGCTCCGGCGACGTGAAGTACCACCTGGGTGCCGAGGGCGTGTTCACCGGTCTGGACGGCGAGCAGATCAAGGTCTCGCTGGCCGCCAACCCGTCGCACCTCGAGGCGGTCGACCCGATCCTCGAGGGTGTCGTCCGCGCCAAGCAGGACGTCATCAACAAGGGCGGCACCGACTTCACGGTCCTGCCGGTCGCCCTGCACGGCGACGCGGCCTTCGCGGGCCAGGGCGTGGTCGCGGAGACCCTGAACATGTCGCAGCTGCGCGGCTACCGCACCGGCGGCACGGTCCACATCGTCATCAACAACCAGGTCGGTTTCACGGCGGCGCCCGAGTCCTCGCGCTCCTCCATGTACTCGACCGACGTGGCCCGCATGATCGAGGCCCCGATCTTCCACGTGAACGGCGACGACCCGGAGGCCGTGGTCCGCGTCGCGCGGCTGGCGTTCGAGTTCCGCCAGGCGTTCAACAAGGACGTGGTGATCGACCTCATCTGCTACCGCCGCCGCGGTCACAACGAGTCGGACAACCCGGCGTTCACGCAGCCGCTGATGTACGACCTGATCGACAAGAAGCGCTCGGTGCGCAAGCTGTACACCGAGTCCCTGATCGGTCGCGGCGACATCACCCTGGAAGAGGCCGAGCAGGCCCTGCAGGACTACCAGGGCCAGCTGGAGAAGGTCTTCACGGAGGTCCGCGAGGCCACCGCGCAGCCGGCGTCCGTGGAGTCCTCGGACCCGCAGGCGGAGTTCCCGGTGGCGGTCAGCACGGCCGTCTCCACGGAGGTCGTCAAGCGGATCGCCGAGTCCCAGGTCAACATCCCCGACCGCATCACCGTCCACCCGCGGCTGCTGCCCCAGCTGCAGCGCCGGGCGGCCATGGTCGAGGACGGCACGATCGACTGGGGCATGGGCGAGACGCTGGCGGTCGGCTCCCTCCTCCTGGAGGGCATCCCGGTCCGTCTGTCCGGCCAGGACTCGCAGCGCGGCACGTTCGGCCAGCGCCACGCCGTGATCATCGACCGCGAGACCGGCGACGAGTTCACGCCGCTGATGTACCTCTCCGAGGAGCAGGCGCGCTACAACGTCTACAACTCCCTCCTGTCCGAGTACGCGGTGATGGGCTTCGAGTACGGCTACTCGCTGGCCCGCCCCGACGCGCTCGTCATGTGGGAGGCGCAGTTCGGCGACTTCGTCAACGGCGCGCAGACGGTCGTGGACGAGTTCATCTCGTCGGCGGAGCAGAAGTGGAACCAGACGAGCGGCGTCACGCTCCTCCTCCCCCACGGCTACGAGGGCCAGGGACCGGACCACTCGTCCGCCCGCCCGGAGCGCTTCCTCCAGCTGTGCGCGCAGAACAACATGACGGTCGCGATGCCGACGCTCCCGTCGAACTACTTCCACCTCCTGCGGTGGCAGGTGCACAACCCGCACCACAAGCCGCTGGTCGTCTTCACCCCGAAGTCGATGCTGCGCCTGAAGGCGGCGGCCTCGAAGGCGGAGGAGTTCACCACGGGCCAGTTCCGCCCGGTCATCGGCGACGCGTCGGTGGACCCGGCGGCGGTCAAGAAGGTCGTCTTCACCGCGGGCAAGGTCTACTACGACCTCGATGCCGAGCGGAAGAAGCGCGGCGCCACGGACACGGCGATCATCCGCATCGAGCGCCTGTACCCGCTCCCGGGTGCCGAGCTCCAGGCCGAGATCGCCAAGTACCCGAACGCCGAGAAGTACCTGTGGGCCCAGGAGGAGCCGGCGAACCAGGGTGCCTGGCCGTTCATCGCCCTCAACCTGATCGACCACCTGGACCTGGCGGTCGGCGCGGACGTGCCTCACGGCGAGCGTCTGCGGCGCATCTCCCGCCCGCACGGCTCGTCGCCGGCCGTCGGTTCGGCGAAGCGGCACCAGGCGGAGCAGGAGCAGCTGGTGCGTGAGGTGTTCGAGGCGTAACCGCCACCCTCACAGGCTGTACGTGACCGGGCCGCACCCTCTATCGGGGGTGCGGCCCGGCCGTTTCCTCGCATTTATCCTTGAGCCATGTACTTCACGGACCGAGGCATCGAAGAGCTGGAGAAGCGGCGAGGCCAGGAGGAGGTCACCTTCGAATGGCTCGCCGAGCAGCTGCGGACCTTCGTCGATCTGAACCCGGACTTCGAGGTGCCGGTGGAGCGGCTGGCGACGTGGCTGGCTCGGCTGGACGACGAGGACGACGACGAGTAGCCGAGCGAGGGGAACCACGCGTAGCCGGGCGGCGGGGACTACGAGTGGACGGGCGGCGGGGACTGCGAGTAGACGGGCGACAGGTGGACGAGTCGCCGGGCAGAGACCGATTTCGGCACAGGGCGCCCCTCGGGGCGCCCTTCGCTGTGAGCGGATCCCCCGAACGAGTGTCTTGACTTTCCGTGTCCGCGATATATCGTGAATAGCGAGAGGACGCGATATGGCGCGTTGCGACGGGGAGGTCTGCACCATGCCCGAATGGTCACTGACGGAGCCCACCAAGCTCACATTCGATGATCCCGTCACTACCCTCCACGTACGCATCGTCAGTGGAACGGTGAACGTGGTGGGTACGGACGAAGGTTCCGCCCGCCTGGAAGTGTCCGAGATCCAGGGCCCACCCCTGGTGGTGACCCAGGACGCCGGCACGCTCACGGTGGCCTACGACGACCTGCCCTGGAAGGGTTTCCTCAAGTGGCTCGACCGCAAGGCCTGGCGACGCAGCGCCGTCGTCTCGCTGGCCGTGTCGGCCGACACCCGCGTGCAGGTGGGCGTGGTCGACGCCGGGGCCGTCGTCTCCGGGGTGCGCGGGGCGTCGGTGGTCAAGGGCGTCAACGGCGACACGACACTCGTCGCACTCTCCGGCCCGGTCCACGCCGACACGGTCTCCGGAAACCTGGAGGCACAGGCCGTCACCGGCGACCTCCGGTTCAACTCGGTCTCCGGGGATCTCACGGTCGTCGAGGGCTCCGGTCCCTCGGTGCGGGCCGACTCGGTCAGCGGTTCCATGATCGTCGACCTGGATCCGGACGGACCCACCGACGTCAGGCTGACCAGCGTCTCAGGTGAGATCGCGATCCGGCTGCCCCAGCCGGCGGACGCGGACGTCGAGGCCAACACCGCGAGCGGCACGATCTCCAACGCCTTCGACGGCCTCCGGGTGCACGGCCAGTGGGGCGCCCACAAGATCACCGGCCGCCTCGGCGCGGGCACCGGCAAGCTCCGCGCAACGACCGTCTCCGGCTCGATCGCCCTGCTGCGCCGGCCACCCCGCGAGGACGAGAGCGGACCGCACGAGGACGAGAGCGGACCGTCGGGGCACGAGAGCGGACCGCGGAAGGACGCCGACACCGCGACCGGCGCCCCGGCGGACGGGCCGTGGGAGACCTCGGGGGACAATTCCGTTACCGGCCCGGGCACCGGACCCACCAGCGCCCCGGCCGACGGCACGACCGACAAGAAGGTGCTCTGACATGCCCCCCGTCTTCGCCCACGGCCGCCTCCGTCTCTACCTGCTGAAGCTGTTGGACGAGGCCCCGCGTCACGGCTACGAGGTGATCCGCCTCCTGGAAGAGCGTTTCCAGGGCCTGTACGCACCCTCCGCGGGCACGGTGTACCCTCGCCTGTCCAAGCTGGAGGCCGAGGGCCTGGTCACCCACACCACGGAGGGCGGCCGCAAGGTGTACGCCATCACGGACGCCGGCCGCGCCGAGTTGGCCGACCGCAGTGGCGAACTGGCCGACCTGGAGCTGGAGATCCGCGATTCGGTCGCGGAACTCGCCGCCGAGATCCGGTCCGACGTGCGCGGCGCGGCGGGAGACCTGCGGCGCGAGATGCGGGCGGCGGCCTCCGAGGCCCGCAACGGTCCCGCTCCCCGGGGCGCCGACGGTAAGGCGGTCGGCGAACAGGGCGGCTCTTTCGGGGACTTCACGGACCACACCGACAACGAGGCGTGGCGCATCGCCAAGGAGGAGATGCGCCGGGTCAAGCAGGAGTGGAAGGAACAGGCTCGCCGTGCCAAGGACGAGAGCCGGCGCGCCCGTGAGGAGGCCCAGCGGGCCCGCCGCCAGGCCAAGGAGGCCCAGGAGCACGCCCGGACACAGGCCCAGGAGGAGGTACAGCGCATCGCCCGGCGCGTCCAGGAACAGGTGCAGGACCACTTCGCGCGGGGCGACTGGCCGACGGGCGTCCGCGAGGGCCTGACCGAACTGGCCAAGGAATTCGGCGAGTTCGGAAAGGACTACGGCAAAGAGTTCGGGAAGGACTTCGGCTTCGGCAGGGGCCACGGCGGCGCAGAGAAGGCCGCCCCGGCACCCGAGTACTCGCACACCCCGGAGGACTTCCCCGCCCAGTACGAACCGTCGTGGGCCCACGAGGACCCCACCGACGACCCGGCCCGCGACCTGGACCGTCTCCTCGACCGCTTCCGCGACGACATCCGCGACACCGCCCGCGATCACGGAGTAACAGCCGACCAAGTCCGCGACACCCGCCGCCACCTCTCCACTGCGGCCGCCCACATCGGGGCACTCCTGCGCACCCCGAAGACCTGAGCAACGCCCTTGGGGCGGTACGGCCGGCCAACCGCCCCCGGACCGACAACGCGGCCGGGCGCCCGTCCCGCCCACATCGACGTCAGCCGCGCTCCTCCCAGCCTTCAGCCCGCCTTGGCGTCTCCCCCGCCATACCTCACACGGGTCAGCGTCTCGTACGTCACGCCGTGGTCGGCGAGAACCTCGGCGGGGACGCCTGGGCGGGCGGTGAGGGCCAGCGGCAGGTGCTCCGCCACGTCGGAGTGCGCCTCCGAGCGCTCGGCCTGCTCGACCGCCCCTCGCACCCCTAGTCTCCCGTCAGGACGACCTTGCCGAACTGGTCACCGGACTCCAGCCTTTCGAACCCCTCACGGGCCCGGTCCAGGGGAAGCACCTGGTCGATGACAGGGCGTACGCCCGTGGCGGCGCAGAAGGAGAGCAGATCCTCCAGCTCGTCCTTGGTCCCCATCGTCGACCCCACGACCTTGAGCTCCAGGAAGAAGATCCGCGTCAGCTCGGCGTGCGAGGGCCGGTCACCGCTCGTTGCCCCGGAGATGACGAGCGTGCCGCCCGGCTTCAGCGACTTGACCGAGTGCGACCAGGTGGCCGCGCCGACGGTCTCGACCACGGCGTCCACGCGCTGCGGCAGCCGCGCCCCCGACTCCAGTGCCTCCACGGCCCCCAGCTCGACGGCCCGCTTGCGCTTCGCCTCGTCCCGGCTGGTGGCGAAGACCCGCAGCCCCGCGGCCTTCCCGAGCACGATGGCGGCGGTGGCGACGCCGCCGCCCGCGCCCTGGACGAGGACGGAGTCGCCGGGACGTACACCGGCGTTGGTGAAGAGCATCCGGTACGCCGTCAGCCAGGCGGTGGGCAGACAGGCGGCCTCCTCGAAGGAGAGTTCCTCGGGCTTCGGGAGGAGGTTCCAGGTCGGTACGGCGACCTGCTCGGCGAACGTGCCCTGGTAGCGCTCGGTGAGGATGGAGCGGGATTCCTTCGGGCCGACGCCGTGACCGGTCTGGCCGATGACGGAGTGCAGGACGACCTCGTTGCCGTCCTCGTCGACGCCGGCGGCGTCACACCCGAGGATCATCGGCAGCTTGTCCTCTGCGAGGCCGACGCCGCGCAGGGACCACAGGTCGTGATGGTTGAGGGAAGCGGCCTTGACGTTGACGGTGCTCCAGCCGGGGCGGGCCTCGGGCGCGGGACGCTCTCCCACCTCAAGGCCACAAAGAGGCTGGTCGCGGTCGATGCGGGCGGCGTAGGCAGCGAACATGACCTTGACGATAGGCTCCGCCGACGGCGCGGGGAACCGGACGGCTCTGTGACACACGCCCTCTTGCCTCGGCGCACTCCACCCGGCACAGCCCGGTACGACCTCGCACCGCCCAGCACAGCCCGGTACCACCTCGCACCGCCCGCACCACCGGGCTCACCCGCACCCGCACCCGCACCACGGGCCTCACCCCGCACCACCCGAACTGCCGCAGCCTCCAGGTAAAGAAAACGGCCCCGCCCAGATCAACCAGGACGGGACCATTCACCCAGCGCCCGCGACTCAGCGCCGGCTACACCCCGGCAGCGACTCAGCGCAGCACCTCAGCGCCTCAGTACCTCAGTACCTCAGCGCCTCAGCACCAGCAACTCCGTGGCACGACTCAGAGCCGAGCCACGCCCTCCGCCCGAGCCGCCGCGGCGACCGCGGCCGTGACCGCGGGTGCGACGCGCTCGTCGAACGGCGAGGGAATGACGTAGTCCGCGGCCAAGTCGTCCCCGACCACCGCCGCCAGCGCCTCGGCCGCCGCGATCTTCATGCCCTCCGTGATCCGCGACGCCCGCACCTGCAGCGCGCCCGCGAAGATCCCGGGAAACGCCAGCACGTTGTTGATCTGGTTCGGGAAGTCCGACCGCCCGGTGGCCACGACCGCCGCGTACTTGTGCGCGACCTCGGGATGCACCTCGGGATTCGGGTTGGCCATGGCGAAGACGAACGCGCCCTGCGCCATCGAGGCCACCGCCGGCTCCGGCACCGTACCGCCGGACACCCCGATGAAGACGTCGGCGCCTTCCAGCGCCGCCTCCAGCGACCCGCTGATCCCGGCCTTGTTCGTGAAGGAGGCCAGCTCCTGCTTGACGGACGTCAGATCGTCCCGGTCCCCCGACACGATCCCCTTGCGGTCCGCGACCGCAACGTCCCCGATCCCGGCCTCGATCAGCATCTTCGCGATGGCGACACCGGCCGCGCCCGCGCCCGAGATCACCGCCCGCAGATCCCCGAGGCCTCGCCCCGTCAGCCGTGCGGCGTTCCGCAGAGCAGCCAGCGTCACGACCGCCGTACCGTGCTGGTCGTCGTGGAAGACCGGAATGTTCAGCCGCTCCTGCAGCTTCCGCTCGATCTCGAAGCACCGCGGCGCCGAGATGTCCTCCAGGTTCACGCCACCGAACGACGGCGCGAGCCGCACCACGGTCTCCACGATCTCGTCCACGTCCGTGCAGTCGAGCGCGATCGGCACCGCGTCGACGCCGCCGAACTGCTTGAAGAGGATCGCCTTGCCCTCCATCACCGGGAGGGAGGCCTCGGGCCCGATGTCACCGAGCCCCAGCACCGCCGTACCGTCGGTCACGACGGCGACGACGGACGACTTCCAGGTGTAGTCGTAGACCAGCTCCGGCTGCTCGGCGATGGCGCTGCACACTTTCGCCACGCCGGGCGTGTACGCCAGGGACAGGTCGTCCTTGTCACGGATCGGCACGGTGGCCTGCACGGCCATCTTGCCGCCACGGTGCAGCGCGAACGCCGGATCGAAGGAATCGAGGGGCTCGGCCCTGCCCTCCTGCTCCGTACTGCTGTCGCTGCGAGGATTGACGATCTCCGCTGCCACTTTGTTCTACCCCTTAGGTATGCATGGTCGAGGGTGGCCACTCCTGGTTGAGAAGTGGGCGGGCACCGCGCACGGCCCTGATGGTGCCGCAGTGAAAGTGATGCTGCGTACGGGGGTACGTACGGGCACATACGCCACGGGCGCGCCGCACACGCGCCCTGAGCCCCGGATGAGGGGTGTAAAGAACCTTCTTACCGGACGGACCACGCCGAGGACGAGTCCACGGCACACAAGGCCAGCTAGATCACATCCCACAGAGCATCCCGCGACGCGGCGCGCGGCGCATCCCGCGGCGCATCCCGCATCCGACCCCCACACCCCTTCGCTTCCCGAGAGGCACCGAAGATCTTCCGGCCGGAAGCACACAATCCCACAGATGGTGCGGTCGGGATGTACCGACCTGATGCGGTTCGGGGGTCGCCCGTTATCCGATTTTGACATGGCGCGCCCCCTGAATACCTTCGTCCAAATGACAAGATGCCGTCATCGCACGAGGTCACGACATTCGAAGGCGTGTGCACTCGTCGACCAAGGACCAACCCAGGACCAACTCAGGACCAACCAGGGTCCAAGGCACCTGCCGAACGCATCGGCGGCTGCCCCGCCCCATCGGCAAACCCACCCTTCCGCCGGAGGAACCCACCATGACCGCAAGCTCCACCCGTCGTCCGACCGCCGCGCACTCCCGGCTAGGAGCGGTCGGTGCGATCGCGGTCGCAGGCGCCCTGCTGCTCACCGGCTGCGGTGACCAGACCAAGGACAAGAACTCGGACAGCAGCGCGGCGGCGAGCTCGGCGCCACTGGCGGACAAGCTGCCACAGGCGATCCGCGACAAGGGCGTCGTCAAGGTCGGTTCCGACATCGCGTACGCGCCCGTCGAGTTCAAGGACAAGTCCGGCAACGTCGCCGGCCTCGACCCGGAACTCGGGGCCGCGATGGGCAAGCAGCTCGGCGTCACGTTCCAATTCGAGAACGGCACCTTCGACGCCCTGCTCACCGGTCTGCGCTCCAACCGCTACGACATCGCCATGTCCGCGATGACCGACAACAAGAACCGTCAGGAGGGCGTCGACCCCGACACGGGCAAGAAGGTCGGCGAGGGTGTCGACTTCGTCGACTACCTGACCGCCGGTGTCTCGATCTACACGCGAAAGGGCGACACCGGTGGCATCACCACCTGGTCCGACCTGTGCGGAAAGAAGCTTGCCGTGGAGCGCGGCACCGTCTCGGAGGACCTGGCCAAGTCCGAGACCAAGAAGTGCACCGGCGGCAAGAAGATCACCATCGAGGCCTTCGACGACGACCAGCAGGCTCAGACCCGTCTGCGCTCCGGCGGCGCGGACGCGGCCTCCTCGGACTTCCCGGTTGCCGCGTACGCGGTGAAGACCTCCGGCGGAGGCAAGGACTTCCAGATCGTCGGCGACCAGGTCGAGGCGGCCCCGTACGGCATCGCGGTCTCCAAGGAGGACGTCCAGCTGCGGGACGCGCTGCAGGCGGCCATGAACGCGGTCATCAAGAACGGCGAGTACCAGAAGATCCTCGACAAGTGGGGCGCGGAGGACGGCGCCGTCAAGGAGTCCGTCGTCAACGGCGGCAAGTGACCGCGCATCCGAGCGGACACTGAGAGGTAACACCCGTGACTGCTGACACTGACAAGACGGTGGCTACCCCCTCGGCCGGACCGGAGCCCATCAAGGCCATCCCGGTCCGGCACTACGGACGGTACGTCACCGCAGTCATAGCCATCGCGATCCTCGTCGCGATCATTTACGCGTTCGGCCAGGGCAAGATCAACTGGAATGCCGTTCCGGACTACTTCTTCGACGACCGGATCATGACCGGCGTCGGCAAAACCCTCCTGCTGACGGTCCTGTCGATGGTGATCGGCATCGTGGGCGGCATCATCCTCGCGGTGATGCGCCTGTCGAAGAACCCGGTGACCTCGTCGATCTCCTGGTTCTACATCTGGTTCTTCCGGGGCACCCCGGTCCTGGTCCAGCTGTTCCTCTGGTTCAACCTGGGCCTGGTCTTCGAGTACATCAACCTCGGTCCGATCTACAAGGACTACTGGTCGGACTTCATGACGCCGCTTCTGACGGCGTTGCTCGGGCTCGGCCTCAACGAGGCCGCGTACATGGCGGAGATCTGCCGCGCCGGTCTGCTCGCCGTCGACGAGGGCCAGACCGAGGCAGCCCACGCGCTGGGCATGAGCCACGGCAAGACGCTGCGCCGGATCGTCATCCCGCAGGCGATGCGCGTGATCGTGCCGCCGACGGGCAACGAGGTCATCAACATGCTGAAGACGACCTCACTCGTGGCGCAGGTGCAGTTCGCGGAACTCTTCCGCTATGCCCAGGACATCGGCCAGAACTCCGGCGCCCCGGTGGAGATGTACTTCCTCGCCGCGGCCTGGTACCTGGTCATGACCTCGGTCCTGAGTGTGGGCCAGTACTACATCGAGCGGTACTACGCGCGCGGGTCGAGCCGCGCCCTGCCGCCGACCCCGTGGCAGAAGGTCAGGGCGCACCTGACGACCTTCTCGAGCAGGAAGGTCACGGCATGACCGACAAGACGGGCAAGACGGACGCCGTCCCGCGCGACGGATCCACCGCCATGGTCAAGGCCGAGGGCGTCCACAAGAACTTCGGCCCCGTCGAGGTCCTCAAGGGCATCGACCTGGAGGTGAGGTCCGGTGAGGTGTTCTGCCTCATCGGCCCCTCCGGCTCCGGCAAGTCGACCTTCCTCCGCTGCATCAACCACCTGGAGAAGATCAACACCGGCCGGCTCTACGTGGATGGGGAGCTGGTCGGATACCGCCAGAAGGGGGACAAGCTGTACGAGCTCAAGGACAGCGAAGTCGCCCTGAAGCGCCGGGACATCGGCATGGTCTTCCAGCGCTTCAACCTGTTCCCGCACATGACGGCGGCGGAGAACGTCATCGAGGCACCGATCCAGGTCAGGGGCACCAACAAGACCCAGGCCAGGGAGCGTGCGACGCAGCTCCTGGAGCGGGTGGGCCTGGCCGACAAAGCCGGGAGCTACCCCTCGCAACTCTCCGGCGGCCAGCAGCAGCGCGTCGCCATCGCCCGGGCCCTCGCCATGGACCCGAAGCTGATGCTCTTCGACGAGCCGACCTCGGCCCTCGACCCGGAGTTGGTCGGCGACGTCCTGGACGTCATGCGCGACCTCGCCGAGTCCGGCATGACGATGATCGTCGTCACCCACGAGATGGGCTTCGCCCGGGAGGTGGGCGACTCGCTGGTCTTCATGGATGACGGCGTGGTCGTCGAGTCCGGTCACCCGCGGGACGTGCTGACCAACCCCCAGCACGAGCGAACGCAGTCGTTCCTGTCCAAGGTGCTGTGAGCAAAAGCAGGGGGCCTGACGCCAATTACGGCGTTAGGCCCCCTGTTCACATTCCAACGGAACCGCAACTACCTCGGGGAGATGTATCCCGTGTACGCCCATGACGCGTTGTGCTTCGGGCCGGTGTTGCCGTCACGCGTGAACCCCATGAAGGACACGTAGTTGTTGGTTCCCTCCTTGAAGTCGTAGTCGCAGACGACTGGACCATTGTTCGATCCGTTGGCATCCGCACACTCGCCTTCGCGACCGGAGCCGTCATAGGCGTACCACTTGACGACCGCGCGCTCTCCGTCCGCCCTCAAGTCGTCAACAATGAACTTGTCACCATCGCCGTCGAAGCAGATGCTGTACGCCGACTGATCGACCGTACATGTCTTGGTGTAGGCCGAGGCAGGTGACGCCACGACTACACTTCCTGCCAGGACAAGCCCCAAAGTTGCCGCCGACGTGGCGATTGCCCGGATACTCATCTGATTCCCCTCCCGTGCTCGCGTCCTCGCGACTCACTCGAAGAGCCGACCAGGCGTCGAGCCCTTGACTATCTCTTGGCGACGACACTGCCATCAAGATGGTCCCGGCAGGAATGAATCTGAGCGAAAATTGAGCTTGATGCCTCGGATCCATTTCAGCGCGAGTTCCAACGTGTCCGAAATTCGAGCCGCACATCGGCCAAAACTCGCCGACCCGTTTCTTGCGCAGCACGTGCTTGTCGGCGGTCGCTGAACCTGGGTTCTGGATCAATTTCCGCGCCAGAGCCACGGTTCAGAGAACAGCGACAGTGCGCAGCCGCGCAGCGGACGGCGCGTCCCCGTCGGCGTCGCCCTCCACCTCTCCGTGCCTGGGCCGGGCCACCAGGTCCGATCGACAGATCTCACCACCAGGGGTGGCGTTTCACACGCTCGACATAGCACCGCTATTCACGTAATACCCTTAACATCAGCCACCCCTTACACAGGTACGCTCAGGAAGCCAAAGGACCCTCATGGAACTGGCCTATTACTCGGATTACGCCGTACGTCTCGTCAACAGCGAGGAACCGGCCCGGGGCAAGGACACGTTGACCTCGGTCGAGGCGATCCACGGCCTCTTCGGCGGGAACAAGGGGGTGGCCCGGCGTGCCACGGACGCGGACGTCACCCGGTTCCGGGGCGTACGGGCCCGTCTCCGGGCGGTCTTCCAGGCGGCGGACACCGGCGACGAGACCCTGGCGGTGGACCTGCTGAACTCCCTGCTGCTGGAGTTCCCGGTGAGCCCGCAGATCTCCGGCCACGACCACCGGGACGACGAGGACCGGCCGCTGTGGCACATGCACCTGGCGGACCACCCGTCCAACGCGACCGCCGGGTACGCGGCGATCGCGGCGATGGGCCTGGCCATCCACCTGACGGAGTACGGCGTGGACCGCCTGGGCCTGTGCGAGGCGGCCCCGTGCCGCAACGCCTACCTGGACACGTCCACCAACCGCTCCCGGCGCTACTGCTCCGACCGCTGCGCCACCCGCGCCAACGTGGCGGCCTACCGGGCCCGCAAACGCCTGGAGGCGGACCGGTCGGACAGCACGAGCCGGGCGGCCGACAGCGCCCAGCGCACCGCGGCGAACAGCGAGCGCTGATCCGGCTTCAGCGGCCGGTAACGGAAGCGGACCTTGCCCAGGACCAACTCGTCCGGCACGGTGCCGTAGTCGGTGCTGTCGCCGCCGGCGTACGGATTGTCGCCGAGCACCCACCAGCCCCCCTCACGCCGCTCCACGGCCCGCTTCACGACGAGCAGGTCCTGTTGGAACGGATGGCGCAGGACGACCACCTCCCCGGGCCTGATCCGGGCGCCCCACTGCACCACGAGACGGTCCCCGTGGCGGAGCGTGGGCACCATCGACGGCCCGGTCACCTCGGCCAACCCGAACGGCAGCACGGCGCCCCTGCGCTCGGTTTCCTGCGACAGCTCCGGCATCACCCGGCACCTCCCCGGTCCATCCTCCACCAGTCTCAGTCTGACCCTGGACTTTTGCCCTAAGCCCATGGGGGCACCCGCCAAAACCCTTCCCCCGGGGAGTAATGTCGCACCTGAGAAGACGATCACGAGGAAGGAATGCTTCATGCTTTCCCGCCTGTTTGCCCCCAAGGTCAAGGTCAGCGCCCACTGCGACCTGCCCTGCGGCGTGTACGACCCGGCCCAGGCCCGCATCGAGGCGGAGTCGGTCAAGGCTGTCCAGGAAAAGATGGCCGGCAACGACGACCCGCACTTCCAGGCACGCGCCACCGTCATCAAGGAGCAGCGTGCCGAGCTGGCCAAGCACCACGTCTCCGTGCTGTGGAGCGACTACTTCAAGCCCCCGCACTTCGAGAAGTACCCGGAGCTGCACCAGCTGGTCAACGACGCCCTGAAGGCCCTCTCGGCCGCCAAGGGTTCGACCGACCCCGCCACGGGCCAGAAGGCCCTGGACTACATCGCCCAGATCGACAAGATTTTCTGGGAAACCAAGAAGGCCTGATCTCCGATCATGCCGCTTGACCTGCGGTTTCTTTCGATCGCCTGGTCTAACTGCCCGCACCCGGTCCGCAGGACGCCGAGCTCGGCGTCCATGACGGTCCGGGTGCGGTCTTTTTCGCTCGGCGGACGCACGGCCGAGAACCAGCTGGACCCGCCGGCGCCCGCCCCGCCGCCGTCGACGAGGGCGCAGGCGCAGGCGCAGGCGCAGGCCGGAGATCGTAAACAGCCGCTCCGGGCCGTCGGCGGGCCGTTTCAGCCGATCGGTTCCGGCAGCGGGACGACCTCGTAGGCCAGGCGGATCGTGTCTCCGGTGGCCGGATCGCCCAGTTCCACGCGCCAGGCCTCGGCGAACTGGTCCACGTCCTCGGTCATCGGAATCGTCCCGGAGATGAGAACGGTACCGGGCACCAAGTCGCCGCGGGAGCGCAGGACTTCGGCCCAGTAGCCCGGAGTGAGCAACTCCGCGAGCGTGCCGCGCTGGATCTCGGTCTCCTGCCCGCGGTGGGTGACCCAGGCCCGCAGCGTGAGGTCGTCGACGCGCGCCTGGACGTCGTCCAGGCGCCAGGCACGGCGGGCGATCACGTCCGGGCCCGCGTTCTTGCTCCAGGCGACTCCGTGCACCTCGAGATCCCGGTCGGTGTGATCGCAGGCGGCCGTGAGCAGCAGCTCACCGTCCGCGGCGACGACCAGGGCCCACTCGGCCTCGCCGGAGGTGCGCGCGTGCTGGACGGCGACCCGGTCGGTCTGCTGGGCCAGATACGGGGAGACGGGGTAGAGCGCCGGGGTCACGGACGGCGCGGGAACACCGAGTTCGGCCAACTCCGCAACGTGCGCGGCGACCTCGCCCTGGCTGCGCCCGGCATACCCGGCGTTGAACACTTGATGGACGTCGACGTCACGGGTGGAACCGTCGGGCAGCTCGAAGGTCAGCACGGCCACAAGAACTCCTGAAAGGGTCGGTTTCGAAGCGGTTAACTTCCGGCGCGGGACTTGCGCATACGACCTGTATACAAGAAGTATGCCGAAAGGTCGATGTCCCCACGACGCAAGGAACAGGCAGCATGCAACCCACCCAGCAGGCCACGGCGACGCCGCGCCCCGGCCGCTCAGGTATCCGCCGCGCCTTCTTCGCCAGCCTCACCGGGACCGCCCTGGAGTGGTACGACTTCGCGGTCTACTCGGCCGCCGCGGCCCTGGTCTTCGGCGATCTGTTCTTCCCCTCGGAAGACCCCCTCACGGGCACCCTCCTGGCGTTCTCCACCTATGCCGTCGGTTATGTCTCCCGCCCACTGGGCGGTTTCGTCTTCGGCTGGCTCGGCGATGTGATCGGCCGCAAGAAGGTCCTCATCGCCACGCTGGTCCTGATCGGCGTGGCCACCTTCCTGATCGGGCTGCTGCCCGCCTACGGCACGGTCGGCGTGGCCGCGCCGATCGCCCTGGTCGTGCTGCGCTTCGCGCAGGGAGTCGGGGTGGGCGGCGAGTGGGGCGGCGCCGTCCTGCTGTCCAGCGAGTTCGGCGACCCGCGTCGCCGCGGTTTCTACGCGTCGGCCGCCCAGATCGGACCGCCTGCGGGCAACCTGCTGGCCAATGGCGTCCTGGCCACGCTCGGCGCCCTGCTGACGGAAGACCAGTTCCTTTCCTGGGGCTGGCGCGTGGCGTTCCTGCTGTCCGGTGCGCTGGTCGCCTTCGGCCTGTGGATCCGGGCGAAGCTGGAGGAGACACCGGTGTTCAAGGCGATGGAGGCCGAGGGCACCCGGCCCGAGGCGCCGGTCCGCGAGGTGTTCACCACCGAGCCCCGCGCGCTGTTCGCGGCCATTCTCAGCCGGGTGGCCCCCGACGTGCTCTACGCGATGTTCACCGTCTTCGTCCTGACCTACGCAACCGATGAACTGGGCATGTCGCGCGGCTCCGCGCTGATCGCCGTACTCATCGGCTCGTCGCTGCAGGTCTTCCTCATCCCGCTGGCCGGCGCCGTGTCCGACCGGGTCAACCGGCGTCTGCTGTACGGCTGCTCCGCCGTGGCCGCGGGCGTGTGGCCGTTCGTGTTCTTCCTCATGGTCGACGGCGGCAGCTGGATCCTGCTGGTGTGCGGCGTCGTCGGAGGACTCGTGATCCATTCCTTCATGTACGGGCCGCAGGCGGCCTTCGTCGCGGAGCAGTTCTCGCCGCGCCTGCGCTACACAGGCTCCTCGCTGGCCTACACGCTCGCCGGTCTCATCGGTGGCGCGATCGCTCCGCTGCTGTTCACCGCCCTGCTCAGCTCCTACGACAGCTGGGTTCCACTCGCGCTGTACATCGCGGTCGCCGCGGCCGTCACCATCGCAGGACTGGCCCTGGGCCGGGACGCCGACCAGGCCGGGGAAGAAGAGACGCGGCTCGTCCCCCACGCCACGACCGAACCCGCCGCCGAGATCACCTGAGCACGCGGCACACAGCCCCGGCTCCCCGCTCCCCTGGCTCCGCACTCCACCCCGCTCCATCGCCCTTCCACCCCCGTTCACCCCCGTCCACCCCGCCCTCGAGAAAGGCCACCTTGTGCGTCTCGCCCTGAGTCAGTTCACCAGCGGACCCGAGCCGGAGAAGAATCTTGAACTCATCGAGGACGGCGTCCGACGCGCCGCCGACGCCGGGGCACGCGTCGTCGTGTTCCCCGAAGCGTCGATGGTCTGCTTCGGCACCTCTTTGGCCCCGATCGCACAGCCGCTCGACGGCCCTTGGGCCAACGCGGTACGCGCCATGTCGGCCGCAGCCGGCATCGTCGTGGTGACGGGCATGTTCACCCCGGCCCCGCGAGGACGGGTGGCCAACACCCTGCTCGTCACCGGGCCGGGGGTCGAGGCCGCGTACGACAAGATCCATCTGTACGACGCCTTCGGCTACACCGAGTCCGACACCGTCGCCGCGGGCTCGCGGATCGTCACCGTCGACGTCGACGGCGTACGCATCGGACTGGCCACCTGCTACGACGTCCGCTTCCCCGAACTCTTCCGGGCGCACGCCGACGCGGGGGCCGTGGCGACGCTCCTGGCCGCTTCCTGGGGCGCCGGGCCGGGCAAGCGTGAGCAGTGGGAACTGCTCGTCCGTGCCCGCGCCCTGGATGCCACCGTGTGGGTCGCGGCCGTGGACCAGGCCGATCCGGCAGCCGGGGGAACGGTCGCGCACGCGTCGGCGCCCACGGGCATCGGGCACAGCATGATCGTCGGGCCCGACGGAACCGTACGCCGCAGCCTGGGCGCGGAGCCGGGTCTGCTGCTGGCCGACCTGGATGTCGACGAGGTGGCGGCAGTCCGTGAGAAGACGTCGGTGCTGGCCAACCGCTGCCTGGGGCGGACCGCATGAGCAAACCGGAGCTTGAGTTCCATCTGCCCACCGGGCCCTGGACAGCACCCGCGGGCGCCTCCCCGGGGGTCGTGGAGCGCGTGCTGGCCACGGACGCATCCGGCACTCGCCGCACCACACTCGTCCGATGGGAACCGGGCACCGACACGTCCGCGCAGGGAGTTACCCGGCACGACTTCTGGGAGGAGGTGTACCTCCTCGAAGGAGATCTTCACGACCTGACCCTCGACGAGACCTTCACACAGGGCTCGTACGCCTGCCGCCCTCCGGGAATGCCGCACGGTCCGTGGACGACGGCCACTGGCGTCACGATGCTCGTCGTCGTCTGTCCGCCGGACCCGCAGACCTGACTCCGACTGTGCGCAGCGGGCGGATGCGACGACCAGCAACCAGCACCTCGCCATCCGCCCCACTGCCGACCGACGGGCCGACCCGGGCCGGCGGGCCGCCCCGGGCCGGCGGGCCGCCCCGGGCCGGCTAACCGGCGAGCAGTACCTTCAGGGTCGACTCCAGATGGCGGTCGATCGCGGCGCAGGCGGTCGGCGCGTCGTCGGCCGCGAGCGCGTCGAGGATCTCCCGGTGCTCATCCAGCACTGTCTCCTGGCGGCCGTGCTGGTTGTAGAGGGCCACCACCCCGGCTCGGATCTGGCGACTGCGCAGCCCGTCGTAGTGCCGGTCGAGCAGGGCGTTGCCCACCGCCGAGACGAGCGTGGCGTGGAAGAGGTGGTCCACGGCGATGAACTCCTTGGCCTGGCCGGGACCACTCAGCCCACTCTGCCGGTCCAGCAGTTCACCGAGCTCCTTCACCGGGGCTCGGCCCGCTTCGACGACGTGCCCGGCCGCGTACCGTTCGACGATCCCGCGCAGTTGCATCAGCTCGGAGATCTCCCGGCCCGACAGCGGCGCCACCCGCGCACCGCGCTTGGGTACCAGCTGGACGAGATCCTCGGCCGCGAGCAGCAGCAGCGCCTCCCGGATCGGAGTGCGCGACACCCCGATCCGGTCGGCGATCTCCTGCTCGGAGAGGAATTCCCCCTGCATCGCCGGGTCGGTCAGCACCGTGTCCTTGAGGTACGCATACGCCTTCTCCCGACCGGACGTCACCACTACCCCCAGAGATCGCATACACCTCGTATACAGAAGTTATCACGGGGCGTGGCAGGTCACGGCGGGTGCCGGAAACGGACCGGAAGTGCCGCCTCGAACCCGGGTCGGTGGAACTGCGGCACGATCAGGTGGAGGCCGTGTGACCCTGGGGGTGTGACCCTCGAAGACCTCGTCCGGCTGCGGAAGGCTCGCGACCGCATGGACCGTGAGTACGCCGAGCCGCTCGACATCGCCGCCCTCGCCCGCACCGCCCTGATGTCACCCGGCCACTTCCAGCGCAGCTTCCGCGAGGCGTTCGGCCAGACACCGTACGGCTATCTCATGACCCGCCGGATCGAACGCGCCAAGGCCCTGCTGCGCCGCGGCGACCTCAGCGTGACCGAGGTGTGCATGGCGGTCGGCTGTACCTCACTGGGCTCCTTCAGCTCCCGCTTCACCGAACTCGTCGGCGAGACCCCGAGCGCCTACCGGGCCCGTTCGCACGAGGCGGGCGCGGTGATCCCGGCGTGCGTGGCCCGGACGTACACCCGGCCGAGGCGACCGGCGCGGCGCCCGTTCCCGTCCTAGGCTGCGCATATGGACCTGAAACTCAAGCAGTGCTTCATCGCCGTCGACGACCATGACAAGGCGATCGCCTTCTACCGGGACGTACTGGGCCTGGAGATCCGCAACGACGTCGGGTTCGAGGGGATGCGCTGGGTGACCGTCGGCTCACCGCTGCAGCCGGACGTGGAGATCGTGCTGGAGCCGCCCGCCGCGAACCCGGACACCTCGCCCGCCGACCGGGAGGCCATGGCCCGGCTGCTGGCGAAGGGCGTACTGCGCGGGGTCATCTTCACCACAGCCGACTGTGACGCCCTGTTCTCCCGGGTCGAGGAGTCCGGCGCCGATGTCCTCCAGGAGCCGATGGACCAGCCGTACGGAGTGCGGGACTGCGCCTTCCGGGACCCGGCGGGGAACATGCTGCGGTTCTTGGAGCGGGCCTGACATCCGGGGCCGGACCGCGGTACGTGGAGTCGGCCTGACATCTGGGGATCCCGGCTGCGGTACACGGAGCCGGCCCGACGTCCGGGGGACCCGGGCCGTCGCGCACTACGGTCGCCGCCCGAGCGCTGCACGACCGGGCAGGGCTCAAGCAGAGCTCGAGCAGGACCCGGCCGACCCGGCTCCGCTCGGCCTCCGCTCGCCTCCGCTCGGCCTCTGTTCAGCCATAGCTCAGCCCTGGGGCTCGCGCCACATCGGCCACATCCGCGGGCCGTCGTCCGGGAGGCCGAGAGGGCGGCCCGTGAGCTCGAAGCCGAGGCGCTCGTACAGCCTGCGGCTGCGGGCGTTGCTCGCCTCCAGGTAGGCGGGCAGCCCGTCGCGGTCGCAGCGGTCGAGGTGGGGCCCGCACGTCGTGGGGATGTGCGGACCCCGCCGGGCCGAAGCCCCGCGGCCGTGCGGGAGTCAGGAGCCGCACGGCCGCGGGGACTCCGGGGCCCTGGGCGCCCTCCCCCCTTGATGGACGCCCGTCGGTGGTGCCGGTCGGTGACGCCTATCGGTGAACCCGGCGGTGACGCCCGTCGGTGAACCCGTCGGTGGTGCCGGTCAGTGGCACTCGTCGGTAGCTCCCGTCGGGATCAGGCCGGTCCACCCGTCGATGACACCCGTCGGGGATCCGGCCGGTCCCTCTTGTCGATGACACCCGCTGCCGGGTTTCCGTCAGCTGCTGCGACGGGTCACGAACTCGGCCAGCGAGAGCAGGCCGCCCGCCGCTTCCGGGTCGGACACCGCGCGGGACAGCTCCTGCATCGCGAGGGCCATCCGGTCGGCGGCCTGGACCTGCGCCCAGTCGCGCCCGCCCGCCCGTTCCACGACCAGAGCGGTCCGCTCCAAGTCCTCCTCCGCGTATGGGGCTTCGTACAGCGAAGCCAGTTCAGTGGCTTCCGGGGTGCCGGAGGCGAGCGCGGCGACCACCGGCAATGACTTCTTGCGGGCGGCGAGATCCGCGCCCACGGGCTTGCCGGTGCTGCGCGGGTCGCCCCATATGCCGATCACGTCGTCGATGAGCTGGAAGGCGAGCCCGGCCTCCCGGCCGAACGCGTCCAGCGCCTCGACGCCCTCGTCCTCCGCTCCCGCGTACAGCGCGCCGAGAGCGCAGGCACACCCGAGCAGCGCACCCGTCTTGGCCTCGGCCATCGCGAGCACCTCGTCGAGGGCGACATCACGGGGGCCGAGCGCCTCCATCGCCGTGTCCTCGTGCTGCCCTGCGCACAGTTCGACGACACAGCCGGCGAGCCGGGCGGCGGCCCGCGCGGAGGCCGGATGCGGATCCTCGGCGAGCAGCCTGAGAGCCAGCGCCTGGAGCGCGTCCCCGGCAAGGATCGCGTCGGGAACGCCGAACACGGTCCAGGCGGTGGGCCGGTGGCGCCGGGTGGCGTCCCGGTCCATCACGTCGTCGTGCAACAACGTGAAGTTGTGGACCAGTTCCACCGCCGCGGCCGCCCGCACCGCCGCCGCCCGCGCCTCCGGTCCGCCGAGGGCGGCGGCCGCGGTGAGAACGAGCGCGGGCCGGATCGCCTTGCCTGCGTTGCCCGCCGCCGGGGTGCCGTCCGCGTGTTCCCAGCCGAAGTGGTAGAGCGCGACACGGCGCATGGAGACGGGCAGCGACTCGATCGCTGAGCGCAACTGCGGGTCGACCATGGCCCGGGCCCGCTCCAGGATCACCCCCGCCTCGGGCCCGTCCAGGATCACCCCCGCCTCCTGCCCCTCCAGCGGATGCGTTCCGGTGGAGCGTTGCCTCGTCTCCGCCATGAACTCGGTCATGGGGTCCCCTCGGAGAGTCCGCGGACGCTGCCGCCCGCGCTGTGGCCGGGCACATACGACCAGGACGTACCCGCCCCGCAGGGCGGGGACACGGCCCTCAGGTGCGGAAACGTCACCCCCAGCGGCCGATCTCGACGTTCTCCAGCACCCCGAGCGCGTCGGGCACGAGCACCGCCGCCGAGTAGTAGGCGGTCACCAGGTACTTGATGATCGCCTGCTCATTGATGCCCATGAAGCGGACGGACAGGCTCGGCTCGATCTCGTCCGGGATCCCGGCCTGCTGGAGGCCGATGACGCCCTGCTCGGCCTCGCCGGTACGCATCGCGATGATCGAGGTCGTCCGGGCCTCGGTGACCGGGATCTTGTTGCACGGGTAGATCGGCACCCCGCGCCAGGTGGGGATCCGGTTGCCCGCCACCTCGATGGTCTCGGGCACGAGTCCGCGCTTGTTGAGCTCACGGCCGATCGCGGAGATCGCGCGCGGATGGGCGAGCAGCAGCTTGGTGCCTCGGCGCCTGCTGAGCAACTCGTCCAGGTCGTCGGGACCGGGCACGCCTTCGTGCGGCTGGAGCCGCTGGTCGTACTCACAGTTGTGCAGCAGCCCGAACTCATGGTTGTTGACCAGCTCGTGCTCCTGGCGTTCCTTCAACGCCTCGACCGTGAGCCGGAGCTGCTGCTCGGTCTGGTTCATCGGCTGGTTGTAGAGGTCGGCCACGCGGGAGTGGATGCGCAGCACGGTCTGGGCGATGCTCAGTTCGTACTCGCGGGGCCGAGCCTCGTAGTCGACGAAGGTGTGCGGGATGTCCGGCTCGCCGTCATGTCCGGCCGCGAGGTCGATCTCCTTCTCGCCGTACTTGTTGGTGCGCTGCGAGGGGATCGAGCGCCGCTCCTGGAGGTGTTCGCGCAGGGAGTCGGAGCGCTCCGCGATCTGCTCGACCGCGTCGCGGGGCAGCACCAGCGCCGTGCAGGCGGTGACCGCGCGGGCCGTGTACTCCCAGATGGCGTCCTCGTCGAGCAGTGCCTGATCGCCGAAGTAGGCGCCGTCGGCGAGGACTCCGAGGACCGCGTCGTCGCCGTACGGACCGGTGCCGACCTTCTCGACCCTGCCGTGCGCCAGCAGGAAGACCTCGCCGGTCGGGCTGCCGAACTCGGCGATCACGGCTCCTGGTTCGTACTCCCGCTGCTCACAGCGCCGAGCGAGCTCGGTGAGCACCTCCTCGTCTTGATAGGACCGCAGCGCGGGCAGTTCGCCGAGTTCCGCGGGGATCACCTCGACACTGTCGCCGGTCTTCACGAACGTCACCCGGCCGTCTCCGACGGCGTAGCTCAGTCGCCGGTTCACCCGATACGTGCCGCCCTGCACGTTCACCCAGGGAAGCAT
Source organism: Streptomyces sp. LBL (assembly GCF_029893585.1). Lineage (GTDB taxonomy): Bacteria > Actinomycetota > Actinomycetes > Streptomycetales > Streptomycetaceae > Streptomyces. The sequence goes on from NZ_JARXYX010000040.1 coordinate 39,910, forward strand.
GCGCAGCAGCCAGCGGGAGCTGATCTCCTGCATCTGGGGTACGGACTTGGTGGTGGTGGCCAGGTTCCGCGCGGCCGCCGTGCCGAGACTCTGCTGCGGCCTGTCCTGCTCGGTGCGGACCTCTTCGCCTACCGACATAAGGAATTGCCCTCCCGGTCATGCGCGGCAGCGTCTGCTGCGCGCATCGATCTGCACGGACGAGCCTTCCATCACAGAGGGTGCCGGTGCTATTACACGAAAGAGCGGGGTTGGATCACCGGCGGCTGGGCACATAGGAGGCTCCTCTCCAGTCGGACGCTGCCGACGGAGCGGTCGGGGCGCGCGGCCCGGACGAGCGGTCGGGGCGCGCGATCCGGGCCGGCGGTGCGGACGAGCGGTCCCGGCAGCCAGCCCGGGCAGCCGGTCCGGACGAGCGGCCCGGGCGAGCGGAACCACATTGTCCGGACCGAGTCGCACTCTGAGCGAAGTAGTGGTCCGGACCGTACGTTCCGGTAGAAGCAGCGATACGAGACGGCCGCGCACCGCGGTCGGCGCGCACCACTAAGGAGCCGGTCATGGCCTCACCCATGTCAGCGGGCAGTTTCCTGGCAGCTCTCAGGGCCGAGGGCCTCACCGTCGTCGAGGTGGGCGACTGGGAGCATCACAACCGCAACCACAAGGGCCCCTGGGGGCCGGTCAACGGTGTGATGATCCATCACACCGTGACCAAGGGCAGCGCACAGACGGTGAAGATCTGCCGCGACGGCTACGAGGACCTGCCCGGCCCGCTGTGCCACGGTGTCATCACCAAGGACGGCAAGGTCCACCTCGTCGGCTACGGCCGCGCCAACCACGCGGGGTTCGGCGACGACGAGGTCCTGCGCGCGGTGATCGCCGAGAAGGGGCTTCCGCTGGACAACGAGGCCAACACCGACGGCAACCGCCACTTCTACGGCTTCGAGTGCGAGAACCTCGGCGACGGGAAGGACCCCTGGCCGAAGGCCCAGCTCGAGGCCATCGAGAAGGCGGCCGCCGCGCTCTGCCGCCACCACGGCTGGACGGAACGTTCCGTCATCGGCCATCTGGAGTGGCAGCCGGGGAAAGTGGATCCCCGAGGGTTCACGATGGCGTCGATGCGGGGGTGGATCCGGGACCGTCTGAAGTGACGGATGCCGGTATCGGGCGGTGACAATGGACCCGTGACCAGCCTTGCCGCCCTGCATCCCCGGCTTCCCTCCCCCGCGCAGGAGATCGAGGACGACCGCTTCACCCGCCACGGCATCCGTCTCCTGCTCAAGCGCGACGACCTGATCCACCCGGAGCTCATCGGCAACAAGTGGCGCAAGCTGGCGCCGAACCTCACCGCCGCGGCCGGCCGTACCGTCGTCACCTTCGGCGGCGCGTACTCCAACCACCTTCGCGCCACGGCCGCCGCCGGCCGTCTGCTCGGCCTGCCCACCGTCGGTGCGGTCCGCGGCCAGGAGCTGGCCGACCGGCCCCTGAACCCCTCGCTGGCCCGGTGTGCGGCCGACGGTATGCGGCTGCACTTCGTCGACAGATCGACTTACCGCCGCAAGACCGAACCGGAGACGCTGGCGGCCCTGGTGCGCGCCGCGGACGCCGAGGGCGCGTACGTCGTCCCGGAGGGCGGCAGCAACGCCCTCGCGGTTCGCGGCTGTCACGCTCTCGGCGAGGAACTGCGCGGGCACGCCGACGTCGTCGCCCTCGCCTGCGGCACCGGCGGAACACTCGCGGGCCTCGCCGCCGGGCTGGCCCCGGACCAGCGAGCCCTGGGCATTCCCGTCCTCAGGGGCGGTTTCCTGACCGCCGACATACAGACACTCCAGGACCGGGCCTTCGGCGGCCGGCGCGGCTCCTGGCGGCTCGATGAGCGCTTCCACTTCGGCGGTTACGCCCGCACCACCCCCGTGCTCGACGCCTTCGCCGAGGACTTCGAGGACCGCCACGGGCTCCCGGTCGAGCGCCTCTATGTCGCCAAGTTGCTGTACGGACTTGTCGCCCTGGCAGAAGAAGGCGCCTTCGCGCGCGGGACGACGGTCGCGGCCGTCATCACCGGCCGGCCCTTCCCATAAGCCCTCCCGCCCTGCTCCCCGCCTCGCTACATCGCCTCCCGGTAGGCCGCCGCCTCCTCCAGGTCCAGCCTGCGCAGCAGGGTGCGCAGCATCTCGTCGTCGATGTAGCGGGCGTCGCGGAGTCTGACGAAGACCGAGCGCTCGACGCCGATCACCTCCCGGGACAGCCGCCGGTAGGTGTCGTCGACGCTGTCGCCGGTGAGCGGGTTGACCTGGCCGAGGCGTTCCCAGACGGCGTTGCGGCGGCGCTCCAGGACCGAGCGCAGGCGGTCGGCCAGGGGACCCGGGAGGGTGTTGCGCTCGTCGGAGAGGAGCTCGTCCAGACGCTGCTCGGCGATCCTGGAGGCCTGGGCCTGGGCGTTGGCCTCCGCGAGCGTCTCGGTCTGCTGGTCCCTGCCGGGGAGCTTCAGGAGGCGGACCAGCGGGGGCAGGGTCAGGCCCTGGAGGACCAGGGTGCCGATGACCGTGGTGAAGGTCAGGAACAGGATGAGGTTGCGCCCCGGGAAGGGTTCGCCGCTCTTCATGGTCAGCGGGATGGAGAAGGCGATGGCCAGGGAGACCACGCCCCGCATGCCCGCCCAGGCGATCACGAAGGGCCCCTTCCAGGTCGGGTTGTCCTCGCGTTCCCGGATCCGCGCCGACAGCAGGCGGGGCAGGAAGGTCGCCGGATACACCCAGACGAAGCGGGAGACGACGACCACGAGGAAGATCGCGATCGCGTACAGGGCGGCATGCCACCCTTCGTACTCCCCGAGACCCTTGAGGATCACCGGTAGTTGCAGTCCGATCAGGGCGAACACCGCGGACTCCAGGACGAACGCGACCATCTTCCAGACGGCCTCCTCCTGAAGGCGGGTCGCGAAGTCGACCTCCCACGCGCGGTGGCCGAGATAGAGCGCCACGGTCACGACCGCGAGGACACCGGAGGCGTGCACCTGCTCGGCGGTCGCGTACGCGACGAACGGGATGAGCAGGGAGAGCGTGTTCTGCAGCAGCACCTCCTTCAGGTGGGTGCGCAGCCAGTGGAGCGGCACCATGAGCGCCAGCCCGAAGCCGACACCGCCGACCGCCGCGAGCAGGAACTCACCGATCCCGCCGGCCCAGGTGGCCCCCTCGCCGACCGCGGCGGCGAGGGCCACCCGGTAGGCGGTGATCGCGGTGGCGTCGTTCACCAGGGACTCGCCCTGCAGGATCGTGGTGATCTTGGACGGCAGGCCGACCCGGCGCGCGACCGCCGTGGCCGCGACGGCGTCGGGCGGCGCCACCACCGCGCCCAGCACCAGGGCCGCGGTCAGCGGCAGCTCCGGCACGATCAGATAGGCGGCCCAGCCGACGGCGAAGGTCGCGAAGAGGACGTACCCGACGGACAGAAGCGCCACGGGCCGCAGTTGCGCGCGCAGGTCGAGGTAGGAACTGTCGGTGGCCGCCGTGTACAGCAGCGGGGGCAGTACGAGCGGCAGGACGATGTGCGGGTCGAGGGTGTAGCCGGGGACTCCGGGGACGTAACTGATCAGCAAACCGACCGCGACCAGCAGCAGCGGCGCCGGTACCGGGGTCCGCCGGGCGGCCGCCGCGACCGCGGCACTGCCCGCCACCAGCAACAACAGTGGCATCACGTCCATGCTTCTCGCCCGCCCTCGTTCATCGTGGTGCGCCCCGCCTCGTACATTCGTGCGCCCGCCCTCGGTTTTTCCGCGCGGCAATCCGCACACCCGTCGTAATCTGGCAATCATGAAACAGTGCACGCACGCCGACGAGCTGCCGCACCCGGAACCCGAGCCGCTGAGCGACACGTGCCTCGAGTGTCAGGCGGCCGGGACGCACCCGATACAAGTGCGGCTGTGCCTGACCTGCGGTCACGTCGGATGCTGCGACTCCTCGCCGGGACGGCACGCGACCGAGCACTACAAGGACTCCGGACACCCGATTATGCGGACGTTCGAGCCCGGCGAGGCGTGGCGGTGGTGCTTCGTCGACCACGTCCTCGTTTGACCTTCGATCCGGACGGTTCGAAGGCCTGACCTCTGGGTACGTCAACCCGACGCGCGCTCTTCCCAATTGGGCCCGCGGACCCCCTAGCCACGGAGCGTATCCGTGTGTTTACTATGAGTGACAGCGCGGGGCTGGGGTCCCGGGGACAGGAAAGTTCAGAGCGCGATAGCGTCACCGCTGAACACATATCGCGTTACCCCGGGGGGCGACCCCTCGGCCCCGAACAGCTTGTACCACCTTGGAGGTGAGGGTGTCCCAGATCGCAGGCGAGCCCGCGACCCAGGACTTCGTTGAAGTCCGGCTGCCGGCCGCGGGTGCCTACCTGTCGGTGCTGCGTACGGCCACGGCCGGCCTCGCGGCCCGTTTGGACTTCACCCTCGACGAGATCGAGGATCTGCGCATCGCCGTGGACGAGGCCTGCGCGATCCTGCTCCAGCAGGCCGTGCCCGGCTCGGTCCTCAGCTGCGTGTTCCGTCTCGTCGACGACTCACTGGAGGTCACCGTGTCGGCGCCGACCACGGACGGTCACGCCCCGGCACGGGACACCTTCGCGTGGACGGTGCTGTCGGCCCTGGCGGGCAAGGTCTCATCAGCCGTGGACGAGGACAAGACCGTTTCGATCAGCCTCTACAAACAGCGCGGCGCCGGACCCGGGCCGGCGTGAGGAACGGGGACGGGCCGGTGCGGGACGAAGAGCGCGGCACACAGGAGTTGCCGGCCGCCGCGGGCGCGGGCGGTCCGAGCACATCCCGACGCATGGCGGACGGCATCGACGGCATCCCCGAGCAGGCCCGGCCGCACCCGGAGGACGGCTCCTCGGAGGCGGGCCTCCTGGACGACGGGCAGGGTGATCGGGAAGGTGCCGTGCAGAGCACGCCTCTGGACGGAGGGATCGAGGCCACCCCTGTCCGAGTCGAGGCGAGGGCTCAGGGAAGGGCGACGGGCGGGACGATGAGCGAGCACGAGCGAAACTCCGAGATCGACGCGACGAGCGCGCCGCCTGTGCCGCCCGCGCCGCCCGCGCGGAATGTGCCGCGTGTGCAGGCCGCGCATCATCCGGACCGCAGCGGGGCGCGCGCCAAGTTCGTCGAGCTGCGCGCCCTGAAGGACGGCAGCCCGGAGTACGCGGAGCTGCGCAACCAGCTGGTCCGTATGCACCTGCCGCTCGTGGAGCACCTCGCGCGCCGCTTCCGCAATCGCGGTGAGCCGCTGGACGACCTCACCCAGGTCGCCACCATCGGCCTGATCAAGTCGGTCGACCGCTTCGACCCGGACCGGGGCGTCGAGTTCTCGACCTACGCGACGCCAACGGTCGTCGGCGAGATCAAGCGGCACTTCCGCGACAAGGGCTGGGCGGTGCGTGTCCCGCGCAGACTCCAGGAGCTGCGGCTGGCCCTGACGACAGCCACCGCCGAGCTGTCCCAGCAGCACGGCCGCTCCCCGACCGTGCACGAGTTGGCCGAGAAGCTGGCCATCTCGGAGGAGGAGGTCCTGGAGGGCCTGGAGTCCGCCAACGCGTACTCCACGCTGTCCCTGGACGTTCCCGACACCGACGACGAGTCCCCGGCGGTCGCGGACACCCTGGGCTCGGAGGACGAGGCACTGGAGGGTGTCGAGTACCGCGAGTCCCTCAAGCCGCTCCTCGAGGACCTGCCCCCGCGGGAGAAGCGGATCCTGCTGCTGCGCTTCTTCGGCAACATGACCCAGTCGCAGATCGCGCAGGAGGTCGGCATCTCACAGATGCACGTCTCCCGGCTGCTGGCCCGCACTCTGGCCCAGCTGCGGGAGAAGCTGCTGGTGGAGGAGTAGCCGAAGGGCTACTTGCTGGGTTTCTGCGAACGACCCGGCCCCTTGATCCCGAGGGCCTGGGTCGTCGCCGGACTGACCAGCAGCACCAGCGCGGCGATCGCGACCACGGCGAGCGCGATCCCCGCCGGAATGGCCACGCTGTCGGCCTGGAGCAGGTTGTAGGCCACCGGCAGCGCCATGATCTGCGTGATCACGGCCGGGCCCCGGCTCCAGCTGCGCCGGCCGAGCAGCCCGCGCGCGGCGAGCAGCGGCAGCAGTGCGAGCAGAATCAGGGTGATACCCCCGGTGACGGCCGACTGACGGTCGTCCGGGGCACCCGCGAGGCCCTCGACGAGCATCCAGGCACCGCCGACGACCAGGGCGAGTCCCTCCAGCGCGGCCAGTGCAGCCGCGGCGGTCAGCCGACCGGGACGGGGGCCCGCCCGACGGGCGGCTTCCGCGATGTCCGGGGTGGAGTTCTGATCAGCGCTCACCGTTGAAGCCTAGTGCCGCGACAGGCACCAGCTCTCGCCCGGTACGCCTCCGTGTCGAGGTTCACGCCCTGAAGTCCTGCCTGATCCCCGCCCGCCCTGTGCCCGGTACCACCCAGTAGGTACGCTGCAATCCATGCGTGCACTTCTCGTGGTCAATCCGGCGGCAACCACCACAAGCGCACGTACGCGCGATGTCCTGATTCATGCGCTGGCGAGCGAGATGAAGCTGGACGCGGTCACCACCGAGTACCGCGGCCACGCGCGCGACCTCGGCCGGCAGGCGGCGGAGAGCACGGACATCGACCTGGTGGTGGCCCTCGGCGGTGACGGCACGGTCAACGAGGTCGTCAACGGCCTGCTGCACGCCGGCCCGGACCCTGAGCGTCTGCCCCGCCTCGCGGTGGTTCCCGGCGGCTCCACCAATGTCTTCGCCCGCGCCCTGGGCCTGCCCAACGACGCGGTGGAGGCGACCGGCGCCCTGCTGGACGCCCTGCGCAAGGAGAGCGAACGCACCGTGGGTCTGGGTCTGGCCTCGGGTACGCCCGGCACCGGGGACGAGGCCCTGCCGGGGCGCTGGTTCACCTTCAACGCGGGGCTCGGCTTCGACGCCGGCGTGGTCGGACGGGTCGAGCAGCAGCGCGAACGCGGCAGGAAGTCCACCCACGCGCTCTACGTCCGCCAGGCGCTGCGCCAGTTCTTCGGCGAGGCACACCGCCGGCAGGGCACGATCACCCTGGAACGGCCGAACGCCGAGCCGGTGTCCGATCTGGTGCTGTCCATAGTCTCGAACACCTCTCCGTGGACCTTCCTGGGCAATCACCCGATGTACGCGTCGCCTAAGGCCTCGTTCGATAAAGGCCTCGATGTACTCGGTCTCAGCCGTATGACGACGACCGCGGTTGCCCGGTATGGCACCCAGTTGCTCACTTCGTCCCCCGAGCGCGGACCGCACGGCAAGCATGCCGTCTCGCTGCACGACATGGACCAGTTCACCTTGCATTCGAAGGTGCCGCTCCCCCTTCAGATGGACGGCGACCACCTAGGACTGCGAACGAGCGTGACGTTCACAGGCGTACGCCGTGCACTGCGTGTGATTGTGTGAGCAGAAGAGGCTAAAGTCCTTTCACTCGAACGTTTAGACCAGGATCCACCCCATGGAAGTACGGCTGTGACCTAGCCGACACCGAGGAATCAAAAAAAACTTTCCAGAAGGGGTTGTATCCGTCGCTGAGGTTTGCGAGTCTCTACGTGGTGATCGAGACGGCCCGCAACATCGGCCTCCACTGATCACCAGAACCCCTCTTCAATTCACAGGACCTACGCCAGGCAACCTGGCGGTCGGCCCTTCACTTGTTGAGGGATTCGTGAAAGCGTTCACATTCACAAGCAACATGCATGTAATGTCAAGGAGAGGTAGCAGCCATGGACTGGCGTCACAACGCCGTTTGCCGCGAGGAAGACCCGGAGCTCTTCTTCCCCATCGGCAACACCGGTCCTGCGCTGCTGCAGATCGAGGAAGCCAAGGCCGTCTGCCGTCGCTGTCCCGTAATGGATCAGTGCCTGCAGTGGGCGCTCGAGTCCGGCCAGGACTCCGGCGTCTGGGGTGGTCTCAGCGAGGACGAGCGCCGTGCGATGAAGCGCCGCGCCGCCCGCAACCGGGCCCGTCAGGCTTCCGCCTGACAACACCCGCCCCGCAAACAGCCTGAGCTTGGCGGCACGTACAGCGAGTACGCATCTCCCGCCCCCGAGCCGCAGCGCGCAGTACCCCCGATGCGCAGCAATTGCTGGCAACGAGCATACAGAGCCCCGGACCCTCAATGGTCCGGGGCTCTTTGCTGTGCCACCGGAGCCGACGTCCGTGCGCGCGGGCCACTCCACCCAGCGCCGGCTCCCACAGGGCCTTTCGTACGGCGTTACTTGTGCGCCCGCACCGGAACGTCGAGGATCACCCTGGTCCCCCGCTCCGGGGCCGGGACCATGTCGAAGGTGCCGCCCAACTCGCCCTCCACCAGTGTTCGTACGATCTGGAGGCCGAGGTTGCCGCTGGTGTGGGGGTCGAAGCCGGCGGGGAGGCCGCGGCCGTCGTCCTGGACGGTGACCAGCAGGCGGATCTCCTGCGTGGTGCCGCCGCGTACGGCCGAGACCTCGACCGTGCCGGTCTCCCCCTCGCGGAAGCCGTGTTCGAGGGCGTTCTGGAGGATCTCGGTCAGGACCATCGACAGCGGGGTGGCGACCTCCGCGTCCAGGATGCCGAAGCGGCCGGTGCGTCGGCCGGTGACCTTGCCCGGGGAGATCTCGGCGACCATCGCGAGGACCCGGTCGGCGATCTCGTCGAACTCCACCCGCTCGTCCAAGTTCTGGGAGAGCGTCTCGTGCACGATCGCGATCGACCCGACTCGCCGTACCGCCTCTTCGAGGGCTTCGCGGCCGCGGTCGGACTCGATACGCCTGGCCTGCAGCCGCAGCAGGGCGGCCACCGTCTGGAGGTTGTTCTTCACCCGGTGGTGGATCTCCCGGATGGTCGCGTCCTTGGTGATCAACTCGCGCTCGCGGCGTCGCAGTTCGGTGACGTCACGGAGCAGGACCAGCGAACCGATGCGGGTGCCCTTGGGTTTGAGCGGGATCGCCCGGAACTGGATCACTCCGTCGTCGGACTCGATCTCGAACTCCCGCGGCGCCCAGCCGCTGGCCACCTTGGCGAGTGCCTCGTCCACCGGCCCATGACTCGGGGCGAGTTCGGCGGTGGTCCGGCCGAGGTGCTGTCCGACCAGGTCGGAGGCGAGACCGAGGCGGTGGTAGGCGGACAGCGCGTTCGGCGAGGCGTACTGGACGACGCCGTCCGCGTCGAGACGGATCAGACCGTCGCCCACGCGGGGCGAGGCGTCCATGTCGACCTGCTGGTTCGCGAACGGGAAAGCACCGGCCGCGATCATCTGCGCGAGGTCCGAGGCGCTCTGGAGATACGTCAGCTCCAGGCGGCTCGGGGTACGCACGGTGAGGAGGTTGGTGTTGCGGGCGATGACCCCGAGGACACGCCCCTCCCGTCGTACGGGAATGGACTCGATCCGGACGGGGACCTCTTCGCGCCACTCGGGATCGCCCTCGCGGACGATCCTGCCCTCGTCGAGCGCGAGGTCCAGCATGGGGCGGCGGCCGCGCGGGACGAGGTGGCCGACCATGTCGTCCTGGTACGAGGTGGGGCCGGTGTTGGGCCGCATCTGGGCAACCGACACATACCGGGTGCCGTCGAGGGTGGGGACCCACAGGACGAGATCGGCGAAGGAGAGGTCGGAGAGCAACTGCCACTCCGAGACCAGCAGGTGGAGCCACTCGAGGTCGGAGTCGCCGAGGGCCGTGTGCTGGCGTACGAGTTCGTTCATGGAGGGCACGTGTGCGAGCGTACCTGGCGGTACGGACCTCGCCCGGGACCAGCCGTGGGCGGCCCGGGAAACACCCGCGGGCCGCGGCGCCTGGGAGGGACCCTCAGCCCTCCCGGCACCGCAGCCCGGAGCAACATCGGCCGTGGGGTGTGCGGTCCCGGTCGGCCGAAGGATGAGGACCCGGGGCAGTCAGGGCAGAGAGCTCCGGTTCCTCGTCCGTCCTCCTGTGCGGGGAGGGCGGAAGTTCTTTCGTTTTCAGTTGCCTCCACGCATTGTGGACTAGACCACTACGTGTGTCCATGCATGGGAGGCTGTTTGTTCTGGGGACTTTCCCCCGCCGCGTCCGCACCACTCGGACGTCCTGGCATCCCTCAAGCAGCCTACCCGCGTGGGTTCCTGTGCGAGGCCGGACGGCCATGGCGATTTCCGCGAGCCCTTCCGACTCCGCCCGGCTCGCGCCGTCGCGCGCCTGCTGGTGGGTGCGCTCGACGGTGGCGCGGGCGGTGGGCCCTCTGCCCCGGCGTGAGACGGGCGGAGCGTAGGCCCGGGACGAATGGTTCACTGGCCGGACAATTGTCGGCGAGCGACCTCGGAGCCTGGTGGACACCTGGGCCGAAAAGGGTGGCTCTGTTAGATTGGTCTAAACCACATAGACCCCTCCCGGGTCCCCGTCGAGTCCCCTCTGTTCAGACCGTTTCTTCAGATCGGCAGGCCAGCGTGGAAGTTGTCATCGTTCCGGACGCCAAGGCGGGCGGCGAGCTCATCGCCGGAGCCATGGCCCAGCTGCTCCGGCGCACGCCCGACGCCCTGTTGGGCGTGGCCACCGGCTCCACGCCGCTGCCCGTCTACGAGGCACTGGCGGCGCAGGTCCGCTCCGGTGCCGTGGACTCCTCCCGAGCGCGGATAGCGCAGCTCGACGAGTACGTGGGGCTGGCGGCCGACCATCCGGAGTCGTACCGTTCCGTGCTGCGGCGCGAGGTCCTGGAGCCCCTCGGGATCGGGATGGTCGCGTTCATGGGCCCCGACGGCACGGCCGAGGACGTGCAAGGGGCGTGCGCTGCGTACGACAGGGCGCTGACCGAGGCCGGCGGGGTGGACCTGCAGCTGCTGGGGATCGGGACCGACGGTCACATCGGGTTCAACGAGCCGTGCTCGTCGCTGGCCTCGCGGACCCGGATCAAGACGCTGACCGAGCAGACCCGGGTGGACAACGCGCGCTTCTTCGACGGTGACATCGATCAGGTGCCGCACCACGTGATCACCCAGGGCATCGGGACGATCCTGGAGGCACGGCACCTGGTGCTCCTCGCCACCGGCGAGGGCAAGGCGGACGCGGTCGCGGCGACCGTGGAGGGGCCGGTCGCGGCGGTGTGCCCCGCCTCCGCACTCCAACTCCACCCGCACGCCACGGTCGTGGTCGACGAGGCTGCCGCGTCCAAGCTGAAGCTGGCGGACTACTTCCGGTACACGTTCGCCCACAAGCCGGACTGGCAGGGCATCTGATGACAGGGTCCGCCCGGGCGCCGGCCTGCGAAACAGGCGCGTCGGGTGCGGGCGCACCAGGAAAGACGGTCCGCGCAGCGGGGGCGGTCGACGGTACGTCGACCGCCCTGAGCGACCACTGACGTCCCTGGGCCGGCCGGGCCCTCACCGCCGCCGTCCCTGGACCGGCCGGGCCCTCGGCGTCGTACGGACAGTCGGCGCCTTCGTTGTCGTACGGACTGCGGGCTGCTCCCCGGCGATGACCTCCGCCGCCGCTCGGCCGCAGACACGGGCCGCGCCATGGGTGGCGATGTGGAGGGCGCCCCGGGGGGTGGCCTGCGGGAGGCCCATCTCGACGACGATCGCGTCGGGGCGGGACGACAGGAGGGTGTCGAGGGCCGCCGCCATCCAGGGGTGGCGGTGCTCGTCGCGGACGACGGCCACGATGCGACGTCCGTGGGCCGCCGTCAGGGCTGTGGCACCGGCGTGCTCGTCCGTGAAGGTGCCGGTCTCCGTGCCGGGGAGCAGACGGGTCAGCTCCGCCGCCACACCCCAGGGGGTCTCGTCGCCCACGGCGATGTTCGCCACCGGAGTGAACGCGGCGACGTACGGGGCTTCGGTGAGCGGGGTGAAGCCCTCGAGACCGGTGAGGCGCAGGGCGCGACGGGCGGCACGGAGGCCGACCTCGCTGATGTCACCGATGTCACCGACGGTGGTGGCCGGGGAAGCCGCCTGGGCGGAAGCGGTCCAACGGGCCAGGGCCCGGACCCGTTCCGCCGCGTCGGCGAGGCGTTCCTCGGGGAGGTCGCCGGAGCGTACGGCCGTGACGAGGGCGTCCCGGAGGCGGCGTACCGTCTCCTCGTCGGCCAGGCCGCCGCCCACGCAGATGGCGTCGGCACCGGCGGCGAGGGCGAGAACGCTGCCGCGTTCGATGCCGTAGGTGGCGGCGATGGCCCGCATCTCCATGCCGTCGGTGACGATGAGGCCGTCGTAGCCGAGTTCGCCGCGCAGCAGGTCGGTGAGAATCCGGCGGGACAGGGTGGCCGGGCGGTCCGGGTCCAGGGCCGGGACCAGGATGTGGGCGGTCATCACCGCGCGGGTGCCGGCGGCGATCGCCGCGCGGAACGGGGCCAGTTCACGGTCGTACAGGACCGTGGCGTCCGCGTCGATGCGGGGCAGCGCGTGGTGGGAGTCGATCGCCGTGTCGCCGTGGCCCGGGAAGTGCTTGGTGCAGGCGGCGACTCCCGCGGACTGGAGGCCGGTGACGTAGGCCACGGTGTGCCGGGCGACCAGGTCGGGGGCGGCGCCGAAGGACCGTACGCCGATCACCGGGTTGGACGGGTTCGAGTTCACGTCGGCCGAGGGCGCCCAGTTGAAGTTCACCCCGCAGGCGGCGAGGCGGCGGCCGAGTTCGGCGGCCACCTCCCTCGTCAGCTCCACGTCGTCCACCGCGCCCAGCGCGTGGTTGCCCGGGAAACCGGAGCCCGTGCGCGCCTCCAGGCGCGTGACGTCTCCGCCCTCCTCGTCGATCGCGACCAGCACGTCGTCCCGCTCGGCGCGCAGCTGGGCCGTCAGGGCCGCCAGTTGCTCGGGCGAGGCGATGTTGCGGCCGAACAGGCCGACCGAGGCGAGGCCCTCGCCGAGGCGGCGAAGCAGCCAGTCGGGGGCGGTGGTGCCCGGGAAGCCGGGCTGGAGGACCGTCAGCGCGTCGCGCGTGAGGCCATCCTTTTCCGGATCGAATGCAGTGGTACCGCCGGCGGTTGTCGTCATCGGGTGGCGTTATCCCTTCACGGCGCCCGCGGTCAGGCCCGCGGCCATCTTGCGCTGAACGAGGAGGAAGAGGACCACGATCGGCACGGCCATCATGGTGGCTCCGGCCATCATCGGGGCGTATTCGGTGCCGTGCTTGGTGGTGAAGTTACCGAGCCATACGGTCGCGGTCTGGTTCTTCTGGCTGAGCAGCATGAGGGCGTACAGGTACTCGTTCCAGGCCTGGATGAAACCGTAGACCGAGGTGGCGACCATGCCGGGAGCCAGCAGCGGGAAGACCACGCGGACGAAGGCGCCGGTGCGGGAGCAGCCGTCGACCATCGCCGCCTCCTCCAGTTCCTTCGGGATGTTGACGATGAATCCGCGCAGCGTCCACACCGTGAAAGGGAGGATGAAGGTCAGGTAGGTGATGATCAGGCCGGAGAGCTTGTCGTACTGGTCGAGGTCGTTGAGCAGCAGGAACACCGGGATGATCATCGCGACCAGCGGGATCATCTGCACGGCGAGGATGCCCACGATCACGATCTTGCGGCCGCGGAAGGCGAACCGGGAGATGGCGAGCGCGGCCAGCATGCCGACGACCATGCCGATCACGACCACCGCGAGCGACACGATCAGGCTGCGGCCGACCGGGCCCCAGAAGTCGGCGATGTCCAGCGCCCGGCTGAAGTTGGAGAGCGTCAGGCCCGTGGGCAGCAGGCTCGGGTCCGGGTCGATGGCGTCCTTGGCCGGCTTGAACGCCGTGTTCAGCATCCAGTAGACGGGGAAGCCGGCGGTGACGAAGACGAGGAGGCCGAGGAGGTTCCAGCCGGCCTTCGACTTCCGGGGTGCGGGGGTCCCCCCGGGTGTCCCCCCGGTCGTCCGCACGGGGGTCCGCACGGGAGTCGTCAGCGTGCTCATTCGACCTCTCCGATCTTCAGCATCTGGCGCATGTAGACGGCGACCACGCCCAACAGCAACAGCACGGTCAGCAGGGCGATCGCCGAGCCCTGCGCGTAGTCGTTGACGACGAACGCGCGGTCGTAGGAGTAGGTGGTCAGGAGCTGGAACTCCGCCTCGGGATGGCCGTTGCGCATCACGAAGACCTGCGGGAAGACGCCCATGTCCCAGATGACCGAGAGGGTCGTGAGCATCACGACGATCGGCTTGAGGATGGGCAGGGTGACGTACCGGAAGACGTTCCAGGAGCCCGCGCCGTCGAGGCGGGCCGCCTCCTCCAGTTCCTTGGGGACCTGGGTGAGACCGGCGCTGAGCGTGATGACCACGAAGGGCACGGCGCCCCAGACCACCAGCAACATGATCACGACCAGGCCCTGCGGACCGCTCGCGAACCAGTTGTGGCCGATGAGGTCGACGCCGGGCAGCTTGCTGAGGACCGCGTTGAGGATGCCGTAGTCCGCATCGAACAGCCACTTGAAGACGGTCGTGGCGACGACGATCGGCATGCCCCAGCTGGCCACCAGCGCGATGTTGATCAGGACCTTCACCCAGCCGGAGACTCGCTGGAGCAGCAGGGCGATCGCCATGCCGGAGACCATGGTGAAGGTGACGCAGCCGGCCGCGAAGACGATGGTCCGGACGACGACCGCCCAGAACTCGCCATCGCTCAGGATGCCCGTGAAGTTGTCGAATCCGACCGATTCGGCCGGCTGGAAGCCCCACAGCTGGGACTGGCCGAACTTCTGGAAGGAGAGGGTGACCATGCGGACCAGCGGATAGCCGAGGACCAGCCCGAGGATCAGCAGGCAGGGGGCGAGCAGCAGCCAGGGGGTGCCGGCCCCGCCCGGCGTCCGCTTTCTGCGGGGGGCGTCCGCGACAGGGGGCGGCGGTGCCTGCCGCGGCGGCGGCACCTTGGCAGGGGTGGTCGTGTCGGCACTCATCCGCGCGCTCCTCAGCGGTCCCTCGGGTCGTACACAAGCAGACGCCCCGCGCCGGGCGGGCCGTACGAGAGGCAGAGCCCGCGCCGGGCGGGCCGTACGAGAGGCAGAGCCCCGCACTCGGCCAGGCCCTGCCCTCACGTCACTTCGTGTTGATCACCTTGTCGATCGCGGCGTCCGCTTCCTTCGCGGCAGCCTCGACCGACTTCTTGCCGGTGCCGATGTTCTGCAGCATGGTCTGCAGGACCTGGGCCTTCTCGACCTGGCCCCAGCCCGGCGCCATGGGGACGAACCAGTTGGACTCGGCCGCGGTGGCCGGGACCGCCGTCGCCGGGTCCTTCTTCAGCGAGGCGAGGTCGGTCTTGTTGTTGGGCAGGTTGCCCTTGGCCATCAGGCCCTTCTGGCCGGAGGGACCGGTGAACGCGTTGATCCACTCGGCG
The DNA here is from genome assembly GCF_029893585.1 of Streptomyces sp. LBL. Taxonomy (GTDB): domain Bacteria; phylum Actinomycetota; class Actinomycetes; order Streptomycetales; family Streptomycetaceae; genus Streptomyces. The sequence continues at coordinate 55,205 of NZ_JARXYX010000040.1, forward strand.
GCGACGGCCTGCGCGTCCGACTTCACCGGGACGGCGAGGTCCGAACCGCCCAGGAAGACGGGGAGGTTCTTGCCGGACGGGCCGGGCATCACGAAGTTCTGGAGCTCGCCCTTGAGCTTGCCGGTCTTGTCGTTCTTCGGGTCCTCGGAGGTCGTGCCCTCCCAGGCCGCGCCGAAGATCATGCCGGACCTGCCCTGGCCGTAGACGATGTAACGGTCGGACTCGTCCTTGGTCTTGTCGCCGTGCATGTACGTGTCGACGACGTTCTTGAACTCGGTGAGGCCCTTGACCGACTCGGGCGAGGAGAGGTTGCCCTTCCACTGGCCGCCCGACTCGACGGCGATGGAGCCGCCGGCGTCGTAGACGAAGGACATGGCCGCGTACCAGTCACGGGTGGGCTGGTACCAGGCGGAGAACTTGTCGCCCTCCTTCTTCTGCACCGTGTCCAGGGCGGCGGTCAGCTCGGCGTACGTCCTGGGGACGGACTTGACGCCCGCCGAGGCGAACAGGTCCTTGCGCCAGTTGGCGACACGGCCGCCGGCGTAGTAGGGGACGCCGTAGGTCTTGCCGTCGTAGGTCACCGAGGCCTTGAGGCCGTCCAGCCAGGCGGAGGAGTTGTCGAACTTCGCCGGGTCGAGGGGGGCGAAGGCGCCCTTGACCATGTAGCCGAGCATCTCGGTGTTGCCCATCTCGACCACGTCGGGCGCCTTGTCGGTGGCGAGGACGGCGTCGAGCTTGGCGTTCTTGTCCGGCCAGCCGTAGTACTCGTAGTTGATCTTGATGCCGGGGTGTGCCTTCTTGACCGTGGCATCGGCTGCCTTCACCAGCTCCGGCCAGTTGTTCTGCGCGTCGACGGTGAGCCAGACCGTCAGCTCCTTGGCGTCCGCGCCGCTCTTGCCCGAGCCCTCGCCACCGCCGTCGCCCCCGCACGCCGCGATGGAGACCATCATGCCCGCGATACCGATCGCGGCTATCAGCTTGCGCTTCACGCCACCCTCCTCAGGGATGCCCTCGAACCCCCCAGGCACCCCGCGGTGCACGTGGGGCCGGGACCTGGACCAATGGTGTAGACCAGTACCGGGAGCTTGGCTCAGACCAAGGGGCCTGTCAAGGGTGGCGAATGGGCTCTGACCAGCCGTTATGCGACCTACATATGGAGGAACCTTTAAGTAAGAACCCATCGAAAACATCCACGCCGGAGGGCACACTTCCGATAGACCACATGACTTGGTGGACTAGACCAAAAGAGATGGCGGCGGTATACAGAAGGGATCACGGAGCGTGCGGAAGACATCCCGATACGCTGCCGTGCCACGATGTGAGCGCATCCGGAGCCGGGAAGGCAGAGCATGAGCACCGACCTCAGCAGTGCGGAGAACGAGGGTGGGGCGAGTGTCCGTACCGCGCGCGTGCCCAAGTACTACCGCCTGAAGAAGCACCTGCTCGACATGACGGAGACCCAGTCGCCCGGCACGCCGGTACCGCCCGAGCGCACCCTGGCCGCCGAGTTCGACACCTCACGCACCACTGTCCGTCAGGCACTGCAGGAGCTGGTCGTCGAGGGACGCCTGGAACGCATCCAGGGCAAGGGCACGTTCGTCGCCAAGCCGAAGGTCTCCCAGGCGCTCCAACTCACCTCGTACACCGAGGACATGCGCGCCCAGGGTCTCGAACCCACCTCCCAACTGCTGGACATCGGCTACATCACCGCCGACGACCGGCTCGCCGGGTTGCTCGACATCACGGCCGGCGGGCGGGTGCTGCGCATCGAGCGTCTGCGCATGGCGAACAGCGAACCGATGGCCATCGAGACGACCCACCTGAGCGCGAAACGCTTCCCGGCCCTGCGCAGGTCACTGGTCAAGTACACCTCCCTCTACACCGCACTCGCCGAGGTGTACGACATCCATCTCGCCGAGGCCGAGGAGACCATAGAGACCTCGCTGGCCACCCCGCGCGAGGCGGGCCTGCTCGGCACGGACGTCGGCCTGCCGATGCTGATGCTGTCGAGGCACTCCCTCGACCGGCAGGGACAGCCGGTGGAGTGGGTGCGGTCGGTGTACCGGGGGGACCGGTACAAGTTCGTCGCCCGACTGAAGAGGCCTGTCGACTAGGGCAGTCGGCGCGTGCGGTGGACCTGTGCGGTCGACCTGTGCGGTCGACCTGCGCCGCGGACCTGTGCGGCGGACTTGTGCGGCGGACTTGTGCAGTCGACGTGTGCGGTCGACGTGTGCGGGAGGCGGTTCCGTTGCCGCTGACCCCGCCGCAGCGGCCGACACACAACCGACACATACCGGTATGCGGACGAGGGGTTCCGCAGCTGCGACGCCGTGACCTAGATTGCCTGCGCATTCCACAGATGATCAGCGAGGGGACGGAGCCGCCGAATGTCAGATGCGCCTGAAGTGAGACCACCGACGGTGACACCGGTCCGCGTGGTCATCGCCGTCTGTCTGATCGCGCCGTTCGTGGCGATGCTGTGGGTGGGTTCGTACGCCAAGACCGACCCGGCGTTCATCGGCATCCCCTTCTTCTACTGGTACCAGATGGTGTGGGTGCTGATCTCCACCGCGCTGACGATGACCGCGTACGGGCTGTGGCGGCGTGACCAACGCGGCCGTGCCGACGCCCGGTCCACGAACGGGGGTGCGTCGAAGTGAACGACGGCGTGAACGGCGTCGCACTCGCCGTCTTCATCTTCTTCTTCCTGGCCGTCACGATCCTGGGCTTCCTGGCCGCGCGCTGGCGCCGGGCCACGGACGAGCACAGCCTCGACGAATGGGGCCTGGGCGGCCGGTCGTTCGGCACCTGGATCACCTGGTTCCTGCTCGGCGGCGACCTGTACACGGCGTATACCTTCGTCGCCGTGCCGGCGGCGATCTACGCGGCGGGCGCGTCCGGGTTCTTCGCGGTCCCCTACACCATCCTCGTCTACCCGCTGATCTTCACCTTCCTGCCCCGCCTGTGGTCGGTCTCGCACAAGCACGGGTACGTGACCACCTCGGACTTCGTACGCGGCCGGTTCGGCTCGAAGGGGCTGTCGCTGGCGGTGGCCGTCACCGGCATCCTGGCGACCATGCCGTACATCGCGCTCCAACTGGTCGGCATCCAGGCCGTGCTGGACGTGATGGGCGTCGGCGGCGGCGAGGACACCAACTGGTTCCTCAAGGACCTGCCGCTGCTGATCGCCTTCGGCGTGCTGGCCGCGTACACGTACTCGTCGGGTCTGCGCGCGCCCGCGTTGATCGCGTTCGTGAAGGACACGCTGATCTACCTCGTCATCGCGGTGGCGATCATCTACATCCCGATCAAGCTGGGCGGCTTCGACGACATCTTCGCCAAGGCCGGTGACGCGTTCGCGCAGACGAACCCGGCGACGGGCAAGCCACGCGGCGCCCTGGCCCCGGCCGAGGCCGGCCAATGGACGTACGCCACGCTCGCGTTGGGCTCCGCGCTGGCGCTCTTCATGTACCCGCACTCGATCACCGCGACCCTCTCCTCCCGCAGCCGTGAGGTGATCCGCCGCAACACCACGATCCTGCCGCTGTACTCCTTCATGCTGGGCCTGCTGGCACTGCTGGGCTTCATGGCGATCGCGGCCGGAGTCAAGGTGAGCAACGGGCAGTTGGCGATCCCGCAGCTGTTCGAGGACATGTTCCCGGACTGGTTCGCGGGCGTGGCCTTCGCGGCGATCGGCATCGGCGCGCTGGTCCCGGCGGCGATCATGTCGATCGCGGCCGCGAACCTCTTCACCCGCAACATCTACAAGGACTTCATCAAGCCGGACGCCACGCCGAAGGAGGAGACCCGCGTCTCCAAGCTGGTGTCGCTGCTGGTGAAGGTGGGCGCGCTGGCCTTCGTCCTGACGATGGACAAGACCGTCGCGATCAACTTCCAGCTGCTGGGCGGCATCTGGATCCTGCAGACCTTCCCGGCCCTGGTCGGCGGCCTGTTCACCCGCTGGTTCCACCGCTGGGCCCTGCTCGCCGGCTGGGCGGTCGGCATGGTGTACGGCACCCTCGCCGCGTACGGCGTCGCCTCACCGACGCAGAAGCACTTCGGCGGCTCCGCGAAGGAGATCCCCGGCATCGGCGAGATCGGCTACATCGGCCTGACGGCGTTCGTGCTGAACGTGGTGGTGACGGTGGTGCTGACCTTCGTCCTGAAGGCGCTGAAGGCCCCGGAGGGTATCGACGAGACGTCCCCGGAGGACTACACGGCGGACGCGGGCGACCCCGGCGTACAGGAGGAACTCCCGCCGGCGACCGCGGGCGCGGCCCACTAGGCCGAACTGAAGAGGGCAGCGGGCCGCCGAAGCGCCGGATCCACGGCGGCCCGTTGCCGTACCCGCGGAACGCCGGACGCCTCCCGCCTCCCGCTGGACTCCGGACGCCACCCGCAACCCGCTGGACGCCGGACGCCACCCGCAACCCGCTGGACGCCGGACGCTAGTTCCTCGTCCGCCCGGCCATCGCGTTCCAGAAGTCGTCCAGTTCCCGTACCCGCATGCTGACCCAGGGCGGCGTCTTCCGATGCAGCAGCCTGGGGAAGTACCGCCGCACACGGCCGGGCAGCAGGGCCTGCTGCTGCCGGCAGAACGGCTCGCGTATCTCTCCCCGGGGCACACAGCCCCCGGGCGGGTACGGGCAGAGCTGGAACTTGCAGTCGGGCAGACACGTGCTGCCCGGCGCGGGCGGAACCGAGATACCGGCCCGCAGGTCGGGCCGCAGCGGCTCCCGGTTCGCACGGATGCACGGTGGGAGCGCCATGTCGGGCTGCTCCATGCGGGCCAGCCGCTCCTCGACCTCGTCCGGGTGCCCGTCCCGCTCGATGAGGTTGAGCATCACCAGCAGGTCGGCGACGAGGCGTTGGGCGCGCGCGTCGAGGGTGCTCCACCCGACCGAGGGCGGAATCCACAGGTTGTGCTTACGGTATCCGCAGGGGTTGCCGGTGCGGGCACCGACGTTGTCGGCGACGCTCTTCTCGTCGATCCAGAGGAAGCGCTCGGGCTGTCCGGTCTCCAGGGCGAGGGCCACCATGTCGCCCGCCTCGGCGACGAACGGATGCAGGCACCGCCGGGTCGCGTCGCCGTTCACGCCGGGTTGGCCGGGTACCCGGTTCACCGTGCCGGCCATCGACAGCCAGCGCTGGACGGTCTGTACGGCGGTCATCCCCGTGATCGACCGGGCCTCGGGTTTGCCGTTACGGTCGGCGCCCTGCCCCGCCACGGTGTCGCCGTCCGGCTCGTGGACGCCCACACTGTCCGGCAGCTCCCACAGGCACAGCGCCTGGAGCAGGGTGAGCTGCGCGTACCAGCACCGGGACTGCTGCAGCACGGTCTCCGCCTGCCGGATCAGGTCGGCGCGTCCGCCCGGGTAGGTCTGCGGGTGCCGCTTGCGGCGGTTGGCCGCGTACTTGAAGCCCTGGGCCAGCGCGGCCTCGAGGGCGAGCGGCAGGTCGGGAGTGCCGCCGGTGAAGGCCGGGTCGAGGTGGCGCATCCACTTGGTGAGGCGTTCCCGGGCCTCGTCACGGTGGGCCTCGTCGACGGAGCCCAGGAGCATGGGGACCATCCAGGCCCGCATCACGAACGCCCGGAGCAGATCGACCCGTTGCTTCCGGTAACTCCGGTTGATCTCCTGCCGGTCGCACTGCAGCTGCCTGATGTGGTCGGCGCAGGCGGCCCGTGAGGACGCGCCGGCCGCCCTGGCCCGCCTCATGCGCGGGGCCCATGCCTCGTACTGCGTTCTTTTCGATGCCTTCAGCTCGCCGAGTCGGTCGTTGTACTCCTTCACGGGATCGCTGTTCAGGCCACCCAGCTCGCGGATCACGGCGAACGCCGCGTTGCCGCCGGTGCCGAACTCCTGGGCCGCGGCCAGACGTATGGAGTACGACGGTTCCTCGATGCTCAACTCGAAGAGCTGTCCGTACAGCGGGGTGGTGTCGATCTTGTCGGACACCTTCCGCAGCGCGGCCCCGAGTTGCTTGAGCACCCTCAGCTTCGCGTCCTCGACGGTGCGCTGGTCTCCCTTGATGCCGGCCCAGCGGGCGCGGACCGTAGCGACGATGTCGCTCAGCCGTGCCGGGTCGTCCTCCACGCTCTCGATCTCCAGGGCCGCCGCGTAGATGTCGAGTGCCTTGGGGTCGTCCGTACGATGGTTCGCGGCCGCGCACAACCGGTGGGCCAGCGGGCGCCCCTGCACAGCTGACTGCCGTACCCGCTCCTGGATCTCCCTCCTCACCTCGGTCCGGACACCCCGCCCGCGGGTCCTGGGCCCCGCCGCCTGTCGACGGGACAACAGCACCAGAGCCACCAGCAGTTCCCGGCTGGGACCGGGCGGCTGCAGGGCCTCCTCGGTCAGATCGCCGGCGCCCCGCTCGCCCAGGTGGTTCAGCAGGCGGTAGCCGAAGTAGGCCTGGATGATGCTGTGCGGGAAGCGGACCTTTCTCGAGAAGCCCTCCACGAACTTGAGCTTGTCCGCGTTGCCGACCAGGCGGGCGAGGGCGGCATGGCACTGGTCCAGGTTCCCCTCACGCAGACGCCGCCGCTCCGCTTCGCTGAGCCTCTCGCAGAGCGCGTTCCAGATCTGTTGCCGGTGCCACTCGGAGAAGACGTTCTGGCGTTTGCCGTACCGGTCGAAGGGACGTCGCGTGGTCCACAGGTACTCCGCCCGGGCCTTCGCGCGCCGCGCCGGACCGGGGTGGACGTCCGTGTCGAGCAGTTCCGCGAGGCCGACCTCCAGCTTGTCCTGGAGCAGTCCGATACACGCCAGGGCGGAGACCACTTCGAGGGTGTCGCGGCGTTCCTGCGGAACCAGTGCGACGTCGTCACGCAGCCGGCCCTCGCACAGGGCCTCGTCCCACGTCTCCAGCAGCCAGAGCCGCAGTGTGCCGCGGTCCCGGCTGCGCGTGTTCATGTGCTGCGGATCGTCGCCCGGCCGGTCGTGCTCCAGGGCTCCGTGGCGGTGCAGTTCGCGGGCGATGTGCAGATAGACGGGCGATTCGGTCACCTCCGCGGTCTCCACGATCCAGTCCACCCGGCGCTCGTCCGTGTCCGGCGTGTGCGCCGCGACGAAGCGCAGCGCCGCCTCCCCGCTCAGCGGTTCCAGCTCCACGATCGCCGCGGAGGTGTTCTCCAGCGGACTGTGCGGGCGGGAGGCGATGACCAGCGGCAGCTTCTCGGCGTAGGCCCGCTCGATGGCCCGGCGGATGATGTTGTCCCGGTTCTGCTGGAGCTCGTCGTCGAGGAGCGCCTCCTCCAGTCCGTCGGCGATGACCACCGGCTTGTCGTCCGCGAGGAGTTGCTGCCAGACGCGCTCGGTCTTGCCGCGGGCGAGGATGCCCTGGGGGGCCTCGTCGGCGAAGCGCTGCCTGGCCAGGCGTTCGAAGTTCAGGTCGGTCCCGTCGGCCGCGTCCCGCAGCCGGATCGGCACGGGCACGGCGTGCTGCTCGGCCAGCAGTTCGGTGAGCCGGACGAGGACGGCGGTCTTCCCCACGCCGACACCGCCGACGAGCAGATAGGGCCGGCGGGTGTTGCGGTCCCGCAGCCGCTCGGCGATGACCTGGGCGATCTCCTCACGGCCGACGATCTCGGCGGTGTCCGGTCCGGCGGTGGGCACCAGTCTCCGCGGGTCCTCGCGTGCCTTCACGAGGTAGCGCTTCTTGGTCCACCGGTACCAGCAGAAGAGGAAGAGCGCGGCGGCGAGCGAAGCGGTGAGGACCGGACCTAGGAAGATGAGCAGGGCGCCGACCCCATCGTTGCTCTTCCGCCACTTCTCGAAGGAGGTCGTGTGCTGCACGATCAGGATGTACAGGCCCTCCCCGATCCAGGCGAGCACCGCGAGCGTGGCCAGCAGCCAGACGGCCCTGGTGGCGTTCGTGTAGGAGACCCATCTGCGCCACTTCTTGGGGCGCGGCGTGCCGCGGTGGGCCTCCAGACGGACGGTCAGGGTGTGACAGTGACCGAGGCAGACGCGCCCGATGCGGCTGCCCACCCGTCTCAGGTCCAGCGTCGCCATCGGTGCGTTGCGCGGCCGCTCCTTGCCGGACGGGTGACGGACGACCCTCGTCATGGAGGTCTCCTTCCGAGAGTGCTTCTCAGGACGAGGACCGCGCGTGCCGACACCGTATCTCCATGGAATCACTCCGGCTGGACCCCGCAACCCGGGCCGTCCGCCGCACCCACGAGGAGCCGGAGCCGTTCGACGACGCGCTCCGGCAGCAGGGTCCACCCGGTGTACGGCTCCGAGAACCCGTTCTCCCTCATGGAGCCGTAGGGGGTTCAGGAGCTGAACCTGGGCCGGAGAGAGGGCCGGAGCCGACACGGGCGCCGCGCGGCCAGGTCCCGTCAGCGCGGCAGCGCCTTCAGCAGCAGCCGCTTCGGCCGCAGGGTGATGCCCACCCGGGCCGACTCGTCGGCCTCCGGGAGGCGCTCGAAGCGCCACTTCGGGATCACGGTCGCCAGGATGATGCCGAGCTCGGCCACCGAGAAGTGGTCGGCCGGGCATTTCCGGTTGCCCGCGCTGAAGGGGCTCATCGCGTACTTCGGCACCTTCTCGGAGTGCCCCGGGAGCCAGCGGTCGGGGTCGAAGTCGAGGTGCTGTTCGTAGGACCGGGGGTCACGTTGGAGAGCGAGCGGGCTGTATACGATGTCCGCTCCGGCCGGAATGCGATACCCGCCCAGTTGTGTCTCGGCCATGGCCCGCCGCGTCAGAATCCACACGGCGGGACGTATGCGCAGTGCTTCGGTGACCACATTGTTGGTGTGGGTCAGCTCGCGGAGATCGCCGAATGCGACCGGGCGGTCGCCCACGACCGATTTCACCTCCGCACTCACCCGGTCCGCCTGTTCCGGATGCTCCGCCAACAACTGCAAGATCCACATCAACTGGGACCCCACGGTTTCACTGCCCGGCGTGAGAATCGCTATGACCTGATCGTGCACCTCCTGGTCGTCGACCGGTTCACCTTTCTCGTTCTTTGCCGCCAGCAAGGCGGTCAGCAAATCGTCGGGCTGCTCGGCGGCGGCCCGGCGTTCGGCGATGACCTCGTCGGCGAGCCGGTGCAACTCGGCCAGTGCCCGGTCGAATTCACGGTGCGAAGGAAGCGGCAGCCGGTAGAAGGGACCGAAGGAAAGGATCATCCGCCGGTACATCCCGCCGAACACGGTGGCGAGGGCGGTACTCAGCCGCTCGGCCAGGTCGTCGATGTGCTCGATCTGCAGGAAGCACCGGGCCGTCATGCGCACGCCCACCCGGAACGCCTCCGAGGTGACGTCGACGGTGTCCCCCGCCTGCCAGCGTCCGGCGAAGGCGAGCGACTCCTCGACCATGACCCGCTCGTACTCGTGGATGACGTCCTTGCGGAACGAGGGCTGGATGGTCTGCCGCTGGCGCCGGTGCAGCGTCCCGTTGCTGGTCGCCACCCCCTTGCCCAGCAGCACGTCCAGGGTGTCCCACAGCGGCCCGCCGATCTCGTACCCCGGGCTCGTCAGCATGTCGCCGACAAGGTGCGGCGCGGTGACGGCGTACACCGTCTTCGGGCCGAGCCGCAGCCGGACCAGGTCGCCGTCGTCGCGCAGCCGGGCCAGGAACCCCAGCGGGTCGCGGACCAGCTTCCAGCCGTGGCCGAGGCCGGGGACACCCCCGCCCGCGAAAGGGGGCTCACGCAGCTCCTGAGCCGGGGAGTCCTCGGGCTTCACAGACTCGACGGTCATTTCTCACCTGCCGTTTCGTTGGTGACGTACGGGGGCGTGGACCGGTCGTCCCAGCTGTCCACCCGGTACCGGCCGGACTCGTGGTGGAACCAGTAGACGGTGCTGAACCAGTTCCGCATATTGCAGACACAGGCCCGCACCGCGGCGCTGAGCTCTTTTCCGCGAACGGTGCCGTCGGCGAGGCCGTCGGAGAAACGCAGGGCGTCCTGTTCGGCGACGAGGAATTCCGCTATGCATTCCTCCACGCGCCGCCGGATCTCCGCGACCGCTTCCTCCAGAGTCCGTCCCTCGTGTGTGATGAGGCTGATTCCGAGATTGTGCACCTCGTCGCCCGCTATTTCCTTGGGCAGGGAACAGAGGTCGTTGTACCAGGCGGCGAATTCCTGACTGAGCAGCGCGGGACGCCGATATACCGGGTGATTCCGCACGAGGTCCGGGAGTTCACAGCCGGCGCTCGGCTCCAGCAGATCCGTCCAGATCCAGTGCGCGAAGGTGAGCCGGCGCAGCGCCAGGTATTCCTCGACGGTCGGGACGATCCTCTCGGCGCGGTTGCGGTATTCCCGGTCGTACGCCTCGATCACCTCGTGGAAGTGCCGGGCGAAGCGGGCGTTCCACGTCCGGGGCAGAAACGAGTACAACCGCACCATGCTGTCGGCGAACCCGGCGACCAGGGGATCCTTGTGGTGCAGATGGTCCCGGGGGGCGTCGAGGGCCCTGTGCAACCGGAACCTCAGCCGCCGCCAGGCGGCCGGGCGGCCGTGCACGATGTCGCGGTCGTGGCGGTCGTCCCAGACGAAGAACCACGCGCTGTAGTCCGCTATCGCCTGCAGGACCTCGTCGGGGGCGCCCAGGTAGTAGCCCGCCATGAGGTCGGTGTAGCAGAGGCCGTCGGCATGTTCCTCCACCATGTCCGTCGGCATGAGCCGTTTTTCCAGAAGCCAGGTTCGGGTTTTCTCTTGGAGCCTGGGCCAATACGGGTGCACCTGCCTGGGAAACGCTGTTTCGATCACCCGGAGAGAGAGCGCCGGTGGAACCGCGATCGCCGTCGGTGTCGATGTGGTGCTGTGTGGGAAAGCAGGCACGAACAAACCCCTTCCAGCCGCCAGTAGCGCAACGCCCCTCCCGCTGTGCCGGGCGTGCGCCGTTGCGTATCCCCGCTCATCCCATTCAGCTACACAACTGACCTTCCTGGGAACGGATTTGCTCTATTCGCTACCCCACAGTGCCGACGTTCTCCCCTTGTGCGAACGGTTGTCGATCACTGGAGGAGCGCAGGCGATCAAAGGTGCGACGGACAGACGAACGGCGCCTGTTCAAGGAAGGGTGTTCCTGAACAGACGCCGCTCGGAAGGGAGTTGGGAGGAGCGAGCGACCTCAGTCGTTGGCGACCACGGGGTAGCGGGGCTCGTTCTCGGCCATCTGCCGCAGCGCGTCCTTGCGTTCACGCTTGGAGAGCCGGTCGATGTAGAGGTAGCCGTACAGGTGATCCGTCTCGTGCTGCAAACACCGAGCGAAGTAGCCGGTGCCGCGGACCCTGACCGGGTTGCCCTTCTCGTCCTGCCCGGTCACCTCGGCGTAGTCCGGGCGGGCGAGCGGCGCGTACGCGGTGGGCACGGACAGACAGCCCTCGTTGCTGTCGTCCAGCCGGCGCTGGTCGGCGGGCAGGTCCACGACCTTCGGGTTGCACACGACACCGACGTGCCGCCTGTCCTCGTCGTCCATGCAGTCGTAGACGAACACCTTCAGGTCGACGCCGATCTGGTTGGCGGCGAGACCGACGCCCTCCGCGGTGCGCTGCGAGGCGAACATGTCCGCGACCAGTTCGTCCAGCTCCACGCCGAACTCGGTGACGTCCTTGCACTCCTTGTGCAGCACCGGGTTTCCGACGACCGTGATCGGCCGCGAGGTACCGCGCTCACGCCAGGCGTTCTCGCGCTCCTCGGTCTCCTCGGTGTCGATGACGAAGCCCTCGTCGTCCACGGGGAGCACGCCCGCGTGCTGCTGATCGGTGTCCTGCTGCGCCATGACCGACGTACGCCTTCCTGCAAGCCTGGGAGATTCTGCGGAGTCCGGAGACTCTGCGAGTACAGCCTAAAGGGAGACGCGGCGCGGGATCGGCTCAGCAGACCTCTTCGAGATCCCGCCAGTCCCTGGAATCGGGGCTGTCGGCGACCCACCCGTCCAGCAACCCCCGAACCAGCGAGGCGGGCGCAGCCACCCCGCACTCCCGCTCCGGCACCCACAGCTGCCCGTCGGTCCGATGCCCGAGCGGCCCGGGATGCCCCGGCTCACTGTGATCATGCGGATCGAGATGGTCCCCGTCGCCCTCGTCGGACGGCATCCGCGACTCGGAACACATCCGGCACAGCAACCGCACCGACGAGGACCAGTCCTCCGCCGCGAACCCCGCGTCCGCGGCCAGTTGTTCCAACGCGTCCCGGTCCGCCTCCGTCGCGGCCTCCAGCAGCACCACCCACGTCGGCACCGGAGAAGGCGCCCACAGCTCGATCTCGTCGAACACCGGATAGGCGTGCCCGGCGGTGGTGGTCCGCTCCCCGTGCGGCACCCCGTCGTGCAGGACGACCTCGCCCCAGCGCCGCCCTGACGAGGGCAGCGGAATGGACAGCACCTCGATGCGGGCGGGGTCCAGCCGCCGCCCCCACACCACCTCGGCCTCCCCCTCCGGGGACAGCCGTACGGCCGCGCTGCCGAGGTCCATGCCGAGCGGCTCGCCGTTGGCCGTGGCACCGCCGGGCACCCGCAGTCCGTACGCCTGCCAGGCCCGCCGGGCCAACGGCCAGTCCTGCAGTCCGGTGGCGGCGATGCCGACGTTCCACCAGTCGGGCGCCCCGGACTCCCGGTCGAGCAGGGCCACCGCGCGCAGTCCCGCCGCCCGGGCCTGCTCCCAGTCGTGCCGGAACTTGTGCAGGAGAGCGAGGTTGAACCAGGACTCCGACAGCCAGGGCTCCAGATCGGCGGCCCGCGTCAGCAGTGCGCCCGCGTCCTCGTACCGACCGTCGCCGATCAGTGTGAACGCTCGGTCTGTGGCCTGCCGCCAGGAGGCGGAGGGCCGGTGCCGTCCCTTGCCGAAGATCCTCACGATTCCCGCCTGCCAGTTCCGTGGAGTGGGCTGGCTGTGCCCCCGGTCACCCTCTCCATCGCATCCAACCACGTACGCCTGGAAGGGCGCTCATTACCCATGGGTTACCCAGCCTGGGCGGGGGTCAGACAGTCCCGCGAGAGGACTCTGGCCAGCGCCTCGACCACCTCGGGGGCGTACTCCCCGGCCCCGGCCAGGCGCAGCTCCTCCAGTGCCGTCAGCGGCCCGCCGGGACCGGCGTCCCGGGTCTTCTCCTCGTACGCGTTGACGGCGCGCACGATCCGCGCGGCGACCGGTTGCTCCGCGCAGGGGTCGGCCTGCCGTTCCACGACCGCCGCCACCTGGAGGTCCACCCCGGTCTGCCGGACGACGGCACCGCCGAGCAGGGCGACCCGCCGTTGCTCCGCCTGGGGCAGCGCGGCGGTGGCACCCGCCGGTACCGGGTCGACGAGGCTCAGCTGGCCGATGTCGTGCATGAGGGCCGCGTACTCCAGGACGGTGAGCTCGGGTCCGGACAGCCCCAGGTCCCGCCCGACGGCGAGGCTGAGCGCGGCGACGCGACGAGCGTGCCCGGTCGGCGTGCACCCGGCGATCTCGGTGGCCCGAGCGAGTGAGGTGATGGTCTGCCGATAGGTGGCCCGAACGGCCGCGTACCGACGGAAGGAGAGCTGGGTGAGCAACAGCGGCAACGAGAACACGGGCACCGCCCACAGGCCGACGACGGCCACCGCGATCGCCATCACCGCCCCGGTCGCACACACCACGGACCCGATCCCGAGCAGCTCCCGCAACTCGTCCCGCAGCAGGGGGCAAAACGGCCACCCGGTGCGGGAGTGGGCCAGCGCGGCGGCGAGCACGGCGTCGCACAGCGCGGTGAGGGAGAGCAGCGCGAGCAGCAACAGGGCGTACGCCGGGCCGCCCCACTCCTGCAACACTCCCTGGCTGTACAGGGGTTGGAAGCACACGGTGGCGAATCCGACGGTGAGCACGCGCCGGGCCAGATGGTCGAGGGCCGGCCCCCTCCCCCGCGCGATGTGCGGCACGCTGCCGAGGAGCACGGCGGCGAGCACGACCGCGACGACCTGGCCTACCCCGTGCCGAGTCTGCTGCCCCGCCTCCGCCCCGAGCAGGGCGTACGACAGCGCCCCCGCGGCGGCGAGCGGCGCGGCCTCCCTGACCTGTGCGCCGGTCCACCGGGTGAGCTCACCGACGGTGACCAGCAGACCGAAGGCGAGAGCGACACCGCGTTCCTCGATCCCGGTCCAGAGGGTGGCGGCGAGACAGACCGCGGCGAGGACGCCGGCCAGGGCGTGGACGAGGGCGAGCAGCGCCGGAGGCCGACGCGGGCTCATCGCGTCCCCGGCGGTCCGAAGGGCGCCGGACGGGGGTGCGGCGGGCTGGGGTGCGGCGGGCTGGACTCGTCGGGCGGCACGGTCGGGTGCCCACCGTGGTCGGCGGACATGGCCGGATTCCCACCCTGGTCCGCGGTCACAACCGGGTGCCCACCCTGGCCGGCGGTCACAACCGGGTGCCCACCCTGGTCCGCGGTCACGACCGGGTGCCCACCCTGGCCGGCGGTCACGACCGGGTGCCCACCCTGGCCGGCGGTCACGACCGGGTGCCAACCGTGTCTGCCCAGCGCCCGGACGAAGGCCTCCACCATCAGCGGGTCGAACTGTGTGCCCGCACACCGCTTGAGCTCCTCCAGCGCCACCGGCACGGGCCGGGCCCGCCGGTAGCACCGCGTGGACGTCATCGCGTCGAACGCGTCCGCGACGGCCACCACCCGTGCGGACTCCGGGATCTGGTTGCCCACCAGCCCGTAGGGATAACCGCTCCCGTCCAGCCGCTCATGGTGGTGCAGGACGGCCGCCCGGGCCTCCCCGAGGAAGGAGATCCCGCGCACCATCTCGTGCCCGTACTCGGGGTGCAGCTCGATCACCCGCCGTTCCTCGGCAGTCAGCGGCCCGTCCTTGCGCAGCAGCCGCGTGGGCACGCCCAGCTTCCCCACGTCGTGCAGGATCCCGGCGAACCGCAGCACCTCGACGCGGTCCTCGTCCATCCCGAGCTCACGCGCGATCATCATCGAGGCCTGTCCGACCCGCTCACTGTGTCCGCGGGTGTACCCGTCCTTGATGTCGACGGCCTGCACGCGCGCCCTGATCGTCGACTGATGGGCGGCCCGCTCCCGGTGGTACTGGGCGAACACCCACCAGGACACACACATCGGCAGCAGGACCAGCAGCGCGGCGACAGGACCGTACGGACTGCGCCACAGCACGGCCATCATCAGTCCGGCCGGCCCGTGCACGGCGACCGGTGCGAGGGAGCGCAGGAACAACCCGCGCCAGGCCCGTCGTACGGGAACGCGCTCGGCGAGGGCCAGGATCCCCGCGTCCAGCACGCTCAGCGCCAGACAGAACGCCAGCACGGCTGCCCCGGCCGGGACGAGCGCGTACGGGAAGTCGGAGCCGACGACGGCGTCCGGCCCGCCCAGCGCTCCGTGCACCCGCGCGGCCACCCACACGCCGACAACGAGCTGGGCCGCCCGCCACACGCGCCGCAGCCACCGCGGTCGCTGCTCGACCAGGGACAGCAGCGCCCCTGGCAGCGCAACCAGCGCGGCGGCCGACGGGGGCAACAGAAAAGCCCCCGCGAGGAGGACCGGGTAGAAGGTCCCGGCGAACCGCCACCGGGCGGCGGCCTGCTCGCAGCCGGCGTACAGCACGGCGAGCAGCGCGACCGCCCACCAGGGCGTCCGCACCGCCGACAGCGGCGGCACGGCCGACAGCGGCGAGAGCGGCAACAGACAGAACAGCGCGAGGGCGACGACACAGGCGACGTACGCCCGTGCCCGTGCCGGTACCGCCTCCATCACGCCCTCCCCGACCGCGCCTGCTCTGGATCCCGAGCCTAGGGCGGCAGGACGGGGAGCTGCGGGCTTATGACCCGCTGATTAGCACGTTCGAGTGACGAGAGGGCGGCCACGACTCCTGTGGAGTGGCGGTCAGGACTCCTGTGGAGTGGCGGTCACGTCGTGCTCGGGCACCGTCTGCCCGGTGCGGATCAGATCGAGCCGCCCCAGGACCTTGGCACGCAGGTCGCTCGGCACGTCGTCATGTCCGCAGCACCGCTTGACCAGCTTCTTCACGGCCTGCTCGAGACCGTACTTCTCCAGGCACGGCGAGCACTCCGTGAAGTGCTGCTTGAACTTGTCCCGATCGACGTCCGGCATCTCACTGTCGAGAAATTCGTACAAATGATCGAGTACTTCACTGCAGTCCGTCTCGTGCGGCTCTCCGCAGCTCATGAGTCCGAACCTTTCGCTTCGTTCGACTCTCCGGCACCCGCCGGGACCAGCCCGCGCTCACGGGCGTAGTCCTCCAGCATGCCGCGCAGTTGACGGCGGCCCCGGTGCAGCCGGGACATCACCGTACCGATGGGGGTCCCCATGATGTCCGCGATCTCCTTGTACGCAAAGCCTTCTACGTCGGCGAGGTAGACGGCGATGCGGAATTCCTCGGGGATCGCCTGCAGCGCCGACTTCACGTCCGAGTCGGGCAGGTGGTCGAGCGCCTGCGACTCCGCGGAGCGCAGACCGGTCGACATGTGCGACTCGGCGCGGGCCAGCTGCCAGTCCTCGATCTCCTCGGCCGCACTGCGCTGGGGCTCGCGCTGCTTCTTGCGGTACGAGTTGATGAAGGTGTTGGTGAGGATCCGGTACAGCCATGCCTTGAGGTTGGTTCCCTCGCGGAACTGGTGGAAGGACGCGTACGCCTTGGCGTACGTCTCCTGCACCAGGTCCTCGGCATCGGCCGGGTTGCGCGTCATCCGCAGCGCGGCCGAGTACATCTGGTCGAGGAACTCGAGCGCGTCACGCTCGAAGCGCGCGGTGCGCTCTGCGGCCGACTCCGTACCCCTGCCCGCGCCCTCGGGCTGCTCCGCCTGGCCGTGTTCGGTCCCTGCGTCAGTACCGGTGACCGGACCCACCTCCTCAAGATTCCGGACGCGACCGAGACCGGTCCCGCCAGAATCGGAGGATAGACGACGATCCGGTCCGCCCGCCGCCCGAACAGGGGCGGTCTTCGCCGCATGCAGCACGGTCCAGTCCAAGTCGGCGCGGCTGCTGCGGCTCGGGCAGATGGTCGAACCCATGCGGCGGACTTCCTTCCCTACGACGTCGGTGCCTGTGCTTCAGCACTTCTGACCGGCACAACGCCAAGCCCGGCCCGCATCATTCCCGCCACTTGTTCCCGTGACCCGAACCACTCATCCCAGCGACGCGGTCCACGCGAGGACCCCTTCCGTGACGAACGCCACCCCTTCCTCCTGGGTGATCTGCGCCCGCTTCGGTACGGCGAAGCCGTGATCGCCGTACGGCACCTCGACCAGTTCGTACGCCCCTTCGGGGAACTCCTCCGGCTTCCCGAACGGGTCGTTGCCCCCTTGTACGACGAGAGTGGGCACCCCGGCGCCGAGCAGCTCCCCGGCGCGGGACCTCTCGGGTCGGCCAGGTGGGTGGAGCGGGAAGCTGAGGGCGAGGACGGCGTGCGCGCCCAGCTCGGCCGCCGTACGACAGGCGACCCGGGCACCGGCGCTGCGGCCGCCGGAGATCACCGGCAGCCCGGGCTCGGCCACCGCCGGCCAGATGCCCCGCCATCCCACGTCCAGGGTCCTCGGCGCGGGGGCCAGCTTCTTTCCGGCCACCCGCCAGGGCTGCTCGACGAGGGCGACGGTCACGCCGTGCTCCGGGAGGACCTGCGCGAGCGCCTGCAGATCGCGGGCCTCGATGCCGCCGCCGGCGCCGTGACTGACGGCCAGCAGCAGCCGGGGCTTCCGCGCCCGGTGCCAGGTGATGCGGGCGACCCCGGCGTCGGTGTCGACGACCTGGGTGGGCTCGGCGGGCTCACTGACCTCGGCGGGCTCGGTGGGCTCGGTGGGCTCTTTCCTCACGTCAGAAGAGTGTGCCCTCTTCGGGCCCTTCCAGCTCCTTCAACAGCTCCGGTCCGTTGTTGCGGACGTTGCTGACCGCGGTGGCCACCGGGTAGGCCCGCATCAGTCCCTCGGCCGGCGGTGCGAGCAGCGGGCGCAGGTCGTCGAGGTCCGTGCGGGACGGGTCGAGCCAGGCGTCCCAGCGGTCCGGGGTCAGCATCAGCGGCATCCGTGGATGGATCTCGGCCAACGAGTGCGGCCCCTGCTCGGGCGCCACCGCGAGCGGGCTCGTCTCTGCCTCCGTGGTGATCACGGAGCAGGTCACCCACCAGGCCTGCGGGTGGTCGTCCGGCAGCGTCCGGTCCCGCCAGAACTCGTACAGCCCGGCCATCGCGAACACCGACCCGTCGGCCGGGAGGACGAAGTAGGGCTGCTTGCGCGGCCGCTTCCTCTTTCCCTCGACCTCCAGGTCCCGCTCCTGCTCGCCGGTGACCCACTCGTAGTAGCCGTCGGCGGGGATGACGCAGCGCCGGGCGGCGAAGGCCCGCCGGTACGACGGCTTCTCGTGCACGGTCTCCGCGCGTGCGTTGATCATGCGGGCGGCGCCTTCGGGGGTCTTCGACCAACTCGGCACCAGTCCCCACTTGAGTTTCCGCAGCTGTCGAACCGGCCTCGACTCGTCCGCGTCCTTGAGAGGGCGGTCGAGAACGGCGTAGACCTCCTTGGTCGGGGCCACGTTGTAGTCGGGTGCCAGGGTCTCCTCGGGCTCCCACTTCTCGACCCCGAAGATTCCCGCGAGATTCTCTGGCCCACGACTCGATGCATACCGTCCGCACATACGTGCCACACTGCCAGGCCCGCCCGCCGCCCGGCCACCACCCCCGCGCTGAAGGCCCCGCGCGCCAGCCCCTTTTTATCGACTTCCATCGACTTCCATCGACTTCCATCGACTTCCATCGACTCGATCACCTACGGGAGCCACTGCCGACCATGCACACCATCGCATCCGAATCGCTCGCCTCCCTCTGGGACGAGATCTTCGGCAGCCAGCCCGACCCCGATCTGTGGGTGGTGCTCGCGACCCTCGCCGCCGCGATCGCCGTGGTCGTCCCGCACGGCGTGTGGCGCATCGCCCGCAACGCCATCACCATCGCGCACGAGGGCGGCCACGGCCTGATCGCGCTGCTCACCGGCCGCACCCTCACCGGCATACGACTGCACTCCGACACCAGCGGGCTGACCGTCAGCCGGGGCAAGCCGCACGGCATCGGCATGATCCTCACGGCCGCCGCCGGCTACACCGCTCCCCCGCTGCTCGGCCTCGGCGGCGCCGCCCTGCTCGGCACCGGCCACATCACGGCCCTGCTGTGGCTGGCGAGCGCCCTCCTGGTGGCGATGCTGGTGATGATCCGCAACGCCTACGGCGCGCTCACCGTGCTCGTCTCCGGCGGCACGTTCGTGATCGTCTCCTGGCTGACGGGCCCCCAGGTGCAGGCGGCGTTCGCGTACGCGGTGGTCTGGTTCCTGCTGATCGGCGGCGTTCGCCCGGCGTTCGAACTCCAGGCGAAACGGTCGCGCGGCGGCGCGGGCGACTCGGACGCGGACCAGTTGTCACGGCTGACTCATGTACCGGCGGGGCTGTGGCTGTTTCTGTTCCATGCGGTGAGCCTGTGCTCCTTGATAGGCGGAGGCCGCTGGCTGCTGGCGGTGTGACCAGCCCACAGGGCGCGGGGCCGCGTCGTGGGCGACCCGCCCACAGAGCCGCAAGGCCGCGTCGATGTGGGTCACCAGCCCACATCGGCTCGGGCCGTGTCGACGTGCGGCTCCGCTCCCCGGGGCGCGACCAGCCACAACGCTCCCGCACCCGAACGACGCCCTCCTTATAAAGTGGGGCCCATGGCCCCGAACGACGTACACACCGCCCTCTGGCCCGCCCCCCACGCGAGCGGAGCCGTCGACGCGACGGTCCACGTGCCGGGGTCCAAGTCGGTCACCAACCGGGCACTCGTGCTCGCCGCCCTCGCGAGCGAACCCGGCTGGCTGCGCCGCCCCCTGCGCTCCCGCGACACCCTCCTGATGGCCGGCGCCCTGCGCACGATGGGCGTCGGCATCGAGGAGGGCGTCGGCCCCGACGGCACCGGTGAGTCCTGGCGGGTGCTGCCGGCCGGACTGCGGGGCCCAGCCACCGTCGACGTCGGCAACGCCGGCACGGTGATGCGCTTCCTGCCGCCGGTGGCCACGCTGGCCGACGGCCCCGTCCTCTTCGACGGCGACCCGAGGTCGTACGAGCGTCCCCTGCACGGTGTGATCGACGCCCTGCGCGTCCTCGGCGCCCGGATCGACGACGACGGTCGTGGCTCACTGCCGCTGACGGTCCACGGCGGGGGCGCCCTGGACGGCGGCCTGGTGGAGATCGACGCGTCCTCGTCGTCCCAGTTCGTGAGCGCCCTGCTGCTGTCCGGTCCACGCTTCAACCAGGGCGTCGAGGTCCGCCACACCGGCTCCACGCTGCCCTCCATGCCGCACATCCGGATGACCGTCGACATGCTGCGCGCGGTCGGCGCCCAGGTGGACAGCCCCGAGTCGGGCGGCGAGCCGAACGTCTGGCGAGTCACCCCGGGCGCGCTGCTCGGCCGTGACCTGACGATCGAGCCGGACCTGTCGAACGCCCAGCCGTTCCTGGCGGCGGCCCTGGTGACCGGCGGCAAGGTCGTCGTCCCGGACTGGCCGGCCCGCACCACCCAGCCCGGCGACCGGCTGCGCGAGATCTTCACCGAAATGGGCGGTTCCTGCGAACTGACCGAGTACGGCCTGGAGTTCACCGGTTCGGGTGCGATCCACGGCATCGACGTCGACCTGGGCGAGGTCGGCGAGCTGACCCCAGGTGTCGCGGCGGTCGCGGCCCTCGCGGACTCACCCTCCACCCTTCGGGGCGTGGCTCACCTCCGGCTGCACGAGACGGACCGGCTGGCCGCGCTCACCAAGGAGATCAACGAACTCGGCGGTGACGTCACGGAATCGGCCGACGGCCTGCACATCCGGCCGCGCCGACTGCACGGCGGGATCTTCCACACGTACGAGGACCACCGCATGGCGACGGCCGGCGCGATCATCGGCCTGGCGGTGGAGGGCGTGCAGATCGAGAACGTGGCGACGACGGCGAAGACGCTCCCGGACTTCCCCGGCCTGTGGACCGGGATGCTCGAGGCGTAGGCCCACGGGGATCACGACATGCGCCGCTACGGCAAGAACACCGACGAGGACGACATCCGCTCCCGCCCGAACCGCAAGGGCAACCGACCCCGGACGCACATCCGGCCCAAGCATGAGGACGCGGTGGAGGGCATGGTCCTCACCGTCGACCGGGGCCGTCTCACCTGCCTCGTCGACGACCGGATCGTGCTGGCGATGAAGGCCCGCGAGCTGGGCCGCAAGGCCGCGGTGGTCGGCGACCGGGTGGCCATCGTCGGCGACCTGACCGGCCAGAAGGACACCCTCGCGCGGATCGTCCGCATCGCAGAGCGCACCTCGGTCCTGCGGCGCACGGCGGACGACGACGATCCGTACGAGCGCGTGGTCGTCGCCAACGCCGACCAACTGGCGATCGTGACAGCTCTGGCCGACCCGGAACCCCGCCCACGTCTCATCGACCGCTGCCTGGTGGCGGCGTTCGACGCCGGCCTGGAACCCTTGCTGGTGATGACCAAGTCCGACCTGACCCCGCCCGACAAGCTCCTGGAGCTGTACGGCGACCTGGACATCCCGTATGTGGTCACCAGCCGCCAGGAACTGGAGAACGGGGACGCGACGGACCGGGTACGCGCGCAACTGGACGGCAGGATCACGGCGTTCATCGGTCACTCCGGCGTCGGCAAGACGACCCTGGTGAACGCGCTGGTCCCGGAGGACCGCCGCCGTCTCACCGGCCACGTGAACGCGGTGACGGGGCGCGGTCGGCACACCACCACCTCGGCGCTCGCACTGCCGCTGCCGGACGACGACGGCTGGGTGATCGACACCCCGGGCCTGCGGTCCTTCGGCCTGCACCACGTGGACCCGTCCCGGGTGATCAATGCCTTCCCCGACCTGGAGCCGGGCACGGAGGGCTGCCCGCGCGCGTGCAGCCATGACGAGCCGGACTGCGCGCTGGACCAGTGGGTGGCCGACGGCCACGCGGATCCGGCCCGGCTGTACTCACTGCGCCGGCTGCTGTCGACGAGGGAACGCACGGAAGGCGACTGACCTCCGCGTTGTTTGTCTTCCCGTAGGTCCGGTAAGGGCATAATCGCACCGAGCAGGATCCAAGCCTGACCAGAGCCAGACAAAAGGGTCCCTGAACGCTGGGACGCGTGGACGTACGGGAGGACAGCACATGGCGTGGCTGCTGGTCGTCGTGGCAGGGTTCCTGGAGACCGGTTTCGCCGTCTGCCTGAAGCTGTCCCATGGCTTCACCAGGCTCTGGCCCACGATCGCGTTCTGCATATTCGCACTCGGCAGTTTCGGTCTGCTGACCCTGTCCCTGAAAAAGCTCGACGTGGGGCCCGCGTACGCGGTGTGGACGGGTATCGGCGCGGCGGGCACGGCGATCTACGGCATGATCTTCCTCGGCGACCTCGTCTCGACCCTGAAGATCATCTCGATCAGCCTGGTGATCATGGGCGTGATCGGACTCCAGCTGTCGGGATCGTCGCACTGAGAGTCTCTCGGTCGCGCCGGGACTCCCTCCCGTCCGTCGCACTGAAAGTCCCTCGGTCGCGCTGAGGCTCCCCCGGCGCCCGAGACTTCCCCCGTCCCGTCCCGTCCCGTCCCGCTGACGCACTCGCTACGGCGTCAACTGACGCGGCAGCGCACTCCGTACGAGATCGGCCACGCCGCCCTCGCCCGGCCAAGCCGCCACGCACGACAGTGCGAGCCGGACGACGAGTTCGCAGGAGCGGGCCAGTTCGGCGGCCTCCGACGTGGGCGTGCCGGACCCGGAGAGCACGGCGACGGCCCGGTCCCGGACGAGCACCAGGAAGTCACCGGGGGACGGCAGCGGCCCGTCCGCGCGGCGCTGCGCCGGCACGGCGGAGAAGGACGGCACGGCCGTCAGCGTCGGCGAGGGCAGCCGCTCGCTCCAGAAGCCGGTGAGCATGGCCCGCACCAGGGCGTTCTCGCGGGCGGTGGAGGCGGTCCACTCGGCGGTCGCGGTCAGCCGCTCCCGGGCGTCGCCATGGACGCTCAACGCCCGCTCGACTCCCGTGAGATACCCGTCCGCCGCTCTGCGGACGAGTGCTCGGGCCAGCCCATCCTTGCTGCCGAACTCGTTGTACAGCGTCTGCCGGGACACTCCGGCCGCCGCGGCCACGTCCACCATCCGCACGGCGGACCACGGCCGACGCGCCAGCGCCGTGTAAGCGGCGTCCAGCAGGGATTCGCGCGCTGCAGGCATCGTCGCCTCCCGGGGCGATCGGCTCTGCGCCCAGATTTGACGCGCACAGAGTCACTGTCAAGGGTTCGCGAAGGCACGCGGGGGCGCTCGGCCGGCCGATACGAGCCGCCGTCCCGGGCGCCCCTGCCGTCAAAGCCCCCTGTGGCCCGTACCCACCAGGACAGATACCGTTCCCTTCATGCCGGACTACCTCGACGACCTCCGCTTCGCCCATGTCCTCGCGGACGCGGCGGACGCGGCCACCATGGGCCGCTTCAAGGCTCTCGACCTCAAGGTGGAGACGAAGCCGGACATGACTCCGGTCAGCGAAGCGGACAAGTCCGCGGAAGAACTCATCCGTGGCCAGCTCCAACGTGCCCGTCCCCGGGACGCGATCCTCGGCGAGGAGTTCGGCGTCGAAGGCACCGGCCCCCGCCGCTGGGTCATCGATCCGATCGACGGCACGAAGAACTACGTCCGCGGGGTGCCTGTCTGGGCCACCCTCATCTCCCTGATGGAGGCGGGCGAGACGGGTTTCCAGCCGGTCGTCGGCGTGGTGAGCGCCCCCGCCCTCGGCCGTCGCTGGTGGGCCGCCAAGGACCACGGCGCCTTCTCCGGCCGCAGCCTCTCCTCGGCCTCCCGGCTGCACGTCTCCCGGGTCTCGAAGCTCTCCGACGCCTCCTTCGCGTACTCCTCGCTGACCGGCTGGGAGGACCAGGGGCGCCTGGGCGGCTTCCTGGACCTGACCCGCGAGGTGTGGCGCACGCGCGCGTACGGGGACTTCTGGCCCTACATGATGGTCGCCGAGGGCTCGGTCGACCTCTGCGCCGAACCCGAGCTCTCCCTCTGGGACATGGCCGCGAACGCGATCATCGTGACGGAGGCCGGTGGTACCTTCACCGGCCTCGACGGCCGCCCGGGGCCGCACAGCGGCAACGCGGCCGCGTCGAACGGCCTGCTGCACGGCGAGTTCCTCGGGTATCTCAACGAGCGCACCTGAGAAGCACCTCATCTGAGCCTCGATCCACCGCGTGAATGCTGATCATGGGTGTCGGGCGGGTTCCGGGTGTTTCTTCGGGGTGTGGGCAGCGGTGATTGCCGGGTGGCCGTCC
>NZ_JARXYX010000041.1 GCF_029893585.1 Streptomyces sp. LBL
CCGCCTACATGCGGCCCAACTTCTTCCCCAACACCCCCGACATCCTGCACGCCTACCTCCAGCACGGCGGCCGGCCCGCCTTCGAGGTCCGCGCGGTCCTCGCGGCCACCCTCTCCCCGGCCTGGGGCATCTACAGCGGCTACGAACTGTGCGAGAACACCCCCGTCAGGGACGGCAGCGAGGAGTACCTCGACTCCGAGAAATACCAGCTCATCTCCCGCGACTGGGAAACAGCCGAACGCGAGGGACGCAGCATCGCCCCCCTCATCACCCGCCTCAACACCATCCGGCGCCGCCACCCCGCGCTGCACCGGCTCAGGAACCTCCACTTCCACCACACCGACAACGGCAGCCTGATCGCGTACAGCAAGCGTTCGGGCCAGGACACCGTTGTGGTGGTCGTCAATCTCGATCCGCACCACGCCCAGGAGGCCACGGTCTCGTTGGACATGGAGCGGCTCGGCCTGGAAGGGCACGAGTCCGTGTCCGTGCACGACGAACTGGCGGGTGAGACCTATCGCTGGAGCAGGAACAACTATGTGCGGCTGGAGCCCGGCCGGGCGCCCGCGCATGTGTTCCACGTCCGGCGAACGGCCGCCCCGCCGCAGATCGGAAGGTCCCCCGCGTCATGACCGTGAACGAGCCCGTACCGGACACCTTCGAGGACACCCCCGCGAAAGACCGGGACCCGGAGTGGTTCAAACGCGCCGTCTTCTACGAGGTCCTGGTCCGCTCCTTCCAGGACAGCGACGGCGACGGCGTGGGCGACCTCAGGGGTCTGACCGCCAAACTCGACTACCTGCAGTGGCTGGGCGTCGACTGTCTGTGGCTGCCGCCGTTCTTCAAGTCCCCGCTCAGGGACGGTGGCTACGACGTCTCGGACTACACCGCCGTCCTGCCGGAGTTCGGTGACCTCGCCGACTTCGTGGAGTTCGTCGACTCCGCCCACCAGCGCGGCATGCGCGTGATCATCGACTTCGTCATGAACCACACCAGCGACCAGCATCCGTGGTTCCAGGAGTCCCGCGCCGACCCCGACGGCCCCTACGGCGACTACTACATGTGGGCGGACGACGACAAGCAGTACCAGGACGCACGGATCATCTTCGTCGACACCGAAGCCTCCAACTGGACCTTCGACCCCGTCCGGCAGCAGTACTTCTTCCACCGCTTCTTCTCCCACCAGCCGGACCTCAACTACCAGAACCCGGCGGTCCAGGAGGAGATCCTGGCCGCCCTGCGCTTCTGGCTTGACCTCGGCATCGACGGATTCCGGCTCGACGCGGTGCCGTACCTGTACGCGCAGGAAGGCACCAACTGCGAGAACCTGCCCGCCAGCCACGGGTTCCTCAAACGGGTCCGACGCGAAATCGACGCGATGTATCCGGACACGGTGCTGCTGGCGGAGGCCAACCAGTGGCCGGAGGACGTCGTCGACTACTTCGGCGACTACCGGTCCGGCGGTGACGAATGCCATATGGCCTTTCATTTCCCGGTCATGCCGAGGATCTTCATGGCGGTACGCCGGGAATCGCGCTACCCCGTCTCGGAGATCCTCGCCAAAACTCCGGCGATCCCGTCGAACTGCCAGTGGGGCATCTTCCTGCGCAACCACGACGAGCTGACCCTGGAAATGGTCACCGACGAGGAACGCGACTACATGTGGGCGGAATACGCCAAAGACCCCCGCATGCGCGCCAACATCGGCATCCGCCGGCGCCTCGCCCCCCTGCTCGACAACGACCGCAACCAGATCGAACTGTTCACCGCCCTGCTGCTGTCCCTGCCCGGCTCGCCGATCCTCTACTACGGCGACGAGATCGGCATGGGCGACAACATCTGGCTCGGCGACCGCGACGCCGTCCGCACCCCGATGCAGTGGACCCCGGACCGCAACGCGGGGTTCTCGTCGAGCGATCCGGGGCGGCTGTTCCTGCCCACGATCATGGACCCGGTCTACGGCCACCAGGTGACGAACGTCGAGGCGTCGATGGCGTCGCCGTCCTCGCTGCTGCACTGGACCCGCCGCATGATCGAGATCCGCAAACAGAACCACGCCTTCGGCCTCGGCTCCTTCACCGAGCTCCAGTCGTCCAACCCGGCAGTGCTGGCCTTCCTGCGGGAGGCACCCTCGGCAGAGGAGAACGGGGAGGACCTCGTGCTGTGCGTGAACAACTTCTCCCGGTTCGCGCAGCCGACGGAGCTCGATCTGCGGGAGTTCACCGGCCGGCATCCGGTGGAGCTGTTCGGCGGGGTCCGCTTCCCGGCCATCGGTGAACTGCCGTATCTGCTGACCCTCGGCGGCCACGGCTTCTACTGGTTCCGGCTCTCCCGAGTGGCATCCCGCATCGGTCGACGACTTTGAGCGTGTGCCGACGAAAGGACGCGTCACCATGCCGAAGACCGCATTCCTCCGCCCCAGACGCACGGCCGTCGCCGACCCGATGCTCTCGCTCGGCTCCCTGCTGCGCGACTGGCTGCCCCGGCAGCGCTGGTTCGCGGGCAAGGACCGGCCCGTCACGGAGCTCGGGCTGCTGTCGATGACCGAACTCTTCCCGGGTTGTCTGCACCTGCTGGTGCGGACCGGTCACACGGCGGGGCCCGCCTTCGGCGGCGGCCCGTCCGGCGGCGACTGCTACCAGCTGCTGCTCGGCGTGCGCGAACACCTCTCGCCCCGGCTCGGCCGGGCGCTCCTCGGACAGGCCGAGGAGGGACCGTTCGCGGGGCTGACGGTCTACGACGCCCTGCGGGACCCCCGGTCGACGCAGCTGCTCCTGGAACGGCTGCGGAGCCCGGGCTCGGCCGGTCCGCTGCGCTTCGAGTGCGACCCGTCCGTGCCGGTGCCGGCCGGGCTGCCGCCGCGGGTGCTGGACGCGGAGCAGTCCAACTCCTCGCTGGTGTACGGCGACGAGTTCATCCTGAAGCTCTTCCGGCGCGTCCAGCCCGGCATCAACCCCGACCTGGAGGTGCCGGGCGCCCTGGCCGGGCAGGGCTGCCGCCGGGTGCCCGCCCCGGTGGCCTGGTTCCGGACCACGCATCCGCAGGAGGCGACGCTGGGCGTGCTCCAGCCGTATCTGCGGGACGCCTCCGACGGCTGGACGCTGGCGATGCGCGCGCTCGCCACCGGGGACGACTTCACCGCACAGGCACGCGAGCTGGGGCGGGCCACGGCCGAGGTGCACCTCGCGCTGGCCTCCGCCTTCCCCACCGGTGTCCACGACGAGAGCGGCCGTACGGCGGCGGCGATGACCGAGCGGCTGGACTCCGCCGCGCACTACGTACCGGCCCTCAAGCCGTTCGTACTCCGGCTGCGGGGCGCCTTCGGCGCGCTGGTCGCCTGCGATCCGGGGCCGCCCGCCCAGCGCATCCACGGAGATCTGCACCTGGGGCAGGTGCTGCGGGCGGGACGCGAGTGGTTCGTGATCGATTTCGAGGGTGAGCCGTCCCGTCCGCTGGCCGAACGGCGCACCGTCCAGTCCCCCGTACGCGACATCGCCGGCATGCTGCGCTCCTTCGACTACGCGGCCCGCCAGCGCCGCCCCTGGCGTCCGGAGTGGGCGCGCCGGTGCCGGGAGGCGTTCTGCGCCGGGTACGCGGCCCGGGCCGGCTGGGACCCCCGCAAGAAGCACGGACTGCTGCGTGCCTACGAGACCGACCGAGCTGTGTACGAAGTCCTCTACGAAGCCAGACACCGCCCGGACTGGCTCCCCGTGCCCATGGCGGCGATCGAGCGTCTCGCCGTGAGAGGAGACTGACCCGTGGCCCTGCGCGACGACGACACCTCGCTGCCCGAGCCCTCCGGACCCGCCCGGTGCCCAGCGGCCCCGCCGCTGGACCCCGCTGACCGCGGTCGTCTGCTGGCGGGCGCCCATCACGATCCGCACGCGCTGCTCGGCGCCCACCCGGTCCCGGGCGGGATCGTCTTCCGGGCGCTGCGCCCGTGCGCCCGCGCGGTGAGCATCGTGATCGACGGCGAGCCCAGAGGACTCGCCTCGGAGGGCGACGGACTCTTCAGCGGCGCTCTGCCGCTGGCCGCGATCCCCTCGTACACGCTGCTGGTGGGGTACCCGGACGCGGAGCAGGAGGTGCACGACCCGTACCGCTTCCTGCCCGCGCTCGGCGACACCGACCTCCACCTCGTCCGTGAGGGCCGGCACGAGCAGCTGTGGAAGGCACTGGGCGCCGAGCCGATGACCCACCAGGGCGTGACCGGCACCCGCTTCACGGTGTGGGCGCCGAACGCCCGAGGGGTACGGGTCGCCGGCGACTTCACGTGCTGGGACGGGCAGGCGTTCCCGATGCGGTCCCTCGGCGCGTCCGGGGTGTGGGAGCTGTTCCTGCCGGGCATCGCCGAGGGCACCCGGTACAAGTTCGAGATCACCTCCCGCTACGGCGGCCGGTTCCTCAAGGCCGACCCGATGGCACGCCGCACGGAGGTGCCGCCCGACACGGCGTCCATCGTGACCTCCTCGGGGTACGAGTGGGGCGACCAGGAGTGGATGACCCACCGTGGGGACCTCCCCGTGCACCAGGCGCCGTTCTCGGTGTACGAAATCCATCTGCCGACCTGGCGACCGGGACTGACCTACCGCCGCCTCGCCGAGGAACTGCCGCCGTACGTCAAGGACCTGGGCTTCACTCATGTCGAGCTCATGCCGGTCGCCGAGCACCCCTTCGGAGGCTCCTGGGGCTATCAGGTCACCTCGTACTACGCGCCGACCGCGCGACTGGGCGGCCCGGACGACTTCAGGTACCTGGTCGACGCCCTGCACCGGGCCGGTCTCGGCGTGATCATGGACTGGGTGCCGGCGCACTTCCCCAAGGACGACTGGGCGCTGGCCCGGTTCGACGGGGAGCCGCTGTACGAGCCGGGGGACGACCGGCGGGCGGAGCATCCCGACTGGGGGACCTACGAGTTCGACTTCGGGCGGGTCGAGGTGCGCAACTTCCTGGTCGCCAACGCCGTGTACTGGTGCGAGGAGTTCCACATCGACGGACTGCGGGTGGACGCCGTCGCCTCGATGCTCTACCTCGACTACTCACGCGACTCGGGGCAGTGGACACCCAACGTGTTCGGAGGCCGCGAGGACCTGGACGCGGTGGCGTTCCTCCAGGAGATGAACGCCACCGTGTACCGGCGGGTGCCGGGAGTCGTGACCATCGCCGAGGAGTCCACCGCCTGGGACGGGGTCACCCGGCCCACCGAGAGCGGCGG
Source organism: Streptomyces sp. LBL (assembly GCF_029893585.1). Taxonomy (GTDB): domain Bacteria; phylum Actinomycetota; class Actinomycetes; order Streptomycetales; family Streptomycetaceae; genus Streptomyces. Next base: position 5,216 of record NZ_JARXYX010000041.1, read on the forward strand.
CCTGGGCTTCGGTCTGAAATGGAACATGGGCTGGATGCACGACTCGCTCGACTACATGAGCCACGAGCCGGTGCACCGCAAGTACCACCACCACGAGATGACGTTCTCGATGGTGTACGCCTACAGCGAGAACTACGTCCTGCCGATCTCCCACGACGAGGTCGTGCACGGCAAACAGGCCCTTGTGTCGAAGATGCCGGGCGACTGGTGGCAGCAACGCGCCGACCACCGCGCCTACCTCGGCTTCATGTGGGCCCACCCCGGCAAGCAACTCCTCTTCATGGGCCAGGAGTTCGCGCAGGGCGCGGAGTGGTCCGAGGCTCATGGCCCGGACTGGTGGCTGCTCGATCCGGAGTACGGGGCTCAGGCCGACCACCGGGGCGTACGTGACCTGGTCCGCGACCTCAACACGGTCTACCGGCGGACCCCGGCACTGTGGCAGCGGGACACCGACCCCGGCGGCTTCCGGTGGGTCGTCGGCGACGCGGCCGAGGACAACGTCTTCGCCTTCCTGCGGTACGACGCGGAGGGCGTCCCGTTGCTGGCCGTGTGCCACTTCTCCCCCGTCGTGCGGCACGACTACCGGCTCGGCGTCCCGGACGACGTACACACCTGGTACGAGGTCCTCAACACGGACGCGGCACAGTACGGCGGCGGCGGTGTCACCCATCCCGATCCGATCGAGCCCGAGGACGGAGCCCTGCGGCTGACGCTGCCGCCGCTCGCGACGGTCTGGCTGACACCACGCCCCTTCTGAGATCCGCGCGACGACACGGGGTGTTCGAACGGCTCCGGAGCGGGCAGTCGGGGTCGTACGACCGAGGATCGTCGAGGACGCCCTCGTCGACAGCAGCGATCTGGAGCGGGCCCGCGAGACCTGCGCCGAACTGCTGCGCGGCGGCAGCGGTGACCGGGTGCAGCGCGAGGTGATGGAGCGGGCCGGGAGCCTGCCGGACGTCGTCACGGAGTGCGTGCGCCACACGCAGGCCTGACCGGGACCCGTACGCGCTACGCGCTACGACGCTGTTCGAGACCGGTGTGGTGCGCGGGGGCTCGGGATCAGGGTTCGGGTACCTCCTGCGGTCCGGGCCCCCCGAGCGCGGCGCGATCAATTGTGGACAGTCAGTTGTACGTTCCGGACACCCCGCGCGGTCGTCTCGGCTAGATTCGAGCACCGCAGATAACCGTGCTCGTCGGCGGAGTCACACCCCGTACACGTCAGGATCAGCATGCGCGACGTCGTTCCCCCGCCCCCGATCGCCCCGCCCTCCACGGGCGGGCTTGCCGACAGCGTTTTCGAGACGGCCGCCCTCCACCCCGACCGGCCGATGCTCGCCCGCCGTCCCGACGCCGCGTCCGTCGGCTGGGAGGAAGTGACCGCCGCGAAGCTGCGGGACGAGGTCGTGGGCCTGGCCAAGGGACTGGTCGCGTGCGGGATCTCGCCGGGCCACCGCGTGGCGATCATGGCGCGGACCCGGTACGAGTGGACGGTCGTCTGCTACGCCCTCTGGGCGGTGGGCGCCGAGGTGGTGCCGATCTATCCGACCTCCTCGCGCGACCAGGTGGAGTGGATCCTGCGGGACGCCGGCTGTGTCGCCGTCCTGGTCGAGGACGAGCAGGCGGTGATGACGGTCGGCTCGGTGTGCGCGTCCCTGCCACAACTGCGGCACGTCTGGCAACTGGACACGGGAGCGCTGGAGGAACTGGCAGGGCGGGGCGAGTTCATCCCGCTGGCCACGGTCGACTCGTTGCGACGCATCGTGCTGCCGGACTCCACCGCGGTCGTCGCCTACACCTCCGGCACGTCGGGACGTCCGCTGGGCTGCGCACTGAGCCACCGCGGTCTGGCCAGCCCGTGCGACACCCTGCTGGCGGGCTGGGGGCACACGGTGGCGCCGCCCGGAGAACAGGGGTCCGTGCTGGTCTTTCTGCCGTTCTCCCATGTGTACGGCCTCATGATCCAGGTCCTGTGCGTGCGCGGCGGCCTGCTGATGGGGCACCAGCCCGATGTGAGCGAGGAGGCGCTGGCATCGGCGCTGCGCTCCTTCCGTCCCACCTACTTCTACGCCGTGCCGTCGGTCCTCGAGAAGATCTACAAGAACTTCCTGCGCACCGCCCAGCAGTCGGGCCGTGGCGCACTGTTCGAGCGGGCGGCCGAGACGGCCCGGGACTTCGCCGCGGCCTGCGAACGGCAGCGGCTCGGCGAGGGACCCGGCCCCGGCTTCGACCTGCGACTGCAGCACGCTCTCTACGAGCGGACGGTGTACCGGCGGCTGCGCGGCGCGCTCGGCGGCCGGGCCCGCCGGGCCACGTCAGGCGGCTCGACCCTGAACCAGGAGCTCTCGCTGTTCTACGAGGGCATCGGCCTCTACGTCCACGACGGGTACGGCCTGACCGAGACCAGCGGCGGGATCACGATGCAGCCGCTGGGCCGGGAGAAGTCCGGGACCGTCGGACAGGCCCTGCCCGGCATGGACATCCGAGTGGCGGACGACGGGGAGATCCTGGTGCGCGGGCCGTCGGTGTTCCAGGGCTACGTGGGCGACGAAACGGCGTCGCGGGCCGCGCTGCCCGGCGGCTGGCTGGCCACCGGGGACCTGGGGCGGCTGGATCCCGAGGGCTATCTGACGATCACCGGCCGCAAGAAGGACATCATCGTCACCAGCAGCGGCAAGAGTGTCGCTCCGGCGGCGCTGGAACACCGGCTGCGGGTGCATCCCCTCATCCACCAGGCGGTCGTCGTGGGCGACAACCGGCCCTGCGTGGGGGCGTTGATCACGCTGGACCCGGAGTTCCTCGCGCACTGGCGTGCCGTCCAGTCCCCGCAGAGCGAGACGCCGAGCCGGGAGGCCCGGGAGGAGAACGCGCTGCGGGAGGAGATCACGCGGGCGGTGGCGGCGGCGAACAGCGCGGTGTCGCGCTCGGAGTCCATCCGCGTGTTCCGGGTGCTGCCGGAGCCGTTCGACCTGGCCAGCGGATTACTCACGCCGTCGATGAAGCTGCGCCGGGACGTCATCGTACGGACGTACGCCTTCGAGATCGACGCGATGTACCAGGCCCGCTCGCGCGCCGGGCACGTCCAGGTTCCGGACGAGCCGGCGGCCTGGGACGACGTGGACAACGTGTTCCGCTGAGTGTGGAGCACAGGAAGGCCGCCTCCCTGTGCCGATGAAACCGATAGGGCCGATAGGGCCGATAGGGCATATGAAAGGGCGCAGGCGGGGGGGCCCGCCTGCGCCCTTTCGATCCCCCGGTACGAGCGTCAGCCTCCGATGTACCAGGTGGAGCCGCCGTTCGACGCGGCCAGCGCGAACATGACTCCGAAGAGGACCAGGTCGACGATGCCGAGAATGATTCCGGCCTTCGCCATTCCCGCCCCGCCCTTGGCCGGTGCCTGACGTATTCCGACGGCACCCAGCACGATCGCTATCGGGCCGAGAATCACATTGAAGAAGATCAGTCCGATGATTCCGCAGATGAGGCTCGCGATGGCCAGACCATTGGTGCGTGACCTGGAGGACGCGGCAGAGGAACTGCCGTAACTCGTCATCAGATTCTCCCGGAGTCGGATTCTTGGATCACCCTGCGAGTTCCCCCCAATACGCCATACATACCGGCGAGTTGTCGGGACCGAAATGCTCAATTCCGTTTACCGGGGATTCGTCAGCGCCTGCGTCCGCGGGCCGCCCACGAGGTACCGACGCCCGCGAGGTGAAGGGCCAGCACGGTCAGACCGAGGAGCATCACGTTCGTCGACGTGAAGACGTCGTTGGTCGAGATCTCGGCGGCGTTGATCAGGAACGCGATGAAGAACAGTACTGCCGCTGCTATGGCGAGCACGGGTCACCCTCCGTTTGTCGTCTCCTACCAGGTCCCTCTGCCCCGGATCCGCGGGGACAGACCCGACGACGGCGCGCGCTCCACCAGTCCGATCGGGTCCGGGCGCGTAGGCTCCGTCCCCCTGGGAACTAGCAAACCGTGGGGGCGCAAGGGGAAGGACTACAGCCCTGCTGACGCCGGGCCGGGAAGGCGAGATGGCAATCGAGCCGCATAGGGACAACGCGCTGGCTTCCAAGGAGATCCCGAGCCGCAGCACCCGCTTCTCGGGTGAGCTGCGCAATGTGACGGGTGCGCGACTGGAAGCGGAGAAATTCCTCTCCGGCCTGGCGCGTACCGCGCCACCGGCCACGCCGGAGTACTGGGACGACATTCTCCTGGTTGTCACGGAGCTGGCCGCCAACGCGGTCCAGTACGCTCCGGGCCCCTTCGAGTTGCGCATGCGCCGGACGTTCGACGGCGTCCACATCGTCATGGAGGACACCAACACCACGCCACCCGCGCCCCGCCCCTTCCACCCCAGTCATGGTGGCGGCGGGATCGGCTGGCACCTGATCCACACGCTGTGCGACCAGGTCAGCGTCGTCACCCAGGACCGGGGCAAGGAGATCCACGTCTTCCTGCCCTGGTGAACCCCACCCTGGTGGTGCCCGACGGGCAGGGCGCCGGGACCGTAGGCCACGTCGGGCACCATTTCACCGTGGTCGTGGACGGTCGGCCGGACCCCGTCGGGCGTGGGCGGGACAGCTGAGCCGGCCACCCTCACCGTGCCGGAAAGCGTGGGTGGCCGGGAGACGACATGCAACAGGTCGATGCGGACCGCGGCGGGGTCTCGGCGGGATCCCCCGTGCGGCTTCCGCCCTGCGATGACGGTGCCGATTGCCGGTGCCGATTGCCAGTGCCGATGCGCCCGCGTACGGTCGGCCGCTCCGCGTCAGGTGATGGTCGTCGTCTCGCGCGGCGGGAGCCGATGGTAGTAGTCGCCGACGCTCGCCAGATAGTCCGGATCCATGGTCTCGCTGTCCGTCCGGAACCGGGGCTCCGCCTTCACCTCGCCCCGGGTGCAGGACAGGGATATCTTCCGGTCCGCGACGTCGACGCCCGTCACGACACCTACGGGCACCAGAACGCTGCGGCCGAAGATCCAGACGCCGGTGTCGACGACCAGGTGCCGCATCCCGGACGGATCGGCCTGCCGGTCCACGTGGCCGATGGTGCCGTCCTCCGCCACCACGGTGCAGCCCGTGAGGTCCTGGCCCTCCATGTGACCGCTGTCCGATGTGTAGGACCAGATGCTGTCGATGACCACGCTGCCTCTTCTTTCCCGAGCCGATGAACGTCATGAGCATGCATACGGGCGGTGTTCCCGACCGTTCCACAGCAGCAATTACCCTCCAGCCGCGCTCGCATTCTGAGCAGCGCACCACAAAGACGGAACACAGTGGGGGTCCGAGGAGGAAACTGATCTGAGTACCCCTGCCGCAGGGGGGTATGCACGCTTCCCGTCTGCTTTTCGTGCACGGAGCACAAGGTGACGCGACACTTTGTCTGCCACTCCCGGGTGGGTTAGCCTGCGTCGTCTTTCTCATCACGCGGATCCGTGAACTGCGGAAACGCACAAATGCACAGACGACATGCGGGGGCCGTCCGACGGCCCGGCTGGGGTTCCGAGTCCTCGTCCGTGAGGGCTCTTGGGGAGCGGAACGAGGGGTGCGCATGACCAGCAACATCACCGAGGTCACCGATGCGGTCCCGGGGGACGACGAGCTGAGACAGCTCCTGGCCGGCTTGACGGCCGTGCGGGACGGTGACTTCGGCACCCGTCTCCCGGACGACGGGCAGGGCCTCATGGGCGACATCGCCACCGTGTTCAACGGCATGGTGGACCAGTTGTCCGTGTTCACCTCCGAGGTCACGAGGGTGGCCCGCGAGGTCGGCACCGAGGGCACCCTGGGCGGACAGGCGGAGGTGCCGGGGGTCTCGGGCACCTGGGCCGATCTCACGGACTCGGTCAACGCCATGGCGGGCAACCTGACCACACAGGTGCGCGACATCGCACAGGTCGCCACCGCGGTGGCGAAGGGTGACCTGTCGCAGAAGATCGACGTTCCCGCGCGGGGCGAGATCCTTCAGCTGAAGGAGACCGTCAACACGATGGTCGACCAGCTCTCCGCCTTTGCCGACGAGGTCACCCGCGTCGCCCGCGAGGTCGGCAGCGAGGGGCGCCTCGGCGGACAGGCGCAGGTGCCCGGGGTGGCCGGTGTCTGGCGGGACCTGACGGACTCCGTGAACCACATGGCGGGCAACCTCACGAGCCAGGTCCGCTCCATCGCCCAGGTGACGACGGCGGTGGCGAAGGGCGACCTCTCCCAGAAGATCACCGTCGACGCCCGCGGCGAGATCCTCGAACTCAAGAACACCATCAACACGATGGTCGACCAGCTCTCCGCCTTCGCCGACGAGGTCACCCGCGTCGCCCGCGAGGTCGGCACCGAAGGCCGACTCGGCGGACAGGCCGACGTCAAAGGGGTCAAGGGCACCTGGCGGGACCTCACCGACTCGGTGAACTTCATGGCGGGCAACCTCACCGACCAGGTCCGCAACGTCGCCCAGGTGGCAACGGCGGTGGCGAAGGGCGACCTCTCCCAGAAGATCACCGTCGACGCCCGCGGCGAGATCCTCGAACTCAAGAACACCATCAACACGATGGTCGACCAGTTGTCGTCGTTCGCCGAGGAGGTCACCCGCGTCGCCCGCGAGGTCGGCACCGCCGGAAACCTCGGCGGACAGGCCCAGGTCCGGGGCGTCTCGGGCACCTGGAAGGACCTCACGGACAACGTCAACGTGATGGCGTCGAACCTGACCGGGCAGGTCCGTTCCATCGCCCAGGTCGCCACCGCCGTGGCCCGGGGCGACCTGTCGCAGAAGATCACGGTCGAGGCCAAGGGCGAGGTGGCGGCCCTGGCGGACGTGATCAACACCATGGTCGACACCCTGTCCGCGTTCGCCGACGAGGTCACCCGCGTCGCCCGCGAGGTCGGCACCGAGGGACGACTGGGCGGACAGGCCCATGTGCCGAACGTGGCCGGCACCTGGAAGGACCTGACCGACAACGTCAACTCGATGGCGAACAACCTCACCGGCCAGGTGCGCAACATCGCGCTGGTGACCACCGCGGTGGCCAAGGGCGACCTGTCGAAGAAGATCGACGTGGACGCCCGCGGCGAGATCCTCGAACTCAAGACGACGATCAACACGATGGTCGACCAGCTCTCCGCCTTCGCCGACGAGGTCACCCGCGTCGCCCGCGAGGTCGGCACCGAGGGACGACTGGGCGGACAGGCCGAGGTCGAGGGTGTCTCGGGCACCTGGAAGCGTCTGACCGAGAACGTGAACGAACTCGCGGGCAACCTGACCCGACAGGTGCGCGCGATCGCCGAGGTGGCGAGCGCCGTCGCCGAGGGCGACCTGACGCGCTCGATCAGGGTGGAGGCGTCCGGCGAGGTCGCCGAGCTCAAGGACAACATCAACTCCATGGTCGGGTCCCTGCGCGAGACCACCCGGGCCAACAAGGAGCAGGACTGGCTCAAGACGAACCTCGCCCGGATCACCGGCCTGATGCAGGGCCACCGCGACCTGCCCGTCGTGGCCGAGCTGATCATGGACGAGATGGTGCCGCTGGTGTCGGCCCAGTACGGCGCGTTCTACCTCGCGGAGGACGGGGACAACGGCCCCGAACTGCGGCTCGTCGGCTCCTACGGCCGCCCCGACGACGACACCCGGCCCACCCGGATCGCCTTCGGCCGCAGCCTGGTCGGGCAGGCGGCGCGCAGCCGCCGCGCCATCACGGTGGACGAACTGCCGGCCGGCTACGTGGCCATCTCCTCGGGGCTCGGTCAGGTGGTGCCGAGCGCGCTCGTCCTGCTGCCCATCGTGGTCGAGGGCCAGGTCCTCGGCGTGATCGAGCTGGCCTCCGTCACAGCCTTCCATCAGATCCACCGGGACTTCCTGGAACAGCTGATGGAGACCATCGGCGTCAACCTGAACACGATCGTGGCCAACGCCCGGACCGACGAGCTGCTGGGCGAGTCGCAACGCCTGACGGCCGAGCTCCAGGCCAGGTCGGCCGAGCTGCAGACGCAGCAGGAGGAACTGCAGCGCTCCAACGAGGAGCTGGAGGAGAAAGCCTCGCTTCTGGTGGCGCAGAACCAGGACATCGAGGCGAAGAACCTGCAGATCGAGCAGGCCCGGCAGGAACTGGAAGCCCGCGCTCAGCAGTTGTCGCTGGCCTCGAAGTACAAGTCGGAGTTCCTGGCGAACATGAGCCACGAGCTGCGCACTCCGCTCAACAGTCTGCTGATCCTCGCCCAGCTGCTCGCCCAGAACCCCTCGCGCAACCTCACTCCGAAGCAGGTCGAGTACGCGGGCATCATCCACTCCGCGGGCTCGGACCTGCTCCAGCTGATCAACGACATCCTCGACCTGTCGAAGGTCGAGGCCGGAAAGATGGACGTCGCACCGGAGGTCGTCTCCCTGCGCCAGCTCATCGAGTACGTGGAGGCCACCTTCCGGCCGATGACGACGCAGAAGAGCCTGGACTTCGCGGTGACCACGGCGCCCGGCGCGCCGGCGGACCTGCTGACCGACGAGTCCCGCCTGCGCCAGGTGCTGCGCAACCTGCTGTCCAACGCGGTCAAGTTCACCGAACAGGGCACTGTGGATCTGCGCATCGAACCCGCTTCCGACGACGAGGTGCCGAGCGGGGTGCTGCGCAGCAGCACCATCGTGGCCTTCCGTGTGAAGGACACGGGCATCGGCATCCCGGAGCAGCAACTGGAGACGATCTTCGGGGCGTTCCAGCAGGCAGACGGCACGACGAGCCGCAAGTACGGGGGTACCGGTCTCGGTCTGTCCATCACCCGGGAGATCGCCCATCTGCTCGGTGGCGCGGTCACGGTGGACAGCACCCCCGGCCAGGGCAGTACGTTCACGCTGTTCCTGCCGGTGGCCCGTCCCGACTTCGGGGAGCTGCTGGGCAGCGCCCGGTCCTTCGAGAAGGAGCCGGACACCCTGCTTTCCCTCGACGCCTCGGCCGCCCGGCTCCCGCTCGGCGGTGCGCCGGCCGGGACCGCGCAGCGCCGGCGGCGGCTGCTGGTGGTGGAGGAGCGCGCTCGCGGGCTGCTGACCCTGGTCGCCGAGAGCGTGGTCGCGGACGTGGCCCACGGCCGGGGCGGAAACGGCCCGGGGGCGGCCGTCGACGTCATCACCGCCGTCGGCGCCCAGGAGGCCGCGGGCGCCCTGGCCGACGAGCCGTGCCACTGCGTCGTACTCGAACTGGGCATGCCCGACGGTGAGGCCTCCCGGTTCCTGGAGGCCCTGCGGGGCGACTCCGCGCTGGCGAGCGTCCCGGTGCTGGTGCACAGCGGGCATCGCGCCGACCTCGCCCTGGAGGAGGCGCTGCGATCCCGCGCGGAGGGCGGGACACTGGAGTTCCTGTCCAGCCTGGACGAACTGCGTGAACGCATCGCGCTGCACCTCTCGGCCGAGGAACCCGGGGACGTGTTGTCCCTGGTCCGCCCCGAGGAACCGCAGCAGCCGACGGCCCAGCCGGTCGACGACCTGTTCGCCGGCCGTACGGTGCTCGTCGTGGACGACGACGCGCGCAACCTCTTCGCGCTCAGCGGGATCCTCGAACTGCACGGATTCCGGGTGCTGCACGCCGACAACGGCCGCAAGGGCATCGAGACCCTGGTCGACAACCCGGACGTGGTCCTCGTCCTGATGGACGTGATGATGCCGGAGATGGACGGGTACACGGCCACGGCCGAGATCCGCGGGATGCCGCAGTACGCCGAGTTGCCCATCATCGCCGTCACCGCGAAGGCGATGCCCGGCGACCGTGAGAAGTCCCTCGCCTCGGGGGCCAGTGACTACGTCACCAAGCCTGTGGACACCCAGGACCTGATGGATTGCGTCCGCCGGTGGTTGCTCGCATGAGGCCACCGAGCTCCGCGCATCCGCACGAGTACGAAGACGCGGAGGTATCCATGGAAGCCGCCTCCCCCGTGGGCAGGCTGGCCGCGACCGTCGAGCGGCTGCGGCGCGAGGTCCTGGCCGCCCAGGCGGAGTCCGAGGGGCGTGCCCTGATCGAACTCGCCAAGGGCATCCTGGTCGAGCGGCTGCAGTGCGGGCCCGCGCAGGCCGCCCGCCAGCTCACCGAGCTGGCCGAACAGGCCAAGGTCACGCCCCTGGAGTTCGCGGTCGAGGTGATCAACCAGGCCGCCCGGGACAAGATGTCCGAGGTCACCGAGGCCTTCCTCGCCGCCGCCTCGGGAGCCCCGGAACCGGAGGGCGAGTCCCCGGCGGTACGTCTGCGGGCCGCCGAGAGCGGTGCGCTGGCCGCGGACGACGCCCAGTCGGTCGCCGACTCGCTGTTACAGCAGGCTCTGCAGCCGCTCGGGGCGGTGGCCGTGGCCATCTGGGCGGCGGGCCCCGACGGGTCCCTCACCCTGGCGGGCAGCGCCGGCTTCTCCCCGGCCGAGGCGGCGCGCTGGCGCTATGTGCCGCCGGACGTGGCGACGGTGGCGCGGCGCGGCCTCACCGAGCGCGGGGGGCACTGGATCACGTCCCTCGCGCACACCGGGCTGCCCAGCATCGGCCGGCACCACCATCCGGACGGCGGCCGGGTCGCGCTGCCCGCCGGGACCGGCGGACGCGTCCACGGCGTCCTGGAGATCGCCTGGCCCACGCCGCTGGCCCCCCAGCCGCAGCGGATCGTCCGCCAGGTGGAGGCCCTGGCCGAGCTGTGCGCGCACACCCTGGAGACGCACGCCCAGGCGCCCGGTTGCGGGCAGGACCCTCGGGTGCTGCCGGACGCGGCGGAGCTCATGGACCTGGCCGACGGGCTGCACGACCCCGCACTGGTCCTCGTGCCGCACCTCGACGACTCCGGCAACCTGGTGGACTTCCGCATCCAGCATGTGAACAGCCGGTTCCTCGATCCCGCGGGCCGGCCGCGCGCCGTCGTCAACGGTGCCCTGCTGCTGGAGGCCTACCCGATGGCCGCCGGGGAGAGCGAGCTCTTCCAGCGTGTCGAGCGGGTGTACGCGACGGGTGAGCCGTTCCGCGCGCGACGGATGAACCTCACCGCCCTGGTCGACCAGGTCCCGCTCTCGGCCGTCGCCGACATCAGCATCAGCCGGCACGGCAGCGGCCTCCTTCTGCTGTGGCGTATCGAGGACGAGGCCGCCCGGCTGGCCAGCCTGCTGCAGCACGCACAGCGGCTCGGCCGGATCGGCGGGTTCGAGGAGAACCTGCTCACCGCCGAGATCACCTGGAACGGTCAGCTCTTCGACCTGTACGGCCGCTCCTCGTCGGGCACCCCGGTGCCACTGGAGGAACTGCCCGCCCACGCCCACCCGGACGACACCGAGGCCATCCGCCGGTTCCTGCGCACGCTGCTGCACCGGCGGCGGCCCGCGTCCACGGCGTTCCGGCTGCAGCGGCCCGACGGGGTGACCCGGCACATCCGGGTCGTCGCCGAACCGGTGCTCGACACGGACGGCCGGTTGTTCGCCGTCCGCGGCGCCTACCAGGACATCTCGGCGCAGCACTGGACCGAGGTCGCGCTCGCGGCCACCCGGGACCAGCTCGCGCACACCGAACAGCAGGCCACCGAACGCAACCGGCTGACCCTGCAGTTGCAGCACGCCATCATGCCGCCCACGCAGGCGCCCCTGAAGGTCCCCGACCTCCAGGTGGGCGTCCGCTACCGGCCCGCGGAGACCGAGCAGCTCGTCGGCGGCGACTGGTACGACGCGGTGGTGCTCCCGTCGGGCATGGTGCTGGTGTGCGTCGGAGATGTGGCGGGCCACGGGATAGAGGCGGCCACCAGCATGGTCGTGCTGCGCAACGCGCTGCGCGGACTGGCCGTCACCGGTGCCGGGCCGGGCCAGCTGCTGGCGTGGCTGAACATCGTGGCGCACCACCTCACCGGTGCCGTCACCGCCACGGCGATCTGCGGCCTGTACGACCCCGAGCGGCACACCCTGCGCTGGGCCCGGGCGGGTCACCTCCCGCCCGTGCTGGTGCGTGGAGCGGAGGCCGCGCCGCTGCCCCTGGTGAAGGGGCTGCTGCTCGGTGCCGTTCCCGAGGCGGTCTATGAGGAGACCGAGATCCAACTGGCGTCCGGGGACACCTTGTTGATGTACACCGACGGCCTGATCGAGCGTCGGGACCGTTCCGTGGAGGAGTCGCTGGGCCACCTGCTGACCACCGCCCGTACGGCGCCCAAAGCACTCGACCAGCAGCTGGACCGTCTGCTCACCTACAGCAGGTCGGACACGGACGACGACACGTGCCTCATCGGCATCCGGGTCGGCTGACGGTCCGGGCCCGACGGGACGGCGAAGGGATCAGGAGGCCCGCAGATACGAGTCCCAGTGGGCCTCGGGCCACAGCTGTGCGGCGTGCCGCAGCACTGTGCGGGGCTGCCCGGTCAGCCCCGCCACCCACAGCCGCCCGCCGTTGTGGTCGGCGGCTCGCTGCATGCCGTGGATCAGATAGAGGACCGCGCTGTCCGCGAAGACCACATGGCCCAGGTCCAGGGTGAGTTCGCGGACAGTGGCGGGCAGGTCGTCGACGGCGGACTCGAGCCGCCGGCGGGATTCGCCGTCGATGTCGGTGTCGACCGTCAGCAGGGCCGCCGTAGCGTCTCGGCACAGTGTGACGTGTGCACCCCTCGTCATCGGGGCCCCTCTCGTCGGGGCGGGCCGGCCCGGTTGCCGGGCCGTGTGGGCTCCCCCCACCGTGTCACAGGTGTGGCGATGGGGCGACGGGGCCTTCGCAGCTCTCTCGCATACCGCGTGCATTCGGGGGTAAACGCGTCCCGCGGTGGCATACGACGACCGGAGGCGGGAGGACGCTCGAGATGAGATGCGGCAGGCGCGGGACGTGGCACGGACCTGCGAAGAAGGCCGCCCGGCGCCCGCCGGACCGATGAGAGTTTGATCACGGGACACCGCCGGAGCCGATGCGCATCGAAGTCGACCACAGGGGTAACCAGCCCTGCCGTAAGCATTTTGTGGAGGTACTTGTGTCCATTGCCCAGAACCCCTTGGCCGTCGAGGTCACCCTGCCCCGGGAGGACGTCGCCCTGATCGCGGTCGAGGGCTACTTGGACGTAGACACCGCAACGGAGTTCCAGCACCATCTGGCCAACCAGCTCCACCACGGCCGACGGCACTTCCTGATCGACATGTCGGCCGTCCCGTTCATGGACTCGTCCGGGATGAACATCATCGTGCGGGTGTACCAGCAGGCCCGCGGCATCCCGGGCAGCGTGCACATCATCTCGCCCACCCCGGCGGTGCGGCGGATCCTGGACCTGACGGGCGTGAGCATCACGGTGCCGGTGTCGGACAGCCTCGACGAGGCGCTCTCCCTGGTCGACACGCACCAGGACGGCCAGGTCGAACAGGCCGCGCAGGACGGGCAACAGGCCTGATCCGGCAGGCAGTTCACGGACCGTCAACGGGCGTTCCGCCCCACCTGACCGCTTGTCCGGGACGAGGTGTCGTACGAGGTCGGGCCATGGCTACAGTGGTCGACCGGCAGGGTCACCACGCCGTCTCGCTGCCTCCAGCGGGCCGCTGCGACAAGACCTGGATGAGGACGCTGAGGAGTTTTGCAGGTGCCGGAGCACGACACAGCAGGGCAGCACGCATCGCCGGCACAGGAGGTCGGGGAGTTCCTGCGCCGCCGCGGAGAACTGATCGCCCAGAGATGGGCCGACGAACCCCTCTTCCGTACGGTGTTCATCGTCTCGCGGGACGAGGCGGTGGAAGCCGGCAAGATCGTCGTCGACGCGCTCGCCCAGGTCGCCGACACGGGCCAGGTGCACGATCCGGACGCCGCCGGGTTCACCGTGGTGCGCGAGCAGCTGTCGCGGATGGGCGCGGCCCGTTCCCGGGCCGGCTTCACCACGGCGCAGGTGTCGAACGACGTGAACGCGCTGCGTCCGCCGGTCGAGAACCTGCTGCTCGCCGACCTCCCGGAGGAGGAGGCCGACCGGGTCCGGGAGTGCACCACGGCGCTGACCGTGCTGATGGGTACCCTGCGGCTGGTCGTACTGGAGACGGCGCTGAGCGACGGGCAGGCGCTGATCGAGCGGCAGCGGCTGCAGTTGATGGAAGTGGCCACGCCGATCATCAAGCTGTGGGACGGCATCGTGGCGGTGCCGCTGATCGGGACGCTCGACAGCGCCCGCAGCCAGGCGGTCATGGAGTCGCTGCTGGAGGCCGTCGTCGACCAGCATGCCCGGTTCGCGATCCTGGACATCACCGGCGTGCCGACGGTGGACTCCCTGGTGGCCCAGCATCTGATGAAGACGGTCGAGGCCACCCGGCTGGTGGGTGCGGAGTGCGTCGTCTCCGGGATCCGTCCGGCGATCGCGCAGACCATCGTGCACCTGGGCCTGGACCTGGGCACGGTGATCACCCGGTCGAGCCTTGCCGACGCCCTCGCCTACGCCCTGCACCAGTTGGGGGCCGGCATCGTCAACGCGACGCCCGGCGGTGCGGTGTCGCGGTGAACAACGACTTTTCGCGTCCCGTCACGGGGCATGTGCCGGTCCTCCGGCTCGGTGACGTCCTCCTGGTCACGGTCCAGGGGGATCTGTACGACAGCACGGCACAGCAGCTGCAGGAGGACATCGGCGAGACCATTGTCAGCACCGGAGTGACCGGTGTGGTGATCGACATCTCCGGCGTGGAGATCGTCGACTCCTTCCTCGGGCGGGTCCTGGCCGAGATCGCGGCGACCGCACGGCTGCTGGCCGCGCGGACCGTGGTGGCCGGCATGCGGCCGGCGGTCGCGATCACGCTGGTGGAACTCGGCCTGACGCTGCCGGGACTGCGTACCGCGCTCACCACCGAGGCGGCGATGGACCTTCTCGCGGGGCTGGATCCGAACACCCGCTCCGGCGGCCTGCGCCAGGAGAACCGGTGATGCAGACAGCCGCGGGCGTCGAGGCCTGCCTGCCGATCCGTTCGGACATGGATCTGGTGTGGGTGCGACAGCACGTGCGGCAGGCGGCCGGCCTGCTGGGATTCGGTCTGGTGGAACAGACCAAGCTGGTCACCGCGGCCAGCGAACTGGCCCGCAACACCCTCGTGCACGGCGGGGGCGGACAGATGGAGACGGCGCCCGTGACCAGCGGGCGGGCCCGCGGACTGCGGCTGGTCTTCTCCGACGCGGGACCGGGCATCCCGGACCTGGAGCGGGCGCTGAGCGACGGCTACACCTCCGGCGACGGTCTGGGGATGGGGCTGGGCGGCGCGCGGCGCCTGGTGCACGAGTTCGCCGTCGACAGCACCCCGGGCGTCGGCACCAAGGTCACGGTGGTCTCCTGGGCGGCTGTGCCGCGCCCGCGTGAGGAGTCCTGATGCCGCGCGTGTGGGACGTCCCGGTGCACGATTCGACCCGGGTGCGTGACGCCCGGGTCGCCGCGGAGGACGCGGCCACCCTGGCGGGTCTGGACGAGCCGCGGACCGCGGCGGCCGCGCTGGTGGCGACGGAGCTGGCGACCAACCTGCTCAAGCACGGCGGCGGAGGCCGGCTGCTCATCGACCTCGTGGACCCGCCCCGGGCCGCGGGCGGCCGCTGTCTGGTGCAGATCGCCGCGATCGACCACGGGCCGGGCATCATCGACGTCCCGGCCGCTCTGCGCGACGGCTACTCGACCGCGCGTTCCCTGGGCGCCGGGCTCGGCACGTGCCGTCGTACAGCGGACGACTTCGACCTGCACAGCATGCCGGGCCGGGGCACGGTGGCGCTGGCCAGGGTCGGTGCCGGCCCGGAGGAGGCGGTACCGGTCGCGGCCGTACGGGTCGGCGGGGTGAACGTCCCCTTCATGGGGGCGGAGCACTCGGGCGACGCCTGGACGTGGGCCCGGTCGGGCGACCGGCTGACCCTGATGATGGCCGACGGACTGGGACACGGCCCCGAGGCGGCCCGCGCCTCGACGGCGGCGGCTCAGGCCCTGCACCGCTGGGCCCACCTCCCCCCGTCCCAGGCGCTGGTCCACCTGGACTCGGCGCTGCGCGGCACCAGGGGGGCGGCCGTCGCGGTGGCCCAGGTCGAGACCGGCGCGGGCGTGTTGCGGTTCGCCGGAGTCGGCAACATAGGGGCACGGCTGTGGGCGGGCGGCACCTGGCGTTCCCTGGTGTCGCGGCCCGGGATCGTGGGCGTCCACCGGCACGCCACGCTGCGTGAGGACCGTATGCCCTGGGCGGCCGACCGGCTGCTGGTCCTGCACAGCGACGGCCTGCCGAGTCGCTGGACACCGCCGTCCGACCCGCGTCTGCTGGCGGCCGACCCGGCCGTCGTGGCCGCCGTGACGGTCCGCGACGCGAGCAGTGCCGCCCGTCCGGTGCGGGACGACACCGCCGTGGCGGTGCTGGCTCCGACCCTGCCGGAGGCCCCATGACACGCAGCCTGCGGATCACCACCGTCACCGAGCGGCCCGGGCCCGGATCGCCACCGCCCGGCTGGCCGCCGCCTACGGGGTGCCCGCTCTCGACCGCACTCGGCTGACCTCCGCGCTCAGCGCGCATCTGCGGCTGTGTCTCACCAAGGGCGGCACCTGGCGGCTCGCCCTGCACACCACGTCCGCGCGCGCCGACGAGGGACTTCTGCACGTGGAGGTGACGCCCTCGCAGGACGCGGGTGCCGTCGTCGTGCAGACGCCGTGGCGGACGACGGTCCGCTGCCCCGAGACGGCCGACGCGGCCGGCGCCGCCGCGGTCGCCGACGACCCGGCGATCCTGGCGGAAGCTCTGCTGGGCGCCGACGAGGACACCGCGCTGGTGCTGGAGAGACTCACCGAGCAGGAGGATCTGGTCGCCTTCCACCGGGAGGAGCTGCACCAGACGAACCAGGGCGTGCTGGCGCTGCACGCGGAGCTGGACGCCGCCGGGCGGGCGCAGCGCGAGGCCTTCGCCGCCGAGCGCAAGGCGCGCACCGAAGCCGAGTCCGCCCGCCGCCGGCTGACCTTCCTGGCGGACGCCAGCGCGGTGCTGACGGCATCGCTGAACCACCACGAGATCGTGCGCCGGCTGCCCGACCTGCTGGTGCCCGAGTACGCCCACAGCGTCGGCGTCTGGCTGTTCGACGGCGACGAGGACCGGCACCGGCCCGCCACCCACCCGGCCGTCGCCGTGCTCGCCGCGCGCACCGGACGCCCGCAGTACGCCGCCGACCACCCCGGCGGCCTGCCCGGCGTCGACGATCAGCCGCCCTCGGCGCTGGATCCCGCCCGGCCCCTGCTGTGCATCCCGCTGCCGACGCGGCGCGCCCCGCTGGGCGTGCTGACGCTGTCCCCGCCGGGTGCCCGCTGGGACCCGGACGACGCCGTGATGCTGATCGAGCTCACCAGACGGGCGAGCATCGCCATCGACAACGCCCGGCGTTTCGAGCACAACCGGGACATCGCCGAGACACTGCAGCGCGCCCTGCTCACGGAGCTGCCGGCCACACCGGGGCTCAGCCTGGCCGCCCGGTATCTTCCGGCCACGCACGGGCTGAACATCGGCGGCGACTGGTACGACGCCTTCCGGCAGCCCGACGGCAGCCTGATCACCGTCATCGGCGACGTGACCGGGCACGGTCTGCACGCGGCCGTGATGATGAGCCAGCTGCGCACCGCGCTGCGTGCCTACGCAGTCGACGGCGGCAGTCCGGGACAGCTGCTCACCCGGCTCCACACGTTCCTGCACCATCTGCAGCCCGATCTGTACGCCACCGCCGTCATCGCGCGTTTCCGGCCCGGCGACCCCACCCTGACGTGGGCAGCGGCGGGCCATCCCCCGCCGGTGCTGCGTACCCCCGACGGACGGGTGCACACGCTCGACGCCAAACCCGGGGCCATGCTCGGCATCCCGCTGCGGCAGGAGATCGCCGACCACACCGCACCGCTCGAACCCGGCTCCACCCTGGCGCTGTACACGGACGGCCTGGTGGAGCGGCGTGCGCAGGGCATAGACCCGGGCATCGAACGGCTGGCAGGCGCGCTCGGGGCGTTCGGCTCCACGGAGTTGGACACGGATCTGGAGGGTTCGGCGGACCGGCTCCTCACCCCGCTGCTGAGTGACTCCGAGCGCGACGACGACGTGTGTCTGCTCCTTTCCCACCTGCACGCTTGAGCGCTGTCCACGCAATTCCCTCTCTTTCTTTCCTTCCCGCCCCGGTGCGCTTCGGCGGCCGGGCGGGCATGGTGGTGATCGACGCGTTCGTCTGCCTGCCGTGGCCCGGCGGCGGAGTGGCCGATATCGCGGTGGGGCCGATGAGGTGCGAAGCGGCGATCGACGGGCAGGCGCATGGCGTTCGAGGCAGACCGCCTGGAGCCGCAGAAAGGGATGAACACCGTGACACGACCCAGGATCCTGGTGGTTGGCGCAGGCTTCGCCGGCGTGGAGTGCGTCCGCCGTCTGGAACGGAAACTCTCCCCGGACGAAGCCGACGTCACGCTGGTGACGCCGTTCGCCTACCAGCTCTATCTTCCGCTGCTCCCCCAGGTGGCCTCCGGCGTGCTGACGCCGCAGTCGATCGCCGTCTCGCTGCGCCGCAGCAAGAAGTACCGCACCCGGATCATTCCGGGTGGCGCGATCGGCGTGGACCTCAAGGCGAAGGTCTGCGTCATCCGCACCATCACCGACCAGATCGTCGACGAGCCGTACGACTACATCGTGCTGGCCCCCGGCAGCATCACCCGCACCTTCGACATCCCCGGTCTCACCGACAACGCCTTCGGCATGAAGACCCTGGCGGAGGCCGCCTATGTCCGCGACCACGTCATCTCCCAGCTGGACCTGGCCGACGCCAGCCAGGACCCGGCGGAGCGGGCCTCGCGGCTGCAGTTCGTGGTGGTCGGCGGCGGCTACGCGGGCACGGAGACCGCGGCCTGTCTGCAGCGCCTGACCCACGCCGCGGTCAAGCGCTACCCGCGCCTGGATCCGAGCCTCATCAAGTGGCATCTGATCGACATCGCCCCCAAGCTGATGCCGGAGCTGGGCGACAAACTCGGCCGCAGCGCCCAGGAGATCCTGACCAGGCGGGGCATCGAGATCTCGCTGGGCGTCTCCATCGACAAGGCCGGCCCCGAGGAGGTCACCTTCACCGACGGGCGGGTGGTCCCCACCCGCACCCTGATCTGGACCGCCGGGGTCGTCGCCAGTCCGCTCATCGCCACGCTCGGTGCGGAGACGGTGCGGGGGCGGCTCGCGGTGACCACCGACATGAACCTGCCCGGCCAGGACGGGGTGTTCGCGCTGGGTGACGCCGCCGCGGTGCCCGACGAGGCCAAGGGCGTGGCGGGCGCGGTGTGCCCGCCGACCGCCCAGCACGCGATGCGGCAGGGCAGGCACGTCGCCGACAACGTCACCGCGACGCTGCGGGGCCAGGCGATGAAGCCGTACGTCCACAAGGACCTCGGTCTCGTCGTCGACCTCGGCGGCAAGGACGCCGTGTCCAAGCCGCTCGGCATCGAGCTGCGCGGGGTGCCCGCGCAGGCCGTGGCCCGCGGCTACCACTGGCAGGCGCTGCGCACCGGTGTCGCCAAGACGCGCGTGATGACGAACTGGGTGCTCAACGCGCTCGCCGGCGACGATTTCGTCCGCACCGGCTTCCAGGCCCGCAAACCGGCCAAGCTGAAGGACTTCGAGTACACGGACTCGTATCTGACGCCCGAGCAGGTGCGGGCCCATGTGGAGGGCACCGAACGGCAGGAGCAGTGACGTTCCTGCCCGCGTGACGCGGCTCACTTCCGACCGCCGATCAGTTTCCGTACGGTCGGCGGTCGAAGGAGGGACAGCGCAGCGTCACGACGAAAGGACACCGCCATGACCGCGACAGTGAAGGGCCCGGCGAGCTACTTCCCCTCCATCGAGAAGAAGTACGGACGGCCGATCGCCGCATGGCAGGAGCTCATCCGTTCCTCGCCGCTGACCCGGCACATGGAGCTGGTGTCCTGGCTGAAGACCAAGCACGGTCTGGGGCACGGCCACGCGGGCGCGCTGGTGGCGTACACGCTCGCGGAGGCCGGGAACAAGTGATCTACCGTGTCATGACATGCTGAGCGGAGATCAAGACGGGACACGGGAGTGAGCAAGGCGGCGTGAAAGCAGCGGGAGGGTCGGTCCGGTCGCGGTTGCGGGACGGCGTCGCGGCGTCCGACCCCGGACTGCTGAGGCTGGCCGCGGGGCTCAGGACGGTCGGTGCCATCGCGCTCACCCTGGCCGTGCTGGGCCTGTTCGGCGCCGGCATCACGCATCTGGTGGCCGGGGCCATGTCGGCGATGGTCGCCACCTTCGCCATCCGCGAGAAACAGCGCGCACAGCAGGCGGTGACCCTCGCGCTGGGTCTGCCGGTGGCGCTGGCATCCGTGACGCTGGGCGCAGGCTTGAGTTCCCGCGTGGTGGGCGGCGACCTCTTCTTCGTCGTGCTCATCTTCTGCGCGGTCTACGGCCGTCGGTTCGGCGACCGCGGCACCGCGCTCGGCCTGATCAGCTTCCAGCTCTACTTCCTGTCCCTGTTCGTCGGCGCCACCGTCTCCGCCCTGCCCCAACTGTTCGGCGTCCTCGGCGTCGCCTTCGCGAGCAGCGCCCTGGTGCGTTTCGTGCTGGTGCCCGAGACACCCACGGGCATCCTGGATCGGCTGCGCGAGGCCTTCCGGGCCCGGCTGGCCCAGCTGGTGTCCGCCCAGATCGACCTGCTCGACGCCGGGCCGGACGAGGTGGAAAAGGCGCTGGAGGACCTGCGTGACGGCACCGCCCGGCTGCATGAGACGGCGATGATGATCCAGAGCCGGCTCGAGGACGGCACCGCCGACAAGGCCACGGCCCGCCTGCTGCAACGCCGTATCGCGGACGCCGAGATCGCCACGGAGCGGCTGGGTCTGTTGCTGCTGACCGCGCGCAGCGCCGAGCGGGCCGACACCCTGACCATGCACCTGCCGGGCGCTTCCGTCCGGGTCGGCGCTCCTCTGCCCGCGCGGGACGAGGCGACCGCCACCCTGCGCCGCGATCTCGACGCGGTGCGGATGCTGGTACTGCGCCCCGTCTCCGAGCACACCGGGACCGCGCTGGCCCTGGTGCGCAACCGGCTGCTCGGCTACCGCGACGAGGAGAACCTGCCGCCCGCCCCGGCCGCCGTCCAGGACGTGTTCCGGGGCATCGGCGAGACCGCCCGCGCGGTGCTGGGGCTGCGGATCGCGCTCGGCGGGGCCCAGGACGAATCGGACGACTCCCCCGCGACGGCCCGCTCCCGCGAGGAACTGGACGCCGAGGACGCGGCGATCGACGCCAGCGAGGACGAGGACGAGGACGGGGCGGACGAGACGGCCACGGGACTGCGGCGGCCGACGACGCGGGCGGCCGTGCAGGTCGCCGTGGGGTCCTTGCTGGCCATCGTCGGCGGCGAGTTCCTCTCCAGTCAGCGCTGGTACTGGGCGGTGCTGACCTGCTGGATCGTCTTCATCAACACCGCGTCCACGGGCGAGATCCTGGTCAAGGGCTACCGTCGGCTGGTGGGCACCGTGCTGGGTGTCGTGGCCGGTATCGTCCTGGCGGGCCTGGTCGGCCATCACACCTGGACGTCGTTCGCGCTGGTGCTGGTGCTCATCTTCGCGATGTTCTACACCGCGCCCCTGTCGTACACGCTGATGTCCTTCTTCGTCACCGCCGCGCTGGGGCTGTTGTACACCCTGCTGCACACCTACAGCTTCTCGGTGCTGGTGCTGCGAGTGGAGGAGACAGCGCTCGGCGCGGCCTGCGGGGTCGTGGCGGCGGCCCTCGTACTGCCGGTGCACACGAACCGTCGGACGAACGACCTGCTGGTCACCGTGCTGGAGCGGCTCGCCGACGTCACGGAGTCGGCGGTCGACCAGCTCAGCGGCGGGCCGCCGGTCGATCTGCTCGACCAGGCGCGCGCTCTCGACCAGGCGCTGGCCGACCTGAGGGCCGCCACCCAGCCGCTCACCTATCCGATCACCCCGTTGCGGGCCCGGCGGGACACCGCCCGGTATGTCGTCGCGCTCCTGGAGACGTGCGCGTACCACGCGCGTTCACTGGCGGCGACGGCCGAGCTGCTGCCCACGCATCCGTCGATCGCGGCGGACCCGAGGCTGCGCCGGGCCGGAGGGCGGATCGCCCACAACATCGAGGCGATCGCGGCGCACGTCGCCGACGAGCAGGCCGCCGTCGAGATGGAGACCGGGTCGAGCATCGCGTCGCTGCTGGAGCCGGACGTCCCGGGCACGCCGAGGTACGGCAGGATCACCGACCGGGTGCTGCGGCATCTGCAGCGTCTGGACGAGACGGTGGCCGGTCTGGGCCGCCCGCTGAGCGTTCCCGTGGCCGACGTCGTCAAGCCCCGGCGGTGATCACGGGGACGTCCACCGGACGTCCGGGAGTCCGCGCGCCGGAGGTCCCGGAGTCCGTGCACCGGACGTCCGCGAGTCCCCCGACCAGATGTCCGGGCATCTCTCCACCAGACGTCCGAGGGCCCCTCCACCGGAAGACCGGGAGTCCGGGAGTCCCTGGAGTCCCTGGAGATGACGTCCGAGGGGTCCGTCCACCGGAAGTCCGAGGGGTCCGTCAGATGTCCGTGGGGATGTTGCTCACTTCGGCGATGCCGCGCAGCTCGTCGTTGAGCTGCTGGCGTTCGCGGATGTAGTCGGCGATCTCACCCCGGCGGACCGGGTCGGACGCGGTGTCCGCGTCGGTGACGACCCGGACCGGTCCGGTCTCGCCCTCGACGTCCAGCTCGATCACCTCGTTGTCCAGCCGGCCGGTGACGGCGGTGGCGATGACCAGGGCGGCCTCGTCACGGATCTCCTGGGAGATCCCGCCGGAACCGGATTCGTCGAGTGTGAAGTCGAGTGCGGGCAGGCGTTGCTCTTCGATCGCCCGGAGTGCCGGCTCGACCACGCTGAGCAACAACTGGTAGTCGTCGGTGTCCATACGGATGCGCAGCAGACCGAGGTAGACGTCCACGGGCCGGCCGTCCTGCGGAAGCTCGGGTTCGTTCATCCTGAGCGGGTTCCCCCGGCAGCGCAGGTTCAGACCCGTCGCCAGCGTGCCATTGCGAAAGAGAACAGTCCGAACAGTACGAACCCGGCGGCGACGCAGACCAGCAGCCACGGTCCGAGGGGGGTCTCGGCGAACGAGCGGAGGGTGTCGTCCAGCCCCTTCGCCTTGTCCGGTTCGTAGTCGACGGCGGCGCGGACGGCGAAGCCACCGGCGGCGGCGAACACCACGCCCCGGGCCACACCGCCGCCCACACCTGTCACGTCGACCAGCTGCCGGGTGCGGTGGGACATCTCCCCGAGCTTGAGCTTGTCGTGGTACTTGCGCAGCAGCGCGCGTGCGGCGATCCACACACCGGCCACGACGATCCCGGCGCCGGCCACGCCCACGAGCCACTGCCCGGCGGGCGCCTCCATGACCTTGGCGGTGACGTCCCTGGACTGCTTGTCGCTGGATCCGCTGCCGCCCGAGCCCGCCGCGAAGGACAGCACCGAGGCGGCGACGAACGAGTAGAAGACCATGCGCACCCCTGCCATCAGGCGTTTCTTCGCCTTGCGGCCGTCGGGTCCGACCGAGCCGAACAGGACCTCGGACAGCCGCCACAGGGCCATGCCGACCAGGCCGATGCCGAGGGCCCAGAGCAGGACCGCGCCGAAGGGTTTCTCGGCGAGTTCGGCGAGGGCGCCGCCGCGGTCCGCCTGCTGCTTGCTGTCGCCGAAGGCGATCTGCAGTGCCAGGACGCCGACCAGCAGGTAGATGACGCCTCGCGCGGTCAGTCCTGCCCGTGCGGCGCCCTCCACCCCCGGCCCTCTCGCCATCCGGCGGGCCTGTAGCCGACCGGTGCTCGCCGTGACACTCGTGTTCATGCCAACCTCCTGAAATCGGGATGCCCTGACCGAAGGCAGGCACCCCAGGCGCGGACGATGGTGTGCGACGGCATACCCCCGCGCGCGGGCTCACGACCGTCGCATCCTCAGACCGCGCAGGATGCGGCCGAGGGGTGGCTCAGTACGGCACCACGGTGACGCCCCCCGGACCCGGGCTCCGACGCGAAGGTCACGACGGGCTCCGGTCGGCGGGCCCGGGAGGGAAACCGCAGGTGTCCCGCGGGTCCGGAAGGCGCGGGCCCGGGCGCGGGGATCGCGGACCTCGGCCCGCAGTCGCTCCAGTTCACCGTGGCCCGCGCCCTCGCCGTCACCGACGACGCTCATCCGGGCAGCATCACTCGGGCACCCCCGCGGTCTCGCGCTCCGGGACGGCCGTGAGCAGCCGGTGAGCGGTCTCCAGGGCCGGCCTCACATCTCGCGCACCGGTCGACACGCAGAGCGTGTAGGCGAGGTCGCGGGCCCGCTGACGGGCTCCGCTCGCACCGGCGGCCTCCTCGGCCGCCAGCGCCTCGTACTCGTCGACGAGTCCACGCAGGAACGCGGGGTGGGTGATCGGCATCGGTCGTGCTCCCCTTCACTCAGGGCGTCCGCCCGGGCCACGGCGGTTCGTTCGCTGTCCCATCACCTCGTCGCGCACCCGGGCGCAACTGCGGGTGATGAGGCGGGAGACATGCATCTGGGAGATGCCGAGCTGATCGGCGATGTGGCTTTGGGTCATGTCCTCGAAGAAACGCATGTAGAGGATGGCGCGCTCCCGCTCGGGCAGCCGACGCAGACCTTCCTTGGCGGACTCACGATCGACGACGGTGTCGAACGAGGTGTCCGAGGCGCCCAGGGTGTCCGCGAGGTTGTAACCGTCGTCGCCGGCCGAGAGTTCGGCGTCCAGCGACAGGGTGCTGAAGCTTTCGAGGGCCTCCATCCCGGCGGTGACCTCGTCCTCGGTGAGCCCGGTGTGAGCGGCGATGTCAGATGTCGAGGGCTCTGCGGAGCCGGGGCTCTGCACCAGCTCGCGGCGTGCCACGCGCACCTTGTTGCGCAGTTCCTGGACTCGACGGGGGACGCGCAGCGCCCACATCCGGTCCCGGAAATGCCGCTTGACCTCGCCGGTGATGGTGGGTACGGCGTAGCTTTCGAAGGCGCCCCGTTCGGGTTCGAACCGGTCGATCGCCTTCACCAGGCCCAGCGCGGCCACCTGTCGCAGGTCCTCGACCGACTCGCCGCGGTCGCGGAAGCGGCCGGCGATCCGGTGGGCCATGGGCAGCCAGGCGGTGACGAGTTCGTCGCGGACGGCGTCCCGTTCGGGACCGTCCTCCAGTCCGGCCATTCGGGTGAAGAGGGCGGCGGTGTCGGGGGCGTCGTCGTGACGGCGTCGGTTCGGAGAGGTCTGGGTCCGGGGCTGCTGGCCGGGTGCACCAGGACGGCTTGTCGACATATCGATGAGCATGCGGAATCGCTCCTGAAGCAGGTTGGTTCAGGGAGTTACCGCGGGAAGGTCGCTGCCCGGATGACCTGGAAGTGGCCCCGGAGCAGCCACACCACTCCCGCTGGCGCGCCTCCGGTCCGAAGCACGAAACTCCATCTGCCCTGCCGCCCTGGGTGCAAACCCGGGCTCCGAAAAACTCTTCAGGACAGGGGCACCAGGGCGGTGACGCACTTTCCGCCGGTCGGCAGGTCGGTCACCCGGACATCGTGGGCCAGTCGGCAGACGATCGGCCAGCCATGGCCGCCGATCCGGTGACAGCCTCGCCGGTCCACCCGAGGGGCGACCACCGGCACGTCGGCACTGCGGTCGCACACCGACACGCGCACATCGCGCCCCACCACGTCGACGTGGAAGTTCGTGATGCCGCCGCCATGCAGGATGGCGTTGGTGGTGAGTTCCGAGGCGACGAGGAGGGCGTCGGAGAGGGCGTCCGGGTCACACCGTGCACACGTGGCACGGCAGCGTTCGGTGACAGCCCGCTCCACGGCCCTGCGCGCCTCGGCCGGTTTGCGCGGCCCGGCACGACCGCGCCGTTCGGCGGCGAACGGTTCGAGGGCGAATTCGGTCCCGTGCTGCTCGCACATCCCTGTAACTCCCTGGTCGCTAAAACTAGACGAAAAGCCCGTTACGGCTACGTCCTCGGCGGCCCGTCGGGGCACTGGCGTCCCCGGACTCGGCGGCTCTTCCCACCTCCACCACAGCGGTCGTGCACCTCACGCTGCGCGGGCCTGTACAGGTCTCACTCCTTCGGCTCACCTCTCCCCGGCCTGCCAAACTTCTCCTCCCGGGCGGAAAGCGGGCCATCCCGGCGCGCTGAGCGGGTACGCGAAGGCCATGACCGATGTAGTGGACTCAGACGAACTACTGCGGCGCATCCAGCGCGCCAGGGCCTGCGCGGAAGAGGAGGAGCGGGCCTGGAGGACCCGGCGCGAGGCGCTCCGGCAGACCGATCCGGACGGGGCCCGGGAGGCGGACGTCCGCAGTCTGGCCTACGAGAGCGTGCTCAGGGTGCTGGACGAGATCGTGACCCCCGGCAAACACGCAGAGCGGGAGCCGTGACGACCGAAGGACCGGGCTGGACGCGGGCATGAACCTCCCCGATGCCACCGACTCCGAGATGGAGACGATCAGGGTTGTCACCCGGGACGCCGAGTGACAACGGAGTGAAACAGGTCACGTGACCCGCATTCGGCTTCGCACTCCGCCCTGAATGGTTTACGTTCGTACGTACGTGGCCCACGGAGTCGACCTCATCGTCCTCCGTACGCCACCAACGACTGCCCTGGCTGGCCTCCCCCGTCCAGCCAGGGCATTCTTATGCCTCGGCCGCAGACCCTGGACCCTGTCGCGTACCCGACCTTCCAGCGAGCCGACGTCCCTCCCGACGAGGGATCGGGACCGGTTTCTCCGTCCGTCGAGGTGCCTTGGGCGCGGCCTGCCGCTGAAATGGACGGAGGGAATACCGGAATCCGTCCCCGGCGAGGAGTCCCGTGCCATGACCAAAGCGATCAAACTGCTGACCGCCCTTCCGCCGTCGCAGCGTCAGCGTCTGATGACGCTGGCCCGGGAGGTCGCCTTCCGTGAGGACGTCCTGATCTTCGAGGCGGGCGGCACGGCCGACCGCTTCTGGGTCATCCGCTCGAGCGCGGTCTCGCTGACCCAGCAGGTGACGTCCCAGCAGCGGGTGACCGTGGCCGGTCTCGGCGCGGGCGACCTGCTCGGCTGGTCCTGGCTGTTCCCGCCGTACCGGTGGGACTTCGGTGCGGAGGCCTTCAGCCCGGTGCGCGCCTACGAGTTCGACGCGGCGGCGGTGCTCGAACTGTGCGAGGAGGACCAGCAGCTGGGGATGATCCTGGTGCGGTCCGTCGCCGAGATCCTCGCGCACCGGCTGGAGACGACCCGGAGCAAACTGATGGAGCAGTACACGATGCGCCGGCGGGGCTCCCTTTAGCACACCGCCCTCAGATGCGGTAGCGGCGCAGCGCCGGTACCGCGAAGGCCAGACCCAGCATGACGGCGATCACCAGAAGTCCGCCGCCCGCGACCGCCGTGCGCGCGCCGAAGGCCGAACCTGCCGTGCCGTGCAGGACGTCGGCCAGGCGCGGGCCGCCCGCGACGACGACGGTGAAGACGCCCTGCATCCGGCCGCGCATCTCGTCGGTCGCGGCCGACAGCAGGATCGCCCCGCGGAAGACCATGGAGACCATGTCGGCGACCCCGGCCACGGCGAGGAACACCACCGCGAGCCACAGACTGTCGGTCAGTCCGAAGCCGGTGATGGCGGCGCCCCAGGCGACCACCGCGCCGATCACCATCCAGCCGTGCCGGCGGGCCCGGGAGAAGGTGCCGGACAACAGTCCGCCGGCCACCGCACCGATCGGGATCGCCGCGAACAGCAGGCCGAGCGCGAGCCCTTCGCCGTAGGGGGCGTACGTCTGGGAGGCGAGCTGGGGGAACAGAGCGCGGGGCATGCCGAAGACCATCGCGATGATGTCGGCGAGGAAGGACAGCAACAGCACCTTGTGCGCGGAGATGTAGCGGAAGCCGGCCACGATCTCCCGCACGCCCGCCCGGCGGGCCAGGGCGGACGCCAGCGGGGGCAGCGAGGGCAGTTGGTGGACCGCCCACACCGTGACGCACAGCGCCAGGGCGTCGATGAGGTACAGCTCCGGCAGGCCGATGACGGGTATCAGGACACCGGCGAGCAGCGGTCCGACGACCTGGCCGGTCTGCATGACGGTGGAGCCGAGGGCGTTGGCGGCGGGCAACTGGTCCTCGGGCACCAGGCGGGCGATGGAGGCGTTGCGGGCCGGGGCGTTCAGTCCCCAGAACGCCTGTTGTACGGCGAGCAGCACCATGAGGACGGCCACCGAGCCGAGCCCGGTGACGGCCTGGAGCCAGAACAGCACCGAGGTGACGGCGATACCGCTGTTGGTGATCAGCAGCAGCCTGCGCCGGTCCATGGTGTCGGCGACCGCCCCGCCCCACAGCGCGAACACGATCAGCGGCAGCAGTCCGGCGAGGCTGGCGGCGCCCACCCAGGCCGAGGACCCGGTGATGTCGTAGATCTGCTTGGGCACTGCGACGGCGGTGAGCTGGCTGCCGACGGCCGTGACGATCGTCGACGACCACAGGCGTCGGTAGGCGGGGATGCGCAGGGGCCGGGTGTCCATGGCCCAGCGGCGCCAGCCGCGCCGGGGTTCCTTCGTCTCGTCCGCGGCGGGCGTCCGCGGTTCGGTGCTGCTGCTCTCGCTGGTGTCCACGGGCTTCCTGGTTGCTCGTTACATCTATCCGGTCCGGGGTTCACTATCGCAGCGGTGCCCAGGAGTTCGGGATTCGATATCTCAGGTGCTGGACTCGGGCTCCGGGCTCCGGGCCGGCCGTCACACCCGCAACCGGTTCGGGCATCTTTGCCCTCCTTGTGTCAACACCATTGACGGCGTGCGAGCGTACGGCGTTGTATCTGTGCCCAAGGCCCCGTACATCCCGGTGTCCTCGGCCCGGAGGCCTTCCCGGCCAGCCCCTTCCTCGGCCTGCTGACCGCTTACGGCTCCCCCTGGGGCACCCGCGAACAGTGACCCACGCCATATCTTCACGAGATCCCACACACTCGGTTGTTTCACCCACGCAATGACCGGTGACCCGCAAGCGAGTAACGCATCCCCCAGGGCACGTCCGACTACGATCGCAGGTGACATTGCATGCAGAACTGGCGAGAACATGCCACGTGCCGCCACGAGGACCCCGACCTCTTCTTCCCGATCGGCACCACCGGCCCGGCGCTGGTGCAGCAGGAGCAGGCGCAGGCCGTCTGCCGACGCTGCCCGGTCCAGGAGCAGTGCCTGGAGTGGGCGTTGGACACCGGTCAGTCCATCGGTGTGTGGGGTGGCACGAGCGAGAACGAACGCCGCGCCCTGAAGCGGCGCGCGGCCGCCCGGAGGCGCTCCGGGTGACAGGACGACGCGGCGAGGGCCCGGTGCCGTTCGGGACGGCGGTAGCGTCCCGAACGGCACCGGGCCCTCGCGTCAGCGGCCTCAGCCGCCGGTGAGGCGCAGCGGACCCCAGGAGTTCACCTGTCGGTCCACCATGGCGCGCCTCGTCGATCATCCGAGGGTCGATCCGGCACACCGGCCGGACGTCCGCGACCAGCGGACGTACAGGCCCTGATCCCGCTCGACCAGTTCGGCGAGTTCGGCGAGTTCGGCGAGTTCGGCGAGTTCGGCGAGTTCGGCGAGTTCGGCGAGTTCGGCGAGTTCGGCGAGTTCGGCGAGCGTGCGTACCACCGGCAGGTCGTCCGATCCGCCCGTGTCGTGACCTCATTCGTCGTTCTTGCGCGCAGACGGAGTACCCGTCCGGCGGGAACGGAACCGAGCGGACCGCTACCGCTGCGGTGCGCCGGGCAGCCGCAGGGTGAAGACGCTGCCGGCGCCCGGCTCGGCGGCCGCGTCGACGGTGCCGCCGTGTCCCCCGACCAGGTGGCGGACGATCGGCAGGCCCAGGCCGCTGCCTCCGGTGCGGCGGCTGCGGGACTTCTCCGCGCGCCAGAACCGGTCGAATACGTGCGGCAGGTCGTCGGCGGCGATGCCGGTGCCGGTGTCGGTGACCTCCAGCAGGACGTCCTCGCCGTCGCGGCGGGCGGCCAGGGTGACGGTGCCGCCGGCGGGGGTGTGACGCAGGGCGTTGGAGACCAGGTTGCCCAGCGCCTGCCGCATCCGGACCGGGTCGGCCTCCAGCCACGGCGTGCCGTCCACGGAGGTGCGCAGGACGACACCGGCCGCGTCGGCCGCGACGCGGTGGGCTGCCGCGACCTGGTCGAGGAGGTCCTCGCAGCGCACGGGCTCAGGGTGCAGGCGGAGCGTGCCGGCGTCGGCGTCGGCGAGGTCACGCAGGTCGTCGATGACCCGCTGGAGCACGAGGGCCTCGTCGTGCAGGGCCCCGAGCAGGGCCGGGGCCGGGGGGACGAGACCGTCGCGGGTGACCTCCAGCCAGCCGCGGATGTTGGTGAGCGGGCTGCGCAGTTCGTGGGCGATGTCGCTGACCATCGCCCGGCGCTGGGCCTCCAGGCGTTCGCGGCGCTCGGTCAGTTCGTTGAAGGCGGCGGCCAGGATGCCGGTCTCGTCCCGCGTGGTGACGGGCACGCGCACATGCAGCTCGGGCGGCTGCTGGGCGGCCTCGGTCAGCGCGCGCAGCGGCCGTACGAGCCTGGTGGCGATCACCGCGGTCACGGCGACGGTGACGGCGAGGACGAGCCCGGCGGTGCCGACGATCTTGGTCTTGTTGGCGGGCGACATGTCGAAGCGCACGGCGGGCGTGTCTCCGTCGCCGCCCAGGAACAGCTGTGCGGCGGGTGCGACGTACGGGTCGAGCTGGGCGCGGCGGGCCTCGTCGAGGCAGCCCTCGGCCGCGCGCGCGTCCCTGGACCCCACCTTGGCGAACACGGGCGCGAAGGACGGGTCCCGCAGGGCCGAGCTGGTCACGTCCACCCCGAGGAGCAGCGGCATCGTGGGATCCAGGCCCGCCCGGGTCAGACAACCCCGGACGCGGTTCTCGAGTGCGGTCAGCGCCTTCTGCTCCGTGGGCATCGCCGTGTTGAACCGTCCGTCGGCACAGGCGTCGGGCACATAGCCGGGCTCGGCGATGCCGTCCGCCCCGGTGAGGAGCGGCCGGCCGCTCGGGCTGCGGGTGAGGCGCAGGTCGATGCCGTAGCGGGCGAAGCAGTTCTGTCGTTTCCCGGCCAGGGCGTCGAGCTTGGCGCGTTCGCTCTCCATGAGCCGGTAGGGGCCGACCGCCCGCGGATCCGTGCCGCGGATCTGGGCACCGCGCTCGGTGTAGGTGTCGGTGCGCAGGGGGTCGACGGTGGCGGCGGCGGTGAGCGGCAGGACGGTGCCGCGCCGCGCGGAGTCGGCGAAGGGGGTGCGGTCGGCGGTGGTCAGCGCGATGCGCCGGCCCTTCTCTGCGGACAGCTCCCGCACGGTCTCCCCCACTCCGCGCCAGTCGGGATGGGTGGCGGCGTAGCCGCTGAGCCGGGCGAGGATGTCCATGTCGTCGGCGAGGACCTGCCCCTGCTCCTCCCGCAGCGCGCGGGTGGTGGTCTCCACGGCCAGCCAGGCGGTCGCCGCGACGGAGCACACGGCGATGAGGCCGGAGGCGATGAGCAGGCGGACCAGCAGCCGCTTGCGCAGGGGTATCCAGCCGCTCATCCGCGGCCGCCGCTCAGCTTGTAGCCGACGCCGAAGACGGTCAGCAGCCGGGTCGGCCGGCGCGGGTCGGCCTCTATCTTCCGCCGCAGGTTCATGACGTGGACGTCGACGGCCCGTTCGGTGGAGGCCCGGTCGGTGCCCCGGGTGACCTCCAGCAACTGCCGCCGGGAGAAAACCCGTTCGGGCTCGCCGGCCATCGCGAGCAGGATCTCGAACTCGGCCGGTGTGCACTCCACGGGCGTCCCCTCGCAGCGGACCTCGTGCCGCACCGGGTCCACCGTGACTCCCCCGGCGCGTACGGCGGGATCCTCCGGCCGGTCGGCGAGCACGCGTCCGCTGCGCCGCAGGACCGTGCGGATACGGGCCATCAGTTCGCGCGGGCTGTAGGGCTTGGTCATGTAGTCGTCGGCGCCGAGTTCCAGGCCCAGCAGGACGTCGTCCTCGGCGGTGCGGGCGGTGAGCATCAGGACCGGGATGTCGTCGTCGTGCCGCAGCACCCGGCACACGCCGAAGCCGTCGATCACCGGCAGCATGAGGTCCAGGACGACGAGGTCCGGCCGGAGCCGGCGGGCCGCGTCGAGGGCGGCCCGGCCGTCGTGGACCACGGTGGCGGTGTGACCCTCCGCCAGCAGGGACCGGCGGATGAGTTCGGCCTGCATCTCATCGTCCTCGGCGACCAGCACATGTGCGCACACCCGGCGGATCCTAAGCGGTTGGGGAGACCTCGGCGGACTCAGCGGGCACGAGAGGCGGCGGCGCCCACGACGACGACGGGGTGGCGGGTGCGGGAGGGCACCTTCGCCAGGGTCCTCGGCCCGGGCCCGGACAGCTTCCGCGGGACCGCCTCGTCCGGGACCTCGGGCGAGAGCGCGGACGGGAACGAACCCGGGGCCGCGAGGACACTCGTCGCCGGGGCGGCTCCGGGCCGGTGGTCCTGGACCGCTGCCGCGCCGCCGCCACACCCGGTGAGCAGCAGGGACGCGGCCGGTAGCAGGACGGACGGTCTGCGTCTGATCATGGTTCGACCTTGACCGAGACTTGTGAGGAACTCGTCAGGACCGTCCGCCTGTTCGGGTCACGGTGTGGCCGGCTTGCCCGGTGTGTAGAGCCAGGTGTGGAACAGGGCGTCCAGGTTCTGGCCCGACTGCCGTTCCGCGAGGCGCACGAACTGGGGGGTCGTGCCGTGGCCGGCCCGGTGCCCGGTTGCCCACGCCCGCAGGATGCGGAAGAAGGTCCGGTCGCCGACGGCGGTGCGCAGCGCGTGCAGGGTCATGGCGCCGCGGGCGTAGACGGGGGTGCCGAAGATGTTCGCGCCGCTGCCGGGGTCGCCGGGCGGGAACGCCCACAGGTCGTCGTCCGCGGGGCGCTGCCAGAGCGCGTCGAAGCTCTGCTGTGCGCTCTGCCCGCCGTGCTGCTCGCTGTACAGCCACTCGGCGTAGGTCGCGAAGCCCTCGTTGAGCCAGATCTCCTTCCAGGAGGTGAGGGAGACGGAGTCACCGAACCACTGGTGGGCGCTCTCGTGGACGAGAGTGCTCAGGTCGGGCGCCGAGTCGTAGACGGGCCGTGTCTGGGTCTCCAGCGCATAGCCGACGTTCGGAGCCCGGTCGACGATCGATCCGGCGGCGCGGAAGGGATAGGGGCCGAAGAGCTTGCTCTCCCATTCCAGGACGGACGGCAGTTGCTTGAGGACGGGCGCGGCGGCGGAGTCCTCGCGAGGGTCGACGGCGTTGTAGACCTGGATGCCGTCGCGGGTGGTGTACCGCTCGGTCTTGAAGGTACCGACGGTCGCCGTGGCCAGGTAGGCGGCCATGGGTTCGCTCTGCCGCCAGCGGAACGTGGTCTGCCGGTGCGCGGTCCGCTGTCCGAGGAACACGCCGTTGGCGACCGCGGTCTTCCCTTCGGGGACCGTGATCGTGAAGTCGTACGAGGACTTGTCCGTGGGGTGGTTGTCGGCCGGGAACCAGGTCATGGCACCCTGCGGCTCCCCGGCGACGAACGCGCCGTCGTCGGTGGGGATCCAGCCGTCCGGCGAGCCGTCGGGGTCGGTGACCGGTGCGGGCGTGCCGGAGTAGTCCACCGTGACCTGGAACCGCTGGCCCTTGCGCAGGGCGTGGCGCGGGGTGACGACGAGTTCCTGGCCGTCACGCCGGTGGCCGGCCTCGGCGTGGTCGACCGTGAGGCCGGTGACCTCCAGTCCGTCGAGGTCGAGGTCGAAGCGGGTGAGCCGCTGGGTCGCGCGGGCGGTGAGGACCGCCTTTCCGTCGAGGTGACGGCTGCCGGGGTCGTAACGGAGCGTCAGGTCGTAGTGCGCTACGTCGTATCCGCCGTTGCCGGCGAGCGGGAAGTACGGGTCGCCGACGCCGGCTGCGCCGAGGGGCCCCGCCGCAGCGGGGCCGGCGGCCGCGAGCAGCGCCGCCAGGGCGACGGGGACGGTGACGGTCACGGCCTCGCGGCGGAGTACCGCGGTGCGTCTGACGGACGGTCTCACGTGGGCTCCTACGGGTTGGGGGGGGTGCCAACGGCCTCAGCCTAGGGGCCGCTTCGCCCCGTACTCGACCTTGATCGGGTCAAGTCCGTCGCGTCGCACCCGTGACCGGCACCCCCCGGCGATACGCTCCCGCGTGCCGCCCGCGACCCGAGAAAGGCCCCGCCCATGAGCGTTCGCGTCCGTCGCGTGTACGACCCTCCCGAGCCGGACGACGGCGTACGCGTCCTGGTCGACCGGCTGTGGCCGCGCGGCCTGAAGAAGGAGGCGGCCCAGGTGGACGAGTGGCCCAAGGGCCTGACCCCGTCCACCGAACTGCGCCGCCGGCACCACACGGGCGAAGGGTCGTACGAGGAGTTCGTCGAGCGGTACGAGGCAGAGCTGGCCGCCCCTGGTGCGGCCGAACTCCTCGACCATGTACGGGAGTTGGCCGCCAAGGGCACCGTCACGTTGCTGACCGCGGTCAAGGCACCCGAGGAGAGTCACGCCTCCGTGCTGGTCCGGCTCCTCCAGGCCTGAGGAGTCGGACCTGGAGGAGCCGGGCCTGTCAGAGCCGGGCCGCCGTAGTCAGACCCGCCGTTCTCGGGCCGGCCGTACGCAGACCCGCCGTACGCAGACCCGCCGTACTCAGGCCGTCTGCTGGGCAGCCGCCCGGCCCGCTGCCCGGCCCGAGAAGAGGCAACCGCCGAGGAAGGTGCCCTCCAGCGCGTTGTAGCCGTGGACGCCGCCGCCGCCGAAGCCGGCCACCTCGCCCGCCGCGTACAGACCGTCGATCGGCTTGCCGTCGGCGCCCAGGGCCCGGGAGTCGAGGTCGGTCTGGATGCCGCCGAGGGTCTTGCGGGTCAGAGTGTGCAGCTTGACGCCGATGAGGGGGCCGGCCGCCGGGTCGAGGATGCGGTGCGGGGTGGCGACCCGGGCGAGACGGTCGCCGATGTAGCGGCGGGCGTTGCGGATGCCCTGCACCTGGGCGTCCTTGCTGTAGGCGTTGGCGATCTGCAGGTCCCGGGCCTCGATCTGCTGTCGGACCTGGGCCGCGTCGAGGAGCGCCGTGTCGGTGAGTCCGTTCATCTTCTCCACCAACTGCTCCAGGTTCGGGGCGGTCACGAAGTCGGCGCCCTTGCGCAGGAACGCGTCCACCGGTCCCGGCGCGCCCTTGCCGAGCAACCGCTCCTTCAGGAACCCGGCGCGGTCCTTGGCCGTGATGTCGGGATTCTGCTCGGAGCCCGAGAGCGCGAACTCCTTCTCGATGATCTTCTGGGTGAGGATGAACCAGGAGTGGTCGTGGTCGGCGATGTCCTCGGTGGTGCGCAGGTACTTCAGGGTGCCGAGGGTGTCGTAGCCGGGCAGGTACGGCTCGGGCAGCCGGCGTCCGAGGGCGTCGAACCACATCGAGGACGGGCCGGGCAGGATACGGATGCCGTGGCCGGGCCAGATCGGGTCCCAGTTCCGCAGGCCCTCGGTGTAGTGCCACATGCGGTCGCGGTTGACCAGGCGCACCCCGGCGCGGGCGCTGATGTCGAGCATCCGGCCGTCGACGTAGGCGGGCACGCCGGTGACCATCTCGGCGGGCGGGGTGCCGAGGCGCTCGGGCCAGTAGCGGCGGACGATCTCGTGGTCGGCGCCGATGCCGCCGGAGGTGACGACCACGGCCTGGGCGGTGAGTTCGAAGTCACCGACGCGGTCACGGCTGGAGGCGACACCCCGGGGCGAGTGGTCCTCGGCCAGCACGGTGCCCCGCACTCCACGGGTCGCGCCCTGCTCGACGACGACCTCGTCGACCTGGTGGCGGTGGTAGAAGGTGAGCAGTCCGTCGCGCGCCGCCTGCTTGGCGTGGTGGACGAACGGTTCCACGACACCCGTGCCGGTTCCCCAGGCGATGTGGAAGCGGGGAACGGAGTTGCCGTGTCCATGGGCGGTCAGGTCGCCGCGCTCGGGCCAGCCGACGGTGGGCAGGAACGTGATGCCGTGCCCGTGGAGCCAGGACCGCTTCTCCCCCGCCGCGAACTCGACGTAGGCACGCGCCCAGCGCACCGCCCAGGAGTCCTCGTCGTCGATCCGGTCGAACTGCGCGCTGCCCTGCCAGTCGTTCCAGGCGAGGTCGAAGGAGTCCTTGACGCCCAGACGCCGCTGTTCCGGGGTGTCGACGAGGAACAGTCCACCGAAGGACCAGAACGCCTGTCCCCCGAGGTTGGCGGCGTTCTCCTGGTCGACCAGCGCGACCCGGCGGCCCCTGCTGGTGAGCTCGTGTGCCGCGACCAGGCCCGCGAGTCCGGCTCCGACGACGATGACGTCCGCATCCATGGCGACCGTTGCCTTTCTCATTGGGGGTCTCGTTCGGGGGTGCCGCTGCCGTCGGTCAGCAGGGCGGTGAGCAACTGTCCCAGCCAGCCGCGGGCGCGCTCGATGTCCCTGTCCAGCAGCAGTTGGGTGGTGACGCCGTCGTACGCGGCGACGACCGCGCGGGCGGCGCCGTCGGCGTCGCCGAGCACGACGGGCAGTGCGGTGGGCCCGGTGGCCCGGGCGAGCCGGTCCGCGACCGCCCGCCGCAGCCGTTCCCGGTGTTCCAGCAGGGTCTGGGCGACGGCCGGGTCGCGGGCGGCATGGACCAGGAAGTCGGTCTTCACCAGCAGCCAGTCCACGTCGAGCAGGAGCACCTCCGAGACGCGGTCCACGGACGCCGGTACGTCGAGTTCGGGCCCGTCGAGGGCGAGCGCCTCGGCCACCTGCTCGGCGATCAGGTCGGCCCGCTGCCGGTAGAGGGCGAAGAACAACTCGTCCAGGCTGGAGAAGTTCGAGTAGAAGGCGCCCCGGCTGTAGCCGGCCGCCTCGCAGACCTCCTCGATGGAGACCCTCCCGAAGCCCTTGGCGGCGAAGACCGCGAACGCCGCGTCCAGGAGGTTGGCCCGCGTGCGGACCCGGCGCCTGGTGACGCGCCTGGTCGTCTGTTCCAGCACCATGACCGGCCCTCCGTTCGATACGGGAATGTATCCGATACATCGATGTATCGAAAGCCTCGGTAGAAGTCACCCTCGAATGGGAACAAAGTTTCGAATAAGGAGTAGGCTGAATCCATGACCAGGCACCTCCAGGGCTCCCTCTTCGACCAGACCGACCAACTGCGGCTCAGACCTCTGGACGGGATCCGCCGGACCGCACTCGGCCTCGGCGCCTGGATCGACGTGCTCCCGGGTTGGCTGTGCGGATCCGACACACTGTTCGAACACCTGGCCGCCGAGGTGCCCTGGCGCGCGGAGCGCCGGAAGATGTACGACCAGGTCGTCGACGTACCGAGGCTGCTGGCCTTCTACGGCGCGGGCGACCCGCTGCCGCACCCGCTGCTGACCGAGGCCCGCGAGACGTTGTCCGCGCACTACGCCGAGGAGCTCGGTGAGCCTTTCACCACGGCCGGGCTGTGCTTCTACCGCGACGGCCGGGACAGCGTCGCCTGGCACGGGGACCGGATCGGGCGGGGCGCGCACGAGGACACGATGGTCGCGATCCTCTCCGTGGGCACACCCCGGGACCTGCTGCTGCGGCCGACGGACGGCGGCGGCACGGTCCGCCGACCCCTGGGGCACGGCGACCTGATCGTGATGGGCGGCTCCTGCCAGCGGACCTGGGAGCACTCCGTACCGAAGACCACGCACGCCGCGGGACCGCGCGTCAGCATCCAGTTCCGCCCGCACGGCGTGCGCTGACACAGACCAGGACGGCGTGCAGACTCGCACACGCCAGGACGGCGTGCACACTCGCACACGCCAGGACGGCGTGCACTGACGACACACGCCAGGACGGCGTGCGCCGGGGCGGAGAGGCGGCTGCTCCGGATACGCGCGCGGGCTGCCTCCGGCGGACGGTGCCGGAGGCAGCCTCCGCACCGCCTGGAGGCGGCCTCCGGTCCGCCCGAACGCCGCCGGGCGCGGCCGCTCGTAGCGGGCGCCTTCGCCCGCGAACCGCTGCTGCGACTGCCGCTGCGCGTCGGGCGACGGGCAGCCGCGGACCGGCGCGGACTGCCGCGGATGCGGCCCCGTCGGCCGACAGGGCCAACTCGAGCGAGACCAGGCATCGTTCGCTCGTGGCAGGGTCGCCCGCTTCCTGTCGGCCGGCGACCGGACCCGCCGACTCCACCCGTCTCACCGTCTGCTTTGCTGTCCCCGTCGAGCAGGACCTCACACCCGGGACGATCATGCGGGCAGATGTGCAACAAGTAGCCGACGGCGCCTATCTGGTGCACGGCAACAACACCAACTGGGTGATCCTCACCGAGGGGGACGCCGCGACGCTGGTGGACACCGGCTACCCCGGCGACCGGCAGCAGCTTCTCGCCTCCCTGGCGGAGGTGGGCAGTTCGCCGGAGGCGGTGGAGGCCGTGCTGATCACCCACGCCCACAGCGACCACCTGGGCTCCGCCGAGTACCTGCGGAGCGCCTACGGCATGCCCGTGTACCTGCACGAGGCCGAAGTGCCGCACGCCCGCCGGGAGTTCCTGCACCAGGTGAGCGTCGGGACGGTCCTGAAGAACGGCTGGCGGCCGGGTGTCCTGCCCTGGGCCGTGCACGCGATCCGTTCGGGCGGCACCGCCCATGTGCCGGTGGCCTGCCCGCAGCCGTTCCCGGTGGCGGGCCCGCTCGACCTGCCCGGCCGGCCCATGCCCGTGCCCACGCCCGGCCACACCGACGGTCACGCCGCCTACCACCTCCCGGACCGGGGCATCGTGATCTCGGGCGACGCCCTGGTCACCGGTCACCCGACCGCCCGGGCCAAGGGCCCGCAGCTGCTGCCCGACATGTTCCACCACGAGCAGACCCGCGCCGTGGCCTCGCTGGAGGTGTTCGAAGGGCTGGAGGGCGACCTGCTGCTGCCCGGACACGGTCCCGTGCACCGCGGTCCGGTCCGTGAAGCGGCACTTCAGGCCAGGGAGCGCGCGCGCTCTAAGGTGGAGTGACGATCACCGGCGAAGCAAGGACAGTCGACCCATGGCCCTGCAGATCAGCGCGACCAACCCGGAGCATCCCGTGCTCCTGCTCGAACTGCCGTGGCACCTCCCCCTGGAGGAGTGGCCCGACGAGTACCTGGTGCCGCTGCCGCGCGGTATCTCCCGCCACGTCGTGCGCTACGCCCGGGCCGGCGACGAGGTGATCGCCGTCAAGGAACTCGCCGAACGCCCCGCGCTGCGCGAGTACGAGCTGCTGCGCGACCTGGACCGGCTCGGCATCCCCGCGGTCGACCCGCTGGCCGTGGTCACCGGACGCGCCGACGCCGACGACGCTCCCCTGGAGCCGGTGCTGGTCACCCGGCACCTGGGCGGCTCGATGCCGTACCGGTCGATGTTCGAGACCACCATGCGGCCGACGACCATGCACCGGCTGATGGACGCGCTGGCCGTCCTCCTGGTGCGGCTGCACCTCGCCGGGTTCGCCTGGGGCGACTGCTCGCTGTCCAACACGCTGTTCCGGCGGGACGCGGGCGCCTACGCCGCCTATCTGGTCGACGCGGAGACCGGCGACCTGCATCCGCAGCTCAGCACCGGGCAGCGGGACTACGACCTGGACCTCGCCCGGGTGAACATCAGCGGCGAACTGCTCGACCTGGAGGCGTCCGGGGCGCTGCACCCGTCCGTGGACCCGATCGAGTTCGGCATGGAGATCTGCGCCCGCTACGGGGGCCTGTGGGAGGAGCTGACCCGCAGGTCCGTCTACCCGGCGGGCAAGTACCACTTCATCGAGCGCCGGATCCGCCGCCTCAACGAACTCGGTTTCGATGTGGCCGAGATGCAGATAGAGCACTCCTCCAACGGCGACACGGTCACCTTCGTGCCCAAGGTCGTGGACGCGGGCCACCACCAGCGTCAGTTGCTGCGGCTGACCGGCCTGGACACCGAGGAGAACCAGGCCCGCCGACTGCTCAACGACCTGGAGAGCTGGATGGCCACCCAGGACGACTACGCGCCGGACGACCCCCTGGCGGCCCGCCCGGAGGTGCTCGCCCACCGCTGGGTGCGGGACGTGTTCCGCCCCACCGTGCGGGCCGTGCCGCTGGAGCTGCGCGGCTCGATGGACTCGGCCGAGATCTACCACCAGCTGCTGGAACACCGCTGGTACCTGTCCGAGCGGGCCCAGCACGACATCGGGCTCGGCACCGCGGTCGAGGACTACATCAAGAACATCCTTCCCAAGGCGCGGGAGACGCTCCAGCCCAGCTCCGCCATCACTGACTCCACCATCACTGACTCCCCTGTCGACTGACTCCGCCGTCGACTGACTCCGCCGTCGACTGACTCGGACGTCGTGCGGCACCACGGCCACCGGGCAGCCCGCGTGGTGCAGCACGCCATGGGCCACCGATCCGATGGGGGCGCCGACCGCCGTACAGTGCCACCATGCCTTTGGAATGGGAACAGGTCATCGTGGACGCGGCCGATCCGGCGGCGTTGGGTCGCTGGTGGGCCGAGGCGCTCGGCTGGGTGGTCGTGGAAGACCTCCCCGACGAGTTCGAGATCCGCCCGGAGAAGGACCGCCTGCCCGGGCTGCTCTTCGTGCCGGTGCCGGAGGGCAAGACCGTCAAGAACCGTCTCCACCTCGATTTCCGGCCACAGGACCAGGAGGCCGAGGTGTCCCGGCTGCTCGCCCTCGGGGCACGGCAAGCGGACGTGGGCCAGGGCGCCCAGCCGTGGGTGACGCTCGCGGATCCCGAGGGCAACGAGTTCTGCGTGCTCGGCCCGCGCCGCGGCTGATCAGGGACGAGGCTCATCCGGCTGCGGATGACGCACGCCGCGGCGGGGCCGACCGCGTTGACCGTTTGCGCCCGGTCATGTAGTCGGAGCGCACCGTCTCCGGTATCCCGGAGCGAACCGGGAGGATCGAACATACGATGGCCTGGAGCCGGTGCGGTGGCTGAAGGGCGATGTTGCCCGCCGTGCCGTCGGTCCGACCTCGGGGTGGGAGACGTATGGCACAGGCCGCGGACGCAGCGCGGACCGTCATCTTGACCGTGGTAGAACCGACGGGATTCCTCACACCTTCGGATGCAGCGCAGAGGTGTAGAGGACACGCTGGAGCCGCCGGTTGTACCGCTGCGGGTGCCGGAGGTTGCCGCTGACCTTGCCGGGTTTGCGGGGAACGGGTGCGACCCCGCCGAAGCCAGCAAGGCGATCCGGGGTGTCGAAGACATCCATGTCGCCATCCGCGGCCGCCAGGAACTCGGCGCCTAAAGCGAATGTCGGAAGTGCCTAGGTGGGCTGATGTGAGTGGGCGGGGGCGGAGATATCGATATGTCGGACCGGTCGAGTTGCAGGCTGCGGTTCGGCCTGGTGACGGCGGGCGTCGGATCGGCTCGGCGGCTGACTTCGGTGGCTGGATCGTGGAGCAATCGGTGGCGGAGCTGGCCGAACCGTTCACTTTCGTGGTCGGTATGGACGGTGTGCTTCGGCTGGCGCCGCGGCGAAGTGAGCACGTGGCCTGTGCCGGCGGAGACATGGTTCTGGGTGCCGGCGAGATCAGCTTCATGCGCGAGGCAGACCGGTGGACTGTGAGCGAGGTCAGCAACCAGTCCACCGGGTACTGCCCGGACGTCAGCTCCTGGGCGGAGGTCGCCTGTGCTCTGGACGCTGTAGAGCTCCTGCGGCCATCAGACTTCACCCATGAGGTGGTCTTCCGGCGGTGTCCCGACTGCCAGGAGCACAACGTCGTGCGCGAGGACGATTTCGTCTGCGTCTTCTGTGGCAGCGATCTGCCCGCGGTGTGGAACGTGGATCCCACCGCGTGACGGCCGAGGGTCACAGCCACTCGCTGATGGCGGCGACGAGGACGACAGCGAGCCTGTCGTAGCGCGTGGCGACAGCATGTTGTCTCTTGAGGCGGTTGATCCCGCACTCGACCGCAGGGCGCTCGTGGTAGTCGGTGGGGTCAAAACGCGGCGGCCGGCCGCCGCGGGAGCCGAGCTTTCGGCGGTTGCGTGCCAGGTCAGCCTTGTCCAGGATGGTGCACCGGATCCTGCGGCGGCGCAGGTAGGCGCGGTTTTTGCGGGAGGCGTACGCCCTGTCCGCCCACACCCGGTCGGGACGAACGCGTGGCCGTCCCGACCCGATGCGAGGCACGCGAACCTTCTCCAGCACCGGCTCGAACTGCGGCGAGTCTCCACGCTGCCCTGCTGTCACCACGGCGAGACTCCCTTCTGGACCAGCCATGAGGCGCAGGTGTGGACTCTTCACGATCTCGCAGGCTTCCTGCGACGCCATCAAACGCTCCGTGGGAGTCAGTCAACTTATAGCCCCTCGTGTGACGGTGAGCCCCCTGCCCCAGGCAGCTCAGGGCAAAGGGCGGATCAGCGTCGGCGGGACACGTACCGGCCACTACTCGATCAGCATGAAACAGCAAGCGCCCCGCCAGGCCGAAGCCTGACGGGCGCTTGTGCGAGACGATCAGTCTTCACGAGCGGACAGGCCGTTCTCAGACCTCCCGGGGATCTTGCTGGTCGAGCGCAGCCAGCACGCGAGTCGGATCGTCGATCAGATCGAACAGGCCGCTGGTCCGTCGCGCCCACTGCTCTGGATCCTCTTCCTCCGCGAACGCCGCGGCCGACGCGAACTGGTCCTGGAGGTTGACCGGCAGTCTGCCAGCCAGGGACGCACCGAGCTCTCGGCCCAGGACGGCTCCGCGACGATGGCGGCCGCAGGAAGCGGGCCGGCTTGCCGGTCGCCGGGACGGCGGTGCCGCTCACTCCCTCGAGAGCCGCGACGGCATCGCGCACCCAGCCGCCATCCCAGGTGTCGGGGAGCGGAACAGCGATCCGCTGAACGCCGGCGATCGCGTCCCTCCCCAGCGCGAGCGAGAGCCCTCCCGGATCCTCGTGGTAGTTCAGGTAGCGGGCGACGTCGACGCCTGGCGGGCAGACCGCCCTCGACGCACTGCTCGAGCGCCTCGCCGAGGTCCCCACCCCCGCCGGCCCCAGCCCCCGGGACCTGAACCGACCGACCGCCTCCCGCCTGCTTCCGATCATCGAGGTCCGGCAAGGCACCCAAAGCTGAACCCACAGGTCACAGATTCCACAGAACCGCGTTCGTCATCGACGTCTTCTCCCGCATGGTCGTCGGCTGGCAGGTCGCCACCAGCCTCTACACCGACCTCGCCCTGGATGCCCTGGACATGGCCGTCTGGAGACGCCGCCACGTCGGCGCCGACCTGACCGGCCTGATCCACCACTCCGGCAGGGGCGTCCAATACCGAGCCATCCGTTACACCGAACGACTCGACGAGGCCGAGGCCGAGACCGTGGCCTCCGTCGGTTCCAAGGGCGACTCCTACGACAACGCCCTGGCCGAAGCGTTCAACAGCCTCTTCAAGGCCGAGCTGATCCGCAACAAGGCCCCTGGACCGGCATCAACGATGTCGAGATCGCCGTCGCCGAGTACATCGACTGGTTCAACCGGCGACGCCTCCACGGCGAGCTCTGGCACGTCACCCCCACCGAACACGAAGCCGCCCACCGCCTGACGGCCGAACCCCCAGCACCACTGCAGAAAACCAGCTAACCGACTCTCCACGAAACCCGGGCTTGACACTGTCCCATCCTTGTCCGGGACAAGACAAAGCGCTGGCCCTGGCCAGGCCGGACAGCGTAGCGGCTGTCCGGGACAGTGGACTGTACTGTCGCGGGCTGAGCCACTCCCGGATACTTCTGGTGGGGAGAGAAAAGCTCCCTCCCCACCAGAAGTGGGGGGGAAGATGATGCGTATGTGGTTCAAGAGATTCTCACTGGTCACGGCCGTCCTTGTCGCTGTTCCCAGTACGGCCGCCGCGAGCTCGGCTGGAACCGAGGCTGAATCCATAGCCGGGACCACGTACTACGTCGACGCCCGGGCCGGTGACGACAGAAACAGCGGAACGAGTTCCACGGCACCCTGGGCAACCCTGAGCAGGATCAACGCAGTGACGCTTGCCCCCGGCGATGCGATCGCGTTCCGGCGCGGCGAGAGCTGGACCGGCGCCCTGAGCCTGACCAGTAGCGGGACAGCGGAGGCTCCAGTCACGCTGACCGAATATGGCGATACCGAGGCGGCCCCGCCGACCATCGACGGGGCGGGCGTCTGCGTCACCGTGCACGGT
This sequence comes from Streptomyces sp. LBL, assembly GCF_029893585.1. Taxonomy (GTDB): domain Bacteria; phylum Actinomycetota; class Actinomycetes; order Streptomycetales; family Streptomycetaceae; genus Streptomyces. The sequence goes on from NZ_JARXYX010000041.1 coordinate 49,293, forward strand.
TCCTACTGGCGCATCAGCGGCTTACGCGCCACCGACTGCTACTGGGCGGGCTTTGAGGTCCGGGGCACTCACAACACGCTGGACTCGGTCACCGCCGACCACAATGTCGCCGGGGTTGTCATCGGCCCGGGCGCGGACCACAACACCCTTCGGGACAGCGAACTCACCGACAACAACAAGATGAGCGTGAACACCCCGGGCGGCGACGACGACTCGGGCGCTTTCGGAGTCCTACTCAACGGCGACGACAACACCGTCACCGGCAACAGCATCACCGGCTCGCACGCCATCAGCTACGACTACGGTTTCGACGGCGCGGCCGTCGAGGTCTACGGTGGCGACCGGAACCGCGTGGAGTACAACACCACCCGTAACAACACGACGTTCACCGAACTCGGCCATGATGCCGGCGAGACGGCCGACAACAACGTCTTCGCCTACAACGTCGTCACCTCCGAGCACGACGTCGCCGGATTCCTCGTCACGCGCGGTGCCGACGTCGGAACCGGACCGGTCAGGCACACCGTGGTGGTGAACAACTCCGTGAACCTCCCGGGAGACGAGACCCAGGGATGGGTCTGCTACGCGGGCTGCTCTCCGGACATCCTCATGCTGCGCAACAACGTCGTCCAGGTGGGCGGTAAGACTGGCTACGAGGACGGCACGGGCGCCGACGAGGACCACGGCGTATACAACGGCGTCCAGACCCAATTTGAACCCGGCCCGAACTCCGTCGTGGCCGACCCGCTGTTCGTCTCCGCCACCGACCTCCGCCTGCTCCGGGGCAGTCCCGCCATCGAGCGGGGCGTCGGGGTCGGCTACACCACGGATCTCGCGGGCGCCCCGGTCCCCGCCACGCAACCGGACGCCGGGGCGTATCAGCACCGCCCGTGACGATCAGCAGAGGAGGTCGGCACCCGCCATGCCGAGGTGCTGAATTGCTCCGCCGATGAGGACCAGCGGCAGCCGGGAGGTCCCATGCCCGGGCGGTGACCAGGCCGTCTATCGTCGTGCCCACACCGAGGGGCCGCGTCTGTCGCGCAGCGCTCGGCCGCGCCTTTCGGCTGCGGGCCGGTCGCCGCACGCCCGGCCGGCCTTCTTACGCTGCCTTCAACTCCACCCGCTCCAGGTCGATCCCCGACAGCCCCTGCTCCGGGGCGGGGTGGTCGGGGGCCTTGTCGGGATCGAGTCCCGGATAGCGGGGCATGGCGGAAACCGCGGTTGCCGGTTGCGCCAGGCCGAAGCAGGATGCTGTTCATGGGGAACTTGGGGGAGTTGTCGCCGTACGCAGCCCAAGACGCTGCCGGTTTTGTCGAGTCGATGAAGCAGCTCAAGGAACGTTCGGGCTTGACGTATCGCGAATTGGAGGAGGAGGCTGCCCGAAACGGCGAGGTACTGGCGCGCAGTACATTGGCCGACGTCATGAGGCGAACGAGCCTGCCGCGGCCCGACGTACTGGCCACGTTCATCCGCGCGTGCGGTGGCGAGAGGGAAGTCGGTACCTGGCTGGACGCCAGGGACCGGATCGCCGCACAAGCCGCGGCCCTCACAGCATCGGGGGCCGGAGGTGAGGTTGCGGCTCAACCGGAGACCCAAGAACCCACGGCCCCGCGGCAACGCCGGCCCAAGCGCCGCACCCTCGCGTTCGCGACCGCACTCACGCTGCCGCTGATCGCCATAGCGGCCTGGGGGTTACTCCCCCACGGCTCCAATTATCCGGGCGCACCGACTGCTCCGGCCGCCGCTTCCAGCGCTCCCGCCGACGGCTGGGTCACTATCCACCCCGCCCGTACGCCCGACCTCTGCCTGACCGACGGACGCGACCGCGACGGCGCCTACGCCAACGCCATCGCCGTCCAACTCCCCTGCGCCCAAGCCACCGTGCCACGCACATACCTCGAACCCGCCGGCGAAAACCTGTACCACATCCAGTGGCACCACCCCCAAGAAGGGAAGGGATGCCTGACGATCATGAGCACCGGTCCGGTCAAGGGCATGCTCGAGCCCCGCAACGACTGCACCCAAGCCACCCTGTTCCGCCTGGAACCCACCGCCGGTGACAGCACCAAAGGTTCCCGGATCCGCCCGGCCAACAGCAGCCAGTGCATCGGCATAGCCGATAACGACACCACCGAAGGAGCCGAAGCAATCGAGGAACAATGCACCGGCGCAGCCGACCAGCGATTCATCATCCGGACGAGCTGAGCACCCCCACCGCGGTCGGCCTTGGATTCCGAAATATTAAGACCGTGTCCTACATGGTCGGGTGTGTCAACTTAACGGCTGATCTTGGTTGTTGAGGTTCAGTTGTTGGCCGGGGTGAGCCGGCCTTCGAAGGCGATCCGGAAGGCGTTCAGGGGTGCCTTCCAGCGCATGGTCCACCTCTTGCGGCCCTTGCCGGTCGGGTCGAGGCTCATCAGCGCCATGTAGATGCACTTGAGGGCGGCGGCCTCGTTGGGGAAGTGTCCGCGGGCGCGGACGGCCTTGCGTATCGAGGCATGCGAACGATCTCCTTCCGGGGCGTTCGCAACCATCGATGGAATTCAAGCGCGGTCCAGCGGCCGGTTCTGCCATTCGGCCATGCCCTCCATCACCTGGTCGGTGATCGTGGAGATAGTCTGCTTGGACACCTCGGCCCCATACACCTCCGCCAGATGTGCGGAGATCTCGCCGTGCGTGAGTCCTTTCGCGGACAGTGACAGCACCATCTCGTCCACCCCGGTCAGCCGGCGCTGCCGCTTCTTGACGATCTGCGGCTCGAAGGTCCCGGCCACGTCCCGGGGCACCCTGACCTCGACCGGGCCGACGTCGGTCAGCACCGTCTTGGCGCGGGTGCCGTTGCGGCTGTTGCCGTTGTTCTTCCCGGCCGGATCGTGCTTCTCATAGCCGACGTGATCGGTGATCTCGCCCTCCAGGGCGGACTCCAGCACCCGCTTGGTCAGCTGCTGCAACAGCCCACCCTCACCGGTCAGTTGCAGGCCCTCACCGCGGGCCCCATCGACCAGCATCGCGATCAACTGCTCGTCCGACTGGCAGCACCGACCGACTCAACTGCAGGTTCTTGCTCGATCGTCATCTCACTCACTTGGCGTCTCCATGATCAACAGATCCGCCGTTGATTAGACACTCCCGGACCGCGGGGCCGGCCGCCTTGGCAGGGCCGGGGGCCGCCGGTCCGCAACGGATCGGCGGCCCCCGGGCGCGAGAACTACCGCGCGGCTGTGCCAGTGCCGCCGCGGTTCGCAGTGACCGTCAGGTCGTCGAACTGGGACGTGGTGTACGAGTCGAGGGCCAGCCCCACCTGTCCATGGTCGTACGTACTGTCCGTGACCTGGGCGAGCGTGGTCCTGTCGATGCGCGCGGTGATCGTGTCGCCCGAGAAGCCGAGCGAGAGCCGGTGCCAGGTGTCCGCACCGGCGCCGGGCAGGGTGCCATGCGCCAGGACCCGGGCCGTCTTGTCGGGTTGGATGACCTCCAGGGACCAGGCGCCGGTGTCCGACAGCTTGAGGTAGTAGCCCTCCCACACATTGACCTTGCCGGTGCCGACGAGATTGAGCTGGTTCACGACCCGGCCGAGCAGGGACGCCGTACCCGTCTGATCGATGCGGGTCTTGGCGGACACCGTGTAGTCGCTCCACTGACTGTCACCAACCAGAGTGAGCGGACTCGGCACCCTGGACCACTTGTTGGGCTGGACCGTGATGACCTGCTGGAGACACTTGCCGGTGCCTCGGGTGCCGCCGGCCGCCTGGGCCCCGGAGGCGCAGGATGCCGCCTCGAAGGCACCTTCCATGTCGGAGAGATAACGAGGTGTGGTGCCCGTCCGGTAGGCGTCGAAGCTGTCGCGGTAGGGCAGGGCCATCGTCCGCGTGGCCGGTGCCCTGGAGACTGCCCGGCTCTTACCGCCGGGCATGGTGGTCAGCGTGGTGACAGTGCCCGGTTCGAGGGTGACACGGTGAGCGCCCGTCGCGTCCGAACCCACGTCGGCGCCGCGGACGAACCAGTCGGCGGAGTCGGTTGACCCCAGCGTGGTCGACCAGCGGCGCAGCGCGCCGCGCGGAAGCTTCCCAGCGGGCGTGACGCTGACGCTCTGCGGCGCCGTGGCGCCGGTGGTCTCGAAGACCGTCGTGTAGGCCGGCTTGCCTCCCGGGGAGCGCAGGGTCACGTAGGTGCCGCCGCCGTCGAGATAGCCGCTCGCGGAGTCGACATAGCGCCATCCGGGATGGGTGAACTGGGCGGTCTGAGCGATCGTCCACAGCGTCGGGCCCAGTTCGTAGTGACCGTTCCAGGGTTCGTTGGCCCGCAGCAGACCGCTCCCCTGCATCTGCACGGTCGGGTACCAGGCGTACGCCGCGGGCCAGTTGATGAAGGCAGTGATGCGAGAGTCGACGTACTCGTGATTCATCTCCGCGGCGAGCCGGGGGGCACCCGTGAGGTAGTTGTTCCAGCCCGACTCGCTGGCGAAGAGCGGCTTGTCCAGGTCGAGGGCGTCCTGCGAGCTGGAGCAGTGGACGGCGGAGCACGGATAGTGGATGCCGACGACGTCCGTGGCCGCGTCGAAGGCGGGGTCGTTCTTCATGTCCGTGGCCACCTGCCACCCGGCATTATCGGCGGCCACTACCTTGACCTTGCCGTAGCCGCTCTGGACGAGGCCCTTCTTGAGCTTTCCGTACCAGGCGGCGTCCCAGCCCTTCTCGTTCCAGCCGCCGAGGTAGTCGACGCTCAGCCCGTGCTGCTTGGCGCAGCCCAGCCACCGCGTCAGATAGCCAACGTTGTCGTCCGACCAGAAGCCGCCGTCGAACCAGCCGGGCACGCCCCATTCGAGGCCGTAGAAGCGGATCTGCGGATTGCGCTTGTGGGCCTGTTCCATGAGCCACCACTCGTAGCCGCGGTCGCAGTCGACCTTGGTGGCGGTGCGCATGTGGCTGGGTTCGGCTCCGTTGCTGGAGTTGGTGTCCGCGCCGATCTCCACCTTCAGGATCTGCAGCGAGGCGCCGTAACCCGGCTTGAAGAGGTAGTCGAGGATTTGGCTGCGCTGCGGCTCGGGGTAGTCGACGAGCAGCCTCGACGTGCCGCCGCCTCCGCTGATGGCGCCGACGCCGTCGAAGGTGCGCCCGGTGCCGGCGCTGTCCACGGTGATCCGCTGGGTGGTGGGTGTGGTGGACTGGGCATGCGCGGCGGACGGAGCGACGACAGCCATGCAGGACACCACCAGAGCGCACACGGCCCGCACGGCGCGGGTGCGCGACCAGCGCTCTTGAGGCCTCCGGCTTGAGGCTCTTGAGGTTTTGGGAATTCTTGGAGTTCTTGAGGCGTGGAACATGCGGCTCTCCTTGTTCACGGCAAACGCACCGAGGTCGGCGGACCCGGCGTGAGCGACGGACTCGACGTGGTCGTGAAGTACTCGGTCGCTCGCGTCACAGCTCGACGCGGCTGCGGCCGGCGGGCACCTTGCGCGCCCTCGTCCGGCCGCCCGGTACGGATACCTCGACGCGCGCCGGTCCGTCGGCGTTGACGTCGAACGAAGCGTCCGCGGCGCCGAGTACGAAATTGCGGACCGCGACCCGGGCCCCACTCGCCCGGAAGACGGTGTGCCCGTCGCGGACCAGCGTGGTCCTGTCCGGCCCGGCGGAAACTGCGTAGGTGTGCCCGCGCAGGTGGACGTTGGCAAGGGTGTTGGTGCCCGGCAGTGCGAGGCTGCCGAACATGATCGCCGAGGGGTCGCCACCCCAGGGGTTGTCGGAGATGAGCTCGTGCAGGCCCTGCACGGCCATCGCGTTCGACCAGGAGTAGGTGCGCCAGGCGGTGTCGACGGCGGAGCCCATGACGGACTGGCCGGGATCGGGGTCGAACGACTCGGGGAACCAGCCCTCCTTGTCCCAGGCATCGAGGTACATCGCGGTGCTGCGGGCGGCGAACTGCCCTGCCGCTTCGTCGAATCCGTACCGCTTGACGCCGTCGTACACGGTGAAGTTCATCGGCGGCCATACGGCGCCCAGCCACTGCTCCGGGGCGGAGTTCTCGCCGTACCGGTCGAAGTACCTGAAGTGCTCGGAGCCGGGGTGCACCGGTCCGCCGGTGCAGTAGGCGGGGTCGTTGCGGGCGACGCTCGGGATGACGTGATCCCCCCAGAACTCCTCGGGATCGAGCAGGTGTTCCTCGACCAGGATCCGCGCGCGGTCCCGGGTGGCGAGGCCGGCGAAAAGCGGGTAGAAGACGGTCGGTGTGACGACCTCGTTCCATGTTCCGTCGAGGTAGCGGCTCAGGTAGAGGCCCTTCTGCGGGTGCCACAGCCGGGTGTTGAGCAGCCGCTTGATCGTCGCGTGCTGGGCGGCGAAGCGTGCTGCGTCCTGGGGGCGGTCCAGCACCCGGGCCATCTTCGCCAGGGTCTCGGCCAGCAGCGCGTAGTAGGAGTTGAGCGCCACGTCGGTGAGGTCGGTGTTGTCCCGGCGATCGCCGCTGCCGCCCTGCTTGGCCACGCGGTGGTAGGCGGCGTAGACGGGGCTGTCGTCCAGGCCCAGGTGGTTGCCCCGGCCGCCGATCCGGTCCCCGAAGTAGGGGCTCTCCAGCAGGCCGTCCTTGTCCGTGTCCCACTCCGGCAGGAGGTCGTGGAAGGTCACGAGCGCGGGGTACGCCTTCTCCAGCACTGTGCGGTCGCCGAGCTTGGTGTACAGCCGCCACACGGCGTACGCGTGCATCGGACCGGAGTTCTGCTGGTCGTAGCGCGGCCCTCGTAACGCGACCTGATTGGGCGGGGCCGGGGCGTCGAAGACGTCCGTCTCGTGCTGGACGGCAAGCTCGCGGCTGACGAGCGCCGCGTCGACACAGTCAAAGGCCGAGTCCCATCCGGTGAACAGTCCGCCTCCCCCGCCCCATCCCCACAGGACGTAGTTGCACAAGTGGTCTTTGTCGTAACTGGTGTTGAGGGACAGCGCGTCACGGACGGCGTCCGCCGCCCGTCCGACCGATCCGGAGCCCGTGAGGTTGCTGTCGCGGACGCGCGCCTCGGCGGCGGCGAGCGCCCGTTCCACCTCGTGCGCCTCCGCCGGATCGTCCTTTTGCGGACGCGCACCGACCCGGGCGGTGAACGTGATCGTCTGTCCCCTGGCCAGCCGGTGGACAAGACCGGCGACAACGTTGCCAGCGGCTCCGGTGCCGCCGGTCACGGCAGCCGTCATGTCGGCGACCGAGGCATAGCAGCCGGCACTGTCGGCGGGTTCGCCGGGAGAGAGCCGGATGTGCCCGCTCAGTTCCGCATCGAGCAGTCCGGGCGCGCTGCCGATCACACTCCGGCCGTCCAGCGCGAAGGCCGCCGACTCGCCCCAAGGGGTGCCGAGTTCGAGTACGACGGTCGTGTCGTCGTCGAGCGCGGTGACGGCGCCGACGAGGCCGCCGCCGTCGGCGGTGCGCGCGTAACGCACCTGTATGGTGCGCTTCTGCTGCTGCGTCTGCGCGTACTTCTGTTCCAGCTGCGGCAGTTTGACCGTAGCATCGGCGACCGCGCTCTGCGACCACTGCTGCGGATGCGCGATCACCTCGCGCAGCGCTTCGAGATGGGCGGGCATCACCGTACGGTCGTCGGTGCTGACGCGGACCTGTTTGTACGCGCCGTCCGGCGCCATGGGGCCAATGCGCCACAGGTAGTTGGTCATCTTCTCGCGGATGAGTCTGCCCTGAGCGGTGAGCAGGCCGACGCGCAGCGCGAACCGGGACTCGCCCTCTCCGACAAACAGCGCGCCGGTCCAGTCCTGTTCCTTGACACCGGGCATGGCGAACGGCCGCTTGTGCGTGGGATACGGCAGGGTCGCCGTGACGTCCGCCGCCGGTGCCGGGGCAGAGCCGGGGACGGCCTGGGCGGGGCCGGCGCTCGTGGTGAGAGCGAGAACCGAGCCGCCCAAGCCGGTGGCGCCGACCGTTGTGAGGAAGTTACGTCTGGCCATCTTTTGACGCGTCACGTGGAGAGGCCCTTCTTCGCGGAGCGGGTACGGGTCGTCGTGAGGGCTTGTCCCCTGCCACCGTCCGACGGCAGCAGGCGGCTGCGGGTCGTGCGCGCGCCTTTCAACCGGTCGTGGTTCGATATCCCGAACTTCTATCGGAATGTCGACCACCTGGTCACGACGGGAGTATGAACGATCACAGGGCACTGTCAAGACCCAGCGATCACACAGAGCGCGGACAGCGAGCGTCCACGGGGCGGGAAGTGAGACGGCGCCGCTCATCGACAGCAGCGGGGACCGCACTCTGGACCAGGGCTTCGGCGTAGTCGCCGGGCGTCCGGCTCATGACGGTCCGCCAGGTTGGTCGGATGTTCCAGGACCCGCGCATCAACCCGGACCCGCCCGAGCACACCCGCGTGCGCAACCTGGTCTCGCGCTGACCAGGTCGTCGCCGGGGTGCGCGCGGCGGTGGGAGATGTGCGCGGCGATGTAGCGGTTCATCTCCGCCATCGCCGCCCGGATCTCCTCGGGCGGAAATTGCCTGACGGACAGGAACGTCAGCGAAGCCCTGGCCACCGCCCGGGAGGCCGGCTGCACCGGCACCCGCATCCTGCGGGCGATTCGCAGTTCTACAACGCCGGCGTGATCGCCGCCTGCCGCCGGGCCGGAGCCCACTTCTCGATCACCACCGGCATGAACCCGTCCATCAAACGGGCCGTCCTCGCCATTCCCGCCGAAGCATGGCAGCAGATCACCTACCCGACCGCGGTGCCAGACCCCGAAACCGGTGAACTCATCTCGGACGCCGAAGTCGCCGAGATACCCGCCTACACCGCCTTCACGAGCCGCAAGAAGAGCGAGCAGGTCACCGCCCGGCTGATCGTCCGCCGGGTCCGTGACCTCGCTAAACCCGCTGTCATAGGTGAGCAGGGCGAACTGTTCCCCGTCTGGCGCTACCACCCGTTCTTCACCGACAACCCCGCCCTCGCCCACCTGCCATCAGGACACTTTCACGCCAACGCCGCCTGGCTCACCCTGTGGGCCATGACCTACAACCTGCTGCGGGCCACCGGCGCGCTCTGTCAAGCCCCGGGTTTCGTGGAGAGTCGGTTAGCTGGTTTTCTGCAGTGATGCTGGGGGTTCGGCCGTCAGGTGGTGGGCGGCTTCGGATTACCGGTGTGGGGGCTTCTGAGGCTCATGCGGGTGCGGGGCAACCACCTTGCAGTCATCATCTCCGCCTTTGTATGAGTGGCCTTCACCGCTCCCCATCTCGTCGGTTCGCACCCCTCCCCGGGCACGGTCGTCGCGGAGCGGCGCCTGGACGTCGTGCGGACCCTGGGCGAGCACGGCATCGGGTTCGGGGTACTGATAGCGCCGGTGATCCCGTTCCTGAGCGACCGGCCCGCGCAGCTGCGGGCCACCGTCAGGGCGATAGCCGCCTCCGGGGCCACCTCCGTGACGCCCCTGGTGCTGCATCTGCGGCCCGGCGCGCGCGAATGGTTCATGGCCTGGCTCGGACAGCACCACCAGCACGTCGCCCGGCCGTCCGAACGCGCCGGTCTCCAGGTCGGACAGCAGCTTCTCGAAGTCGTCGCGGATCTTGGTCGCGAACTTGGAGGCGCTGCCCGTGTCCTTGTACGCCTCGCCCCACGTCCACGGCCCGTGCTCCTCCTCGGCCGTGAGGTTGTCGCGGTGCTGGTCGGTGATCGATCGCGCCGCCTTGCCCTTGCCCTTGCTGACCCGCAGGTACTCACGTGCTGCCCGGATCGCCGTTGCCGTCGCCATGGCCCCTCCCCGTCACGTACGGTCGTTCTATGGCACCTGAGAGGTCTACCGTAGGTGTAATCATGACCGTGGACGACGACCCGGGAGTCTCCCGGGCCGTCGCCCGCGACCTGCGACGCCGTTACGGCGAGTCGTACCGGATCGTGCGTGCGGAGTCCGGCGAGTCCGCGCTCCAGGCGCTGCGCGAGCTGAAGCTGCGCGGCGACCTGGTGGCGGTGATCCTGGCGGACTACCGGATGCCGCAGATGAACGGCATCGAGTTCCTGGAACAGGCCCTGGACGTGTATCCGGGTGCGCGGCGGGTGCTGCTGACGGCGTACGCGGACACGAACGCGGCGATCGACGCGATCAACGTCGTCGACCTCGACCACTACCTCCTCAAGCCGTGGGACCCCCCCGAGGAGAAGCTGTACCCGGTCCTCGACGACCTCCTGGAGGCGTGGCGGGGCAGCGACTTCCGCCCGGTGCCCGCCACCAAGGTGGTAGGCCATCGCTGGTCGGCACGCTCGTCGGAGGTGCGGGAGTTCCTGGCCCGCAACCAGGTGCCCTACCGCTGGTACTCGGCCGACGAGCCCGAGGGGCGGCGGCTGCTGGCCGCGGCCGGGCAGGACGCGCAGCGACTGCCGCTGGTGATCACCCCGGACGGCACCGCGCTGGTCGAGCCGGATACGTCCGAGCTGGCCGCGCGAGTGGGTCTGGCCACGACTCCGGCGGCGGACTTCTACGACCTCGTCGTCATCGGCGGCGGTCCGGCCGGGCTGGGCTCCGCCGTGTACGGGGCCTCGGAAGGGCTGCGGACGGTGCTCGTGGAGCGGTCGGCGACCGGCGGTCAGGCCGGACAGAGCTCCCGTATCGAGAACTACCTCGGCTTCCCCGACGGCGTGTCGGGCGCTCAGCTCACCGACCGGGCGCGACGCCAGGCGGCGAAGTTCGGCGCCGAGATCCTCACCGCACGCGAGGTGACGGGGCTGGAGATCAACGGCTCCGCGCGGGTCGTACGGTTCTCGGACGGCTCGGCCATCGCCGCGCACAGCGTGATCCTGGCGACCGGAGTGTCGTACCGGCAGCTGAACGCTCCGGGCGCCTTCGACCTGACCGGCTGCGGGGTGTTCTACGGCTCGGCGCTGACCGAGGCGGAGTCCTGCCAGGGTCACGACGTGTACATCGTGGGCGGCGCCAACTCGGCGGGACAGGCGGCGATGTACCTGGCCCGGGGCGCCAAGTCGGTGACCCTGCTGGTACGCGGGGAGTCGTTGTCGGCCTCGATGTCGTACTACCTGATCCAGCAGATCGAGGAGGCGCCCAACATCTCGGTTCGGTGCGGCACGGTCGTCGAGGCCGCGCACGGCTCCGAGCACCTGGAGCAGCTGACGCTGCGCGACGTGGAGAGCGGACGCACCGAACTCGTCGACGCGCAGTGGATGTTCGTGTTCATCGGCGCCGCCCCGCGCACCGACTGGCTGGACGGTGCCGTGCTGCGCGACGACCACGGGTTCATCCTGGCCGGACCCGACCTGACCCCCGACGGGCGGCCGCCGACCGGCTGGGAGCTGGACCGGCCGCCCTACCACCTGGAAACCAATATTCCGGGCGTGTTCGTCGCGGGCGACGCGCGCGCCGAGTCCGCGAAGCGGGTCGCGTCCGCCGTCGGAGAGGGAGCCATGGCCGTGATGCTCGTCCACCGCTATCTGGAGCAGTCATGAGCGGGCGGCTGATGCCGTGCAGCCCGCGGGAGATCGGGGCGCTGTTCCTGTTCGAGAAGCTCACCCCCGAGCAGTTGGGGCAGCTGTGCGGCGCGGGCCGGGTGGAGAAGTTCGAACCCGGCCCCGTCTTCACCGAAGGCGAACCCGCCACCTGCTTCTACGTGATGCTCGAGGGCGCGGTCGTGCTCTCCCGCCGGGTCGGCGGCGACGACGTGGAGGTCACCCGGACCTCCCAGCCCGGGGTCTACTCGGGCGCCATGCAGGCGTATCTGGGTGACCGGGTGCCCCAGGTGTACGTCAACTCGATACGTGTCACGGCACCCTCGCGCTTCTTCGTGCTGCCCGCGGACGCGTTCGCGAGCTTCATGCAGGAGTGGTTTCCGATGGCGGTGCATCTTCTGGAGGGGCTGTTCTTCGGGTCGAAGAACACCCAGCGGGCCGTCGGGCAGCGCGAACGCCTGCTGGCGCTGGGGTCGTTGTCGGCGGGGCTCACGCACGAACTCAACAACCCCGCGGCGGCGGCCGTCCGGGCGACCTCGACCCTGCGGGAACGCGTCGGCAAGATGCGGCAGAAGCTGCGGGTGATCTCCGCCGGCTCCTTCTCGCCGGAGGTCCTGGCGAACCTGATCGACATCCAGGACCGCACCGCCGAACGCGTCGCCAAAGCACCCACGCTGAGCCCGTTGGAGGCCTCGGACCGCGAGGACGAGCTCACCGACTGGCTCGACGACCACGACATCGCCGAGGGCTGGCGGATCGCGCCCACGTTCGTGCAGGCGGGGCTCGACGTCGACTGGCTGGACCAGGTCGCGGCAGCCGTGGACGAGGAGATCCTGCCGAGCGCGGTCGGCTGGCTCAACTACACGGTCGAGACGGAGCTGTTGATGGACGAGATCGCGGACTCCACCACCCGCATCTCGCACCTCGTCGACGCCGCCAAGCAGTACTCGCAGCTCGACCGGGCCCCCTACCAGGTCGCCGACGTGCACGAACTCCTCGACAGCACGCTGGTGATGCTGTCGGGCAAGATCGGCCCGCGGATCAAGGTCGTCAAGGAGTACGACCTCACGGTCCCGAGGGTGCCGGCGTACCCGGCGGAGCTCAACCAGGTGTGGACCAACCTCATCGACAACGCGGTCCACGCCATCGACAGCACCGGCGGGGAAGGCACGTTGACCGTGCGGACCGCGCTCGACCACGACCGGATGCTGGTGGAGTTCCGGGACACCGGACCCGGTGTCCCCCAGGAGATCCGCGGCCGTATCTTCGACCCGTTCTTCACCACCAAGCCGGTCGGTGAGGGCACCGGGCTGGGCCTGGACATCTCCTGGCGGATCGTCGTCAACAAGCACCACGGCTCCCTCCAGGTCGAGTCCGAACCGGGCGACACCCGCTTCCAGGTCCTGCTTCCGCTCACCGCCGCGGAGCCCGACACCGACACACCGTCCGAGGAGACCGTATGACCAGCGACAACGGAATCGACGGCCTCGACGCCACCACCCCGCCGAGCGGCGCCGGCTGCGTGGAGTGCGATGCGGCCGGCGGCTGGTGGTTCCATCTGCGGCGCTGCGCGCAGTGCGGGCACATCGGTTGCTGCGACTCCTCCCCCTCCCAGCACGCGACCGGCCACTACCAGGCCACCGGGCATCCCCTGGTGCAGAGCTTCGAGCCCGGCGAGGGCTGGTACTGGAACTACGCGACCGACGAGCTGTACGAGTCGGGGCCGGAGCTGGTGCCGCCGGCCAGCCATCCGGCGGACCAGCCCACGCCGGGCCCCGCGGGGCGGGTGCCGGACGACTGGGCTCGGGCCTTGCGGGGGTGAGCGCCGGGGAGCGGGTCCGGGCGGAGGCCGTTCTGAGATCCCGGGCCAGTGCCGCGGCGGGCCATGTGTGCCCCGCCGCGGCGCCTGCCACGCGCCCCGACAGGGTCTACGACTCCGGGGCGCAGTCGAGGCTGTCCAGGTCGACCGCGTCAGCCATCGCCTGCATGCCCTTGTCGTTGGGGTGGATATGGTCGCCGCCGTCGAAGACGGGCAGGATGCGTTCGGGGTCGTAGGGGCTGCGGAGGATGCGGTCGAAGTCGGTGACGGCGTCGAACTCGCCGCTGGTCCTGATGAACGTGTTGACCTCCCGGCGTACGGCCTCCCCTGCCGGGTCCCATTCGGACCAGCCCTTGAAGGGAGCGACCGTGGCCCCGACGACGCACTTGCCGGCCGAGTGGGCCCGCTCGACGATCTCCTGGTAGCCGTCGATCAGGTCGTCGGCGGTGACGCCGGTGTGGGCCTTGATGTCGTTGACGCCCTCGAAGAGGAACACGGTGCGCACGCCGGGCTGGGAGAGCACGTCCCGATCCAGCCGGTTCAGGGCGCTCGGCCCGGCGCCGTCCGCGAGGACCTTGTTGCCGGAGATCCCCTCGTCGGCGACGCCCTTCACCTCGGTGTCCGCCCGTTGGAGGCGGCGGGCGAGGTAGTCGGGCCAGCGCCGGTTCAGGTCACTGGTCGACTGCCAGCCGTCCGTGATGGAGTCTCCGAGGGCCACCACGGCCGCGGTGCGGGCACTCGCCCGTACGGAGACCGCGTCGAGGTAGAACCAGGAGCCGATGGTTTGAGTCCAGGAGGCGGGGCTCTCCTCGGCGGTGTGGTCGCCCGAGCCGGCGTAGGACGTCTGCATGGCCATCGAGTGGCCGGTCGCCGGGCCGGCCGCGTCGGGTGTGTGCAGGCTGACGACCAGGTTGGTCGCGGCGGGCAGCCGACCGGACAGCCGATCGCTGAGCACGGTCTCCCCCGCGGGGACGGTCACCGAGCGTGCCCCGTCGAAGGTCAGTCGCCGGTTGCTGCCCCGCACCAGCTCCGCGCCCTCCTTCTGGAGCCCCGCGTAGACACTGTCGAAGGTCACCGGACGGTCCCCGAAGGCGTTGGACAGCCGGACCCGCAGGTCCTGGCCCCCGACGCTGGTGTGCACGACGAGCCGGTAGCCGCGGTCTGCTTGCGCCTCACCCAGACGGTCGGCGCTCGCGCCCCAGGTGATCACACCCTCCGGGACGTCGATCGCCCTGGCCGGGGTGGCCGTGGACTGGCAGGCGCAGGCCAGCAGCAGCACCCCGGCCACCCGGCCCACGGCCGCGACGAGCCGGGCCGTCATCCTGCGAGGTCCTTCAACGTGACGGACTCTCCTGGCTTCAGACGCACGGTGTGGACCTTACCCGCGTACGCCACCGTCGTCGTCCGGCCCCCCACGCTGCGGATCCGTACCCAGGTCGGCCTGGAGTCCCGCCAGCGCAGGTCGACGACGAACCCGCCCCGGGCGCCCACTCCGGTGAGGGAACCTGACGCCGCCCACGCGTCCGGCAGGGCGGGCAGGAGCTCCACCTGGCCGGCGCGGGAGTAGACCAGCATCTCCAGCATCGCCGTCGGGGTGCCGAAGTTGGCGTCGATCTGGAAGATGCCCCGGCCCTGTTCCACCGCGTAGATGTCGAAGAGGTTGAAGGCGGTGCCGTTGCTGCCGCCGGTCGAGGGACGGAGGTTGTTGACGACGAGCCGGTAGGCCTTCTCCGCGTCTTTGAGGCGGGCCCAGCACAGGCTGCGCCAGGCGTTCGCCCAGCCGAAACTCTCCATGCCCCGGGCGGTGAGCAGCGCGGTCGCGCCCCGCACGGTCTCGTCCGGGGTGGAGCCGTCGGGGCGGATGCGGTCGCCGGGGAACAGACCGACGAGCGGGGACAGGTGCCGGTGGGTGGTCTCACCGAGGTTGTCGGGGGACATCCACTCCTGCAGCCAGCCCGTCTTCGGGCTCACCTGCGGCAGGTGGAGCTTCCTGCGCAGCGCGGCGACGGTGTCCGCGTAACCGGCGTCCTTCTTCAACTCGGCCGCCGCGGTGCAGTAGTTGCCGAAGAGGGTCCACACCAGTTCCTGGGCGTAGGTGATGCCCTTCGCATCGAGCGGGCCGTGTTCCGGCGACCAGTCGCTGTCGGCGATCAGGACCTCCCGCGACGTGCCCGGCAGGGTCGTGGTGAGCAGCCTCGCCTCCCAGAACTCGCACGCCCCCTTCAGCAGCGGGTAGATCCTCTCCAGATGGGACGACGACCGGGTGAACTCGTAGTGCTCCCACAGCGAGTTGCACAGCCAGGCGTTGCCCGCCGGATGCCACCACCAGCCGTTGCCGCCGTGCGGGTTGGTGGAGATGGCGACCGTCCAGCCGGCGTTCTTGCCGCTGGAGTTGCGGTAGCGGTTGCGCGGGTCGTTGAAGTGCTCGCGGGTGAGGTCGGTCCAGGACGGGAGTTGGGCGAGGCAGTAGTCGGTGAACGCGTCGAAGCAGTCGGACAGACCCGCACGGTCGGCCATCCAGTAGTTCATCTGGATGTTGATGTCGGTGTGGTAGTCGCCCATCCAGTCCGGGTCGTTGCCGTCGAGCCACAGGCCCTGCAGGTTGAGCGGCAGACTGCCCCGGGAGCCCGAGATCATCAGGTACCGGCCGAACTGCAGGTAGGCAGCCTCCAGTTCGGGATCGGGCTGATCGTCCCGGGCCCGCGCCAGGAGCCGCTCCCAGGTGTCGAGGGAGCGCTGCTCGGCGGAGGAGGTGCCGAGGGAGAGGTCCAGCCGGCCGTAGAGACGGCGGTAGTCGGCGACATGGGTGCGCAGGAGCGTGTCGGCCGGGTGGGCGGTGGCGTCGCGGACCTTGGCGCGGGCCAGGCGCTCCGGGTCCAGGGACGGGTCGCGGTAGTGGGCGGCGGCGTCGGGCGCGTAGTTGGTGCCGCCGCTCACCACCACGGTGAGCTCCTTGCAGCCCAAGAAGGCGATGCGCGGGCCGTCGACGGTGACACGGCCACCGCTGCCGTGTGCGGTGACCGCGGCACCGTAGCGCAGTCCGCCCGGGAAGGTGGCGCCGAACGAGGTCCCGGCCTCCTCGCCGTGCGTCCCCGCCAGCGTGACCGTGCCGGTGTAGCGGCCGCCGCCGCTCTGGGTGAAGTGCAGCACGATCACGTCGTCCGGGCGGCTGGCGAAGACCTCCCGCCGGTACGTCACTCCGGCGCGGACGTACGACGTCGTCACCACGCCCCGGTCGAGGTCGAGGGTGCGCCGGTAGCCGGAGACGGCGGACAGGTCGTGGTCGGGGATGTCGACGGTGAGCCGGGCGAGGAGGGTGAACGAGCCGAAGTTGTCACGGCCGTAGGGGAACTGGCCGTCGGCGTCGAGGGAGTCGTTGAGACCGCCGGTCCACATCGTGGCGTCGGTGATCAGCAGGGCCCCGCGGCCGGGGTCGTTGCCGGCGAGGGCGCCGAGGCGGCCGTTGCCGACGGGCAGGCCCTGCTCGATCATCGATCCGTCGTCGGCGGGCGCCTGCCACCACAGCTGGTGGCGGGGGTCGCTCGGGAACGCGGCCGAGTCGGCGGGGCGTTGGGGTGCGGCGGTCGCGGTGAACGTGGGCAGGGCGGCGAGGGCCCCGGTCGTCGCGGCGAGGGCGAGCAGGCTGCGTCTGGGCAGCCGGGGGGTGGGGTGCGTGTCCATGGCGGGCTCCCGGAAGGTCGGTCAGGACGACTGGGGGACGTCGATACGGTCGATGTCCGGGGCGTAGCCCGTGCCGCTGTCGAAGGTGATCGTGTTGCTGCCCGCCTTCAGCGTCACGGGCACGCTGACCGTCGCCACGGTTCCCCAGTCGCCGGTGGAGGGGAACGTGTGGCGGGTGGGTCCACCGGTGTTGGCGGAGACCTCGACCGAGCGGGCGTCACCGCTGACGTAGGCGACCTTGACCCAGTAGGTTCCCGCCCTGCCGACGACGACGTCGTTGAAGCGGAGCTTGCCGCCGGCGTACAGGTTGCCGGTCTTCCTGTCGCCGGAGCAGGCGGAGCAGTCCGCGACGGAGGCGTTGCCGCTGAGGGTGTTCGCCGGGGCCTCGGCCTCGTAGGCGGTCGCGGTGAGCGGGCTGCCCTGCGGGGTGACGGTGAACAGGCGGGAGCCGTGGGCGGGCAGGGCCTGGGTGATCTTGTTCTTGTACGTGCCGAGGTTCTCGTGGTTCCACAGGTCGCGGACGGCCGCCTTGCCGGTGAAGCCGAGGGTGGACCAGTCGGCTGTGACGGCGGCGGGCGCGTCGGCGAGGTTGAACAGGGCGACGGTGTAGGTGCCGTCCGGGTTCTTCGCGGCCCACACCTGCTGGGGGTCGGAGGCGGTCACCGGGCGCGCGGGCGGGGCGGCGCCCTGGTCGACGGCGATGACCTCGCGGTTGGTCAGCAGGGACAGGCCGTAGGAGTCGAGGCGGGTGAGGTCGTCGCCGGTGTAGAGCGGGGACTTGGCGATGGCCCACAGGGTGGCGTAGCTCTGCCGTTCGGCCTTGGTGAGGCCGTCCATCTCGCCGTTGCCGACGTCCAGGGCGTCGAGGTCGTTCCAGCCTCCGGGGCCCGCGTGCCGGGTCCAGCCGGGGGTGTCGTCCCAGCGGTCGTCGACGGAGTTCTCCCAGCTGACGAGGGTGTTGCAGTAGCACTCGACGTCGGTGTCGATGCGCCAGCCGTTGGAGTACTTCTTCCAGTCGGCGGCGCGCCCGATGTCGAGCGACCACGACAGTTCGAGGTGGATCGGGCGGCCGGTGGCGGCGATGGCCTGGTGCCAGGCGGCCACGTCGGCGACGTTGTCGTACTGGTCGCCGCTCTTCCCGGAGCCGGGGCCGACGCCGTCGAGCTTGAGGAAGTCGTATCCCCAGTCGGCTATCAACTGCGCCTGGGAGTCTATGTACTTCTGGGTGCAGGGGCGGGAGAAGTCGAGCTTGTACGCGCTGTCCCAGCCGTTGGTGGTGCGCAGGTCGCCGTAGACGATGTCGGCCGTGGTGCAGCCCTCGGCGTTCCAGATCGGGTGCTTCCCGTCGCCGTAGGCCTCCTTCTCCAGGCCGGCGGGAAGATAGGTCCCAGCCTTGAGGCCCTTGGCGTGGATGCGGTCGGCGACGGCCTTCATGCCGCTGGGGAAGCGGTCCGGGTCGGCCTTCTGCCGTGCGTACTG
Source organism: Streptomyces sp. LBL (assembly GCF_029893585.1). GTDB lineage: Bacteria > Actinomycetota > Actinomycetes > Streptomycetales > Streptomycetaceae > Streptomyces. The sequence goes on from NZ_JARXYX010000041.1 coordinate 67,697, forward strand.
GTCGAACCCGGGCTTCCAGCTTTTGTCGCGCCACCAGCCGGCGTCGATGTTGACGTGGTCGTAGCCGTACTTCTTCAGCTTGGCGGCCAGGGCGTCGGTCTGCTTGAGGACGTTCGCCTCGGTCAGGTAGCTGTAGTCGCCGTCCGGATTGAGACCGGGGTACTTGGACGACTGCATGCTCCAACTCGTCCAGCCCATATAGGGCTTGGCTGCCGGGGCGGGCACGGGGGCCCCGGCCTGGGCCGCAGGGGTCCCGGCCTGGGCCGCAGGGGCGACGGTGACGGCACCGGCGGCGAGGGTCAGGACCACCGCGGCTCTCAGGGCACGGGCGGGCAGGACGGCGTACGAGGATGACCGCATGGGTCGTATCTCCTGGAGGTCGGCTCAGCAGGGGGGAACTGCCAGTGGGGGATGACTGGGCATAGGGGGAGGGATGACTAGGTATAGGTGTCGGCTCGGATGAAGGACTGGATGGCGGTGGCGGCGGCCCCGCGTGCCCACTCCTCGAAGGTCAGCGGGCGGATCTGGACGTCGCATCGGGCGGCGGAGCCGAAGGCGGCCGCGGTGAAGGCGTCGCGGATCTGTTCGGCGAACAGGTCGTAGGCGGCCAAACCCTCGCCGGAGATGATCACGCGTTCGGGGCCGAGCAGGTTGGCGACGGTGGCGATGCCGCGGCCGATGGCCTCACCCGCACGCGCGTACGCCTCCCGTGCCGCGGCGACCCCGTTGTGGGCGAGCCGTACGGCCTCGGCGGCGTCGGCGACCTCGGTGCCGGTGGCCTCACGGATCCGCCGGAGGATCGCGGCGTCCCCCGCGATCGCCTCCACACAGCCCCGGTTGCCGCAGTGGCAGGGCGGGCCGGTCGGGTCGACGGTGACGTGGCCGATCTCACCGGCCACGCCGTGTGCGCCGGCGACCACCCGGCCGTGCACGACGAGACCGCAGCCGATGCCCGCGCCGACCGTCACCACGGCGAAGTCGGACAGGCCCGCTCCGGCGCCGAACCACTGCTCGGCGACGGTCAGCGCCCGCACGTCGTTGTCGACGGTGACCGGCAACCCGTTGGTGGTGGCGGCGAGTTCGGCGAGCGGGACGTCGTGCCACTCGAGGAACGGCGAATACCGGACGGTCCCTTCGCCCCGGTCGACGTCGCCGGAGACGGCGATGCCGACGCCGAGAACCGCCGCCCCGGAGCCGTCCGCCTCGATGCGGAGTTCCTGGACGGCGGCCGCGACGGCCGCCAGCACCGCCGTGAGGTCACGGCTCGTCAGCGAGGTGCGGCGGGTGGCTCGGATCCGGCAGCACAGGTCGGTGAGCACGCCGATGATCTCGTCGCCGGTCACCTTGATCCCGACGAAGAGCGCCCGTCCGCCGTCGACCCGCACGAGGTTCGCGGGCCGTCCCAGGGCGGGAGGTGCCTGCGCGTCGGCGTCCTCCGCCAGGTAGCCGGCCTCGATCAGAGGACGGACCGCCTTGGTCACGGCAGCCGGGGACAGCCCGGCTCGCCGGGCCACCTCCAGGCGGGTGAGGGGCCCCTGCGCCAGCACGGTGGTGAAGACCTGCGAGGCGGCAGGCGTGTTGGCCGGAAACCTCTCGGCCCGGGGCGTCGGGAACATGCTCGGGAACCTAAGCCTGTTCTTTTCCGCCGTCAATAAAAGAAGCAGGATCCGGCTGCCGGAACATCGGCACAGCCTCGCAGCGCCGGCCGGCACCTCGCACAGCGACCTGGGCGGCGGCCTCGCAGGCACGTACGGGACCCAACTCTTCGGCGCCTGAGGGGCCCCGGGCCGAGCGCGAGGACGTTCGGAGCGCCTGCGCATCCGACACGTCCCGGGGCGGCCAGGCCCGCGATCTCGGCGAGTCCGACACGTCCCGGGGCGATCCGGCCCGCAATCTCGGCGGAACGCATCCGTCTCGGGGGATGCGTTCATCTTGGCGGAATGCATCCGTCCGGGACAGGATGCCCCCATGAAGGGTGACCTCTTTGCCAGCGAGCACATAGTCCAGCCGGCCACACAGGCGGGCATGACGGTCGAGAACGCCAAGTGCATCCGGTACACAGTGAACGGCGAGATGCTCGCCCGCCAGGGGGCGATGATCGCCTACCGCGGCAACCTCCAGTTCGAACGCAAGGGCCAGGGCGTGGGAGGCATGCTCAAGCGGGCGGTCACCGGTGAGGGCCTGCCGCTGATGACGGTCCGCGGGCAGGGCGAGGCCTGGTTCGCGCACGAGGCGCAGAACTGCTTCGTCGTGGAGGTCGACCCCGGCGACGAGTTCACCGTCAACGGCCGCAACGTCTTGTGCTTCGACGCCACGTTGGCGTACCGGATCGCGACCGTGAAGGGCGCCGGGATCGCCGGCGGCGGCCTGTTCAACAGCGTCTTCACCGGCCAGGGCCGGCTGGGCCTGGTGTGCGAGGGCAACCCGCTGGTCATCCCGGTCTCACCGCAGTACCCGGTGTACGTCGACACCGACGCGATCGTCGGCTGGACCGGGGGCCTTTCGACCTCGCTGCACCGTTCGCAGTCCATCGGCTCGATGCTGCGCGGCGGTTCGGGGGAGGCTGTGCAGTTGGTGCTGCAGGGCGAGGGATACGCCGTCGTACGGCCGAGCGAGGCGACACCGCAGAAGGCGCAGCAGCACTGACGTCCCGTCGGTATCCCCGATGTCCGGGAGCGCCAGGCTCACACACCACGTCCCGGAGCATCGGGCTCACGAAGTCAACTGCGCCTCACGAGCAACCCGGACGGGTCCGTTCGCGTCTTGACCGGCAACAGATGATGCCCCGGCACGATGGGCCGGGGCAGGCTCTCGATGCACTATACACGCCATGTATACACAGCGTGTAGAAATGGCGTAGATGTCGACGGAAAGGCATGCATGTACGGCAAGGCATTCGCCCCGGAGTACCAGGGCGCCCTCACCACCCTCTCCGTGAACTCCTCACTGACCGACGTACTGGCCGCCGGCACCGAGCAGTTGCGGAGCGCCGAGCGGGCGGGACAGCACCAGGAGGCGGCGCGCTCCGGACTCGCGGTCGCCGAGGCGCACCGCCGGCTGGGCCGGATCGGAGAGGCGGACCGGGCGTGGAAGGCGAGTTACCGCGCGGCCCGGGCGGCCGGGGACGTCGGGGCGATGGCCTGGGCACTGTGGAGCGGCGGCACCCTGGCCCGGCAGCGCGGCGCGTTCGCCCTGGCCCGGCGCCTGCTGGAACTCGCGGCCGAACTCGGCGAGCGCGGCGGTGACGTCGTCGTCCGCGGCTACTCGCTGGCGGGGCTCGCCGAGACCGGCCGTATCCAGGGTGACTACGAGGCGGTCGGCCGACTGCACGAACAGTTGCTGGCCGAGGCCCGGCGGCGCGGCGAGGCACGGCACACCGTCTGGGCCCTGGAGGGCATCGCGCAGATCCACCGCAACACCGGCTCCTACGACACGGCGTACGCCCTGTTCGAGGAGGCGGCCCAGATAGCCGGCCGCGCGGACGACCGGCGCGGTCACGCCTGGGCCCTGCGCGGGCTCGCCGACGTGGTCTCCGTACGCGACGGGGACGCCGAACGGGCCCTCGCCCTGCTGTCCGAGGCGGAGCGGACCTGCCGCGCGATGAACCTCTCCAGCGCGCTCGCGTACAACCACAAGATGCGCGGTAACGTCCTGTACCGCGCCGGGCGTCACGCCGAGGCACGGGAGTTGTACGAGCAGGCCCTCGCGGAGTTCCGTGCCATGAGCGAGCCTCGCGGTGAGGCACTCGCGCGGCTGGGCCTGGCCAAGTCCCGGGCCCACCTGGGCCGCGACCGCTCCGAGACGGCCGCCGAACTCGCCGATCTGGTCCGCGTCCTGGACCGCCTCGGCCTGCGGCACGCCCGGGAGATGGTGGCCCGGGCACAGGAGGAGTTCGGCACCCCGGAGGAGCCGGAGGAGTCCGGGACACCGGGCGCCGTGCGGGCGGAGTCCGTACGGTGACGGCGCTGACGACGGCACTCGCCGCACCCGAAGTCCTGGACCGCTGCCGCGCGTTGGTACGGCCCGCGCTGGAGGAGACGGTCGGGCGTCTGCATCCGTGGGTGGGTGAGATGGCCGGGTACGCGTTCGGCTGGTGCGAGGTCGGCGGCGCGCCCGCGGTGGCGTCCGGTGGCAAGGGGCTCCGGCAGACGCTGGCCGTGCTCGGGGCTGAGGCGGCCGGTGCGCCCGGGCGGACCGGGGTGCCCGCGGCGGTCGCGGCGGAGTTGGTGCACGTCTTCTCCCTGCTGCACGACGACATCATGGACGGGGACGCGGCCCGGCGCGGCCGCCCCAGCGTGTGGAAGGCCTACGGCACGGGACCGGCCGTGCTCGCGGGAGACGCCCTGTTCGCGCTGGCCGTCCAGACCCTCGCCGCGTCACCTGCGGGCCCCGAGGCCGTGCGCCTGCTGTCCGTGGCGCTGGGCGATCTGGTGCACGGGCAGGCCGACGACCTGCTGCTGGCCGCGCGCCCCTGGGCGGGACCGGACCGGGTACGGCCGGGCGAGTACCGCACCACGGCCGAGCACAAGACCGGTGCCCTGTTGGGCTGCGCGGCCGCGCTGGGCGCCCTGCTGGGCGGCGCGCCGCCCGCTGTGGTCGCCGCGCTCGACCGGGCCGGGCGGCATCTCGGGATCGCGTTCCAGGTCGTCGACGACGTGTTGGGCATCTGGGGCGATCCCGCCGTCACCGGCAAGCCCGTCCACGGCGATCTGCGCGAGCGGAAGAAGACCTTCCCCGTCCTGGCCGCGCTCGACGGCCCCTCCCCCGCGGCCGGCCGGCTCGCTGCTCTCCTGGAATCCGACACGGAGCCCGCGCAGCTGGCGGCGCTGATCGAGGAGGCCGGCGGCCTGGCTGAAGCGCTGGCCGAGGCACGGCGGCACATCGTCGCCGTGGAGACGGTTCTCGACGGTGTGCCCCTGGACCCGGCGACCGAGCGCGAGCTGTGGTCCCTGCTGGACTTCCTGGTGTGCCGCGATCTCTGAGCGCGGACGCTCCGTCAGTCCCGGCCCAGGTGCGGAACGCCAACTCCGTTCGGCTTTCGTTCAGTCCCCTTGACCGGTCTTTCAGCAGTTGAACAAAAGGGAGGCGCTTGTCTTCAGTTGGGGATGCATTGAACGCACCCCCTCGTCCCCTTCGTACCTCTGGGAAAGGTGAGAGCCAGTGGGTTCAACGAGGGATGACCATGGTCAAGGCGCAAGGGGCGACATACGAGTTGGTCGCCGGAAGGTACCGACTCATGGAGGTCCTCCATCGTGAGACCAACCGGGTCTGCTGGTACGGCGAGGACGTCTCGGCGGGGCACCCGCGTCTCCTCACTCAGATCGGCCTGCCGGCCGGCATGGACACGGAGAGCTTGCAGCGAGTCACTGCCCGGGTCGTGCGGATGGCCGAGACCATGGGGGTGATGTGCCCGGGCCGGGTGGCCACGGTTCTCGACGCCGTCGAGGAGGCCGGCATCCTGTGGGTCGTCACCGAGTGGATCGACGGCACGCCTCTGGGCGAGCTCCTCGCCCAGCAGGGCGCCTTCACCCACGTCCGGGCGGCCCGCGTCGGCCTGGAAGTGCTGGACGTGCTGGACGCCGCGCACGGCGAGGGCATCACGCACGGCGAACTCAGTCCGGGCCAGGTGTTCGTGCGGGACCAGGGCTCCGTCGTCCTCACCGGTTTCGGGCTGACCGGCGCGACCCTGGTACCTCGGGTCACCGCGCCGTCGTACGCCTCCCCCGAACAGGCCCGCGACGAGCGCATCGGACCGGCTGCCGACCTGTGGGCGCTGGGGGCGATCCTGTACACGATGGTCGAGGGTCGCCCCCCGTTCCGCGACCGGGACCGGCCGGAAGCCACCTTGCGCTCGGTGGACCGGCTTCCGCTGCGCAGCCCGGTGCACGCGGGACCGCTCACCCAGACCGTGCAGGGGCTGCTGCGCAAGAACTCCATGGAGCGGCTGACCCGCTCGGTGGTCCGCGAGGCGCTCACCCGGGTCCTCAAGGAGAATCCGGACGCGGCCGTGCGGTCGCTGCCCACGCCCCGGCGGAGCGGGCTGCACGGGTCGGGCCCGGTCTGGAGCAGGCGGACCGTGGTCGCCGGCACCGCGCTGGCCGTCGTCACGGTGTCCGTCGCCGTCCTCGCCGTGACCCGTCAACTGCCGGGCACGGACACCTCCTCGAGCGGTCAGCAACCCCGGCCGAGCGCCTCGGCCCCGGTCACCGACCAGACGTCCCTCCCGGCAAAGACACCGCCGCCGACGACGACGTCGGCATCGGCATCGGCATCGCCATCGGCATCGGCATCGGCATCGCCATCGACGACGCCGCCGCCCACACCGACACCGACACCGACACCGACCAAGTCCTCTTCCGGCACCGCACAGCCCTCCGGTTACCGTGAGTATCACTCGCCGGAGGGCTTCTCTGTCGCCCTCCCCGACGGCTGGAAGGCGCTGAACACCACACGCATGGCCGACCTCGCCTACCGCGTGATCTTCGGCAAACAGGGCGATCCGCGCACCCTCGCCGTCACCTACAGCGAACGCGTGGGCCCGGATCCCGTCGCCGTCTGGCGCGACGACGTCGAACCGGACCTGCAGCAGGCGGGCGGCGACTACGAGCGGATCGGCGAGATCCGGGCGACGACGTACCAGGGGCGCAAGGCCGCCGACATGGAGTGGCTCGCCGACGACTCCCGCGGCACCCGGGTACGCACGTTCGGCCGCGGCTTCCTGATCGGGGAGGGCCGCAGCTTCTCGCTGCGCTGGTCGACCCCAGCCGCGGACTGGAACGACCCCGCGAACCAGGAGGCACTGGACACCTTCCTGAAGACCTTCCGGCAGTCCTCGGACTGACTCGCGGGGCACCCGCCCGACCGCGAGCGACGCACCACGAGGTGCCGAGCCGGATCGGCCCGGTCCGAGGGGCGCTTCCGGCTGGGGCTCGGCTCGGGCGAGAACCTCAACGAGCACGTGGTCGGAGGCGGCTGGCCGTCCGCGGACGTACGGCACGAGCTGCACGAAGAGGCGGTGGAGATCATCCGCGCGCTGTTCGAGGGCGGCCATGTGAACCGTCGCGGTCAGCACTTCGATGTCGAGTCGGCCCGGCTGCGGGACCCGCCGGACCAGCCGCCGCCGATCGGCATCGCCGTCTCCGGCGAGCGGTCCTGCTCGCTCGCGGGCCGGCTGGCCGACCTGGTGATCGCCACCGAGCCCAAGGCGGGGCTGCTGGACGCCTTCGACCGGCACGGCGGGCAGGGCAAGCCGCGCGTGGGCCAGTTGCCGGTGTGCTACGACACCGACCGGAACACGGCGATCAAGCGGGCGCACGCGCAGTTCCGCTGGTTCGGCAACGGCTGGAAGGTCAACTCCGAACTGCCGCACCCGGACGCCTTCGAGTCGGCGACCCAGTTCGTCACCCCTGACGATGTCGCCGCCTCGATCCCGTGCGGCGACGACCCGGAGGACTTCGTCGAGGCGGTACGGCCGTACGCCGAGGCGAGCTTCACCGAGATCGCCCTGGTGCAGATCGGCGGCGAGTCGCAGCCCCAGTACCTGGACTGGTCGGCGAAGACGCTGCTGCCCGCGCTGCACGACGCGCTGAACTGACACCGCAAGGCCCCTCAGGGTGTACCGACAGGTGTACCGACAGGTGTACCGACAGGTGTGCCGCCCCGTGAGGCCGGTGCCGCGGCGCCATCACCGACGGGTGCCATAGGCTGCCGGCCTGCACACATGGTGCGGTCCGACCAGCCTGCCCAGGAGAATCAGCGTGACTCTGTCGATCGTCCCGTCCGAGACGCCCCCCGTGCCCCTGTCCGACCTCGTGGCGCGGGACGCGCGTGAGTTCGGCGTCTACGCGCGCACCGGAGGATGGGCGTTCGGCCTGATGGTGGCGCGCAGCGTGCGGCCCGGCGGACAGAGCGCGGAGGAGACGCCCAAGGTGTCGGCGAAGGAGTTCGCCGAACTGGCCGGGTGCTCACCCGAGCGCGTCATGCGCTACTACAAGGCCTGGGACCGGGCCGCGGACGACGGTCTCGTCCCGCACTTCGAGGCGCTGACGCCGGGGCAGGAGGTGGAACTTCCGGACTCCGACGTGTGGCTGGGCTACTACGTCTCCCGCAGCAGCGCCGGCTCCGAGCGCGGCACGGCCATCGCGGAGGCCGCCGAGGCCGAGGGCATCCGGCCGACCAAGGCGCTGGAGGTCGCCGAGAACCCGACCGCGCTGCGCGCCGCCATCCTCGCCGACCCCTCCACCGCCCGCGCCGCCCGCCAGGCCCTCCTGGACCGGGTCCGTGAAGACCCGGAGCTCCAGGCCGAGCTGGCCCGGGACGTCGTACGCACCGACGATCTGAAGAAGGCCGTCGCCAGCGAGAGCAGGTCGGCCGACCGGATCGGATACCTCCGCCAGATCGCCGAGTCGGGTCAGATCAAGACGCCCGCGGGCCAGACGATCGACGCGCCCGTCGACATCCGTCAGGAGGCCGAGCGCCACCTCTCGCTCCTCGACGAGCTGGACGAGGACGAGGACACCGGCGACTGGGCCACCGAGGCCTACGACACGATGAAGTCGCTCGTCGTCGAGACCGTGGAGGCGGACCCCGAACTGCGTGTCCAGGAACGGCGGTCGAAGTTCTACAACAGCCTCCAGAAGGCCACCAGGGTTTTCGAGGAGCTCACCTTCGACGACGCCCAGGAGTTCTACGAGGACGACATGGTCCAGCAGCTGGAGGAACTCCAGCAGGCCATCGCCGTGTGTATCACCTCACTGCGCGGAGCGCGCGCAAATCACCCGTAGGTCTGAGCATCTTGCGCGCGACAGGGGTACTAGAGGTCTCTATGACTGTTCTTCCCGGAGGCCCTCTCGTGAACTCGTTCGTGCACAAGACCCTCGTCGTGCAGCTCCAGGCGGGCGGCGCGGAGCGCTGCCCGGTGCTCGCGCACCTCAGTTACCAGGAGGTGGACCCGTTCGCCGTGACCGCCGTGTTCAGCCATGACGGCCGGGTGCTCGCACGGTGGAGGCTGGACCGGGAGATGCTCGCGGACGGTCTGGGCCGTCCGGTCGGGGTGGGTGACGTGCGGATGCGTCCGGCGTCGACCGGCATGTGGGAGGAGCTGCGCATCGAGTTCCTCGGCGATGCCCGCCCCGACGGCGACCGCCAGCGTGCCGTGGTGTTCGCGTGGGCCCCGGCGATCGCGGCCTTCCTTCGGGAGACGCGGGAGATCGTGCCGCCGGGCCGGGAGGAGGTCCGCGTCGACGACTTCCTCCAGGAGGTCATCGCCGGGGGCTGACACCGGACGCGAGGGACGCCGACCCGGGTGCGGCGCGGTATCAGGGGCATCCGGTGATCCAAGTGATCCGGTGGGATGCCCCTGATCGTCAGCTCATGGTCAACTCGTCGTATGGCGGCGCCGGACCACCAGGGGTACGACGAACCAGCACACCAGGTACCAGAGGACCACGCCGGTGACGAGCCACGGCACATAGGCGTTGTGGGTGGCGACCCTGAGGATCAGCAGCAGTGCCGCCGTCATGGTGGCCAGCAGCAGCATCAGGCCGACGAAGGTCATCCGGGAGGCCCACTCCACCGTCTGCGGCTTGACCCGCCGTCCGGCCACCAGACGGTGCAGGGACACCGGGCCGATCAGCGCGCCGGTGGCGCAGGCGCCGAGGACGACCGTCACGATGTAGATGGACTTGTCGACATCCGCCAGGTGCGCGTACTTGGGTGTGAACACGACGGTGAGCAGGAAGCCGAACAGGATCTGCACGCCTGTCTGGGCGACCCTGACCTCCTGGATGAGCTCCGCCCACTTGCGGTCGGCTCTCTCCTCCTCGGTCTCGTTGCGGCCGTTGTTGGTGTCTGCTGCGTTGCCGGTGGCCGACAAGCTTCCTCCCTGCCCGATCGAACTCCTCTTCGTTCCCGGCAACCGTGTTCCCTGTTTCCATGATTCTTGACCGGTCGCGATATCAGAGAAGACGGAACGTGACGCCACGTGTTTGCGACCGAGCCGAACGGCAAACCGGATCCCATGACGGAATCGGACAAGCAGACGACGAAGAAGACAGCAGCCGCCTCGGCCACCGCCGCCAAGGCACGGCAGAGCGCGGACAAGGCGACGGCGCCTGCCACGGACACGGCGCAGGCCGCCGCCTCGAAGACCGCCGAGGCGGCCTCGGCGGCCCGGGCGGGCGCCCAGCGGGCGGCCGACGCGACGAGCACGGCCGCGCACACCGCGGCCAAGAGCGTGGAGGCGGGACGCCAGGCGGTCGTCTCGGCCTCGGGACAGGTGGCCGTCGGCGCCAGGACGGCGTGGGCGGTGCTCAGTCACCGCAAGTTCGTCGCCGCGGGCGTCGGCGCGGGTCTGACCGCGCTGAGCGCCGCGTCCTACGCGGTGGGCCGCCGCGCGGAGCGCCACACCCAGGGGCCGATCACCCGGATGATCGGCGGCCGCATCTGACGGTGGGCCCCCGGGCCGCTGTTTCAGCGATCACCGGACGGTTACACGGAGTGGAAGGGGGGGGGGGGGGGGGCCGCCCGCCCCCCCCCCCGACCCCCCCCCCCCCCCCCCCCCCCCCCCCCCCGGGGCCCCCCCCCAAAACCCCCCCCCCCCCCCCACCCCCACCCCCCCCCCCCCCCCCCCCCCCACCCCC
>NZ_JARXYX010000042.1 GCF_029893585.1 Streptomyces sp. LBL
CGCCCGGTTACATTTCGAACCCGGAAGCTAAGCCTTACAGCGCCGATGGTACTGCAGGGGGGACCCTGTGGGAGAGTAGGACGCCGCCGAACAATCATTCAAAGGGTTGGTCCCTGAACTTCGGTTCAGGGACCAACCCTTTTTTGTTCTGCGTCACTTGAAGTTCACGTTGCGCAACCAGCATCCACAGCATGGGTACTGCTGCACTACTCAGGGCCGCCGGCGTCGGAGTCGGTGACGAGGTCGTCATACCGGCCTTCGGGAACGTGGAGGTTGCCGAGGCCGTAGTGCTGGCCGGGGCGCTTCCGGTGTTCGCCGACATCGATCCGCTCACCTACTGTCTCGACGCGACCGCAGTCGAAGCGGCCGTGACTGCGCGAACGGCGGCTGTTGTCGTCGTCCACCGCTTCGGCCGGCCGGCCGATATGGCCCGACTGCTCGGGATCGGGGAGCTTCACGGGCTGCTGGTGTTGCAGGAGGGCGAGTCAGAGGCGCCGTATGACGAAGTCGCCCAGCGCAGGGAGCGGGCCGCCTATCTCGATGCGAAGTTGCGGGGTGTGCGGACGCCCGACGAAGCTGTCGGCCACACCTACCAGCAGTACGTCGTGCGGGTCCCGGGTAACGGTCGGCCGGACCGCGACGCGTTCGCCAGGGCCGTGCGGGCCCGGGGCGTCGAGTGCCGGGTGCCGGTGAAGACGCCCGTGCATCGGCTGCCGGAGTACCGGCGGTGCGTCTCGCTGCCGGAGACCGAGCGAGCCGCCGACGAGACGCTGGCGCTGCCGGTGGACGCCGCTCTGGCGAAGCGGGACATGCAGCGGATCGTGGGCGCGTGCAATGCCCTTGGAGGGCTGCTGCAGCCTGCCTTCTGAGAGGTTCGCCCGACCTGGGAGGGCAGTTGGGGACACAGGTCCCTTCGGGGTATGATCTATTCCGTTGCCGCGGGGGAAACCTCGCCAAGGCGACCGGCCCCTATAGCTCAGTCGGTAGAGCGTCTCCATGGTAAGGAGAAGGTCAACGGTTCGATTCCGTTTGGGGGCTCAGAAAAAGGCCCTCGCCCTTTCGGGCGGGGGCCTTTCGCATGCCCTCGTCAGTCCTTGTGGAGGCCTGGGACGCGCATCGCCAGAATGGCCATGTCGTCCGAGGGAGCGTCCGACGCGAAGCGTTCCACCGCGCGCATGATGCGGGCGGCGACCGCGCCCGCCGTGAGGCCTGTGCACGTCGTGAGCACGTCGGCGAGGCCGTCGTCGCCCAGCATGCGGGTGCCCTCGCGGCGTTCGGTGACGCCGTCGGTGACACAGAGAAGCACGTCGCCGGGATCGAGGGTGACCTCCTGCTCGTACAGTTCGAGGTCGTCCATCACGCCGAGGAGCGGCTGGGGTTCGGCCGCGGGTTCGACGGTGCCGTCCTGGCGGAGGCGGAGCGGGAGGGGATGGCCGGCGCAGACCACCTTCAGCTTGGCGCTGCCGTCCTCCTGGGGCCACAACTCGCCGTAGAGGAGGGTGAGGAAGCGGCTGCGGGCGCCCTCGTCGAGGATCGCGGAGTTGAGGCGCTCGAGGACCGTCGGGCCGCTGAGCCCCTCGCGGGCCAGCAACCTCAGCGCATGACGGGCCAGGCCGGTGACCGCCGCGGCGTTCGGGCCCGTACCGCAGACGTCTCCGATGGCGAAGCCGTAGACGCCGTCGCGGATGGGGAAGAGGTCGTAGAAGTCGCCGCCGACCTCGTTGCCCTCGCCGGCCGCGCGGTAGATGACCTCGACCTCCACGCCGTCGATATCGGGGAGTTCGGGAGGCAGGAGGCTGCGTTGGAGGGACTGGCTGATGGCCGTGCGCTCGGAGTAGAGGCGCGCGTTGTCGAGGGCGAGGGCGGCCCGGCGGGACAAGTCCTCGGCCAGTTCCAGGATCTCCTGGCGGAAGTGTTCGTCGGTGGGCTTGCCCAGGGTGAGCATGCCGATGACCCGGTTGCGGGCCACCAGCGGCAGGACGACGGTCTCGCCGCCCGCCGCCGAGGCTGTGGCGAGCGTGGGGCCGATGCCTGAGGCGATCTGGCGGGTCGGGCCGCCGTTGAGGCCCAGACTGCGCATGGAGCTGCGCAGGGCCGCCTGGTGGGCCGCCTCGCCGGGGGCCGACCAGACGCGGGCGCCGGGAGTGGGCACCGGGTCGGGCGGGGGGACCTTGGAGAGGAGGGACTTGATGCCGTCGATCAGTTCCTCGTCCTCGTGCAGGACGTACGAGAGGTACGGGTCGGAGGCCTGGTCGGCGATCGTGTACACGGCGCACCAGGTGGCCAGGGTCGGGACCGTCATCTGGGCCATGAGGGCAAGGGTCTGGTCGCGGTCGAGGGTGCCGGCCAGAAGGTCGGAGGCCTCGACGAGGAAACCGAGGGAGCCGCGGCGCAGGCCTTCCAGTTCTCCGAGGCGTGCGGACTCCACCGCCAGCGCGATGCGGTCGGCGGCGAACTGGAGGCGCAGCGCCTCCTCGTTCGAGTATCTGCCAGGGGCCTCCGCCGCCACGCCCAGGGAGCCTGTGAGACGTCCCTCGACCTTGAGCGGGACCGTGACGACCGAGCGCATGCCGGTGCCGTTCAGCAGCGGTACGGCGCCAGGTACGGCCGTCAGGTCGTCGTGGACAGCCGGCATGCGGGCCGAGCCGTAGCGGCCGGGGCCGGCCTCGACGGGGACGCGGGCGAAGCGCTGGCGGGCGGAGGGCAGGCCGGTGGAGGCGCGGACCTCCAACACCGTTTCGTCGTCGGTGGCCAGAAGCAGGAAGGCGGAGTCGGCGTCGAGCATGTCGCGGGCGCGTTCCACCGTGCGCTGGAGGAGGCCGTCGAGGTCGTCCGGCGCCGGGGAGCCGATGAACACCTCGAACGGGTCGGTGCTCTTGCCGTCGGAGGAGGTGGACGTGTCCGAGGCGGGTACCCGCAACGGGGTCTGCAGGACGGCCCGTTCGTGGTCTCTCACGAGGAGACAGACGGTGGAGGGTTCGCCGCCGGTGTCGCGGACGCGGAGGTGGGAGGCGTACACGGAGAGGACCCGGCCGTTGGCACCCCTGATGCCGTAACTGCCCTCCCAGCGCGAGAGTTGGAGGGCCTCGGCGATGCCGGTGCTGGTGCCCGGGGTGTGCGGCCAGGCCGCGAGGTCGGTCAGCGGCTTGCCGATGACCTGTTCGGCGGTGTAGCCGAAGAGTTCCTCGCAGTCCTCGTTCCAGGAGGTGATGGCGCCCGTGCGGTCGATCTGGACGACGGCGACGCGGACGCGGCCGTCGGCGAGGGGGAGGAGGTCGACGGGCAGGGACGGACCCGCGGCGCGGGTGCCCACGGGGCGTCCGGGGAGGTCGAGTTGGAACCAGACCTGCTTCTGGGTGGGCGTGTACTCCACGCCCCAGCGGCCGGCGAGGGCCGCGCAGAGCTGGAGGCCGCGGCCGCCCTCGCGGTCCAGGTTGCCCATGTTGACGGCTTGGCCCTGGAGGGGGACCTCGCGTTCGGGGTAGCGGTCGGCCACCTCGATCCGTGCGCCTTCGTCACTGCGTAGACACAGGACGTCCGCGGCGGTGCCCGCGTGCACCACGGCGTTGGTCACCAGTTCGCTGGTCAGGACGACGGCGTCGTCGATGATGTCGGCGAAGCCCCAGCCCTGGAGGGTGTCGCGGACGAACGAGCGGGCGCTCGCGACCGATCGCCCGACGGGTTCGAAGCTGGCGGCCGCGCGCGCGGTGATCACTGAACTCCTCGGCCTGTTGTCGACGTGCAGGGCTGCCTGGCCGACCGGCTCGTGCCGCTTGTGCGGCAGAGCACCCGTCGGCCGGGGGTCCGGGGGCTGTCCCCCAGGGATCAGTCCGGTGGTCATGTGTGCGGTCGCCCCTCCGATGCCCGCTCGTTCTCGTGCCACCGTCCAGGCCGGACGGACCGGCGGGGCTGGACAGCCGGATGCAAGGTTACTTACCTTCCCCGTCCGTGCGGATGCCGGTCTGCAGTGTTTTCGTCCGGAGGGTGTGCGGACGATGTGCGAAGCTGCCGAACTGTTATGGCCTGGTTCAGCCAGGGTGAAACACTGGGCAAGCTTCTGGTGAAGGTACCGGCAGGCTGAGTGTGGTTTGCATGCGGTGGGCAGCAGCCCAGGGTGCGGCCTTGACATAGCGGACATGAATACCCATCAGTACCTGGTACGCCGAACAGTAGTACCGGACCACAGCAGTAACGGTCGACCCTTGCGGGAGGGACACAGTGGAGTCTGGCGCAGCGACGCGGGGCACTAAGACGCGCGCGAAAGACGGACAGTCCCCGGGTAACCAGCGCAAGCCACGGGGAGGGACCACCGCGGTGGACAGCGCTGCCCTGGACCGGTTGATGGTCGCGCTCGTCGCGATGCGCGACGGGAACTTCCGAAAGCGGCTCACGGTGTCCGGGGACGGCGTGATGTCGGAGATCGCTGCGGTTTTCAACGAGGTGGCTGACCGTAATCTCCATCTGACGGGTGAGTTGTCGCGCGTGCGGCGCATGGTGGGCCGCGAGGGAAAACTCACAGAACGGCTGGAATCGGGCGCCTGTCAGGGTTCCTGGGCGAGCGCGATCGACAACTCGAACGCCCTTGTGGACGATCTCGTACGGCCTGTCTCCGAGGTCGGCCGGGTGCTGTCGGCGGTGGCGGAGGGCGATCTGTCGCCCCGAATGGAGCTGCGGACGCAGGCGCCGGACGGAGGCGGGCATCCGCTGCGCGGTGAGTTCCTGCGGGTCGGGCGGACCGTCAACAACCTGGTCGACCAACTGTCGACGTTCACCGACGAGGTCACGCGCGTGGCCAGCGAGGTGGGCACCGAGGGCAAGCTGGGCGGGCAGGCCAGGGTGCGCGGTATGTCCGGTTCATGGAAGGACCTCACCGAGTCCGTCAACACCATGGCGTACCGGTTGACGGCCCAGGTGCGCGACATCGCGTTGGTGACGACGGCGGTGGCCAAGGGTGACTTGTCCCGGAAGGTCACGGTTCATGTCGAAGGCGAGATGCTGCAGCTGAAGAACACCGTCAACACGATGGTGGACCAGCTGTCGTCCTTCTCCTCCGAGGTGACGCGAGTCGCCCGCGAAGTGGGTGTCGAGGGCGAACTGGGCGGTCAGGCGCAGGTGCCCGGTGTGGCGGGCGTGTGGAAGGACCTCACCGATTCGGTGAACCTCATGGCCGGCAATCTGACCGCTCAGGTGCGCGGGATCGCCCAGGTGACCACCGCGGTCGCCAACGGTGACCTGTCGCAGAAGGTGACGGTGTCGGCGCGCGGTGAGGTCGCGCAGCTCGCGGACACGATCAACCAGATGACCGAGACGCTGCGGATCTTCGCGGACGAGGTCACGCGCGTGGCCAACGAGGTCGGTGCCGAGGGGCAGCTCGGCGGGCAGGCGAACGTGCCGGGCGCGGCGGGGACGTGGAAGGACCTCACCGATTCGGTGAACACGGTCTTCCGGAACCTCACCACGCAGGTGCGGGACATCGCCGCCGTGACGACGGCCGTGGCCAACGGTGACCTGTCGCAGAAGGTCACCGTGGACGTGGCCGGCGAGATGCTGGAGCTGAAGAACACCGTCAACGGGATGGTGGACCAGCTCTCCGCGTTCGGTGCCGAGGTCACGCGGGTGGCGCGCGAGGTCGGCGTCGAGGGTGAGCTGGGCGGTCAGGCGCAGGTGCCGGGGGCCGCCGGGACGTGGAAGGATCTCACCGACTCCGTCAACACCGCGTTCCGGAATCTCACCGGACAGGTGAGGAACATCGCGCAGGTCACGACGGCGGTCGCCAACGGTGACCTGTCGCAGAAGGTCACCGTGGACGTCTCCGGCGAGATGCTCCAGCTGAAGAACACCGTGAACACGATGGTGGACCAGCTCTCGGCCTTCGCCGACCAGGTGACGCGGATGGCGCGGGACGTGGGCACCGAGGGGCGCCTCGGCGGTCAGGCCGTGGTGCCGGGTGTGTCCGGTACGTGGAAGGAGCTCACCGACTCCGTCAACTTCATGGGCGGCAACCTCACCTCGCAGGTGAGGCAGATCGCCCAGGTGACGACCGCGGTGGCCCGGGGTGACCTGTCCCAGAAGATCGACGTGGACGCGCGCGGCGAGATCCTGGAGCTGAAGAACACCATCAACACGATGGTCGACCAGCTGTCCGCCTTCGCCGACCAGGTGACCCGGGTCGCCCGCGAGGTGGGCACGGCCGGGCAGCTCGGCGGTCAGGCGCAGGTGCCCGGTGTTGCCGGTGTGTGGCGGGACCTGACCGACTCCGTGAACGGCATGGCGTCCAACCTGACCGGCCAGGTGCGCAACATCGCCCAGGTGGCGACCGCGGTGGCCCGGGGTGACCTGTCCCAGAAGATCACCGTGGACGCGCGCGGCGAGATCCTGGAGCTGAAGAACACCCTGAACACGATGGTGGACCAGCTGTCGTCGTTCGCCGAAGAGGTCACGCGGGTGGCCCGTGAGGTGGGTACGGAGGGCATCCTCGGCGGCCAGGCCGAGGTGCAGGGTGTCTCCGGCACCTGGAAGGACCTCACGCAGTCCGTGAACTTCATGGCGAACAACCTGACGATCCAGGTCCGCAACATCGCCGAGGTCACGACCGCGGTCGCCAAGGGTGACCTGTCGAAGAAGATCACCGTCGACGCGAAGGGCGAGATCCTCGAACTCGTCACCACGGTGAACACGATGGTGGATCAGCTGTCGTCGTTCGCCGAGCAGGTGACCCGGGTGGCCCGCGAGGTGGGGACCGAGGGCATCCTGGGCGGCCAGGCGCACGCGTCGGGTGTCACGGGCATCTGGAAGGACCTCACCGACAACGTCAACCTGATGGCCAACAACCTGACCGTGCAGGTGCGCAACATCTCCCAGGTCGCGGCCGCGGTCGCCAACGGTGATCTGACGCGGACGGTGACGATCGAGGCGCGCGGCGAGGTCGCGCAGCTCGCCGACACCTTCAACACCATGGTGAAGACGCTGAGTTCGTTCGCCGACCAGGTCACCAAGGTGGCCCGCGAGGTGGGCACGGACGGTATTCTGGGCGGTCAGGCGCGGGTGCCGGGTGTGGCCGGTACCTGGAAGGACCTCACCGAGTCGGTGAACCAGATGGCGTCCAACCTGACCGGTCAGGTGCGCAACATCGCCATGGTGACCACGGCCATCGCCAAGGGCGACCTGACGAAGAAGATCGACATCGACGCGCGAGGCGAGATCCTCGAGCTGAAGACGACGATCAACACGATGGTGGATCAGCTGTCGTCGTTCGCCGAGGAGGTCACCCGAGTCGCCCGCGAGGTGGGTACGGAAGGCCAGCTGGGCGGTCAGGCACGCGTGCGGGACGTCGACGGGACCTGGCGCGACCTGACCGAGTCGGTGAACGAGATGGCCGGGAACCTGACCCGACAGGTGCGGGCCATCGCACGCGTGGCGACCGCGGTGACCCGTGGCGACCTGAACCTGAAGATCGACGTGGACGCGTCCGGGGAGATCCAGGAGCTCCAGGACTACATCAACAAGATGATCGCCAACCTGCGCGACACCACGATCGCCAACAAGGAGCAGGACTGGCTCAAGGGCAACCTCGCCCGCATCTCCGCGCTGATGCAGGGCCGACGCGATCTGGCGGACGTGGCCTCGCTGATCATGAGCGAGCTGACACCGGTGGTGACCGCGCAGCACGGCGCGTTCTTCGTCGCCATGCCGCTCCTGGACGGCAAGGACATGAACGCCGAGAACGAGGAGGCGTACGAGCTGCGCATGCTCGGGTCGTACGGCTACTCGATGGGCTCCATGCCGACGTCGTTCCGGCCCGGTGAGGCGCTCATCGGGACGGCGGCCCAGGAGAAGCGCACGATCGTCGTGGAGAACGCGCCCAGCGGCTATCTCAAGATCTCCTCCGGGCTCGGAGAGGCGCCGCCCGCGCAAGTGATCGTCCTCCCGGTGCTGTTCGAGGGCACGGTGCTCGGCGTCATCGAGCTGGCCTCCTTCACGCCTTTCACGCACATCCAGAAGGACTTCCTCAACCAGATCGCCGAGATGATCGCGACCAGCGTCAACACCATCTCGGTCAACACGAAGACCGAGGTGCTGCTGAAGCAGTCGCAGGAGCTGACCGAGCAACTCAGGGAACGGTCGGCCGAGTTGGAGAACCGGCAGAAGGCCCTCCAGGCGTCCAACGCCGAACTGGAGGAGAAGGCCGAGCTGCTGGCCCGGCAGAACCGCGACATCGAGGTGAAGAACACCGAGATCGAGGAGGCGCGGCAGGTTCTGGAGGAGCGTGCCGAGCAGCTCGCGGTGTCGATGCGCTACAAGAGCGAGTTCCTCGCCAACATGTCGCACGAGCTGCGGACGCCGCTCAACTCGTTGCTGATCCTGGCCAAGTTGCTCGCCGACAACGCCGAGGGGAACCTCTCCCCGAAGCAGGTCGAGTTCGCCGAGACGATCCATGGTGCAGGATCCGACCTGCTCCAGCTGATCAACGACATCCTCGACCTGTCGAAGGTCGAGGCGGGCAAGATGGACGTCTCCCCGACGCGTATCGCGCTGGTGCAGCTCGTCGACTACGTGGAGGCCACCTTCCGCCCGCTGACCGCCGAGAAGGGCCTCGACCTCTCCGTGCGGGTCTCGCCGGAGTTGCCCGCCACGCTGCACACCGACGAACAGCGGCTGCTGCAGGTGCTGCGCAACCTGCTGTCCAACGCGGTGAAGTTCACCGACTCCGGCGCCGTCGAGCTGGTCATCCGGCCGGCCGGCCGGGATGTGCCGAACGGAATCCGCGAGCAGCTCCTGGAGACCGGTTCGCTGCGCGACCCGGGCGCGGACCTGATCGCGTTCTCGGTGACCGACACCGGTATCGGGATCGCGGCCAGCAAGATGCGGGTGATCTTCGAGGCGTTCAAGCAGGCCGACGGTACGACCAGTCGCAAGTACGGCGGCACCGGACTGGGGCTGTCGATCTCGCGGGAGATCGCGCAGCTGCTCGGCGGTGAGATCTACGCCCAGAGCGAGCCGGGGCGCGGATCGACGTTCACGCTGTATTTGCCGCTGCACCCGAGCGAACTGCCGCCGCAGGGCTACCAGCAGCTCGCGCCGCCGCTGGAGATGGGCGAGCTGATGGCGTCCGGCTCGGGGCTGCCCGAGTCGTCCGAGCTGTCCGACGTGGAGATCGAGACGCCGGCCGAGGTGAAGTCGTACCGGGAGACGCAGAACGGTCCCGCCGCGCTCTTCCGGCGCCGCCGCAGGCCCGTGCAGGAGATCGAACAGCGGCACGCTCAGCAGGAGGGCTGGCCGACGGTCACGGAGCAGGAGATCGCCACAAAGCAGCCGCGCCGCGGTATCCGGTTCGGCGGGGAGAAAGTGCTGATCGTCGACGACGACATCCGCAACGTCTTCGCGCTGACCAGCGTCCTGGAGCAGCACGGACTGTCCGTGCTGTACGCCGAGAACGGCCGCGAGGGCATCGAGGTGCTGGAGCAGCACGACGACGTGGCGGTCGTCCTGATGGACATCATGATGCCCGAGATGGACGGATACGCGACGACCACGGCGATCCGCAGGATGCCGCAGTTCGCCGGGTTGCCGATCATCGCGCTGACCGCGAAGGCGATGAAGGGCGACCGGGAGAAGGCGATCGAGTCGGGTGCCTCCGACTACGTCACCAAGCCGGTCGACCCCGATCACCTGCTGGCTGTGATGGAGCAGTGGATGCGTGGGGAGTGACGGGAACGGTCGGGCTTTGTTCGGGCTTCGTGACCATGCGGCGGGAACGTTCGGGAGGCGGCCGGAGTTGCTGATTCAGGGTGGTCGAAGTCGTGTAGAAGTACGGGATCCGGGGAACCTTCTGGTCTTCCGCTGCGTTTCTGCTGCGTGCACAGTGACATCGCGGTGACAGGGTGTGGCGACAGGCGGGGTGCGGCTACGATGACCGGCACAAGGACGGGCGGCGCAAGGGAGTCGTCCCCGGGGGAGGCGCCGGTCGGTGCCACCCCGAGTCCTGCGGACAGGGGAGGCCCCACGCCGGGGCGAGGAGGGCGGGCCATGGTGCAGAAGGCCAAGATCCTCCTGGTCGATGACCGGCCGGAGAATCTGCTGGCGCTGGAGGCCATCCTCTCTGCGCTCGATCAGACGCTGGTGCGGGCATCGTCCGGGGAGGAAGCGCTCAAAGCACTGCTCACGGACGACTTCGCGGTCATTCTGCTGGACGTCCAGATGCCGGGCATGGACGGATTCGAAACGGCCGCGCACATCAAGCGGCGGGAGAGGACCCGGGACATCCCGATCATCTTCCTCACCGCGATCAACCACGGACCGCACCACACCTTCCGCGGGTACGCGGCGGGCGCGGTCGATTACATCTCCAAGCCGTTCGACCCCTGGGTGCTGCGCGCCAAGGTCTCCGTCTTCGTCGAGCTGTACATGAAGAACTGCCAACTGCGGGAGCAGGCGGCGTTGCTGCGGCTCCAGCTGGAGGGCGGTGGCGGCAAGGTCTCGGTCGGTGAGGCCAAGGAGCCGGCGGGACTGCTCGCCGAGCTCTCCGCGCGGCTCGCGGCGGTCGAGGAGCAGGCCGAGGCGCTGTCCAAGCAACTCGACGACGAGTCGGCGGACGCGGCGGCGGTTGCCACGGCGGCTCATCTCGAACGCAAACTCACGGGGTTGCGGCGGGCGCTGGACGCGTTGGAGCCGGGGACCGGGAGCGCGAATTCGGTGTCCTCGCAGAACTGAGGTCCGGCTGGGGTGTGTTGTGTGGGCCGCCCGGTGCCTCGGTGGGCGGTGGGCCGCGCAGCCCGGCGTCGGCGGGGTTCGGCCCGCGCCCCCTCCCCAGCGGTACGACTGCCCGCAGTCATGACGGCATCGCATGAGACGTCGTCAGCTTCGCGCCCGTGTAACGACGTCGTCAGCTTTGTGCCCTCATAACGGCGACACGAACGGGTGAAGCAACCGGCACGCGTGTCCCCTGTCGTCTCCACCGGTAACCTCACACCTATGGCCCCACCTCCTTCCGCAGCCAAGAAGCCCGCCAAGAAGGCGGCCGCTCCGGCGAAGGCTGCGGCGAAGAAGGCCGCTGCGAAAAGGGCATCCGCGAAGAAGGCGCCCGCCCGGAAGGCCGCCGCGAGGAAAGCCGTGCCGCCGAAGCCGGCGCCCAGCCCGACCGGAGGCGTCTACCGGCTCGTCCGCGCCGTCTGGCTGGGCCTCGCGCACGCCGTCGGCGCGGTGTTCCGCGGGATAGGACAGGGCGCGAAGAACCTCGACCCTGCTCACCGCAAGGACGGCGTCGCGTTGTTGCTGCTCGCCCTCGCCCTGATCGTCGCCGCCGGCACGTGGTCGAACCTGCGAGGCCCCGTCGGGGACCTCGTCGAGATGCTGGTGACCGGCGCCTTCGGCCGGCTCGACCTGCTGGTGCCGATACTGCTCGCGGTGATCGCCGTACGGTTCATCCGCCACCCGGAGCAGCCCGAGGCCAACGGGCGGATCGTGATCGGTCTGTCGGCGCTCGTCATCGGCGTGCTCGGCCAGGTCCACATCGCCTGCGGCTCGCCCGCCCGAAGCGACGGCATGCAGGCGATAAGGGACGCGGGCGGCCTCATCGGCTGGGGCGCGGCCACCCCGCTGACGTACACCATGGGCGAGGTCCTCGCCGTACCGCTGCTCGTGCTGCTCACGGTGTTCGGATTGCTCGTCGTCACGGCGACCCCGGTCAACGCCATCCCGCAGCGGCTGCGGCTGCTCGGCGTGAAGTTGGGCATCGTCCACGAGCCCGTCCAGGAGGAGTTCACCGAGGACGACGAGCGGTACGACGACCAGTGGCGCGAGGCGGTGCCCGGCCGCACCCGCAGGCGCGCTCCCGCCCCGACGGCGTACGACCCCGACAGTGCGGAGCAGGAGGCGCTCTCCACCCGGCGGGGCCGCCCCCGCCGCTCCGCCGTGCCGCAGCCCGACATGAACCGCCCCCTGGACGCCGTGGATGTCGCCGCGGCCGCCGCTGCCGCACTCGACGGTGCCGTCCTGCACGGCATGCCGCCCTCGCCGATCGTCGCCGACCTCACCCAGGGGGTGAGTGTGGGCGACCGCGAGGAGACGACGCCGACGCCGACCCCCGTGCCGGGGCCGGCCGCGCGGCCCGAGCAGGAGAAGCTCGATGCACCGCGGAAGGGGGAGAGGCACGACACGCCGCGGAAGGGCGAGGTCCGGGACCTCACCAAGTCGCCGCCCAGCGAGCCGCGCGAGCTGCCGTCGCGCGCCGAGCAGCTCCAGTTGTCCGGCGACATCACGTACTCGCTGCCCTCGCTCGACCTCCTCATGCGCGGGGGCCCCGGCAAGGCGCGCAGTGCCGCCAACGACGCCGTGGTCGCCTCGCTCACGAACGTCTTCACCGAGTTCAAGGTCGACGCCGCCGTCACCGGCTTCACCCGCGGGCCGACGGTCACGCGCTACGAGGTGGAGCTCGGCCCCGCCGTGAAGGTCGAGCGGATCACCGCCCTGGCCAAGAACATCGCGTACGCCGTCGCCAGTCCGGACGTGCGGATCATCAGCCCGATCCCCGGGAAGTCGGCCGTCGGCATCGAGATCCCGAACACCGACCGGGAGATGGTCAACCTCGGTGACGTGCTGCGGCTGGCCGAGTCGGCGGAGGACGACGACCCGATGCTGGTCGCCTTCGGCAAGGACGTCGAGGGCGGCTACGTCATGCACTCGCTGGCGAAGATGCCGCACGTGCTGGTCGCCGGCGCGACCGGCTCCGGCAAGTCGTCCTGCGTCAACTGTCTGATCACGTCGGTCATGATGCGGGCGACACCGGAGGACGTCCGGATGATCCTGGTCGACCCCAAGCGGGTCGAGCTGACCATCTACGAGGGCATCCCGCACCTGATCACGCCGATCATCACCAACCCCAAGCGGGCCGCCGAGGCGCTCCAGTGGGTCGTACGGGAGATGGACCTTCGCTACGACGACCTGGCGGCCTACGGCTACCGGCACATCGACGACTTCAACCGCGCCGTGCGGGAGGGGACCGTCAAGAAGCCCGAAGGCAGCGAGCGCGAGCTCCACCCCTACCCGTATCTGCTGGTGATCGTCGACGAGCTCGCCGACCTGATGATGGTCGCCCCGCGTGACGTCGAGGACTCGATCGTGCGGATCACGCAGCTCGCGCGCGCGGCCGGCATCCATCTGGTGCTCGCCACGCAGCGGCCCTCGGTCGACGTCGTCACCGGTCTCATCAAGGCGAACGTGCCCTCGCGGCTCGCCTTCGCCACCTCCTCGCTCGCCGACTCGCGGGTCATCCTCGACCAGCCAGGCGCCGAGAAGCTGATCGGCAAGGGCGACGGGCTGTTCCTGCCGATGGGGGCCAACAAGCCGACCCGTATGCAGGGCGCCTTCGTGACCGAGGACGAGGTCGCGGCGGTCGTCCAGCACTGCAAGGACCAGATGGCGCCGGTCTTCCGGGACGACGTCACCGTGGCCACCAAGCAGAAGAAGGAGGTCGACGAGGAGATCGGCGACGACCTCGACCTGCTGTGCCAGGCGGCCGAGCTGGTGGTCTCGACGCAGTTCGGGTCGACATCCATGCTGCAGCGCAAGCTGCGGGTCGGCTTCGCGAAGGCCGGGCGGCTCATGGACCTGATGGAGTCCCGGGGGATCGTCGGACCGAGCGAAGGTTCAAAGGCTCGTGATGTTCTTGTGAAGCCTGATGAGCTGGACGGCGTGCTCGCGGTGATCCGCGGGGAGGCTTAGAGGGAGCCCGAGTGGGTGGCCGATCGTGACTCACCTGTAAGGGATCATTGAGCAACCGTTTCCCTTCGGCGTACGTCAAGTTGAGGGAAGCGAGAAGCTGCTGCCTCGCCATCGGCGTGTTCGGCCCCACCGCGGCCATACCGATGGCGTACAAAGTCCACCGCCCGGTTGCCTCACTCTTTCGTACCCCCCATAGACTGAACCTCCAGCACAGGCGGCTAAAACGCTCGAAAGGCGCCCCCGTGTCCCTCGGCAAATCCCCTGAAGACGAGCGTCCGTTCGAAGACGACCGTGAGGAAGCCCGCCTCTCCATCGGTCGTGTCCTCCAGCAGGCACGTATCACGGCCGGGATGACCGTCGACGACGTCAGTTCCGCCACCAGGGTCCGCCTGCCCATCGTGCACGCCATCGAGGCGGACGACTTCGGTCCGTGCGGCGGAGACGTGTACGCGCGCGGGCACATCCGTACTCTGGCCAGGGCCGTCCACCTCGATCCGGCCCCGCTGCTCGCCCAGTACGACGCCGATCACGGCGGTCGTCCGGCTCCTACACCGGTCGCACCGCTGTTCGAGGCCGAGCGCATCCGCCCGGAGCGGCGCGGGCCCAACTGGACCGCGGCCATGGTCGCCGCGATCGTCGCCGTGGTCGGTTTCGTCGGGTTCACCGCCTTCAAGGGCGGTAACGACGATTCAGGCTCAAACACGCAGGTCGCCGAGGGCATCAAGCCCTCGACCAGTACGACGGCCTCGCCCACCACGAAGAAGGACAAGCCCGAGGACCCGAAGCCGTCGGACAGCGCCATCGCGGCCGCGCCCCAGGACAAGGTGACCGTCCAGGTCAGCGCCGCCGACGGAAAGAGCTGGATCTCGGCCAAGGACCACAACGGCCGGCTCCTGTTCGACGGTCTGCTCAAGCAGGGTGAGTCCGAGACCTTCCAGGACAGCGAGAAGGTCAACCTCGTCCTCGGCGACGCGGGCGCGATCCAGCTGTATGTGAACGGCAAGAAGATCGAGAACGACTTCAAGCCGGGGGCCGTGGAGCGGCTCACGTATACCAAGGGCGACCCTCAGGTCGGCTGAGCACGCTGAGGTGAAGAAGGGGGCCGGCCAAGATCGCCAGCCCCCTTCGACATGGGGTGTCAGTGGGACGAAGTAGTCTTGAGCCCATGCCTGAACGCCGTACCGTCGCACTCGTCACTCTTGGCTGCGCCCGTAACGAGGTGGACTCGGAGGAGCTCGCAGGCCGCTTGGAGGCGGACGGCTGGGACCTCGTGGAGGACGCCGCGGACGCGGACGTCGCCGTCGTCAACACGTGCGGCTTCGTCGACGCCGCCAAGAAGGACTCCGTCGACGCCCTCCTGGAGGCCAACGACCTCAAGGGGCACAACAGAACCCAGGCCGTCGTGGCGGTGGGCTGCATGGCCGAGCGGTACGGCAAGGATCTCGCCGAGGCCCTCCCGGAGGCCGACGGCGTGCTCGGCTTCGACGACTACGCCGACATCTCCGACCGCCTCCAGACCATCCTGAACGGCGGCATCCACGCCTCGCACACCCCGCGCGACCGGCGCAAGCTGCTGCCGATCAGCCCTGCAGGACGGCAGGATTCGGCGGCGTCCGTCGCGCTGCCCGGGCACGGGCCGGTCGCCGAGGAGACGGCCGTGGCCGCTCCCGTCGACCTTCCGGAGGGGCTCGCTCCGGCCTCCGGCCCCCGCGCGCCGCTGCGCCGCCGTCTGGGCGGCGCCCCCGTCGCCTCGGTGAAGCTCGCCTCCGGCTGCGACCGCCGCTGCACCTTCTGCGCCATCCCGTCCTTCCGCGGCTCCTTCATCTCGCGCCGGCCCAGCGATGTGCTGAACGAGACGCGGTGGCTGGCCGAACAGGGCGTGAAGGAGATCATGCTGGTCTCCGAGAACAACACGTCGTACGGCAAGGACCTGGGTGACATCCGCCTGCTGGAGTCCCTGCTGCCCGAGCTCGCCGAGGTCGACGGCATCGAGCGGGTTCGGGTCAGCTACCTCCAGCCGGCCGAGATGCGTCCCGGACTGATCGATGTGCTGACCTCGACCCCGAACGTCGCCCCCTACTTCGACCTGTCCTTCCAGCACTCCGCGCCCGACGTGCTGCGCGCGATGCGGCGCTTCGGCGACACCGACCGCTTCCTGGAGCTGCTCGACACCATCCGGAGCAAGGCCCCCCAGGCGGGTGTGCGTTCCAACTTCATCGTGGGCTTCCCCGGCGAGACCGAGGCCGACCTGGCCGAGCTGGAGCGCTTCCTGAACGGCGCGAGGCTGGACGCCATCGGCGTCTTCGGGTACTCCGACGAGGACGGCACGGAAGCGGCGACATACGAGAACAAGCTGGACGAGGACGTCGTCGCCGAGCGTCTCGCGCGGGTCTCCCGGCTCGCCGAGGAACTCGTCTCGCAGCGGGCCGAGGAGCGCGTGGGCGAGACCGTGGACGTACTCGTGGAGTCGGTGGACTCCGTCGAGGGTGTGTACGGCCGTGGGGCGCATCAGGCACCCGAGACCGACGGCCACGTGCTGCTCACGAGCAGCGAAGGACTGAGCGTCGGTCGTATGGTCGAGGCGAAGGTGGTCGGTACGGAAGGTGTCGACCTGGTGGCCGAGCCGCTCGCCGGTTCGCTCACGGGTAGTGAGGAGGCGGGCAGATGACGGGAGTACCGGCGTCCGCTGCGGGTGGCTCCTCCGCCGCGAAGGGCGCGGCCACGGGTGCGGCGGCTTCGGGTACCCCGTCCGTGTCCGGTGGCGGTTCCGGTGCTGTCGGCTCCGCGGGTGTCTCGGGTGGTTCCGGTCCTTCTGCTTCGGGTGGTGGCGGGGTCCCTGGTGCTTCGGGTGGTGCCGGGGCATCTGTTGCTGAGTCCGACTCCAAGTCCGTGCGCGGTGGGAAGATCACGGCCGCGGCTGTCAACCAGGCCAGCGTCTGGAACATCGCCAATCTGCTGACCATGCTCCGGCTGCTCCTCGTGCCCGGCTTCGTCGCGCTGATGCTGGCGGAGGGCGGATACGACCCGGCGTGGCGCTCGCTCGCCTGGGCGGCCTTCGCTGTAGCCATGATCACTGACCTGTTCGACGGGCATCTGGCGCGGACGTACGACCTGGTCACCGACTTCGGAAAGATCGCCGACCCCATCGCCGACAAGGCGATCATGGGGGCGGCGCTGATCTGTCTGTCGGCGCTGGGCGACCTGCCGTGGTGGGTGACCCTCGTCATCCTGGGCAGGGAACTCGGGATCACGCTGTTGCGTTTCCTGGTCATCCGGTACGGCGTCATCCCGGCGAGCCGGGGTGGCAAGCTGAAGACCCTCACCCAGGGCGTGGCCGTCGGGATGTACGTTCTGGCGCTGACTGGCTGGCTGGCCACCCTGAGGTTCTGGGTGATGGCGGCAGCCGTCGTTCTGACCGTGGTGACCGGGCTCGACTATGTGAGACAGGCCATTGTGCTCCGTCGGCAGGGAATCGCCGAGCGCAAGGCGGCGTTGGAGGGGACGGAAGCGTGAGTTCCCCGGCCACCGAAGTGGTACGACTACTGACGGTGAAAGGTCAGACGCTCGCCGTCGCCGAGTCGCTCACGGGCGGGCTCGTCGCGGCGGACATCACAGCCGCCCCTGGGGCGTCCCAGGCCTTTCGAGGTTCGGTGACCGCCTATGCCACCGAGCTCAAGCATCAACTGCTGGGTGTCGACGCCACTCTGCTGGCGGAGCGCGGAGCGGTGGATCCGCAGGTCGCGGCGCAGATGGCGGCGGGAGTGCGCAAGGCACTCGGCGCCGACTGGGGCATCGCGACCACCGGGGTCGCCGGCCCGGAACCGCAGGACGGCAAGCCTGTCGGGACGGTTTTCGTGGCCGTCGACGGCCCCTGTGCGCCGGATTCCGAAGCGTCCGGTGGCGGGAAAGTGACCGCGCTGCGGTTGAACGGCGACCGGGCGGAAATTCGTAAGGAGAGTGTACGGAGCGTACTCGCACTGCTCCTGGAGGGGCTTGCGGGCGAACAGACTGAGAATGAGCGGACACAGGATACGGAACGGAACGGGGGGTTTTGATGTTTGCAGCCCTGAGTGAACACGACATCGCTCCCCGCACGGCCGCGGCGCAAGGCGGTACGGTGGGGCGAGAAGGATGCGGCTACGCGGTCCGAGGAGGGAGCCACCGATGATTCTGCTCCGTCGCCTGCTGGGTGACGTGCTGCGTCGGCAGCGCCAACGCCAGGGCCGTACTCTGCGCGAAGTCTCCTCGTCCGCCCGAGTCTCACTCGGCTATCTCTCCGAGGTGGAGCGGGGGCAGAAGGAGGCTTCCTCCGAGCTGCTCTCCGCCATCTGCGACGCGCTGGACGTACGGATGTCCGAGCTCATGCGGGAAGTGAGCGACGAGCTCGCCCTCGCCGAGCTGGCCCAGTCTGCTGCGGCCACCCCCCGCGAGCCTGTGACCACGCCGGTTCGCCCGATGCTGGGTTCCGTCTCGGTGGCCGGTGTGCCACCGGAACGGGTGACCATCAAGGCGCCCGCCGAAGCGGTGGACGTGGTTGCCGCCTGATCGTTCGGGCGGGCGTACGCACGAGCTGACGATGCGCTGAGACGTGTGTGAGGCCCCGGCCGGGGTTTCTCCGAAGCACCTGGAAACAGGTGGTCTGGAGAGGCGTCGGCCGGGGCCTTCGTGCATCGTGGACCCGAGGCGGGCGAGCCGCCGGTCCGTCTGCCGAGGCGGCGCTGGGCTCTGTACTCCGCGCTCTGGGTTCGCCTGCCGCCGCGTGCTGTCGGGGCGCCCTCCCGTCGGAGGCGGACGCGGACGCGGACGGTGACTGGTGTCGGGCTGGAGGTGGGTGGATGGCACGGCCGATAGGACGCTGGGGGGTCGGACGGGTGTGGGGGGTCCGGAGAGTTTGGGGGGTGAAACGGGTGTGGGGGGGTTGGGGGGACCGGCAGGTCTTGTGGGACTGGCGGGTGTGCGGAACCTGGGGGGCGGTTCTGGGGGGTGCGGGGCTGTGGTGGTGGGCTGTGCTGCGGCTCGTGCTGTCGCCGGGCGCGGGGGCGCTGGAGGGGGCGATCGCGGCCGGGGGATGGGGGCTGAGTCTGCTGCCGGTGCACTGTGTGCCAAAGGCCCGGGCAGTGGGGGCGCTGCCCGAGGGACGGTGGGGGAGGGCCTGGCGAGTGAGTGGTGAGGGCGGGGTGTCGTTGAGTGGGGGCGCGGCGGTGTCGTCGGGTGGGGGCGCGGCGGTGTCGTCGGGTGGAGGCGCGGCGGTGTCGTCGGACGGAGTTGGCCAGGGAATGCCGGATGGGACTACCAGGGCATCGTCACGCCGCCGTTCGGGCGGAGGATCTGGCCCGTCGTGAAGGCCGAGGCGTCGGATGCCAGGTAGAGCACGGCGTGGGCGATGTCCTCGGGTTCGCCGACCCGGCCCAGCGGCGACATTCGGGCCATCAGTGACTCGGTGTGCGCCTGGGCCTCGGTGTCGTGGCGGTCTGTCATGGGGGTGCGGATCCAGCCCGGCGCGACGGCGTTGACGCGGATGCCGTGTCGGCCGACCTCGGTCGCCAAGGTCTTCGTCAGCTGGACGACGGCCGCCTTGGACGCGCCGTAGCAGAGCAGACCGGGGCCGCCGGTGTCCACGGCACCCGAGGCCATGGTGACGATGCTGCCCCTGGAGTCCCGGGCCAGCATCAGTCGGGCGGCCTCCTGGCAGGCGTACAGCACGCCCTTGAAGTTGACGTTCAGTACACGGTCGAGATCGTCGTCCCGGGTCTCCAGGACCGGGCTGCTGTGCATGATCCCGGCGATCGCGGCCATCACGTCGAGGCGCTCACAGGAGGCGACAGCCCGGCGGAGCCGGTGGCGGTCGGTGACGTCGACGTGGTGGAGGTGGGCGGTGCCGCCCGCCTCCTTGATGTTCCTCGCCGTCTCGTCCAGACCGGACATGTCGAGATCCGCACAGTGCACGGTGGCGCCGGCCCGGGCCAGCAGGATGGCGGAGGCGCGGCCGATGCCGCCGGCGGCGCCGGTGACGAAGGCGGTGCGTCCGGTGAGGTCGTACGCGCTGACGGCCATGAGAGGACGGTACGAGGGTTTCTGACGGGTCGTCAATCAGTTGTACGGAGCTGTACGGGCGGAGTGGTCCGGGGCGGCCGGGACGGATGGGAGGGATCGGAGGGCTGGGTGGATCGGACAGGTCGGGCTTGGGGCGACCGGTGGGCGACCGGTGCTGGAGCGGGGCCGGTCTGGCAGGTCGGGCACCAGTACGTGGGGCGTTCGCGGGAGCCGTCGCCCTGATCGGCCACCCGGACGGGGGTGTGGCAGCGGAGGCACGGGCGGGGCGCGCGGCCGTACACGAACAGGTCCTGGCCTCGGCGGCCCGTGGTGACACGGACCGGCCGGTCCCGGTTGACCTCCAGAAGTTTCTTGGCGAGTGCGGGTAGGTGCGCGGCGCGGTCGTGGGGAAGGGCGCCGACGGGCAGCCAGGGGGTGACGCCGAGGAGGAAACACAGCTCGCTCTTGTAGACGTTGCCGATGCCGGCGAGATTGCGCTGGTCGAGCAGGGCCTCGCCGAGGGAGCGGGCGGGGGCGGCGAGGAGGTTGGCGAGAGCGAGGTCGGGGTCCCAGTCCGGGCCCAGGAGGTCGGGGCCGAGGTGGCCCACGGCACGGTGTTCGTCGGCGGTGCGGAGGAGTTCGAGGACGGGGAGGCGGTAGCCGACGGCCGAGCGGTCGGCGGTGCCTAGGATCGCGCGGATCTGGTGCGTGGGGCCGCCGTTCCAGCGCTGGTCGGGGGCGTACACCTTCCAGGCGCCGTCCATCCGCAGGTGCGAGTGGAGGGTGAGGCCGCCCTCGATGCGGGCCAGGAGGTGTTTGCCGCGCGGGGCGACGTCCAGGACGGTGCGGCCGGTGAGGTCGGCGGTGGCGTACTTGGGGACCCGTAGGTCGCTACGGGTCAACACCTTGCCCGCGAGCGCGGTGTGCAGCCGCCTCGCGGTCTGCCAGACCGTGTCTCCTTCGGGCATGGGTCAAGGGTGGCACGGTGGGGCGGTTCGTACGGCTTCCGTTTCCTTGCCGGGGGCGAGGGAGGGCATGCTGCCGACGGTCCGCAGGTGGTTCTCGTCGCTTTATGCCCTGAGGCGTAGGCCGCGTGGTGTGGCGATGAAGCCTGTGGCTTCGAGGAGGGTGCCGATGGAGGACGTCAGGGCCGAGGCACCGTTGACGCGTTCCACGGTGACCGTGCCGAGGGAGCCGGCCTTGGCGGCCGCGGCGAGGGCCTCCGCGGCGGTTCGCAGCCGTGAGTCGTCGGTGGCTGTGCCGTCGGGGTCGGAGGGCCAGGCCAGCACGGTCTTGCCGCCCCGCTCCATGTAGAGCGTCAGCTCGCCGTCCACGAGCACGACCAGGGAGCCCGCCTTGCGGCCCGGCTTGTGTCCGGCACCGGTGGGGGGCTCCGGCCAGGGGAGAGCCGCGCCGTACGCGTTCGCCGGATCGGCGGCGGCGAGGAGGACGGCTCGGGAGTCGGGAGTGGGGCGGGGGCGGGGAGCGATGGAGGCGGAGCCGTACGGGGTGTACGAGCCGTAGGGGTCGTACGGGCCGCCCCGGGCCGGGCCCCGGGGGCCCGGAGCGGATCCGTACGGGGTGCTGGTGCTGGTGCCGGGTCCTGGGGCGGTCGGTGGGGTGAGGTCCCTGGGGGAGATCCATTCGCTCCGCGTGGCGGGGGAAGGAGGCCAGTCGTCGCCGAAGCCGGGATCGGTGGGGGTGGTGCGACCGCTGGGCGGGTTCTGTCCGTCGGACGGCTCTGGGCCGTCGGTTCCGAAGGGGGCGGGTGCGTCGAAGGCGTTCTGGGAGAAGTCCGGAAGGGGGCTGAAGGCGTCGGGAACGAAGTCGGTGAACGAGGCGGATCCGTGGGGGGTGCGGTCAGGCGTGTCGCCGAGCGTGCCGTCGGGGGTGCCGTCGGGGGTGCAGCCAGGCGCGTCGCCCGGGGTGTCATCGGCCCGGGGCGGAAGGGGCAGGGCATCGCCGCGGTCGCGGGCGTTGGCTACCGCGCGGAGGCGGTCGACCGCGCCGTCCATGGCGAACTGGGCGGCACCGAGGCCCTCGACCACGTAGCCTCGGCGGGCCTGGCCGCTCTCCTCGAAGGCGGCCAGGATGCGGTACACCGCCGAGAAACCGCCCTCGACGCCCTCCGCGGAGACGGCTCCCCGGGTGACCACGCCGTGCCGGTCGAGGAGGACGCGGGCCAGGGCGTGGGCGCGCACGGTGGGGTCGGTGTCACGGTCCGGGAGCAGGGACCAGCGGCCGGCGACGGTTGGTGGACCGCTGCGTGAGGCGGGGCGGGCGGCGGCGGTCAGCGAGCCGTAGCGCCCGCGCGGGATCGTGCGCTTGGCACGGTGCGCCGTGGAGCCGGCGGTGCGGCCCGAGCCCAGGAGGGAGCGCATGGGGGTCAGCGTGTCGTTCGTGAGCCGGCCGGACCAGGCCAGGTCCCAGATGACGTCGGCCAGTTGCGGGTCGGTGGCTTCGGGGTGGGTGGTGGCGCGGACCTGGTCGGCGATCTGGCGGAAGAACAGGCCGTAGCCGCCGGAGAGGGCGTCCAGGACGGACTGGTGGAGGGCGGTGAGCTCCAGGGGGTGGGGCGGTGGAAGGAGCAGAGGGGCCGCGTCCGCCAGGTAGAGGGAGACCCAGCCGTCCTTGCCGGGGAGGGAGCCCGCTCCGGCCCAGACGATCTCTCCGGCGGCGGTGAGTTCGTCGAGCATCGCGGGCGTGTAGTTCGCGACGCGGGAGGGCAGGACGAGCTTCTCCAGGGCGGACGCCGGCACGGACGCGCCCTGCACCTGTTCGACGGCCCGTACCAGGCCGTCGATGCCACGCAGGCCGTGGCCCCTGCCGATGTGCTGCCACTGGGGGAGGAACTGGGCGAGGGCGGGCGGCGGCACCGGCTCCAGTTCATGACGCAGGGCGGCGAGGGAGCGGCGGCGCAGGCGCCGCAGGACCGCCGCGTCACACCACTCCTGGCCGATGCCGGCCGGGTGGAACTCGCCCTGGACGACCCGGCCGGTCCCCGCGAGCCGCTGGAGGGCGCCCTCGGTGACCGCCACGCCCAGGCCGAAGCGGTCCGCGACCGTGGCCGAGGTGAACGGGCCGTGGGTGCGCGCATAGCGTGCGAGGAGGTCACCCAGTGGGTCCTTGACGGGCTCCGTGAAGGCCTCCGGGACGCCCACCGGGAGCGCGGTGCCGAGTGCGTCGCGCAGACGACCCGCGTCCTCGATCGCCGCCCAGTGGTCCGCGCCGGCGACGCGGACCCGGATCGCGCGGCGGGCGGCGGCCAGCTCCTGAGCCCACTGCGGCTCGGCGCCCCGCTCCGCCAGCTCGGTGTCCGTGAGCGGACCGAGGAGACGAAGGAGATCGGCGATCCCTTCGGCGTCCTTGACGCGGCGGTCCTCGGTGCACCACTGGAGTTCCCGCTCCAGCTCGGCCAGCACCTCGGCGTCGAGCAGCTCGCGCAGCTCCGCCTGGCCGAGCAACTCGGCCAGCAGACGCGAGTCCAGGGAGAGGGCGGCGGCGCGGCGCTCGGCGAGCGGTGAGTCTCCCTCGTAGAGGAACTGGGCGACGTACCCGAAGAGGAGAGAGCGGGCGAACGGGGAGGGCTCGGGGGTGGTGACCTCGACCAGGCGCACCTTGCGGGACTCCAGGTCGCCCATCAGCTCGACCAGGCCGGGGACGTCGAAAACGTCCTGGAGGCACTCGCGGACCGCCTCCAGGACGATCGGGAAGGAGCCGAACTCGCTGGCGACCTGGAGCAGTTGGGCGGCGCGCTGGCGCTGCTGCCACAGCGGGGTGCGCTTGCCGGGGGTGCGGCGGGGCAGGAGCAGCGCGCGGGCGGCGCACTCGCGGAAGCGCGACGCGAACAGGGCCGAGCCGCCGACCTGGTCGGTGACGATCTGGTGGACCTCACCCTTGTCGAAGACGACGTCCGCCGCACCGACGGGGGCTTGGTCCGCGTCGTACTCGGTGCCGGTCCTTGCCGGGTCCTGATCGAGCAGGTCCAGGCCCATCAGGTCGGCGTCGGGCAGTCGGAGGACGATGCCGTCGTCGGCGTGCAGGACCTGGGCGTCCATGCCGTACCGCTCGGACAGCTTGGCGCCGAGGGCGAGTGCCCACGGGGCGTGGACCTGGGCGCCGAAGGGGGAGTGCACGACGACCCGCCAGTCGCCGAGTTCGTCGCGGAAGCGCTCCACGACGATCGTGCGGTCGTCCGGGACGTGGCCACAGGCCTCCCGCTGCTCGGCGAGGTAGGACAGGACGTTGTTCGCGGCCCAGGCGTCCAGTCCCGCAGCGAGGAGGCGCAGACGGGCGTCCTCCTTGGGCAGGGAGCCGACCTCGCGCAGGAACGCGCCCACCGCGCGGCCCAGCTCGAGCGGGCGGCCCAACTGGTCGCCCTTCCAGAACGGGAGCCGGCCCGGGACGCCCGGCGCGGGGGAGACGAGGACGCGGTCGCGGGTGATGTCCTCGATGCGCCAGGAGCTGGTGCCGAGGGTGAAGACGTCGCCGACGCGGGACTCGTAGACCATCTCCTCGTCGAGTTCGCCGACCCGGCCGCCACCCTTCTTCGGGTCGGAGCCGGCGAGGAAGACGCCGAAGAGGCCGCGGTCGGGGATCGTGCCGCCGGAGGTGACGGCGAGGCGCTGCGCACCGGGGCGGCCGGTGATCGTGCCGGCGACGCGGTCCCAGACCACGCGCGGACGCAGTTCCGCGAAGGCGTCGGACGGGTAGCGGCCGGCGAGCATGTCGAGCACCGCGGTGAAGGCGGACTCGGGGAGCGAGGCGAAGGGGGCGGCCCGCCGGACCATGGTCAGCAGGTCGTCCAGCTGCCAGGTGTCCATCGAGGTCATCGCGACGAGCTGCTGGGCGAGGACGTCCAGGGGGTTTGCGGGGACCTTCAGCGACTCGATGGAACCCGTCCGCATGCGCTCCGTGACGACTGCCGCCTGGACCAGGTCGCCGCGGTACTTCGGGAAGACCACACCCGTGGAGACGGCTCCGACCTGGTGTCCCGCTCGTCCTACGCGCTGCAGGCCGGAAGCGACGGAGGGAGGCGACTCGACTTGGATGACGAGGTCCACCGCGCCCATGTCGATGCCCAGTTCGAGGCTGGAGGTGGCCACCACGGCGGGGAGGCGGCCGGCCTTGAGGTCCTCTTCGACGAGGGCGCGCTGTTCCTTGGAGACCGAGCCGTGGTGGGCGCGGGCGATGACCGGGGGCGCGCCCTGTGCCGCGCCCGAGCCGCCCATCAGTTCCGCGGGGGCGTGGTGCTCGTCCAGCGGTTCTCCGGTGGCTCGCTCGTACGCGATTTCGTTGAGGCGGTTGCAGAGCCGTTCGGCGAGGCGGCGGGAGTTGGCGAAGACGATGGTGGAGCGGTGGGCCTGGACGAGGTCGGCGATCCGCTCCTCCACGTGCGGCCAGATCGAGGGGCGTTCCGCGGCGTCGGAGCCGTCGGAGCCGTCGGAGCCGTCGGCGATCGGGGAGCCGCCCAGTTCGCCCAGGTCCTCGACAGGGACGACGACCGAGAGGTCGAACTCCTTGCCGGACTCGGGCTGGACGATCTCCACCTTGCGGCGGGGCGAGAGATAGCGGGCCACCTCGTCCACCGGGCGGACCGTCGCGGAGAGGCCGATGCGGCGGGCCGGCCTGGGGAGGAGCTCGTCCAGACGCTCCAGGGAGAGCGCGAGGTGGGCGCCGCGCTTGGTACCGGCGACCGCGTGGACCTCGTCGAGGATCACTGTCTCGATGCCGGTCAGCGCCTCGCGGGTGGCCGAGGTCAGCATCAGGAACAGCGACTCCGGGGTGGTGATCAGGATGTCCGGAGGGCGGGTGGACAGGGCGCGGCGCTCGGCGGCGGGGGTGTCGCCGGAGCGGATGCCGACCTTTACCTCCGGTTCGGGCAGGCCTCGGCGTACGGATTCCTGACGGATGCCGGTGAGGGGGCTGCGGAGGTTGCGTTCCACGTCGACGGCGAGGGCCTTGAGCGGGGAGACGTACAGGACCCGGCAGCGTTTTTTGGGGTCGGCGGGTGGGGGTGTGGAGGCGAGCTGGTCGAGTGCGGCGAGAAAGGCTGCGAGGGTCTTGCCGGAGCCGGTGGGAGCTACGACCAACACGTCCGAGCCCGCTGCGATGGCCTGCCACGCGCCGGCCTGGGCGGCGGTGGGCGCGTCGAAGGCGCCCGTGAACCAGCCGCGGGTTGTGGGGGAGAAGCCGTCCAGGGCTCGGCGTGCGTCGCTGACCATGTGTCCATCCTGCACCTCGGGACTGACAACGGTCTGCGTCGTCTCGGCGGCGATCTCCGCGACCACTCCGGCGACGGATACACGGCCCCGGACCGCCGCGCCCGCAACAGGTCAACTCCGGGCCACCGGCATACCGCCCAGAGCGCGCCACCTCACCCGAACCCGCCATCCGTGATCTTGCGTGGGAATCCCGGCCTTCAGGCCGGGCGGGAAACGCATCCTGATGGCGGAGCCGCGAAGCGGCGTAGTACGCTGCGGATCTGCCTCGGCAGCGGTCAGGGCTTGGCCGTCACGAGACTCCTCGGAGTCGACTGAGAAGCCCCTTCGTTCACGAAGGGGAGGAGTCACGAGCCTCAGCTCAGGGGGCGACCGCGACCGTACGCGCGCAGGGTGCGCAGCGCCCGGATCGTCACCATGGGGCGGGCCTCCAGGGCCGTGCCCGGGGCCCACTGGCGCCAGCGGACCGGCCAGCCGCCGTCCTCCAGCTGGTCCTGGGCCAGGAAGTCCAGGGAGCGGGACATCTCGTTGTCCGTGAACCACGCGCGCGCGAGTGAGTCCGGCGTCCGCGCGTAGTCGTACGGGAAGTGGTGCTCGCCGGGGGCGTACCCCGGGGGAACCGGACACGTGTCGAGTTGGTCCGGGTCCAGAACCGCGAGGCGTTGCTCACGCACCAGACGGCCCAGGCGGTCGGCGACCGCCTCCGCGCGCGGGCGGTCGGGCGCGGAGTCCAGGAAGTCCACGGCTGCCTGGATCTCGTACGGGTGGGACCGCTCCAGGGACTCCACCGCCTGCCAGCAGAAGTCCGTGGCCCTGAACAACCAGGCGTGCCATACCTCGTTGCGGTGCAGGAGACCCACCACCGGACCGGTGGCGAGGAGCTCGCTCGGCGGATCGTCCAGGACCGGGATGAACGGGGCCGTCGGATAGCCGCGCTGGCTGGGATGGATCGCCGGCAGGGCGCCGTCCGCTGTGGTCACGGAGGTCAGGTACCGGCACACGCGCTCCACGCGTTGTCCGCCGCAGCGCCCGATGGCGTCCAGGACCCGCAGGGCGTGACCGGTGTGCAGTGGCTGGCTCACCGGCCCCCGTAGATCGGGCTCCAGCGCGTGGCCGTATCCGCCGTCCGCGTTGCGGTAGGCGTCCAGCGCCGTCTCCACCGGGTCGGCGCTTCCGCGCAGGAAGTGGTACGCGAAAAGGCGCTGCTCCAGCACGCGGGCGGTGAGCCAGCAGAAGTGCTCGGCGCGGGCGAGCGGGGAGTACGCCGGGGGCGTCGGGGGGAGTGCGGAAGCTCCGGTTTCGGCCATGCGTCAGACCGTAGGACGGAAAGCGGTCTCGGTAAGCGGTCCCGGCTCAGGCCCACCCTCAGGGGCGGGATACTGGAGGTATGCGGTTGACGGTCTTCTGGCAGCGGATGGCGGATCACTTCGGTCCGGGCTACGCCGACACCTTCGCGCGCGACCACGTCATGATGGAGCTCGGCGGGCGCACGGTGCACGAGGCGCTCGACTCCGGATGGGACGCCAAGGAGGTCTGGCGTGTGGTCTGCGGCGTCATGAACGTTCCGAGGGAGAAACGCTGATCAGCTCTGAACGTTTCGTGACAGAAGCACTGATCGTTCAAGAAGATCGCCCGCGGGTAACCGATTGTCGGACATGTGGGCGAGACTTGCACCGTGGCACCCACTGACGAGACCGGCCAGGTCACCCAGCATGCAGCTCCGTCCGGCACGACGCCGCCTCCCCGGCCCCAGGCCGACGGCGGCGCCTGGGGGCCGAACGCCCGCATGCCCCGCTGGCTGCCGCGCGCCCTGGTGCTCGCCCTCGCCCTCATCGCCGTGTTCCAGCTGGGAAGTTGGGCCTTCCACCAGCTCACCGCTCTGCTGATCAACATCCTCATCGCGTTCTTCCTGGCCCTGGCCATCGAACCCGCGGTGAGCTGGATGTCCTCGCGCGGCATGCGCAGGGGACTGGCCACGTTCCTCGTGTTCTTCGCCGTGCTCATCGTGGCCGCGGGGTTCGTCACGCTGCTCGGTTCGATGCTCGCGGGTCAGATCATCAAGATCGTCGAGGACTTCCCGGCCTACCTCGACTCGGTCATCAACTGGATCAACACGCACTTCCACACCGAGTTGCGACGCGTTGACGTCCAGGAGGGCCTGCTCCGGTCCAACTGGCTGCGCAACTACGTGCAGAACAGCGCCACCGGCGTCCTGGACGTCTCCGGGCAGGTCCTCGGCGGACTTTTCCAGCTGCTGACGATCGCGCTGTTCTCGTTCTACTTCGCCGCCGACGGCCCACGGCTGCGCCGCGCGATCTGCTCCGTGCTGCCACCCGCCCGGCAGGCGGAGGTGCTGCGCGCGTGGGAGATCGCCGTGAACAAGACTGGCGGCTACATCTACTCGCGCGGCCTGATGGCGCTCATCTCCGGAGTCGCGCACTACATCCTGTTGGAGGCCCTGAGTGTGCCGTACGCGCCCGTACTCGCCGTCTGGGTCGGGCTGGTCTCGCAGTTCATCCCCACCATCGGCACGTATCTCGCGGGCGCCCTGCCGATGCTCATCGCCTTCACGGTCGACCCCTGGTACGCGCTGTGGGTGCTGATCTTCGTCGTGGTCTACCAGCAGTTCGAGAACTACGTCCTGCAACCCAAGCTGACCTCGAAGACCGTCGACATCCACCCCGCGGTCGCCTTCGGCTCAGTCATCGCCGGCACCGCCCTCCTCGGTGCCGTCGGCGCGCTGATCGCCATCCCGGCGATCGCCACGCTCCAGGCATTCCTGGGGGCCTACGTGAAGCGGTACGACGTCACGGACGACCCCCGGGTACAGGGGCACCGGAGGCCGGGGGAGGGGCTGTTCACGCGCGCGCGTGCGCTGTGGGGGCGGGGGCCGGAGGCACAGGACTCGGTCGCCGGCTCCTCTTCGGGCCGTACCGCCGACGGGTCCTCCTCGGACGGTACGTGAGGCCGGGCCGGTCCCTGCGCAGACCCGGGGGGTGAGGAGGTGACGCCCGTTGGTCAGTAGGTGAGGCCGGCCCATACCCCGGCGCCGACGGCGGCGGCGTAACACGGGCCCACCGGGCCACCCGGCCACCGAGTTGCCGGGGATGGCGCTCGCCGTGCGCTCGGGGTTCGCGATCCTGCCTGTCGTCCTGGCTTCGGGCGCCGCGACGATCGCGCGCGGGGTCGTACTCACCCGCGCCGGTCGCCAGGAGGCGGCGTACCACTCGACGGCTCCGCTCAGGCCGCTGCACGGGTGAGCCTGCACCGTGCCGGAAAGACGCGAGCGCCTTGAGTTTTCCACCCCTCAAGCGTCACGAGAACGCTCCGCCCCGTCGTCCTCCGGCCGAAGACACCCGCCGTACACACCGCGGGAAGCAGCCAGGCGGGAACTGTCCCGGGACGTCTCCGCAGTACCGCGTGGTGCGCTTGACACGAAAATCGAACATCCGTTCTTATAGAGGTTCAGGCAAGGCTCTTGATGGGGATTTCGGCGCGGTTTGAGTGGATAAGTGCCCGAGTTATCCACAGGCCGGACGAGCGTCGAGACGCATTGTCAGTGGCAGGCGTTAGCGTCGTTGACGTGAAGCGATCGACTCAAGCAAATCGGGTGGAACCCATGGCAGGTACCGACCGCGAGAAGGCCCTGGATGCCGCACTCGCACAGATTGAACGGCAATTCGGCAAGGGCGCGGTCATGCGCATGGGCGATCGGACGAGGGAGCCCATCGAGGTCATCCCGACCGGGTCGACCGCGCTCGACGTGGCCCTCGGCGTCGGCGGCCTGCCGCGGGGCCGCGTCATCGAGGTCTATGGACCGGAGTCCTCCGGCAAGACGACCCTGACCCTGCACGCGGTGGCGAACGCCCAGAAGGCCGGCGGCACGGTCGCGTTCGTGGACGCGGAGCACGCTCTCGACCCCGAGTACGCGCAGAAGCTCGGCGTCGACATCGACAACCTGCTCCTGTCCCAGCCGGACAACGGCGAGCAGGCCCTGGAGATCGTGGACATGCTTGTCCGCTCCGGCGCCCTCGACCTGATCGTCATCGACTCCGTCGCCGCGCTCGTGCCGCGCGCGGAGATCGAGGGCGAGATGGGCGACAGCCACGTCGGTCTGCAGGCCCGCCTGATGAGCCAGGCGCTGCGGAAGATCACCAGCGCGCTCAACCAGTCCAAGACCACCG
The DNA here is from genome assembly GCF_029893585.1 of Streptomyces sp. LBL. Classification (GTDB taxonomy): domain Bacteria; phylum Actinomycetota; class Actinomycetes; order Streptomycetales; family Streptomycetaceae; genus Streptomyces. Next base: position 30,158 of record NZ_JARXYX010000042.1, read on the forward strand.
CGATCTTCATCAACCAGCTCCGCGAGAAGATCGGCGTGATGTTCGGCTCCCCGGAGACCACGACCGGTGGCCGGGCGCTGAAGTTCTACGCCTCGGTGCGACTCGACATCCGGCGTATCGAGACGCTGAAGGACGGCACCGACGCGGTCGGCAACCGTACCCGCGTCAAGGTCGTCAAGAACAAGGTCGCGCCGCCCTTCAAGCAGGCCGAGTTCGACATTCTCTACGGGCACGGCATCAGCCGTGAGGGCGGCCTGATCGACATGGGCGTGGAGAACGGCTTCGTCCGCAAGGCCGGTGCCTGGTACACGTACGAGGGCGACCAGCTCGGACAGGGCAAGGAGAACGCGCGCAACTTCCTGAAGGACAACCCCGACCTGGCCAACGAGATCGAGAAGAGGATCAAGGAGAAGCTGGGCGTCGGGGTCCGACCGGAGGAGCCGGCTGCCGGGCCGGGCGTGGACGCAGCGGTCTCCGCACCCGCGGACGATGCCGCGAAGACGGTGCCCGCCCCGGTGGCGGCCAAGACGGCCAAGACCAAGGCCGCCGCAGTCAAGAGCTGATCCGTGACGCGGCGAACCGACTGGGCCGAGTACACCTACCCGGACGCCCCGCGTGAGCGAGGCGGAAGAGGCACCAGGGGCTCGACCGGTCCGAGGGACGTCTCCCCGGCCCGTGGCATGGACGAAGACCACGTCCGTGCGGCGTCGTACGGCATGAGGGGGTCGTACGACGCCGAGGCGGGCGGCGAGCAGGGCAACGGACGGTGGACGGACGGACCGGAGGACGGGTCGGACAGGCTGGACGCGTGGGAGTACGGGCCGGGCGACGGCTCGGCATTCGACGCAGACTCGTCCGTCGGCAGCTCACCCCCCAGGGGCGGGGCTCGTGGCGCGGGCGGCTCACGAGGGCGCCGTCGGCGTGGCCGCGCGGAGCCGTCCGGTGAGGACGGGGGTTCTTCCTTCTCGTCGAGGGCCGAGAAAGAAGAACCCTCAGCGGACCCGGTCGAGCGGGCACGGGCGATCTGCCTGCGCCTGCTCACCGGGACCCCGCGCACGCGGAAGCAACTCGCGGACGCCCTGCGCAAACGGGAGATCCCGGATGATGCGGCCGAGGAGGTGCTGTCGCGGTTCGAGGACGTCGGGCTGATCAACGACAGCGCGTTCGCGGACGCCTGGGTGGAGTCCCGGCACCACGGCCGAGGGCTGGCCCGGCGCGCACTCGCTCAGGAGCTGCGGACCAAGGGCGTCGACTCCACGCTGATCGACGCGGCCATGGCACAGCTCGACTCCGAGCAGGAGGAGGCGACCGCGGCGGAGCTCGTCGCGCGGAAGCTGCGCGCCACCCGAGGCCTCGACCGGGACAAGCGGCTGCGCCGCCTCGCGGGCATGCTGGCCCGCAAGGGCTACCCCGAGGGCATGGCCCTGAGAGTGGTCCGGCAGGCCCTCGAGGAGGAGGGCGAGCAGACGGAGTTCATCGAGGACGATGGGTTCTGAAGGGCGCCGGCGGTTGTGACGGCCGTCGGCGGTTCGGCAAGGCTGCTCCTCGACGGCCCTCGGCAGCGCCCTCGCCGTCCTCACCGCGTTCGGTCTCGGCATGACGGGTCGTGCGGCCCCGGCCGTCGTGCCGTCGGTGTAGGTCGGGATGGTCGCGGGGCGGCCTGCTCGCCTTCGTCGTCACCGCCGGCCGGTCGCGTCCGCTCGCAGTCCGTCGCCGGAAGCCGCGTGGCTCTTGGGCGGTTGGCCTATGCCGTCACCGGAAGCCCCGCGGTATTCCACGCCTGGAACCCGCCGACCAGATCGGTGGCCCGGTGCAGCCCCAACTGGTGCAGGGACGCGGCGGCCAGGGTGGAGGCGTACCCCTCGTTGCAGATCACCACGACACGCAGGTCGTGGCTCGTGGCCTCGGGGGCGCGGTGGCTGCCGTGCGGGTCGAGGCGCCACTCCAGTTCGTTGCGCTCGATGACGAGGGCGCCGGGGATCAACCCGTCCCGGTCACGCAGGGCCGCGTACCGGATGTCGACGAGCAGCGCGTCCCCGGCACGGAAGGCGGCGTAAGCCTCTGCCGCCTCGATCCGCTCGTAGCCCTCGCGCACGCGCTCCAGCAGCGCGTCGATACCGACCGGCGGTCCGGCCGCGCGACCTGCCGCCGGTGTTTCCGCCGGGCTCACTGCCAGTCCTCCGGGCGCTCCACCTGCTCCAGGCGCAGGATCGGTCCGCTGCGGCTGTAGCGGCGGATCTGCGGGAGGGGCGGGTAGTAGACGTGGACGGAGATCGCGTGCTGTTCGGTGGACTCGTTCAGCACCTCGTGGACGTGATGGCGGCCGAAGGCGCGGCCCTTTCCGGCCGGCAGCCGGCGTTCCCGGTCCACGTCCTCGGTCAGTTCCAGGGTCTTCCAGCCATCGGTGGGCAGCCGGGCGGCGAGCGAGTGCTCCCTGAGCTCACCGGCCGCGGTCACGAAGGCGCCGACCGAGTCGGCATGGTCGTGCCAGCCGGTGCCGCTGCCGGGCGGCCAGCCGATCAGCCAGGCCTCGCTGCCGCTTGGTCCCTCCAGCCGGACCCAGGTCCGGCCGTCGGGGTCGAGCGGCAACGAGTCGATCAGCTCGGCGTCGGCGGCAGCACGCCGTACGAAGTCGAGGAGCTCCGCCTGTGTGGGGGCGGAAACAGCGGCAACGGCCGAGGACGTGGACACGGCGGGGGATGCAGACACGGGGCACCGTCCTGGTGAGCGTTCGCGTGGGGGCGCGCGGCAGCACGGAGGCGGCGCGCGCGGGAGGAGGAAGGCGAAGTCAGCTCGACGGACGACACACGCAGCCCGCATAGCGGATGAGGTCCATATGGACCCTCCGCCACAGGCGTACACAGGTGTCGGTCATGCTCCGGAGTACACCACGCGGGTTCGGGCCGGTCAACTCAGTGTCACTATGCGGACGCACAGTGACCACGAGCATGCGCGCGGGTCAGCGCGAACCGGCCCGCGCCTCCCGCGCCTCCGCCTTGGCGGGGCCGCCGAGTGCCGCCTCCGTCGCCGCGTACAGGTCGGCCGGCCGGACCCCGGCCAGCGCCGTGACCAGGTGACCGTCCGGTCGTACGAGAAGGACCGTGTGGGGGGCGGCGCCCGGGTACTCCTCGGCGACCAGGAGTTCGGCGGGGTGCGGCAGCGCGGCCACCGCCGCCGCCAGCCGAGGCATGATCCCGGCGGTCACCCAGTGCCTGCGCTCCCACACACCGGTGCCCGGGGCGATCAGCACGACGAGCAGAGCGCCGCGACCGAGGCGGTCGCGCAGTCGTACGAAGGAGCCGTCCTCCGCGGTCACCCGCGCATCGGTGACGGGCATGCCGGGCTCCGTGTCGATGACGGTCTCTCCTTCGAGGTGCCGGGGCGCGAGCGGTGAGTCGGCGTATGTCCCCGGCGCACCCAGAACTCCGCGCCCCAAGTGACCGTCCGTCAGCAGTGCGTCGTGGCCGCGGGCCGAGCCGGGAACGTACGCACGCAGGACTCCGCCGCCGCGCAGCAGCGGCAGCACCTGGTCGGCTGCGCGCAGCCGACCGGCGACGACCGCGCGCCGCTCCGCCTGGTAGCTGTCGAGCAGTGCCTCGTGCGGCCCGTGGTGCCAGGCCAGCGCCAGCTTCCAGGCGAGGTTGTCGGCGTCCCGGAGACCCTCGTCGAGCCCTTGTGTGCCGAGCGCGCCGAGCAGGTGCGCCGCGTCCCCGGCGAGGAAGACCCGACCTACGCGCCAGCGACGGGCCAGCCGGTGGTGGACCGTGTGCACGCCGGTGTCGAGGAGTTCGTACGCCGGTGTCGACCCGCCTGCCCAGCCTGCCAGGGTCTCCCTGATGCGGGCCACCAGCAGCTCGGGCGTGACCAGGTCCTTGCCCGGCGGCAGCAGCCAGTCGAGGCGCCACACGCCGTCGGGGAGGGGGCGGGCGGTGATCTCGTCGGTGGAGGGGCCGGAGGTGCGCCACGGGGGCATCCGGTGGAGCAATGCCTCGTGGGGCAGGGGAAGTTCCGCACGCAGGGCCGCGACCGCGTGCCGTTCCACCGCCGTGCGGCCCGGAAAGCGGATGTCCTGGAGCTTGCGCACGGTCGAGCGGGTGCCGTCGCAGCCGACCAGGTAGCTGCCGCGCCACCAGGTGCCCTTGGGGCCGCGGGTGTGGCCGGTGACGCCCGAGGGCTCCTGTTCGATGCCGTCGAGGCGACTGTCCACAACGATCTTGACGAGCCGTTCACGGGCCAGCGCGGCGCGCAGCGCCCCGGTGAGTACATGCTGGGCGATGTGCAGCGGCGCGGGCCCGGCGTCGGTGGCGGGCTCCGTCTCGGGGCCGGTGTCGGTGGCGCCGAACGTGACCTCGCGTGTCACCTGCTTGCGCCGCATCGACCGCCATCCGGCCCAATGGACACCGGCCTCGGCGAGTGACACGCCGGACAGCCGCTCCATGAGGGCGGCGGTGTCCTCACGCAGCACGACGGTGCGCGCGAGACGTGGTTCGTCCTTCCCGGGCCCTTCGTCGAGCACGACGGACGGCACGTCCTGCCGCGCCAGCGCAAGGGCGAGCGCAAGCCCGACAGGCCCGGCTCCCGCGATGATCACCGGGTCCACGGCGCGGCGCCCCCCGCTCGCGGTGACATCTTGGCGGACGGGGGCGAAAAGGCAGGTGGAGCAGGGTGCACGATCACAGAACGTATGCAACCCATTGCCGGTGCCTGCGTCAAGCGACGGAGGGCAGTGGCGATCATGCCACTGCCCTCCGGGTCGTTCACACCGCACTCCGAGTCGTTCACAGGAGCAGGTGATGGTGCATCAGGCGGAGCCGTAGCTGCCGCCGTCACCGATCCCGAAGCCGCGCTACACCGCCGCGGGGTTGACCTCCACCGTGTCCTCGCCGAGGACCGCGCCCGTGCTCTTCTTGCTGCGCCGCAGCCTGGCCTCCAGCCAGCTCGCGAAGCTGGTGAGGAGGAAGTTGAGCACGATGTAGATGACGGCCACCACGATGAAGCTGGGGATGACGTTGGCGTAGACGGCCGCCAGCGTCTGGCGGGCGTTGAGCAGCTCGGTGAATCCCAGCATCACGCCGCCGAGCGCGGTGTCCTTCACGATGACGACGAGCTGGCTGACGATGGCCGGGAGCATCGCGGTGACCGCCTGCGGCAGCAGGACGTTGGTCATCGTCTGGCCCTTGCGCAGACCGACCGCCATGGCGGCCTCCGTCTGTCCCTTGGGCAGGGAGAGGATGCCCGCCCGGACGATCTCGGCGAGGACGGAGGCGTTGTAGAGCACGAGGCCGGTGACGACCGCGTAGAGGGGCCGTTCCTCGCTGCTGATGCCCGAGGAGCGGACGTAGAGCTCGTTGGCGAACAGCATCAGCAGCAGGACGGGGATCGACCGGAAGAACTCGACCACCGTGCCGGCCGTGGCCCGCACCCATCGGTGGTCCGAGAGGCGCGCTATGCCGAAGAACGCGCCCAGCGGGAGGGCGATCACCATGGCCAGGGCCGCGGCCTTCAACGTGTTGGCCAGGCCCGGCAGCAGATACGTCGTCCAGGCCTGGGACTGGGTGAACGGCTTCCACAGGGCCCAGGTGAGCTGGTTCTTGTCGTCCATCGTCTGCCAGACCCACCACAGCAGCAGGGCGAGCAGGACGAAGAAGACCACTGAGAAGATCACGTTGCGCTGTTTGGCGCGGGGGCCCGGAGTGTCGTAGAGAACGGAGGTCATCGCTTCACCGCCAGTCGCTTGCTCAGCCAGCCGAGGATGAGGCCGGTGGGAAGGGTCAGCACCACGAATCCGAGGGCGAACACCGCGCCGATGGCGAGTGTCTGTGCCTCGTTCTCGATCATCTCCTTCATCAGGAGGGCAGCCTCCGCGACACCGATCGCGGCCGCCACGGTGGTGTTCTTGGTCAGCGCGATCAGCACGTTGGCCAGCGGTCCGATGACCGCGCGGAAGGCCTGTGGCAGGACGATCAGGCGCAGGACCTGGCTGAAGCTCAGGCCGAGCGCGCGGGCCGCCTCGGCCTGTCCGACGGGCACGGTGTTGATACCGGAGCGGATCGCCTCGCAGACGAACACGGCGGTGTAGCCGACCAGACCGAGAACGGCCAGCCGGAAACCCTGGGCCGCGAAGTCGTCGGACGCGCCCATCGTCATGCCGAATACGTCGGCGAGACCGAGCGAGGTGAAGACGATGATGACCGTGAGAGGGATGTTCCGGACGATGTTCACGTAGGCGGTGCCGAACCCGCGCATGAGCGGGACCGGGCTGACCCGCATCGCGGCGAGCAGAGTGCCCCAGACCAGGGAGCCGAGGGCGGAGAGGGCGGTGAGTTTCACCGTCATCCAGAACGCCCCGAGGACGTCGTAACCTTCAAGAAAGTCGAACACGATCTCCCGCGCTTCCGGGTGTGTGGCGAACGTGGAGGGCGCGGCGTGCCGCCGTGATCGCGGTGGACGGCGGCACGCCGGGGGACCCCTGCGCTACGCCGTGATCGCAGTGGACGGCGGCGCGCCGGGAATCCCTGCGCTACTTGACGATGGTGCCGATCTTCGGCGCGGGCTCGTTCTTGTACTCGGCCGGACCGAAGTTGTCCTGGACCGCCTTCTCCCAGGACTTGTCGCTGACCATCTTCTCCAGCGCGGCGTTGATCTTGCCCACCGTCGCGGAGTCGCCCTTCTTGACGCCGATGCCGTAGTTCTCGTTGCTCAGCTTGAGGCCGGCGAGCTTGAACTTGCCCTTGTACTGGTCCTGCGCGGCGAAGCCCGCGAGGATCGAGTCGTCGGTGGTCACCGCGTCCACGGCGCCGCTCTGCAGGGCCCCGATGCACTCGGAGTAGCCGCCGTACTGCTTCAGCTGGGCGTTCGGGGCGATGGTGTCGTGGACGTTCTGCGCCGAGGTGGAGCCGGCCACGGAGCAGAGCCTCTTGCCGTTGATGTCCGTGGCCTTGGTGATGCCGGCGTCCGACTTGACCAGCAGGTCCTGGTGGGCCAGCAGGTAGGGGCCGGCGAAGTCGACCTTCTTCTTGCGCTCGTCGTTGATCGAGTAGGTGGCCGCGATGAACTTCACGTCACCACGGGCGAGGGCGTTCTCGCGGTCGGCGCTCTTGGTCTCGACCCACTCGATCTTGTCGGGACCGTAGCCGAGCTGCTTGGCCACGTACGTCGCGACGTCCACGTCGAAGCCGGCGAAGGAACCGTCGGGCTGCTTCAGGCCGAGACCGGGCTGGTCGTACTTGATGCCGATCTTGATCTTGCCGCCGCCGCCGGAGCCCGAGCCGGAGTCCTTGCTGTCGTCGCCGCCACACGCCGTGGCGGTCAGGGCGAGCGCCAGGACGGCGGCCGAGGCGGCGGTGACCTTGCGGAGATTCATGCGGAACATCCTTTGCGTGGGGAAGAGAAGCGAGCCGTCGAGGCAGTCGAGCGGGTGGCGCCGGTGACGCAGGTCGTCGATCGCGCGACGCGAGCTGTCAGTGGTGCAGGATCTTGGACAGGAAGTCCTTGGCCCGGTCGCTGCGCGGGTTGCTGAAGAACTGGTCCGGCACAGCCTCTTCGACGATGCGGCCGTCGGCCATGAACACGACCCGGTTGGCAGCAGAGCGGGCGAAGCCCATCTCGTGCGTGACGACGATCATGGTCATGCCGTCACGGGCGAGCTGCTGCATGACTTCCAGGACCTCGTTGATCATCTCCGGGTCGAGCGCCGACGTGGGCTCGTCGAAGAGCATGACCTTGGGGTCCATGGCCAGGGCCCGCGCGATGGCCACGCGCTGCTGCTGGCCGCCGGAGAGCTGTGCGGGGTACTTGTCGGCCTGCGTGGCCACGCCGACACGGTCGAGCAGGGCGCGCGCCTTCTCCTCGGCCTGCTTCTTGTCCGTCTTGCGGACCTTGATCTGGCCCAGCATGACGTTCTCGAGCACGGTCTTGTGCGCGAACAGGTTGAAGGACTGGAACACCATTCCGACGTCGGCGCGCAACCGGGCCAGCTCCTTGCCCTCGTGGGGCAGCGGCTTGCCGTCGATGGTGATCGTGCCGGAGTCCGTCGACTCCAGGCGGTTGATGGTGCGGCACAGGGTGGACTTCCCGGACCCGGAGGGCCCGATGACCACGACGACCTCACCGCGGGCGATCGTCAGATCGATGTCCTGGAGTACGTGCAACGCGCCGAAGTGCTTGTTGACGCTCTTCAGGACGACCAGTTCTCCGGTCGCGGCCAACTCGTCCTTGGCCACCGATACTTCGGTCATCGCTTTGGGGCTCCGTCCTCCTCGGTTGCGAGGACCTTAGTGACCCCGTGCGACCAGCGTCAGTACATCTGAGGGAGATCTGAGCATCACGATCGGATAGCGATCGGACACATGTCGTAGCACTTGGGCCCGGCGTCCGTATCGGCCGGGTAACGGAAGGCGCGCGCAACCGGAACCCTCTTGACGCCGTCCTCATCCATCAGCGTGACTGCTGAGGGCGCACGCGCGCGTGCAGGCTTTTTACATATGCAGATGGGACGTCCGATGAACCGAAGGGGGCCCGGATGAGACTTCTCCTCGTCGAGGACGACAACCATGTGGCCGCGGCCCTGTCCGCGGTCCTCGCGCGCCACGGTTTCGACGTCACGCACGCCCGCAGCGGTGAGGAGGCCCTCCAGGCGCTCGTCCCCGAGGGCGCGGGCTTCGGAGTCGTCCTGCTCGACCTGGGCCTGCCCGACCAGGACGGTTACGAGGTGTGCGGCAAGATCCGCAAGCGCACCAGCATCCCGGTGATCATGGTCACCGCCCGCGCCGACGTCCGCTCCCGCATCCACGGCCTCAACCTCGGCGCCGACGACTACGTGGTCAAGCCGTACGACACCGGGGAACTGCTCGCCCGTATCCACGCCGTCAGCCGGCGCACCGTCCCGGAGGACGCCCCGGTCGGCGGCGAGGGCGGGCTGCGTCTCGGTCCGGTGCACATCGAACTGCCCACCCGCCAGGTCAGCGTGGACGGTTCGGTCATCCAGCTGACCCGCAAGGAGTTCGACCTGCTCGCCCTGCTCGCCCAGCGCCCGGGTGTGGTCTTCCGTCGGGAGCAGATCATCAGCGAGGTCTGGCGCACCAGTTGGGAGGGGACCGGGCGCACCCTGGAGGTGCACGTCGCGTCCCTGCGCGCCAAGCTGCGCATGCCGAGCCTGATCGAGACGGTACGAGGCGTGGGCTACCGGCTCGTCGCCCCGGGCGCGTAGCGGGGCCGGGTGCGCACACGTCTCCTTCCGCTGCTCATCGTCCTGATGGCGGCCGTGCTGCTCGCGCTCGGCGTCCCGCTGGCGGTGAGCGTGGCCGCGGCCGAGCAGCAGAACGTGGTCGTCGACCGGATCGACGACACGGCGCGCTTCGCGGCGCTCGCCCAGTTCGTCACCGACACCCCCGTGGAGTCCAACGGGCGTCAGGCGACCCTGAACAGCGAACTCGCCAGCTACTACGACGTCTACGGCATCCAGGCGGGTGTCTTCTACGCCAACGAGAGCGCGATGGCGAAGGCGCCGTCCGGTTTCACCGTCCCCGAGGCGGGCGTGGTGCGCGACGCGTTCGCCGAGGCGCTGCTCAGCCGGCGCAGCCATGATCCCGAACAGGTGTGGCCCTGGCAGCGCGACCGCCTGGTCGTCGCCTCGCCGGTCATCCGGGACGGCGATGTCGTCGCGGTGGTGGTCACCGATTCGCCCACCGGGCAGCTGCGGTCGCGGATCCTGCACGGCTGGCTGATCATCGGCGCAGGCGAGATCGCCGCGATGCTGCTGGCCGTCGGCGCCGCCCTGCGGCTGACGGGCTGGGTGCTGAGGCCCGTGCGCGTCCTGGACACCACCACCCACATGATCGCGAGCGGCGCCCTGAAGTCCCGGGTGGCGGCCGCCGGCGGCCCGCCGGAACTCCAGCGCCTGGCCCGCTCGTTCAACGAGATGGCGGACAACGTCGAGGACGTCCTGGAGCAGCAGCGCGCCTTCGTCGCCGACGCCTCGCACCAGCTGCGCAACCCGCTCGCGGCGCTGTTGCTGCGCATCGAACTGCTCGCCTTCGAACTACCGGAGGGCAACCAGGAGATCGCCTCCGTCCAAGGCGAGGGCAAGCGCCTGGCCCAGGTCCTCGACGACCTGCTCGACCTGGCCCTGGCCGAGCACACCGAGGCGGACCTGAGGGTCACCGACATCGGCGCGCTGACCGCCGAGCGGGTCGCCGCCTGGTCGCCGACCGCCGAGGCCAAGGGCGTACGACTGGTGGGCGACTGTCCGCCCACCACCGCGTGGGCCGACCCGGTCACGCTCTCCAGCGCGCTGGACGCGGTGATCGACAACGCGGTGAAGTTCACGCCGAAGGACGAGACGGTGCAGGTCACGGTCGCCTCCGACGGCGACACCTCCACCATCGTGGTCATCGACGACGGCCCCGGTCTGACCGACGAGGAACTCGCCCGCGTCGGCGACCGCTTCTGGCGCAGCGGACGCCACCAGAACGTGAAGGGCTCCGGCCTCGGCCTGTCCATCTCCCGGACCCTGCTCGCGGCGGGCGGCGGCTCGATCTCCTACGAGCACCACGAGCCGCACGGGCTGACGGTCACGGTGAGGGTGCCGCGATCGGGTCCGGTGGCGTGAGGTGGGGGTAGAGGGCGGGCGGGGGGCGTGAGGGGGCGTGAGGTGGCATGAGGTGGGGTACGGCGGGCTCGTCGGCCCGCGTAAGGCGTCCGCGTGAGGCCGGGCGGCGGCTCGTGCACGGCTTCGCGCACGGCGGGCGGGCGAGGCCCTGTACGTCGCCGTCCGGGGCGACGGTACGTCAAGTGCGTACGCTTTCCTACGGCTTGACGGAGCGGTAGTAGCGCCGGGCGCCGTCGTGCAGGGTCAGCGGTTCGGTGTAGATCGCCGTGCGTACGTCGACCAGCTGCGCGGAGTGGACATAGGAGCCGATGTGGTCCCGGCTCTTGAGCACGGTCCGGGTCAGCCACTCGGTGAGCCTCGGGTCCATGTCCGTGCGCGTCATCAGCAGGTTGGACACCGCGATCGTCGCCACCGTGGCTCCCTTCTGCACCGACGGATAGGCCGACGCCGGCATGTTGGTGGCCCGGTAGTAGCGGCTCGCGCCGCCCTGGTCGTGCAGCTTCGCGACGAGGTCGGCATCCAAGGGCACGAACCGCAAGGCGAAAGTCGTGGACAGCGCCTTCAGCCCCACGGTCGGCAGTCCGCTCGACCAGAAGAACGCGTCGATCTCGTGCCGCTTCAGCCGGCCCGGGCCGCTGTCGATGCCGTCGGAGAACGGTGTGATGTCCGTCTCGGCGTTGATGTTCGCCGCCTTGAGCACCCGGTCGGCGATCAGCCGCACACCCGAGTCGGGCCGCCCTATGGCCACGCGCTTGCCCTTCAGCTGCGCGACGGAGCGGATGGAGGAGTCGCGCGGAACGACGAGCTGGACGTAGTCGTCGTAGAGCCGGGCCACACCGCGCAGCCGGTCGGCGCCGACCCCCTGGGCCAGCTTGTACGTCTCCACCGCGTCGGCCGCGGCGATGGTGAAATCGGCCTCCCCGGTCGCCACGCGCCTGACGTTCGCCTGTGAGCCACCACTGCCCTTGAGCCGCACCTTCAGGTCGGGCATGTCCTTGGCGAACTCGTCGCTCAGCATCTCGCCGTACTTCTCATACACGCCGGCTCGCGCCCCCGTGCTGAACCTGATCGTCCCGCTCGGTGGCTCCTCGCCCAGGGGCAGCAGCCACCACAGGAGCAGCCCGAACGCGACGAACCCGGCGGCAGCGCTCTGCAGGGCCCGGCGCCTGCTGATACGGGGGAAGCCTCTGGACATGCGCGCGATCCTGCCAGCCGGGACGCGGTGCTGACCAGGGGGCCGGGGTGGGAGACCAGGACGGGCGACCGGGACGGGGAATGCGGGCGGGTGACCAGGGCGGGGAATGCGGTCGACCGGGACGGGGAATGCGGGCGGGTGACCTGATCAGGACGGGGAATGCGGGCGGGTGACCGGGAGGACGGCGCAGGAGGGCTTCCTGCGGCGGTGGGGAGGGTGCCGGGAGGCGGGCAGGCCGCCTTCCGGCACCTGCGGCGGACACATTCCGATGGCTCAGTCGCCGCCGACCGACACCCCCGTCTCCGCTGTACGCGAAGAGCCTTCAGGTGCCTGCGGACGGTGGCCGAAGCGGTGGGTCCACCAGGACGCCAGGGGTTCCGTGAAGCGGGCGGTGAGAGGGCCGATGACGACCAGGATGAGGACGTACGCCGTGGCCAGAGGGCCCAGGGACGGTTCGATGCCGGCGCTGACCGCGAGGCCTGCGATGACGATCGAGAACTCGCCGCGGGCCACCAGCGCGCCGCCCGCCCGCCAGCGCCCCTTGACGGAGATCCCGGCCCGCCGGGCCGCCCAGTACCCGGTGGCGATCTTCGTCGCGGCGGTGACGACCGCCAGAGCGAGCGCGGGCAGCAGGACGGGCGGGATGCTGGCCGGGTCGGTGTGCAGTCCGAAGAAGACGAAGAAGACCGCGGCGAAGAGGTCCCGCAGGGGGCTCAGCAAGGTGTGCGCGCCCTCCGCGACCTCGCCGGACAGTGCGATGCCGACCAGGAACGCGCCCACCGCGGCCGACACCTGGAGCTGCTGCGCGATCCCCGCGACCAGGATGGTCAGCCCCAGCACCACCAGGAGCAGCTTCTCCGGGTCGTCGCTGGAGACGAAACGGGAGATGAGGCGGCCGTAGCGGACGGCCACGAACAGGACGAGGCCCGCCGCGCCGAGCGCGATCGCGAGCGTGAGGCTGCCGGCCAGCAGCCCGGCCCCGGCCACCAGCGCGGTGACGATCGGCAGATAGACCGCCATCGCCAGGTCCTCCAGGACGAGCACGCTGAGGATCACCGGCGTCTCCCGGTTGCCCACTCGGCCCAGGTCGCCGAGCACCTTCGCGATCACCCCGGACGACGAGATCCAGGTGACACCGGCCAGCACGACCGCGGCCACCGGTCCCCAGCCGAGCAGCAGCGCCGCCAGCGCCCCCGGCACCGCGTTCAGCGCGCCGTCGACGAGGCCGGCCGGATAGTGGGCCTTGAGGTTGGTGACCAGGTCACCGGCCGAGTACTCCAGGCCGAGCATCAACAGCAGCAGGATCACGCCGATCTCGGCGCCCGTCGCGACGAACTCCTCGCTCGCCCCGAGCGGCAGCAGACCGCCCTTGCCGAAGGCCAGCCCGGCCAGCAGGTACAGCGGGATGGGGGAGAGACGGAAGCGGCCGGCGAACCGGCCGAGCAGGCCGAGGCCGAGGATGATGGAACCGAACTCGATCAGCAGGACCGCGGAGTGCACCGGTTCACTCCCGACCGAGTATCGACGCGGCCGCGTCGACGCCCTCACGGGTGCCGATCACGATCAGCGTGTCACCGCCGACGAGCCGGAAGTCCGGCGCCGGTGACGGGATCGCCTCGGCCCGCCGCAGCACCGCCACCACGGACGCGCCCGTCTCGGTCCGCATCCGCGTGTCGCCCAGGACCCGTCCGTTCCACCGCGAGGCCGCGGCGACCTCGATCCGCTCGGCGACCAGCCCCAGATCGGTCGTGTAGAGCAGGCTCGCGCTGTGGTGGGACGGCTTCAGCGTGTCGATCAGCGCCCCTGCCTCGGCACCGGTCAGCCGCAGGGACTGCGCACAGGAGTCGGGGTCGTCGGCCCGGTACACGCTCACCGTGCGGGCTCCGTCGCGGTGCGCCACCACGGACAGATGGCGTTGTTCCCGGGTGACGAGGTCGTACTGGACCCCGATCCCCGGCAGCGGCGTCGCCCTCAGGCGTGGAGCAGACACGTTTCTTCCCCTTGCTCGTCGGTGCACGTGAAGTGTGGGTGTGCGAGGCGGCTCGGCTCGATGATCACGCCTGCCCGGTCTGCATGCTGTCACCCACCCGTACGGTGGCGATATGGGTGTTGTCACGGATATACGCGGCCGACGCGAGGCTGGGAGGCTGATCGCAGCCGCTCGGCGCGTTGCGGAGGCGGGGGATGCCGAAAGGGACGGAAAGGGCGGGACCACGTCCGTGTCGCTGTTCTGGCGGATCTTCTCGCTCAACGCCGTCGGCCTGATCGCCGCCGCCGCGCTGCTGTTGGGTCCGGTCACCGTGTCGACGCCCGTCCTGCCGAGTGAGGCGCTGGCAGTCGTAGGCGGCCTCGCGGCTCTGCTGGTCGCGAACGGGCTCGTCCTGCGTGTCGGTCTCGCCCCCCTCCAGCGGCTGGGCCGCGCCATGGCCGCCGCCGACCTGCGCCGTCCCGGAGCCCGGGCACCGGTCTCCGGGCCCGCCGAGACCGCCGCGTTGATCATGACGTACAACACCATGCTCGGCCGGCTGGAGGCCGAGCGGGCCGCCGGTGTGGCCCGCGCGCTCTCCGCCCAGGAGCGCGAACGGCAGCGCGTCGCCCGCGAACTCCACGACGAGGTCGGCCAGACCTTGACCGCCGTCCTCCTCCAGCTCAAGCGCGTCGCCGACCGGGCGCCCGACGAACTGCGCGAGGAGGTCGGCCAGGCCCAGGAGGCCACCCGCGCGGGCCTCGACGAGATCCGTCGCATCGCCCGCCGACTGCGCCCCGGCGTCCTGGACGAACTCGGCCTGGCCAGCGCCCTGCGCTCGCTCGCGGCCGAGTTCACCACGCACGGCCTGACGGTCGGCCACCACATATCCGCCGATCTGCCCCACCTCACCGAGGAGTCCGAACTCGTGCTCTACCGGGTGGCCCAGGAGGGCCTGACCAACACCGCCCGGCATTCCGCCGCAGTCCGCGCGGACGTCCGGCTGCGGCCGGTCACGGACGGCGTCGAACTCCTCGTACGTGACAACGGCAAGGGCCTCGGCGGGGCGCCCGAGGGCTCCGGCATCAGCGGTATGCGCGAACGCGCGCTCCTCATAGGGGCCGCGCTCTCCCTCGAATCCGCTCCCGGCCGAGGCACCGACCTATGGCTGCGCGTCCCCGCTGCGGCCGGCGCGGTGGCCGGGGAAAGCCGCTGATGGCGACCCCGATCAGGGTCCTGCTCGCCGACGACCACACCCTCGTACGCCGTGGCGTGCGCCTCATCCTGGAGGGGGAGCCGGACCTCACCGTGGTGGCCGAGGCGGGCGACGGGGCGGAGGCGGTCGAACTGGCACGCGCGTGTGCCGTCGATCTGGCCGTGCTGGACATCGCCATGCCCCGTATGACCGGTCTGCAGGCGGCCCGCGAACTGTCCCGCCGACTGCCCGGCCTGCACATCCTCATCCTGACGATGTACGACAACGAGGAGTACTTCTTCGAGGCCCTCAAGGCCGGTGCCAGCGGCTACGTCCTCAAGTCCGTCGCCGACCGTGACCTCGTCGAGGCGTGCCGGGCGGCCGTACGGGACGAACCGTTCATCTACCCGGGGGCGGAACGGGCCCTCGTCCGCTCCTATCTGGAGCGGCTCCACCGCGGCGACGGGCTGCCCGAGCGGGCCATCACCGAACGCGAGGAGGAGATCCTCAAGCTGGTCGCCGAGGGGCACACCTCCAAGGAGATCGGCGAACTGCTCTTCATCAGCGCGAAGACGGTCGAACGCCATCGCGCGAACCTCCTCCAGAAGCTGGGCATGCGCGACCGCCTGGAACTGACCCGCTACGCGATCCGGGCCGGTCTCATAGACCCGTGAACCGTCTTCCAGACCCGTGAACCGTCTTCAGAGGAGCGTTTCCCAGTCCCCGTCGAAGTCGGCCGGGTTCAGGAACAACCCCGCCATGTCGACGGGCGGCTCCTCGCCGCCGTCCGGGCCGGGCAGCGGCTGCTCGGTCCAGATGCACTTCCCCGTCGGCGTGTAGCGGGCGCCCCACCGTCCCGAGAGCGCTGTGATCAGCTGCAGCCCCCGGCCTCCCTCGTCGGTCTCCGTCGCGCGGCGGATGCGGGGCATCGTCTGGCTGCCGTCGAAGACCTCGCAGATCAGCTCGGCGCCGTACAGCAGACGCATGCGGACCGGACCCCGGGCGTGGCGGACGACGTTGCCCACGAGCTCGCTGGCCAGGAGTTCCGTGGTGGCGGCGAGGTCGTCCAGGTTCCAGGCCGCGAGTTGCTCGCGGACATGACGGCGGGCCTGGCCGGCCGCTCTCGGATCCTCGGGCAGCGGCCAGGAGGCCATCCGGTCGGAGGGCAGGGAGTGCAGCCGGGCGACGAGGAACGCGGCGTCGTCGGCCGCCTGCTGGTCGGCGGGCAGAAGGCCGGCCGTCAGTGTGTCGCACAGATGTTCGAGATCCGCGACGGTGTCGACGGCACCACCTGCGTGCGCCGTGCTGAGCATCCGGGCCAGCTCCGCCATGCCGTCGTCGATGTCCCGCTTCGCCGACTCGACCAGGCCGTCGGTGTAGAGCACGAGCAGGCTGCCCTCGGGCACCTCCAGCTCGACCGTCTCGAACGGCGGCTCCGCCGCGCCCAGCGGCGGGTCGGCCTCCGGCTCCGGGAAGTGCACGGTGCCGTCGGGACGGACCAGGGCGGGCGGCGGGTGCCCGGCACGGACGAGGGAGCAGATCCGGGTGGTGGAGTCGTAGACCGCGTACAGGCAGGTGACGTACGACGCCTCGCCCATGCCGCGGACGATGTCGTTGAGGTGCCCCATGATCTCGTCGGGGGGCAGCTCGAGGTCGGCCAGGGTGTGGACGGCGGTGCGCAGCCGGCCCATGGTGGCCGCCTCCGGCAGACCGTGCCCCATGACGTCGCCGACCACCAGCGCCACCTGCCCGCCGGAGAGCGGGATGATGTCGTACCAGTCGCCGCCCACGTCCGCGCCCTGCCCGGCCGGAAGATAGCGGGCGGCGGCCGTGCACGCGAGCAGGTCGGGCAGCCCCTGGGGGAGCAGACTGCGCTGGAGTTCCCGGGACCGGGTGTGCTCGGCGTCGTAGAGCCGGGCCCGCTCCAGGGACTGCGCGACGAGGGCGCTGATCGTGGTCAGGAGCGCGCGCTCCTCCTCGGTGAGCCGCCGCGGACGGTCGAAGGCCACGACACACACCCCGAACGTGTGCCCGGACGCCGTGAGCGGCAGAAACGCCCACGCCTGCTTGCCGGCGCGCTCTCCGGCTTCCGGCAGGCCGGTCATCGGAGGTGAGTGCGCGGCCAGCTCCTGCGCCGAGGACAGGAAGAGCGGTGCGCCGGAGCTGATCGCGTCCCAGGACGGATCGCCGACCGCGCGGGGGATGTTGTCGAGGACCTTCAGGGAGTCGTCCGGATAGCCGACGGCGCCGACGGAGTGGAGCTGGTCGCCCTCGATGACCTGGACCAGGACTCCGGCGGCGGCGAACGGGGGCAGTACCCGTCGGGCGACCGCGTCCACGACGTCCCGTGAGGTCGTCGCCTTGGCGAGTTCCGCGGTCAGTTCCGCGATCCGGGTCGCCCGTTCGGTCGCGGCTCGCTCGGCCGCCTTGTGCTCCTCGGCCAGGCGCCGCTTCTCGGTCACGTCGGTGAAGTAGAGGGTGTGCCCGTCGGGACCCGGCACAAGCCGCAGGTGGTATCGCCGACCGGAATCCGGCATGTGTACGTCGAAACCGGCGGGCTTCTCCTCGGCCGCCGCCTCCCGGCAACGGCTCTCCATGCCGGGCGCCTGCCGGGCGGACGGCAGATCCCACAGGAGGCGCCCGAACAACTCCTCCTCGGAGAAGCCCAGGAAACGTTCCGCCTCCAGGTTGGCGAAGGTGATCCGCCACTCCTCGTCCACCGCCAGGAAGCCGTCGCTCATGTGGCGCAGGGCCCGGCTGAGCGCATCACGGGCAGTCCGCGCCTCGTTGCTCTCCCAGCCGACGCCGATCATCCGGTGGGGCTCGCCCTGCTCGTCGTACGTGGCCCGGCCGCGGGCCTGCGTCCAGCCCCACGTGCCGTCCAGGCGCCGAACCCGGTACTCGGCCTCGTACACGGTGTGGTCCAGGATCGCCTGCTGGGCCGCCGCCAGCGTCGGCGCCAGGTCGTCCGGGTGGACGATCCTCATCCAGTTCTCGATCTTGCCGGTGAAGTCGGCGGGCCGGGTGCCGTACAGCTCCAGCGCCGCCTCGTCCCAGATCAGGTCGCCGGTGCGGATGTTCCAGTCCCACGATCCGACCTGGACCTCCTTCAGCGCCTGCCGCAGACGCTCGCCGCTGTGCTCCGGCTGCGCGGGCCCCGAGGGCGGCGGCGCCTTGGCCATGCGGTCCTCGGCCCAGGCAACGACGGCCCGGAGGAAGTCCCACTGCTCCGGGGTCGGCTCACCACGTTCGCCCACCAGGACGGTCAGCGCGCCGATACCGCGCTTCCCGCTGAACACCGGCAGGGAGACCAGGCCCGTACCGGGCCAGGCGACCTCCGGTCCGGGGCCGGCGGAGTCCAGCGGGACCCATACGCCCTGGCCCTGCTGGAGGGCGCGGGCCGGGGCCAGCGGTCCCTCCTGGTCGACGATCTCCCAGGACCGGGTGAGGGCGGGCGGCAGGCCCGCAGTCGACACCAGCCGCAACGCGGACATCGGGCCGCGCAGGTGCATGGCCGCACCCAGCGCGGCCAGCTCACCCACCGCGTGCTGGAGCGCCAGTCGGAAAACCTCGCTCTCCGTGACTCCAGGGGGCACCGTGCCGAGCAGAGCGAGCCGTGCGTTCATGCAGGAAACGTATCGTTCCCCTCTTCACCCGAAACCTCTTTCACATATTCTCACCGGCGGCTTCCTGCCCCCTCCATCCCTCAACCGTCGGGAAACTCAAGCGAGTTGTTGAAATCTGTTCCCTGTAGCGTGCCGTTCCACGGACTGGCTTCCGATCATGAGGAGCGGCATGGACATCGGGGTCTTCATCCCCATCGGCAACAACGGCTGGCTCATCTCGAAGAGCTCTCCGCAGTACATGCCGACCTTCGAGCTGAACAAGGCCGTGGTGCAGAAGGCCGAGGAGCACGGACTCGACTTCGCCCTCTCGATGATCAAACTCAAGGGCTTCGGCGGCGACACCCAGTTCTGGGACCACTGTCTCGAGTCGTTCACGCTGATGGCAGGCCTGGCCGCGGTGACCGAGCGGATCAAGCTGTACGCCTCCACCCCGATCCTCGCCCTGCCTCCGGCGATCGTCGCGCGCATGGCGGTCACCGTCGACTCCATCGCCCCGGGGCGGTTCGGCGTCAACATCGTCACCGGCTGGGCGCCCGGAGAGTACGCGCAGATGGGCCTGTGGCCCGGCGACGAGCACTTCGGCAACCGCTACGCCCGGGCCGTCGAGTACGTCAACGTGATGAAGGAGCTGTGGAGCGAAGGCATCAGCAACTTCAAGGGCGAGTTCTACGAGATGGACGACTGCGTGCTGTCCCCGCGCCCGGTGAACGGGCACATCGATATCGTCGCCGCAGGTCAGAGCAGTACCGGGATGCGGTTCGCCGCCGAGCACGCCGACTACAACTTCATCCTGGGCAGCGGTGTCAACACCCCGCTCGCCTTCGCGGACACCACGGCCGCGCTGGTGGACGCGGTCCAGGAGACGGGCCGCGACGTGGGCGCGCTCTCCCTCTTCATGATCATCGCCGATGAGACCGACGAGGCCGCCCGCGCGAAGTGGCAGGACTACCACGACAACGCCGACCGCGCGGCGCTCGCGTACATGGCGGGCGAGTCCGCCACGGACACCACGGCCGACGACTCCTCCACCGCCCGGACCATCTCGCTGCCCGAGGGCGCCGTGAACTTCAACATGGGCACGCTCGTCGGCTCGTACGAGACCGTCGCGGGGATGCTCGACGAGATCGCCGAAGTCCCCGGAACCAAGGGGATCATGCTGGTCTTCGACGACTTCCTCGAAGGGATCGAGAACTTCGGCACGCGCATCCAGCCGCTGATGAGGTCCCGGTCCGCGCGCCCGGCCGAGGCCTGATCCCGGGGCATCACCCTGCGGGTCTGGTGGCGCTGGTAGACGAGCACGTCACCGAGGAAGCGTGTGGTGCCGGGGCCGAAGCGGCTCCGCACGACGTGGTTGAGCCGCGCGCCCATGGCCTGAACGGCCGCGCCCGCGACTCGGTCCAGATCGTTCAGCCGACGCCGCACAAGGGGCCGGAGGCGGCTGTCACTGTCGGCTTCTCCGTCGCGCAGGCCAAGCTCTCCAACTCCCCGTCCATCAGTTCCCCTTGGTCCGCCCGACTCCCGAGGGCAACGGTACTCAGCAATGTCCCACGTCTCTTCGACCGCTGTCCGCCGGACCAGGAGGTTCTGCCCCGCGTGTCCGATGCCGGGAGTCCCGGGTGTCCCTTGCCGGGGCCCTGGGTGTCGCCCGCCCGGGGGAGAACCCTGGGCCGCGGGGGGCCATGGGGCGCCGGAGGAGGAAGCGCTGAGCACGGGGCTCTGGGGAGCACCTACCCTTGAGCCATGACCAGCAGCAGCCACCGGAACCCGGCAGTGGACGTTTCCTCATCCAAGAGTTACGAAATCCGCACCTACGGGTGCCAGATGAACGTCCATGATTCCGAGCGATTGTCCGGACTGCTCGAAGAAGCCGGGTATGTGCGCGCACCCGAGGGCTCGGACGGCGACGCCGACGTCGTCGTGTTCAACACCTGCGCGGTCCGTGAGAACGCCGACAACCGGTTGTACGGCAATCTCGGCCGTCTCGCGCCGAGGAAGGCCTCACGGCCCGGCATGCAGATCGCGGTCGGTGGCTGTCTCGCCCAGAAGGACCGCGACACCATCGTGAAGAAGGCGCCCTGGGTGGACGTTGTCTTCGGCACGCACAACATCGGCAAACTGCCGGTCCTGCTGGAGCGCGCCCGCGTCCAGGAGGAGGCCCAGGTCGAGATCGCCGAGTCCCTGGAGGCGTTCCCCTCCACGCTGCCGACCCGGCGCGAGAGCGCGTACGCGGCCTGGGTGTCGATCTCCGTCGGCTGCAACAACACCTGCACCTTCTGCATCGTCCCGGCCCTGCGCGGCAAGGAGAAGGACCGCCGCACCGGCGACATCCTGGCCGAGATCGATGCCCTGGTCGCCGAGGGCGTCTCCGAGATCACCCTGCTCGGCCAGAACGTCAACGCGTACGGCTCCGACATCGGCGACCGCGAGGCCTTCAGTAAGCTGCTGCGGGCCTGCGGCACCATCGAGGGCCTGGAACGTGTCCGCTTCACTTCCCCGCACCCGCGCGATTTCACCGACGACGTCATCGCGGCCATGGCCGAGACGCCGAACGTGATGCCCCAGTTGCACATGCCCCTGCAGTCCGGTTCGGACACGGTCCTCAAGGCGATGCGCCGCTCGTACCGGCAGGACCGTTATCTCGGGATCATCGAGAAGGTCCGCGCGGCCATCCCGCACGCGGCGATCACCACCGACATCATCGTGGGCTTCCCCGGCGAGACCGAGGAGGACTTCGAGCAGACCCTGCACGTCGTCCGCGAGGCCCGGTTCGCGCAAGCGTTTACGTTCCAGTACTCCAAGCGGCCCGGCACCCCGGCCGCGACCATGGAGGACCAGATCCCCAAGCAGGTCGTCCAGTCACGCTACGAGCGTCTCGTCGCCCTCCAGGAGGAGATCTCCTGGGAGGAGAACAAGAAGCAGGTCGGCCGCACGCTCGACCTTATGGTCGCCGAGGGCGAGGGCCGCAAGGACGGTGCCACCCACCGCCTCTCCGGCCGCGCCGCCGACAACCGCCTGGTGCACTTCACCAAGCCCGAGCAGGAGGTGCGCCCCGGCGACGTGGTCACAGTCGAGATCACGTACGCCGCCCCGCACCACCTCCTCGCCGAGGGCGCCGTCCTCGCCGTGCGCCCCACGCGCGCGGGTGACGCCTGGGAGAAGCGGAACGCCGAGAAGGCCGCCAAGCCCGCGGGCGTGATGCTCGGCCTGCCGAAGATCGGTGCACCGGCTCCGCTGCCGGTCGCGACAGGGAGCGGCTGCGGCTGCGACTGACGACGGTTGTGCCGACGGACGGCCACGGCTGCCGGCACCGCTGCGTCTGTCGGTATTGCTATGGCCACCGGTAACGCTACGACGACGGCGGTAGCCGCAGCGGTGAGACGGAGCCGGAGACGGTGATGGCGGCGGTGATGGCGATCGGCGGGCATACCGGTCGGCCGCGGAGGTCGGGCGGCGCGTGGCCCACGGGAGCGCCGTGACGGGCGGGTGACACCCGGCCGTCGTACGGGGTTACGCTGCCGATCATGCTTGTCGCCGCCGGAGTCTGCCCCTGCCCGCCTCTTCTCGTGCCCGATGTCGCCGCCGGCGCTGCCTGCGAGCTGGAGGCCGTGCGTGCCGCGTGCACGGACGCGCTCGGTGTCCTTGCCGCGGCCCGGCCCGACCGGCTGGTGGTTGTCGGGCCCGCCGACGAGAGCGGACGGGGACCGCACCCGCAGGGGACGCGGGGTTCGTTCCGCGGCTTCGGCGTAGATCTGGACGTATGCCTGGGCGCGGACAACCCGAAGGGCAGGGGCAGGGACGGCGACGGGGTCAGGGCCGACGGGGTCAGGGCCGCCGAGGGCACGGAGGAAGGCGGGGAGCCCGGCCGCCCGCTTCCGCCCTCGCTCGCGGTGGCAGCGTGGCTGCTGGACCGGGTCGGATGGTCGGATGCCCCGATCGAGGGACTCGGCGTGGGGGAACCGCTGGCGCCCGAGCGGTGTATCCAGGTCGGAAGGGACATTGCCGCCGGGGCCGAGCGAGTGGCGCTGTTGGTGATGGGCGACGCCAGCGCCTGCCGCACGCTCAAGGCCCCCGGTTACCTCGACGAGCGGGCGGCACCCTTCGACGAGGAGGCCGCGCGTGCGCTGGGAGCGGCGGACCTGGCGGCGCTGCGGGCACTGGACGCCGACCTGGCGTACGAACTGAAGGCCTCCGGTCGGGCCCCCTGGCAGGTCCTGGCCGGTGCGGCCGAAGACGCGAGCCTCGGCGGGACGCTGCTGTACGAGGACGCGCCGTACGGGGTGGGGTACGTGGTGGCGAGCTGGTCGTGACGCCGTAGGGAGAGGCAGGGGCTGGGGTCAGGGCCCCGGACACGGCGGACGGCCGGGAGCGTGCTGCTCCGCGGCCGTCCGTCCATGCGCCGTGCCTTCAGGATGCCGGCGGCGGTGACGCAGGCGGAGGCGAGGACGGTGGAGGTGATGCCGACGGGGGCGAGGTAGGCGGAGGCGATGCCGGCGGTGTGCCGCTGTCGCCGCTCAGACCGGTACCGGGCCCCGTGTCGGCCGGACCCGTGTCCTCCTTCTGTGCAAGGCGGTCCATGGCGTCCTTGGCCTTGCCCGTGCCGGTGTGGATCTTTTTGCTGTACTTGCCCTTGGTCTTCTCGTCAACCACTTTCGCGGCCTTGTCGAGGCCGCGCTCGATCTTTTCCCCGTGCTGCTGCGCGAGGCCGGAAACCTTGTCCTTGGCCGGGCTGAGCTTGGCCTTCATGTTGTCCAGGAGACCCATGGTCCACCTTCCGTGGCGGTTACGTGCGGGCGCCTTCCCCGGCCTCGCTGTCGGCAACCTCCTCGGCGGACTGCTGCTTGGGGATCTCGACGCCGTCGCCGGCGCCGTCACTGCCGGTGCCCTCGGCTGCGACCGCCGCTGCCGCTGTCGCAACCGCCGTCACCGCCAACCCGCCCTCGGCCTTGGCGTCCGACTCTGCCTCGGTCTCCGTCGATCCCTTTGCTTCTGCCGCCTCCTGAGCTGCGGGCTCGGCCGTCGCCGTCTCGGCCTGCGCCTCGGCGGGTACCGCCTCCTCCGTGGTCTTCTTCCTCCGGAGAAGTCGTGCGAAAACGCCCATATCCACTCCATATGTTACTCGTGCGGGCGAAATCCCGCGTCGTCCGGTGCGTCCGTTTGCGTCGTCCGGTTCGCCGCCTCTGTGAACGGGTGGCGGAGAGCCTCGCAACTGGGAACGACCTCGCACCCGGACCGTCACGTAACTCGTTCGAGGGCACAGGCCGAGGTTTGCGAGACTGGGGCGGTGAGCAGCGCACCCCCCGCCCCCCGCGTCATCGCCGTCGTCGGACCCACCGCGGCCGGAAAGTCCGATCTGGGCGTCTTCCTGGCCCGGCGACTCGGCGGTGAGGTCGTCAATGCCGACTCCATGCAGCTCTACCGAGGGATGGACATCGGCACCGCCAAGCTGACGCCCGAGGAGCGCGTCGGCGTCCCGCACCATCTCCTGGACATCTGGGACGTGACGGTCGCCGCATCCGTCGCCGAGTATCAGAGGCTCGCGCGCGAACGCATCGACGCGCTGCTCACCGAGGGCCGCTGGCCGATCCTCGTGGGCGGGTCCGGACTGTACGTCCGCGGGGCCGTCGACAACCTGGAGTTCCCGGGCACCGATCCCGAGATCAGGGCCCGGCTGGAGGACGAGCTCACCCTGCGTGGTTCCGGCGCGCTGCACGCCCGTCTGGCCGCCGCCGACCCGGAGGCCGCCCTCGCGATCCTGCCCAGCAACGGCCGTCGTATCGTCCGGGCCCTCGAAGTGATCGAGATCACGGGCCGGCCCTTCACCGCGAACCTCCCCGGCCACGACTCCGTCTACGACACCCTTCAGATCGGCGTCGACGTGACCCGCCCCGAACTCGACGAGCGCATCGCCCGCCGGGTCGACCGGATGTGGAAGGCCGGGTTGGTGGAGGAAGTGGGCGCGCTGGAGGCGCAGGGGTTGCGCGAGGGGCGTACGGCCTCGCGCGCGCTCGGCTACCAGCAGGTGCTGGCGGCGCTCGCCGGGGAGTGCAGCATGGAGGAGGCGCGGGCCGAGACGGTTCGTGCCACCAAGCGCTTCGCGCGCCGTCAGGATTCATGGTTCAGGCGCGACCCGCGGGTGCACTGGTTGAGTGGGGCTGCGGCGGATCTCACGGAACTTCCGCAGCTCGCACTGACATTGGTCGAACGACCGGTTACAGCCTGATCACGTCATGGCATCGGGACGCTCCGGCCGTCATCGCGGCCTCCGGCGCCGTGCCATCATCGAGCTTCGATCGACCAAGTGGAGTCCAAGTTGGGAGGGCGCGTGGCGATGGAGGCCGGCCCTCGCGACACCGCACAAGGCACCGAACACAGCAGGGCGGTCGGCGAACCGGAGCAGGGCGACGACCGTCTGAGCTCCGACGGACCCGACGAGACACCGGACGGGGTGACCGCCGACGGCCCCGAGCCGGAGGAGATGTTCCCGGGCGGTCCGGAGGTCGAAGTCGAGCTCCGTCCACAACGTCGGCTGCGCATCTGGCAGCTCGCGCCCATTGTGAGTCTCGCTGCCGTCGGCTCCCTGATGTTCGCCTTCCCGCTCGCCTTCGACTTCGGCGACAGCGGGGCCGTGATCGCCATGCTGGGCCTGCTGATCTGCTCCTGCGCGGCCGGCTGGGGCATGATGGCCGCCCGCCGCGTCGGTTACACGTGGCCCGGGCTGCCGCAGCGCGGCTCCGGGCGACGGCCGGACTGGCGCGTGGTGATCGCCTACGTCGTGCTGGTCGCCGCGGTGGTCGTTCTCGCCGTCTGGCGCGTGGCCCGACTGCGCTGACCTCCACACGTGTGTCGGCCGTCGTGCTGACCTCCACGCGCGCGGAAGTGTCGTACCCACCCCGTACGATCGAGGAATGAGCACGCGGATCGCTTTCCTCAAGGGGCACGGCACGGAGAACGACTTCGTGATCGTCCCGGACCCCGAGAACGCCATCGATCTGCCCCCGGCCGCCGTCGCCGCCCTGTGCGACCGCCGCGCGGGCATCGGCGGTGACGGGCTGCTGCACGTTGTGCGGTCCGCCGCGCACCCCGAGGCGAAGCATCTGGCGGCCGAGGCGGAGTGGTTCATGGACTACCGCAACGGCGACGGCTCGATCGCGGAGATGTGCGGCAACGGCGTGCGCGTGTTCGCGCGCTACCTCCAGCGCGCCGGGTACGCCGGTGAGGGCGACCTCGTGGTCGCCACGCGCGGAGGCGTGAAGACCGTGCACATCGCCAAGGAGGGCGACATCACGGTCGGCATGGGCAAGGCGCTGCTCCCCGAGGGGGGCGTCACGGTGAGCGTCGGCGAGCGCAGCTGGCCCGCGCGGAACGTGAACATGGGCAACCCGCACGCCGTCGCCTTCGTCGAGGACCTCGCACACGCGGGTGACCTGTTCTCCCCGCCGCCCTTCAGCCCGGCCACCGCCTATCCGGACGGCGTGAACGTCGAATTCGTGACCGACCGCGGCCCCGGGCACGTCGCCCTGCGGGTGCACGAGCGCGGCGCCGGCGAGACCCGTTCGTGCGGCACGGGCGCGTGCGCCGTCGCCGTGGCCGCCGCTCGCCGGGACGGCGCCGACCCGGCCGTCACCGGTACCCCGGCGACGTACACCGTCGACTTGCCCGGCGGCACCCTGGTGATCACCGAGCGGCCCGACGGTGAGATCGAGATGACCGGACCGGCCGTTATCGTTGCTGAAGGGGAGATCGACGCGGAGTGGCTGGAAAACACGGTTCGCTGACCGGTTGCCGTCACGGGATGCGCAATCTTAAACCTATGAACCCTCGCTCGAATGGGTGATCAGTTTCACGCTCGTCGAGAGGCGGTCAGTCGGCCGTGATGGGCTCGGTAGCATCAAGCACCGGCCCGGACGGGGGATCGATGACATCCCCTGAGCCGTGTCAGCCCTGGGGCACCCGTCCGCCGGTCCACAGCCGGAGGTGCCCATGAGTG
Source organism: Streptomyces sp. LBL (assembly GCF_029893585.1). Lineage (GTDB taxonomy): Bacteria > Actinomycetota > Actinomycetes > Streptomycetales > Streptomycetaceae > Streptomyces. The sequence goes on from NZ_JARXYX010000042.1 coordinate 56,736, forward strand.
CGGATGCCGCGAATCCTGCGACCCCGGGCCCGGTGGTCACATCGGGTCCGACGACATCGGGGCCTGTCCTGCCGACAGTGCCCCGCAGGAAGAGCCGCGCGCGGATCGACCTGCGCCGCCTCGGCCGGGCCGCGCTGCTCGGCCCCACCGCCCGTGACCGGTTGCCCGACGCCATCGGCCATGTGGCCGAGGCCCACCGCGCCCACTACCCCGACGCCGACCTCGAACCGTTGCGCCACGCCTACGTTCTGGCCGAGTCCTCGCACCGGGGCCAGATGCGCAAGAGCGGTGAGCCGTACATCACCCATCCGCTCGCGGTGACCCTGATCCTCGCCGAACTCGGCGCCGAGACGACGACCCTGACGGCGTCGCTTCTCCACGACACCGTCGAGGACACGGACGTGACGCTGGAGCAGGTCCGTGAGCAGTTCGGCGAGGAGGTCCGCTTCCTCGTCGACGGTGTGACGAAGCTGGAGAAGGTGGACTACGGCGCCGCCGCCGAGCCCGAGACCTTCCGCAAGATGCTCGTCGCCACCGGCAACGACGTCCGTGTGATGTCGATCAAACTCGCCGACCGCCTGCACAACATGCGCACCCTCGGTGTGATGCGCCCCGAGAAGCAGGCCCGCATCGCCAAGGTCACCCGTGACGTCCTCATCCCGCTCGCCGAACGACTCGGTGTGCAGGCGCTCAAGACCGAACTGGAGGACCTGGTCTTCGCGATCCTGCGCCCCGAGGAGTACGCGCACACCCGGCAGATGATCGTCGACAACGCCTCCCGCACGGACGATCCGCTAGCCGAGGCGGCCGACGAGATGCGCACGGTCCTGCGGGACGCCGGCATCCAGACCGAAGTTCTCATCCGGCCCCGGCACTTCGTCTCCCTGCACCGCGTGGCCCGCAAACGCGGCCGGCTGCGGGGCTCCGACTTCGGCCGCCTGCTCGTGCTGGTGAACGAGGACGCCGACTGCTACGGCGTCCTGGGTGAACTCCACACCTGTATGAAGCCCGTGGTCTCCGAGTTCAAGGACTTCATCGCCGTACCCAAGTTCAACCTGTACCAGTCGCTGCACACGGCCGTGGCGCGCGAAGACGGGCAGGTCGTCGAAGTCCTCATCCGCACCCACCAGATGCACAAGGTCGCCGAGGCCGGCGTCATCGCGCTCGGCAATCCCTACGCTCCTCCTTCGGAGGAGCAGACGGCCGCGGGGGACGGCGAGCGCGTCGACCCGACCCGGCCGGGCTGGCTCTCCCGCCTCCTCGACTGGCAGGAGGCCGCCCCCGACCCCGACACCTTCTGGTCCACCCTCCGTGAGGACCTCGCCCAGGACCGCGAGATCACCGTCTACCGCCCCGACGGCGGCACCCTGGGCCTGCCCGAGGGCGCGACCTGCGTGGACGCCGCCTACGCGCAGTACGGCGAGGACGCGCACGCGTGCATCGGCGCCCGCGTCAACGGCCGCCTGGCGACCCTGAGCACGGTCCTGAGGGACGGCGACACCGTCCAGCTCCTCATGGGCCAGGACCCCGCGTCCGAGCCCTCCAGGGAGTGGCTGGAGCACGCGCACACGCCCGCCGCCCGGATCGCCATCCAGCGGTGGATCGGCACGCACCCGGCCCCGGCCGCACCGCCGGACGGGGAGCCGACGCCGTCCCCCCAGCCGCCCGAGACAGCCTTCAGGCCCGGCGCCGACAGTCTCGCCCCCCGGGCCGTCGCCGACCGTCCCGCCGCCGCGCCGGTCGACGAGGCGTCCCCGGCCGACCTCCCCGCCGTGAACGCCGTCGTCGACCAGCCAGGGGCGAGCGTACGGCTCGCCGGCTGCTGTACGCCCGTACCGCTCGACGAGGTGACCGGCTTCGCCGTGCGCGGGGGCGCGGTGACCGTCCACCGTGTGGAGTGCCCGGCGGTGGAGCGTATGAAGGGCACGGGGCGCGCGGAGGTCGGTGTGCGCTGGGGGGACACCACCGAGTGCCGGGTCACGCTGTTCGCTGAATCGTTCGGCCGCCCGCATCTGCTCGCCGACCTCACCGAAGCGATGGCCCTGGAGGGCGCGGAGATCGTCTCGGCGACCGTCGAACCCCCGAGCCGACAGCGCGTACGGCACACCTACACCGTCCAGCTCCCGGACGCGGCCCAGCTGCCGGCGCTCATGCGGGCGATGCGCAACGTGCCCGGCGTGTACGACGTGAGCCGGGCACAGCCGCAGGCGCTCGGGGACTGAGTCACCCGCCGGGCACCCGGCCACCCGTTCGGGTGGGCCGGGTGCGCGCCGTCGCCCCTGCGCACGCACGCGCTGGTAAGCGATGGTGCATGCTGCTCACCCCCCGCGCCCCGGCTCCCCGGACCCGTCCCAGGACGCCTCGACGGCTCAAGGCGACAGCCCGTCTCGCCTCCGCCGTCTCCACCTGCCTCCTCGCCGTGAGCGCCCCCGCCACCCCGCTCGGTGTCGGCGACCGCCTCTTCCCGTACCTCGGCAACCCGGGGTACGACGTGACGTCGTACGACCTCTCCTTCACCTATCCCGGCACCAACAGTGAGCCGCTCCGGGCGGTCACCACGATCGACGCCTGGACGACGACCCCACTGGACCGCGTGAACCTCGACTTCGCCCACGGCAAGGTCGACGCGGTGGAGGTCGACGGCGAGCCCGCCGCCTTCACGAGTGTCGGCGAGGACCTGGTGGTCACCCCCGACGGCCCGCTGCCCGGGGGCAGCCGGATGCGCATCACCGTCCGGCACACCAGCGACCCGGTGCCCACGGAAGGCCGCGAGGGCGGCTGGGTGCGCACTGCGGACGGGCTCGCCCTGGCCAACCAGGCCGACGCCGCCCACCTGGTGTTCCCGTGCAACGACCACCCCTCCGACAAGGCGATGTTCACCATCCGGGTGACTGCCCCCACGGGCTACACCGCCGTCGCCAACGGCCTGCCTGTCGGCGTCGAGCGGGCCGCCCGGGCCACGACCTGGACCTACCGGACCCAGCACCCCATGGCCACCGAACTCGCCCAGGTCTCCGTCGGCCGCTCCACCGTGCTGCACCGCACCGGCCCGCACGCGCTGCCGGTCCGGGACGTCGTGCCCACCAAGGACCGCGCCGCGCTAGAACGATGGCTGACGAAGACCCCCGACCAGATCACCTGGATGGAGGACAAGGTCGGGCCGTACCCGTTCGAGACGTACGGCCTGCTCATGGCCGACGCCATCACCGGTTTCGAGCTGGAGACGCAGACCCTCTCCCTCTTCGAGACGGACCTGTTCACCGAGCCCGCCCACCCCGCGTGGTACGTCGAGTCGATCATGGTGCACGAGCTGGCCCACCAGTGGTTCGGCGACAGCGTCGGCCCGCGCACCTGGTCGGACCTGTGGCTCAGTGAGGGGCACGCCACCTGGTACGAGGCCCTGTACGCGGAGGAGAAGGCGAAGCGTCCCATGGAGGCGCGCTGGAAGGCGGCGTACCGAACCTCCGACCGCTGGCGGGCGGCCGGCGGCCCACCGGCGGCGCCCAAGGCGCCGGACCCCGGCCGGAAGATCAGCATCTTCCGGCCGAACGTCTACGACGGCGCCGCACTCGTCCTGTACGCCCTGCGGCAGGAGATCGGCCGCCCCGCCTTCGAACAACTGGAACGGGCCTGGGCGAGCCGCTACCACGACGCCACGGCGACGACCGCGGATTTCGTGCGTCTCGCCTCCGCGTTCTCCGGACGTGATCTCGGCGAGTTCTTCCAGGGCTGGCTCTACGGCGGGAAAACTCCGCCGATGCCCGGCCACCCGTACTGGAAGACGGCCGCGTCCCAGCGTGCGGGTGCGCAATAAGACAGTGACGAGACGGGCCGTGCCGTGCGACCATCGTCAGGTCGGCGCGGCACGGGACACGGGAATCTCCCGGGGTACTCGTGCGTTGAAAGCGATGACGCAGCAGCTCAGAAGCTCCGCTTTCCGCTCTGTCGCCGCCTATCGGAATCCCCATCGACGTAAGGACCCAATGACCTCCTCTTCATCTTCTTCCCAGGACACGCAGCGCTTCGAGCAGTCTCACCCCGAAGGTCTTCGGGCCGATGCCCTGATGGAAGAGGACGTCGCCTGGAGCCACGAGATCGACGGAGAGCGGGACGGCGACCAGTTCGACCGCGCCGACCGCGCGGCCCTGCGCCGCGTGGCCGGTCTCTCCACCGAACTCGAGGACGTCACCGAGGTCGAGTACCGCCAGCTCCGCCTGGAGCGTGTCGTGCTCGTCGGCGTCTGGACCTCGGGAACCGTGCAGGATGCGGAGAACTCCCTCGCGGAGCTCGCCGCCCTCGCGGAGACCGCGGGCGCGCTGGTGCTCGACGGCGTGATCCAGCGCCGCGACAAGCCCGACGCGGCCACCTACATCGGTTCCGGCAAGGCCGACGAGCTGCGGGACGTCGTCCTCGAAACGGGCGCGGACACCGTCATCTGCGACGGTGAGCTCAGCCCGGGCCAGCTCATTCACCTCGAAGACGTCGTCAAGGTCAAGGTCATCGACCGTACGGCCCTGATCCTCGACATCTTCGCCCAGCACGCCAAGTCCCGAGAGGGCAAGGCGCAGGTCGCGCTCGCGCAGATGCAGTACATGCTGCCGAGGCTGCGAGGCTGGGGTCAGTCGCTGTCCCGTCAGATGGGCGGCGGCAAGGGCGGCGGCCTCGCCACCCGTGGTCCCGGTGAGACCAAGATCGAGACGGACCGGCGCCGGATCCGCGAGAAGATGGCGAAGATGCGCCGGGAGATCGCGGACATGAAGACCGGCCGCGAGATCAAGCGCCAGGAGCGCAAGCGTCACAAGGTGCCGTCGGTCGCCATCGCGGGCTACACCAACGCCGGCAAGTCCTCGCTGCTCAACCGCCTTACGGGCGCGGGCGTGCTGGTCGAGAACTCCCTGTTCGCGACCCTCGACCCGACCGTGCGCCGGGCCGAGACCCCGAGCGGCCGCCTGTACACGCTGGCCGACACGGTCGGCTTCGTCCGGCACCTGCCGCACCACCTGGTCGAGGCGTTCCGCTCCACCATGGAGGAGGTCGGCGAGTCCGACCTGATCCTGCACGTGGTGGACGGCTCGCACCCGAACCCGGAGGAGCAACTGGCCGCGGTACGCGAGGTGATCAGGGACGTCGGCGCCACCGGCGTGCCCGAGATCGTCGTGATCAACAAGGCGGACGCGGCCGATCCGCTGACGCTCCAGCGGATGATGCGGCTCGAGAAGCGTGCGATCGCGGTCTCCGCCCGCACCGGACGGGGCATCAGCGAACTGCTCGCGTTGATCGACAACGAGCTGCCGCGACCCTCGGTGGAGATCGAGGCCCTCGTGCCGTACACCCACGGCAAGCTGGTCGCCCGTGCGCACGACGAGGGCGAGGTGATCTCCGCGGAGCACACCCCGGAGGGCACCCTGCTCAAGGCACGGGTGCACGAGGAACTGGCGGCGGATCTCGCGCTGTACGTTCCGGCACCGCTCGCCTGAGCCCGTCGTAGCGCGTTGAGAGCGTGAAGGCCCGCCCCCGCGTGAGGCGAGGGCGGGCCTTCAGCACATGCACATCACTGGCGGCCGCCCCTGCCTGTTGTGGGGCGGGCCGCCGGTACCATCACGTCACTGGTCTGCGGACTTCTTGCTGACGGAGTCGTACACAGCCTCGGCCACCTCGCCCAGGCGCGGTCCGGCCAGCCAGCCGGCGGTCGCCGGGCCGATCGAGGTGTTGGACACCAGCGCCGGCTTGCCGTCCGAGCCCGTGGCGACCCAACCGCCGCCGGACGAACCGCCGGTCATGGTGCAGCCGATCCGGTACATCGTCGGGTCCGCCTTGTTGATCGACAGCCGCCCCGGCTTGTCCTGGCACTGGTACAGCGCCTGCCCGTCGAACGGCGGCGCCGCCGGGTAACCCGTCGCCGTGACGCTGTCGACCTTCGTCACAGCCGGAGCCTTGAAGTTCACCGGAAGCGCCGAACCGATCGTCTCCTCCAGCGACTTGCCGCCGCCCTCCTCCGGGGTCACATGGATGACCGCGAAGTCGTACGAGGCACCGTCACCGCCCGTCTCACCGCCCTGCTCGATCCACTGGTCGGAGGTCTGAGCCCAGTCGCCCCACCAGACGCCGTACGGAGAGACCTCGTCCTTGGTGGCGTTCCGCAGCTCCTCGGCCGAGTTGCCCTCGTTGTTGTACGACGGCACGAACGCGATGTTGCGGTACCAGCCGCCGCTCTTGCCGGCGTGCACACAGTGGCCCGCCGTCCACACCATGTTGGACTTGCCGGGGTGGGCGGGGTCCTTGACGACCGTCGCCGAGCAGACCATCGTGCCCTCGGGGGAGTCGAAGAACACCTTGCCCGCCTCGGGGGCGTTGGCGTGGTACGCAGGCGACACGGCCTTCGCGTCCACCGGCTCGGGCGTCGGGTCGGTCACGCCCTGGTCACCGGCGAGGTCGCCGGCGTCGACGGCGTTGTCCGGGTCGTCGGCGTCGCGCATCCGGTCAGGGTTCCACAGTCCCTTGATGATGGGGTTGATGTAGTCGTCGGCCTCGCGCAGCCAGTCGTCCTTGTCCCAGTTCTTCCAGGCTCCGTTCTTCCACTTGTCGATGTTGATCCCGTGCTCTTTGAGCTTGTTCTTGATGTCGTCCGGGATCGTGATCTTGCCGTCGCCCTCGGACGCGGCGGAGGCGCTGGCATCGCCGCCCGCTTCGGCATCCCCCGAGCTGCAGGCGGTGGCGGTGAGCGCGAGGGCCGACGCGAGTGCGACGGCAGCCACCACGGGGGAGGTTCGGCGGCGCGCGTTCCTCCCCCGACGAGTGGTGAACGACGGCCGTATCGATCGCATGTGTGACTCCCCCTGAGTGGAAGAACGTGGTGCTCTGGTCGTGATCTTGGCCGAACTCCGCCGATCTGCTGTGATCTCACGCCGAGTTCATACCGGTCTCACGGACTTCGGGAACGGCCTCACACGATATGCGCTCGCCGAGGGGGACTTCCCACGGAACGGCAACGGTTTCGCTACGAGCTTTCTGACCTGGCAATTCATCCAGGAGCCAAGCTGTTCGGAGGGCCGATGAGCAGCGCGGCGCCTGCGGGGCGACAGGGGCATCACGCCCATCAGGGCGCCTCAACTGTCCAGTGTCCTGAGTCTCTGACGGTGCCGGACGAGCGGGATTGCGGTCATCGTCGGTCATCACGGCGAGCCCACCACGCGCGTGGTGCCCGTTCCGTCGGGATCCCGCAGCTCGACCGCCCACCGTCCGTCGTCCCCGCGCGTGGAGAAATACACACGATGAGCCGACGCCCCGGCCGACGTCCCAATGGAGAGGACGAGCGCGACAGAGCCCATGACGGCGAAGTCGAGAACGCCACGCTCGACGCACTTGTCACCTCCTTGCAGCCCGCCATCGACGCACTCGATCCCCCGCCCGCAGCGGGCTGAGAACCCGTCGTCCGAGGAGAAGATGCATCGGCCGTCCTCATGGGCCGATCCCCATCCATCTGGGTCCGTGCTGGACTGCAACGGGTAAGCCACGGCAAGGATCTTGGGGCAACCCGTAACCCGGTGAGGGGCCCGGGGTTGGTAGCGGTGGGGGCCTGGTGCCAGTGGTGGTCGGCCGGGTCTCTTGGGCCCAATTCCCTGGAGATTTCGAGCGAAGCCTCCGGGGTTTCGTATGTCGGGGCGGGCGAGGACGTGAGGAATCGCGGCCCCTGGACAGCGGGAGGACGGGGAGAATCGTGACCGAGACTGCGCCCGAGGAGACCACCGCGCATTACACCGGCGGGACCGCCGCTTCTGCGCTTGGCGGTGCTGAAGTGGGGCGCTCCGGTGTCGGCGCCGGGGCGCCGACGGGGGCGCGTTTCGCGTACGAGGGTGATCCGCGGGACTACGCACGCGAACTCGTATGCCGACGCTGGACTATGCGTTCGCGCGCACCCGCGTAGACGCACTGGCCGGGACGGTGGGACACGCCCGGACGGGGGCACAGGCCCAGACATCCACGCCTCGGCGGTCAGCTCATCCTTCGCCGAGCGGGTTGCCTCGGGCATCGCACATCTCCAACTGACTCCTCGACTTCTGTTTCCGCCTCTGCAATGCCCCGGCCCCGCGCCCGCGCCTTGCTTCGACACGACGCTGGATCACACCGGCGCACGAGCCAGGACAACCCTGAGGACCACGCCTTGAACGCCGACTCCACTCCCGCCGAATCCACTTCCGCTGGCTCCACTCCCGACAGCCTCACTTGCGCCCTCCCTCCAGGGAGCTCCTCCGGCACGGTGTCGCCGGGTCCTTCAGACGACTACGTTCCCCGGTCCCGTCAGACGCCGCCCCCGCCAACCGCGGCCGTTGCCGACCGACAGTTGGCGGAGCCCTCGGTTCGAGGACGAGCAGCCTCGCCCGGGGGAGAGCAGAGTCCCGCGCAACCAGGGGCAACCCTGATCCAGGGAAACACCCGGGCGCCGGGCGCGGGCTGGTCGGCGCAGGCGTCGTTGCTCGGCGACGCCCTGGACCTCCTTGAGCACCCCGACCCGCACACCGCAGCCGAGACCGCCGCCGTGGAGAACCTGCTCCGCTGCTGGGTACGCGAGGCCAACCTTCCTGCCTCCGACAACGGCATCCTCCGCATCCCACTTCCGGCCAGCGGCACAGCTCTCCTCGTCCCCGTCCACTACTGGTCCGCGACGGGATGGCACCGCTTCGGTATCCCGTACCTCGCCGACACCCCCGACCGGTCACCGCCGGCGGTCGCCGTCACGGTCGCCGCACTGCTCACCAGGGAGACGCTGAGCGATGCGACCCTGGGCGTCGGCCCCGTCGAACACACCGGTATCCAGGGGCCGGAAGCCGATCCCGCACCGACGCTCAACAACGTCTCACCTCCCACTCCCGCCCCCGCTGCGATCCCTCCCACAGTCACCCCTACAACTCGGACTGCCTTTCCTGCGCTCCCTTCACTTGCTTCCGCAGGGGCTGCCCACGTTCGCCCCCAGCCATCCGCCGGCGCCGCCGATCTCGTAGGGCGCGTGGCCGACTCCGTTCGTCGAACAGGCGTCTTCCTCGGGGAACGCCGAAAGCATCTCGCCGACGCCCCTGACCTCTTCCTCGCGGCCGAACAGGCACTCGTGCTCGGACACCCCCTTCACCCGACCCCGAAGAGCCGCGAAGGCCTCTCCGAGGCCGAAGCCCGGTTGTACTCACCCGAGTTGCGTGGCTCATTCCCCTTGCGCTGGTTGGCTGTCGCTCCTTCCGTACTCGCCACCGACTCGGCCTGGACCGAACGTGGCCGCCCCGTTGCCGCGGCCCAGCTCACTGCACGGCTCGCCGGAGCCGGGATGGCGTTGCCCGACGGTTACGCGGCCTTGCCGCTGCACCCGTGGCAGCTGCGTGAGGTCCGGCACCGTCCCGAGGCCGCGGCCCTGTTCGACGCCGGACTCCTCCAAGACCTCGGCACCCACGGTGTCCCATGGCACCCCACGTCCTCTCTGCGAACTGTCCATCGCTCCGACGCCCCCGCCATGCTCAAGCTGTCGCTGGGCCTGCGCATCACCAACTCCCGTCGTGAGAACCTCCGCAAGGAACTCCACCGTGGTGTCGAGGTCCACCGGCTGCTCCGAAGCGGCCTGGCCGGGCAGTGGCACGCCGCCCACCCCGGGTTCGACATCGTGCGCGACCCGGCCTGGCTCGCCGTGGACGGACCGGGCGGCGACCCCATGCTCGGACTCGACGTGATGATTCGCCACAACCCCTTCAGCCCATCGGACGACGTTTCCTGCATCGCCGGACTCGTCTCGCCCCGGCCCCGTGTCCCAGCAGGCACGCTCGAAGGAGGCCAGGACGCCGACCGACCTGCTCTGCGGTCCCGCCTCGCGGAAGTCGTCACACGCCTCGCCGGCCGGACCGGTCGTCCCCGAGGCACTATCGCCGCCGAGTGGTTCCTGCGCTACCTCGAGCAGGTGGTCCGTCCGGTGCTGTGGCTCGACGCGAAGGCAGGTATCGCCCTCGAAGCACACCAGCAGAACACGCTGCTCCTCCTGGACGGCGACGGCTGGCCCGTCGGCGGCCGTTACCGCGACAACCAGGGCTACTACTTCCGCACGTCCCGACGCGCGGAACTCGACGCCAGGCTGTCCGGAATCGGCGAGCACAGCGACACCTTCGTCTCCGATGAGGTCACCGACGAGCGATTCACGTACTACCTCGCGATCAACAACGTCCTCGGACTCATCGGAGCGTTCGGCTCCCAACGCCTGGCCGACGAACAGTTGCTGCTCGCCGCCTTCCGCCGCTTCCTCACAGATGTCGCCTCCGGCCCGGCCCGTCTGAGCAGCACCCTGCCCTCGCGCCTCCTCGACTCACCCGTCCTGCGCTGCAAGGCCAACTTGCTCACCCGTCTCCATGGCCTCGACGAACTTGCCGGCCCGGTGGACACCCAGTCCGTCTACGTCACCATCGCCAACCCTCTGCATCCCTGATCAGTACTCCCGACCACCACCAACTCCGTTCATGCCGCCAACTCCTTTCATTTCTGAGGAACATGACCCACCCCCCTCCTGAGAGGAGCGTCACCGTGCCTCCCACCGACGCGAACGCCAACGCCGGTACCGCCCGTGTCGGCATCCGCGCCGACGCGAGACCGCGAACGGGCGAAAACAACACCCACCCGGGCGCACGCGTGGGCAGCCTGGACACGCATGACACGCTGGACCTGCGTCTGTCCGGCGAACTCCTCGTGCTCTTCCAGGAGGCGGGAGTCTCCGCAGGCACCGCCCGGCTCGGGAGCGAGGGCACGACAACGCCCGCTTCCTTCCTCCCGGCAACTGACGACCCGCTCGATCGCGTCGCCGACTGGGGTCCTATCGCCACCCCCGTGGGCGCGTTCCAGCTCGTGCCCGTTCACCCGGAAAGGGACCTACCTCTTGTCAGCCGCTGGATGAACGACCCCGCCGTCGCGGAGTTCTGGGCACTCGCCGGACCTCAGACCGTCACCGATGAACACCTGCGAGCCCAACTCGCCGACGACGGGCGCAGTGTCCCGTGCCTCGGTGTGCTGGAGGGCATTCCGATGAGTTACTGGGAGATCTACCGTGCGGACCTTGATCCGCTGGCCCGGTACTATCACGCCCGCCCCCACGACACCGGTATCCACCTCCTCATCGGCGGTGTCGCCGACCGGGGCAGGGGTGTCGGCAGCGCTCTGCTCAAAGCCGTAGTCGATCTCGTGTTCGCCAAACGGTGCGCCTGTGCCCGCCTTGTCGCGGAACCCGACCTTCGCAACATTCCCTCTATCGCCGCCTTTCTGGGCGCTGGTTTCCTTTTCTCCGCCGAGGTCGACCTGCCCGCCAAGCGGGCCGCCCTCATGGTCCGAGATCGATCCTTGCGCCATCTGCTGTGACGTCACGTCGAAGCGTCATCACTTTTGGTACACCGCTCGCGCCGATCCGGTTCCCACTCGCGCTGAACGGATTTCCAGCAGCACCGAACACATCCCAGCCGAGCCGATGTCCGTCGGCCACGGCCTCGCGATCCGAGCCGTGACCAGCACGATTCCACCTGACCGCATGCGCGAGCCGTGCCCTGACCAGCACCGCCACCGCGGTGATCGCCTCCGCCCTGGAGCTCTACCGGCCCACTGGCAGACGAACCGAAGCGATCTCGGCCGTCAAACGATCCAGCCCGAACCGGAACCGGCCAAGCCCAACCGCCACCCCGACCGATACGATCCATGCCCAAGGAGCACCTGGTCTTGATCCCGTCCCTGGTCCCCGCCTTGGTCACCCGTTTGTCAGTGCCGGGTCGTAGGGTGGTCGCGCTATGACGAAGCCCTCACTCCCCGAACTCCTGCATGCTGCCGTCGCCGCCGTCGGCGGTACCGAGCGCCCTGGCCAGGTGACCATGGCCGAAGCGGTCGCGGACGCGATCGACGACAACTCCCATCTGCTGGCCCAGGCCGGCACCGGCACCGGAAAGTCGCTGGGCTATCTCGTGCCCGCGCTCGCGCACGGGGAGCGAGTCGTCGTAGCGACCGCCACTCTCGCGCTGCAGCGCCAACTCGTTGAGCGGGACCTGCCGCGCACAGTCGAGTCTTTGCATCCGCTGCTGCGCCGCCGACCGGAGTTCGCGATGCTCAAGGGCCGGTCGAACTACCTGTGTCTGCACCGCCTCCACGAGGGCGTCCCGCAGGACGAGGAGGAGGGCCTCTTCGACCAGTTCGAGGCGGCGGCACCCACCAGCAAGCTGGGCCAGGACCTGCTGCGGCTGCGCGACTGGTCGGACGAGACCGAGACCGGTGACCGCGACGACCTCACGCCCGGTGTGTCCGATCGGGCGTGGGCACAGGTGTCGGTCTCCTCGCGGGAGTGCCTGGGCGCCACGAAATGCGCGTACGGCGCCGAGTGCTTCGCGGAGATGTCCCGGGAGCGCGCCAAACTGGCCGACGTCGTCGTCACCAATCACGCGTTGCTCGCGATCGACGCCATCGAGGGTGCCCCGGTTCTCCCGCAGCACGAGGTACTGATCGTCGACGAGGCGCACGAACTCGTCTCGCGCGTCACTGGGGTGGCCACCGGCGAGCTCACCCCGGGCCAGGTCAACCGCGCGGTGCGCCGTGCCGCGAAGCTGGTCAACGAGAAAGCCGCCGACCAGCTCCAGACCGCCGCCGAGGGCTTTGAGCGACTGATGGAGCTGGCCCTGCCGGGTCGCCTGGAAGAGATCCCCGAGGACCTCGGCTACGCGCTCATGGCACTGCGGGACGCGTGCCGGACCGTGATCTCCGGGATCGGCGCGACCCGGGACAAGTCCGTCCAGGACGAGGACGCGGTACGCAAGCAGGCGCTGGCCTCGGTGGAGGGCGTGCACGACGTGGCGGAGCGGATCACGAACGGTTCCGAGTGGGATGTCGTCTGGTACGAGCGACACGACCGTTTCGGCGCCTCCCTGCGCGTCGCCCCCATGTCCGTATCGGGTCTGCTGAGGGAGAAGCTCTTCGCGGACCGCTCGGTGATCCTGACGTCCGCCACCTTGAAACTGGGCGGTGACTTCAATGGTGTCGGCGCTTCGCTGGGCCTCGCTCCCGAGGGCACGGAGGGCGAGGACGTTCCGCAATGGAAGGGTGTCGATGTCGGCTCGCCCTTCGACTATCCCAGGCAGGGCATCCTGTACGTCGCCAAGCACCTGGCGCGCCCCGCGCGGGACGGTGACCGCGCGGACATGCTCGACGAGCTCACGGACCTGATCCAGGCGGCCGGCGGCCGCACCCTGGGCCTGTTCTCCTCGATGCGGGGCGCCCAACTCGCCGCCGAGGAACTGCGCTCCCGTATCCCCGAGTTCCCGATCCTCCTGCAGGGCGAGGAGACACTCGGTGAGCTGATCAAGAACTTCGCGGCCGATCCGAAGACCTGTCTGTTCGGCACGCTGTCGCTCTGGCAGGGCGTCGACGTCCCCGGGCCCAGCTGTCAGCTGGTCGTCATGGACAAGATCCCGTTCCCGCGGCCGGACGACCCGCTGATGAGCGCCCGCCAGAAGGCAGTGGAGGACGCCGGCGGCAACGGCTTCATGGCTGTCGCAGCCACCCATGCGGCCCTTCTCATGGCTCAGGGCGCCGGCCGCCTCGTACGAGCGTCAGGGGATCGCGGGGTGGTCGCCGTACTGGACCAGCGACTGGCCACGGCGCGGTACGGGAGCTACCTGAAGACGTCACTGCCCGACTTCTGGTACACGACGGACCGTAACCAGGTCCGGAAGTCGCTGGCCGCGATCGACTCGGTGGCGAAGCAGGCGGAAGAGGCGGAGGCGGAGTGACCGGTGGGTGGCCTGTCCGGCGCCGGACAGGCCACCCACCGGGCCGAGCCGGTGGTCACCCGGGGACGAACAGCGCAGGGCCCCGGAACCGGCGCAGGGGTCCCGGGGCCCGGTCAGAGGACGGGACCTGAGGCCCGTCCGCCGCAGCCGTCACACGCGCCGCAGCACCGCCACCACCTTGCCCAGGATGGTGGCGTCGTCGCCCGGGATCGGCTCGTAGGCGGAGTTGTGCGGGAGGAGCCAGACGTGGCCGTCCTCGCGCTTGAAGCGCTTGACAGTGGCCTCGCCGTCGAGCATCGCGGCCACGATGTCACCGTTCTCAGCGACCGGCTGGCGCCGGACGGTGACCCAGTCGCCGTCACAGATCGCGGCCTCGATCATCGAGTCGCCGACGACCTTGAGGACGAACAGCTCACCGTCACCGACCAGCTGGCGGGGAAGAGGGAAGACGTCCTCAACGGATTCTTCCGCGAGGATCGGGCCACCGGCGGCGATGCGGCCGACCAGCGGGACGTACGACGCGGCGGGCTTGCCCGCGGTGTCGGTGGGCTGCGCCGACGAGGACTGGTCCGAGCCGCGCACCTCGTACGCGCGCGGGCGGTGGGGGTCGCGGCGCAGGAAGCCCTTGCGCTCCAGTGCCATCAGCTGGTGGGCGACGGAGGAGGTGCTGGAAAGGCCGACTGCCTGGCCGATCTCCCGCATTGACGGTGGGTAGCCGCGCCGCTGCACGGAGTCCCTGATGACCTCGATCACCCGCCGCTGCCGGTCGGTCAGCCCTGAGCTGTCCGCCCGGATGCCGGGAGGTCGGCCCGGCAGGGAGCGCTTGTGCCCCTCGGGATTCGTGGCTTCGTTCATCGCATGCACCGGCTCAAGTCGGCCCTGGGAGCGTTCCTGGGCAGTGATGGTGGCACTGTCTGCGGTGGTGGTCACGTCGGCCCCTCTCGATGGTCTCCCTGCTGGACAACGGTAGTTGCTTTCGAAAGGTTGCGCCAAACACACGTTCGAGTGAAAAAACGCGAATAGCCTGACTTGATCATGTGTTTGGGTGTACAGCTGACGCGGCACCTAGCGGGCAAAAGGCCTCATTGTTGTACTCTTCACCGCCGGGGTGTCGACCTCGTGGGTGCCGCCCCAGTTTGCCATCCGTCATCCCGTCGACCGGGAACCGGCCCCCACCTCTGCGGGAACCCCACGTGCTCTCCCTGCGGCGCCCACGGTATCTCCGCATGTGGCGAAGCGATACTGCTGCGCGCCCTCATGTGTCGCTGCGGCGTACGGTCCGGTGGCGCATGCCCCCCTGCGGGAGCGACACGCGCGTACGGCATGCGTGTATGAGCCAATCCCCACATCTAGTGGTTGGATTGCGGCAGTAGCCCAGAAGTTGTGGTCCCCCGGGTCTTCGCGCCCTCGGAGATCGCCTATGCTGGGGCTGCTTCGTGGGGCCCGAGAGGCCTCTTGAGGCTATCGAGTCTGCTCTGAGGAGGGTTGGGAGATCATGCACTGCCCCTTCTGTAGGCATCCCGACAGCCGCGTCGTCGACAGTCGTACGACCGACGACGGCACGTCGATCCGTAGGCGCCGCCAGTGTCCGGACTGCTCCCGTCGTTTCACGACCGTGGAGACGTGCTCGCTCATGGTGGTCAAGCGGTCCGGAGTCACCGAGCCGTTCAGTCGTACCAAGGTCATCAATGGTGTGCGCAAGGCATGCCAGGGACGGCCTGTCACCGAGGACGCGCTCGCCCAACTCGGCCAGCGGGTCGAGGAGGCGGTGCGGGCCACCGGGAGTGCCGAGCTGACCACCCACGACGTGGGGTTGGCCATACTCGGCCCGTTGCAGGAACTCGACCTCGTCGCCTATCTGCGGTTCGCCTCCGTCTACCGGGCGTTCGACTCGCCCGAGGACTTCGAGGCAGCCATCGCGGAACTCAGGGCGACGGGGTCCCCGGCCGCGGACAACGAGGACCGCGAGGGTGCCGTCGACGGCGAGGGCGCCGTCGCGGGGAGCCAGGAAAGCGACCTCGGGTCCGGGGGTACTGCTCAGGTCCCCGAGCCCGCACGCGTCGCTGACTGACCGGCGGGTCGGACCGGAGCCTCAAACTACGGGGCCGGCCGGGCGGCGGTGAGGAATAGACCTGTTGCGGGGTAGCACGTGAGTGCCCGCAACACCAGACAGAACACCGTGTCACGGGAACATCGTGGCACTTCAGGGCGTTTTAGCCCGTACAGGGAGGCGGCATGACAGAGACGGCGAGCGGTCCGGCACGGAGTTCCCGCGCCAAGGGCACCAAGGCGACCAAGGGACTGCGTATCGAGCGCATCCACACCACCCCCGGCGTGCATCCGTACGACGAGGTGTCCTGGGAGCGCCGTGACGTCGTCATGACCAACTGGCGCGACGGCTCGGTCAACTTCGAGCAGCGTGGCGTCGAGTTCCCCGGCTTCTGGTCGGTGAACGCGGTCAACATCGTCACCAGCAAGTACTTCCGGGGTGCCGTGGGCACCCCGCAGCGCGAGACCAGCCTCAAGCAGCTGATCGACCGCATCGTGAAGACGTACCGGAAGGCCGGCGAGGACTACAAGTACTTCGCCTCGCCTGCCGACGCCGAGATTTTCGAGCACGAGCTGGCGTACGCCCTCCTGCACCAGATCTTCAGCTTCAACAGTCCCGTCTGGTTCAACGTCGGCACGCCCCAGCCCCAGCAGGTCTCCGCCTGCTTCATCCTGTCCGTCGACGACTCCATGGAGTCGATCCTCGACTGGTACAAGGAAGAGGGCATGATCTTCAAGGGCGGCTCCGGCGCCGGCCTCAACCTCTCCCGTATCCGTTCCTCCAAGGAACTGCTGTCCTCCGGAGGCAACGCCTCCGGCCCGGTCTCCTTCATGCGCGGCGCCGACGCCTCCGCAGGAACGATCAAGTCCGGTGGCGCCACCCGCCGTGCAGCCAAGATGGTCATTCTCGACGTCGACCACCCCGACATCGAGAACTTCATCGAGACCAAGGTCAAGGAAGAGGAGAAGATCCGCGCCCTGCGTGACGCGGGCTTCGACATGGACCTGGGCGGCGACGACATCACGTCCGTCCAGTACCAGAACGCCAACAACTCGGTCCGGGTGAACGACGAGTTCATGAAGGCGGTCGAGGGGGACGGCAAGTTCGGTCTGCGTGCCCGCATGACCGGGGAGGTCATCGAGGAGGTCGACGCCAAGTCGCTCTTCCGTAAGATGGCCGAGGCGGCCTGGGCCTGCGCAGACCCCGGTATCCAGTACGACGACACCATCAACGCGTGGCACACCTGCCCGGAGTCCGGCCGTATCAACGGCTCGAACCCGTGCAGCGAGTACATGCACCTGGACAACACGTCCTGCAACCTCGCCTCGCTGAACCTGATGAAGTTCCTCAAGGACGACAGCAAGGGTCACCAGTCCTTCGAGATCGAGCGCTTCACCAAGGTCGTCGAGCTTGTCATCACCGCGATGGACATCTCCATCTGCTTCGCGGACTTCCCGACGCAGAAGATCGGCGAGAACACGCGCGCGTTCCGCCAGCTCGGCATCGGTTACGCCAACCTCGGCGCCCTGCTGATGGCGACCGGCCACGCGTACGACTCCGACGGCGGCCGCGCCCTCGCCGGATCCATCACCTCCCTGATGACCGGCACGTCGTACAGGCGTTCCGCCGAAATCGCCGCGGTCGTCGGCCCGTATGACGGCTACGCCCGCAACGCCCAGCCGCACCTGCGCGTCATGAAGCAGCACTCGGACGCCAACACCGTTGCCGTTCGCGTGGACGACCTGGACACGCCGATCTGGGCCGCCGCCACGGAGGCATGGCAGGACGTGCTGCACCTCGGTGAGAAGAACGGTTTCCGCAACTCCCAGGCGTCCGTCATCGCCCCGACCGGCACCATCGGTCTGGCGATGTCCTGCGACACCACCGGCCTCGAGCCCGACCTCGCCCTGGTCAAGTTCAAGAAGCTGGTCGGCGGCGGCTCGATGCAGATCGTCAACGGCACCGTCCCGCAGGCCCTGCGCCGTCTGGGTTACCAGGAGGAGCAGATCGAGGCGGTCGTCGCCCACATCGCCGAGAACGGCAATGTGATCGACGCTCCGGGCCTCAAGCACGAGCACTACGAGGTGTTCGACTGTGCCATGGGCGAGCGCTCCATCTCCGCTATGGGCCACGTCCGCATGATGGCAGCGATCCAGCCGTGGATCTCCGGCGCGCTCTCCAAGACGGTCAACCTGCCGGAGTCGGCGACCGTCAAGGACGTCGAAGAGGTCTACTTCGAGGCATGGAAGATGGGCGTCAAGGCCCTCGCCATCTACCGCGACAACTGCAAGGTCGGCCAGCCGCTCTCCGCCAAGACCAAGGAGAAGGAGAAGGCCGAGGTCACGGAGAAGGTCGAGGCGACCATCCGCGAGACGGTCGAGAAGATCGTCGAGTACCGTCCGGTCCGTAAGCGCCTTCCCAAGGGCCGTCCCGGCATCACGACGTCCTTCACCGTAGGCGGTGCTGAGGGCTACATGACCGCCAACTCCTACCCGGACGACGGTCTCGGCGAGGTCTTCCTGAAGATGTCGAAGCAGGGCTCGACCCTCGCGGGCATGATGGACGCCTTCTCCATCGCGGTCTCCGTCGGCCTTCAGTACGGAGTGCCGCTGGAGACGTACGTATCGAAGTTCACGAACATGCGCTTCGAGCCGGCCGGTATGACGGACGACCCGGACGTGCGGATGGCGCAGTCGATCGTCGACTACATCTTCCGCCGTTTGGCGTTGGACTTCCTTCCCTTCGAGACGCGTTCCGCGCTCGGCATCCACTCCGCCGAGGAGCGTCAGCGTCACCTGGAGACCGGTTCGTACGAGCCGTCCGAGGACGAGGTCGACGTCGAGGGACTGGCCCAGTCTGCGCCGCGGGCCCAGGAGCTGAAGGCCGTAGCCACGCCGAAGCCCGAGTTCGAGGCAGCCATGCCCGCCCCGCAGCAGGCCCACACCAGCGCCGAACTGGTGGAGATGCAGCTGGGCATCCAGGCCGACGCCCCGCTGTGCTTCTCCTGCGGTACGAAGATGCAGCGGGCCGGCTCCTGCTACATCTGCGAGGGCTGCGGCTCGACCAGCGGCTGCAGCTGATTCCGCACTCCCTCGGGGTGTGAACTCCTGGTCAGGGCGGTGGGGGCGGGTTTCCCGCGCCACCCCCCCCCCGCCGGCGCGGCGGGCGCGCGGTGAACCCCCACCCCCCACGGAGCCCCCGCCAGGGGGGGTTACCCGCGGGGGGCCCCAGGACCGGGCCG